>NZ_FOLS01000016.1 GCF_900112375.1 Pseudomonas citronellolis | reverse complement strand
GGGCGAAGAAGGCCGAGGCCTTTTTTAGCAGGTCGTTGTCCTGCTTCAACTGGCGATTCTCGGCCTCCAACTGACGAATCCGCTGCTGCTCGGGTGTCAGCGGCTTACCCACTCCCGCCTGCCCCGACAGCTCGGCTTCGTATTGCTGAACCCAGCGGCGAACTGCCGTCTCTCCCAGGTCCATGTCTCGACAGACCTGCGTAATGCTCAGGCCCTGGTCTTTGATCATCTGGACGACTTGCAGCTTGAAGCTGGCATCGAATGCTCTGCGTTTACGGCTCATGAATGACTCCTCTATTCAGTGGATTTTCCACCTATCGAGGTGTCCGAGGAAATTGAACCACCACAGTTCCAGCCGGCAATCCCTGCGCTAGCCATCTAACGCCGAAACACCAACGCACTCCGAACGGTCCCCTCTCCCTTCAGGGAGAGGGTTAGGGAGAGGGCGCTCTTCAGGCCACACACCACAGGCCTCCCCGCTCCACCCCTCCTACAAAACCCCAGCCCACGCCGACAGCACCAGAAGCACCGCCAACCCCCGATTCAACCGCTGCAGCGCCCGCGGCGAGCGCAACAACCGCGCACTGCCGGCGCCGAGCCCGGCCCAGGCGCTCAGGCACGGCACGCCGACCATGAAGAACAACAGCGACATCAGTTGGATGCGCAACAGCCGGTCATCACCTTGCCCCGCATAGACGCCGATCACCGCCAGGGCCACCGTCCAGTTCTTCGGGTTCACCAACTGCAACAGCGCTGCATCCAGCAGGCCAACGCGCCGCGCCGGAGCGGCATCTTCCAGCCCGGGCGGCGGGCTGCTCCAGATCTGCCAGGCCAGCCAGGTCAGCCACAGCACCCCGGCGGCAGCCATGATGCCCTGCACCTGCGGCCGCCCGGCGAGCAGTTCGCCCAGGCCGCTGCCCACCGCCAGCACCACCAGCGCCGCGCCGCCACAGCCGCCGAAGACGATGGGCAGCGCCGCGCTCCAGCCGTGGCGGGCGCTGTTGCTGAAGATCAGCAGGTTGGTCGGCCCCGGGGTGATGGCGGCGACGAAAGCGAACAACAGGAAGGGCAGCCATTGCTGCAGGGCCTGGATCATGGCATGGGCTCCGTGGGACGTGGAGCCGCTATCCTCGCCGCGGCCCGGGCGTCAGTCTGGAAGCTTTGAGCAGCGCTGCCGGTAGTACGCCGGGGTAACGCCATAGGCGCGGCGGAACCAGCGCCCCAGATGGCTCTGGTCGGCGAAACCGAGGTCGGCGGCGACCTGCGCCGGGGCCAGGCCGCGGCCCAGCAATTGGCGCGCGCGGGCCAGGCGCAGCTGGATCAGGTAGGCGTGCGGCGGCAGGCCGAAGGCCTCCTTGAACGCGCGGCTGAGGCGGAAGCGGTCGCAGCCGGCGGCGCGGGCCAGGTCGTCGAGGTCGATGTCCTGCATCAGGTTGGCGTGCAGGTAGTCCCGGGCGCGCAGGGCCACCAGAGGCAGGCGCGGGTGGTCGTCGATGCGCTTGCGCCAGTGCAGGCGCTGGGTGAGGCCGCCGAGCAGCTCGTCGAGGGCCGCCTGGCGCACGATGCGCAGGTCCTGGCCATGCACGGCCTGGAAGGCGGCGTCGATGGCGGCGGCCATGCGTGCGTCGTCGAACAGCACCTGGGGCACGCTCAACTGGCAATCGGCCGGGGCCTCCTCGAACAGCGCGCCCACCTCGCGCTCCAGCCACTGCGGATCGAGATAGAGCATGCGATAGGTGAAACCGCCGGCGGTGGGCGCATCGCCATCGTGGATCTCCCCGGGTTCGAGGAAGAACACCTTGCCCGGCGTGCTGACGTTGCGCGCCTGGCGGCAGCGAAACTGCTGCACGCCGGTTTCGGTGAAGCCGATCAGGTAGCTGTCGTGCCAGTGCGGATCGTAGGCATGCCCCTTGAAATGGGCGCGCAGCGTCTCGATGCCGGTGTCGGCATCCTGCGCCAGGTCGATCCAGTTGTCGCTGTGCATGCCGCGCCTCCGCCGCGCCCGCGAGTCGTTCAGCATACCGCGCGGGCGGGCGGCGTCTGGAAGATTTGTGCAGCCGGCCGTCAGGGCCAGGTGCCCTCCGGGTTCCAGGTCGAAACCATCAACCGCACCTGCCCCTTGATGGCGGCGGCGTCGGGGTTGCCGTGGACGTCGCTGTCGATCGGCAGCAGCACCTGGATGCCGCTGCCGTCCAGCTCCTTGGCCTGCAGCGGGATGGTCGCGGTGTTCATCCCGGTGTTCTGCCAGGCGTAGCGGATGGTCCACTGGTCGCTGCCGTCGGTGGGGCGCTCCAGCTGGATGATCACGGTGTCGCGGTACAGGTAGCTGCCTTCGTAATGGCTGTTGGGCCAGAAACGCTTGTCGATCTCGTAGTCCGGCACCCGCACGCCGAGGGTGAGGCTGTAGGCCAGGCCGGGCAGTTCGGGGTCGACCTTGCCGAACTCGGCGAGGAACACGCTGGACAGGTACAGCTGCGTGCCCGGCTTCCACTCGGCCTGGGTGAGGCAGGCCGCGGAATCCTCCTCCGCCGTGCGCCGCGACAGGTACCAGGGCTTGCTGCGCGGCGAGGCCAGCAGCTCGATCTGGTAGAGCGCGTTGACCGTCGCACCGTCGGCGGCATCGAGCACTTCCTTGGGCAGGCGCAGCTCGTCGATGTCCAGCCAGATGTCGACGCGCACGTTGCCGAACAGGAAGCGCACCAGGTTCTGGAAACTCTCCTCGCTGTTGACGATGCCGAAGAAGCCGGAATGCGCGCGGTAGGCGAACGCCTTGGCGCATTCCTCGCCGAGGGTGCCGTCGGCGTTCAGGCCGTGCAGCGTGGCGTTCTCGATGCGCACCAGGCCGTCGCTGCCGTGGCCGACGAAGGTGCGCGACAGGCCCGCGGCCACCTCGTAGTCGCTGCGGTTGGTGCCCACCATGCAGAACACGCGGCTGGAGGGCAGGGCGCTTTCGGGCAGCAGGTCGACCTTGTCGTAGCCCTTCGGCAGCTTGGGCAGGCGCAGGTATTCGCGCATGCGCTTGTCGCGGTTGAAGTTCTCGATGTCGAACGGCAGCGAGAACACCGGCAGGCTCGGCACGTTGACGCCGACCATGTCGATGCCGTTGTGCGGCGTGGCGTAGGTGAAGAACTTGTCCACCGCCGCGCGTGCCTCCGGCGAGCCGCAGGCCGGGTTCTGCAGGAAGGTGCGACAGACCAGGCCGCCCATGGAGTGCGCCACCAGGTGGCAGCGGAAGTCTTCCTTCTTCGCCAACTCGTTGGCCGGGTTGGCGAAGGCCAGGTCGCGCAGGTGCAGGATCAGCTCGCTCAGGCCCTGGGCGAACTGCTCCATGCTCGGCGTCTTGCCGACGCCCAGCAGCGTGGAGGCCGGGTCGTAGTAGCGGTAGATGACGATGGAGCGGGCGGCCAGCTTGTTGTTCTTCTGCGCCAGCCAGTTGGGGTCGAGGACGTCATAGCCGTCCTCGTACACGTCGCCGTAGCCGAACTGGCTGGCCAGGCGGATCACCGGCGACTCGAACACGAACTTGCGCGGCGGCGCGCCCGCGGTGGCCACCGCGCGCATCACCGTGGAACCCAGGTTGAAGCCGCAGAAGGGGTCGGCGGTGGTCTCGTCGATCTCGCCGCGGCTCATGGCGTAGCCGCGCACGTAGATGATCGGGTAGAAGGGCGCCTTCATCGGTTGCTGTTCCATGCTCGGTCTCCTGCTCAGGGCCACTGGATCTTCAGTGCGCGCGCGGTGGCCGGGCCGACGACGCCATCGGCGACCAGGCGGTGGGTGGTCTGGAAGGCGGCCACGGCCGCGGTGGTGTGCGGGCCGTAGGCGCCATCGATCTTGCCGGGGTCGAAGCCGGCCGCCTTCAGCGCCTGCTGGATTTCCGTCACCTTCGGCCCTTTCACGTTCGGCTGCTCCAGGCGGATGACCGAGGGCGGCGGCTTGAGCCTGGGCGTGCCCGGGTTGCTGCTGTAGCTCACACCGGGCAGGCGGCAGTAATAGTCCCAGACGCGCCCGGTGACATTGCCGGCGCGCACGCCCAGGCCGGTGCCGGCGGCCTCCATGGTCTTGCCGGCGCCGTCGGTGATGGCGACGTGGCCCATGTGCCCGGGCAGCGGCGGCTTGCGCACCAGCACCACGCCGGCGGTGAGCATGGCGTCGGCCTCGTTGGTGGGGATGAGGGTGCCGTTGCTGGCGTCATGCACCCAGGCGCCGGAATAGGCCTCGGTGGTCGCCGGGTTGCCCTGGTTGTTCACGCAGCCGTAGAGCTTCTTCAGCTTCTGGTAGGCCACCCAGGACACGAATTCCGCGCAGTCCCAGGGGCCGTTCCAGTTGGGGTTGTCCTTGGGGACCAGCACGTTGGCGTACTTCTGGTTCTTTTTCGTGGCGGCGAGCGTGTACAGATCCAGTCCGGTGACCATGGTGCGTTCCTCGGTAATGGGGCGGGGCAGGGCTCAGGCGAGTTCCACCGTCTGCGGGGTGGCGCCTTCGCCGTTGGGGGCGTCGAGCGGGAGGATGCGCAACTCCAGGTCGATGAAGTCGTTGCCCTGCCGGTAGCTGCGGTTGATGTGGTAGGGGTTGGGCTGGTCGCGCAGGAAGGCGCCCTCGGTGCGGAACAGCTCGTCGTCGCCATCGCTGGCAAGGCGCCCGGCGGTGAAGGCGGTCAGTTCCTTGAGCAAGGCGACCACGGCGGCGGAGCCAGGGTTGGCCAGCATCACCGCCTTGAGCCCCAGGTCGGCGGCTTTGCTGCCGACCACGTCGCGGATGCGCTCGCCCGCCTCGCGCAGGTCGCGGTCGGACTCCATCATCAGCAACGACAGCGCGACGTACTCGCCGGGGTTGGCCGGGCCATACAGCAGGTGGCCGTCGCCGAGCATGCTCACCGTCGAGCCCTGGCGAACTTTCGGGAAGGGCATGTAATTGAAAGTAAGGGCACCCTGCTGGATATTCGAAGTATCGATGGCGAGGGAAACTATATAGGGCTCGCTATAACGGTCGAATAACAGGTCGGCGCGTTTCAATAAAGTGAATTGGCCGAGGGTGATTGCAATACGGGAATTGAAGCGATCGAAGGCCATCTTCGTACTTCCCTGTGGATGGTGGAGGGCGCCAGGACTGCGGCGTTCAAGCTGAAGCTAGCTGTCGTTCGCCTACCTGTCCAAGGCGCCCGCAGAGTATTTTTCGATAATCTTGGAATGAAATCATGTAGGAAATTCTTATTTGATTTTGTTATTGGAAGTGTAAATTCCAGGTGACAGTTTTCGTGGTCTTTTGAACCTCTGCCGAATATAAGGCGCCAGGAATTTATATACATTGTCGATAATGAAAAGCGACCACTGGACAACGCGTCGCCGGTCGGTTGGCATGCAGCCCCCGGCAGGCTGTGCTACCACTTGCCGCTGGCACACCCACAGCAAACAGGCGGTCCGCCATGGCGCTCGTGCTCTACGGTCATCCGTTTTCCTCGTACACCCAGAAGGTGCTGATGGCGCTGTACGAGAACCAGACGCCCTTCGAATTCCGCTGCATCGGCCCCGACACGCCGCAGCACGCGGCGCAGTGGTTGCGGCTATGGCCGCTGGGCAAGTTCCCACTATTGCTGGACGGCGAGCGCAGCCTCGCCGAGAGCAGCATCATCATCGAATACCTGCAGCTCACCCACGGCGGCCCCGTGCGCTGGCTGCCGGACGACCCGCTGGCGGCGCTGGACGTGCGCTTTCTCGACCGCTTCTTCGACCTGCACGTGATGACGCCGGTGCAACACGCCGTGGGCGGCGCGCTGACGGGCGACGCGAGCAAGCGCCAGGAAGCCGTGGCCGACGCGGTGGAAAAGCTCGAACGCGCCTACGCCTGGCTGGAAGGCCAGCTGCCGGGCCGCACCTGGGCCGCGGGCGAAGCCTTCACCCTGGCCGACTGCGCGGCCGCGCCCTCGCTGTTCTACGCCGACTGGACGCACCCCATCGGCGAGACCTACCCGACCCTGCGCGCCTACCGCGCCCGCCTGCTGGCGCGCCCCTCGTTCGCCAGGGCGGTGGACGAGGCCCGGCCCTACCGCCCGCTGTTCCCGCTGGGCGCGCCCGACCGCGACTGAGCCCGCACGAAAAAGGCCGGCCCCGTTCACACGGGCGCCGGCCTGGTCAGGCAGTGGAGCGGAGTTACGCGTTGGCGGGGGCCAGTGCGCGCTTGCGCGCCAGCTCATACAACTGCCGGGCCTCGCCCACCAGCGGCACCAGGGCGGAGGCGACCCGCGCCGTTTCATGCACCAGCACATCATGGCCTTCGTGCACCTCCAGCACCCGCAGCAGGTCCTCCAGCGCGTTCAGCCGGCGTTCGGCCACGTCGTAGAGATGCTCCGCCGGGGCGGAAAGGTCGACATACAGCACGCCATCGAAGGCCTGGGATTGCAGCGGTACCAGCTTGCGATCAGGCATGACGCACCTCCGGGATGGAGGCGAAGGGGAGGGAGGACAGCAAGGCACGTACAACGAACAGTGGGTGTTTAGGCATTTCCGTTGCTCCTGTTTCGGAGGAAGGAGCCGCCCGCCCGGAAAGGGCGGCGGACCGTGCGGGGTCGCAGTACCGGTTAACCAACGTAAAGACCGGCCAGGCCGAAGCCTGCCCCGCACGGCTCGCCATGGCTGCACATAACAGCAGGCAAGAAAAAGCGCCTGTGCAAGGTGCGTCGGCGCTTCGTGCACGTTGGTTATCGCCGGACTGCGATCCGGGCCACGGGATTGACCGTGGCAGGAACGGAATCTATCGACGGGGTTTGTAGGCTCACAAGGGCGAATGTGGGTGGGAGATTTCGGATGGAACAGGGGCCGATTTCGCTGAGATCAGCCCTGGCCCTGCTGCTTGTTGAGCATCGACTGGATGTGCAGCACCGAGTCCTGGGTGCGCTTGGCCAGGTTGCGCACCTCGTCGGCCACCACGGCAAACCCTCGCCCCTGCTCACCCGCCCGCGCCGCCTCGATGGCCGCGTTCAGGGCCAACAGGTTGGTCTGCTCGGCAATGCCCTTGATCACGCCCGCCATCTGCGAAATCTCGGCGTAGGTGTTCTGGATGCTCACCTGCTCCCGCTCGCGCAGCGCCTCCGCAGCCTTCTCATCGGTGATTTCCCGGGTTGCGCCGGTCACCCGCAACAGCACGCCATTGGCATCGCGTAGGCAACGCCCGCGCTCGCGGAACCACAGGTCGCCGCGGGTCTTGTGACGCATGCGGTACTCGACGACATAGACGCGCTGCCCGGTGGGGTCGGCCATCATCTCGCCGAAGGCGCGCATGACGCGCTGCTGGTCCTCGGGCTGGGTGATGGCGAAATAACTGTCCCAGCCATCGGGAAACTCCTGGCGGTTGTAGCCGATCAACGAACGGAACTGATCCGACCAGCGAATCACGTTGTCGGGATGATCGGGGTTGCCATCGACCACGCTGAGGTCCCAGCAACCCTCGGTCAGCGTCTGCTTGGTCAACTCCCACACCTGCTGCTCCTCCAGCAGCCGCGCCCGCTCCGCCTCGACTGCAGTGGCCCACTCCTCGGCACGCTTCAGCGCCTGCTCGGTCTCGGCCTGCTGTTGCTCGCGCAAGCTGAGCGAGGCCTGCAGTTCCTGCAGTTGGGTTTCATCGACGCGGTCGTGACGTTCCGCCAGGCGTGCGAGAGTGGCGCGGTCTTCCTGCCAGTGGCTCTGAACATCCTGCAGGGCCAGCGCAAGCTCGCGGTGGCGGTTCAGCGCGGCACACTCGGCCGGGCTACGCCAATTCCCCGCCAGCCACTGCCGGCACAGCTCACCCACCTCACCCGCCAGTTCCTTCGCCCCCTTTGCGAACCACATGCCTCGCCACTCCTCGCCGCTTGCGGTGATGTCAAATTAATATGAAATCATATCTTATATGTAAAAGGGGGCGGTGAGGGAAGGGGAGGGTTGTTTTTGGTTGCGGGCGAGCGGAGGGAGCAGGGACTTCGCCGGGCCTTGCTGAGCGCGGTGCTGGTTCCGAAGTTGGCAAGCTTCCCGGCCGGCCTGCACGCTGACCCGGCATCGACAGGGTCCAAAATGTGGGGGGAACATGGGTTAGTGGCTATCTGCCGTTCACCATTGGCTGCAACCGGCCAAAAGCTGCCTGCTGCCCCCGCTGAAATCGTCCTAATATTGCGGACTCTCCAAAATGATCGCCTGTGGCTGAGCGCGGACCTTCATTCAGGCGACGCCACCACTTCTAACCGTTCAGCAGCCTGACTCCTGCAAGCGTCGCTTATGGGCTAGATTCTCTCAATCTCTCAATCTCTCAATCTCTCAATCTCTCAAGTCGACACTCCGCATGCCTAAGACGCACTTGCAGCAATCCGATAAATCAGTGAAGGTCGAGAGGGCGGGCGTGCCGGTGGCCATCCCCCAGGCTCGTCAGGTCCACAAGGAAGGCGAGGTCAACATTTCTGCATACTTCCCTGCGGACGTGAAATCGTGCTTACGCATGGTGCAATCTAGGAACGGCAAGAACGTAAAAGACTGCCTGGCCGAAGCGTTGCTAGACCTATTCATAAAGCACGACGTGCCCGTGCCATTATCTATGAAGATGGGTGGAGACCACTGAAATGGCAGACGTAAAGGAAGGCCTGCCGATTACCCCCGCTGTCGTCCAATGGGCGCGCGAACGTGCCGGCTATTCAATAGAAGATGCCGGCCTGATCTTTAAGAAAATCGCAGCGTGGGAAGCTGGAGAAGCATTGCCCTCCTATGCCCAGATTGAGGAGATGGCCGACAAATTCAAAACTCCTGTCGCCGTATTTTTCTTCCCGAGCCCGCCGGCACTGCCCTCTGTTCAGCAATCCTTCCGTACGCTTCCAGCCGATGATTTCGCTGCGATCCCGCGCAACATTCGGCTGCTGTTGCGTCGTGGCCAAGCCATGCAAATCAACTTGGCGGAGCTGAATGACGGCACCAATCCGTCGAAGAGCTTGATAACCCGCGACTTGAAGTTTTCGCCCAACACTTCCATCGATGACATCGCAGCAGAAGTGCGAAGCTATCTCGGAGTCTCCATCGAGGAGCAGGCTAGTTGGAAAAGCGTGGACGAGGCGCTCGATAATTGGCGTGAGATATTTGCAGCTCGCGCCGGGGTATACGCCTTTAAGGATGCCTTCCACACCCCGAATTACTTCGGATTCTGCCTCTACGATGCCGAGTTTCCGGTTGTCTACATCAACAACAGCGCAACGAAGTCGAGGCAGATATTTACGCTCTTCCACGAGCTAGGGCATTTGCTTTTCCATACCAGCGGCATCGATATTCTTGATGACTCGTATCTCAAGCACTTAGGCGATGAAGACCGAAAGATTGAAGTCATCTGCAATGGCCTAGCCGCTCGCGTCTTAGTCCCTGACAATGTGCTTGACGATATACTTGTTGGAGTTCAAATCAGTCGCGCGGCCGCAGAGCAGATTGCCAAGCGCTTTAATGTCAGTCGCGAGGTGATCTATCGCAAGTTCCTTGATCGGAAACTGGTCAGTGCTGATGAGTACTCCGCCGCAGCCGATACATGGGCAGCGCAGGTAAAACCCAAGAGTTCATCTTCCGGCAATTACTACAACAGCCACCGTGCCTACTTGGGACAACGTTACATAGACCTCGCGTTTACCAGGTACTACCAGAATCGCTTCGATCAAGGGCAGCTAGCCGAGTACTTGAATCTCAAGCCGAAGAGCCTGCCCACCTTTGCAGAAAAATTTGCGTGGGGTGGCCTCTAATGTATGTACTCGACACCACCGTTATTTCGGCCCTCCACAAAAATTACTATCGCTCACGCTTCGTATCGCTTTGGAAGCAATTTGATCAGTTGGTCGATAAAGGCATGATCACGTCCACACGCGAGGCATATCGCGAATTACACGACGGTTCAGGTACCGATACTGACTGGGCTAAGGCAAATGCCGGTCTATTCACCATCCCTGATGCTACCGAAGCGGGATTCGTCGCAAAAATCTACGCTGTTCCTCACTTTCAAGCCAATATTGAAAGGCAAAAACTCATCAAGGGCGGTCGCAATGCAGACGCCTTCCTCATTGCCCGAGCCTTTGCCGTTGGTGGGACAGTTGTGACGTTAGAGCGGCTCAAGCCAAACGCAGTGAAAATCCCGAATATTTGCTCGCACTTCAAAATCCCATTCTTAAGCCTTGAGGGCTTTATGGAGAAAGAGGGATGGGTGTTCTAGGTCGCAGCTTTGCGGCTGAATATTCATCTATGTTCGGATTCTACCGTTTGTGACCGGCTGCTTCTGGCCGGTAGCTGCCTGTGATGAAGGGCAGCAATCGGCCCAAAGCAGCCATTCGATGTGCCTATGAGACATAGAGTATTTCATCTATCTCGACATTGATGATTCGCCAGCCTCTGCGCCTCACTTTTCAATCGCTGCAGTGAGCGCGCCAGCGCCATCCCATATGGGATAAGGGAGCCCTTTCACCTTCTTGTCCTCGACGAGGAAGGCCAGGCTATAGCGCGCGCGGGTGATCGCGACATATAGCTTGTTTCGCGACTCCTCCGTTTTATCCCTGTCGAACACCTTGGCATTCCCGCCAACGAACTTCAGATGTTTATCTGACGGGATCACAAGCACTCGATCAAAGCCTAAGCCTTTGCAGGAACCAAACGTGTAACAGATAAGGTTAGCCGGTAGGTATCCAGTGCCGGTGGTTGACGACCAGCGCAGTACTTGGGGTTGAAACGCTGCCAGGTAATCGCTCACCTGAGATTGCTTCACTATGAAGATGCCATGGTGATGCGATATTTCGTCTGGAACTTTCTCGATACCCGACACCGTCTTGTCATACAGCCCAGGGTGGATCGTGTCGGAGAAATCGCAGATTTCTTGGATACACCTGCGATTCGTCGGCATCGAATGCTTTTCGAACTTCATTTTTCCGACGAAGTAATCGACCTTCTGTTGAGGCGTCTGCGGAGCCTTATGGCCGAAAGTCGTGGTGTAGATTGTCTGTCGAAAGTCGCCGACACAACAGATCGAGTCGACCATGACCTTGTTGAGTGATTTGATCACGTCGTAGTCCCAACCGACCAAATCCTGCACTTCATCAAAAAAGATCCTTTGATAAATCTCTTTCAGCCGCTTGGCAGGGGCATCTTTGGATAGCTTCGCAATGAGGGTCGAAAGTTTCGCCAGCAATCCAGAGTAAGCCTTGGTTTTGCAGGGCGTCAGGTAATGCAGCGGGTTGATCGTGCCGTCTTCTGATTTTTCAGCTCTGCCTTCAATGTAGTAGGTTGTACCTGGTATCAAGTGAGGGTTGTTCTCAGTGAACGAGATAGTCGTGATCCGATCTGGAAATACCTCGCTCTGATAGGGACGTACCATATCCTCCAGATAAAAAGAGAACAGCCCCTTGACGACGAAGTGCTCACTGCTAGCACCATACAGCTCAACAAAACGAGTGCGTAACTCTGCCTGATTATTGGTCGTGTAGGTGACTACAAGCACACGCCCACCAGCCTTGATGGCCTCAATGGCTTCAGTAATGATCTTGTGCGTTTTCCCTGACCCGGCTCCCGCGATCCAGAGTTCATTAGGCAAAATCGAGCACCTCGTCCAAGAAGGCCGGGTACTTGAAGTCCAGCGCGCCATCGAACAGTTTCACCGCCGAATCGACCTTTCGAGCGCCTTTACCGTTGCCCTTTACGCTTTTGAACCAGCGGATCAGATTCTCCCTTCGATCCTCCAGAGAGACCTCTGCGTTGTAGATATTGAAGGTTTCCGTCGACAAGACTTCCTTCGCGAAAGCGTCAAGGGTCTTGATGTCAACTGCGTTGGCATAAATCATCGCTGGCTCAAGCGAAAACTCAGCGTTGTTCATCGACGAGAACAGCTGGATGTTAGGGAACGCAGCGTATTCCAGACGTCCTAGCACAACGTTACCGTGATAGTCGCCGTCATTATCTCTGAGCACATGGATCTTGGTACCGATCTCTTTACCCAACTCGATGAACGTCTTGAACCCCACACCGCGTACCACGATGATATCTATCCCGTCCTGCTCAGGCAGTCGGTTATGTTTTCGTTGGTAGATTTTCTTGAGCACCAGTTCGTCCGACGGACCCTCGACCAAGATGACCTTGCCCGACAGTGCCACCCGCAAGGTGTCGTAGCCAGGAAGACGCTTGAGGGTCTTCACCACTTTAGGGTCTAGCGTATGCAACCTTTTGTACCCTGACTGCACAAGGCAAATCTTGTCGATGCTCAGCTTGTTCAACACATATGCGCTGTGGGTGGTCAGGAACAGCTGCTTGTCTCCCCGCTGGGTTTCGATGTAGTGCACCAGCTTGTTCAGATTGGTGTGAGACAGATGATTTTCGGGTTCTTCCATCATCACTAGATCGATGTCGTGGGATTTGTTCTGAATCGCCAGTTTGATCTGCACATTGCTCTGTTCACCCTTGCCGATGAAGTGAAACGGCACATCATCGACTTCAAGCTGCAGACCGGTCTGGATGGAGCCCGCAGGTAACGTACTTGCTGCAATGGTGAGCTTGCTATCAGTGATAAGGTGACCCGCATCAAGGCTGGCATTGACTGTCCTGACCTCTCCGGAGTTGTTAAACACCTGCAGGTTTTCGCGATAATTGAGGGTCAGCTTGACGAGCTCTTCCTTCGCCAACGCGGTGTTGAGAATGCTCGAAATGTACTGGTTCTTCCCCATGGTGGGGTGGATACGTGTGGGGTCGATATACAGTGCCTTGAACTTCTTGGCGATCGGCTTTATCGGGTTCCAGCCGAAATCTAGCCATTCCACCTTATAGAACTCGATCGGGATGCTGGTGATGTTCGGCTTGGTCAGCAGGTGGCTCTCGTAAACGGCCTCCAGCGACGGGTCGAAACAGGCTTGTACCACAATGCCCTGGGCGTCAGCCTTGAGGCTGTTATTCGAGCCTCGGTACTCAGGCACACCGTCAATGTAGGCTTCGATAATCAGGTTGGGCAGGTGCTTGAAGCTCAAATCTGAGGCGAGAAACTGATTAACGGCATCCTGATTGAAAAGATCCGGGGAGAACTCGCCGTTGAAGGGCCGTCCACGATGATTGTAATTGAGCACAATTTCTAACGCTTCCAAGATTGTGCTTTTACCAGCATTGTTGTCGCCGACGAAAATATTAACGTCGTCGTTGAAGTCTAAAAGTTCGTCGCGAAATTTTTTGAAGTTGATCAGCTTGATCGATTTAACGTGCACTCTAAATCCCTCTAGGCATCACTTGATGATGGCGTATTGCCATATTGACTGAACCGTACCTCGGGTGGTGCGTGCTGTCCATATGGCTACCAGTTGAAGACGAACGTCTAGAGCAGTTTTGAATCGTAGTCACATCCAATGGCTGCTTCTGGCCCAGGCTGTGTAAAAACGTTTTCGAAAACGATAGCTGCTCAGAAAATGAGCAAATTTCGCGTTCGCTTGCGAATTTTGGGCGAGCCAACTGGGAAAATTTCTTCAGATTTCACGTAGCAACGTGAACCTCAAAATTGGTCGAGCGTTTTTACACAGCCTCGGCCGATAGCCGCCACTGGCGGAAGGTTCCCTGAAGAGCGGCAGCCTAGTCAATCCGGCCTCTTGCACCGATCTCGAATTCGTCAGGCGCAGTCCGGCTCCGGCGTGGACAAGCCCCATTGAGCGGCTTTGCACCTCCCTGGAACCTCCTGGCCGCGCAGGTGGAAAGCGCTCAGCCAGGCACGATCTTTCAGCCAGTTGCGTCGCAGGCACAGCTCGCTCGACTAGCGACATGGCGATGATCGTGGTGACTACGAGCACAAGCCGGCCCCCTCAGAAGGAGCGTACCGCCGGGCTGGCCAGGTCCTGCAGGTAGGTGAGGTCGCACAGCCGCCATTGCCGGAGGCGGCCCTGGATGCGCCCCGCCTGTTGCCAGTCGGAGAGCAGGCGGCTGAGGGATTCCGGGCGAATGCCCAGGTGGGTGGCGAGTTGGCGTTGGCTGATCGGCAGCATCAGGCTTTCGCCCTGGCGACGGTGCAGGCCCAGCAGGTAGGCGGCCAGGCGCTGGGAGGCGGAACTGGCGGTCAGCCAGTCGACCTCGTTGACCTGGCGGTAGAGACGCAGGCTGAGGCTTTCCAGCATGCGCATGGCCAATGGCGGATGGCCCTCGCAGGCCTTGTGCAGCGCGTTGCGGCTCAGTCGGAAGAATTCGCCGCTACCCTGGCAGCGGGCGTTCATCGGGTAGCGGCCGTGGGGCATGAACATGGCCGCCTCGGCGATCAGTTGACCTTCGCGGAACAACTGGAAGACATGCTCTTCGCCGTCGCAGGTGAAGCGCAGCATTTCCACGCAGCCACGCCGCACCAGCAGGAAGTGCTCGGCCGGGTCGCCTTCGCGGAACAGCAGTTTGCCGCCCTCGGCGCGCAGCAGACTGGCCGAGTCGCACAGGCTGGCCATGAGGCCCTGTGGCAGGTCGGCGAAGAGGGGGATGGCGCCCAGCAATCGCAGGCATTCGCCGCGGTCTGGCGCGAACTTAACATTTGTCATTCGTGGCGTGCGGGCGGGCTGCAATGATCTGCGAATGAAGATAAGTCTTATTCGCAAGTCAATCAATCGAAGGCTCTCCCGCCTGCTCCTTTCTTTCGTTCTGGCGGCCGGCGCGTGCCTGCAGGCGCCTGCCGGTACGGCCAGGGAAGCGGTGCTGCGGCTGGGCGGCCCCGGCGCGGTGGTGAGCTTCCCGTTGCTGCACATGGTGGAGAGCGGCGCTCTGCAGCAGTACGCCGAGCGCGTCGAATTCCGCCTCTGGCAGAACCCCGACCAGTTGCGCGTGCTGCTGGCCAAGAACGAACTCGACTACAGCGCCGCCCCGGTTAACCTGCCGGCGCTGATGGCCGGGCGCGGGCAGCCCGTGCGGCTGCTCAACGTCTCGGTGTGGGGAATCATCTGGCTGGTGAGCCGCGACCCCCAGGTGAAGGGCTTCGCCGACCTGGCCGGCAAGGAGGTGGTGCTGCCGTTCCAGCGCGACCTGCCGGCGATCCTGGTCGATGAATTGCTGCTCAGCCACGGCCTGAAGCCGGGCAGGGACCTGACGCTGCGCCCGGTCCGCGATGGCCAGGACGCCCAGGCGCTGCTGCTGGCAGGCCGCGCCGATCACGCCCTGCTGGTGGAGCCGGCGGTGTCCCTGCTGCTTTGGCGCAACCGCAGCCAGGGCGGGGCGCCGCTGTACCGCGTGCAAAGCCTGGAGAGCGCCTGGCGGCAGGCCTTCCCGCAGCAGGCCGAACTGCCTCAGGCGGGGCTGATGAGCAGCCCGCAGCGCGCCGAGGACGGCGAACTGGCGCGGGCGGTGGACGCCGCCTACGCCGAGTCCGCCCGTTGGTGCAGCGCGCACCCGCGGGCCTGCGCGGAGCTGGTCCATCGGCACCTGCCGCACCTGCCGGTGGAGGCGCTGGAAGAGTCCATCCGCGTCACGCGCCTGGAGAGTGTTTCCGCCAGCGCGGCGCGTGGACCGCTGGAGGCGCTGTTCGGGCTGATCGCCAAGCGCCATCCACAGGCAATCGGGGGCGCCCTGCCGCCCGCCAGCTTCTATGGGCCCTGAGATGAGACCCATGACTTCCCGACGCTGGGCCTTGCTGGGCGGCGCGCTTCTGCTGGTGGGCTGGCAGCTGCTGGCGCTGCGCCTGGGCCCGCTGCTCATGGCGACGCCATGGCAGACGCTGCAAGCCATGGTCCGCCTGCCTTTCGAGGCCGACTTCCGCCTCAATGCCGGCGCCAGTCTGCTGCGTATCGTCCTGGGAGTCGGCCTGGGCTGCCTGCTGGGCTTTTGCCTGGGGCTGCTGGCCGGGCTCGACGCCCGTGTGCGCGGTCTGCTGGAGCCGCTGCGCTGGCTGCTGATGTCGGTGCCGCCGGTGGTGGTCGTGGTGCTGGCGATGCTCTGGGTCGGTCTCGGTTCGGCCATGGTGGTGCTGATCAGTGTGCTGATGCTGGCGCCGGGCATGTACGTGAACACCGTCAAGGGCATGCAGATGGTTGACTGCGGCCTGCTGGAGATGGCGCGGGTCTACCGTTTCAGCCCCTGGCAGAAGTTGCGGCGGCTCTATATCCCGTCACTCACCGCGCCGCTGGGCGCGGCGCTGTTGATCGCCACCTGCGGCGGCGTGCGCCTGGTGGTGATGGCCGAAGTGCTCGGCGCGGAAAGTGGCGCCGGTTTCGCGCTGGCCAATGCGCGCAGCACCTTCGATAGCGCCGGGCTGTATGCCTGGACGCTGCTGATCCTGCTGCTGGTCGCCGCGCTGGAGTTTCTTCTGCTGCAGCCGCTGCAGCGGCGCATGGGCCGTTGGCAGGAGGCCGCCCATGCTTGAGTGGCACGGCGTCGATCTGGTGCTGGGCGAGCGTCGGGTGTTTGCCGATGCCTCCCTGCGCCTGCTGCCCGGCGAGCGGGTCGGCATTCTCGGGCCCAGCGGCGCCGGCAAGAGCAGCCTGCTGCGCCTGGCTGCCGGCCTTCTGAAGCCCCGCCGGGGGCGGCTGGAGAATGGATTCCGCCACCCCGTGCTGGCCTTCCAGGAGCCGCGCCTGCTGCCTTGGTGCCGGGTCGCGGAGAACCTGGAAATCCCCCTGCGGGCGAGCGGCCTCGAGCGTGCGGCTGCGCGGCGGATGGCCAGCCACTGGCTGGAACGCGTCGGCCTCGCCGGGCACGAGCGCGCCTGGCCGCATCAACTGTCCGGCGGCATGGCCCAGCGCGTTGCCCTGGCGCGCGCGTTCTCGATCGAGCCGGACCTGCTGCTGCTCGACGAGCCATTCAGCGCGCTGGACCCGGCCCTGCGTGAATCCCTGCTCGACCTCTGCCGCGACTGGCTCGCCAGCTCGGGCGCGGCGCTGCTCTGCGTCAGCCACCATCCGGCCGAACTGATCGGCCTGGTGGAGCGCTTCGTGCTGGTCAACGACGGCGCGTTGCAGCCCTTCGACCTCACCGGATACGCCGCCGACCAGGTGGCGACGGTGCTGCATCAGACCCTGCTTGCCCTGGAGGCACCCGCGCCATGATCTATCCCATCCTGCTGACCCTGCACCTGTTCGCCGCGCTGATGTTCGTCGGCACGGTGTTCTTCGAGGTGCTGATCCTCGAAAGCGTGCGCAAGTACGTGCCGGCCGCGGTGATGCGCCAGGTGGAGCAGGGCATCGGCAAGCGTGCGCGGCGGCTGATGCCCTGGGTGCTGCTGGTGCTGTTCGGCGCCGGCCTGGGCATGGTCTGGACGCGCTACCTGCCGCTGCTGGCGGACCCGCTGGCATCGTCCTTCGGCACCTTGCTGAGCCTGAAGATCCTGCTCGCCCTGAGCGTGCTCGGGCACTTCTTCAGCGCCATGTTCCTGCTCCACAGCGGGCGCATGAATTCGACGTATTTCCGCCGAATCCACCTGAGCGTCTTCAGCCACATGGTCGGCATCGTGCTGCTGGCCAAGGGCATGTTCTACCTGAGCTGGTAAGCCAGATTTCGTGCAGACGGAGCTTGTCATGAGTCGTTGTCCTTCCCCCAAACGCCACTTTTCCTCGAAACTTTCACTTCCCTTGCTGGCCCTCGGCCTGCTGCCACTGGCGGTGGCGGCGGAGGACCGCCTCGAACTGGAGCCGATGCAGATCAGCGAAAAAAGCCTCGCGCCGGTCAGCCAGTCCGCGCAGGCCGAGCGCCAGCGCCTGGCCCGCGTACCGGGCGGCACCAACCTCGCCGAGCCGCAACAGGAAACACGCCTGGCGACCCTGCGCGATGCGCTGGACTACCAGCCCGGCCTGGTGATCCAGGACTTCTTCGGCGGCACCGACCAGCCGCGCCTGAACATCCGGGGTTCGGGCATCCAGAGCAATCCGGTCAACCGCGGCGTGCTGCTGTTGCAGGACGGACTGCCGCTCAACGAGGCCGACGGTTCCTTCATCATCGGCCTGCTGGAGCCGCGCAATGCGTCGTGGATCAGTGCCCGCCGCGGCGCCAACGCCGGCAGCCCCGGCGCCACCGCGCTGGGTGGCGAGCTGGAGTTCAACTCGCTGACCGGCGCCGACGAAGCCGGACGTGTCCGCCTGGAGGCCGGCAGCTTCGGCCGCCAGGGCCTGCAGGCTGCCGCCGGGCTGGATGAGGGGCGGTACGATGGACGGGTGAGCGTCAGCCACGACGAGTACGACGGCTATCGCCACCACTCCGCTTCCCATCGCACCATAATGCAGAGCAACTTCGGCCTGGACCTGGGCAACGGCGTACAGAATCGCAGCTACCTGTCCTACAGCGACCTGACTTTCGAGATTCCCAACGTCATCACCAAGGCGCGCCTGAAGGACGACCCGCGCAGCGTGCTGGGCGACGGCAACACGCCGCAGGACCGCCTGCTCAACGTCTACCAGCGTGACCCGCACCGCGATACCCAGCAACTGCGGCTGGCCAACCGTACGCAGTGGAGCGGGGCGGGCTGGCAGCAGAGCTTCGGCATCTACGGGCAGAACACCCAGGACGATTTCACCGATCCGCTCAGCCACACCCTGACCGACAGCGACACGCTCGGCGCGCAATGGCTGCTCGAAGGCGAGCAGCGCCTGTTCGGCTACCGCCTGGGCGCCAGTTGGTCCTACAGCGACATGACCCGCGAGCTGTACGCCAACAACCCCCAGAACGGAAGCCGCATGCAGCGTTTCGGCAACTTCGACCTCACGGCCTCCAACCTCGATCTGCTGCTCGGCCTGGACTGGAACCTGGCGGCGGACTGGACCCTGGTGACCGAGGTGAAGTGGAGCGACGTCAGCCGCGATGCGGATTCGCGCGATGGCGCCGGCCATCTTGACCAGGGCTGGAACTTCGCCACGCCGAAGATCGGCCTGAACTGGACACCCAGCCCGGACCTGCGCTGGTACGCCAACATCAGCCGCAGCCACGAAGCGCCGACCTTCTGGGAAATCGTTTCCGCCGAAGTCTCACCCGCAGCCCCGGCGACGGCGCAGGCGCAACTGGTCGACCTCGACGTGCAGCGCGCTACCACCTACGAGATCGGCGGCGCCGGTCGCATCGCCCGCACCGACTGGAGCCTGACGCTGTACCAGAGCGACGTGGAAGACGAGCTGATCTCCACCAGCGACGCCTATGGGGTGAAGGTGGGAACCTACAACTACGGCTCGCGCACCCGCCATCGCGGCGTCGAAGCGGGGCTCAACGGCTTGCTGCCGACGGCATCCAGCATTGGCGGCGACCTGGCCTACCGGGTGGCGTGGACCTTCAGCGACTTCCGCTTCCGCGGCGGCGAGTTCCAGGGCAACCGGATCGCCGGCGTGCCGCGCCAGCTCTGGTCGGCCGAGCTGCTCTACCGGCGCGGGCCGTGGAGCGTCGGGCCCAACCTGCGCTGGCTGCCCCAGGACACCCCGACAGACCACGCCAACACCCGCAACAACTATCAGGACGCCTATGCGCTCTGGGGCCTCAAGGCCGCCTACAAGGCGCGCGAGGGCCTGAGTGTGTACGTGCAGGGCGACAACCTGGCGGACAAGACCTATGCCAGCAGCTACGTGATCCGCAACCGCGCCGATGCCAGCCAGCCGACCTTTCTCAGCGGCAACGGGCGCAGCCTGACCGTGGGGGCGGAATACGCTTTCTAGGGGCGGTTGCTCCCAGCCTGCTCGCCGCGGCGCACCGCCAGCGCCTGCGGGTTAGCAACGTTCTTCGGCTTGCCTTCGAAGAAGGCCAGCACATTGTCGAAGGCATCGCCGAAGTACAGCTCATAGCCGTTTTTCTCCACGTACCCCAGGTGCGGGGTGCAGAGCGCGCGCGGGTGGTTCAGCAGGGGATTGTCGGGGGCGAGCAGGGGTTCCTGTTCGTAGACGTCCACGGCCGCGTAGCCGGGGCGTCCCGCGTCCAGGGCCTGGAGCAATGCGCCGGGGGCGATCAGCTCGGCGCGGCTGATGTTCACCAGCAGGGCGCTGTTTTTCATCCGGGTGAGGTCGTCGAAGGTGACGCCATGGCGCGTGCGTTCGGACAGGCGCAGGTTGAGGCTGAGGATGTCCGCTTCGGCGAAGAAGGCTTCGCGAGAGGCCGCTGCCTGATGGCCGTCGGCCGTGGCGGCCGCCCGGCTGCCTTCGCTGCCCCAGACCAGCACCGGCATGTCGAACGCCCGGGCGTAGCGCGCCAGGCGCTGGCCGATCTTGCCGTAGCCCCAGATGCCCAGCGTTTGCCCGGCCAGTGCCTGGCCCACATTGACCTGCCAGTGGCCCGCCTTGAATGCCTCGATGGCCGGTACCAGCTGCCGGCGCGCATCGAGGATGAGCGCCCAGGCCAGTTCGGCGGGCGCCACGGGCGAGCCGCGGCCTTCGGTCACGACGATGCCGCGCTTGGTGCAGGCGTCGAGGTCGAGGTGGCCCGAGACCTTGCCCGTCTGGCTGATCAGCTTGAGCTTCGGCAGCCTGTCGAGCAGCGCGGCATCGATGCGTGTGCGTTCGCGGGTGAGCACCAGGGCGTCGGCGTCGGCGAACCGCGTCGCCAGCTCGTCCGGCGACGCCGGGCCCAGGTCGTGGATCAGGCTGACCTCGTGCCCGGCCAGGCGGGCGAAGCAGTCGAGCGTCCGGATCGCGTGTTGGTAGTCGTCGGGGATGACGATGTGCATGTGGGTTCGGCCCCTGCGGTCATGTGAGCGGCCTCGGGACGATAGCCGATTTCCGGGGGGATTTCGTGGGTGACGGCTTGCGGCCCGGAGCGTGGAGCTTGCCAGCCGTGTGCCTATGCTAATGTGCGCACACACCACTCTCTGGTCCCGAATGCCCATGTCCACCGCCGACAGCCTGCTTGCGTTTACCTTCGCTGCCACATCGCTGGCGCTGACTCCCGGCCTGGATACCGCCCTGGTGCTCCGGACGGCCGCGGTGGAAGGCAAGCGCGAAGGATTGCGCGCCGCGCTGGGGATCAACGCCGGCTGCCTGCTGTGGGGCGCCGCCGTCGCTTTCGGGCTGGGCGCGTTGATCGCCGTGTCCGAGCTGGCCTTCAACGCGCTGAAGTACTGCGGCGCCGCCTACCTGGCGTGGCTCGGGTTGAACCTGCTGCTGCGGCCGCGGCATAGCCTGGCGCCGGTCGAAACCCGGGGCAGGCCAGAAACCAACTGGTTCCTCAAGGGCATGCTGGGCAACCTGCTGAACCCCAAGGTCGGTGTCTTCTACGTTTCGTTCCTGCCGCAGTTCATCCCGCAGGGCCAGCCCCTGGTGGCCTGGACCTTCGGCCTGGTCGGCATCCACGTGGCGATCGGCCTGCTCTGGTCGCTGGCCCTTATCGGCGCGACGCGACCACTGGCGGGTGTGTTGCGTCGCGAAAAGGTCATCAGGTGGATGGACAGGACGACGGGCACGGTCTTTCTCCTGTTCGCCGCGCGGCTGGCGCTGAGCCGGCGTTGAGGCGCGCCGCGCCAAAGAGGGCGTTATCCGCCGAATCGCGGACGGAGTCCGCTCCTACAAGGTAGCCGGGAAGCACGGCATTCCTCCCCCGCAGGAGCGGACCTTGTCCGCGATAGCCGGAGGTATCGGCGCGGTTCGCGGATGAGATCCGCTCCTACGTAGTACCACCCGCGCCATTCCCCTGTAGGAGCGCGCCCTGCGCGCGAATCGCGGGCAGGGCCCGCTCCTACGAAGAGCAGCGCATGCTCCTGCAGGCTGCAGGCAAGAGCCTGCCCCTACCACACCCGTAGGATGGGTGGAGCGAAGCGATACCCATCACCATGGCCCGATGGGTTTCGCAAGCTCAACCCATCCTACGAAGAGCGCATCGGCGAGTGGCTCTTACGTTCCCCGTCCGCGATGGGACTCACCGGCCACGCCGAACGCCCCGGTGGCACGGCCTGCCGCCGAACCACGGTTGCGACGGGGCCTTGCGGTCGGATGCTCCCCGCAACCGGTGATAGACTGGGCCGTTTCAGCGCCCCTGCCTGGCCAAGGAGATTCATCCATGTTCGGAGTGACCGATTACGGCGCGTTCCTCGTTGCGTTCATCGTTCTGCTGGCCATTCCCGGGCCGGGCAACTTCGCGCTGATCACGGCCACCGGCAAGGGCGGCATCAAGGCCGGGCTGGCGGCGACCTGCGGGGTGATCCTGGGCGATCAGGTGCTGTTGTGGATGGCGGTGGCGGGCGTGGCGACCTTGCTGGCCACTTACCCCGCGGCCTTCCACGCGGTGCAATGGCTGGGCGCCGCCTACCTGGCGTGGCTGGGGCTGCGGATGCTGTTGAGCAAGCCGGGCGGCACACCCCGCAAGAGCAGCATGCAAAGCGGCCATTACCTGCGCCAGACCATGCTGATCACGCTGCTGAACCCCAAGGCGATCGTGTTCTACATGGCCTTCCTGCCGCTGTTCATCGACCCGGTGAGGCACCAGGGGCTGGTGACCTTCGCCTTCATGGCGGTGACCGTGGCGGTGGTGACCTTCCTCTACGGCCTGGCGGCCGTCCTGCTGACCCACAAACTGGCCGAGCGCATGCGGGCCAATCCGCGTGTCGCCAATCTGCTGGAACGCCTGGCCGGGGCTTGCCTGCTGGGGTTCGGCATCAAGCTGGCGGCAATGCGCTAGGCACCGGCCAGCGCAGGTGTCCGGCATCCGCCAGGTGCTCGGGAGAATTGCGCGGGGCAGGGCAAATCCAGTATTGTTGAGAACGATTATCATGTTTAACAAGACTGGACGTCCATGGACCGCGAGCAGGCATTCGAACGGGATGTTGAACGGCTCTACATTGCCCACCACGGCTGGCTGAAGGGCTGGCTGCAGCGCCGCCTGGGCGGGCATGCCGATGCCGAAGACCTGGCCCAGGACACCTTCGTGCGCGTGATGCGTTCGCGCAGCCCCCTTGCCGACCTGCGCCAGCCGCTGGCCTACCTCGCCACCATCGCCAATAGCCTGCTGGTCAACCGTTGGCGGCGCCAGGCGGTGGAGCGTGCCTACCTGGAGGCGCTGGCCGCGCGCCCGGAACGGGTGGCGCCTTCCGAAGAAGAGCGCCTGCTGCTGATCGAAGCGCTGGTGGAGGTGGATGCACTGTTGCACGGCCTCGCGGCGCAGGTGCGGGAGATCTTCCTGATGTCGCAGCTCGACGGCCTGACCTACCCGCAGATCGCCGCGCACCTGGGCCTGAGCGTCAACCAGGTGCAAAAGGCCATGGGCAAGGCCTTCGCCGCCTGCTACGCCAGCCGCTTCGAGTGAGTGCCATGTCCCGCGATTCCGACTCCCGTCCCATTCCTTCGCTCATCCGCGACCAGGCCATCGCCTGGTTCACCCTGGCCCAGTCGGGCTGCATGAGCGATGCCGAGCAGCGCCAGTTGCTGAACTGGCGCGAGGCGAGCAGCGAGCACGAGCGCGCCTGGCAGCGCCTGAGCAGCATTCCGCTCAGCCTGCAGCGCCACGCCGGCCCGCTGGCCGATCCGCTGGGGCGGCAACTGGCCGGGCGCCGCCACTACAGCGAGCTGGACCGGCGCAAGGCGCTCAAGCTGCTGGTCGGCTTCGGCCTGCTCGGCGGGCTTGCCTGGCAGGGGCGCGACAGCCACTGGGTGCAAGGCGCCATGGCCGACTACCACACCGGCACCGGTGAACGCCGCCAGCGGACGCTGCCCGATGGCACGCGCCTCTGGCTCAATACCGCCACGGCAGTCGATGTGCGTTACACCGACAGCGCGCGCGAGCTGCACCTGCGCTATGGCGAAATCGAGATTCTCACCGCCGGCGATGCCGCGGGGCGGCCGTTCCGTGTGGTCAGCCAGGAGGCGGTGCTGCAGCCCCTGGGGACGCGCTTCCGCGTCCGGCGGGAGAACGACGGGCAGGGCACCTTCCTGGCGGTCACCCAGGGGCGCGTCGCCGCCAGTTCCCTGGCGGGCGGTGCGCCGACGGTGATCGAGGCGGGCTGGCAGGCGCGCATCGGCGCGGCTGGCGTGGGCACGCCGCAGGCGCTGGAGGTGAACGAGGGCGCCTGGGTCGATGGCTACCTGATCGCCGAGCGCATGCGCCTGGCGGACTTCCTCGCCGAGCTGGATCGCTATCGCCCCGGCCTGTTGCGTTGCGACCCGGCGGTGGCGGACATCCGCCTGAGCGGTTCCTACCCGCTGGGCGACACCGACCAGGTGCTGGCCATGCTGGCGGACAGCCTGCCGGTCAGGGTCCAGCGGCGTACCCGCTACTGGGTGACGGTAGGCCCTCGCTGAGGCGGATAGCCCCCTCCAGCGTGGCGATGAAAATAATTCTCAAAAAAGTGGCAGGTTTTCGTTTCTCGCTTGGCCTAGGGAGAAATCCCTGCTCGCACACGCGGGCCCACAACGAGAAACGGACCCTCTGCCCATGACGCTTCACCCCATCGCTCGCGCCCTGCGCCAATCGCTCGGTTTGGCCATGCTCTCCTGTTCCGCGCTCGCCCTGCTGCCGGCCTTGCCGGCGCAGGCCGAATCCACGGCCACGCGGACCCAGCAATACGCCATCCCCGCCGGCCCGCTGGACCAGGTGCTGGGCGAGTTCGGCCGGCGCGCGGGCATTCCGATCTCGGTGAACGCCGGGCTGACCGAAGGCAAGCGCAGCGCCGGGCTCAACGGCGAGTACGGCATCGAGGACGGCTTCGCCCGCATCCTTGCCGGCACGCAACTGAGCGTGCGGCGCCTGGGCAACGGCGGTTACGGCCTGGTGCCGGCGCCGCAGTCCGGCGCGGTGCTGGAGATGGGCGCCACGACCGTCTCCAGCCAGCAGCTCGATCCGACCACCGAGGGCACCCAGTCCTATTCGGCCCGCGCGGTGACCATCGGCAAGGGCGCGCATACGCTGCGCGAAACGCCGCAGGCGGTGACCGTCCTGACCCGCCAGTACATGGATGACCGCAACATCACCACCATCGACCAGGCCATGGAGAAGACCCCGGGCATCACCGTGTACGAGTCGCCCATGGGCGGCAAGTACTTCTACTCCCGCGGCTTCATGATGCAGGGGCAGTACCAGTACGACGGCGTGCCGCTGGATGTCGGCGGCGAATACGTCCAGGCCAACAGCTTCTCCGGCGACATGGCCTTCTACGACCGCGTCGAGGTGCTCAAGGGGGCGGCGGGCATGATGAAGGGCTCGGGCAGCTCCACCGGCGGGGTCAACTTCGTGCGCAAGCGTGGCCAGAGCACGCCGGCTACCCACCTGACGCTCTCGGCGGGCTCATGGGACAACTACCGCGGCCAGGTCGACAGCGGCGGCCCGCTCAACGAGTCCGGCACGCTGCGCGGGCGCACCGTGGTGGCGCTGCAGGACCGGCAGTATTTCTATGACCTGGGCAAGCGCAAGGACCAGGTCCTCTACGGCGCCCTGGACTACGACGTTACGCCGGACACCACCGTCGGGCTGGGCGTCGCCTACGAGCGGCTCGATGCCAGGCCCTGCTGGCACGGCCTGCCGCGCTACAGCGACGGCTCGGACCTGAAGCTCAGCCGCTCGACCTGCCTGGGGGCGTCCTGGAACAGCTGGGACAGCGAGCGCACCACCGTCTTCGCCGACCTGTCCCACCAGTTGAACGAAGATTGGGCCTTCAAGTTCGCCGGTGTCTGGACGCACAACGACCAGGACATCAAGTACGCCCTGTCCGAGACGCCGGGCGGCGTTGCCCCGGGCGCCACCACGGCGCCTTCCTCGGTCTACTCCGGGCTGTTCGACTACGACCAGACCGACTACGGCTTCGATGCCTACCTGGACGGAAAATTCGATGCCTTCGGCCTGCAGCACGAGCTGATCGTCGGCGCCAACGCCAGCCGCGCGCAAACCCATGACCATTGGGCGCTGATCAACATGACCGGGCTGCTCGGTGTCTCCCAGGACCCCTTCAACCCCAACCCGCACATGCCCGAGCCGGCGGACGGCTTCTACGCCCCCAACTCCTACCGGGGCGGCCCGGTTCCCACCGAGTCCGACACCCGGCAGTTCGGCACCTACGCCACGCTTCGGCTGAAGCTGGCCGAGCCTCTGACCTTCGTCCTCGGCTCCCGCGTCAGCTGGTACCGCAACAACCGCGACTCCTACACCCAGGCCTGGGACTACTGGCAGCACGACAAGAGCCAGGAGAACGGCCAGGTCACGCCCTTCGCGGCGCTCATCTACGACCTGAACGAGGAATGGTCCGTGTACACCAGCTACGCGGATATCTTCCAGCCCCAGAGCACCTACACCGACGAATCCGGCAGCCCGTTGCAGCCCAAGACCGGCGGCAGCTACGAAGTCGGGATCAAGGGTGAGCTGATGGACGGCCGCGTCAACACCGCTTTCAACCTCTTCCGCACGATCGAAGAGCACCGGGCCGAGGCGAACTACGACAGCACCTGCCCCGGCTCTTCGGACGGCTTCTGCTACAGCGACTCGGGCAAGGTACGGGCGCAGGGCTTCGAAGCGGAAATCAGCGGCGAGGTGATCGACAGGCTGCAGGTGCTGGCCGGCTATACCTACACCCAGACCAAATACCTCGAGAGCGCGGACGACAACCCGCAGGAAACGGCCTTCGCGGTCACCTATTTCCCGCGCCACCTGTTCCGCGCCTGGGCCGACTACCAACTGGCCGGCGAGCTGGATCGGTGGAGCGTGGGCGCCGGCGTTACGACGCAGAGCGACACCTCTGCCACGTCGTCCAGCGTGAAGTCGGTGCAGTCCGGCTACGCCATCTGGAGCGGCCGCCTGGGCTACCGCATCGACGACCACTGGTCGGTCGCCCTCAACGGCAACAACCTGTTCGACAAGAAGTACTACCAGAGCGTGGGGGCCATTTCCTGGGGCAACTTCTACGGCGAACCGCGTAACTTCATGGTCACGCTGCAAGGCTCGTTCTGACCTCTGCCTCTTCAGGCGCCTCGCATTGTGAGGCGCCTTTCACAGGCACGGGAACGGAAGTTCGCTTCTGCTCGATGGAGGACGGTTGTTCATGGAGATGGGCAATGGTCACTGGCAGCTTCCGACCGAGGCTGTGTAAAAACGCCCGCTCAACTTCGAGGCTCACGCTGCTACGTGAAATCTGCGGAAGTTTTCCCAACTGACTCGGCTGAAAATCGCTAGGAAACGCGAAATTTGCGTATTTTCTGAGCAGCGATCGTTCGTGAAAACGTTTTTACACAGCCTGGGCCCAGGCTGGGTGAAAACGTCGTCCTCTCCTGCCGTAACTGGGCGACCGTCCTATCACCCCGCTGTACTGTTGAAGGTTTACATCTACGGTTACCTCAACCACATCCGGTCCAGTCGTCGCCTGGAGCGCGAATGCCAGCGCAACCTTGAACTGATGTGGCTGACTGGACGGCTGGCGCCGGACTTCAAAACCATCAGTCATCAAGCCAGGCCAGCCGCCCGGTGTCATCGCCGTCGGTTATTCGGACGGCAATGCACATTGGCGATTTTGCGCTAGCACCAGTTCAGAATTGGATTGGCATCGCATCGCCCCAACGAGTTGCTGGAAACTTTATAGTTTTCAGAACTTGCCTCTCAGGGTCACCATGAAGTTGCGCGGTGAGCCATACCAGTTGCCGTAGTCGCTGCTGGCCACGGTCTGGTAGTACTTCTTGTCGAACAGGTTGTTGCCGTTGAGAGCGGCGGTCCAGTGCTCGTCGATGCGGTATTCCACCAGCGCATTCCACAGTGCGTAGCCGGCCTGGGTGTACTCGAAGCTGTTGGTGCTGGGGCTCAGTGATCCGTCTTCCAGGCGGCGCTGCACTTCACCGCTGACGTAGTTGCTGCTCTGAATAGTAGCGCCGGTGCCGACCTTCCAGCGCTCCAATTCGCCGGGCAGCTGGTAGGTGGTGAAGAACTTGAACAGATGCTTGGGCGTCTGTGTGCTGATAGGTTTGCCTACGGCGGTATCGTCGCCAGTCTTGCGCTGCTCGTTGAGGTTGAAGGTGTATCCGGCGGTGAGCTGCCAGCCCGGCGCCAGTTCGCCGGAGATTTCCGTGTCGAAACCTTTGCTGATCATCTTGCCGCCGGCTACATAGCAGCAGGCGTTGGTCGGAGTGTCCTCGTAGTACAACTGGATCGCGTTGTTCTCCTGCCTGGTGTAGTAGATCGCCGAGGACAGGTTCAGCTGCCCGCCGAACAGCTCTCCCTTCACGCCCATCTCATAGGTGTCGCCGGTAATGGCCTTGAGCGGCTTGAGGTCCGCGCCAAGGATTTCCGGCTGCGGTTTGTAGATTTGCGCATAGCTGGTGTAGAGCGACCACTCGGGCGTGACGGAATACACTAGCCCGCCGAAGGGCGTGACGATGCCGCTGTCGCGGCCGCCATCCTTGCTGTCGGTGCCGAAGGAAGGCACCACGGCGTGGATGGTGTTGGAGTAGTCGGAGTAGCGTGCGCCGACGATCAGCTTGAGCGGATCGGCCAACTCCAGGCGAAGGGTGCCGTACGCGCCGCTCTTGCGCAGGTTCCAGTCGGGGTACTCGTAGTACAGATCCGGACTGGCTGGCTTGGGCAATGAGCCGATGTCGGTGGAGAACACGTCCACCGGTTGCCGTGACGCCCACTCGCTGTGGTCGGCATAGCTGCGCTGGATGTCCGAGTAATCGACGCCCATCAGGACTTCGTGACGGCGGCCGAAGGCGCTGAAGGCGCCTTGCAGGTTGGCGTCGAACAGGTCCTGGTCGATGGAGTAGTTGCGCACAATGCGCTGGAAGGTTGCGCCTTCGAGGGTGTCGGGATTGACCGGGCCGCTCACTGCACCCATGTCCTGCTCGGTGTCGTAGCGGCTGCGGGTGAAGCTGGAGTTGACCTTCCAGTTCTCGTCGAAGCTGTGCTCGACCTTGAGGAAGCCTTCCTTGCGCTCGTAGTTATTGCTCGACCAGTCCGCTGCCAGGGTAGTGCTGCGCGACAGACCCAGCGGATCACCGGTGGTGAAGCGCGGCAAGCCGTTTTCCCAGTAGCCGTCCATGTCGCGCCATTCGTAGGTGCCGCCGACGCTGACTAGGGTGTCGGGGGTGACGTCGGCTTCGAGCACGCCGAACAGGACATGCTTGTCACTGTTGGCGCCGCTGTAGAAGTAGCGTTTGTTCTCCTGGGAGGCGGCGAAGCGTCCGCGCAGGGCGCCGTCGAAGGCCAGCGGCCCGGTGACGTCGACTTCGCTGCGGTAGTTGTCCCAGCTGCCGGCGGACAGGTTGACCTGGGTCTGGGCATGGGGCAACGCGCGCTTGCGCACCAGGTTGATCACCCCGGAAGGCTCCCCGGTGCCGCCAAACAGGCCGTCGGAGCCGCGCAGTACCTCGATGTGGTCGTAGGCGGTGGTGTCGGCCAGGGAATCATAGGTCTGCTCGCGGAAGCCGGGTGTGCCGCCATCGACCTGCACGTTGGTCAGGGCGAAGCCGCGCGAAAGGATCTTGGTGTTGGCGTCGTTGCCACCGACCAGGGTAATGCCGGTGGTCTGGTCGAGCGCTTCGCCGATGGTGGTGATGCCCTGGTCCTCCATGCGCTGGCGGGTAATGATTGAAATGGACTGCGGAATGTCCTTCAGCGCCCGGGCGCTCTTGCCGCCGATGCTGGCGGCGCCGGTGGTATACGAGCCGGTGCCCTCGGTCATGCCGTCCAGAGACTGGCCGACCACCAGGGTGTCGTCCAGCGCCAGCGCCGCATTGGGGTTGCGCACCAGGCCGTAGACGCCATCACCGCGGAACACCGCTTGCAGACCGGTGCCGCGCAGCAGGGCGGCGAGACCTTCCTCGACGCTGTAGTGGCCGCGCAGCCCGCTAGAGTTCAGGCCCTGGGTCAGGTCCGGGGAGAATTGCACGGTGATCTGCGCCTGGGCGGCGAAGCGGCTCAGCGCCTGGCCGAGGCTGCCGGCCTGGATGCTGTAGGTGTGCCCGGCGGCCTCCGGCGCAGCCTGGGCCGGCGGCATCGCCGACTGCAGGGCCATGGCCAGCGCGCTGAGCGCGAGCAGGCGGCGGGGCTGGGCCAGGCGCTGGCCGGGGGCGGCGCGCCGCGTTGCGGAGGCGGGGGTGATTCGGTAGGTCATGAATGGGTTGTCCTTTGTGTGTGGCAGTTCCACATCAAAGGACTGATGGCTGGAAAAAAGAGGCCAACATTTTTCAGCGCTTGCTGATGCTGATCCAGTAACGCGTGCGGTAGCTGACATCCACCGGCAGGGTGGCGGGCAGGGCGGCGAGGATGGCGTCGGTGTTGTCCAGTTGGAAGCCGCCGCTGATGCGCAGGCGCGCCGCCTCGTTGTCGCAGCGCAGCCAGCCGTTGCGATAGCGCCCCAGTTCGCGGAGGAAGTCGCCCAGCGGCATGTCGTCGGCCACCAGTTGGCCTTGGGTCCACAGCAGGCTGTCGGCCTGGGCGGGGCGCGGTTTTTCCACGGCCCGTTCGCTGAACAGCACCTGGCTGCCCGCCTCGACGATCTGCCCGTCGCCTTGCCGGGGCATGACCAGCACCTTGCCCTGCAGCACCTGCAGTTGCGTCAGGCCGTCGAGCTGGCGGACGCTGAAGCGCGTGCCCAGCGCCTGCAGCAGGCCTTGTTCGGTGGCGACGCGCAAGGGCCGATGCACCGGGCTTTGGCTGTCCGCGCCGCTCTCGACGAGGATTTCCCCGCGCAGCAGGCGGATCAGGCGTTGCTCGGCGCTGAAATCGAGGTCCACGGCGGTGTCGGTGTTCAGGTCCAGCAGGCTGCCGTCGGCCAGGCGCAGGTGCTGGCGTTCGCCCACGGCCGTCTGGTAGTCCGCGGTCCAGCGCGTCCAGGGGGCCTGGCGATAGCCGAGGTAGCCGGCCGGCAATAGCGCGGCCAGCACCAGCAGCTTTTTCATCGCCTGGCGCCGCTCGCGGTTGAGTGTGCCCATGGCCAGGTCGCGCGGCAGCAGGCCGAGGCGTTCCTGCACCCGTTGCACACGCTGCCAGGCTCGCTCGTGTTCCGGGTCGGCCGCGCGCCAGCGGCTGCAGGCCTGCTGCTGGCCGTTGTCCGCCGCGCCTTCGTGCAGGCGCATCAACCAGTGCGCCGCCTGGCGGGCCACTTCGGGGCGGATCGGCGCGCCATTGTCGCCGCTCATCCCAGGTTGCCCTCGAACAGGATGCAGGCCTCGAAGGCGCTGACCATGTGGCGCTTCACGGTGCGTTCGCTGATGCCCAACTGCTGGGCGATCTGGGCGTAGGTGAGGCCGTCGAGCTGGGACAGCAGGAAGACGCTGCGCACCATGGGTTTGAAGCGGTCGAGGAGGGCGTCGAGCTGCTGCAGGGTTTCGCGCATCAGCCAGAGGTCCTCGGCGGACAGCGCGAAGGCCTCGGGCACGCGAGCGAGCACATCGAGGTAGGCCTGTTCCAGGGAGTGGCGGCGGAAGTGGTCGTACACCAGGCGCCGCCCGACCGTGGCCAGGTAGGCCCGCGGGCGCTGCAGGTCGAGGGCTTCGCCGGTCTTGCGTTGGGCCTGGAGCAGGCGCAGGAAGGTGTCCTGGGCCAGGTCGGCCGCCTGGCTGGTGCAGCCCAGGCGACGGTACAGCCAACCCTTCAGCCAGCTGTTGTGCTCCATGTACAACAGCCCCATCTGATCCTTGCTCAAACCGACTCCCCCCACCCGGAAGTCGCGAACAATAATTGATAATTATTCTCACTTCAATGGGCGGCTGTCGGCTCGGCGTGCGGGCCTGTCTGGGGGGATCGCCGATGTCCTTTAAGCGCTTGCGCTCTTCTTCTGCAGGATCACCGACGCTTCGTTATAGGCACGCTGGAAGGCGTCGCTTTCGAGCCAGGTCAATGCCGTGTCTTCGTCTTCGCCGTGGAAGATCGCGCGATAGACGATCAGCAGGCCCATGATGAAATCGGTCGCAGCCTCTTCCGGCTCCTCGGCGACCACCAGCTGCAGCACCGGGTATTGCAGGAACACCAGGCACATGGCGAGCAGGCTGATGTCTTCTGCGTCTCTCATGGCCTGGAACAGATCGTCGAAATATGCCGGGTCGAAGCCGTTCTCCTTGATGTCCTCCAAGTCGAAGGCGCCCGGGTCGAAATCGAAGTCCTCGAACGGATCGTTGACCAGCAGATCGGTCAGAAGCGAATGGATGTCATGGGCTTTCGATTTGGCCATGCGATTCTGCTTGGCTTTGGCTTTGGCCCGTCGGGCACGCTTCTTCTGTTTGTCTGGGGAGGCCATGGAGGCGGATTCCTTCTTGGCTGGGTTCTATCGTCGAATTTGGCGACTCAGAGCCCCCGAACCAGATCGGGGCTCGGACACAACGCACATTTTCACTTCTGGCCGTTCTCTGCCGGTCGTGACTGGCAGAACACGAAGGGACAAGGAGCGCCGGCAATGGCGTAGCCTACCTGGGATCGCGGCCTGGGTGGCGAACCAGACAAGAGCGAATGCATGAAGCTACTCAAGTACGCACGACTCCGGCCTGGCTCCGAACCCGTTCTTCGGCGTCTGTTCGCTGGCGCTCATCGCCCCGCAGGCAACCCGCTTGCCTGCCTGGCGAGGGTCCGTTCCACGAATGCCACGATCGCTTCGTTCATCTGCCCCAGGCCAGGCTCTTCCAGCGGATAGTGCCCGGCGTTGTCCAGCATCCGGGTCGTCACCTCGACGCGGCCGAGGCGCTGCAGGAAGGGTTGGCTGAGGGCGAGCGGGGTCCAGCGGTCGGCCGCTGGCTGTGTCAGCAGGACCGGGCACACGTCGAAGGCCTCCGGCTCGATGGCCGGTACATAGCCCATGTAGGCGCTGAGGAAGCGCAGGCTGGCCCAGTTGCCGGCCGAGGAGGGGTCCTTCAGGCAGGCCTTCAGCGCGGCGCGGTCGTTGACCAGCGTGTGCATCTTGCTGGCCAGCCACATCGGCATCTTCAGTCCGGCCAGTGGCGTGCGCGCCAAGGCGTGGATCATCGGAACGCCCAGTCGGCCCATCAGCGGGGTGAGCGCGGTCTGTTCGCGCACCCGCGGGACGCGCTGGTCGAGGAAGGTCATGCCGATGATGCCGGCCACGTGCCCGTTCAGCGCGGCGGCGTGGTAGGTGAGCATGCCGCCCGCGCTCAGCCCGTAGAGAAAGATCGGCCGGGGATCACGGAAGCGCTCATGGTCGATGAAGGCGCTGGCGAGCTCCACCCAGGTGTCGTAGCGGACTTTCGCGCCGGCGGCGACCTTCGTTTCGCCGTAGCCGGGCATGTCGATGGCCACGGTTTCCAGCCCCTGCCGGAACAACGGCAAGCCGGCGATGGTGGACATCTGCCGGCCGTTGGTGCCGACGCCGTGGAAGAGGATGACCCTGGCCGCAGCCGCAGGATTGGCATAGCGGTCCAGATGCACCTGGTGGCCGCGCCAGGGCCAGTATTCTTCCTGCGGCGCGTTCGTGCTGTCGATGCGGTACTCGGGCGGCAGGAAGGCCTGGATCGCCTGCCATTGGGTCTGTTCTGCGTAGCTCATCGACGTCCTCGCACTGGACAAGAGAGGGTGGGTAAACCTATAAAGATGACATTTGTCACTTTCAAGAACATAACATATGTCTGATTTTCCGGATGTGCAAGCGCCGTTGCCGTCACCCAAGGGTAAGAGGGCGGGCCGGCTGCCCCAGCAGGAGCGTTCGCAGACGCGCATCGCCAAGGTGCTGGAGGCGGCGGAACAGTTGCTGGGGGAGGTCGGGCCCGATGCGGCGTCGATCCCTGAAATCTCCAAGCTGTCGGGGGTACCGCGGGCGAGCATCTACCAGTTCTTTCCCGACAAGTACGTGCTCTTCGCCCACCTGGCGCGGCTGCAGATGGAGCGCATCGGTGCGCTGATAGTCGACCTGCAGCCGCTGGCGGACGAGGGCTGGAAAGGCGCGATCCGCCGCATCGTCCGCGGCGTGGCCGAGTACTACAACACCCACCCGGCAGCCGCGGCGTTGCTGATGCGCGGCAACTTCACCCCCACCGACCGCAAGGCCCACGAGGAAAAGGACGCGATGATCGGCAACCTCCTGCGTGGCTACCTGCAGGCCCAGGGCGTGCTCGCCGGCCTGCCGCAGCAGCCGGACGCGGCGACGCTGTCGGTGGAGATCGCCTTCGCCTGCATGAAATACGGCTATCTGGCCCAAGGGCACATCAGCGAGGCGATCTGCGACGAGGCCGCCGCCGCCGCGATCGTCTATCTGTCGCGCTGGGAGTAGCGACAGCGGCGGGAGAGTGATGTCGCAGTGTCCCGTCCTCTCGATGACGGAAAACGACCATCGAGCCCGGCGGCGTGCTCGGGCGGGGGCACGGCCACAAGGACAGGCCGGGCACCGTCTACATCCTGCAGGGAATCATCACCGACCATCGCAACGGCGTCGCCACGGACTACGGGCCGGGCGTGGGCTGGCCCGAGGACAGGAACACCACGTACTGGCTGGAGAACACCAACTGCCGCGCGCCGGCGAGAGCGGCCAGCCCCGCCATTGCAGCGGGCGCTGGCCGGCAGGGGTTCAACGCCGGACCTTCGGCTTCGGCCGGCCCTGCACGCACTTGAAGCGCGGGTTGGACTTGCAGATCACGTACAGCCGGCCGCGCCGTTTCACCACCTGGCAATCGCGGTGGCGCAGCTTGGCCTTCTTCAGCGAGGCGAGGACTTTCATCACGCCCCCTTGTTGCCGACGAACCCGGCAAAGCGCTTGTTGAAGCCGGCCACGCGGCCCTCGGCCTTGGTCTTGCGCTGTTCGCCGGTATAGACCGGGTGCGAGGCGCTGGACACGTCCAGGGTCATGTAGGGGTAGGTGTTGCCGTCGACGTAGGTGTGGGTCTTGTCCGTCTGCGCGGTGGAGCGGATCAGGTAGAACACGTCGGCGGCCGTGTCGTGGAACAGCACGGGGCGGTACTCGGGGTGGATGCCTGGTTTCATGGTGCCTCCTGTATGCAATGTAATAATATTACATATAGACGAGAAGAATTCGCAATACCGCATGTCCGGCGGCTCAAGATCGGGCCTTTCAGAGAGGAGGAGAGCTGCGGCACGGACGTGCCCGCCCTTGTTGCATGCGTCTCCAACGATCAACGCGCGGGTGCGTTTGAAAGCACCCGTGCTTGCCGCCGTCCAGCGTTCACAAAATGGAACGCTGAAGGCTATTTGTCGCGACTACCGGCAGCATCGTTGCGGAATTAACGTGATTGCCGTCGGCTACGTCGAGAGCGCTGGAGGGCCCGTCCCCAGGCCGTTTCAGCTTCGACACCGGGACCGGCACGCGTCGCTCCCGGTCCGCATTCCCTTCGTATTTGCCGGCAGCCAAGTCAGGCGGCACGGGGTCGGCTTGTCCGCGATCCGTGAATTGGGCCCAGGCCTGTGCGCCCGTCCTGGCGGCACCTTTCCGATTTCAAGAACAAGAGTACGGAGTCACGCTCATGAACCCGCAAAACACCTCCCACGTCATCGAAGTCCCCGTCCTGATCGTCGGTGGCGGCCCCTCCGGCCTGACGGCTTCGCTGCTGCTGTCGCGCTATGGCATCCGCAACCTGCTGGTCAACAAGTACCGCTGGACCGCCAACAGCCCGCGTGCGCACATCACCAACCAGCGCACCATGGAGGTGTTCCGCGACGCGGGCGTCGAGGCGCAGGTGGTGGTGGCCGCCAGCCCCCACGAACTGATGGCCAACAACGTCTGGGCCACCAGTTTCAGTGGCCAGGAACTGGGCCGCCTGCTCACCTGGGGCAACGCCATCGAGCGCAAGTCCGACTACGAGCTGGCCAGCCCCTCGGCCATGTGCAACATCCCCCAGCACCTGATGGAGCCGATCCTCGCCAACGAGGCCCTGCGCGCGGGCAGCGAGATGCGCTTCAACAACGAACTGCTGGACTTCACCCAGGACGGGGAGGGCGTCACCGCACGCATCCTCGACCGTGGCACCGGGCGCGAAATCACCGTGCGCGCCCAGTACATGATCGGCGCCGACGGCGCCCGCAGCCGGGTGATGGAACTGCTCGGCATCCCCCTGGAAGGCGAGATGGGCCTGGGCTGCGCGGTGAACGTCTGGCTGCGCGCCGACCTGCGCCGCTACTGCGAGAGCCGCCCGGGCGTGCTCTACTGGATGGTCCAGCCGGGCAACGACTACTGGGTCGGCAGCGGCACCTTCATCTGCGTCCGCCCGTGGAACGAATGGGTGATGCTGTTCATGTACGACCCCGCCCAGGGCGAGCCGGACCTCAGCGAGACCGCGGTGATCGAGCGGGCGCGGCGGGTGATCGGCGATGCCGACATCCCGGTGGAGATCCTGGCCACCAGCAAGTGGCAGATCAACCACGTGGTCGCCCAGCGCTATGCCGAGGGCCGGGTGTTCTGCTGCGGCGACGCCGTGCACCGGCATCCGCCGGCCAACGGCCTGGGCACCAACACCTCGGTGCAGGACGCCTACAACCTGGCCTGGAAACTGGCCCTGGTGCTCAAGGGCCAGGCCGGCCCCGGGCTGCTGGACAGCTACTCCGCCGAGCGCCAGCCAGTCGGCCGCCAGGTGGTGGACCGGGCCATGGAAAGCGTGCGCAACATGCTGCCGATCTCCAACGCGCTGGGCTTCAAGCCGGGCCAGAGCGAGGCCGAGGGTTGGAACAGCCTGCACGAACTGAGCGCCGACAGCCCGCAGGGCCGCGAACGCCGCGCCGCCTTGGAAAAGGCCATCCAGCTACAGCATTACCAGTTCAGCTGCCACGGCGTGGAACTGGGGCAGCGCTATCGCAGTGGCGCGGTGCTCGCCGACGGCAGCGAAGAACCGGCCTACACCCGCGACCGAGAACTCTACTACCACCCCACCACCTGGCCCGGCGCCCACCTGCCGCACGCCTGGCTGCACGACACCGCCGGACGCAAGCTCTCCACCCTCGACCTCTGCGGCCAGGGCCGCCTGACTCTGCTCACCAGCCACGGCGGCGACGCCTGGTGCCGGGCTGCCGAGACGCTGGGGCGTGAGTTGGGTATCGACCTGGTGGTGCGCCGTATCGGCCTGGGCCTCGATTACGAAGACAGCTACGGCGACTGGGCGCGGCTGCGGGAGATCGATGAGGCCGGATGCCTGCTGGTGCGGCCGGATCAGCATGTGGCTTGGCGTTCGCAGGGTGCGCCGGCTGATGCTGAGGCGGTGTTGCTGGGGGCGGTCAAGGCGGTGTTGGCGCGGGGGTGAGGTTTCTTTCCTCATTCTGTGGGATAGCGGTCCAGGGAGGGGCTGCGGTGGTTAGTTGGCGAGTTGCTTGGTTTTTATTCGAGGGCAGAAAAGTAAATCTCTCTATTTCCCAGACTGTTTTTGACCGATAGCTGCTTTTGGCGAGGGGGTGCTTCCGACCCAAGGTAGCCTCGTACGGCAGGCGGCTATAGGCCAATACCAGTCGTTTGCTGGGGCTGATTTCGACTCACGCTGCCTGTACGCCCTTCTACAACGGACTGCTCCTTACGATCCTGAAAAGTATTACCATGCGTGTGGAGTCTGCAAACAGTTGACCATAAATAAGGATTTTAGAGTTGATTCAAGACATTCCCACTCCCGAGGATTTTTTTGATGCAGGTAAGGCTCAATTCGATTTTGCGTGGGATATCGTTGTCTCTTTCCTGAAGTTATTTGATGAGGCTGGTGATTTCGGCGTTGACGTTGATGAGGATGCTAAAGGGTTCTGGGATGCGACAAAACAACGCATACAGACTGCCCTTGCAATAACTCAACAAGGGATGGAGCTAATTATAAAAGGTTAGATAATTGAAGTTAGCCCTTATCTTTTGATCGCCGGATCCCCATCTGACTGGCCTAAATCAACCATGCAAGAGGCAGTGAGCTTCTCTGAATTTAGAACAGTAGATGCGCAAGATTTAGTAAAAATTCACAATCTTTTTTCCAATAAAAGACTGCCCCAAGAGTTTATCGATAACTTTGAATCGCTTCGAAATCTTAGAAGTCGAGTCATGCACACGGTGGATAAAGGCCTAAAGGTATCCGCCCTTGAGGTAATAATTAAAATTCTAGAGATGCACGACTTCTTGATTCCCAGCGAAGACTGGATTGTTACTCGTCGCGATTTTTTATCCGAGTCTCCCGCTTCTCTTCTCTACTCATCTGATGGAATGGATGCGCAAGTGGCGTGGGAGTTTTTTATTGTGTTTTCATTGCTGAGTCCGGCGCAAGTAAAAAATTATTTGGCGTAAACAAGAAGGATAGAAACTATATTTGCCAAAAATGCAAATATGACAGCGGTGACTATACGATGATCGAGCCGCGATATGCCGTGCTAAGACCAAATACGCCCGATTCAACAACATTGTATTGCTTTGTCTGCCGGGACTCTCACCTGGTAACAAGGGAGGATTGTGGCAGTGAGGGATGCCAGGGTAATGTTATTAGCGATGAATATGGTGAGTGCTGTACTTGCGGCGGGAGGCATGATTAATGAAGTTCAACCACTTAGACCTCGCTCCAATTTCTTGCGGAGAGCCCCGAATTAAAGGGCTTAGGAGGATTTGATGAAGATAGTTTGGCAACGCTGCCATACGTATGACGAAGCTAAAGATCATTGCCGTGTCGTTTACCTCCATGAATGGGACGATAGGCCTTTTTACTGGGGGAAAGCTCACAACAGCTTTTTTGGTGGGCACTCGCGACAGGTTGGAGATCTTCATGCTAGTGGGAGATACAACTCAGGCTACCGACACTGGATCGAAGGATGCCTACGGCATGGCGCTAAGCTTTATATCGGCCATCTCAGTGCCCTCGCCTTGGCAAACATCGACGACGTGGAGAATTGGCTAATACACACTTATGGGCATGAGATGAACAATCGCGTGCGCGAGCCAACGAAAGCTTTGCAGATTGAACATTTTGGAGATGTGCCTGCTTCAATTCACAACCCGCCTCGAAATCGCCCCTGATTTTGGAGGCATATAATTACCGCTTGTGGCCGACTTCTGCCCGTCATGGTTAAAAAACGCGCAGGTCATAGACCTGCCGGTCAGGACCGGTATTCACCGACGCCCGCGCGGGTATTGTCAGTTGGCGCCGGCCTGCGAGTCTGGACAGGAGTTTTGTTTGACCTTAGTGTTCGAGCACACCACGGTTTCAGGACGCCCGCTCGATGAGTAACTCATTTTCAAAGCGCCATGGTTACGAACCAGAGATCACGGTTTTCGACGACGCACCTCCCGAGTTAAAGGCTTACTTCCTCCATCTGGTCTATGAGATCGGCCTGGGCCCAGACGCCTTGGAGAAAATAATTTGTCAGATTCTGAAGAGACTGCCCAAGCAAAGAAGGCAATGGCCTGGCGTCACCGACATCAGGCAATACAATGTCGAGTACCTAAATGAGTGCAGGTGGTACAAGGTGTACGACGTGATCGAGGCTGTGGCTAAGCATTACCACCAAGGAGGCTTCCTCAATGCCGCATTCGACAACTATCAGAAGGACCTGAACGACTTCTTCATTGAGCATGGCATTGGCTGGAAGCTTGTGGATGGTCGAATCGAAGCCAGGGGGTCAGAGTTATTCGAGGGGGCTCTAAGGACTGCCAAGGAGGCTATGGGGCGAGCTGGACACAACACTGCAGAGCGCGAGTTGCATGAAGCCATTGGCGACCTCTCACGCAGGCCTGAACCTGACGTGACAGGTGCGATCCAACATGCTGCCGCCGCGCTGGAGTGCGTTACTCGGAAAATCACCAATAAACCGACGGATACTTTTGGCAAGCTAGTGAATGACAACCCCGGCCTTTTCCCCGGCGCAATGCGTCAGGTCGCGAATGGCATCTGGGGCTATGTTTCCCAGTCCGGACGCCACGTTGAACATGGGAACGAGCCGGTTTTCGATGAGGCCAAGCTGGCAGTTTCTATCTGCGCATCGGTGAGCGAGTACCTGATCCACAAATCGGGGAAGGAGTGAGTGTCGGCGGGAGACGCCGAGCTTTTCAGGCACGCCCAAAGGAACGTCTCGACCAATCCAGGGGCGGTTAGAGCATCAGTCGCCACACAGCTATGTAGTCGGCTGTCATCGGAGCTGGACAGGTGGTTTGGTCGGACGTAGTGTCCGACCACATCAACGCTCCAGGACGCACACGCGATGAGAGATACGTTTTCGAGGCGCCATGGTTTCGCATCTGTAGAAGAGGCAGAGATCACTATTCGAGAGGACGCCCCGGGAAATTTCCGGGGGTACTTGATCCAACTCGCCTACGAGTGCGGGTTGAAGCCTTCGGATCTACGCTATCTCATCTGTCGGGCCTTGAAGAAACAGCCCGACCCGAGCAACTGGAGCGAGTACCCCAACGTCGACAACGAGAACGGCGACCTACTGCAATCTTGTAAGTGGTATAAGATTTACGACATCGTTGAGTGCTTAGACGAGTACCTCGCAAACCGGAGTTACAACCGCGATACGTACGAGCACTACCAGACTGAGCTAAACGAGTACTTCATCGAAGAAGGCATCGGCTGGAAGCTAGTCGATGGTCGAGTAGAGGTACGAGGCCCTGAATCGTTCGAAATCGTCTTGAAGGCCGCAAGGGATGCAGAGCGCGAGGCGGGGTACAACACCGCCAGCAGTGAGTTACATCAAGCCATCTCTGACCTCTCGCGCCGGCCAACCCCCGATGTAAGCGGGGCCATTCAACACTCCATGGCCTCACTGGAATGCGTTGCGCGGCAGATTACCGGCAATCCCAAGGATACGCTCGGTACGATCATGAACGACAACAGGAGCCTCATTCCGGTGCCACTGGACCTTGCCGTCATCAAGACTTGGGCATACGCATCTGAATTCGGACGCCATCTCAGGGAAGGTCGCGAGCCGACATTCGATGAGGCTGAGCTGGTTGTCGGGCTGTGCGCCTCGGTGAGCAATTACCTGATCAAGAAAGCAGGGACAAGCTAGCTTTGCACGTGCTGCAACAGCCAACGGTGGCGGTCGCTGAAGAAAAACCTCTGCCTGTTGGAGAGAAAGACGGTCACAGCAACCCGTCTTTGGAAGATCAAAATAGGAACGCTTCCCATAACTTGGCACGAGAAAGGAATCAGGCAATTGGCTACTGCATTCGCCTATCGACTCGTCCGGAAAGGTCCGTGACCGGCCAGAAGCTGCCGTTCACGTCAAATCGCCAAGTAGCATTTCAGACCATTGCTAGGGTTTCCTTAAGCAGCCGCCTGGGAATAGTGCTTCGCATCTGTAGCAATATCTTGTGTGTGCGACATTTCACTAGCTTCCTCCCGCAGCGGCAGGGGCAAGGCTGTTTATTCGCTTGGCGCTTTTTTAGCACCAAAGAACGTAGGTATCGCACCAGAGCCTCTCTGGATGAACAGCCAAACAACCTAAGGTAGTCGTCGACAAGTCCATTGGTACCGTGAGCGAGTTCGCCGAACTGGAAGCGAGGATGCCCTGCCTCTGTTAGCGAGATGGAGTAGAGAAATGGGACTACACACCGTTCTACAAAATCATTCAGTGAAAAGTTTCTGCCCAGAATTGTGTGGAGCCTGATAGGCGCACCAAGGCAGAGGGAACCATCAGGATTGACATGGTGATTGCCATCCTTGGGAATTCTTCCGGCTGTCTCATACACCAACGGCAGTTGCTCTTTGTCACGACGTGAGATCTTTATGTGTAATTGAAAGGCATCTTCAACCACAGATGACCCTGCGCTTGAGGCGGAAAATCTGAATCGCCCTCCAATGTGTATACACCCATCCTGGGATGGCTTGAGGGCCATCCCAGGATGGGCATTAAGGAAGAGGTCGATATCCCCCCACAACGCCAACTTATTTGTGACTCCAAGGACTAGGTGCATCTTGTGGGATGTGCACATGAGGAGCCAGGTAGGTGGCCGCCGTAGCCTGTAGGCCGACTTGGGTCATAAGGGCAGCAGAGGAGTAGCTGACGCTCAACTTTTCGTTGAGCTGCTCAGACAATTCAGCGCTGCTGACAAGCTCTCCTAGACGAGGAATGTCAATGGAGGCCTGGCGCACCCAGTCATGGAAGTTCTCCTTAAGGCGCAGGCGGCGCCCCTCATCTGTCTGCCAGCGGTCAGCAAAATTTTCGTTCGGGTTAGCGGGGTTGGGCACTTCGTTGGAGTTCGAGGCGCGAAATTCGCTAAGACCTTTAAGCACCTGTTCCATTGCCCCGGAGAGGGTGGGGCTTCCGGTGTAGCTGCGAGCAGCAATAGTCGTGATGATGATCGAAATTGGCTTCGAATCAGACTCTTCCTTGAACATCAAATCGCGATGGCGCTTGAGCAGCTGAATGCAACGCTGGAGGTGTGTCTTACGGCGGTAAAGTGGTACCTCATCTACCTGAGCACGCGCTTCCGCCAAGTTCAAAAAGCCCTCCGCACGCTGGCGTGACTTGAACCACTCGATATAACCCTCTGGGTTACTGATGTGCCAGCCGCCATCCTTTATCCGGTAATTGGGCAAGCGGTCGTCGGTGATGTTCACTGAATCGTCGGCCACTGTGCTAGCCAGCGCCTTGTCCAGCCCTCTGCTTTCCAAGATGGAAGTTAGCTGCTGCTTTACGTTGGAGTCGGTAGGAATGCAGGGCACAACATCCATGTGGAAGCTCATTTCGTCGCGGTACTCAAGCCGCCAGCAGCGATGCTTCTCCTCCAACGGATTAGAGATGCGGCGAGCCTCCCGGTAGCGTTCAAGCTCCTTCCCCACTAGCTGCTTGAGGTCATGTTGGCTATGACTTGCTTTAGCCACCCCCGTACGCAGCTTGCACGCCAGGTCAAGATCGTAGCTTTCCCCGTCAAGCAAGGGCCGGATAGCCGTGCCTAAAGCGAATGAGCCTTGGGCAAAAACGTGCGGATCATTAGCTTCTATTGTGGACTCTGGGCGTCCGAACCACTCCCCCAGATCCTTGTAACGATTGACAGCTTTTTCGTAAGCGCTGTCCAGGAGCTCCAGGGCCTCTACGGCTAGCTTGAGCGTTTTCTCGTAGCTGTCGGCAGTCATGTTCTATTCCTATCAAAGATCAGAAATGCTGTGGTTTTTCCTCCAGGTATCTACGAATATCGCTCATAGTGGCCCGGTGATGGCAGATGTTGGGGGCGCTTTGTGGATTTCAAGGGGAGGGGGCGATGAGCGATTGGATGAGCATTGGGCACAAACTGGTGGATTGGATTACCAGGCCTAGCACGCTGGCACTTTTGTTGATCCGTTCCGGCATCGCGCTCCTCGGTTTTTCCGTCTTGGGTAACATTGCAGTCAACGTGCTTTTCAAAAGCTCGGAGATGGAATTGCGTGTTGGCGGTGAGACGACCGGAGGGTTGCCTAATGCATGGCTCTACGGTGTGGGGGCTTTTGGCCTGTTGTTGGTTGTGCTTGGCTTGATCGTGTCTTGGATAGATCGTCGACAAGTGCAGCGCAAATGCGTCTTGGTGATGGAGCACCGGGGGCTATTCCCTATCGACACTCCCTTGGTCAGCTCCTTGCCGGCGACGATTGTTGGTAGGAAAGAAGAACTCATAGTTGATGTGAGAGAGGGAATCGAGGATGGGAGACTCACTCGGCCCGACATTGCGCTACAAAAAGTCATCGACTCGCGGGGGGATTTGCGGCGCCGCTTAGAACGTGAGAACCCTGCAGATGTGTTGCTAGTTTATGGTGGATTGAACGCGGTACCGCTGACTTTCCTCACAGGCCTTTTGCTCGATGATGAAAGCCATATCAAAGTCTTCGATTGGGATCGAAAACCGCCTGGCCGTTGGAGAGAAATCGCCAACGGTGGAGACGACCAGAAGCGATTCGAAGTAGAACAACAAGCGACGGGAAATCAGGGGGAGGCGATTCTGGCCCTTTCCGTCTCCTATCAGGTGGAGCTTCCTGCGATCCGGGAAACCTTCGGCGAGTTACCTCTCACTCATCTTAAGATGGGAAAGCTATCGTCGGACTCACACTGGTCGAGCGAGAAGCAGGCTGCTCTGGCCATGCAGTTTTTCGAGGAGCTCAAGAGGTTGGCTGCCTGCGGGTTCAGTAGAATTCACCTGATCATCGCCGCCCCGAATAGTGTCGTCTTCCAGCTGGGGCGGATTTACGACAGACGCAATCTGCCACCTGCAATAGTTCATCAGTTCGAACGTACATCATCACCCGCATACCCTTGGGGTGTTGAATTGCCAAGTCATGCGGTTCCTGCCCCTCTACTCGGCTACCGATCGCGGGTAATTACTGCTGGCGAGCAAAAGGCGTGAAGCAGCTAGTGTCTAATGTCGCAGGAATTACCAAACCGCTGGCGAGTGGCAGCTTCTGGCTGATGTCTGCCTGTTGTGGAAGGACGGAGTCGACAGAAGTGTTGCTCAGCAGCTGTTCTTGGTTGACCGCTTCAGCCTGTGAGAGAGGGTTGTGCAGCACCATTGGTGCTGCGACTGGCTCTACTCCTCTGCCCCAACTGCAAGAGCATCACTCCAAAGTCTGTCGAGATCGACGTCCTCGCTGGCAGGCTGCTTACCATCTAGCAGCCGGTCCACCTGGATCACAATTGGCAGCTCAAAAGCGGTACCAGTGACCACACAACACCCTTGTGATAGTCCCGGGATGAGGCTGCGAGACAAAGAATCCAGCGTAGAGATCGTATTATCGATCAAGTACAGATCACGATCATTCACCAAGCGGTGAATGAAGAAGTTGTGTAGCTGCGAGACGATTGTGGGCGAGATGTCAGCGGGGCGCTGGCTGGCGATGGTAATGAACATCCCGAATTTGCGCCCTTCCTTAATGATCTCCTCGAACTGTTCAAGCCGATAGTCCTTCCAGGTTTCGCTTTCTCTCGCAGATTGGTCGGACAAGATATTGTGTGCCTCGTCAACGATGAGATGGATGGTGCGGTTGGGGGGATTAGCGACTGTGGCCTTGTGGCTGTTGTAGTAATGCTTGGCGAAGAGCAGCGGCAGAACCTTCTTGATCTCGTTGTTGCAGCGGCGCATCGAGATGACCGTGAGCAGGCGTTCATCCTGCGGCAAATCCGAAACCAATAGCACCTTACGCAGGTTAGCGAGTGAGGATTCGACGCGCTTCAGAAGCGGCTGGATATGCTCGAACTGAACATATCCAGCGTTCAAATCTGACAGCAGCTGCAGGTTGACGCGTAGTACGAGCTGGTCAAATTCATCGAGGCCATCGGCGTCCAGCGTTTCTACGGTTGGAGCGATATGCGCTGCATATCGCGCGCCATCGGTGCCGATGAACTGCTCGTTGTAGGTAAAGCGACCGCCAGTCCGGTGCCAGGTGACGTCTGCCAGCATGTCCTGGACTTGCTGGTTATCCATGCGCCGCGCAACGGTCCTCATCAAATCCAGCGTCGCAGGCTTAACCTCACCCGCGCAGAACGACTTCATGAACATTCGCTTCGCATAGTTCGCAAGTGAGCCCTGGATGGCTCCATGGCGTTCCCAACCTGCAATGACACGATTGAGGAAAGGTCTTTGCGTATTGGGTGTGGCCTGAAAGAGCAGGGACATAGTCTCGAGCTGCCAGAACTCCTGCGTCGCCAGCGGAAACCGGGAAGCGGGATCGTTCAGGTCTGGAGCGGTAAGCGTGGACAACTGGTAGACGGTTTTGTGATCCGCAGCCGCGAGCTGCTCGCCGCCGTACTCACCATTAAAATCCAAGATGATGAAGCGGCTTTTACCTGTAATGAGAGGCAGCTTTTGATCGAAAAGAACAGTGTATAGCTTTGCCAGAGTATTCGACTTGCCGCTTCCGGTATTGCCGAAGATGCCGATATGGCTATTGAAAAGTCGCTTCCACGGCAATCCAACCGCGATTTCCTCTTTCAGCATGGTCCCAACTCTGAAATCGCTGTCCGCCTTACGATCGAAGATGGACCTGATCTTCTCCTCGGGAAGCAGGTAAGCCGCATCCTGGATCATCGGTAGATACTTGATGCCCTGAGTGAAGCCAGAACGGTCGAAGTATCCAATCGGCCTAGCCTCCACCTTCCGTACAAACGCCTGCCGGCCGTCATGCATCTCAGTGCGACTTTCGTCCAGATACTCGCCCTCGACGATGCAGATGATGTCGCGGAAGCCTCGCTGGATGGATAGGTATTCGCGGATTGAGACTCCCTTGTATTTCTCTCCTTCGTAGAACAGGGTTTCCTTGCTCGACTGTTCGTCGATCTTCAGAACCAATTTTGTTCCATGGACGGCGATGACCTCGCCAACGCGAATACTCATGCCAGGTTCTCGAGGTCTGCATCGGCCGCAGGAGGAGTTGCTGGAGCTATGGGGGGAGCAGGTGCAAGAGCTGTAGCCTCCGGCCAAGCCAATACCTGCTCATTGAATGCGGTGAAGTCCATCACCCCACTCTGTAGCATCAGGCACTTGACGTTACGGTTGCCCTTGAATTTATTCTCCATTTCGGCGTGCCCGGACTGGCTGTAACAGCAAACAAACACCTGCAGACCCGGATTGGAAAGAGAACGCATGACGAGGTTGAAGATGTGCTCGTCGGCAAACGAGAACCCGAAGGTGATGAGCACGGCGTTGGGCTTCTCAAGCTCATAACTGAGCAGCCGCAGCATTTGATAGTAATGCTCCTCGTAGACCGTCTCGTGGAACTTCCACTTGGTCGGGTTCACGATTGGAATCCGCTCATATTTGTCCCAAAAAGCGTCCAGTTCATCATCGGTGAAATCTGGGACTGGGACGTCGGCAAGTGTCGATGCAGGGTTATTAAGCGCAGCCGAAAATGGCTGCAGCAACGCCATAGCGTCAGCATCCAGCAGTTCTTCGCGGCTAGACAGGTCGTAGCCGACCTGAATCGTGGCGTCCAACTTGCTCCAATAGACCGACCCATGCAAATGGATCAGGTTGATTTGAGGGATGCTGCTCTGATGACGGCCGAAGACACCGGCCTGGCAAAGGTAAGACCCGAAATTTCGGGCCTGTAGGATGCGCCGTGTGAACCCCCGTGCACCATCATTCAATACGAAGTCAGTGTGGCCCTCCTTGATAAGCGCGTCGGCCACGAGCGGGAAGCAACCGTCATAGTTCGTCGTGAACACATTGCAACGACGATCCAGCGCTTTGCGGCGTTTTACCATTTCGAGCGCTGTCGTTAGGAAGGTGCGGTAGTTCTTGATAACCGTGGCGCCTGCCTCTCCGGCCACTGCCCGCTCCAGGCTAAGCTCCTCAGCCGGACGGATACAGCTGGCGTAGTAATGCATGAACAGCGGAATTAGGCGCTTGTCGCCCTCACGCTCAAATCTGGTGGCTAGATCTTCCAGCGTGTAGCGCGAATTGCCCTCACCAGTCTGGACCTGCAGTTGGAGGGTCGGGAGCAGGCCGAACGATGCTCCTGATCCGAAGAGGAAATTGATGTCTTGGTTGTAGATGTCGCCGATAGAAATCACTGGCTGTCCTCCCTGGCTGCGCAGAATGACGCAAGGAGACGATACATCTCGTAGTGGGCAGAGTGCCACCGCGGGACCATGAATGACGACGGCGCGAAAGACAGCGACCTCTGTCCGGCTGACATTAACCGCTAAGCTCGAGCGACAGCTAATGGCCGAAAACTGCCGCTCAATGTGTCGAAAAAGTGTCGAAATCAACGAGCCAGAAAGCCTCTGACCTAGTTTTGGAGCCTGAGAAAACTCGAGCAATAGGACGCACTGGGCTGCTCTGCCATAGTGGTTTCAAGGGTTTGATTTCATACGCATGAAAGGTCTGCTTACGGCTCTGGATTCAACTGGTGGTTCGGCTACTACGTGGTGACCTGGTATCCGAAGAAGACGAGGCAGGGGACCTTGGCAGGATCAATCCAACGACCTCCAAAGACATGAAAAAGGGCATCCTAATGGACGCCCTTTCGTATTTTTGAGGCGTAGTCGCAGCGATTCTTTAGCTCCGGCATGACGCCTGGGTGAGCCGCCACTCAGAGAGTGCCAGTTCCCTGCTGTCAAAATCCCTGGGACCGATACTGGAAAGCCAAGTCCGAAGATGCGCAGTTGCAGTCCTCGGAGAGGATGTTCTGGTCGAGGCTATGGTGACGTGCTCTCGGATGTTATGCAGCAGGCAGGGCAGGGGCTGAAATGATGAAACCCCAGCTAGTAGCAGGGGTTTCATTATCGGTGAATTGTTACGGTAGTTGGGGCCCGTGGTCGTTGGCCTGATTCAACGGCTTTGCATCGAAGGCCGGGATCTATGCCCCAGGGCTAGTCAACCGCCGCAGCCATGTCCGCATTGGCAGCCATCTTTCTTGCGCAGAATTTCGTAGAGATCGTCCTTGAGCTGCAGCTTCTGCTTCTTCAGCGACTCGATGGTGTCGTGGGTTGCGGGAGTGATGCCCGCTTCCATGTTCTTGATCTCCTGGTCGAGCTCGTTGTGGCTATGGAAGAGCTTTGCAAAATGCGGATCCTCGGTCTTGAGGCGAGAAATCTTTTCGCGGAACTCGGGAAACATGAGGGTTCTCCAGGGGAGTGAAAAAGGCACTTTGCGGGATTCGAACCTGGCCGGTGTTGAGGTAGATCACTGAAGGCGCCACACGAAAGGGCTTGTCCGCTCCTGGCGGATAGCAACCGTCCCCTGACGGCAATTTTCAGCCCACCGCTACCGCCGAAAAGCTCACCCTCATACTGACCGGCGACTGGAATCGCCTGACCCTGGGCGGCGGCGCCAGCTGGAACTCCAGCAACTCGCTGTACTTCAGCCGCTACAACAGCCGCGTGGGGCAGGACGACTACACCATGGTCAACCTGATGGCGCGCTACCGGCTCACCGACCATCTCTCGACCACGCTGAACCTGAACAACCTGCTCGACGAGAAGTACTACGCTGGGTTCTCCGGCAGCTACGGCCACTACGGGCCACCGCGCAACCTGATGGTGAACGTGCGGTACGACTTCTGAGTTCAGGCCTCATTGGTCGAGGCGTGGAGAGGCCGCAGTGGTCAGCTGTCGCACGAGGTAGCGGCTCGGTAGCATGCGATTTTCGTCGCCAGCGGATCCCGGTGGTGCTGCGTTCTTGATCTGCACTTGCCGTTGACGCAAAACCAATAAATCCGCCTGATCGACCAAGGGACTGAAGAGCAAATCGCCATGAGCGTGACCATCCGCAACGAACAGCCCGAAGACATCGAAACCATCACACTGCTGACCACAGCGGCATTCGAAAACGAAGAACACTCAAGCCATACCGAGCAATTCATCGTCAACGCCCTGCGCCGCTGCTGGCAACTCACCGTCTCCCTGGTGGCGGTAGAAGATGGTGAGGTCGTCGGCCATGTCGCCATCTCACCGGCTCGAATTTCGTCTGGCGCAAGTGGCTGGTACGGACTCGGGCCGATCTCCGTATGGCCGGATCGTCAGGGCCAGGGCATTGGCTCGGCCTTGATGAAAGCGGCCCTGGCAGAGCTGCAACGCCTCGGCGGTATTGGCTGCGTAGTGCTGGGCGACCCTGGCTACTATGGCCGTTTCGGTTTCAAGGCCCACCCGGGTTTGGAATTGCCTGGAGTGCCCCAGGAATACTTCCAGGCGCAGGTATTTGCTGGTGAGCTGCCGACCGGCACTGTTCAGTACCATGAGGCGTTTGAGGCTATCGAGTAGTCGTGTCTCCCTGATGGCGATGCACGGCTAAGCGAAGGTTCAGGCGCTGGATGACTTTGTCTCCAGTGCGGATGAAAACGATCCTGCTTTCACATTGCGACTCCAGGAACTGCAGAGCCAGCTTGAAGTAGCTGTTCAACGATGGAAGGCATTCGGTTCACCGTCCAGCTTCTGGTCTTCCTGGTTTGGGAGGTCGATACGCAAGCTGGTGCAGTAATGCGGCTTTTTGTACGCGCCCGGGATTCGCGCGCAGGGCGCGCTCCTACAAGAGGCTCGGTGTGTGGCAGCCCGTAGGAGCGGATCTCATCCACGAATCGCGCCGGAACCTCTGGCTATCGCGGACAAGGTCCTACCATACGGGCGGGCGCGGCTTCTCGTAGGAGCGAGCTTGCTCGCGAACCAGCCCCGCTGCGGAATCTGTTCGCGAGCAAGCTCGCTCCTACGAAGAGCATCCGGGCGTGGGCTGTAAGACAGTTGCTCCTACAGGACTGCTTCAGCAAACACTGGACCTCGTAGGATGGGTTGAGCGAAGCGATACCCATCGCTATGACCGCATGGGTTTCGCAAACTCAACCCATCCTACGAAGAGCGCCTCGGCGCAGTCGGCACGACAGTTGCGCCTACGGGATCGAAGCGCCACCCACTACCGGCGGATAGCGCTTCACGTCACGCCCCTTACGCCCGGCCGCGTTCCTCAGCGGCGGCATACAACCGCTCGGCATCGGCCGCCAGGTACTCCAGCGCGCAGAAGGCGCCGTCCAGCACATCCTCGGCGGGCGAACCCAGGTCCGGCGCGCCGGCCAGCAGGCGCAGCAGATTGACCAGGGCCGATTGGCGGGATTGGGCAGCGTCGTAAAGCTCCGACGGGGCGGTGTTCTTGAGAGGGTGGGGTAGAACAGCGGATGCGATATGCATGGGAAAATCTCCGAGTAGGCTGGTTTTCCGCGCCCTGACGCCAATCAGGGTGGGCGGACCGTGCAGGTTGGCGTACCGGACTCGGACCGGCGCATCCGAAGATGCCCCACACGGCCCTCCCATAACGCGGGTGCAGCCGTGCTAGACGCAGGACAAAGTCTCCTGCGTCTACCGAGCACGGGACGCCAATCCCGTACCGCCCAGGTTGGGCGGCGAGGCAACGTTAGGGAGTTGCCGCGGGACTGTCAATCGGACGGAACAGGGAGGCGGCTGGGGCGAGAAAAAGGAACAGTTTCATTTTCGGATAGGCAGTCCGCTCCTGGCCGATAGTCACCAGCCACCGACCTGTTTGCTCTGCTGATCCCCTCAAGATCAGGCCCCATTAGCCTCAAAGCTGTCACTGCGCGCCATGCGCCACATCCGCTCGTAGAACTCCCCTTCGATATTGCCGCTGAGCAGTTCGCCCGGCTTGAGGAAGTAGTGCAGGTGGGCGAACAGGCGGATTTCGCTGGACGACACTCGGCGCACCAGGTGTTTGGCTTCCACTTCCGAGGGGTGGCGCAGGCCGGCGGCGGCGAGCATTTCGGCCAGGGCTTTCAGGGTGTTGCGGTGGAAGTTGTAGACGCGCTCGGCCTTGTCCGGCACTACCAGGGCGCGTTGGCGCAGTGGGTCCTGGGTGGCTACGCCAGTGGGGCATTTGTTGGTGTGGCAGCTCTGGCTCTGGATGCAGCCGATGGCGAACATGAAGCCGCGGGCGGAGTTGGCCCAGTCGGCGCCCATGGCCAGTACGCTGGCGATGTCGAAGGCGCTGACCACCTTGCCGCTGGCGCCGACGCGGATCTTGTCGCGCAGGTTCAGGCCGACCAGGGTGTTGTGCACGAACAGCAGGCCTTCGCGCATGGGCAGGCCCATGTGGTCGACGAATTCCACCGGGGCGGCGCCGGTGCCGCCTTCCTTGCCGTCGACCACGATGAAGTCGGGGAGGATGCCGGTTTCGTGCATGGCCTTGGCGATGCCCATGAATTCCCAGGGGTGGCCGATGCACAGCTTGAAGCCCACCGGCTTGCCGCCAGAGAGTTCGCGCAGGCGGACGATGAAGTCGAGCAGTTCCCTGGGCGTGCTGAATTCGCTGTGGCTGGACGGCGATACGCAGTCCTGGCCCATGGGCACGCCGCGGGTGGCGGCGATCTCGGCGGTGACCTTGTGCTTGGGCAGGATGCCGCCGTGGCCCGGCTTGGCGCCCTGGCTGAGCTTGATTTCGATCATCTTCACCTGCGGGCTGGCGGCCTGGGCGGCGAAGCGTTCGGGGTCGAAGCGGCCGTCGTCGCCGCGGCAGCCGAAGTAGCCGCTGCCCAGTTCCCAGGTCAGGTCGCCGCCGTATTCGCGGTGGTAGGGGCTGATGCTGCCTTCGCCGGTGTCGTGGATGAAGTTGCCCATGCGCGCGCCCTTGTTCAGCGCGCGGATGGCGTTGGCGCTGAGGGCGCCGAAGCTCATGGCGGAGATGTTGAACACCGAGATGGAGTAGGGCTGCTTGCACTCGGGCCCGCCGACCGTCACGCGGAAGGTGCTGGGGTCGGCCAGCGGCACCGGGCGGATGGAGTGGGCGATGAATTCGAAGCCGGATTCATAGACGTCGATGAGGGTGCCGAAGGGCTTGTCGGCGGTTTCCTGCTTGGCGCGGGCGTACACCAGGCCGCGCTGGGCGCGGGAGAAGGGCAGGGCCTCGCGGTCGCCTTCGAGCAGGTACTGGCGGATTTCCGGGCGGATGCCTTCGACCAGGTAGCGGATGTTGCCGAGGATGGGGTAGTTGCGCCTCACCGCGTGGGGCGCCTGCAGCAGGTCGAACACGCCCAGCAGGCTGAGGGCGAGTGTCACCAGGGTGAAGGGCCAGACCCAGTCGTGCCCGAGGAAGGGCAGGCTGAACAGGGTGAAGAGCACACAAGCGGCGAAGAAGGCGTAACGGCTTAGCAGCGACAGGTTCATGGAATCTCCAGTCGTCGGGCTTGATCACGGGGGTGGGCTGCCGGCATGGCGCAGCGGACCGCCATTGAGCATGGCAGGCGTTGCGCCGCTGTGCTCGGGCGAAGGTCAATGGGCTGGGCGTTGCGGGCGGATTCTTATGGTGTGGAAGGCTTGCGAGGCCGAACTTAGCCCGAAGCGGGGAAAAAAGAAAGCAAGCTAACGATATTTTCTGTCGCTGAGAAAGCTTGTGCCGCGAACTGCAATATTGGCGCGCCGGCCGCCGTTCGCTGGCGGCCGGCGGCGGGGATCAGAGCGTGGCCTTGACCTGCAGGCCGAAGACCAGGGCGTTGTCGATGCTTTGCCCGGAGAAGGCGCCCGGCTCGATCACGTATTGCACGTCCGGGCGCAGCAGCAGCCAGGGCGTGGCCTGGAAGCCGTAGCTCAGTTCGACCAGGCGCTCGGCGTTGTCCAGCTCGGGGTAGGCCTGGCCGTTGGCCAGGGCGTTGTCTTCCTGCAGTTCGCGGCTGCGCGGGTTGGGCACGGCGCGGCCGAAGCCCAGGGCGAGGGTGTCGCGCGGGCGGCCGGCGAAGGGCTGGTAGAGCACCACGCCGGCGCTGTACCACTTGCTGAAGGGCGAGGCCGCCGAGCTGGCCACCGAGACCTGGCCGAAGAGGTGCAGGCTCTGCCCCGGGCGATGCTGCGCGTGCCACACGGCCTGGTCGGCCAGCAGGTAGTGGCCGTCGCGCCCGGCGACCTTCTCGTCGCTGCCGATGCGCTGGGCGTCGGAACTGTCGTAGTACCAGCCCAGCTTGTATTCGCCGGGCAGCTCGTCGAGGCGTTTGTAGACCAGTTCGACGGGCACCACGGTGCCGGTGCTGTGCTTGGGCGTGAGGTGCCAGGCGCGGCTGGAGTTGCCGTTGCTCTCGGGGTCGACGTTGAAGGCCGCCACGCGCAACTGCCAGGCCGGCGAGAAGCTGTATTTCAGGCGCACGCCCAGGTGGGCGTTGGGGTAGTTGCTCCAGCCGCTGCCGCCGGACATGTTCAGCGGGTGGCCGCAGAAACCGGCGTTCATGAAGTTGCAGAGGATGCCGCTGTCCAGGCCGCCGAGGTCGTTGCCCATGGCCATGTAGCCGAGCTTCACGTCCAGCGCCGGGGTGAACAGGTTGCGCTCGTAGCTCAGTTCGGTGAGGCGGGTGTAGAGGCCGCCGTAGTTTTCCTGCACCGGCAGGCGGTTGCCGACCAGGTCGCCGGAGCCGTCGTTGCCGCGGCGGTCGTTCACGGTCAATTGCACCAGGCCGCCGTTGTCCAGGCCGTAGAGCTTGCCCAGGTCGAAGCGCACGCCGAGCTTGAGGTTCTGCGAATAGCGCGCCGAGCGCTTGAGGCCGCCGTCGGCGTTGTACACGGTCTCGCCGCTGTATTCGCCGGTGAAGCGGATGCCCTGGTCGTCCAGTTCGTGGCGCAGGCCGCCCCAGTCGCCGCTCAGCGTCGAGCGTTCGAGCGGGTCGTCGGCCAGGGCCAGGGACGGGGTGAGGCAGGCGGCGCCCAGCAGCAGGCGCAGGGAGGTGGAGGGGAATCGCATGACGGAACACTTACCGGATGAGGGGAGACGCGGCCCTGGGCCGCGCCGGAAGAGGGCGCCCGCCGGAGTGGCGGGCTCATGGTTCAGGGCAGGGCGTAGGCCATCACGTAGTCGCCGCGGTCCGGCGACTGGCGGGCGCCGCCGGCGGTGACCACGATGTACTGCTTGCCGGTCCTGGGCGAGACGTAGGTCATCGGGCCGCCCTGGCTGCCCACGGGCAGGCGGGCCTTCCAGATTTCCTTGCCGTTGCCGCTGTCGTAGGCGCGCAGGTAGAAGTCCTGGGTGCCGGCGATGAACACCAGGCCGCCCTGGGTGGACAGGGTGCCGCCGAGGGTCGGCAGGCCGATGGGGATCGGCAGGTGCATGCGGATGCCCAGCGGGCCGGTGTCCTCGACCGTGCCCACCGGCACCTGCCAGGCGACCTTGCGGGTCTTCAGGTCGATGGCGCTGAGGGTGCCGAAGGGCGGCGCCTGGCAGGGGATGCCGGCCACCGAGAGGAAGCGGTTCTTGTTCACCGCGTAGGGCGTGCCCTTGAGCGGCACCGCGCCCATGCCGGTGTTCAGCGCTTCGCCGCCGGAAGCGGCCTGGCCCTTGTTGGCCGAGGGGACCATCTGCACCCACAGGCCCAGGCGCATGTCGTTGACGAAGATGAAGCCGTGCACCGGGTCGGTGGAGATGCTGCCCCAGTTCATGCCGCCCAGGGAGCCGGGGAAGCTCAGCGAGAGGTCGGTGCCCGGCGCGGTGTACAGGCCGTCGTAGCGCATCTTCTTGAAGTCGATGCGGCACAGCAGTTGGTCGTACGGGGTGGCGCCCCACATGTCCGATTCGGTGAGGGTCTGCGCGCCTATCTGCGGCATGCCCACCGATTTCGGCTGGGTCGGCGAGTAGGGCTCGTTGGGGATATTGGCGGCTTTCACCGGCACTTCGTCGACCTGGGTCAGCGGCTTGCCGGTGGCGCGGTCGAGCACGTAGATCTGCCCGGCCTTGGTGCCGATCACCACGGCCGGCACGCTCTTGCCGTCGGCCACGGGGAAGTCCACCAGGCTCGGCTGCATGGGCAGGTCGAAGTCCCAGAGGTCGTTGTGCACGGTCTGGAACACCCACTTCTCGGCGCCGGTGGTGGCGTCCACGGCGAGGATCGAGGCGCCGTAGGTGTGGTCGAGCTTCGTGCGCTCCACGCCGTAGATGTCGGTGGAGGAGCTGCCCATGGGCAGGAACACGGTGTTCATCGCCGCGTCGTAGGACATCGGCGCCCAGCTGTTGGGGGTGCTGCGCACGTAGGTGCTGCCCGGCGCCGGGGCCTGCTTGTCCTGCGGGTTGCCCGGGTCGAAGGCCCAGCGCATCTGCCCGCTGATGACGTCGAAGCCGCGGATCACGCCGCCGGGCATGTCGGTCTGGACGTTGTCCGCCACGCGGCCGCCGACCACGACGGTGGTGCCGGCCATCAGCGGTGCGGAGCTGAGCTGGTAGTAGGAGTCGGGCACGTCGCCCAGGCCGGCCTTGAGGTCCACCTGGCCGTCGTTGCCGAAGCCCTGGCAGAAGGCGCCGGTGTCGGCGTCCACGGCGATCAGGCGGGCGTCGATGGTGTTGGTCAGCAGGCGGCGCTGGCAGTTGGCGCCGGCCGGCACGCTGACGGCGGTGACCGGCGTGCTGTTGGGCTGGGTGGGCTGGGCGACGGTCTTGGTCGCGTCGAAGTAGGCCAGGCCGCGGCAGCGCTGCCAGACCTTGGACTGCGCGTTGATTTCGTTCTTCCACAGCTGCTTGCCGGTGTCGGCGTCCAGCGCGATCAGGTCGTTGTGCGGGGTGCAGATGAACACCTTGTCGCCGACCTGCAGCGGGGTGAGTTGGTCCTCGGCGCCGTTGCCGTCGCTCTCGGCCACGTCACCGGTATGGTAGGTCCAGGCCACCTCGAGCTTGTCGACGTTGCCGCGGTTGATCTGGTCCAGCGCGGCGAAGCGGCTGCCGCCCTCGGTGTTGCCGTAGTGGGCCCAGTCCTTCTGCGCGTGGGCCGGGTCCACCGGCGTCAGCCCCGGGCCGTCGCCTGTGGGGGCGACGCTGGGGTGGGCGACGAACATGTTGCCGGCGGCCACCGCCAGCAGCACGGCGAGCACCGCGGCCACGCCATAGGCGCCGCGCCCGGCGACGCCGCCGGAGGCGCGCACCAGCATGGGGTAGATCAGCGCCACCGCCAGGCCGATGGCGCCGAACATGAACAGCCGCGAGAACAGCGGCCAGAACGCCAGCCCGGCGTCGGCCAGGGCCCAGAGGGCGGTGCCCGCCAGGAAGGCGGCGAACAGCCAGGCGCCGGCCGGCTTGCGCAGCGCCAGCAGGACGCCGGGCAGGGCCATGGCCAGGCCGCCGATGAGGAAGTACCAGGAACCGCCCAGGCTGGCCAGGCGGGCGCCGCCGGCGGCCAGGGCGAGGCCGAGGAGGGCGATGACCACCCCCAGGCCGACCAGAATGAAGGTGCTGGCGCCAGAGGCGCGCTGTGCTTGTCTCATGCCGGGAATCTCGCAGTGTGGGAGTGCGAATTATACCCTTAGCAAGCTAATTAACTAGATGGTTAATGGTGTTTTGTCCGATTTCCGACCAGGCGGTCGTGCTCAGCAGGCGATCACGTTCACCGCCAGGCCGCCCTTCGACGTCTCCTTGTACTTGTCCATCATGTCGCGGCCGGTGTCGCGCAGGGTGTCGATGGCCTTGTCCAGCGACACCAGGTGCTGGCCGTCGCCGCGCAGGGCCAGTTGGGCTGCGTTGATGGCCTTGAGCGAGGCCATGGCGTTGCGCTCGATGCAGGGCACCTGGACGAGTCCTGCGACCGGGTCGCAGGTCAGCCCGAGGTTGTGTTCCAGGCCGATTTCGGCGGCGTTCTCCACCTGTTCCAGGCTGCCGCCCAGCACTTCGGCCAGGCCCGCCGCGGCCATGGCGCAGGCCGAGCCGACCTCGCCCTGGCAGCCCACCTCGGCGCCGGAGATGGAGGCGTTGAGCTTGCACAGGATGCCGACGGCGGCAGCGGTCAGCAGGTAGCGCTCGATGGCGTCCATGGGCGCGTCGGCCTGGTAGTGGGCGTAGTAGTGCAGCACCGCCGGGACTATGCCGGCCGCGCCGTTGGTGGGGGCGGTGACCACGCGGCCGCCGGCGGCGTTTTCCTCGTTCACCGCCAGGGCCCAGAGGTCGACCCAGTCCATGGCGCCCAGGGTGCTGGCGATCAGGTTGCCGCTGCCGGCCTCGTTCAGCCGGCGGTAGAGCATGGGCGCGCGGCGGCGCACCCTGAGGCCGCCGGGCAGGGTGCCCTCGGTCTCCAGGCCGCGGCGCACGCAGGCCTGCATTTCCGCCCAGATGTGTGCAAGGCCGGCGTGGATCTGGTCCTCGCTGCGCAGGCTCAGCTCGTTCGCCCACATCAGGTCGCTGATGCGCCGGAAGCCGTGGGCATGGCACAGCCGCAGCAGTTCCTCGGCGCTGTGGAAGGGGTAGGGCATGGGGTTGTCGGGCAGGGCGCGGTCGGTGTTGAAGTCGGCCTCGTCGACCACGAAGCCGCCGCCCACCGAGTAGCAGGTGCGCTCGGCCAGCACGTGGCCGGCGGCGTCCAGGGCGCGCAGGCGCATGCCGTTGGGGTGGGCCGGCAGGCTGCCGTCGTGGAACACCAGGTCGCGGCCGGGGCTGAAGTCGATGACGTGCTCGCCGTCCAGGGCCAGGCTGTGTTCGGCGAAGATGGCGTCCACCAGCGGCGCCAGGGCGGCGGGGTCGGCGTCCGCCGGGTCGATGCCGAGCAGGCCGATCAGGCAGGCACGGTCGGTGGCGTGGCCCTTGCCGGTGGCGCTGAGCGAGCCGTAGAGGTTCACCTCCACGCGCGTTACGCGGGTCAGCAGGTCGGCCGCGCGCAGGCGCTCGACGAACTCGCGGGTGGCGCGCATGGGGCCGACGGTGTGCGAGCTGGACGGGCCGACGCCGGGCTTGAACATGTCGAAGACACTGAGGGTCATGGTTGTGGTCCTCCTGGGTTCAAGCATGGACCTGTTTGGGGGGGATTGCCGGGGGTTGTGGTGTGTGGGGTTAAGAGCGCCCTCTCCCCAACCCTCTCCCTGAAGGGAGAGGGGGCTGTCCTGAGTGGCCGGGGAGTCTGGAGTCATCCTGATACTGCTGGTCCCATCCTCGTCATTCCCGCGAACGCGGGAACCCAGTGCCTTGCACAGGGTTTCAGGGAGCTTGGTGATTGCGCTTCACGCCGAACGGTTCCCTCTCCCGCTTGCGGGGGAGGGGTAGGGAGGGGGAGCGGCGTGCAGGGTTGGCAGTGGAGTGTCGGCGAAGTCCCGTTGCCCTCACCCCAGCCCTCTCCCGGAGGGAGAGGGAGCCGTTCGGAGTGGATAGGGAATTTGGAGTTAGCCTGACACTCCTGGCCTCACCCTCGTCATTCCCGCGAACGCGGGAACCCAGTGCCTAGCACAGGGTTTCAGGGAGCTTGGTGATTGCGCTTCACGCCGAACGGTCCCCTCTCCCGCTTGCGGGGGAGGGTTAGGGTGGGGGAGCGGAGTATGGGGTTGGCAGTGGAGTGTCGGCGAAGTCCGTTGCCCTCACCCCAGCCCTCTCCCGGAGGGAGAGGGGCTGTTCGGAGTGGGTGGGGAATTTGGAGTCATCCTGATACTCCTGGCCTCACCCTCGTCATTCCCGCGAATGCGGGAACCCAGTGCCTTGCACAGGGTTTCAGGGAGCTTCGTGGTTTCGCTTCACGCCGAACGCCGCGTCAGCCGGCAAGTTCGTAGGGCGCATAACCGTTCGCGGTTATGCGCCCTACTTACCCCTGCGCCTGCAGAAACAACGAAAACAACTCCGACTGCGACTTGATCCCCAGCTTGCTGTACATGTGCTTGCGGTGCACCTTCACCGTCTCCGCCGAGATCGCCAGCTTGCGCGCTATCTCCTTGCTGGAGCAGCCGCTGAGCATCAGCCGGCCCACTTCCAGCTCGCGGGCCGTCAGCGGAGTTTCCAGGCGTTCCACGGTTTCTTCCAGGCGGCTCTGCCAGCGCGGCGCCGGTGGCGTGGCCTGCTCCAGCAGTTCGCGTTCGAAGGCCATGCGCTGGCGCATCAGGCCGGCCACCCAGGGGCGCAGCAGGTCGAGCAGGGCGACCTGTTCGGCGCTGAAGCGGCCCTTGCTGCCCAGGGACAGGCACAGGGTGCGCTCGGCGTCGAGCTGCACGTTGAACTGCACCTCGTCGGCCACCACGTTGAGGCGGAAGTAGCGCTGGTAGTAGTCGGTCTGCTCGAAGCATTCCGGGGCCACGTCGGCCAGGCGCAGCAGGCCGCTGCCCGGGGCCTCGCGGCTGGCGATGTAGAAGGGGTCGAGCAGGTACAGGCCCTTGAGGTAGTCCTGGAACAGCGGGTCGGGGCCGCCGTCCTCGCCCGGGCATTCGGCGAACACCTGCGGGCGGCCGTTGCTGAAGAGCAGCGCCACCCAGCTGTCGAATGGCACATACTCGTTCAGCAGGCGCACCAGGGCGAGCCAGAAGTTGGGCTTGTCCAGCGTCTCGATCAACTGCCCGACCGAGCGGTGCCAGGCGATGTCCTGCAGCGTAAGGTTCATGCCTCTACCCCTGTTGGGTTACCACGTGGGCGTAATTACCCGGGCGCGCTGGCGAACTGCATACTCGGTGAATGCCTTGCACCGGCCCGGCGCGCATTCTGACCCTTTTGCGCCGGGCGGTCATGTTTCCCGCCAGGACGGCTGATCCATCCCGCGTGGCGAGCGAGCCCGCAACAAGAACCACAGGAGCTGCAATGAAGGTCGAACTCGTCCAACTGGCCGGCCGCGACGGCGACACCGCCTACAACCTCGGGCGTACCCTGGCGGCGATCCGCGCCTGCGCCGCGGATACCGACCTGGTGGTGTTCCCCGAGACCCAGCTGATGGGCTTCCCCACCGAGGACAACGTCGCCCGCCTCGCCGAGCCGCTGGACGGCCCCAGCGTGCGCGCCGTGCAGCAGGTTGCGCGGGAGCGCGACGTCGCCGTGGTGGTGGGCATCGCCGAGGCCGGCGACGACGGCCGCTTCTACAACACCACGCTGCTGGTCACCCCCGAGGGCATCGCCCTGAAGTACCGCAAGACCCACCTGTGGGCCTCCGACCGCGGCATCTTCACCCCCGGCGACCGCTACGCCACCGCGCTGTTCAAGGGCGTGCGGGTGGGCATCCTGATCTGCTTCGACATCGAGTTCCCGGAAAGCGCCCGCGCCCTCGGCCAGCTGGGCGCCGAGCTGATCCTGGTGACCAACGGCAACATGGACCCCTACGGCCCCACCCACCGCACCGCGATCACCGGCCGGGCCATGGAGAACCAGGCCTACGCGGTGATGGTGAACCGCGTCGGCGAAGGCGACGGCGGCCTGGTGTTCGCCGGCGGCAGCGCGGTGGTCGACCCCTTCGGCCAGCTGCTCTGCGAGGCCGGCCGCGAGGAGTGCCGGATGCGCGTGGAACTGGACCTGGCGCGCCTGCAGCAGGCGCGCCGCGACTACAGCTACATCGCCGAGTGCCGCTTCGTGCTGCCCGGCGAGACGCGCGAGCACGCCGACGGCCTGCGCGAGCTGCTGATTCCGGGCTGAGCCCCGGAAGGCGCAGGGCCGCGCCAACGATCCAGCCAAGAAGTACCGGTGGGAGCGTCCCTCCCGCCTGCGTCTCCCGGGTGAGGGGAGGCGCCTTTGCACGCGTCGATTTCGACTCTGCCATAACAAACACAACTCGGAGTAAGCACTCAATGGCTCGACTCAAGCGCACCCTCTCGCTGGGTTCGGTGGTGCTGTTCGGCATCGCCTACATGACCCCCATCATCGTCCTCGGCACCTTCGGCATCCTCGCCGACACCACCGGCGGCGTGGTGCCCGCGGCCTACCTCGTGGCCTCGGTGGCTATGCTCTTCACCGCCCTCAGCTACGGGCGCATGGCCGCCGCCTTCCCGGTGGCCGGCTCGGCCTACACCTACGTGCGCAAGTCCATCAGCCCCAAGCTGGGCTTCCTCGCCGGCTGGGGCGTGCTGCTGGACTACCTGTTCCTGCCCATGGCCATCTGGCTGATCGGCGCGGCCTACCTGCACTCGGCCTTCCCGGCGGTGCCCCAGGCGCTGTGGGTGCTGGCCTTCATCGGGGTGACCACCGGCATCAACGTCATCGGCCTGCGCCTGGCGAAGAACGTCAACAGCGTGCTGATGCTGGTGCAGTTCCTGGTGCTGGCGGCCTTCGTGCTGCTGGCGGTGCACTACGTGCTGGGTGACGCCAGCAAGCCGCTGTGGTCGCTGGAACCCTTCTTCAAGGAGGGCGTGCAGCTGCCGCTGATCATGAGCGGCGCGGCCATCGCCTGCTATTCGTTCCTGGGCTTCGACGCGGTCAGCACCCTGACCGAGGAAACCCACGAGCCGCGCAAGAACATCCCGCGCGCCATCCTGCTGATCACCCTGATCGGCGGCTTCATCTTCATCGCCGCCAGCTACTTCGTGCAGCTCGCGCACCCGTCCACCGAGTTCCAGAACGCCGACTCGGCGGCCTACGAGATCGCCCGCAACATCGGCGGCGACCTCTTCGTCAGCATCTTCCTCATCGGCCTGATCGTCGGCCAGTTCACCTCCGGTCTGTCGGCCCAGGCCAGCGCCTCGCGCCTGCTGTTCGCCATGGGCCGCGACGGCGTGCTGCCCAAGGCCTTCTTCGGCACCCTGAGCGAGCGCTTCGGCACCCCGGTGGGCAGCATCGTGCTGTGCGGCGTGGTCGCGCTGCTGGCGCTGGAGATGGACGTGACCACCTCCACCTCGTTCATCAACTTCGGCGCCTTCCTGGCCTTCAGCCTGGTCAACCTGTCGGTGATCTTCCACTACTGGATCGCCCGCGGCGAACGCGGCCTGCGCGGCGCGGTGCTGTTCCTGGCCTTCCCGCTGATCGGCCTGGTCGCCGACCTCTGGCTGATGGCCAGCCTCGACCACCTGGCCATCTACCTGGGCCTGGCCTGGCTCACCGCCGGGGTGCTGTACCTGGCCGTGCTCACCGGCGGCTTCCGTCAGCAGCCGCCGGAGATGCACTTCGAGGAGGCCTGATTCAGGCCGGGTGCGGGCCGGCGGGCAACGGCCGGCCGCGCTCGGGAGCGTCGGGCTCCGCCGTGGCGCCCGCGGCCAGTTCGCGGGCGTCGGCGCGTTCAGCGCTGGACAGCTCGCCGGCCCGGAAGCCGGTGATGCGCAGCAGCGCCAGGGTGCAGGTCAGCGAGACCAGGGCGTAGAGCCCCGAGGCGATGGCCACGCCGACGATGCTGCCGGTGCTGTTGAGTATCCACTGGGCCAGCACCGGCGTGCCGCCGCCCACCAGCAGCGAGCACAGCTGGTAGGCCAGCGACAGCCCGGTGTAGCGCACCCGCGCGGGGAAGGCGCGGGCGAGGATGCCGCCCACCGCGCCGTAGAACATCGCATGGGGCACCGTGGCCAGGCACATACCCACGGCGGCTATCCAGTAGACGTTGGTTTCCACGGCGAAGAACATCGCCGGCATCAGGATGAACTCCGGCAGCACCATCAGGCAGGCCGCCTTGCGCATGTCGATGCGCGAGGCCAGCAGCGCGCCGAACGGCTGGCTGAAGAACTGCACCACCAGGGCGATGACGATGATGCTGAGGAAGGTGCCCTGGCTGTAGCCGAGGGTCTTGGTGGCCCAGGACAGGGCGAAGGTGCTCTTGAAGTAGGTGACGTGGATGATCGGCAGCACCCCGGCGCCGAGCAGCACGATCAGCCAGTGCTCGCGCAGCACTTCCACCAGCGGCAGCTTCACGGTCTTCTTCTGCTGCAGCAGGCGCTTCATGTCCTCGGACTCTTCCAGCTTCAGGCGGATGACCATGCCGACGATCACCAGCGCCGCGGAGATCAGGAACGGGATGCGCCAGCCCCAGAGCATGAAGTCCGGCATGGGCAGGGCGCTGAGGGCGAAGAACACCAGGGTCGCCAGCAGGTTGCCGGTGGGCGAGCCCTGCTGGGCGAAGGCGGCGTAGAGGATGCCCTTGCCCTTGGGCGCGCTTTCGCTGGCGATGAGGATGGCGCCGCCCCATTCGCCGCCCACGGCGACGCCCTGGATCACCCGCAATGCCACCAGGGCGACGGGCGCCCACACGCCGATCTGCGCGTAGACCGGCAGCAGGCCGATGCAGGTGGTGGCGATGCCCATCATGATCAGGGTGATCACCAGGGTGTTCTTGCGCCCGATCCGGTCGCCCAGGTGGCCGAAGATGATGCCGCCCAGCGGGCGGGCGACGAAGCCGGACCAGAGGGTGACGAAGGACAGCAGCGTGGCCAGGCCCGGGTCCATGTCGGCGGGGAAGAACACCTTGCCGAACACCAGGGCGGCGGCCAGGCCGTAGATGTAGAAGTCGTACCACTCGATGGTGGTGCCGATGAAGGAGGCGATGCCGGCCTTGCGGGCCTTGCGGTGCAGCGCTGCGTCTGCGGAGGAGGGCGTGCTGGGCATGGGCGGGTCCTGCTTATTGTTGTTGTTCTGGTCGCCGACGCGCAGGCCCCGCGCGCGCCCTCCGGGGGAGGGCGCGGGGTGGCGACTGGCGTGCGTCGGTGTTGCCCCGGGTTGGCTCGGAGTCTATGCGGCGCCCCTGCGGATCAATAGTTTTTTAATCTTATGGTGCGATAAGCGATTGCGTATCGACGCCCTCGTCCAGGCAGGCCTTGAGCGTGGCCAGGAAGGCCTGGGCCGCATGGGGCGCGTCCTGCGCGGCGAGGATGGCGTGGATTTCCGAGCGCGCGCCGCTCTGCTCGATCTCCAGGTAGCGCACCTGGTTCTTCCAGGCCAGGCACAGCGTCTGCGGCAGCAGGGCCACGCCCATGCCCAGGCCGACCATGGCCGCGATGGTCTGCCACAGCCGCGCCTCGTGGCGGATGTGCGGGCTGAAGCCGGCGTCCACGCAGCGGGCGATGATCAGGTCGTGGTAGTGCGGCGACAGGCTGCGCGGGAAGAGGATGAAGCCCTCGTCGCGCAGCTCGGCGAGGTCGATGCGCGCCCGCCCGGCCAGGCGGTGGCCGGCCGGTACGCAGCAGAGGAAGGGGTCGGCGACCAGGCATTCGGAGGCGATCCCGGCCGGCAGCCTGGCCCAGTGCACGAAGCCGATGTCGATCTGCCCGCGTTGCAGCGCCAGGGCCTGTTCCGAGGTGTTCATCTCCATCAGCACCACTTCCATGTTCGGCTGCTCCGCCTCGAAGCGCGCCATGGCCCGCGGCAGGCCGCGGTAGAGCATGGAGTTGACGAAGCCCACGCGCAGCTGGCCCACCGCGCCCTCGGCGGAGAGCAGCGTCAGGCGCTTCACCTTCTCGGCCTGCAGCAACAGGCTGCGCGCCTCGTCGAGCAGCACCTGGCCGGCGTTGGTCAGCTTCACCGACTTGTTGTTGCGCACCAGCAACTGGATGCCCAGTTGCTCCTCCAGCTTCTTGATGTCGAAGCTCAGCGCCGGCTGGGAGATGAACAGGCGCGCGGCGGCGCGGCCGAAATGCAGCTCCTCGGCGACGGCGATGAAGTAGCGCAGTTGCTTGAGGTCCATGGCAGGGCACCCGGGTTTCTACGATTTGTTTTTCTTATCGTGGATGATTTTTATTGTATTGGATACTTATCGTCACGCACTCCTAGTCTCGGCGCCAGAACAAGACCCGGAGACGCGCCATGACCGCCATGCCTGAAGTCCGCCCCGAAGACGCCCTGAACATCCCCGACAGCCGCGGCATCAACCTGTATGCCTGCGACCCCTCGCTGCAGGGCCTGCTGGAGGTGTACCTGCCGCCGGAGGTGCTGGCGCAGTGGCGCGACACCCTCGAACGCCTCGGCGCCCGCGCCGGCGACGAGCTGGACGTGCTGGCCCTGTCGGCGGACAGGAACCCGCCGCTGCTGGCGCCGCGCACCCGCCGCGGCGAGGACCTGCAGAGCATCCGCAAGCACCCGGACTACGTCGCCCTCGAGCGCGTGGCCTATTCGGAACTCGGCCTGGCTTCCATGAGCCACCGCCCGGACGGCGCGCTGCCGCTGGTGAAATACGCGCTCACCTATCTGTTCGTGCAGGCCGAGTTCGGTCTGTGCTGCCCGGTCAGCATGACCGACTCGCTGACCCGCACCCTGCGCAAGTTCGGCGCGCCGGAGCTGGTGGAGCGCTACCTGCCATCGCTGGCTTCGCGGGACTTCGACACGTTGTTCCAGGGCGCCATGTTCATGACCGAACAGGCCGCCGGCTCCGACGTCGCCCGCACCCGCACCCTGGCGCGGCAGCAGGATGGGGAGTGGAAGCTGTACGGCGACAAGTGGTTCTGCTCCAACCCCGACGCCGACCTGGCCATGGTCCTGGCCCGCCCCGAAGGCGCGCCCGAGGGCATGAAGGGCGTGACCCTGTTCCTGCTGCCCAAGCACCGCCCGGACGGCTCGCGCAACGCTTACCGTATCCTGCGCCTGAAGGACAAGCTGGGCAGCCGCTCCATGGCCAGCGGCGAAATCTGCCTGGAAGGCGCCAGCGCCTACCTGATCGGCGAGGTCGGCCGCGGCTTCCAGCAGATGGCCGACATGGTCAACATGTCGCGCCTGTCCAACGGCGTGCGCGCCGCCGGCCTGATGCGCCGGGCGCTCAGCGAGGCGCTGTTCATCGCCCGCCACCGCCGTGCCTTCGGCAAGCACCTGATCGATATGCCGCTGATGCAGAAGCAACTGCTGAAGCTGATGCTGCCGGCCGAGCAGGCGCGCTCCATGTTCATGCAGATCGCCACCCTGCTGCCGCGCGCCGATGGCGGCGACGCCGCGGCGCAGAAGTGCGTGCGCATCCTGACCCCGCTGATCAAGTTCCGCGCCTGCCGCGATGCCCGGCGCGTCACCGGCGACGCCATGGAGGTGCGCGGCGGGGTGGGCTACATCGAGGAATGGAGCGACGCGCGCCTGGTCCGCGACGCCCACCTGGGCTCCATCTGGGAAGGCACCAGCAACATAGTCGCGCTGGACATCGCCCGCGCCGTCACCCGCGAACAGGCCCTGGAGCCGCTGCACCAGTACCTGCGCGGCCTGCTGGCCGAGAGCGGCCTGCCGGACGCCAGCCGCGCCCGTTTCGAGATGCTGTTGGAGCGCAGCGTGGCGCTCATGGCCGACGTGGCCGAGGCGCGCCAGGACGAGCAGGTGCGCCAGGCCGGCAGCGCGCTCTACCACATCGCCAGCGCCATCTTCATGGCCTGGGAAGCCGGCCGCCAGGCCAGCGACCGCCGGCGCCTGGCCCTGGCCCACCTGGTGCTGCAGCACAAGCTGCTGCCGCGCGACCCGCTGGGCCTGCAAGCCGGGGCGTCGCTGCTGGCCCGGCTGCTCGACGAGGGCGAGATGAGCCTGGACGAAGCCATGCAGCTGCTGCCGGCCTGACTTCCCGCAACCGACAAGAATCGACAAGAGAGAGTTGCCATGAACCACGAGACCGGTGCCCTGCGTGGCCTGAAAGTCATCGACCTGAGCCGCGTGCTGGGCGGCCCCTACTGCTCCCAGGCCCTGGCCGACCACGGCGCGGAAGTGATCAAGCTGGAACCCCTGGGCGGCGACGAGACGCGCGGCTGGGGCCCGCCCTTCGAGGGCGATACCGCCGCCTACTTCCGTGGCGTCAACCGTAACAAGAAGGGCATCGCCGTCGACCTGTCCAAGCCCGAGGGCATCGAGTTGCTGCTGCAACTGCTGGAAGGTGCCGACGTGCTGATCGAGAACTTCAAGCCCGGCACCCTGGCGCGCTGGGGCATCGGCTACGCCGAGGTGCTCAGCCCGCGCTTCCCGCGGCTGGTCCACTGCGCGGTATCCGGCTTCGGCGCCGACGGCCCGCTGGGCGGGCTGCCCGGCTACGACGCGGCGATCCAGGCCATGGCCGGGCTGATGAGCGTGAACGGCGAGGCCGAGGGCGGGCCGTTGCGCATCGGCCTGCCGATCGTCGACATGGTCACCGGTCTGAACGCCGTGGCCGGCATCCTGCTGGCGCTGCACGAGCGCGAACGCAGCGGGCGCGGGCAGTCGGTGGACATCGCCCTGTACGACTGCGGCATCTCGCTGCTGCACCCGCACCTGCCGAACCACTTCGCCTCCGGGCGCACGCCGCAACGCACCGGCAACGCCCACCCGAACATCGCCCCCTACGACAGCTACCGCACCGGCGGCGAGCCGATCTTCCTCGCCGTGGGCAACGACCGCCAGTTCGCCAAGCTGTGCGAATACCTGGGCGCCGGCGCGCTGCTGGAAGACCCGCGCTTCGCCGACAACGGCCAGCGCTCGGTCAACCGCGAAGCGCTCAAGCAGGCGCTGGAAGGCCACCTGATGGCCCACGACGGCCGCGAGCTGGCCGAACGGCTGATCCGCCTGGGCGTGCCCTGCGGCGCCATCGCCACGGTGGACCGCGTGGTCGAACACCCGCACACCGCGCATCGCGGCCTGGTGGTGCAACTGGGCGACTACCGCGGCATCGCCTCGCCGGTGAAGCTCTCGCGCACCCCGGCCAGCTACCGCAGCGCGCCGCCGGCCCTGGGCGGGAACACCCGCGAGGTGCTCGCGGAGCTGGGCCTGGCGCCGGAGACCATCGAGGCCCTGTACCGGCGCGGCATCGTCCGCGGCTGAGTCTTTCCGGCAGTTTTGCCCACGTGGGGGACCTGCGCCAGGCGATGGCGCCGTTCCGCTGCGAGCGGTCTATGCTTTTGGGCCGACCCGTCATCGGCAGAGGCAAGCACCATGAGCGACCGTCGCATCACCTTCTACCACTCCCCGCAAACCCGTTCCTCCGGCACCCTGGCGCTGCTGGAGGAACTGGGCGCCGACTACGACCTGCACCTGCTCAACATGCAGGCCGGCGAGCAGCGCCAGCCGGCCTACCTGGCGATCAACCCGATGGGCAAGGTCCCGGCCATCCGCCATGGCGAGGCGCTGGTGACCGAGCAGGGCGCCGTCTACATCTACCTCGCGGACCTGTACTCGGAAGCCGGACTGGCGCCGGCCATCGGCGACCCGCTGCGCGGGCCCTACCTGCGCTGGCTGGTGTTCTACGGCTCCAGCTTCGAACCGGCGGTGACCGACCGTTCCCTGGGCCGCGAGCCGGCGCCCCAGGCGCGCAGCCCCTATGGCGATTTCGAGACGGTGATGAAGGTCATCGATGACCAACTGCAGAAGGGCCCCTACCTGCTCGGCGAACGCTTCACCGCGGCGGACGTGCTCTGGGGCTCGGCGCTGGCCTGGACCACGCACTTCGGCATAGTGCCGAAGACCCCGGCCATCGAGCGCTACATCGCGAAAGTCACCGCGCGGCCCTCCTTCGCCAAGATCGCCGAACGGGACGCGCAATGGCACGCGGAACACGCCGAGGTGGTGGGTAAGGTGTAGGAGCGGGCCCTGCCCGCGATTCGGCGGATAACGCCGTAGGCGTTATCCGCCCTACGGATTTCCGACGGGGTTGCGGCAGGGGTTGGGGCTCTGCAAAGAGCGCCCTCTCCCCAGCCCTCTCCCGCAAGCGGGAGAGGGGGCTGTTCGGAGTGGCCGGAGAATCCTGAGTCATCCTGAAACGCCTAACCCCCACCCCGTCATTCCCGCGAATGCGGGAGCCCAGGGTTCGCGAGCAAGCTCGCTCCTACGAAAAGCAAAAGCAAAAGCAAAAGCGCGTTTGCTCTTGGGATTTCCAGAGAAACATCCGCGAACTCCGGAACGCCCCTTCAGAAGGCCGAGCGAAACCCGCGCTCAGGAGGTCATGCGACATGGATGTCGCGAGAGCCCCGCGGGCTACAGGGACGTACCCTCGGGGCGGGCCTCCGTGGCGGGGGAATTCGTGAGGGTAGCCCGACTCTGTCGGGCCCGTATGCGGGCAAGCCTTTTTGGTTCCTTTTTGCGGGGGTGGCCTTCCACCGTTTGACAAAAGGGACTCGCCCGAGGGGGCGAAACAAAAACTCTCCGCAGACTCGGAGCGGCGCGTTACACCCAAACAAGAAGGCAGCTGGGTTATTCCCCTTCGGGCCAGCGCAAGCGCTGTTCGCGATGGAGCCGCGTCCCGCGTTCGCGGGAATGACGGGGTGAGAGTCGTGTTTTCCGACGTCATTCCCGCGAACGCGGGAACCCAATAGACAGGAGGAATACCGTGCTGCCCGACAACCTGTAGGAGCGGGCCCTGCCCGCGATTTCGCGCGCAGGGCGCGCTCCTACGAAGAGCATCCCGGCGCTGCCCACGACTTCAACCCTTCGCCGCGCTGACCCCTTCCAGCGTGGCGAAGGAGGTGTCCTTGGCCGTCAGCAGGAAGTCGCGCATGAAGGGCGCATCCAGCATGTCCGCGCGGATGGCCGCGTAGAGCGTGCAGTACAGACCCTTCTCGCCCAGGCGCTTGGCCGTCACATAGCCGCGCGAGCTGTATTCGTGCAGCGCCCAGTTGGGCAGGCTGCACACGCCGCGGCCGGAGGCCACCAGCTGCATCATCATCACCGTCAGCTCCGAGGTGCGCACCTGGGCCGGCTCGACGTCGGCCGGCTCCAGGAAGCGGGTGAAGATGTCCAGGCGGTCGCGCTCGATGGGGTAGGTGATCAGCGTCTGGCTGGCCAGGTCTTCCGGCACTATGTAGGGCTTGCCGGCCAGCGCGTGCTGGTTGTCCACCGCCAGCAGCGCCTCGTAGGTGAACAGCGGCACGTAGGTGATGCCGGCGATGTCCACCGGGTCGGAGGTCACCACCAGGTCGAGGTCGCCGCGGGCCAGGGCCGGCAGCGGGGCGAAGGAGAAGCCCGAGGCCAGGTCCAGCTCCACCTCCGGCCAGGCGTCGCGGAACTGGTCGATGGTCGGCATCAGCCACTGGAAGCAGCTGTGACACTCGATGGCCATGTGCAGGCGCCCGGCGGTGCCGCCGGCCAGGCGGGACAGGTCGCGTTCGGCGGTGCGCAGCTGCGGCAGCAGGGAGTCGGCCAGCTGCAGCAGGCGCAGGCCGGCGCTGGTGAAGCGCACCGGCTTGGTCTTGCGGATGAACAGCGACAGGCCCAGGCGGTCCTCCAGTTCCTTGAACTGGTGGGACAGGGCGGATTGAGTCAGGTGCAGGCGTTCGGCGGCTTCCACCAGGCTGTCGGCTTCACGCAGGGCGTGGAGGGTTTTCAGGTGACGAATCTCGAGCATGGCGCCGCTTCCAACATGAGTAAAACTTGATTACATCCGAAACTGGATTGAGTTTGTCTCATGCGCGGCCGGCTGTCGACCCGCCCGTGCCGCCGCCGATCTACCAGCTCAGGTAGAACATGCCCTTGGCCAGCAGCACTATGCCCAGGACGTGGGCGAAGACGCTGTAGTGGATGATCCGCGAGCGCCGTCCGGTCATCCCGCCGCTGTGCATCAGGTACATGGCGCAGAAGAAGTGGCAGAGCACGCTGGCGGCCAGCAGCAGCTTCAGGCTCAGCAGAGTGGCGAAGGGCGAGTCCAGCGGATGGGACAGCAGCGGCAGGTAGCGCAGTTTGAGCATGCCCAGGCCGCTGCCGAAGAGCGTCAGGATCACCCAGGGCATCACCCGCCGCAGGCGCTGGCCGAGGGCGCGCTCCACGGCGCGCAGGGCGTCTGCCGGCACATGGCGGCGCACCCGTTCGAGAATCAGCACCTCGAAGAACACGGTGCCGACGAAGGCGATGGCGGCCAGCAGATGCAGGACCAGCAGGATCGGATAGCTCATGGGCGCCCCTTGGCGAACGACTGCTTCCTTGGAACCATGCCGGGCCGGCCGCGCCCGTGCCATGACGCCGATCAGGCTGGCGGCGACCGCTCGGCGCCTTTCATCAAAGTGTCACGGTTGTGTGGCAGAGCGATGCACGGAAATTCATCAGAATCGGCTTTCACTGGGGTTCTGCATTCCGGATTTTCACATGCGTGCGTTTCTACTGGCGCTGGCACTGTCGTGCCTGGCGCCCCTCACTGCCTTTGCCGGCGATCGTTGCGACCCACGGGTGCCCACCGACACCCTGGACCTGGGCGACGTGCGCCTGGCCTACCAGAGCATAGGCTCGCCGAAGGACCCGACGCTGCTGCTGATCATGGGCCTGGGCGGCCAGCTCATCCACTGGCCCGACGAAGTGGTGCAGACCCTCTGCCAGCAGGGCTTCCGCGTCATCCGCTACGACAACCGCGACGTCGGCCTGAGCGCCTGGCGCGTGCCCACGCCCGGCGCCAACCTCACCTACGAGGTGATCCGCTACCGCCTGGGCCTGCCGGTCAGCGCGCCCTACAGCCTCACCGACATGGCCTGGGACGCCCTGCGCCTGCTGGACGGGCTGCACGTCGAGCAGGCCCACGTGCTGGGCGCGAGCATGGGCGGGATGATCGCCCAGCACGTCGCCGACCTCGCGCCGCAGCGGGTGCTCAGCCTGACCCTGGTGATGACCAGCTCCGGCGCCGAGGGCCTGCCGGCGCCCAGCGACAGCCTGCTGAAACTGCTGGCCCGGCGCGAGGCCGGCAGCCGCGAACAGGCCATCGAGCAGCAGGCCGACCTGCTCGCCGCCCTGGGCAGCCCGGAGGTGAAGGACGACCGCGAGCAACTGCTGCACCAGGCGGCGCAATCCTACGACCGCGCCTTCAACCCCGAGGGGGTGCAGAGGCAGATGCTGGCCATCCTCGCCGAGCCCAGCCGGGTCGACCTGCTCAACCGTTTGAATGTGCCTACGCTGGTGATTCATGGCACCGCCGATCCGTTGTTGCCGGTGATGCATGGGGTGCATGTGGCGGCGCATATCCGCGGGGCGGAGTTGAAGCTGATTCCGGGGATGGCCCACCGTTTCCAGGAAGCCTTCAAGGCGCCGTTGCTGGCGGCGGTGTTGCCTTACCTGCGGGCGCACCAGACGGCGGGGCATGTGGCGCAGTTGTAGGGGGCTTTCGTAGGGCGCATAACGCCTACGGCGTTATCCGCCGAATCGCGGACAGAGTCCGCTCCTACGGTTCCAGGAAAGCCCCGTAGGATGGGTTGAGCGAAGCGATACCCATCACCATGGCCCGATGGGTATCGCAAGCTCAACCCATCCTACGAAAGCACCTCGACGCAGACAGTTGCTCCTACGGTTCCAGGAAAGCGCGGGCGTAGGAGCGGACTCCGTCCGCGATTGGTCACCGGCCACGCCGGACGTTCCGGTGGCACGGCCAACGGCGGATAACCGCGAACGGTTATTCGCCCTACGCTCCCGGATGATCCACCCCTCAAACCGCCTTCGGCAAAGGCGCGAACAGCGCATCGATATCGGCATCATCCAGCTGCCAATCCGTTCCCGCGCCTTCGAGGATGCCGGCCGCCAGCGCGGCCTTCTCCCGCTGCAGCAGCTGGATCTTCTCTTCCACCGTGCCGCGGGCGATCAGTTTGTAGACGAACACCGGCTTGTCCTGGCCGATGCGGTAGGCGCGGTCGCTGGCCTGGTTCTCGGCGGCCGGGTTCCACCAGGGGTCGTAGTGGATCACCGTGTCCGCCGCGGTCAGGTTCAGGCCCACGCCGCCAGCCTTCAGGCTGATCAGGAACAGCGGCACGCGGCCCTGCTGGAAGTCTTCCACCGGCTGGCGGCGGTCGCGGCTGTCGCCGGTCAGCAGGGCGTAGTCGATGCCGCGTTGCTGCAGGGCTTCGCCGACCAGCGCGAGCATCGAGGTGAACTGCGAGAACAACAGCACGCGGCGGCCCTCGGCGAGCAGTTCCTCGAGCATGTCCAGCAGGTATTCCAGCTTGCCCGAGGTCACCGTCTTGGCGCGGCCGCTGGGCGGCGGGGCGTCCTTTTGCACCAGGCGGATGTCGCAGCACACCTGGCGCAGCTTGAGCAGCGCTTCGAGGATGATGATGCGGCTGCGCGCCAGGCCGCGGCGGGCGATTTCGTCGCGGACCTTGCGGTCCAGGGCCAGGCGCACCGTCTCGTAGAGGTCGCGCTGGGCCTCGCTGAGCTCGATGTGCTGGATGAACTCGCTCTTGGGCGGCAGCTCCGAGGCCACCTGCTCCTTGGTGCGGCGCAGCAGGAAGGGGCGGATGCGCGCGGCCAGGTGGGCCAGGCGCGCCTGGTCGCCGTGGCGCTCGATGGGCGTGCGGTAGTGCTGGGCGAACTGCTTGGCGTCGCCCAGCCAGCCGGGCAGCAGGAAGTGGAACAGCGACCAGAGCTCGCCCAGGTGGTTCTCCAGCGGCGTGCCGGTCAGGCACAGGCGGTGCCGCGCGTTCAGCTGGCGCGCGGCCTGGGCCGCCTTGGTGCCGGCGTTCTTGATGTTCTGCGCCTCGTCGAGGATCAGCAGGTGGTAGGCGTGCTTGCCGAGCTTTTCCGCATCGCGGGGGAGCAGGGCGTAGGTGGTGAGGATGAGGTCGTGCTCCTCGATCTTCGCGAAGTCGCGCCGCCGGCCCGCGCCGTGCAGGGCCAGCACGCGCAGGCTGGGAGTGAAGCGCTCGGCCTCGTCCAGCCAGTTGGGGATCAGGCTGGTGGGCATCACCACCAGGGCCGGCGCGCTGAGGCGCCCGGCCTGCTTCTCCAGCAGCACGTGGGCCAGGGACTGCAGCGTCTTGCCCAGGCCCATGTCGTCGGCGAGGATGCCGCTGGCGCCCACCGCGCGCAGTGTCTGCATCCAGCTCAGGCCCTCGTGCTGGTAGGCGCGCAGCTCGGCGCGCAGGCCCTCGGGCAGCGGCGCCGGCTGGGCGCGGTAGTCGCGCAGGCGCAGGGCGATCTCGCGCAACTCGTCGCCGCCCTGCCAGCGCAGCGGCAGCTCTTCCAGCTCGGAGAGCCGCGCGGCGTCCGGCGCGCCCATGCGCAGGCGGCGCACCGGTGCCTGGTCGCCCAGGTAGAACTCCGACAGCGTGCCCAGCAATGGCTTGAGCTTGCCGAAGGGCAGGGCCACCCGCAGCGGCCGCTCCGAGGCGGTCTGCCAGCTGTGCACCGGGTTGCGCCCGGCGTCCAGGCGCAGCACCAGTTGCTCGTCGTCGGAATGGCGGGCCAGGGCCTGCGGGTCGAGCAGCGCCGGCATGCGCCGGATCAGTTCGATCAGCGCCGGCAGCAGGCTGATGCGGCGGCCGTCGACCTCGATGCCCAGTTCCAGGTCGAACCACTGGCGGTCGTCGGTCTCCTCGATCTCGGCGTACCAGTTCTCGATGGGCGTCAGGTCGAAGACGAACTCCGGGCGCACGTCCACGTCCCAGCCGCGCTCGCGCAGCTGCGGCAGGCCCTCGCGCATGAACTGTTGCCAGGTGGCGTCGTCGGGTAGCTCGAACATTTCCCCGGCGCTTTCCTCCAGGGCATCGCTGCGTCGCATCGCCGGCTTGAAGCCGAACTGGCGCAGTTGCTGGCGTAGTTGCTGCTCGCGCTCGGGCTGGCGGCTGAGGCGGACGATGCGGTCGTCGCGGAACACCCGCAGCTCGCTGCCGGTGCGCGGGTTGATCGGCCCCGAGACGGGCATGCCGGCGTACAGGAAGGCCAGCGCGGCGCGGTGCCGGGCGATGTTCTGCATGCGCCCGCTGCGCAGGTCGAAGCCGCTGTGCACATGGCTGCCCAGGGTCAGGCGCGGGCGCGGCGCCAGGTCGGCGGGCGCCGCCGGCGGCTCGGCGGGTGGGGTCATCGGAGGTTCCTTCCGGCAAGCCCGGGGAAATACACAAACGCCCGATGATACCCCTATTTCCTGCGACGCGCTGCCACGGGCGGCTCAGCGGGCGAAGCGCCGCGCCCCCGCCACGCAGGCCACCACCGCCAGGGTCGAGACGGCCATCAGCGGGCTGACCTGCTCGTGCAGCAACAGGCCGGCCAGGGCCAGGCCGAAGAAGGGTTGCAGCAGCTGCAACTGGCCCACCGCGGCGATGCCGCCGCGGGCCAGGCCGTGGTACCAGAAGAAGAAGCCGATGAGCATGCTGAACAGCGACACGTAGCCCAGGCTCAGCCAGGCCGGCAGGCTGGCCGCGGCGAGGTCGGCCGGCCAGGTCCACAAGGTCAGCGGCAGCATCAGCGGCAGCGACAGCACCAGCACCCAGCAGATCACCTGCCAGCTGCCCAGGTGCCGCGACAGCCGCGCGCCCTCGGCGTAGCCCAGGCCGCAGGCGAGGATGGCCGCGAGCATCAGCATATCGCCCAGCAAGCTGCCGGCGCCGCCCTGGCTCAGCGCGTAGCCGGCCACCGCCGCGCTGCCGAGCAGCGAGAACGCCCAGAACGCCGGGCGCGGCCGCTCGCCGGCGCGCAGCACGGCGAAGCTGGCGGTGGCCAGCGGCAGCAGGCCGACGAAGACGATGGCGTGGGCCGAGCTGACGTGGCGCAGGGCCAGGGCGGTGAGCAGCGGGAAGCCGACCACCACGCCCAGGGCCACCACCAGCAGCGCGGGGATGTCCTGGCGCGCCGGGCGGCGCTGGCGCAGCACGAAGAGGATGGCCGCGGCCAGCAGCCCGGCGATGCTGGCCCGGGCCAGGGTGAGGAAGGTCGGTTCGAAGCTGCCCACCGCCACCCGCGTGGCCGGCAGCGAGCCGCTGAAGATGAGCACGCCGAGGAAACCGCTGAACCAACCGCCTAAAGAAGCATTCATCGAGCATTCGCCGAGAGGAGAGGGGAGTCTCGATGGTGGCGCCGGGGAGGGCGGGCGGCCAGTGACAGATCAGTACAATTCGAACAAACTGTCCTTGATTTTCATCGGTACAGTCGAGGTGGCCATGGCCGTGACACGGGTGGACGGGGTGATGCGCCAGGTGCGCGAACGCCTGGCGGCGCGCAGCCTGGTGCCGGGCGAGCGGCTGCCGTCGATCCGCGCGCTGGCGCAGAGCCTGGAGGTGTCCAAGAGCACCGTGGTGGAGGCCTACGAGCGCCTTGTCGCCGAGGGCCTGATCGCCGCCCGGCGCGGTTCCGGCTTCTACGTCTGCGGCCGGCTGCCGCCGCTGTCGCTGGCGGAGATCGGCCCGGCGCTGGACCGCAGCATCGACCCGCTGTGGATTTCCCGCCAGGCGCTGGAAGCCGCCGAGGATTCGCTCAAGCCCGGCTGCGGCTGGCTGCCGCCGTCCTGGCTGCCGGAGGACGAGCTGCGCCGCGCTCTGCGCCAACTGGCCCGCGAGCCGCAGTCGAGCCTGCTGGAGTACGGCCGCCCCTATGGCCACGCCGGCCTGCGCGAGCAGCTGGCGCGGCGCCTGGGCGACTACGGCCTGCAGGTCGGCGCGCAGCAGATCGTGCTCACCGACGGCGGCACCCACGCCATCGACCTGGTCTGCCGCTTCCTGCTGGAGCCCGGCGACGAGGTGCTGGTGGACGACCCCGGCTACTTCAACTTCCAGGCCCTGCTGCGCGCCCACCGCGCGGTGGCCATCGGCGTGCCCTACACGCCGCAGGGGCCGGACATCGAGGCCCTGGCCGGCATCCTGCAGCGCCACCGGCCGCGCCTGTACATCACCAACTCGGCCTTCCACAACCCCACCGGCGCGCAGCTCTCGCCGCTGGTGGCGCACCGCCTGCTGAAACTGGCCGAGGCCCATGACCTGCTGATAGTCGAGGACGACATCTTCGCCGACTTCGAGCATGAGCAGGCGCCGCGGCTATCGGCCTTCGACGGTTTGCAGCGGGTGATCCAGGTCGGCAGCTTCTCCAAGACGCTGTCCGCCTCGGTGCGCTGCGGCTATATCGCGGCGCGGCCAGAATGGTGCGAGCAACTGGTGGACCTGAAGCTGGCCACTTCCTTCGGCAACAGTCCGTTCAATGCCGAGTTGCTCCACGAGCTGCTGCGCAAGGGCGGCTACCGCCGGCATATAGAAAGCCTGCGCGTGCGCCTGGCCGACGCCATGGGCGACACCCTGGCGAGCCTGCGCGGCCTGGGCCTGCAGCCCTGGTTGGAGCCGCGCGGCGGGGTGTTCGTCTGGGCGCGCCTGCCCGGCGCCCTGGATGCCGCCGCGGTGTCCCGCGCGGCGCTGGAGCAGGGCATGGTGCTGGCGCCGGGCAACGTCTTCAGCCTGGGCCAGAACGCGCCGGACTTCCTGCGCTTCAACGTCGCCCAGTGCCAGTCGCCGCGGGTCTTCCAACTGCTCGAACGGGCCATGGAGACGGCCCGGCGGGGGCGCTGAAAACTTTTCTGATTTTTTTCTGCAGGTTTTCCACGGTCGTTCGGCCTCTGTGCAATCCCGCTTGTGCGAACGAGGAAATCCACAGCATGTCCCGCTTCCCCAACACGTCGCCGCGCCCGCTGCTGCGCGCCCTGCGCATCGCCACCCTGGGCCTGGCCGCCAGCCTGCCGCTGGCCGCCGCCGTACCGGCCCTGGCCGCGCCCGCCGCGCACCACTTCAAGGTGCCGGCCGGCAGCCTGGAAGATGCGCTCAACGCCTACGCGCGCCAGGCCGGCGTGCTGCTGACCTTCGACCCGGCGCTGACCCGCGGCCTGCGCAGCCCGGGCCTGGAGGGCGACTACCCGGTGGAGGCCGGCTTCGCCGTGCTGCTCTCCGGCAGCGGCCTGGCCGCCGAGTCCAGCGCCGACGGCAGCTACCGCCTGCAGCGCAGCGCCACCGAAGGCGCCCTGGAGATGAAGGCGCAGACCATCACCGCCCAGGCCGAGGAAGACCCCAAGGGCCCGGCCCACGGCTACCTGGCCAGGCGCAGCGTCACCGCTACCAAGACCGACACGCCGATACACGAGACCCCGCAGTCCATCTCGGTGGTCACCCGCGAGCGCATGGAAGCCCAGGGCGTGCAGTCGGTGAACGAAGCGCTGCGCTACACCCCGGGCGTGTCCTCCTACGGCTCCAACAACCGTTCCGACTGGTACACCGTGATCCGCGGCTTCTCGCCGACCACCTACCAGGACGGCCTGCAACTGCCCACCACCATCAACCTGGCCAGCTGGATGGTCGACCCCTATATGCTGGAGCGCGTGGAAGTGCTGCGCGGCCCGGCCGGCGTGCTCTACGGCCAGGGCGACCCGGGCGGGGTGATCAACCAGGTGTCCAAGCGCCCGAGCACCGTGGCCCAGCACGAAATCCAAGTACAGTACGGCAGCGATGCGCGCAAGCAGCTGGGCATCGACAGCACCGGCCCGCTGGACGACGCCGGGGTGTGGAGCTACCGGGTGGTCGCCGTCGGCCATGACGGCGACATCCGCGACACCCCCTGGGAGGACCGCCGCGTGGCCCTGGCGCCGTCGCTGAGCTGGCAGCCCGACGAGGACACCCGCCTGACCCTGCTGGCCAGCTACCTGAAGGATGACAGCAACGCCCAGGACAACTTCCTGCCGGCCTCGGGCACGCTCAGCCACAGCGCCTACGGCAAGATCCACCGCAGCTACTTCACCGGCGACGAGCACTTCTCCAAATACGAGAAGGAGCAGTACAGCCTGGGCTACGAGTTCGAGAAGCGCCTGAACGACGTCTGGCAGGTGCGCCAGAACCTGCGCTACGCCCACCTCGACCTCAACGACAACATGGTCTACGGCGTCGGCACCCTGGCCTACTGGGACATGGGCGACGACCGCACCCTGATGCGCTTCGCCGGTATCGAGAACCCCGAATACAGCCGCTGGACCCTCGACAACCAGGCCCAGGCCGACTTCAACACCGGCTGGCTGCGCCACACCCTGCTGCTGGGCCTGGACTGGCAGCGCCAGCACACCAGGGACCCGCAGGCCTACGTGCTGACCACCCCGCTGGACCTCTACGGCGGCCCGTCCTACGGCCCGGTGGACGCCTCGGCCTTCACCGCCGACGACTGGACCTACAGCGACCAGACCTCGCGCCAGACCGGCGTCTACCTGCAGGACCAGCTGCACTTCGACGAGCACTGGGTGCTGTCCCTGGGTGGCCGCTACGACTGGGCCAGCGCCAGCACCGACAGCTGGAGCACCGCCTCCAGCAGCCACACCAGCCAGAAGGACGAGGCCTTCAGCGGCCGCGTCGGCCTGGTCTACCTGGCGGACAACGGCCTGGCGCCGTACTTCAGCTACAGCGAGGGCTTCACCCCCAACGCCGGCACCGACTACGCCGGCAAGCCGTTCGATCCGACCAAGGCCAAGCAGTACGAAGTGGGCGTGAAGTTCCAGCCCAAGGGCTCGGACAGCAGCGTGAGCGCGGCGGTGTTCGAGATCACCCAGCGCGACGTGCTGACCCCGGACACCGACCCCACCCACGTCAACAGCTACGTGCAGACCGGCGAAGTGCGCTCGCGCGGCATCGAGCTGGAGGCCGTCGGCGCGGTGACCCGCGAGCTGAACCTGATCGCCACCTACACCTACCAGGACGTGAAGAACACCAAGGCCAACGACGAAAGCGACGGCAAGACGCCGATCAGCATCCCCACGCCGCGCAACATCGCCTCGCTGTGGGCCGACTACACCCTGCGCGACGGCCTACTCAAGGGCCTGGGCTTCGGCGCCGGGGTGCGCTACAACGGCCGCAACCCGGGGGCGCCGGACAACTCGCTGAACGTGCCCAGCTACACCCTGCTGGATGCTGCCGTGCACTACGACACCGGCCCTTGGCGCTTCGCCGTCAACGCCACCAACCTGACCGACCGCGAGTACATCGCCGGCTGCTACGACGCCACCCGCTGCATCTACGGCAACGGCCGCAACGTGCTGGGCAGCGCCACCTACCGCTGGTGATCCTGGCCCTGGACCAAGGCCAAACGGCCAAGTGACGTAGGGCGTATAACCGTTCGCGGTTATACGCCGTTTCACCTTGCCCACAGCCCACGCCAAGGCCAAACCCGGCGCCGCCTCGGACCAAGGCCAAACGGCGGATAACGCGGAGCGTTATTCGCCCTACGCCAAGCTCGACCGTGGCGTAGGGCGTATAACCGTTCGCGGTTATACGCCGTTTCACCATGGCCGCAGCCCGCGCCAAGGCCAAACCCGAAGCCGCCTCGGACCAGGGCCAAACGGCGAATAACGCGGAGCGTTATTCGCCCTACGCCCGCCCCGGAATTTCCTGTTGGTGGCAAAGGCGCGCGGGATTATTCACATCCGTTCTTGCGTATCTCTTTCAAATGCGAACGCATTTCATATAAATTTCCGCTTTTGCCCACCCCGGATCGGGGTGAACTTCTGTCAGCAGGTGAGCACAGCCATGCACCCGTCCGGATTCCCGCCGTTCCAGCCCGAGGTACGCCCATGAGCAGCAAGGGCCGCTTCGGCGCGCAGCTCAGCGCGCGCATCCTGGCAGCGTTGTTCGGCGGCTATGCCCTGGCCTACACCAGCACCGCCTTCCTCAGCGTCTACCTGCCGCTGGCCCGCGCCGACCGCGTGGCCTTCGCCAGCCTGGGCTGCTTCATGGTCTGGGTGGTGGCCATCCTCTACGTGTTCGCCGCCCGCAGCACCTGGCGCGCCTGCCTGGTGCCGCTGGCGCTGAGCGCGCTGCTGGCGCTGGCCGCGTTCCTGCCCCACGATTTCGGAGTCCGCCCATGAGCCTGCGCCAGTCGATGTCCGGGCTGCATACCTGGAGCGGCCTGCTGGTCAGCTGGCTGCTGTTCGTGGTGGTCTTCTCCGGTAGCCTGTCGTGCTTCGACGCGGAGCTGACGCGCTGGATGCTGCCGCAACTGCACGAGGCGGCGCAGCCGACGGTGGGGGTGGACCAGGTCCATGCCGTGCTGGCCGAGCGCGCGCCCAAGGCCCATGCCTACTGGATGCTGCCGCCCAGCGAGCGCGCGCCGTACTGGACCGCCGGCTGGGTGCCCAGCGACCTCAGTGAGTTCCAGTCCTTCCTGATCGACGCCCAGACCGGCGAGGAGCTGCCCAAGACCGTCGGCGGGCGCTTCTTCTTCGACCTGCACTACGGCCTGCACGCCGGCACCCCGGGCATCTACATCGTCGGCGTGGCCGGGATGTTCATGCTGGTGGCGATGGTCAGCGGGGTGATCGTCCACCGGCGCATCTTCAAGGACTTCTTCACCCTGCGGCCGAAGGCGGCGCGCCAGCGCGCCTGGCTCGACGCGCACAACGTGCTGGGGGTGGTTGGCCTGCCGTTCCACGTGCTGCTGGCCTACACCGGGCTGGTGATCTTCATCACCCTGTACATGCAGGCCGGCATCAAGGTCGCCTACAAGGGCGATTTCGAGCGCTTCGAACACGAGGTACAACACGCCTTCGACCGCGAGGAGCTGGGCCGTCCGGCCAAGCCGCCGAAGCCGATCTCGCGCATGGTCGAGCGCGCCCACGAGCTGTGGGGCGACGACAGCCGGCTGGGCTGGATCAACCTCGAACACCCCAACGACGCCTCTTCCATGGTGCAGATCCGCCGGGCCGTGGACCGCGGCATGGTCAACGACCAGCGCACCGTGTCCTTCGATGCCGGAACCGGTGCGCTGCTGCACGTGCAGCCGCCCTACGGCAACGGCTACAAGACCTACGCCTGGCTGACCGGACTGCACATGGCGCAGTTCGGCGGCACCCTGGTGCGCATCCTCTACCTGCTGCTGGGCCTGGCCGGCTGCGCGATGATCTTCGGCGGCCTGCAGGTCTGGGTGGCCAAGCGCGAAGCCCGCGGCAGCCGCGGCCTGGGCCTGGTGCGCACGCTCAACGCCGCGGTCTGCGGCGGCCTGCCGCTGGCCAGCCTGGGCCTGCTGGCGGCCTCGCGCCTGTTGCCGGTGGAACTGCTCCAGCGCCAGCGCTGGGAAGCCGGCACTTTCGTGGTGGTCTGGCTGCTGGCGCTGCTGCACGCGGCATGGCGCCAGGGCAGCGGCCGCACCGCCCGCGAGCAGGCGCTGGTCGCCGCCGTGCTGGCCCTGGGCCTGCCGCTGCTGGGGCTGTTCGGCCCCGAGCCGGGCCGCCTGACCAGCAGCCTGGCCCGCGGCGACTGGATGCTCGCCGGCGTCGACCTGGCATTGTTGCTCAGCGGCGCGCTGTGCGCCGCCCTGGCCTGGCGCCTGGGCCGCCCGCCGGTGCCCGCAACCAAGGCGCGCCGTCGTGAGCGCGTGGAAGGGGAGTACGCCTGATGCTGCTGGTCTTCGGTCTCAACCTGCTGGCGATGACCGCCGCCTGCCTGGGCCTCGCCCGCCACCACCGCGAGCTGTTCGGCAGCGCGCCCAGCGAAGGCCGCGTGCGCCTGCTGCGCGGCGTGGCGCTGGTGGACGGCGGGCTGGCGCTGGCCTACTGCATCCACCTGCTGGGCATCGAGCTGGGCCTGGTCTACTGGGCCTGCCTGCTGATGCTCGCCACCACCACCCTGGTGGCCCTGCTGGCCTGGCTGCCGCGCCTGACGCTGCCGGCGGCGGCGGGGGTGCCGCTGGTGGGCGGGGTGTTGGCGGTGTTGGGGTGAAAGGTTGGCTCGTGCGCCTTACGTCACGGTCTAGCTTGGCGTAGGGCGAAGACGCTCCGGGTTCGACCTTGGCGTGAGCTGTGGCCAAGGTGAGACGGCGTATAACCGCGAACGGTTATACGCCCTACGTCACGGTCGGACTTGGCGTAGGGCGAATAACGCTCCGCGTTATCCGCCGTTTGGCCTTGGTATCAGGCCGAGCCTTGGTCGAGCTTGGCGCCGAACGCCGCGCGGTATTCCCCCGGCGTAGCCCCCAGCGCCGCGCGGAAGCGGTTGCCGAAGTGGCTGGCGCTGGAGAAGCCGCAGGCCAGGGCTATCTCGCTCAGCGCCAGGCTGCCCTGGCGCAGCAGTTCGCAGGCGCGGGCCAGGCGCCGGGCCAGCACGTACTGGTGCGGCGGCATGCCGAAGCTCTCGCGGAACATGCGCGCGAAGTGGTATTCCGAAAGCGCCGCCAGCGCTGCCAGCTCGCCCAGGCTGAGCGGTTCGGCGAGGTTCTGCTCGATGTAGTCGCACAGCCGCCGGCGCAGGACAGGGGCCAGGCCGCCCTTCAGGCGCAGGCCGTCGCGGCGGCCGACCTGGGTGAGCAGGGCGTGGTCGACGATGGCCTGGGCCAGGCTGCTGGTGTGCAGGCGTTCGCCCGGCTCGTTCCAGTCCAGTTGCACCAGCTGGCGGAAGCGCGCGGCCTGCTGCGGGTCGTCGAGGAAGGTGTGTTCGCGCAGGCGCAGCTCGCGCGGTTCGCGGTCGAGCAGCTGCACGCAGCCCAGGGCGAAGCGTTCCGGGCTGAAGTACAGGTGCGCCAGGCGGATGTCGCCGTTGACGATCCACGAGGCTTCCTCGCCGGCCGGCATGATGCACAGCTTGTCCGGCGCGCCCTTGGCGCCGGGGGCGCCGCGGCGGAAGGTGCCGGTGCCGCCGGCCAGGTAGCAGGACAGCGTGTGGTGGTCGGGGCTGAGGTAGTCGCGGGCGTCGTGGCGGTTGCTCCACATGGCCGCGGACAGGCCGTCGCCCAGCTCGGCGCAACGCTCCAGGCGGGCGTTGGGCGAACTGTTCATGGACTGGAAGACCTGTAGTTGTTCGATGGCGGACATGGGGCGACTCCTTCAGGCCTCCACTCTACCCGCGCCCACGCGCGTTGCCAGCCCGGTTGTCGCAATAAGCGCAAGAATCTGCAAGCGGCGCCCCTGCCTGTGGGCAGACACTGGCCTCCCATGACCGGAGGCCAGCCATGAACCTGTCGCTCTACCTGCTCACGGTGCTCATCTGGGGCACCACCTGGATCGCCATCAAGCTGCAGGTCGGCGAGGTCGCCATCCCGCTGTCCATCGCCTACCGCTTCGCCCTGGCGGCGCTGGTGCTGTTCGCCATCCTGCTGCTGTCGCGGCGCCTGCAGCCGCTGGGCCGGCGTGGCCAGGCGCTGTGCCTGGCCCAGGGCCTGTGCCTGTTCTGCGTGAACTTCCTGTGCTTCTACACCGCCAGCCAGTGGATCCCCAGCGGGCTGATCGCCGTGGTGTTCTCCACCGCCACCCTGTGGAACGCGCTGAACGCGCGCATCTTCTTCGGCCAGCGCATCGCCGCCAACGTCGCCGGCGGCGGCGCCCTGGGCCTGCTCGGCCTGGCCCTGCTGTTCTGGCCGGAGCTGACCGGCCACGCCGCCAGCCGCGAGACCTTCTACGGCCTGGGCCTGGCGCTGCTGGGCACGCTGTGCTTCTCCGCCGGCAACCTGCTCTCCAGCCTGCAGCAGAAGGCCGGGCTGCGCCCGCTGAGCACCAACGCCTGGGGCATGCTCTACGGCGCGCTGATCCTGCTGGCGATCTGCCTGGTGCAGGGCGTGCCTTTCACCTTCGACAGTAGCGCGCGCTACGTCGGTTCGCTGTTGTACCTGGCGATCCCCGGCTCGGTGATCGGCTTCACCGCCTACCTGACCCTGGTCGGGCGCATGGGGCCGGAGCGCGCGGCCTACTGCACCGTGCTGTTCCCGGTGGTGGCGCTGAACGTCTCGGCGTTCATGGAGGGTTACCAGTGGAGCGCGCCGGCCCTGGCCGGGCTGGCGCTGGTGATGGCCGGCAACGTGCTGGTGTTCCGCAAGCCGAAGCCGGTTGCGGTGGGGGAGGTGGCGCGGGCGTGATTTACGTCGGTGCAGGGGGGCGGCGAATCCAATCGCGGACGGGGCGCACGGCTTCTCGTAGGAGCGAGCTTGCTCGCGAACGGGCCCCGCAGCGGAGTCTGTTCGCGAGCAAGCTCGCTCCTACGAAGAACATCCTGGCGTGGCCTGTAGGAGCGGACTTCGTCCGCGATCAGCCCTTCCACACCTGCGGGTTGACCAGGTTCTTCGGCCGCTCGCCGCGCAGCGCCGTCTCGAAGTTCTCCAGCGCGCATTCGGCCATGGCCAGGCGCGTTTCGTGGGTGGCCGAGCCGATGTGCGGCAGGGTCACGGCGTTGGGCAGGGCGAACAGCGGCGATTCGGCCAGGGGTTCCTTCTCGTAGACGTCCAGGCCGGCGGCGAGGATGCGTTTTTCCTGCAGCGCCTCGACCAGCGCCGCTTCGTCGATCACCTGGCCGCGGGCGATGTTGACCAGGATGGCGCTGGGCTTCATCAGCTCCAGTTCGCGCTTGCCGATCAGCTTGCGAGTGGCGTCGGACAGCGGCACCACCACGCAGACGAAGTCGGCCTCGCCGAGCAGTTCGTCGAAGCCGCAGTAGCGCGCGCCCAGTTCCTGCTCCAGTTCCGGCTTGCGGCTGTTGCCATGGTAGAGCACGTCCATGTTGAAGCCGAAGCGGCCGCGGCGGGCGATGGCCGCGCCGATGCGGCCCAGGCCGAGGATGCCGAGCTTCTTGCCGTGCACGTCGACGCCGAACAGCGGCGCGTCCACGGTGCGCTTCCACTGCCCGGCCTTGGTCCAGGCGTCCAGCTCGGCGGTGCGCCGGGCGGCGGCCATGATCAGGGCGAAGCCGAGGTCGGCGGTGGTTTCGGTGAGCACGTCCGGGGTGTTGGTCAGGGCGATGCCGCGCTGGTTCAGGTAGGCCAGGTCGTAGTTGTCGTAGCCCACCGAGACGCTGGAGATGACTTCCAGCTGCCCGGCCTGGGCCAGCTGCTTCTCGCCCAGCGGGCGGCCGACGCCGATCATGCCGTGGGCCTGGGGCAGGGCGGCGGCGAACTGGGCGTCGACGTCACCCAGTTTCGGGTCGAGCACGGTGACGTTGAATTGCGCGCGCAGGCGTTCGAGGTGTTCGGGCGCCAGGCGGCTGAAGACGAAGACGTTCTTTTTCATGGTGGGGAAGGCAACGACTGACAGACGGGAGCGCAACCCTAGCATCCCCGCCACCGCCCTTGGCAAGCCCGGGGGCCCAGGCGGCGAGGATGCGGGGCGGTTATCGCGCGGCCAAAGCCGCGCGAGCGCGGGCTAGGCCAGGTGCGGGCGGGCCATGCCGGCCTCGTCGGCCTGCAGCACGCCGGGCAGGTTCTCGCGCAGGTAGCCGACCCAGGTCTTGATCTTGGCGTCCAGGTACTGGCGCGACGGGTACAGGGCGTAGACGTTGAGCAACTGCAGCTTGTGGTGCGGCAGCACGCGCACCAGCGAGCCGTCCTCCAGGCCTTCCAGCGCCGAGTAGACCGGCAGCGCGCCTATGCCCATGCCGCAGCGGATGGCCTCGGTCATGGCGTCGCCGACGTTGACCTGGAAGGTCGGCGGGCCGACGGTGATCATTTCCTGGCCGTTGGGGCCGTCGAACAGCCACTTGTCCAGGGCCAGAACCGGGCTGACCAGGCGCATGCAGTCGTGGTTGACCAGGTCGCTGGGGGTGCGCGGCGCGCCGCGGGCCTCTATGTAGGAGGGCGAGGCGCAGAGGATGCTGTAGGTCTCGCCGATGCGCTGCGACACCAGGCCGGAGTCGGGCAGCTCGGTGGCGACCACGATGGCCACGTCGAAGCCTTCGTCGAGCAGGTCGGGCACGCGGTTGGCCATGGTCAGCTCGAAGCTGACTTCCGGGTGCTGCTGGCGGTAGCCGGCGATGGCGCGGATGACGTAGTGCTGGCCGATGCCGGTCATCGAGTGCACGCGCAGGCGCCCGGCGGGGCGGGCGTGAGCGTCGCCGGCCTCGGCTTCGGCCTCCTCGACGTAGGCGAGGATCTGCTCGCAGCGCAGCAGGTAGCGCTGGCCCGCCTCGGTCAGCGCGATGCGCCGGGTGGTGCGGTTGAGCAGGCGCGCGCGCAGGTGGGTTTCCAGGTTGGCCACGGCGCGCGAGACGTAGGCGGTGGTGGTGCCCAACTGCTGGGCCGCGGCGGTGAAGCTGCCGGTCTCGGCCACGCAGACGAACGCGCGCATGGTTTGCAGAGTGTCCATTCGGAGCCCTCGGGAACGACAGGGTGGCTTATTGTCACATGAGACATCCGGCCGCATTATTTCATTATCGGTAATAAAGATTCACAAATTGGCCGTCTTATCCGTTTCGTCCCGTCTCCCTAGAATTTACTCGCCTGAATGGTTTCTTCGGCATCCTCTACGCTTAAACAGCAAGTTCACCCTCCAGGACTCTCATCCGTGTCGCGTCACCTCGTGAAAGGACTGGCGTTCGTCGGCTCCTTTGTCGTTTTCTCAACAATTGCCGGTTGCATCAGTACCCATGGCATCGCCCCGCAGGAACAGCGCCTGGGCAATGACCAACTGGCCACCGACGCCGCCATCCAGTCCGCCAACCGCGATGCGAAGTGGCCGGCCGAGCAGTGGTGGCGCGCCTTTGGCGACCCGCAGTTGAACACCTGGGTGCAAACCGCCCTGGATAACAGCCCGAGCCTTTCCGAGGCCGAGGCGCGGGTGCGCATGGCACTGTCGATGGCCGGGGTGGCCGAGTCCGCCGAGTCGCCGCAGGTCAGCGCGGATGCCTCGCTGACCCGTCACAAGTGGCCCACCGACTATTTCTACGGCCCGGGCGACCTGGCCGACACCACCAGCTGGAACAACAACGCTTCCCTGGGCTTCTCCTACAACCTCGACCTCTGGGGCCGTGAGCGCAGCAACACCGAGCGCTACATGAACGTGGCCTACATGACCGCCGCCGAGGCGCGCATGGCCCAGCTGGAGCTGGAGAGCAACCTCGTCCGCGCCTACATCCAGATGTCGCTGCAGTACGCCGAGCTGGACATCGCCGAGGCCATGCTCGAACAGCAGCAACAGATTCTCTCCCTGGCCCAGCGCCGCCTGGCCGGGGGCCTGGGCACCCAGTTCGAGGTCAGCGAGGCCGAGGTGCCGCTGCCGGAGACCAAGCGCAAGATCGACGCCATCGAGGAAGCCATCGCGCTGTCGCGCAACCAGATCGCCGCCCTGGCCGGCAAGGGCCCGGGCGCCGGCGCCGCGCTGGGACGGCCGAAGCTGGCCCTGGCGAAGCAGCCGGGGCTGCCCAGCGCGCTGCCGCTGGAGCTGGTCGGCCGCCGTCCGGACGTGGTCGCCATGCGCTGGAAGGTCGCCGCGCAGGCCAAGGGCGTGGACGTGGCCCGCGCCGAGTTCTATCCCAACGTCGACCTGATCGCCAGCCTGGGCTACAGCGCCGTGGGCGGTGGCATGCTGGAGTTCATCACCGCGCGCAAGTTCACCTACAGCGCGGGCCCGGCGATCTCCCTGCCGATCTTCGACGGCGGCCGCCGCCGCGCCCAGCTGGGCCAGGAGTCGGCCGGCTACGACGCCGCCGTGGCGCAGTACAACCAGACCCTGGTGCAGGCGCTCAAGGGCGTTTCCGACCAGTTGATCCGCACCCATTCGATGGAGAAGCAGCAGACCCTCGCCGAGCAGGCGGTGGCCTCCGCGCAGAAGACCTACGACATCGCCGCCAAGGCCTTCCGCGGCGGCCTGACCGACTACCTGCACGTGCTCAACGCCCAGACCCGTCTGTTCCAGCAGCAACTGACCCTGCAGCAGGTGCAGGCCGCGCGCCTGGAAACCCACGCCGGCCTGGTGGTGGCCCTGGGTGGCGGCCTGATGGCGCCCAAGGACGCGCCGGGCGAGCACCGGATGGTCCCCGAGACCGTCTCCGTGCGGCCGCTGAGCGAGCGCTGAGATGGCCAGCAGCCAAGCTCTGCAAACCCGCTCGCCGCTGGAGGAGGTGCGCCGCGCCTTCTTCGAGTGGGCGCGCAGCGACGGCGTGACCTGGGTCTACGTCGCCAAGGTGCTGACCGCCGCCATGCTCACCCTGTGGCTGGCCATGCGCCTGGAGCTGCCGCAGCCGAGCACCGCGACCATCACCGTGTTCATCGTGATGCAGCCGCAGAGCGGCCAGGTGTTCGCCAAGAGCTTCTACCGCATCCTCGGCTCCCTGGTCGGGCTGACGGTGATGGTGGCGCTGATCGCGGTGTTCGCCCAGGAGCGGGTGCTGTTCCTGCTGGTGGTGGCGCTGTGGGTCGGCGCCTGCACCGCCGGCGCCGCGCGCTACCGCGACTTCCGTTCCTACGCCTGCGTGCTGGCCGGCTACACCGCGACGCTGATCGGCCTGCCGGCCACCCTGCACCCGGAAGCCGCCTTCATGTCGGCGGTATGGCGGGTGCTGGAGATCAGCCTGGGCATCCTCTGCTCGACCGTGGTCAGCGCCGTGGTGCTGCCGCAGACTTCCGCCGCGGCCATGCGCAACGCCCTGTACCAGCGCTTCGGCGCCTTCGCCTGGTTCGTCCTCGACAACCTCGGCGGCGGCCAGCGCCAGCGTTTCGAGGCGGCCAACGTCAACTTCGTGTCCCAGGCCGTGGGCCTGGAGGCGCTGCGCAGCGCGACGCGCTTCGAAGACCCGCACATGCGCCTGCGCAGCGGCCGCCTGGCGCGCCTGAACAACGAGTTCATGGTCCTGACCACCCGCTACCACGCCCTGCACCAGTTGCTCGAACGCCTGCGCAGCCAGGGCGGCGAGCGCGTGCTGGAAGCCCTGGAGCCGTGCCTGGACGAGCTGCGCGAAGTGCTCGGGCCGTGGAAGGGCAAGCCGCTGCTGGACCGCGACGCCGCGGCCCTGGCCGAGCAGCTGGAAATGCGCCGCCAGCGCCTGATGCAGCGCATCCGCGAGGCCCGCGCCGCGGTGCGCGAACAGGTCGAGGAGGTCGGCGAGCGCCTGGACTTCAACACCGCCGCCGAGCTGCTCTACCGCCTGGTGGCCGACCTGCACAACTACGCCCTGACCCACGCCTCCCTGGCCGACCACCACCACGAGCGGGAGAACTGGAAGTTCGGCTTCTCGCCCAAGGCCAACCTGGTCGGCTCGCTGGTCGCCGGGGCGCGCACCACCCTCATGATCCTGGTGTTCGGCCTGTTCTGGATCGAGACCGCCTGGCCCAGCGGCAGCACCTTCGTGCTTAACGCCGCGGCCGTGGCGGCGCTGGTCTCGGCCGTGCCGGACCCCGCCAAGCTGGCCATGCAGATGGCCGTGGGCACCTTCTTCGCGGCCATCCTGGGCTTCGCCGAGACCTTCTTCGTGTTCCCCCACCTGGATGGCTTCCCGCTGCTGTGCGTGGCCCTGGCGCCGGTGTTCGCCCTGGGCGCCTTCCTCTCGGTGAAGCCGGCCTACGGCGGCTACGGCCTGGGCCTGCTGGTGTTCTTCAGCTTCGGCGCCATCCCGGCCAACATGACCGTCTACGACGCCGGGCGCATGCTCAACGAGTACATCGCCCTGGTGCTGTCGCAGAGCTGCGCGGCGCTGGTGGTGGCGGTGCTGCTGCCGCCCACCAGCGCCTGGCTGTGGCGGCGCCTGGAGAAGGACCTGCGCATGCGCGTGGTCGAGGCCATCAGCGGCAAGAGCGCGGGCCTGGAGGCCACCTTCGAGAGCCGCACCCGCGACCTGATGAACCAGGCCTACGGCGTCGCCGCGCGGCGCCCGGACGTGCAGCGCGGCCTGCTGCGCTGGATGTTCCTGGTGCTGGAGGTGGGCCACGCCATCATCGAGCTGCGCAACGAACAGGCGCGTCTGCCGGACGAGCCCTGCTACGCCGAGGCCATGCCCTGGCGCCAGGCCATCCGCAGCATGGGCCGCGCGCTGATCCGCCTGTTCGTGCAGCCGGGCGAGGCCAACCGCGAGCGCGCCCTGGCCGCCGTGGAACATGCCATCCTCACCACCAAGGCCACCGAGGAGCCGTGCGCGCCGGACTTCGAGAGTTCGCCCCTGCGCCGGGTGGTCAGCTACCTGCACTTCATCCGCACCACGCTGCTCGACCCGCAGTCGCCGCTGCGTGATGCCAGCCAAGGAAACGCCAGCCATGCCGCTTGACGACCTGCCGCGGGAAATCGCTTTCCACGGCGTCTACATGCCGACCCTCACCGCGCTCTTCGTGGTCGCGGCGGTGATCTGCTGGGTCATCGACCGCATCTTCGCCTCCATCGGCCTGTACCGCTTCACCTGGCACCCGGCGCTGTTCCGCGTGTGCCTGTTCGCCTGCCTGTTCGGCGGCCTGTCCCTGACCGTCTACCGATAACGAGCCAGTTCCCATGACCTTGAAATCCGTCTTCAGCCTGCTGGCGACCCTGATCATCCTGGTGATCGCCGTGTTCATCGGCCGCACCCTCTGGGTGAACTACATGGACACCCCCTGGACCCGCGACGGCCGCGTGCGCGCCGACATCATCAACGTCGCCCCGGACGTGTCCGGCGTGGTGGTCGACGTGCCGGTGCGCGACAACCAGCAGGTGAAGAAGGGCGACCTGCTGATGCAGATCGACCCCGACCACTACCGCATCGCCGTGAAGCAGGCCGAGGCCCAGGTCGCCTCGCGCCTGGCCACGCTGAAGATGCGCCAGCTCAACGCCAAGCGCCGCGCCGCGATGGACAACGAAGTGGTGTCCCGCGAGAGCCTGGACGACGCCAGCAACACCGCCGCCGCCGCCGAGGCCGACTACCAGCAGGCCCAGGCCGCGCTGGACGCCGCCAAGCTGAACCTGGAGCGCACCCAGGTGCGCGCCTCGGTGGACGGCTACGTGACCAACCTCAACGTGCACCGCGGCGACTACGCCCGCACCGGCGAGGCGAAGATGGCGCTGGTCGACGAGAACTCCTACTGGGTCTACGGCTACTTCGAGGAAACCAAGCTGCCGCACATCGCCGTGGGCGACCCGGCCGAGCTGCAGCTGATGAGCGGCCAGCGCCTGAAGGGCCACGTGGAAAGCATCGCCCGCGCCATCTACGACCGCGACAACCCGGAAAGCCGCGAACTGGTCGCCGACGTCAACCCGACCTTCAACTGGGTGCGCCTGGCCCAGCGCGTGCCGGTGCGCATCCACATCGACGAAGTGCCGGAAGGCGTGCTGCTGGCGGCGGGCATCACCACCACGGTGATCGTCAACCCGGGCAGCCAGGACGCGACGGCGCAGTGAGCGCAATGCGCGTCAGGTAAAAAACAGGGGCTTCGGCCCCCGTTCGTTTTTCCCGGCGGAGGCCCTGTAGGAGCGGGCCCTGCCCGCGATTCGCGCGCAGGGCGCGCTCCTACATGGAATGGCGTAGGTGGGGCAGCGTAGGAGCGGATCTTATCCGCGAACCGAGCCGGAACCTCCGGCTATCGCGGACAAGGTCCGCTCCTACGGGGGAGGAATACCGTGTTTCCCGGCAACCTGTAGGAGCGGGCCCTGCCCGCGATATCGCGCGCAGGGCGCGCTCCTACATGGAATGGCGTGGGCGGGCACAGCTTCTCGTAGGAGCGAGCTTGCTCGCGAACAAACGCGGTGCCATGCGGTTCGCGAGCAAGCTCGCTCCTACGAAGATACCAAGAGCGTTTCGGCGCTGATCCAACCGCCTCAGCGCTTGGCCAGGGTAGCGCCGCGCCCCAGGTTCTGCGCCTTGGCCACGCTGCAGCTGGCGCCGGCGAGGAATTGCGAGTTGCTCAGCCATTCCTGCTGCGGGTAGTAGGCGAACACGTAGCTGCCTTTCTGCAGGGTGTCGATCAGCTTCTGCGCCACCTGCGGGCGCACCGCCGGGCAGCCCTGGCTGCGGCCCAGGCGGCCGAGGCCGGGGACCACCTTGGGATCGGCGTAGGCTGCCGCGTGCATGACGATGGCGCGTTCTTCGCTGTTGTCGTTGAAGCCCGGTTCCAGGCCCAGCAGGCGCAGCGAGCGGCCGTGCTTGCCGCGGTAGGTCTGGCCGGTCTGGTACAGGCCGATGGACGACTGGTAGCTGTTGGGACGGTTGGAGAACGAAGTGGCGAGGTCGTCACCGCTGTTCTTGCCGTGGGCCACCCACTCCTCGAACAGCAGCTTGCGCCGCTGCAGGTCGAACACCCACAGGCGCTTGTCGCGCGAGGCCTTGGAGTAGTCGATGACGGTCAGCAGTTCGTCGCGCCCGCCCAGTTGCGCGGCGTTGGCGCACTGGTAGGCGCTGAGCGCCAGGCGCAGGGCCTGCAGGTTGGTGGCCGGGGCCAGGCGGTGGAGTTCCTCGGCGCTGGGCAGCGCCGCTTGGGCGAGGCTGCTGCCGAGCGCGTAGAGCGCGCCCACGGCGAGCAGCGGCCGGAGTTTCCCCCAGACGGTGGATATGGACGGCATGGCGCCGTTCCCCCTTTGTCACTTCCTAAGGTCTGTTTTCGATTGCGCATGCAAGTGCGCGAAATTGGGGGGATTCTCGCCTATTTTTTGATCGATGCCGGTACCGCTTGTCGGTCGTTGGTGGTGATCACCGTGAAGTCCGGGTTGCTGCGCGTCTCGCGGCTGGACGGCAGGTCGGTGATGACCAGGGTGCTGCCGACGTCCATGGCCAGCAGCAGCGAGTGCAGGAAGTGCGCGTCCATGCTGAACTGGCCGAGCTGTTCGGCGGGCGTCAGGCCGGCCTGCGGGTTGCTCACCTGCACCGCGCTCCAGCGCAGGTTCGGGCTAGGGCTGGCCAGCTGTTCGGGGCTGGGCCGCTCCAGCAGCGAGAAGGCCGCCACGCCGGTGCGCGCGCCGGGGTTGTCGAGGGCCACCGGGGCGCTGCCGATCTGGGTGCCGCCGCGGTACACGTAGGCGCGGCGGTCGGCGCGGCTGATCAGCACCGCGATCGGCCCGAGGGTTTCGCCCGGGTCGCTCCAGTAGGGTTCCACCGCCGGGCTGGCCGGGCCGCTGGCCTTGCCTTCGCTCACCTGCGGGGCTAGCAGGCCGGGGTGGTAGACCTCCACCGGCGAGCTCTTGGCGTCGGAGATGATCACCGTGGTGTTGCTGAAGCCGGTGACCTCGTAGAGCTTCTTGGCGAAGGCCATGGGCAGGCGGATGCAGCCGTGGGAGGCGGGGTAGCCGGGCAGGTTGCCGGCGTGCAGGGCGATGCCGTCCCAGGTCAGGCGCTGCATGTAGGGCATGGGCGCGCTGTCGTACAGGTCGGAGTGGTACTCCACCTTCTTCTGCAGGATGGTGAACACGCCGGTGGGGGTTTCCTTGCCGCGCTTGCCGGTGCTGACCGTGGCCACGCCGATGGCGATGCCGTTGCGGTACACGTAGGCGCGCTGTTCGGTGAGGCTGACCACCACCGTGACCGGGCCCTGCGGGGAAATCTCCGGGTACCAGAGGAACTGCCCGGGCTTGAGCTTCTTCAGCGCCGCCTGCAGGTCGTTGAGCGGCGAGGCGTGGCCGGAGTTGGCCTCGGCGGGGAGGACGACCAGGCTGAACAGCAGCAGGACGAAAGACAGGATCTTCATCGTATTCCTTCGAGGCGCGGGCGTCCTCGCAGCTTAGTCGGGGCCGAGCCGCCCCTGCAATCCGCGATGCCGGACGGCAGGCCTCAGTCCAGCGCGGCCAGCTCGGCGGCGCTCAGGGCGCGGTACTGGCCCGGCGCCAGCTGCGGGTCCAGGGCCAGGCCGCCCATGCGTTCGCGGTGCAGGCGGGTGACCTTGTTCTGGAAGTGCCCGAACATGCGCTTGACCTGGTGGTAGCGGCCTTCGTGGAGGGTCAGGCGCGCCGCCCGCGGGGCGAGGATCTCCAGCTGCGCGGGGAGGGTGGTGAGGTCCTCGTGGCGGAAGTACAGGCCGCGGGCGAAGACTTCGGCGTAGTGGGCCTCGATCGGCTGCTCGGTCTCCACGTAGTAGACCTTGGGCAGCTTGCGCCCGGGCAGGGTCATGCGCCGTGACCACTGGCCGTCGTTGGTGATCAGCAGCAGGCCGGTGGTGTTGAAGTCCAGCCGCCCGCCGATGTGCAGTTCGTGCTTGTCCGGTTCGTCGAGCAGGTCGAGCACGGTACGGTGTTCCGGGTCCCGGGTGGCGCTGACGCAACCGGCGGGCTTGTGCAGCATGAAGTAGCGCGCCGGGCGGCCGGCCTGCAGCACCTCGCCATCCAGCTCCACGCGGCTGAATTCGCGCACCTCGTGGCGGCTGTCGCGGACCTCCACGCCATCCACCTTCAGGCGCCCGGCGGCCAGCAGCAGGCGAGCGTCCTGGCGGCTGAAGCGGGGCAGGTTGGTGAGGAAGCGGTCCAGGCGCATCAGGCGGGTTCGTCGTCGGGCGGCAGGCTCTGCGCACAGCGCGGGCACAGGCAGGCGCGGTCGAGCAGCTGTGGCGGGACGCGGGCCAGGGCGGCGGGGTCGATGCGCGTCTGGAAGCACCAGCAGAGCGTCCCGTCGGCGTCCGGGTCGGCCTGGCTGCAGCTGTTGCGCTGGCCGCAGAGGGGGCAACGGGTGGGATCGGGGGTGTCGGTCATGGTGCGGGTCGGTGCTTTGCTGGAGCACAGGGTGCAGCGGGTGGCGCTGGGGTGCAAGGGGAATCGGATGCTTGGGGGGTGTGAATGGGGTTTGCTGGGGGTGGAGGTGTTGGGGTTAAGAGCGCCCTCTCCCCAACCCTCTCCCGCAAGCGGGAGAGGGGGCTGTTCGGAGTGGGTGGGGAGTTTGGAGTCATCCTGGAACGCCTAGCCCCACCCCGTCATTCCCGCGAATGCGGGAATCCAGTGACGGGCGGTTCGCGAGCAAGCTCGCTCCTACGAAAAGCAAAAGCAAAAGCAAAAGCAAAAGCAAAAGCGCGTTTGCTCTTGGGATTTCCAGAGAAATATCCGAGCGCACCGGAGTGCCCCTTCAGAAGGCCGAGCGAAACCGGCGCTCAGGAGGTCATGCGACATGGATGTCGCGAGAGCCCCGATGGGCTACAGGGACGTACCCTCGGGGCGGGCCTCCGTGGCGGGGGAATTCGCGAGGGTAGCCCGACTCTGTCGGGCCCGTATGCGGGGCAAGCCTTTTTGGTTCCTTTTGTGGCGTTTGACAAAAGGGACTCGCCCGAGGGGGCGAAACAAAAAATCTCCGCAGACTCGGTGCGGCGCGTTACACCGAGCCCAACGCAAAAGTCTCTGGGTTCCCGCGTTCGCGGGAATGACGGGGGGGGGGAGGTTGGGTGCGAGGGACCAAGCCCTCGCAAGCAAGCAAATCCATACCCCCATCCCAAATGAAAATGCCGTTTCTCCCAAGGGAAGAAACGGCATTCTCTTCAAAGCCCCACCACACCGGCAGGGCTTTCCTCACGCCAAAAGGCTTAGGCTTGAACGACCGGAATCTTGGCGTTCGCAGCAGCTTCCTTGAACTCGGCGATCTGGTCGAAGCTCAGGTAGCGGTAGATATCGGCAGACATGCTGTCGATATCCTTCGCGTAGGCCATGTACTCCTCGACGGTCGGCAGCTTGCCGATGATCGAAGCCACAGCGGCCAGCTCCGCCGACGCCAGGAACACGTCGGTGGAATCGCCCAGGCGGTTCGGGAAGTTACGGGTGGAGGTGGAGACCACGGTGGAACCGGTCTGTACGCGCGCCTGGTTGCCCATGCACAGCGAGCAGCCCGGCATTTCCATGCGCGCGCCAGCCTTGCCGTAGATGCCGTAGTAGCCTTCCTCGGTCAGCTGGTGGGCGTCCATCTTGGTCGGCGGGGCCAGCCACAGACGGGTCGGAATGCCACCCTTGACCTTGTCCAGCAGCTTGCCGGCGGCGCGGAAGTGACCGATGTTGGTCATGCACGAACCGATGAACACCTCGTCGATCTTGCGGCCTTGCACGCTGGACAGCAGGCGGGCGTCGTCCGGATCGTTCGGGGCGCAGAGCACCGGCTCTTTGACGTCGGCCAGGTCGATCTCGATGACCGCGGCGTATTCGGCGTCCTTGTCGGCTTCCAGCAGTTGCGGGTTGGCCAGCCAGGCCTCCATCGCTTTCGCGCGGCGCTCCAGGGTGCGGGCGTCGCCGTAGCCTTCGCCGATCATCCAGCGCAGCAGGGTGATGTTCGACTTCAGGTATTCGGCGATGGCCTCTTCCGGCAGCTTGATGGTGCAACCGGCGGCGGAGCGTTCGGCCGAGGCGTCGGACAGCTCGAAGGCTTGCTCGACGGTCAGGTCGTTCAGACCTTCGATCTCGAGGATGCGGCCGGAGAAGATGTTCTTCTTGCCTTTCTTCTCGACGGTCAGCAGGCCGGCCTGGATGGCGTAGTAGGGGATGGCATGGACCAGGTCACGCAGGGTGATGCCCGGTTGCAGCTTGCCCTTGAAGCGCACCAGTACCGATTCGGGCATGTCCAGCGGCATGACGCCAGTGGCAGCGGCGAAGGCCACCAGGCCGGAACCGGCCGGGAAGCTGATGCCGATCGGGAAGCGGGTGTGCGAGTCGCCGCCGGTGCCGACGGTGTCGGGCAGCAGCATGCGGTTCAGCCAGCTGTGGATGATGCCGTCGCCCGGACGCAGGGACACGCCGCCGCGGGTCATGATGAAGTCCGGCAGGGTGTGGTGGGTCTTGACGTCGATCGGCTTCGGATAGGCCGCGGTGTGGCAGAAGGACTGCATCACCAGGTCGGCGGAGAAGCCCAGGCAGGCCAGGTCCTTCAGCTCGTCGCGGGTCATCGGGCCGGTGGTGTCCTGGGAACCGACGGTGGTCATCTTCGGTTCGCAGTAGGTGCCCGGACGCACGCCCTTGCCTTCCGGCAGGCCGCAGGCGCGACCGACCATCTTCTGCGCCAGGGTGAAGCCCTTGCCGGTGTCGGCGGGGGATTCCGGCTTCTTGAACAGGTCGGACGGGGCCAGGCCCAGTTCGGCGCGGGCCTTCTCGGTCAGGCCACGGCCGACGATCAGCGGGATACGGCCGCCGGCGCGGACTTCGTCCAGCAGCACGGGGGTCTTCAGCTCGAAGGTGGTGACCACTTCGCCGCTGTCGTGGCGGGTGACCTTGCCTTCGTACGGGTACACGTCGATGACGTCGCCCATGGCCAGGTTGGTGCAGTCGAACTCGATCGGCAGGGCGCCGGCGTCTTCCATGGTGTTGTAGAAGATCGGGGCGATCTTGGTGCCGAAGCAGAAGCCGCCAGCGCGCTTGTTCGGCACGTAGGGGATGTCGTCGCCGAAGAACCACAGCACCGAGTTGGTGGCGGATTTACGCGAGGAGCCGGTGCCGACCACGTCGCCGACGTAGGCGACCGGGAAGCCCTTGGCCTTGACCGCTTCGATCTGCTTCAGCGGGCCGACGGCGCCCGGCTGGACCGGCTCGATGCCGTCGCGGGCCATCTTCAGCATGGCCAGGGCGTGCAGCGGGATGTCCGGGCGCGACCAGGCGTCGGGCGCCGGGGACAGGTCGTCGGTGTTGGTTTCGCCGGGCACCTTGAACACGGTCAGGGTGATCTTCTCGGCCAGCGCCGGGCGGGCCTGGAACCACTCGCCGTCGGCCCAGGATTGCAGCACGGCCTTGGCGGCGGCGTTGCCTTTCTTGGCGCGTTCGGAAACGTCGTGGAAGGCGTCGAACATCAGCAGGGTGTGCTTCAGTTGCGCGGCGGCGACTTCTGCCAGTTCGGCGTCGTCGAGGGCTTCGACCAGGGTGGCGATGTTGTAGCCGCCCTGCATGGTGCCGAGCAGTTCGAGGGCGCGCTTGCGGTCGATCAGCGGCGAAGCGGCTTCGCCCTTGACCACGGCGGACAGGTAGCCGGCCTTGACGTAGGCGGCTTCGTCGACGCCCGGCGGGACGCGGTTGGTGATCAGGTCGAGGAGGAATTCTTCTTCGCCGGCCGGCGGGTTTTTCAGGAGTTCGACCAGACCTGCGGTCTGTTCGGCGTTCAGCGGCTGGGGCACGATACCCTGGGCGGCACGCTCTTCTACGTGTTTGCGGTAGGCTTCAAGCACAGTATTTCCCTCATCAGTGGTCCCGTGGGACGCGTATCCAGGAGACCTCGCCGATCCATTCGTCAGGCATGGTGGACGGTAATCCACGGACCTACGACGGCACCGGCAGCCTCCAGACAGAAGCTGTTTTCAAAGTTTTACGCCGGAGGGCCTGGGACGAGGGGGACTGGGCGCTTGAGGGAGGCGCCCAGGCCGCGAGGCCGCCGGAATCTGTGCTTCGTGACGCTTTGAAAACAGCTTCGAACGGGCATTGCGCCTTGTGAAAGGCGGGCCGATTCTACTGGAATTCATTGCTGAAAGTAAGCGCCATTGCGCCGATGCGGAAGGTGATCTTGCCTAGACAAAGGGCTAAGATGACGCCCGTCCCCCGTTGTCCCGAAGCCGTTCCGCCATGTCCTCCCAGCGCATCAAGACCCCCTGTGTCGGCCTCTGTTCCACCGTCTACGGCGACCTCGTGTGCCGCGGCTGCAAGCGCTTCCATCACGAGGTGGTGAACTGGAACCTGTACGGCGAGGAGGAGAAGCGCGCGGTGTGGAAGCGCCTGGAAGTGCTGCTGGTGCAGGTGATGGTGGCCAAGCTGGAGGTGTTCGACGCGCCGCGCCTGCGCGCCCAGCTGGAGCAGCGGCAGATCCGCTTCGTCCCCGAGCAGTCGCCGTACTGCTGGGCCTACCAGCTGATCGCCCGCGGCTCGCGGCTGATCCAGAACCTCGATGCCTACGGCGTGGCCCTGCTGCCGGAGTTCCGCGAGCGGCCGCTGCCGGAGCTGCGCGACGCCATCGACCGCGAGTTCTTCCTGCTTTCCGAGGCCCACTACGACCGCTACATCGCCCCGCGCTTCCTCAGCGAGGGGATGGACCTGCGGGTCTGAACCAGCACCCGCCGTTCGTCGGTTTCAGCGCCGCGCCTGCTTCAGCGTCTCGGCGATGAGGAAGGCCAGCTCCAGCGACTGGTCGGCGTTCAGCCGCGGGTCGCAGTGGGTGTGGTAGCGGTCGCTGAGCCCGGCCTCGGTGATCGGCCGCGCGCCGCCGATGCACTCGGTGACGTTCTGCCCGGTCATCTCGATGTGGATGCCGCCGGCGTGGCTGCCTTCGGCCTTGTGCACCTCGAAGAACTGCCGCACTTCGGCGAGGATGCGCGCGAAGTCGCGGGTCTTGTAGCCGCTGGAGGCCTTGATGGTGTTGCCGTGCATCGGGTCGCAGCTCCACAGCACCTGGCGGCCTTCGCGCTGCACGGTGCGGATCAGCCGCGGCAGGCCGTCGCCGACCTTGTCGGCGCCCATGCGCACGATCAGGTTGAGGCGGCCGGGGTCGTTGTCCGGGTTGAGGATGTCGATCAGGCGCAGCAGCTCCTCGTCGCCCATGCTCGGCCCGACCTTGACGCCGATGGGGTTGCCCACCCCGCGCAGCATCTCGACATGGGCGCCGTCCAGCTGGCGGGTGCGGTCGCCGATCCAGAGCATGTGCGCCGAGCAGTCGTACCAGCCGCCGGTCAGGCTGTCGCGGCGGATGAAGGCTTCCTCGTAGTTCAGCAGCAGCGCCTCGTGGGCGGTGAAGAAGCTCACCTCGCGCAGTTGTGGGGCCGTGTCCAGGCCGCAGGCGCGCATGAAGGCGAGGGTTTCGTCGATGCGCCCGGCGAGCTGGCTGTATTTTTCCGCCAGGGCCGAGTTGGCGATGAAGTCGAGGTTCCACTTGTGCACTTCGTGGAGGTCGGCGAAGCCGCCCTGGGCGAAGGCGCGCAGCAGGTTGAGGGTGGCGGTGGACTGGTGGTAGGCCTGCAGCAGGCGCTGCGGGTCCGGCACGCGGTTGGTCTCGTCGAAGCCGATGCCGTTGACGATGTCGCCGCGGTAGGCCGGCAGGGTCAGGTCGCCCACGGTTTCCTCGCCGGAGGAGCGCGGCTTGGCGAACTGCCCGGCCATGCGCCCGACCTTCACCACCGGGCAGCCGGCGGCGAAGGTCATCACCACCGCCATCTGCAGCAGCACCTTGAAGGTGTCGCGGATTTTCGCCGCGGAGAACTCGGCGAAGCTCTCGGCGCAGTCGCCGCCCTGCAGCAGGAAGGCGCGCCCGGCGGTGACCTCGGCGAACTGCCGGCGCAACTCGCGGGCCTCGCCGGCGAACACCAGCGGCGGATAGCTGGCGAGGCTCTGTTCGACCTGCTGTAGGCGCGTGGCGTCGGGGTAGACGGGTTGCTGCTGGATGGGGCGGCTTCTCCAGCTGTCGGGGCTCCAGGTCTGGCTCATCGGGGGCTCGCGGGGCAATGGCGGATAGTCGCCCATGGTAACACCGGGCGGGGCCACCTTCAGCGCGGCGGGGCTGGTATCCTTCGCCTTCCATGAGCCCGCGGCCGTCGCCGTCCTTGCCCTGCGGAGAGCCCGCGTGTACCAGAGCCTGCCTTCCAATACCCTTCCGCATCGCCGGCCGCGCGCTGGCGCCCGTTGCCGTGGCCGGGGGCGCCGGGCATGAGCGAGGACCTGCTGATAGCCGAGGAGCGCGACGCCTACGGGGTGATCCGCGTGGTGGAGCAGGGCGGCTACCGCTACCTGGAGTTCGGCGAGGAGGTGGAGCAGAGCTGCGTGCGCATCGGCGATCCGGCCTGGCTGGAGTACGACTATTCCCGCGCCATGCTGCTGGGCGCGCTGTGCCATCCCGCGCCGCGCCGCGCGCTGTTCCTCGGCTTCGGCGCCGGCAGCCTGACCCAGGCCTGCCTGAAGCACCTGGCGCTGGACGAGGCGGAGGCCGTCGAGCTGCGCCCGGCGATTCCGCGCCTGGCCCGCGAGCACCTGGGCCTGGTGGACGAGCCGCGCCTGCGGTTGCGCATCGGCGACGCGGTGGAGGAGCTGGGCAACTGCGAGCCGGCCGACCTGATCTTCCTCGATCTCTATACCGACACCGGACCCGCGCCGGCGCACCTGGGCTGGGACTTCCTCGGCGCCTGCCGCGACAAGCTGCGCCCCGGCGGCTGGCTGATCATCAACCAGTGGAGCACCGACGACGGCCGGCCGCTGGGCGCGGCCCTGCTGCGCGGGCGCTTCCACCGCCACTACCTGGAATGCCCGGTGCCGGAGGGCAACGTGATCGTCTTCGTGCCCGCCGACGTCGAGCAGAGCCTGGAGCCGCGCGGGCTGAAAAAGCGCGCCAAGGCCCTGCAGGGCGACCTGGGCTATGACCTGGGCGTCTACATCGACGCGCTGCGCCCCGCGCAGTAGCGGCGGGGCGCCCGCTCAGGGGAGCTGGTAGCTGAGCGTCAGGTTGAGCCGCGGGCTGCGCTCGTCGTTGTCGATGGCGCGGTCGGCGAACGGTTTGGCCACTTCCATTCCCAGCACGTACTGCTTGCGGTTGGAGAAGCGCACCCCGACGGCGCCGGAGCCGAGCTTGGCGCCGGGCTGGCCGTTGGCGTTGTAGTGGGTGCGCGCGCCGTCCACCACCAGGTAGGGCTGCAACTGGTTCATCCACCTGTTCTGCCAGAGGAACGAGTAGTTCACCTCGTAGGAGGCGCCCCAGCCCTTGTCGCCGGTGGCCTGGTCGTCCGGATAGCCGCGGCCGAAGTTGGCGCCGCCGTAGGTGATCTGCTCGGAGTCCGGCAGGCTGTCGTGGGCCCACTGGAAGCTGACGTTGGCCACGCCCTGCATGCGTTCGCCGAACTGGTTCTGCTGGGCGCCGAAGCCGAGCACGCGGGTGAAGTCCTTCTTCGCCGGCGCGGTGCTCTGCGCGTCGAAGGCGTTCAGGCCCTTGTAGACGGCCAGGCTGCCGGCGCGCGCCTGCTTCTCGGCGAACTGCTGGACCAGGGTGTCGATGCCCACCACGCGCAACTTGCTGCGCAGCTTCACGCTGTAGGGCGTGGCCGGCGCCAGCAGGTCGTAGCGGCTGCTGTCGTCGACCGTGTAGGCGCGCAGGTTGACGTCCCAGGTGAGGTTGCGGCGCAGCAGCACGGGGATGCCCAGGCCGGCGCTGACCCGTTCGTTCTCGCGCTTGCGCGCGTACTGCAGCGGGCCGATCACCACGCGGTCTTCCAGGCTGGCGTTGTAGTGGCTGTAGCCGGCCATCAGTTGCAGGCCGTTGTCGCCCAGCAACTGGCTGTAGTTCCAGGCGCGGTAGTGCTCCTTGTCGTCGCCGGGCGGGTAGAGGTAGCTGAACTGCAGTTGTTCGCCGCGGCCCAGCAGAGAGGCCAGGGTGGCGTTGAACAGCCCGCGCGGGTTGCCGTGGCGCGAGTCGAAGTCGGCGCCGGTGGTGACCATCTCGTGCCTGCCGAGCATCTCCAGCACGGCGCCGCCATCGGTGGTGGTCGGCGGGTTGAGGACCATGTCCATCTGCAGGCCGGGAACCCGGCTCATCAGCACGCTGAAGCGCTCGAAGCTGGCGCGGCTCAGCGGCCGTTCGGCCTTCAGGCGCTCGATCCAGCGCGCCACGCGGGCCTGGTGCACGCCCAGGTCGCCGGCGCTGCGCACTTCGCGCAGGTGGCCTTCGATCAGCATGATGCGCCCGACGCCGCCGCGGAATTCCTGGTTGGGCACGTAGGCGAAGGAAATGACGAAGCCGTCGTCCTGGTAGCGCCGGGTGATGGCCTTGGCCGCCGCCACCAGTTCGCCGATCTTGATCTCGCGGCGGGTCAGCGGCTCCAGCAGGGGCTTCCAGGTGGCGATGGGGTAGTGGCCGCCGCCGGCGACTTCGATGCGCCGCAGGCGGATGCGCCGTTCGAGCAACTGCTGCGGCTGCGCGGCCGCCGGGGTGCTGACCCGCGGCGCCTGCGGGCGCACGTCGCCGCCGGGCAGGTTGGGCCTGGGCAGGCTCTGTTCGATGTCGGAACCGGGCAGTTGGATGGGGCGGTCGGCCCAGGCGAGGGGGCTGGCTAACAACAGCGTTACTACGGTCAGCTTGCGCATGGCTTCTCCCTGAAGCCGTTAAATGAAAGGGCGAAGGGCCGTTGCCGACCCTTCGCCGTTCGCTTTGGCGGGCTTGCCGTCAGTTTCCGGACTTGCCGCCCAGGCTGCCGGTCACGCCGCCCAGCAGGCCACCCACGGTGCCCAGGGTGCCGCCGAGCAGGCCGCCGTTGCTGGCCAGGCCGTTGCTGCCGACGCTGCTGGTGACGCCGCCGAGGGTGCCAGTGACGCCGGAGAGCAGGCCGCTGACCGGGCTGCTGCTGCCGGTGACGCCGCCCAGGGTGCCGGTGACGCCGGAGAGCAGGCCGCTGACCGGACTGCTGCCGCCGGTGACGCCGCCCAGGGTGCCGGTGACGCCGGAGAGCAGGCCGCTGACCGGGCTGCTGCCACCAGTGACGCCGCCCAGGGTGCCGGTGACGCCAGAGAGCAGACCACCGACCGGGTTGCTGCTACCGGTAGCGCCGCTCAGGGTGCCGGTAACGCCGGAGAGCAGGCCGCCGACCGGATTGCTGCTGCCGGTGGCGCCGCCCAGGGCGCCGGTGACGCCCGAGAGCAGCCCGCCGATCGGGTTGCTGGGGCTGCTGCCGGCCTGTGCGTTGACCAGGCCGCCCGTCGCGCTCACGGCCTCGCCGACGTTGGTCACGACGCTGCCCACCGGCGCGAGGACCGGCGTGGCGCTGCCGAGCTGGGTGCCGACCTGGCCCACCAGGCCGCCGACCGTGGTCACCAGGTTGTTCACCGGCGCGCCCAGGCCGGTGGTGGCGCCGACCTGCTGGGTCACGCCCTCGACCTGGCCGACCAGGCCGGCGGTGGTGGCGCTGAGCTGCTTGGTCAGCGGGCTGAGCGGGCCGCTGGTGACGGCGCCGCTGAGGGAGTCGCCGAGCATGCTGATCTGCCCGCCGACGCCATCGACCACGCCGCCCAGGGTGGCGGTCACCGGTTTCAGCGGGGTGTTGGCGCCCACCGCGGCGACGGTGCTGCCCAGGTCGCTGACCGCGTTGCCGACGCTGCTCACCGTGCCGGTGGCGCCGGCGACTGTGGTGCCCAGGGCATTGGGATTGCTGCCGAGCTGGCCGATGCCGTTGGTGATACCGCTGCCCAGGCTGTTCACGCCCTGGCCGACGTCCTGGATGACGTTGCCGGCGCCTTCGCTCACGCCGCTGCCGACCACCGGCAGGTCAATGCCCTTGACCACGCCGCCGACGCCATTGACGGTGTTGCCCAGGGCGCTGACCGCTTCGCCGGTGTTGCTGAGAATGGTGCTGGTGGTGCTGGAGGTGGTGCTGCCGCCATCACCGCCATTGTTGCCGCCATTGCCGCCGTCGCCACCGCTGCCGCCAGTACCGCCGGAACCGCTGCCATCGCCACCGCTACCCGAGCCACCGTCGCCGGCGCCCTGGCCGGAACCGTTTCCGGAACTGGCGACACTGCTGTGATGGCCGCCCTTGCTGCTGCACCCTTGCAGCGACATGGCAACGACCAGAAGAGACAATGCGAATACACGAATGGGACCAGACATCTTGTTGGGCTCCTCCCTGACGGGCTCTGGTGTTTCAGGGGAAGCCTCGATCCGCCAGCGGGAAGAGCGCCTCTCCTGATTTCCGGCACAGTCTTCGTGCTTTGTCGGGAGGGCGAAATTGCCTCTTGTAGATAGTCGTTTGGTCGTTTGCGTCCCGTTGATTCGCCTGTGGTTCCAATGGAAATGGCGGCCTTTGCGGGGCCGTTTAATACTTTCGATATAGCGCTTTGCCGGGGTGCGTCGAAGGCGCGCGTGGGCGTCGTCGCGAAGGGCGGTGGCGGGGCGCTGCGGCTAGTTGCCGGAGAAGTTGCCTTCGCGCTTTTCCAGCAGCGACTGCAGGCCTTCGCGGGCGTCCTCGCTGGCGAGCAGCGCCTTGAGCTGTTGCGGCAGCTCGCGGATGGCCACCGCCGTCCCCTGCTCCTGGGCGCGCCGCGCCGAGGCCAGGGTGGCGCGCACGGCCAGCGGGGCGCGGCGGGCGATGCGCGCGGCCAGCTTCAGGGCTTCGGGCAGCAGTTCCTCGGGCGGGTGGATTTCCTGCACCAGGCCCAGGCGCCAGGCTTCGTGGGCGTCGAACTCGTCGCCGCTGAGCAGCCAGCGCATGGCGTTGCCCCAGCCGGCCACCTGCGGCAGGCGCAGGGTGGCGCCGCCCAGCGGCAGCAGGCCGCGGCGCACCTCCATCTGGGCGAAGCGGGCGTTGCTGGCGCACAGGCAGATGTCCGCCGTGAGCATCAGCTCGATGCCGATGGTGTAGCAGTAGCCCTGCACGGCGACCACCAGCGGCTTGCTCAGCCGCGGCCCGCCGAGGGTGCCCCAGGGATCGACCGCACCGGCCGGCAGCTGCCAGCCGTCGTGCAGGCGCTGGCTGACGTCGGCCAGGTCGAGGCCGGCGCTGAAGTGTTCGCCGTGGGCGACGATCAGCGCGCAGCGCAGGTCGTCGTCGCGTTCGTAGTCGCCCAGGGCCAGCATCAGCTCGTCGAGCATGCGTTGGTCGAAGGCGTTGCGCTTCTGCGGCCGGTTGAGGCCCAGCAGCAGGAGGTGGCCGCGGCGCGTGACGGTGACGCGGGGTTCGCTGGTAGGGTTCACGGCGCGTGCTCCTGGCAGGTGGCCCTGCTCGGTATAGACGGCGGGTGGCCGGTTGTGCAAGTCTTGACCGTTCGGCCAGCGGTAGTGGAAAAGCCGCACATCGGCGGCGTTTTTCCGGTATGATGCGCGCCGGCCTATCACGGCCCCGTTCGGGACCGCACCCTTCGGCGCTTCGCGCTCCGTCTGTGCTACCGCTTCCGCGGACTTCCTTGACGTATTCTTCCAACAGTTCAGTTCGCAAATCCCCGCTTCCAGCTGCCTGGGTGACTTCTACTGTCGTACAGGGCATGCGCAGCTCGGCCATTGGGTCTTTGCGGATGTATTTAGAGGCAAAACCCATGACCCAGGAAACCGGCGGCTTCGCCGCGCTCGGCATTCATCCCAATATTCTCGCCGCCATCGCCGCGGTCGGCTACGAAGAGCCGTCGCCCATCCAGGCCCAGTCGATCCCGGTGATCCTCGAAGGCCACGACATGATCGGCCAGGCCCAGACCGGCACCGGCAAGACCGCCGCCTTCGCCCTGCCGCTGCTGTCGAAGATCGAGGCCACGCGCCGCGAACCCCAGGTGCTGATCCTGGTGCCGACCCGCGAACTGGCCCTGCAGGTGGCCACCGCCTGCGAAACCTACTCCAAGCAGATGCCGGGCGTCGGCGTGGTCGCGGTCTACGGCGGCGCGCCCATGGGCCCGCAGCTCAAGGCCCTGCGCCAGGGCGCCCAGGTGCTGGTGGCCACCCCCGGCCGCCTGTGCGACCACCTGCGCCGCGACGAGAACCTGCTGGGCACCGTCGAGCGCCTGGTCCTCGACGAGGCCGACGAGATGCTCAAGCTCGGCTTCATGGACGACCTGGAAGTGATCTTCGAGGCCATGCCGGCCAGCCGCCAGACCGTGCTGTTCTCCGCGACCCTGCCGGCCTCGATCCGCAGCATCGCCGAACGCCACCTGAAAGAACCCAAGCACGTCCGCATCGCCGCCAAGACCCAGACCGTGGCGCGCATCGAGCAGGTCCACCTGATGGTCCATGCCGACCAGAAGGCCGCCTCCATCCTGCGCCTGCTGGAAGTCGAGCAGTTCGACGCGCTGATCGGCTTCGTGCGCACCAAGCAGGCCACCCTGGACATCGCCGAGCTGCTCGAGCGCCAGGGCTACCGCGCCGCCGCGCTGAACGGCGATATCCCGCAGGCCCAGCGCGAGCGCGTCATCGAGTCGCTCAAGGACGGCTCGCTGGACATCGTCATCGCCACCGACGTGGCCGCCCGCGGCCTGGACGTGGCGCGCATCACCCACGTGCTGAACATCGACATGCCGTACGACCCCGAGTCCTACGTGCACCGCATCGGCCGTACTGGCCGCGCCGGCCGCGAAGGCCGCGCGCTGCTGCTGGTGACCCCGCGCGAGCGCCGCATGCTGCAGGTGATCGAGCGCGTCACCGGGCAGAAGGTCGGCGAAGTGCGCCTGCCCGACGCCGACACCGTGCTGGAAGCACGCCTGGCGCGCCTGGCCTCCAGCCTGCAGCCGCTGCTGGAAACCGCTGTCGCCAGCCGTGGCGCCGTGCGCGACGAGCTGTGCCGCCGCCTGGGCACCGATGCCGAAACCCTGTCCGCGGTGCTGCTGGCCAAGCTCACCGAAGGCAAGGCCCTGGACCTGGAGTCGGTGCGCCGCGAGCAGCCGCTGACCCCGGCCGCCCCGCGCGAGCGCAGCGAACGCTACGAGCGTGGCGATCGCGGTGAGCGCAGTGACCGTGGCGAACGTTGCGAGCGCCGCCCGATGGCCGCCCCGGCCGAAGGCAAGGCCCGCTGCCGCACCGCCCTGGGCGCGCGCGACGGCGTGGCGGCGAAGAACCTGCTGGGTGCCATCCTCAACGAGGGCGGCCTGTCCCGCGAGGCCATCGGCCGCATCCAGATCCGCGAGACCTTCAGCCTGATCGAACTGCCCGAAGACGGCCTGGAGCGCCTGCTCGGCAAGCTCAAGGACACCCGCGTCGCCGGCAAGGCCCTGCGCCTGCGCCGCTACCGCGAGGATTGATCCGCGCGCTACGCGCCGCGATCGAATGAAAACGCCGCATCCGGGTGACCGGGTGCGGCGTTTTTGTTTGGAGCAATTGTCTTGCCGGCCGCGCGAGGTGCTTTTCGTAGGATGGGTTGAGCTTGCGAAACCCATGCTGCCATTGGTGATGGGTATCGCTTCGCTCAACCCATCCTACGAAGGTTGTAGGAGGCATGGCATTTCCACCCGTAGGAGCGGACTCCGTCCGCGATAGCCGGAGGTTCCGGCGTGATTCGCGGATGAGATCCGCTCCTACGCCACCCACCCGTGCCATTCCCCTGTAGGAGCGCGCCCTGCGCGCGAATCGCGGGCAGGGCCCGCTCCTACAGTTTGCTGGGAGGCATGGCGTTCCCCCCCCCCCCCCGTAGGATGGGTTGAGCGAAGCGATACCCATCGCCCCGCCCGTCTGCTCAGCTGTCTTCCAGCGGCCCCATCGCGGTGGTGTTGAAGCCGCCGTCGACGTAGAGGATTTCGCCGCTGATGCCGCTGGCCAGGTCGGAGCAGAGGAAGGCCGCGGCGTTGCCGACTTCTTCGATGGTCACGTTGCGCCGCAGCGGGGTCTGGCGTTCGTTGGCGGCGAGCATCTTGCGGAAGCTCTTGATGCCGGAGGCGGCCAGGGTGCGGATCGGGCCGGCGGACACCGCGTTGACCCGCGTGCCCTCCGGGCCCAGGCTGCCGGCCAGGTAGCGCACGCCGGCTTCCAGGCTGGCCTTGGCCATGCCCATCACGTTGTAGTTGGGCATGGTGCGCTCGGCGCCCAGGTAGGTGAGGGTCAGCAGGCTGCCGTTGCGGCCTTTCATCATTTCGCGGCCGGCCTTGGCCAGGGCGACGAAGCTGTAGGCGCTGATGTCGTGGGCGATGCGGAAGCCGTCGCGGCTGGTGACGCTGGTGAAGTCGCCGTCCAGCTGGTCGCCCGGGGCGAAGCCCACCGAGTGGACGATGATGTCCAGGCCGTCCCACTGTTTGCCCAGCTCGCGGAACACCGCCTCGATGTCGGCATCGTTGGCGACGTCGCAGGGGAAGCACAGCTCGGCGCTGGAGCCCCAGCCGGCGGCGAATTCCTCGACGCGGCCCTTGAGCTTGTCGTTCTGGTAGGTGAAGGCGAGCTGCGCGCCTTCGCGGTGCATCGTCTCGGCGATGCCCGAGGCGATGGACAGCTTGCTGGCCACGCCGACGATCAGCGCGCGTTTACCGGCTAGAAAACCCATGTTCGTTCCTTCCTTGCAGGTCATTCTTCAAGCGCAGCCGCCGGGGCCATGAAGGCGGCTTCCAGCAATTGCTGCGTGTAGGGATGCTGCGGCGCGCTGAAGATTTCCTGCGCCGGGCCGCCTTCGACCACCTTGCCCTGGCGGATCACCAGCAGCTGATGGCTCAGGGCCTTGACCACCGCGAGGTCGTGGCTGATGAACAGGTAGGTGAGGTTGTACTTGGCCTGCAGCTGGCGCAGCAGGTCGACCACCTGGCGCTGCACCGAGCGGTCCAGCGCCGAGGTCGGCTCGTCCAGCAGGATCAGCGCCGGCTTGAGCACCAGGGCGCGGGCGATGGCGATGCGCTGGCGCTGGCCGCCGGAGAATTCGTGGGGGTAGCGATGGCGCGCCTGCGGGTCCAGGCCGACTTCCAGCAGCGCGTCGATGATCCGCTGCTGCTGTTCCTTCTCGTCGCAGATGCCGTGGATCTCCAGGCCCTCGCCGACGATCTGGCCCACCGACAGGCGCGGGCTGAGGCTGCCGTACGGGTCCTGGAAGACTACCTGCATCTCGCGGCGCAGCGGGCGCACCTCGGCCTGGTTCATGGCGTCCAGGGCGTTGCCCTCGAAGCGGATGCCGCCGCGGCTGTCGATCAGCCGCAGGATGGCCAGGCCCAGGGTGGACTTGCCCGAGCCGCTTTCGCCGACGATGCCCAGGGTCTGCCCGCGGGGCAGGCTGAAGTCGATGCCGTCCACCGCCTTGATGTGGGCGACGGTGCGGCGGAACACGCCCTTCTTGATCGGGAACCAGACGCGCAGGTCCTGCACGCTCAGCAGTTCCTCGCCCGGCGGGTTGGCCGCCGGCGCGCCGCTGGGTTCGGCGCCGAGCAGCTCGCGGGTGTAGGGGTGCTGCGGGGCCTCGAACAGCTGCTCGCAGTCGGCCTGCTCGACGATCTTGCCCTTCTGCATCACGCACACGCGGTGGGCGATGCGCCGCACCAGGTTGAGGTCGTGGGTGATCAGCAGCAGGGCCATGCCCAGGCGCGCCTGTAGCTCGGCCAGCAGGTCGAGGATCTTCAGCTGCACGGTGACGTCCAGCGCCGTGGTCGGCTCGTCGGCGATCAGCAGTTCCGGCTCGTTGGCCAGGGCCATGGCGATCATCACCCGCTGGCGCTGGCCGCCGGACAGCTCGTGGGGGTAGGACTTCAGCCGCGTGGCCGGGTCGGGGATGCCGACCAGGTCGAGCAGTTCGAGGGTGCGCGCGCGCGCCGCCTGGCCCTGCAGGCCCTTGTGCAGGGCGAGCACTTCGCCGATCTGCTTCTCCACGGTGTGCAGCGGGTTCAGCGAGGTCATGGGCTCCTGGAAGACCATGGCGATGCGGTTGCCGCGGATGCCGCGCAGCTTGCGTTCCGGCGCCTTCAGCAGGTCCAGCCCGGCATAGCGGACGCTGCCGCCGGGATGGCTGGCCGTGGGGTAGGGCAGCAGGCGCAGGAGGGAAAGGGCGGTGACCGACTTGCCCGAGCCGCTTTCGCCGACCAGGGCCAGGGTCTCGCCGCGACGGATGTCGAAGCTGACCTTGTCCACGGCGTGGACGCATTCCTCGCCGCAGGCGAAGTCGACGCAAAGGTCGCGGATTTCCACCAGGTTGTCTTGGGCGCTCTGGCTCATCTCACTTCCTCGGGTCGAAGGCATCGCGGGCGGCCTCGCCGATGAACACCAGCAGGCTGAGCATCAGCGCCAGCACCACGAAGGCGCTGATCCCCAGCCACGGCGCCTGCAGGTTGGACTTGCCCTGGGCGACCAGCTCGCCGAGGGACGGCGAGCCGGCTGGCAGGCCGAAGCCGAGGAAGTCCAGGGAGGTCAGGGTGGCGATGGCGCCGGTGAGGATGAAGGGCATGAAGGTCAGGGTGGAGATCATCGCGTTGGGCAGGATGTGGCGGAACATGATCTTGCCGTTCTTCATGCCCAGGGCGCGGGCCGCGCGCACGTATTCCAGGTTGCGCCCGCGGAGGAACTCGGCGCGCACCACGTCCACCAGGCTCATCCAGGAGAACAGCAGCATGATGCCCAGCAGCCACCAGAAGTTCGGCTGCACGAAGCTGGCGAGGATGATCAGCAGGTAGAGCACCGGCAGGCCCGACCAGATTTCCAGGAAGCGCTGGCCGAGCAGGTCTACCCAGCCGCCGTAGAAGCCCTGCAGGGCGCCGACCAGCACGCCGATCAGCGAGCTGAGCAGGGTCAGCACCAGGGCGAACAGCACCGAGATGCGGAAGCCGTAGATCACCCGGGCCAGCACGTCGCGGGCCTGGTCGTCGGTGCCCAGCAGGTTCTCCCGGCTCGGCGCCGAGGGCACCGGCACGCGCAGGTCGTAGTTGATGCTGTCGTAGCTGTAGGTGATCGGCGGCCAGAGCACCCAGGCGTCCTTCTCGGCGAACTGCTGGCGCATGTAGGGCGCCTTGTAGTTGCCCTCCAGGGGGAATTCGCCGCCGAACACGGTCTCCGGGTAGCGCTTGAGCACCGGGAAGTACCACTGGCCGTCGTAGTGCACCGCCAGCGGCCTGTCGTTGGCGATCAGCTCGGCGCCCAGGCTCAGCACGAACAGCGCGAGGAACAGCCACAGCGACCACCAGCCGCGCTTGTTGGCCTTGAAGCGCGCCCAGCGGCGCTGGTTCATCGGGGACAGGCGCATCGGATCACTCCCGGTTCTCGAAGTCGATGCGCGGATCGACGAGGGTGTAGAGGACGTCGCTGACCAGCTTCATGATCAGACCGAACAGGGTGAAGATGAACAGGGTGCCGAACACCACCGGGTAGTCGCGGTTGAGCGCCGACTCGAAGCTGAGCAGGCCCAGGCCGTCGAGGGAGAAGATCACCTCGATCAGCAGCGAGCCGGTGAAGAACACCCCCAGCAGCGCCGAGGGCAGGCCGGCGATGATCAGCAGCATGGCGTTGCGGAACACGTGGCCGTAGAGCACCTGGCGCTCGGTCAGGCCCTTGGCGCGGGCGGTGACCACGTATTGCTTGCCGATCTCGTCGAGGAAGCTGTTCTTGGTCAGCAGGGTGATGGTGGCGAAGTTGCCGATGACCAGGGCGGTGATCGGCAGGGCCAGGTGCCAGAAGTAGTCCTTGACCTTGCCGAAGGTGCTCAGCTCGTCGAAGTCGTTGGAGGTCAGCCCGCGCAGGGGGAACCAGTCCCAGTAGCTGCCGCCGGCGAACAGCACCACCAGCAGGATGGCGAAGAGGAAGGCGGGGATGGCGTAGCCGATGATGATCGCCGAGCTGGTCCATATGTCGAACTGGCTGCCGTTGCGCACTGCCTTGGCGATGCCCAGGGGGATGGACACCAGGTACATGATCAGAGTGCTCCACAGCCCCAGGGAGATGGACACCGGCAGCTTCTCGATGATCAGGTCGGTGACCTTGGCGTCGCGGAAGAAGCTGCTGCCGAAGTCCAGGTGCACGTAGTTCTTGAGCATGATCCAGAAGCGCTCGGGCGCCGGCTTGTCGAAGCCGTACATGCGCTCGATCTCCTTCACCAGCTCCGGGTCCAGGCCCTGGCCGCCGCGGTAGTGCGAGCCGCCGGAGGAGGCCAGCTCGCCGCCGGAGCCGGCGATGCGCCCGGTGGCCCCGCCGGCGGCGGCGTTGACGCCTTCGAGCTTGGCGATCATCTGGTCCACCGGCCCGCCGGGGGCGGCCTGGATGATGATGAAGTTGATCAGCAGGATGCCGAACAGCGTCGGCACGATCAGCAGCAGGCGGCGCAGGATGTAGGCGAGCATCAGCGGGTCTCCTGCGCCTGGGTCACGGCCTGAGTCGGCTCGGCCTTGTCGCGGGCCTGCCACCAGGTCATCAGCGCGTAGCTGTAGGGCGGCAGCTTCGCGGGGTGGGCGATGCGGTTCCAGTAGGCCAGGCGCCAGGTGTCCAGGTACCAGTTGGGCACCACGTAATGGCCCCACTGCAGGGCGCGGTCCAGGGCGCGGGCGTGGCGCACCAGGGAGTCGCGCGAGTCGGCCTTGATCAGGCCGTCCACCAGTTCGTCGATGGCCGCGTCGCGCAGGCCGATGAAGTTGCGGCTGCCGGGGTTGTCGGCGCTGGCCGAATGCCAGAACTCGCGCTGCTCGTTGCCCGGCGAGTTGGACTGCGGCCAGCTGGCGACCATCATGTCGAAGTCCCGCGAGCGCAGGCGGTTGATGTACTGGGAGATGTCCACCACGCGGATCTGCATGTCGATGCCCAGCTCGGCGAGGTTGCGCTTGTAGGGCAGCAGCACGCGCAGGAAGTCGGCCTGCACCAGCATGAATTCGAAGCTCAGCGGCTTGCCGTCGGGGCCGACCATGCGGTCGTCGACGATCTTGTAGCCGGCCTCCAGCAGCAGCTTGTAGGCCTTGCGCTTCTGCTCGCGGATGATGCCGCTGCCGTCGCTGACCGGCGGCTCGTAGACTTTGTCGAAGACCTGCGGCGGCAATTTGCCGCGCAGCGGTTCGAGGATCGCCAGCTCCTGCGCGTCGGGCAGTTCGTGGGCGGCCATCTCGGAGTTCTCGAAGTAGCTGCGGTCACGCTTGTAGGAGCCGAAGAACAGCTGCTTGTTGGTCCACTCGAAGTCGAACAGCAGGCTGATGGCCTCGCGCACCCGCGCGTCCTGGAACACCGGGCGGCGGGTGTTGAAGGCGAAGCCCTGCATGCCCCAGGGGTTGTCGTTGTGCAGCTCCTGGCGGACGATGCGGCCGTCGCGTATCGCCGGCGAGTCGTAGGCGGTGGCCCAGTTCTTCGCGATGCGCTCCTCGTTGAAGTCGAACTGCCCGGCCTTGAAGGCTTCCAGGGCCACGGTCAGGTCGCGGTAGGAGTCCACCACCACGGCGTCGAAGTTGTTGAAGCCGCGGTTCACCGGCAGGTCCCTGGCCCAGTAGTCCTTGACCCGCTCGTAGCGGATCGAGCGGCCCGGGTCGACCTTGGCGACGCGGTAGGGGCCGCTGCCCAGCGGCGGCTCCAGACTGGTCTTGGCGAAGTCGCGGCTGGCCCACCAGTGCTTGGGCAGTATCTGCAGCTGGCCGAGGATCAGCGGCAGCTCGCGGTTGCCCGGGCGCTTGAAGTCGAAGCGCACGCGCAGTTTGTCCTCGGCCACCACCTTGTCGACGTCCGCGTAGTAGTTGCGGTACATCGGGTCGCCCTGCTTGATCAGCGTCTGGAAGGTGAAGACCACGTCGTCGGCGGTGACCGGGGTGCCGTCGTTGAAGCGCGCCTGGGGGCGCAGGTAGAAGCGCACGAAGCGCTGCTCGGGGTCCTTCTCGATCTTCTCGGCGAGCAGGCCGTATTCGGTGAAGGGCTCGTCGAGGGAATGGAAGGTCAGGGTGTCGTAGATGAGGCTGATCTGCGAGGCCGGGTTGCCCTTGGGGATGAACGGGTTGAGGCTGTCGAAGCCGCCGGTGTCGGAGAGCCGCAGGGTGCCGCCCTTGGGGGCGTCGGGGTTGACGAAGTCGAAGTGGCGGTAGCCGGCCGGGTATTTCGGCGCCTCGTCGTAGAGGGTGATGGCATGTTGCGGCGCGGCCTGCAGGCCGGCGCCCAGGCCGAGCAGGCCGAGCAGGAGGAGGGCGCGGAGCTTCATCGACGGCGCTCCGCCGCCGATCCGGTGGTGGGCGCGGGTGCGGGGCGGGGGGCGCTGGTCGGCATTCTGGGCATGGTCTGCTCGTAGGTGCGTTCGGGCTGGCATCGTTTGTACTGGTTGGGGCCCGTCCCGTGCAAGGGGCGGCAGCGGACGCACGGCGCGGCGGGCGACGGCGCGCCGGCGCTTGCACGGGCGTCCCGAGAGGGCCACGGTAACAGCTTGTATTGCGGGGAAAAAGCTCGGGCCGGAAGCTTAGGCCGTGCTTTCGGGGAAAAAGTTGCCGGGGGCGGGGAGCGCCGGCGGGGTTTCAGTGCCACCGCGGGGTTTGCTGCAACGGATCGGCAATCGCGGACGGAGTCCGCTCCTACATCACCGGTTGGCAACGATTCTCGTAGGAGCGAGCTTGCTCGCGAACCGCATGGCACCGCGTTTGTTCGCGAGCAAGAACTAGGCGTCCCCCTCGATCCTACGAAGAACATCGCAAGGGGCGTAGGGCGTATAACCGTTCGCGGTTATACGCCGCTACACCGCACCTGCCGCCAACGCCATTGCTGGGCCGGACGGGAAATCAGCGGCTCGCGGTATCGAGATAAAGCGTCAACGTCTGCCCAGGCTTGAGCGCGTGGGCGCTGCTGCGCGGGTTCCAGCGCTTGATGTGCTGCATCTCGACGTTGAAGCGCTTGGCGATCAGGTACATGGAATCGCCCTGCTTGACCTTGTAGTAGGTCGCCGCTTCCTGCTGTTGCTGCTTGGCCTTGCCGCTGGCGCCGCTGCGCGATGCCAGCTGGGTGGCGCCTTGCAGCTTGAGCACCTGGCCGGGCTTGACGCCGTGGCCGTCCAGGCCGTTCCAGCGCTTCAGGTCGTCGACGCCGACACCGGTGGCGCGGGCGATCTGCCAGAGGTTGTCGCCGCTCTTGACCTTGTAGCTGCGGGTGGCGTTGGCCAGGCTGGGCGCCTTGGTCACGCCGGCCTTGGCCACCTGGCGCGCGGGCTCCAGTTCCGGCATGCGGCTGCCCTTGGCCGGGATCAGCAGCGCCTGGCCGTTGCGCACGCGGTTGGAGCTCAGGCGGTTGCTGCTCTTGAGCTCGGCCACGCTGATGCCGTGCTTGGCCGCGATGCTGCGCAGGCTGTCGCCGCGGCGCACCTTGTACTGCTTCCAGCTCACCAGGTCCTGGGGCTGCAGGGTGGCGAGGCCGGCCTTGAGGCGTTCCACCTTCTCCTTGGGCACCAGCAGCTGCTGCGGGCCGTCCATGGTGATGCGGCGCTTGAAGGCCGGGTTGAGCAGGTACAGCTCGTCCTCGTCGAGTTCGGCCAGCGCCGCGACGCGCGACAGGTCCAGGCCGGGCTTGACCTTCACCGCGGCGAAGTAGGATTCGTTGGCGATGGGGTTGAGGTTGATGCCGTAGGCTTCCGGCGACATCACCAGCTGCGACAGGGCCAGCAGCTTGGGCACGTAGTCCTGGGTTTCCTGGGGCAGCGGCAGGTTCCAGTAGTCGGTCGGCAGGCCGAGCTTCTGGTTGCGCTCGATGGCGCGGCTGACGGTGCCTTCGCCGGCGTTGTAGGCGGCCAGGGCGAGCAGCCAGTCGCCGTTGAACATGTCGTGCAGGCGGTTCAGGTAGGTCAGCGCCGCGTTGGTCGAGGCCTTGATGTCGCGGCGGCCGTCGTACCAGCTGGTCTGGCGCAGGTTGAAGTGGGTGCCGGTGGTGGGGATGAACTGCCACAGGCCCACCGCCTGGGCGCGGGACACGGCGAGGGGGTTGTAGGCGCTCTCGATCATCGGCAGCAGCGCCAGTTCCAGCGGCATCTGCCGCTCTTCCAGGCGCTCCACCACGTAGTGCATGTAGGGGCTGCCGCGCTCGGAGGCCTGCTCGATGAAGGCCTGGTTGCTGACGAACCACAGGCGCTGGCGTTCGATGCGCGGGTTGGTGTCGGTGGCGTCGGCCTGTAGCTGGAAGCCGTGGCGCATGCGCTGCCAGATGTCGCTGTCGGCGTAGGCCGGGTTGAACTGTACGTCCACCGCGCGGCTGGCGGGGCGATAGGTCAGGGCGTCCTGGTCGGTGCCGCTGTGCTGGCTGGTCTGGCAGCCGGCGAGGGCGCCGGCGCCGAGCAGGACGGAGACTCGTATGGCACGAGCCAATGCGTCTAGATCGCTGGTCTTACTGGTCTTTGGCGGCATTGGCGGATGACTTTGTCCAGGGTAAAAATTTCGGGGATTCTAGAAACCGCGCCGGACGTGGTCAAGATTTCGCCAGACCTCAGAATTTATCTTTCCATTGCCGAATGACCGCAAAAACCTCTGCGGGGCTGGCTGTCGGCCCGCCGTTCCGCTCGTCGGCGGCTTTTTTCACGCTGTTTTCCGAGGTGCGCAGGAAGGGGTTGGTGGCCCGTTCCAGGGCAATGCTGGAGGGCAGGCTGATGCGGCCCTGTTCGCGCCAGACGCTGACCTCGTCGAAGCGCGCGGCCAGCTCGGCGTTGCCAGGCTCCACCGCGCGGGCGAAGCGCAGGTTGCTCAGGGTGTATTCGTGGGCGCAGTACACGCCGGTGGCGCCCGGCAGCGCGGCGAGGCGGCCCAGGGAGGCGTGCATCTGCGCCGGGGTGCCCTCGAACAGGCGGCCGCAGCCGCCGGCGAACAGGGTGTCGCCGCAGAACAGCAGGGGCGCGTCGGCGTCCGCATGGTAATAGGCGATGTGCCCGAGGGTGTGGCCGGGCACCTCGATGACCTCGAAGCCCAGGCCCAGCACCTCGACGCGCTCGCCGTCGCGCAGCGCCAGGTCGATGGCCGGGATGCGCTCGCCGGCCGGGCCCAGCACGCGGGCGCCGCTGGTCTGTTTCAGGCGCGCCACGCCGCCGACGTGGTCCTGGTGGTGGTGGGTGACCAGGATGTCGGTCAGGCGCCAATCCGGGTGCGCGGCCAGCCAGGCCTCCACCGGCGCGGCGTCGCCCGGGTCGACCACCGCGCAGGTCCGGGTGGTCACATCCTGCAACAGCCAGATGTAGTTGTCGGAAAAGGCGGGTAGCGCGTCGATCTGTATCATGGCCGGATGTCGCTAAGCGGAATGGGTTGGCGCATAGTAGTGCGAATGTGCCGTCCTGTGTTCGCCGAACGGCGTCGACCGCCCTCCTGGCGGCGACAGCCAACCTGTTTCAGGGGGTGGTGAGAATGGAACGAGAACCCTTCGCCCAGGCCGATGCCGACTGGCTGGAGCTGATCGCCGAGGCGCGCGACTGGTTCGCCGGGCCGCTGGGCGCCATGATGCTGGCCGAGGAGCAGCGCCTGCTCTGCGACGAGCTGCAGCGCTACTTCGGCGGCTACCTGGTGCACTACGGCCCGCACGCAGAGCTGCCGGAGAGCACCGGCAACATCCAGCGCGGCGTGCGCCTGGGGCCGCCGCTGCCGGGGGTGGAGATCGCCTGCGACGAATGCGCCTGGCCGCTGGGCGAGCACGCCGCCGACGTGGTGCTGTTGCAGCACGGCCTGGACTTCTGCCTGTCGCCGCACCGCCTGCTGCGTGAAGCCGCGCGCAGTGTGCGCCCCGGCGGGCACCTGCTGGTGATCGGCGTCAATCCGCGCAGTGCCTGGGGCCTGCGGCATTATTTCGCTTCCGACGGCCTGGGCCGGGCGCGCTGCATTTCCCCCGGGCGCGTCTGCGACTGGCTCAACCTGCTGGGCTTCGCGCTGGAGAAACGCCGCTTCGGGTGCTATCGTCCGCCGCTTGCCTCGGCTGTCTGGCAGGCGCGCCTGGCGCGCATGGAAGGCTGGGGCGCGGGCCTCAAGGGCACCGGCGCCGGCTTCTACCTGCTGGTGGCGCGCAAGCTGGTGGTCGGCCTGCGGCCGTTGCGCCAGGCTCGCCGCGAGGCCCGCGGCCAACTGGTGCCGCTGCCGGTGGCCAAGGTCAGCCGGCGCGATTCGGAAATCTAGCGACGGCCTTCGCCAGTCCCTCGTGCCACCATCCCGGGGCGGGACGCCGCGGGCCGTACTGAAGGTGATATGAGCGAAGAAGAGAAGGTCGTCATCTATACCGACGGCGCCTGCAAGGGCAACCCCGGCCGCGGTGGCTGGGGCGCGGTGCTGTTCTACAAGGGCGCCGAGCGCGAACTCTGGGGCGGCGAGCTGGAGACCACCAACAACCGCATGGAGCTGACGGCGGCCATCATGGCCCTGGCGGCGCTCAAGCGGTCCTGCGAGATCCGCCTGGTCACCGACTCCGAGTACGTGATGAAAGGCATCAAGGAATGGTTGCCGAACTGGAAGAAGCGCGGCTGGAAGACCGCCGCCAAGCAGCCGGTGAAGAATGCCGACCTGTGGCAGGCGCTGGACGAGCAGGTCAACCGGCATAATGTCGAGTGGCAGTGGGTGCGCGGCCACACCGGGCACCCCGGCAACGAGCGCGCCGACATGCTCGCCAACCGCGGCGTCGCCGAACTGCCGCGCTGAATATTGCAACGGGCGCCCGCGGGCGCCCTCCATGGTCAAAGCTACAAGGTCCTGAAATGCGCAGCGTCGTACTGGATACCGAAACCACCGGCATGCCGGTCACCGATGGCCACCGGATCATCGAGATCGGCTGCGTCGAGCTGGAAGGCCGCCGCCTCACCGGCCGCCACTTCCACGTCTACCTGCAGCCCGATCGCGAGATCGACGAAGGCGCCATCGCCGTCCACGGCATCACCAACGAATACGTCAAGGACAAGCCGCGCTTCCGCGAGGTGGCCGACGAGTTCTTCGAGTTCATCCACGGCGCCCAGTTGATCATCCACAACGCGGCGTTCGACATCGGCTTCATCAACAACGAGTTCGCCCTGCTGGGGCAGAGCGAGCGCGCCGAGGTCAGCGACTACTGCTCGGTGCTCGACACCCTGATGATGGCCCGCGAGCGCCACCCGGGGCAGCGCAACAACCTCGACGCCCTGTGCAAGCGCTACGGCGTCGACAACTCCGGCCGCGACCTGCACGGCGCACTGCTCGACGCCGAGATTCTCGCCGACGTCTACCTGGCGATGACCGGTGGCCAGACCAGCCTGTCGCTGGCCGGCCATGGCGCCGAGGGCGACGGCAGCGGCCGCCCGCAGCCCAGCGCGATCCGCCGCCTGGCGGCCGGCCGCGCGCTGACCCGGGTGATCCGCGCCAGCGACGAGGAACTGGCGGCCCACGCCGTGCGCCTCGCCGCGGTGGAAAAATCCACCGGCGGCCCGTCGCTGTGGGCGCAACTGGAAGCCCCCGCTGCACAGGAATAGCCATCGGCGTAGGGCGTATAACCGTTCGCGGTTATACGCCGTTTCACCTTGGCCCCAGGCCACTGCGGAGCCAGACTCGAAGCCCCTGTCCGGACCGCCCCGACCCTGACCGTGAAGCCGGGCAGGACTCGGGCCTATCGGCGTACAACCGCGAACGGTTGTACGCCCTACGGCTCCGCCCAGCCCCTCGTCCGCTCCACCGCCTTCTTCCAGCCCGCATACAGCCGCTCCCGCTCGGCCGCCTCGCAGTTGGGCTGGAACACTCGCTCGATCACCGCCTTGCCCTTCAGTTCGTCCAGGCCCTGCCAGAAGCCACTGGCCAGCCCCGCCAGCACGGCGGCGCCCAGCGCCGTGGTCTCGCGCATCTGCGGGCGTTCCACCGGGGTGCCGAGGATGTCGGCCTGGAACTGCATGAGGAAGTTGTTGGCCACCGCGCCGCCGTCCACGCGCAGGGCGCGCAAGGGCTCGCCGGCGTCCTGCTGCATGGCGTCGAGCACGTCGCGGGTCTGGTAGGCGATGGATTCCAGGGTGGCGCGGATCAGGTGGTCGGCCTTCACCCCGCGGGTCAGGCCGAACAGCGCGCCGCGGGCGTACGGGTCCCAGTAGGGCGCGCCCAGGCCGGTGAAGGCCGGCACCAGGTAGACGCCGTTGCTGTCCTTGACCTTGCTGGCGAAGTACTCGGAGTCGTGGGCGTCGTTGATCACCTTCAGCTCGTCGCGCAGCCACTGCACCGTGGAGCCGCCGTTGAACACCGCGCCTTCCAGGGCGTACTGCGGCTCGCCGCGGGGCCCGCAGGCGATGGTGGTGAGCAGGCCGTGGGTGGACTTCACCGCCTTGGCGCCGGTGTGCATCAGCAGGAAGCAGCCGGTGCCGTAGGTGTTCTTCGCCTGGCCGGGCTCCACGCAGAGCTGGCCGAACAGCGCGGCCTGCTGGTCGCCGGCGATCCCGGCGATGGGTGTGCGGTGCACGCCCAGGCCGCCGACCCGCGCCTGGCCGAACACCCCGGAGGAGGCCTGGACCTTCGGCAGCATGGCGCGGGGAATGTCCAGGGCCGCCAGCAGGCGATCGTCCCAGTCGAGCTTGTGGATGTCGAACAGCAGCGTGCGTGAGGCGTTGGTGTAGTCGGTGACGTGCACCTCGCCCTCGGTGAGCTTCCACACCAGCCAGCTGTCCACGGTGCCGAACAGCAGCTCGCCGCGGCGGGCGCGCTCGCGGGCGCCGTCGACGTTGTCGAGAATCCATTTCAGCTTGGTGCCGGAGAAATAGGGGTCGATGACCAGCCCGGTGGTGTCACGGATGTAGGGCTCCAGGCCGTCGGCGCGCAATTGCTCGCAGATGCCCGCGCTGCGCCGGCATTGCCAGACGATGGCGTTGTGGATCGGCCGACCCGTGGCCTTGTCCCACACCACCGTGGTCTCGCGCTGGTTGGTGATGCCGATGGCCGCCACCTCGCCGAAGCCGATGCTGGCCTGGGCCAGGGCCTCGACCAGGGTCGAACTCTGGGTGGCCCAGATTTCCATGGGGTCGTGCTCGACCCAGCCGGCCTGGGGGTAGATCTGCGCGAATTCGCGCTGGGCCACGCTGACCACGTTGGCGTCGCGGTCGAAGATGATGGCGCGGGAACTGGTGGTGCCCTGGTCGAGGGCGACGATGTATTTCTTGTTCTGGCTGTCGGTCATGACGTTGGCCTTGTGCTGCATCCGGCAGAGCCCGGGTCGTCTGCGACCTTAGGCCATTCCGCGCGCCGGGTGAAGGGCCGCGCGCAGGCGGATTCGGCCGGCGACCCTTGCTATGCTTGGGCATCGTTCACGGACAGACCCCGGACCGCCATGACCCCCGCCATCGACCTGCTGAAGAAGGCCCGCGCCGAGCACCGCGTGCTGAGCTACGAACACGATCCCAAGGCGCCGTCCTACGGCCTGGAGGCCGCCGAGAAGCTCGGCCTGGAGCCGGCGCGGGTGTTCAAGACGCTGCTCGCCGCCACCGAGAAGGGCGAACTACTGGTGGCCGTGGTACCGGTGGCCGGCAGCCTCGACCTGAAGGCCCTGGCCCACGCCGCCGGGGCGAAGAAGGCCGACATGGCCGAGCCCAGCGCCGCGCAGCGCGCCACCGGCTACCTGGTCGGCGGCATCAGCCCGCTGGGGCAGAAGAAGCGCCTGCGCACCTTCATCGACGAGTCCGCCCGGCAGTTCCCGAGCATCCACGTCAGCGCCGGACGCCGCGGCCTGGAGGTGGAGCTGAGCGCCGAGACCCTGGCCGGGCTGACCTCGGCCAGTTTCGCCGCCATCGGCCGGGCCTGAGGGCGCGACTGTGCCGATGCGAAAGTCGCACACTGTATAGCAGCGCCGAACGCGCGGGACGGCATGCTGGAGCCCCACTCAGAGGAGAACGCCATGCAGCTCGAATTCCACCAGGTCGATGCCTTCACCCACCGTCCGTTCGCCGGCAACCCGGCCATGGTCTATCGCCTGGACGCCTGGCTGGCCGACGAGCTGATGCAGAACATCGCCGCCGAGCACAACCTGTCGGAGACCGCCTTCCTGGTCCGCGAGGCCGATGGTTGGCGCATCCGCTGGTTCACCCCGGCCGCCGAGGTGCCGCTGTGCGGGCACGCCACCCTGGCCAGCGCCCATGTGCTGTTCGAAGTGTTCGGCGAGCCGGGCGAGCGCCTGGAGCTGAACTCGCTGTCCGGCCCGCTGCGGGTGTACCGCGAGGACCAGCGCCTGGCCCTGGACTTCCCGGCGCAGCCGCCGCGCGAGGCGGGCAGCACCGTGGAGCTGGAGCAGGCCCTGGGCCTGCCGGTGGTCGACGCGCTCGCCACCACGGCGCACCTGATGGTGCTGCTGGAATCGGAAGAGGCGGTGCGCGCCTGCACGCCGGACTTCGTCGCCCTGGCGAAGCTGCCGTACCTGGGCGTGATAGTCACCGCGCGGGGGGAGGGCGAGCATGACTTCGTCTCGCGCTTCTTCGCCCCGGCCATCGGCATCAACGAAGACCCGGTCACCGGCGCCGCCCACTGCTGCCTGATCCCCTACTGGTCGCAGCGCCTGAGCAAGCTGCAGCTGCGCGCCTTGCAGTGCTCGGCCCGCGGCGGCGAACTCTGGTGCCGGCTGGAAGGCGACCGCGTGCGTATCGCCGGCCAGGCGCGGCTGGTGGCGAGTGGGCGGTTGGTGATCTGACGGTGGGTTTGGCGTAGGGCGAATAACGCTCCGCGTTATCCGCCGTTTGGCCTTGGCCCCAGGCGGCTCCGGGGTTGGCCTGGGTGTTGGCTGGGGATTGGGTGTGGCGGCGTATAACCGCGAACGGTTATACGCCCTACGGTGGGCTTGGCGTAGGGCGGATAACGCTCCGCGTTATCCGCCGTTTGGCCTTGGTTCCAGGCGGCTTCGGGGTTGGCCTGGGCGTTGGCTGGGGCTTGGGTGTGGCGGCGTATAACCGCGAACGGTTATACGCCCTTCGTTTCCGGTGGTAATTCGATGATGAAACGTGTCCAGCCGTCTGCGGATTCGGCGCGGATGCTGCCGCCGTGGGCCTGGACGATGGAGCGGCAGATCGCCAGGCCGAGGCCGGCGTGCACGCCCTGGCCCTCGCGCTGGGCCGCCTCGCGGTGGTGGAAGCGGTCGAACAGCCTTGGCAGTTGCTCGGCGGGGATCGCCGGGCCCTGGTTCTCCACGCTGATCTGGCCGGGCTGCAGGCGCACGCGGATGGCGCCGTCTGCGGGAGTGAAGCGCAGGGCGTTGTCCAGCAGGTTGGCCAGCGTCCGGCGCAGCATGCCGCGGTCGCCGCGTACCTGCGCCTGGCCCTCGCGCGCCAGATGGACGCCCTGGTCCTCGGCCAGCGGCGCGTAGAACTCCAGCAGGGCATCCACTTCCGCGGCCAGGTCCAGGCTGTCGCGCCCGGGGGCCAGCAGGCCGTGGTCGGCCTTGGCCAGCAGCAACATGTCGTTGACCATCGCGGTCAGCCGCTGCAGTTCCTCCAGGTTGCCGTGCAGCGCCTCGCGGTAGTCGTCCTCGCCGCGCGGGCGCGACAGCACCACCTGGGTCTGCGTCAGCAGCGCGGTGAGCGGCGTGCGCAGTTCGTGGGCGATGTCCGCGGAGAACGCCGACAGGCGCTGGAAGGCTTCCTCCAGGCGCGCCAGCATGGCGTTCAGCTCGCTGGCCAGGCCGCGCAGTTCCGCGGGTAGGCGGCTGGCGTCCAGGCGGGTGGTCAGCGACTGCGCCGAGACCTGCGCCGCCACCTCGCGCATGCGCCGCAGCGGGCGCAGGCTGGCGCGGGTGGCCCAGGCGCCGAGCAGTGCGGTGGCCAGGGCGGAGAGGCCCATGGTCAGCCAGATCAACTGCTGCATGCGGCCGAGGAAGTGCTGGTGGTGGGTGATGTCCAGCACCAGGGTCAGCTGGCGCCCGGCGGGCTCGGCCGGGTCCAGCGGCACGCGCATCTCGCGGTAGGCGGGCGGTTCGCCCATGCCTTCCGTGCCGCTGCTCATGCGCGGCGGCTCGTCCAGCCAGCGCTGGCCGTCGGCGCCCTCCAGGCGCAGGCCCAGGTCCGGGTGGCGCGTCAGTTCGTGCTCCAGCGTTTTGCGTTGCGCAGTCAGGCCGGAGGGATCGCGCACCGGGCCGAGCAGTTCGCGGAAGAAGGGCAGGCGGCCGGCCATCACCTGGCGGTCCAGCTCGACGAAGTGCGCCTCGCTGGCGCGGCTGAACACCACCCCGGCGATCAGCGACACGGCCGCGGTGCAGGCGGCGAACAGCAGGCTCAGGCGGACGCCCAGCGAAACCCGCGCGGCGGCGCTCATGGCGCGCGCTCTTCGAGCACGTAGCCCATGCCGCGCACGGTGTGGATCAGGCGCTGCGGGAAGTCGTCGTCGACCTTGGCGCGCAGGCGGCGGATGGCCACCTCGATGACGTTGGTGTCGCTGTCGAAGTTCATGTCCCACACCTGGGAGGCGATCAGCGACTTGGGCAGCACCTCGCCATGGCGGCGCAGCAGCAGTTCCAGCAGGGCGAACTCCTTGGCGGTCAGCTCGATGCGCCGGCCGCCGCGCTGCACCCGGCGGCGCAGCAGGTCCAGCTCCAGGTCGGCCAGTTGCAGCACGGTCTCCTGCAACTGCTGGCCGCCGCGGCGCAGCAGGGTGCGCACGCGGGCCAGCAGCTCGACGAAGGCGAAGGGCTTGACCAGGTAGTCGTCGGCGCCCTGTTCCAGGCCGCGCACGCGGTCCTCCACCGCGTCGCGCGCGGTGAGGAACAGCACCGGCAGGGCCAGGCCAGCCTGGCGCACGGCCTGGAGGATCTGCCAGCCGTCGCGGCCGGGCAGCATGACGTCGAGGATCGCCAGGTCGTAGCCGCCGGACAGCGCCAGCTGTTCGCCCTCGGCGCCGTCGCCGCAGAGGTCCACGGCATAGCCGGCCTCGCTCAGGCCCTGGCGCAGGTACTGGCCGATGCGGGGTTCGTCTTCGACGATCAGCAGTTTCAAGGTGGATGGCCTCCGTGGCGGAATGCCGGTCATTGTATCCAGCGCTGCCGGTGGCGCCGCCAAGCTGACACAACTGTAATCTTCCCGACAGCCAACCGGCAGGTGGTCGGCGGCAACATTGGAGGCAGTCATCTGCAAGAGGTCCGCGTCATGCGTACACGCCAGCTTTTCAACGCCGCCATCCTCGGCCTCGCCGCCGCCTTCGCCCTGCCGGCCCTGGCCGACGCCGGCCACGGCCATGGGTACGACTTCGGCAAGCCGGCCGCGGCCGCGCAGGCCACCCGCAGCGTAGAGGTCACCCTGGGCGAGATGTACTTCGAGCCCAAGTCGCTGCAGGTGAAGGTTGGCGAGACGGTGCGCTTCGTCATCCACAACAAGGGCAGCCTGCTGCACGAATTCAACCTCGGCAACGCCGCCATGCACGCCGAGCACCAGAAGGAAATGCAGCAGATGCAGGCGATGGGCATGCTCACACCCACCGGCATGAGCCACGGCATGGCCGGCATGGGCCATTCGAAGATGATGAAGCACGACGACCCCAACAGCGTGCTGGTGGAGCCGGGCAAGACCGCCGAGCTGACCTGGACCTTCACCAGGGCCACCGTGCTGGAATTCGCCTGCAACATCCCCGGCCACTACCAGGCCGGCATGGTCGGCCGGTTGACCGTCGAGCCCTGAACGCCGGCGCAATTGGAGATGAATCAGCCCTCGTAGGAGCGCGCCGCGCCGGGATGCTCTTCGTAGGAGCGAGCTTGCTCGCGAATGAGCCCTGCAGCGGAGTCTGTTCGCGAGCAAGCTCGCTCCTACGAAAAGCCGTGCTCGCCTGCGACGTAGGAGCAACTGTCTATTGGCTTTCCGCGTTCGCGGGAATGACGGGGTATGAGGATGGTGCCTGGCCTCGACGCCGCTCAGGACAGCCCCCTCTCCCGCTTGCGGGAGAGGGTTGGGGAGAGGGCGCTCTCAAGCCCGGGTTCGTAGGGCATCGGTGCCCCGGCCAGCGGCGTATAACCGCGAACGGTTATACGCCCTACGTGCAGGAGGACTCCGTCCGCGATCCGCTCCGAGGCCGCCAACCGTCACCCGGGCCTCCCGCGCCTGCTGAAACCACCCGGGCATTTGTATACACTTGCCCGGCCCGCCACCCCGGCGGGCGCCGACACGATTCCCGCAGGTCCATTGCATGCAGCATCCCGCCGAACACTCGCCGCTGGGCAAATCCAGCGAATACGTCTCCACCTACGCGCCCGAGCTGCTGTTCCCCATCAGCCGCGCTACCAAGTGGGCCGAGTTGGGCCTGGACGGCGCCAACCTGCCGTACCGCGGCGTGGACATCTGGAACTGCTACGAACTGTCCTGGCTGACCCCCGGCGGCAAGCCGGTGGTGGCCATCGGCGAATTCGCCATCCCGGCGCAGTCGCCGAACATCATCGAGTCGAAGTCCTTCAAGCTCTACCTCAACTCGCTGAACCAGAGCCCGTTCGACAGCCGCGAGGCGCTGCGGGCGGTGCTGGAGCGCGACCTGTCCGCCGCCGCCGGCGCGCCGGTGGGCGTGCGCCTGCGCAGCCTGGACGAAGTGGCCGAGGAGGGCGTAGCGAAGCTGCCTGGCCGCTGCATCGACGACCTCGACATCGCCGTGGACAGCTACGACCACCCGCGCCCGGAACTGCTGCGTTGCGACGACGCCCGACGGGTGGACGAGGTGCTCTACAGCCACCTGCTGAAATCCAACTGCCCGGTCACCGGCCAGCCGGACTGGGGCACCCTGGTGGTGGACTACGCCGGCCCAGCGCTCGACCCCGCGAGCCTGCTGGCCTACGTGGTTTCCTTCCGCCAGCATCAGGATTTCCACGAGCAGTGCGTGGAGCGCATCTACCTCGACCTGCAGCGTCTGCTGCAGCCCAGCCGACTGACCGTTTATGCGCGCTATGTGCGTCGCGGGGGGTTGGATATCAACCCCTACCGCAGCAGCATGGATATCGCGCCGGACAATCGTCGGTTGGTGCGGCAGTAACGATACGGCTTCATCGCGGGCGGAGATTCCGGCGCGATTCGCGGATGAGATCCGCTTCTACGCTGCGCCACCCGCGCCATTCCCCTGTAGGAGCGCGCCCTGCGCGCGATATCGCGGACGGAGTCCGCTCCTACGGTTTCAGGGAAGCACGGTCGTAGGAGCGGACTCCGTCCGCGATTGACCTCCGGCCGCGCGATCGTAATCCCTCTCGTCATTCCCGCCGAATGCCTTTCCCGATACTGAATGGCATTCTGATTCTACGCCTTGCGGCCACCGCCCTGGGGAAAGAGCGCACGGCCAATGAAGCTGGCGGTGTCGCGCAAACTGCTGCCGATGCTTTCCAGCTCATCGCGGCGGTGCTGGGCGCTGATGCCGATGGCAGAAATGATGAAGCGCGGCTGCCGATCGCGGTCGGTGACCGCGCTGGCGACCATGCTCACGCCGCGGTACAGGTGGTCCTGATCCATGGCCCAGCCGCGTTCCAGGGCTTCGTGGGCGTCGGCCTGGTACTGCTCGAAGGCCGGCGGGTTCTCCCAGCGTACCCGTGACAGGCGCCGGCGCAGTTCGTCCTCCGGCAGTTGGCGCAGGCCGGCGATGCAGCGCCCGGCGGCGCCCACCAGTTCCGGCAGGCGCGTGCCCATGGCCACGTTGACGTGGGCGATCTGCGGCTCGGAGCGGGCGATCACGCGGATGTGCGCGTCGTCCGTGACCTGCCAGAGGGCGACGAGTATCCGGTGGGCCAGGCTCAGGCGCTCCAGTTCCGGCTGGATCAGGTCGGCGTAGCTGCGGCCGATGAAGCTCACCGCCAGTTCCGACAGGCCCAGGCCCAGCTGGTAGGTCTTGGTCTCGTTGTCGAACGACGCCAGCTGCTCGTTGTGCAGCGTGCGCAGGATATTGAAGGCGCTGCTGGGGCTGATGCCGGTGGCGCGGGCGATGGCGGCCACGCCTTCGGGGGCTTCGGCGTGGGCCAGGTGGCGGAGGATCTGAATGGCGTTCACCACGGCCCCCACATCCTTGGTGCTGGCGCTCTTGGTACTGGCTTCCGGTGCGGTTTCTTTGTTTTTCATATTCAGTATTCGGGTTGACATTCAGCGGGGTGAATATATGCTGGCTTCACGGAGCGCACAACCGCTGCCCTGAAGCCGCCGGTTGGTGCGTCCACGTCGTTGCACTTTGCAGCAAAGGTCGAACAAGAATAAAGGAGGACCTACGTGGCAGATCTCCCCGAGTGCGTCGTTCCGGGCCCCGAGGCCCAGTACCTCGCCTTCCTGGCCCAGGGCCGCTTCATGCTGCAGCGCAGCCGTTCCACCGGGCGCTACGTCTTCTACCCGCGCAACCTGGTGCCGGGCAGTGGCGAGGCGGACCTGGATTGGGTGCCGGCCAGCGGCCTGGGCACCCTCTATGCGATCACCGTGAACCGCGCCCGTGGCGGCGACTACAACGTCGCCCTGGTCGACCTGGACGAGGGCGTGCGCATGATGTCGCGCGTCGAGGGCCATCTCGAACTGCCCATCGGCACTCGCCTGAAGGCGCGTATCGTCGAGCAGGAAGGCACCCCCGTGGTGGTGTTCGACGCGCTTGCGGAGGTGCAGCCATGAGCCAGGTCCTGCGCGGCAAGACCGCCATCGTCGGCATCGGCAGCGCCGGCATCGGCGAGGCCCCCGGCCACAGCGCCATCGAACTGCTCGGCCAGGCCTCGGTGAAGGCCATCGCCGACGCCGGGCTGAAGCTGTCCGACATCGACGCGGTGTTCGCCGCCACCAGTTCCCACGCCTTCCCGACGCTGTCGGTCTGCGAATACCTGGGTATCCGCCCGAAGTTCGTCGACGGCACCAACATCGGCGGCTCCAGCTTCGAACTGCACCTGCTGCAGGCCACCCTGGCCCTGGAGGCCGGGCTGTGCGACGCGGCGCTGATCTGCTACGGCTCCAACCAGCGCACCGCCGGCGGCAAGCTGGTGTCCATGAGCGAGCCGCAGTGGCACGAGACGCCCTACAAGCCGCGCCACCCGATCACCGCCTACGCCCTGGCCGCCAGCCGCCACATGCACCAGTACGGCACCACCCGCGCGCAGCTGGCGGAGGTGGCGGTGGCCGCGCGGGGCTGGGCCAATCTCAACCCCGAGGCCTTCGCCCGCGGCCCGCTGACCGTCGAAGAGGTGCTCGCCGCGCGCATGGTCAGCGACCCGCTGAGCAAGGCCGACTGCTGCCTGGTCACCGACGGCGGCGGCGCCTGCGTGCTGGTGCGCGCCGACCGCGCCCGCGACCTGCCGAATGCGCCGGTGTATTTCCTTGGCGCCGCCGGTGCGCAGTGGCACCGCTCCATCGTGGCGATGCCCGACCTCACCGTCACCGCCGCCAGCGAAAGCGGCCCTCGGGCCATGGCGATGGCCGGGGTAGCGCACGCCGACATCGACCTGGTGATGCTCTACGACGCCTTCACCATCAATACCCTGCTGTTCCTCGAAGACCTCGGCTTCTGCCCGAAGGGCGAGGGCGGGCGCTTCGTCGAGGGCGGGCGCATCGCCCCCGGCGGCGAGTTGGCGGTGAATACCAATGGCGGCGGGCTGTCCTGCGTGCATCCGGGCATGTACGGCATGTTCCTGATCATCGAGGCGGTGACGCAGTTGCGCCGCCAGGCCGGCGAGCGCCAGTTGCGCAAGGCCGACGTCGCCCTGCTGCACGGCAACGGCGGCACCCTGTCCAGCCAGGTCACGGCCCTGCTCGGCACCCAGTCGGTGCTCTGAAACCCCCCGGGTTCGGCGCCCCACCGGTGGCCGCTCCGGCGGCCCGCCGTGGACGCGCTCGCCCTCGCGCCGGGACGGTCGGTCCGGCAACCGTCAACAGTTCAGGTGGAAAGCCATGTCAGTGAGTCACTCGCAACACCCTGGCAACGCCTCGTGCTTCGCCAGCCTCACGCCCCTGCTGCAACCGCGTTCCGTGGCCGTGGTCGGCGCCTCCAGCGACCCGCACCGCATCGGTGGCCGGCCCATCGCCTACATGCTGCGCAACGGCTTCGGCGGCCGCATCCTGCCGGTGAACCCCAACCGCAGCGAAATCCAGGGCCTGCCGGCCTTCGCCAGCGTCGAGGCGCTGCCCGAGGCGCCCGACGTGGCCATAGTCGCGCTGCCGGCGCCGCAGGTGCTGGAGACCATCCAGGCCCTGGGCCGCAAGGGCGCGCGCAGCGCCATCGTGTTCTCCTCCGGCTTCAGCGAGGTGGGCGGCGAGGGCGTGCTGATGCAGGAGGCCATGGTCGAGGCCGCCCGCGCGGCGAACATGCGCCTGCTGGGCCCCAACGCCCTGGGCGTGTTCAACGCCAACCTGGGCTACTACGCCTTCTTCTCCACCAGCCTGGAGCGCGGCATCCCGCTGGCCGGGCGCGTCGGCATCGCCACCCAGTCCGGCGCCTACGGCGCGCACCTGCTGGGCCTGGCGCGGCAGCGCGGGCTGGGCACGCCGATCTGCGTGGCCACCGGCAACGAGGCCGACGTCACCCTGGGCGACGCCATCGGCTGGCTGGTGGAGTCGCCGGAAGTCGACGTGGTCATGGCCTACGCCGAATCCATCCGCAACGTCGACAGCTTCCTCGCCGCCCTGGCGGCCGCCCACCGCGCCGGCAAGCCGGTGATCCTGCACAAGGTCGGGCGCAGTGAGCTGGGCGGCCGCGCGGCCATGTCTCACACCGCTTCCCTGGCCGGCGACGACAAGGTGCTGGACGCGGTGCTGGCCGACTACGCGGTGGTCCGCGCGCGCAATACCGAGGAACTGATCGACATCGCCTACCTCGCCACCCAGCGCATCTACCCGGTGGCCAACAGCCTGGGGATGATCACCGTCAGCGGCGGCGCCGGGATCATCGTCAGCGACGCCGCCGAGGACGTCGGCCTGCCGATGCCGCCCATGCCCGAGGCGGCTCAGGCGCGGCTGAAGCAGCGGCTGTCGTTCGCCTCGCCGATCAACCCGGTGGACTGCACCGCCCAGGCCCTGAACGACCTGAGCCTGGTGCATGACTTCACCGAATCCATGGTGGTGGACGGCGGCTACAAGTCGCTGATCGCCTTCTTCACCCAGGCCGGTACCGTCGCCTCCATCGGCCCGAAGCTGGCCGAGCAGTTCGGCCGGATCAAGGCCGACCACCCGGACCGCCTGTTCGTGGTCTCGGTGATGGGCGAGGGCGACGAGCTGGAACCCTACCGCAAGGCCGGCTTCGCCCTGTTCGAGGACCCGACCCGCGCGGTGCACGCCATCCAGGCCATGGGCCGGCTCGGCGAGGCTTTCGCCAAACCGTTGCGCCAGGTGCCGGCGCCCGGCGGCGTGGAGCTGCCGCCGCGCACGCCGGGGGAGGCCGAGGCCAAGCAGCTACTGGCCCGCGCCGGTATCGAGTCGGCGCCGGAGCGGGTGCTGGTCAGCGCCGCGGAGGCCGCCGCCTTCGCCGAGCAGATCGGCTTCCCGGTGGTGCTGAAGATCGCCTCGGCGGACATCCTGCACAAATCGGAGATCGGCGGCGTGTTGCTGGGCGTGGACAGCGCCGCGGCGGTGCGCGAAGGCTTCGACCTGCTGCTGCAGCGCGCCGCCGAACATGCCCCGCAGGCCCGCATCGACGGCGTGCTGGTGGCGCGTCAGCTGCAGGGCGGCGTGGAGTGCTTCATGGGCATCCAGCGCGACCCGCTGTTCGGCCCGGTGGCGCTGTTCGGCCTCGGTGGCATCTTCGTCGAAGTGCTCAAGGACGTGGTGTTCCGCCGCTGCCCGTTCGGCGCGGAGGAGGCCGAGGCGATGATCCGCAGCATCAAGGGCGCGCCGCTGCTGCTCGGCGCCCGCGGCCGCCCGGTGACCGACGTGAAGGCGCTGGCGCAGGTGCTCTCGCGGCTCTCGCAGTTCGCCGCCCAGGCCGGCCCGCGGCTGCGCTCGGTGGACCTCAACCCGGTGTTCGCCATGCCCGAGGGGCAGCGCGCCTGGGCCGCCGACGCAGTGCTGGAAGTCGAGGAGGTGGCCGATGGCGCTGAATCCTGAGCACCTGCTGAACTACCGCATCCCCGAGGTGCGCCAGCGCTATAGCCGCGAGGACAGCGCCTTCTACGCGCTGTCGGTGGGCCTGGGCGCCGACCCCCTGGACGAGCACCAACTGGCCTTCGTCGACGCCAATCGCGATCTCCAGGCGCTGCCCTGCATGGCCGTGGTGCTGGGCCACCCGGGCTTCTGGCTGGGCAACCCGGACACCGGCGTCGACGCCCTGCGCCTGGTGCATGGCGAGCAGAGCGTGGAGTGGCTCAAGCCGCTGCCGCCCGAAGGCGAGGTGATCGGCCGTACCCGCGTCACCGGCCTGGTGGACAAGGGCGCCGGCAAGGGCGCGCTGCTGTACAGCGAGAAGGTGTTGAGCGATGCCGTCAGCGGCGAGGTGCTGGCCATTGCCCGCGGCACTACCTTCCTGCGCGGCGACGGCGGTTTCGGCGGCGACAGCCAGTCGCTTAGTCAGCCGCACAGCCTGCCCGAGCGCGCGCCGGACCTGGTCATCGACCTGCCGACGCGCCCGGAGCAGGCCCTGTACTACCGCCTCAACGGCGACGACAACCCGCTCCACGCCAGCCCGGCGGCAGCGGCCCGCGGCGGCTTCCCCCGGCCGATCCTGCATGGCCTGTGCACCCTCGGCGTGGCCTTCCACGCGTTGTTGCGCGGCTTCGCCGACTACCGCGCGGAACGCTTCGGGCAGTTGCAGGTGCGTTTCTCCGCGCCGGTATTCCCCGGCGAGACCCTGCGTACGGAAATCTGGAACGACGGCTCCTTCCGCACCCGCGTGGTCGAGCGTGATCGGGTGGTGCTGGACAACGGCCACGTGCGCCTGACGCCGGAGGCGAACAGCTGAGCCGGGCGGCATGGCGACAACTCCCTCAACCAACCTGCGAGAACAAGAACAATGAGCGCATCCATGAGTCCTCCCCAGGACGCCGGGTTCCCCCGGCGGACCCTGGTCATCGCCTTCTTCTTCTGCTTCCTCGGGCTGCTCGCCGACGGCGTCGACCTGATGTTCCTCGCCTACAGCCTGAACAGCCTCAAGGCCGAGTTCGGCCTGAGCAACTTCGAGGCCGGCTCGCTGGGCAGCATCACCCTGGCCGGCATGGCCATCGGCGGCATCTACGGCGGCTGGTGCTGCGACCGCTTCGGCCGGGTGCGGGTGGTGACCTGGACCATCGTGATCTTCTCGCTCGGCACCGCGCTGCTGGGGCTCACCCACAACTACTGGCAGTTCGCGCTGATCCGCTTCCTGTCCTCGCTGGGCCTGGGCTCGCTGTTCGTCGCCTGCAACATCCTGATGTCCGAGTTCGTCGCCAGCAAATACCGCACCACCATTCTGGCGACCATGCAGGCCGGCTGGACCGTGGGCTACCTGGTGGCGACCATCCTCGCCGGGCAGATCATCCCCGAGTTCGGCTGGCGCACGCTGTTCTTCACCGCCCTGGCGCCGGCGCTGATCTGCCTGGCGCTGCGCCCCTGGGTGCCGGAGTCGCCATCGTGGCTGGCGGCTCGCGCCCAGCGCCGCCAGCAGCCGGCCGGCGCGCGCGCCGCACCCGCCGCCCGTGGCGGCGTGCAGGGCCTGCTGGCCGATGCGGGCACGCGGCGCATGTTCCTGCTGTGGACGCTGACCTCGTGCTTCCTGCTGTTCGGCTACTACGGCACCAACAACTGGATGCCCTCGTACCTGGAAAGCGAGCTGGGCATGAACTTCAAGTCCATGACCGGCTACATGGTCGGCACCTACACCGCGATGATCCTCGGCAAGGTGGCCGCCGGGGTGGCCTCGGACCGCTTCGGCCGCCGCGCCACCTTCGCCGCCGGCGCCATCGGCAGCGCCATCTTCATGCCGCTGATCGTGTTCTGGCACACGCCGGACAACATCGTCTGGATCCTCACCCTGTTCGGCTTCATCTACGGCGTGCCGGTGGGCGTGCTGGCCACCTACATGACCGAGAGCTTCTCCACCCGGGTGCGCGGCGCCGCGGTGGGCACCGCCTACAACCTCGGCCGCGTCGGCGCGGCGGTGGCGCCGGCGGCCATCGGCCTCTTGGCCTCGCACATCTCCATCGGCGCCGGCTTCCTGGTGATGGGCATCACCTACGTGATCACCGGCCTGATCCCGGCGCTGTTCATCCCCGACCGCCTGTACGACCCGAACCGCGCATCGAGCGACGCCGATGCCAGCGTCGAGCCCGCCGCCCCGGCGCGCGCCGATGCCACCGAGCCGCGGCCGGTGAAGGCCTGAGCCCATGACGGAGCCCCTTGCGATGAACGATTCACCCATGGCGGCCAGCCTGGCCGAGCCCGCGACGGTGTTTCCCACCGGCCACTTCACCTTCCAGGAGTTCATCGGCCTGGAACGCTGGGCCGAGGGCGAGCTGGCGCGCATCCGCCTGAAGCACCGCGCGGAGCTGATGAACTACCTCGGCCACTTCCACGGCGGGGTGCTGATGACCGTGCTCGACGCCGCCATGGCCGGAGCCATCCGCATCTGCTCGCCGGGCTGCTCGATGGTCACCATCGACATGGCCACGCACTTCATGGGCACCGCCCGCGGCGAGCTCAACGCCGTCGGCCGGGTGCTACGGCGCACGCGCAACCTGTGCTTCTGCACAGCCGAGATCCACAACGAGGACGGCGAGCTGGTCGCCAGCGCCTCGGGCAGCTTCAAGTACCGGGCCGCCGAGGCCGGGAGCCGTTCCACCGACACGAGTACGACGACATGACCGACACCGCCGAACTGGCCCGCGAGCGCGAGGAGCGCTTGCGCATGATCCGTGACAGCGCCGCCTCCCTGGTTCCGCCCGACGGCGACCTGGGCCGGGTGCGCCGCCTGCGCTTCAACGAGCCGGGCGTGGACCGCGCAGCCTGGGCCGAAGTTTGCGCCATGGGCTGGCCGGGCCTGCGCCTGGGAGAAGAGTTGGGCGGCAGCGGCTTGGGCATGGCCGAATACGCCGCGCTGCTGGAGGAACTGGGGCGCGGCCTGCTGCCGGAGCCGCTGATCGAGGCGAGCCTGGTGGCGCCGCTGCTGCCGGACGCGGAGCGCGAAGCGCTGCTGGCCGGCGAAAAGCTGGTGTTGCCGGCGGGCATCGTCTACGACGAAGGCGCCGCGCTGCCGCAACTGCGTGACGGCAAGCTGCATGGCGAGGTCGGCCATGTCGCCCTGGGCGCCGCCGCCGATGCTTGGCTGGTGGCCTGCGACGGCGGCCTGGCGTTGGTGGAGCGCGGCGCCGAAGGACTGCGCCTGAGCCAGGAACCGACCCAGGACGGTGGCCACCTGGCGCGCCTGCGTTTCGACGCCACGCCGGCACGCGTGCTGGCGGCACCGCCCGCCGCGCTGGACGAAGCTACGCTGGCCTGCGCCGCCTACCTGGTGGGGTTGATGGACGCCGCCTTCGAGCGCACCCGCGACTACCTCGGCGTGCGCAGCCAGTTCGGCCGCGCCATCGGCAGCTTCCAGGCCCTGCAGCACCGCATGGTCGACCTGAAGATCCAGATCGAACTGGCGCGCGCCGTGGTCGCCCGGGCCGCCGACGCCATCGACACCCGGACGCCGCTGGCCGAGGTCCGGCGCCTGGTGTCCACCGCCAAGGTGCGCGCCGCCGAGGCCGCGCTGCTGGTCACCCGCCAGGCGATCCAACTGCACGGCGGCATCGGCTTCACCGACGAGGCCGACATCGGCCTGTTCCTGCGCCGCGCCATGGTGCTGCTCAACGCCCAGGGTTCGCTGGCCTTTCACAAGGCGCGCTATATCGCGCTGCTGCAACGCGAGGTGGCCTGATGAGCGGGATGCTGCTGCAAGAGACGCACGGCAGCGTGCGCCTGCTGCGCTTCAACAACCCGGCGCGGCGCAACGCGCTGGCCCCGGCGCTGCGCCAGGAACTGCTGCAGGCTCTGCGCGAGGCCGACGCCGACGCGCAGGTGCGCAGCGTGGTGATCACCGGCAGCGCGGAAGTGTTCTGCGCCGGCGGCGACCTCAGCGACATGAACGTCGACGGGCTCGGCGCCGGCCGCGCGCGCATGCACAACAACGCTGCCCTGGTGCAGCAGATGGTGCGCATGGGCAAGCCGCTGATCGCCGCTATAGAAGGTTGGGCGGTGGGCGCCGGGCTGTCCGTGGCACTGGCCTGCGACAGCCTGGTGTGCGGCGGCACGGCGCGCTTCGCCGCCGGCTTCGGCAAGGTCGGCCTGCTCGCCGACCTCGGCCTGCTGCATACCCTGCCGGCGCGGGTGGGGCACGGCCAGGCCCGGCAGATCCTGATGTTCGGCCAGGTGGTTGAGGCCGAGGAAGCGCTGCGCATCGGCCTGGTGGACCAGCTCTGCGCACCCGGCGCCGCGCTGGACGCGGCCCTGGCCCGCGCCGCCCTGGTCGAACAGCAGGCGCCGTTGCCGCTGGCCATGACCAAGGCCCTGCTCGCCGATGGCCTCGACTTGCTGCTGGAGCGCGAGGGCGAGTTGCAGAGCCAGTTGTTCCTCAGCGCCGACCATGCCGAGGGCAAGGCGGCCTTCCTGGCCAAGCGCACCCCCGCATTCACCGGACAATGAGCCGAGGGCACTGAAATGACCGACTACAACGCCATGGGCGATGGCGAGTTCTGCCTGAGGGTGCGCGAGTGGATCGCCGCCAACTACCCGCAACGCATCCGCAACCCGGCCCACCGCCTGGGCCGCGACGACACCTGGGAGTGGTACCAGGCGCTGTCGCGCCAGGGCTGGCTGTGCCCCGGCTGGCCGGTGCGCTACGGCGGCATGGGCCTTTCCGCCGGCAAGCAACTGATCATGATCGAGGAAATGGAAGGCTACGGCTGCGCGCGCCTGCCCGACAGCGGCATCACCATGCTCGGCCCGCTGCTGATCCGTTACGGCAGCGACGCCCAGCGCGAGCGCTTCCTGCCGCGCATCCTCAGCGGCGAGGACATCTGGTGCCAGGGCTACAGCGAGCCCAACGCCGGCTCCGACCTGGCCAGCCTGCGCACCGAGGCGGTGCTGGAGGGCGGCCAGTGGCGGATCAACGGCCAGAAGACCTGGACCACCATGGGCAGCGAGGCCAACTGGATCTTCGTGCTGGCGCGCACCGAGCGCGGCGGCAAGCTGCAGCAGGGCATCAGCTTCCTGCTGGTGCCGATGGACAGCCCCGGCGTGGAGGTGCGGCCGATCCTCAACCTGGAGCTGCAGGGCGAGTTCTGCGAGGTGTTCTTCAACGACGTGCGGGTGCCGGCCGACCACCTGGTGGGCGAGGTCAACCAGGGTTGGAGCATGGCCAAGGCGCTGCTGGGCTTCGAGCGCATCTTCCTCGGCTCGCCCAAGCAGGCCACCTTCGCCTTCGAGCGCCTGGCGCGCCTGGCCCGGCGCCAGGGCCTGTGGGACGACCCGGCGTTCGCCCAGCGCTTCGCCGCGCTGGGCATGGACCTGGACTGCCACAAGGCGCTGTACGGGCACTTCGCCGAGCGCCTGCGGCGCGGCGAGAACCTGGGCCCGGAGGTGTCGATGCTGAAGGTCCACCAGTCCGAGCTGTACCAGCGCATCAGCGAACTGGGCCTGGAGATCGCCGGCCCCGATTCGGCGCTGCTGCAGCCCTTGGCCGACGACCCCGAGCTGCACCCGGCGGGCATCTTCATCCAGTCGCGGCCCACCACCATCTACGGCGGCACCAACGAAATCCAGCGCAACATCCTGGCCAAGAGCCTGCTCGGCCTGCCGGGCTGAAGGCCGCAGCCGAATCCATACGAGAGGAAAGAGTGATGAGTGAACGACTGAACGAAGGCAAGGTAGCGATCGTCACCGGCGCCGGTGGCGGCATCGGCCGCGAGATCGCCCTGGCCCTGGCCGCCAGCGGGGCGAAGGTGCTGATCAACGACATCGGCGTGTCGTTGGGCGGCGAGGGCGGCTCGGCCTCGCCGGCCGAGGAAACCCTCGGGCTGATCCGCCAGCGCGGCGGCGAGGGGGCGATCAATACCGACAGCGTGTCGGACTGGGACAGCGCCCGGCGCATCGTCGCCAGCGCCCTGGACGCCTTCGGCCGGCTGGACATAGTGGTCAACAACGCCGGCATCCTGCGCGACGCCATCTTCCACAAGATGAGCGCCGAGGACTGGCTGTCGGTGATCAACGTGCACCTCAACGGCAGCTTCTTCGTCAGCCGCGCCGCCGCCGAGCGCTTCCGCGAGCAGGGCAGCGGCGCCTTCGTGCACATGACCAGCACCTCGGGGCTGATCGGCAACTTCGGCCAGGCCAACTACTCGGCGGCCAAGTTGGGCATAGTCGCGCTGTCCAAGTCCATTGCCCTCGACATGCAGCGCTACAACGTGCGTTCCAACTGCATCGCGCCCTTCGCCTGGAGCCGCATGACCGACTCCATCCCGGCCGATACCCCGGAACAGAAGGCGCGGGTGGAGAAGCTGCAGCGCATGACCCCCGATAAGAACGCGCCGCTGGCCGTGTACCTGGCCTCCGACGCCGCCCGCGAGGTCAACGGCCAGGTGTTCGCCGCGCGCAACCACGAGCTGTTCCTGATGAGCCAGAGCCGCCCGCTGCGCAGCGTGCACAGCGAGCACGGCTGGACGCCGCAGAGCATCGCCGAGCACGGCATGCCGGCGCTGCGCGGCAGCTTCATGGACCTGGCGCGCAGCCCGGACGTGTTCTCCTGGGACCCGATCTGACCACGGAGGCGTCATGGGTATCTTCAACACCCGTTTCACCGAGACCTTCGGCGTCGAGCACCCGATCATGCAGGGCGGCATGCAGTGGGTGGGGCGCGCCGAGCTGGCCGCGGCGGTGGCCAACGCCGGCGGCCTGGCGACGCTGTCGGCGCTGACGCAGCCGCGCCCGGAGGCGCTGGCCGGGGAGATCGCGCGTTGCCGCGAGCTGACCGACAAGCCCTTCGGCGTCAACCTGACGCTGCTGCCGACGCAGAAGCCGGTGCCCTATGCCGAGTACCGCGCGGCGATCATCGAGGCCGGCATCGGCGTGGTCGAGACCGCCGGCAACAACCCCGGCGAGCACATCGCCGAGCTGCGCCGGCATGGCGTCAAGGTGATCCACAAGTGCACCTCGCTGCGCCATGCGCTCAAGGCCGAGCAACTGGGCGTGGACGCGGTGTCCATCGACGGCTTCGAGTGCGCCGGCCACCCGGGCGAGGACGACATCCCCGGGCTGGTGCTGATCCCGGTCGCGGCCAAGCGCCTGCGGGTGCCGATCATCGCTTCCGGCGGTTTCGCCGACGGCCGCGGGCTGGTGGCGGCGCTGGCGCTGGGGGCGGACGCGATCAACATGGGCACGCGCTTCCTCAGCACCCGCGAATGCCCGATCCACCCGCAGGTGAAGGCGGCCATTCGCGCCGCCGACGAGCGTTCCACCGACCTCATCATGCGCAGCCTGCGCAACACCGCGCGGGTGGCGCGCAACGCGGTGAGCCAGGAAGTACGGGCGATCGAGGCGCGCAGCGGCGCCACCTACGCCGACATCGCCGCGCTGGTCAGCGGCCAGCGCGGGCGCGCCGTCTACGAGCAGGGCGACACCGACCTGGGCATCTGGTCGGCCGGCATGGTCCAGGGCCTGATCGATGACGAGCCAAGTTGCGCCGAGCTGCTGCGCGGCATCGTCGAACAGGCCCGCGCCCTGGTGCGCCAGCGCCTGGAGGGCATGCTCGCCGACTGATCGCCATTCTCACGCGGCGCCGCAGGAGGGCGCCGCCTCACCTCACCGAACGAAGAGACAACAACAATGAAAAATCTTCCCGCACGGGCGCTGGCCTCGGTCGCCGCCTGCCTACCGTTCTGCGCCCAGGCCGACTTCATCGGCGACAGCAAGGCCAGCCTGGAACTGCGCAACTTCTACTTCAACCGCGACTACCGCCAGGCCGGCGCCAGCCAGTCCTATTCCGAGGAATGGGCCCAGGGCTTCCTGCTGCGCTACGAGTCCGGCTACACCGAGGGCAGCATCGGCGTGGGCCTGGACGCCCTGGGCCTGCTCGGGCTCAAGCTCGACTCCAGCCCGGACCGCTCCGGCTCCGGCCTGCTGCCGTACTCGGCCAGCGACCGCCGTGCCGCCGACGATTATTCCGACCTGGGCCTGACCGCCAAGCTGCGCGCCGCCAACAGCACGCTGAAGATCGGCACCCTGACGCCCAAGCTGCCGGTGGTGCAGTACAACGACACCCGCCTGCACCCGCAGACCTTCCAGGGCGGCCTGGCGGAAATCAACGAGATCGACGGCCTGGCCGTGCAGCTTGGCCAGTTGCGCCAGGTGAAGCAGCGCGACTCGACCAACGCCGAGGACCTGAGCATCACCCGCGGCAACAAGCGCAACATCCAGCCCGGGCGGCATAGCACCAGCGACCGCTTCAACCTGGCTGGCGGCAGCTACCGCTGGAGCGACAGCCTGAGCACCAGCTACCACTACGGCAACCTGGAGGACTTCTACCGCCAGCACTACCTGGGCCTGGTGCACCAGCTACCGATCGCCAAGGACCAGTCGCTGAAGTCCGACATCCGCTGGGCGCGCTCCACCGACGAGGGCGGCAGCAACGTCGACAACCGCGCGCTCAACGCCCTGTTCACCTACCGCCTGGGCGGCCATGGCTTCGGCCTGGGCTACCAGCGCATGTCCGGCGACACCGGCTACGCCTACCTGGCCGGCACCGACCCGTACCTGACCAACTTCGTGCAGATCGGCGACTTCGCCAACAAGGACGAGCGTTCCTGGCAGCTGCGCTACGACTTCGACTTCGCCGCCGTCGGCCTGCCCGGGCTGACCTTCATGACGCGCTACCTGCGCGGCGACAACATCGACTTGCTCAACGGCCAGGGCAACGGCAAGGAATGGGAACGTGACACCGACATCGGCTACGTGGTGCAGAGCGGGGCGCTGAAGAACCTGGGCCTGAAGGTGCGCAACGGCAGTTTCCGCAGCGACTTCGGCAACGACGTGGACGAAACCCGCGTCATCATCAGTTACACATTGCCGCTCTGGTAAAGGCGATGCGGCCCGCGCCAAGAGGGGGCGGGCCGCCGGGGGGAAGGGTTCAGATGCCCATGTTGGCCAGGCTCTGCATGATCGAGCGCAGGGTGCCGGCGAGGGTCGGGTGGCTGACCTCGAAGCGCTCCACCGCCAGGTTGACGCCATCCAGCAGGCTGTCGTCGGCGAGAGCTTCCTCGTTGGCCAGTTGCAGTTCGATGTCTTCTATCAGCGTCTCCAGCTCCCCGCGCTGCTCTTCGCTCAGCGGCGGCTGCTGTTCCAGCTGGTCGCGCAGTCGCTGCAGTTCTTCACGCAGTTGACGTGTCGGCATGGTGGTTTCCTTCTGCGGTGGCTACCCAGGATGGACCGCCGCGCGGCGGCGAAAAATCCATCTCCATGCCACACAGCTTAACCCGCCGAACGCAACCGTGTCTGATGCCCGTCAATGCGCAGCAGGCGTTCCAGCAGCGGGAAGAAGTGCGCAAGCTCCGGGGTGCGCATGGCCGGGTCCTTGCCCAGGTCGTCCAGGCGCCGCAGGGTGACGGCGTCCTGGGCGTAGGGGGCGCTGAGGAAGGCGCTGGCGCCGCGCTCGTCGAAGGGCCCGCCCTGCAGCGCCAGGCTGTGCCGCGAGGCCGGCGACAGGCCGGCGTGGTAGGCGGCGTCCACCGCGCACAGGTAGCGCTTGGCGGCCACGTGCAGGCGGACCGGCTGCCACACCGATTCGGGCAGCAGCTCGCGCAGCAGCTTGGCGCCGACTTCCTCGTGGCGCAGGTCGCGGGCCTCGATCTCGTCGGGGTTTTCGTAGAGGTGGCCGATGTCGTGCAGCAGCGCGGCGATCACCAGGGCGTCGGAGCAGCCGGCGCGCTCGGCCAGGGTGGCGCATTGCAGGGCGTGCTCGGCCTGGCTCACCGATTCGCCGTAGGGCTCGGCGCCGTGGCTGGCGAAGCGTTCGGCCAGCTCGTCGAGGAAGGCGTGGCGGGCGCGGTTCATGGCTTTTCTCCTTTGGCGCGGCGGCTGGCGATGTCCAGCAGGCAGGAATCCAGCTCGCCCAGGTGGTCGATGACCGAGTGCACGCCCAGGCGGTACAGGCCGAAGGTCGCCTGGGCGCGGCGCAGGTCGCGCTGGTTGCCATCCAGCGCTTCCCAGTCGCGCATCGACAGGCCGCACAACGGGCCGCTGGCGGCCAGGCCGATGGTCCACAGCCCGGCATTGAGGCCGGCCTGGAGCAGCCGCGGCTGGCTGCTCACCAGCACGCAGCCGTCCAGCTGCGGGGTACCCAGCTCCATCAGCGCGCGCCAGCAGGCGTCCGGCGCCGGCCAGGGCCGCCCGGCGTGGGCGATGCCGCTGTCCAGGGCGCCGTCGAGGGCGGCGGCCAGGCGTTCGCTGGCCGGTTCCGGCAGTTCCTCCAGCCAGGCGCAGGGCACGCCCTGGCGGTTCAGCTGGTGCAGGGCGGACAGGGCTTCGGCGATGGGCTCGGCATGGGCGTCGGCGGCTTCGGCCAGGCGTTTGCGGAAGCGCGCGACCTCCTCGGCGCTGGGCAGGCGGCCGAGCACATGGCCCAGGGCCTGCTGCGGGGCCAGGGTGGCGGCCTCGGCGAGGCGTTCCTGCGGGCAGTCCGGGCAGCTCTGCTGCAGGGCGCGGGGCAGGGTGCGGGCGCCGAAGTCCACCAGGTCGCCGGCGAGTCCGAAGAGCAGGGAGGTGAAGCGGGGTAGGTCGGCGGCAGTCGAGGCGGGCATGGCAGGACGTCTGGACAATGGTCTAGGCCAGACTAGACGCGCATTGTGACGATCCGGTGAAGCCGGCCTGCGCGCGGACCCGCTGCCTTTATAATGGCGCGCCTTTCGCTGGAGAGCCCACCATGGCGGCCGAACGACCCCTGCATTACCTGCGCATCCGCGACCAACTGGCCGGGGACATCCGCCAGGGCGGCCTGGCCGCGAAGCTGCCGGGCGAGCGCGAGCTGGCCGAGCGCTTCGGCTGCACCCGGGTGACCCTGCGCGAGGCCCTGCAGCAGCTGGAGACCGAGGGCCTGCTGTACCGCGAGAACCGCCGCGGCTGGTTCGTCGCGCCGCCGCGGGTGCGCTACAACCCGACGCGCACCGCCGGTTTCATGGACTACGTCGCCGCCCAGGGCCGCCAGCCGCGCACCGAGACGCTGCGCCGCGAGGTGCGCGCGGCGGACGCACGGCTCGCCGCACGCATGGGCCTGGAGGAGGGCGCCCGGCTGTTCGCCATCGAGCGGCGGCGCTGGATCGACCAGCGCCCGGTGATGCTGGAGCGCATCCTGCTGGACGCCGCCTGGTGCCCGGGCTTGCTGGAGGAGGACCTGGACGGTTCCCTCACCCAGGTGCTGCGCGAACGCCTCGGCAAGCGCCCGCAGCGCTGCGAGCTGGCCATGCACCCCTGCGCCCTGGGCGCCGCGGAGGCCGAGCCGCTGCAGCTGGCGCCGGGCGCGCCGGGGCTGTTCCTCGAACGCCTGAGCTACGCCGAGGACGACCGGCTGGTGGAGCTGGACCAGGAGTTCTGGCGGCCGGATGCTCTGGAGATTGTCATCCAGGCCCGCTACCCGGACTGAATCGGGCGAGGTGGCTTTTTGTAGGAGCGAGCTTGCTCGCGAATGGGGCTGTTCGTGCCACCGGGGTGTCCTGCGTGGCCGGTGAATCCAATCGCGGACGAAGTCCGCTCCTACGCCCGTGCCTCCCTGTAACCGTAGGAGCGGACTCTGTCCGCGATTCGGACTTCCAGTAGCGTAGGGCGAATAACCGTTCGCGGTTATCCGCCGCCTCACCTTTCTCATCGACCCTGCCTCGGTCGGTCCGGGGGAATGCGTGACCAGCGCCAGGCTCGACACCGAGCGGGCCGGTAACCAAGGTCAAACGGCGGATAACGCCATAGGCGTTATGCGCCCTACGGATTTCCGGAAAACTTTGGGTGCTGGGCTCAAGAGCGCCCTCTCCCCAGCACCGCAGCCCCTGGCAAACCCCATTCGCGAGCAAGCTCGCTCCTACGAAGCCCCTTCCGACGCAGTCGGCAAGAGAACCGCATCGGCGAAAATGCTGGCTCTTGGCTATTGTGAGGAGAGGGCGACGCCTCCAGCCGCGCTCCGGGTGCGAAGGCGTTAGAAACAATCCGATGTCTGCAAATCGAATTTGGAACTATATACTGCGCAGCGGTTCGAGGCCGCGGCGGCGGCCTCATGAGACTTTCAAAGGAGAAACCCGATGCGCCCACATGGCGTCAACTGGATGCAGCGCACCGCTCGCCTGCTGGCCGGAGCCAGCCTGGCCATGCTCCCCTTCCTGGCCCAGGCGGCGAGCGAGGACGACCCCTGGGAGAGCGTCAACCGCCCGATCTTCGTGTTCAACGACACCCTCGACACCTATGCGCTCAAGCCCCTGGCGCAGGGCTACCAGAAGGTGACGCCGAATTTCGTGCAGGACGGCATCCACAACTTCTTCAGCAACATCGGCGACGTGCGCAACCTGGCCAACGACCTGCTGCAGGGCAAGCTCGAGCACGCCGGCGTCGACACCAGCCGCCTGCTGTTCAACACCACCTTCGGCCTGGCCGGCTTCATCGACGTGGCCACCCGCATGGGCCTGCAGCGCAACGACGAGGATTTCGGCCAGACCCTCGGCTACTGGGGCGTGGGCAGCGGCCCGTACGTGATGCTGCCGCTGCTGGGCCCGAGCACCCTGCGCGACGCGCCGTCGAAGATCCCGGACGCCTATACCGGCATGTACCCGTACATCGACGACGTGTCCGTGCGCAACAGCATCCGCGCCGTGGATGTGGTCGACACCCGCGCCGACCTGATCAAGTCCGAGAAGCTGATTTCCGGCGACAAGTACAACTTCATCCGCAACGCCTACCTGCAGAACCGCGAGTTCAAGGTCAAGGACGGCCAGGTCGAAGACGACTTCTGACACACCCGCCACCCATCCGCCCCGGGGCTGCCGCAAGCGCGCCGTGCCGCCGTCTTGAACCCTTGGGCGGATGGGAGTAGTGTCTGCGCCTTGTCGCACCCGACCCGCGCCGTTTTCATTGCCATGCGCGCCCACTCCACCACCTCCGGCGCCGTTTGCCTGGATAACCCATGCACAAACCCAGTGCCACGCTGCTGATCATCGATGACGACGAGGCCGTTCGCGAAAGCCTCGCGGCCTACCTGGAAGACAGTGGTTTCAAAGTCCTGCAGGCGACCAACGGCCAGCAGGGCCTGCAGGTCTTCCAGCACGAACTGCCCGACCTGGTCATCTGTGACCTGCGCATGCCGCAGATGGACGGCCTGGAGCTGATCCGCCGGGTCAGCGAGATGGCGGTGGAAACGCCGGTCATCGTGCTTTCCGGGGCCGGGGTGATGAGCGACGTGGTCGAGGCCCTGCGCCTGGGCGCCGCCGACTACCTGATCAAGCCCCTGGAAGACCTGGCCGTGCTGGAGCACTCGGTGCGCCGCGCCCTGGACCGCGCCTACCTGCGTTCGGAGAACCGCCGCTACCGCGAGAAGCTGGAAGCCGCCAACCGCGAACTGCAGGCCAGCCTGAACCTGCTGCAGGAAGACCAGAACGCCGGGCGCCAGGTGCAGATGAACATGCTGCCGGTGACGCCCTGGGAAGCCGAGGGGCTGAAGTTCGCCCACCAGATCATCCCGTCGCTGTACCTGTCCGGCGACTTCGTCGACTACTTCCGCGTCGACGAGCGGCGCATCGGCTTCTACCTCGCCGACGTCTCCGGCCATGGCGCCTCCTCGGCGTTCGTGACCGTGCTGCTGAAGTTCATGACCACCCGCCTGCTGTACGAGTCGCGGCGCGCGGGCACGCTGCCCGAGTTCAAGCCTTCCGAGGTGCTCGGGCACATCAACCGCGGGTTGATCAACACCAAGCTGGGCAAGCACGTGACCATGCTCGGCGGGGTGATCGACCTGGAAACCGATCGCTTGACCTACAGCATCGGTGGCCACCTGCCGCTGCCGGTACTCTACGTCGACGGCGAAGCACGCTACCTCGAGGGCCGCGGCCTGCCCGTGGGCCTGTTCGAGGACGCCACCTACGACGACCGGACCATGGACCTGCCCAGGTCCTTCAGCCTGTCGTTGTTCTCCGACGGCATACTGGATGTGCTGCCCGGGGCTACATTGAAAGAAAAGGAGACGGCCCTGCCCGAGCAGGTCGTCGCCGCCGGCGGGACGCTGGACGGCCTGCGCCAGGTCTTCGGACTGGCCAAGTTGTCCGAGATGCCGGATGATATCGCCTTGCTGGTGTTGAGCAGGAACCTTGCATGAGTACCGGTAAAATCCAGTTCGCCGAGCAGGATGGCTCATTCGTCCTGAAGTTCGTGGGCGAAGTCCGACTGACCCTGTGTTCGGCGCTGGATGCCACCATTGAAAAAATCTTCGCCGCGTTGAATTTCACGGCGATCATCATCGATCTCACGGAAACCCAGAGCATCGACAGCACCACCCTGGGACTGCTGGCCAAGCTGTCGATCCTCTCGCGGCAGAAGGTGGGGCTGTTGCCGACCCTGGTGACCACCAACCCGGACATCACCCGGTTGCTGCAGTCCATGGGCTTCGACCAGGTGTTCAACATCGTCGACCGGCCCATCCCCTGCACGGACTGCCTCACCGACCTGCCGCCCCAGGACCAGTCCGAGGAAGTGGTGCGCAGCAAGGTGCTGGAGGCCCACCGCATCCTCATGGGCCTGAACGAGTCCAACCGTGAAGCCTTCCACGACCTGGTGAGTGCCCTCGAGCACCACTGATCCGCCGGAGCCCGTCGATACAACGCAAACCGGCGCCCTGGGGCGCCGGTTCGTTTTGCTGCGCGTAGGTTTCAGCGGCCGCCGAGCAGGGCTTCCAGCTTCTCCTGGTCGCGGGCGAACAGGCGGATGCCCTCGGCCAGCTTCTCGGTGGCCATGGCGTCCTCGTTCATCTGCCAGCGGAAGGCGCTCTCGTCCAGCACCTGGCGCGCCTCGCCGCCGCCGGGCTGCAGGGTGCGCGGCAGTTCGCCCTGGGCGTCGGCCAGTTGCTGCAGCAGGTCCGGGCTGATGGTCAGGCGGTCGCAGCCGGCCAGTTGCTCGATCTGCCCGAGGTTGCGGAAGCTCGCGCCCATCACCACGGTGCGGTAGCCGTTGGCCTTGTAATAGCGGTAGATGCGCGACACCGACTGCACGCCCGGGTCCTCGGCGCCGACGTAGTCGCGGGCGTTGGCCTTCTTGTACCAGTCGTAGATGCGGCCGACGAAGGGCGAGATGAGGAACACCCCGGCGTCGGCGCAGGCCGTGGCCTGGGCGAAGGAGAACAGCAGGGTGAGGTTGGTCTGGATGCCGTCGCGTTCCAACTGCTCGGCTGCGCGGATGCCTTCCCAGGTGGAGGCGATCTTGATCAGCACGCGGTCCTTGCCGACGCCTTGTTCGTCGTACAGCTCGACCAGCCGGCGGGCGCGGGCCAGGGTGTCTTCGGTGTCGAAGGACAGGCGCGCGTCCACTTCGGTGGAGACGCGACCGGGGATGACCCCGAGGATGTCCTTGCCCACCGCCACGGCGAAGCGGTCGCAGGCCAGGCCCGCGTCACCGCCGCTGGCCGCGGTGGCGCGGGCCAGGTGCTCGGCGTAGCGGGGCAGGGTGGCGGCCTTGAGCAGCAGCGAGGGGTTGGTGGTGGCATCCACCGGCTTCAGGCGGGCAATGGCGTCGAAATCGCCGGTATCGGCGACGACGGTGGTGTACTGCTTCAGTTGTTCCAGCTTGGAGGTCATGGCAGGTCTTCCGAGTGCGATCCCCATGACCTTACCCGAGCGCAACCCCGCGCTCAACGGGACCTAGCGGCCATCCAGAAGTTCGATGGCCTGGTCGAGCACCTGCAGCGGATCGGCGGCCTTGTGCACGTCCACCGAAAGCAGCTGGCGGAAGCGCCGGGCGCCGGGGAAACCCTGGCCGAGGCCGAGCACGTGGCGCGTCACATGGTGCATGGCGCCGCCCTCGGCGATGTGCCGCTGGATGTACGGGCGCATCCGCGCCAGGGCCTCGGCGCGGCTGATCGCCGGGACCGTGGCGCCGTACAGCGCGGCGTCCACCTGGGCCAGCAGGTAGGGGTTGTGATAGGCCTCGCGGCCGAGCATCACGCCGTCGAAGGTGCGCAGGTGCTCCTGGCATTCGGCCAGGGTCTTGATGCCGCCGTTGAGGACGATCTCCAGGTCCGGGAAATCGCGCTTGAGCTGCGCCGCCACCTCGTAGCGCAGCGGCGGAACCTCGCGGTTCTCCTTGGGCGAGAGGCCTTCGAGGATGGCGATGCGCGCATGCACGGTGAAACTGCGGCAGCCGGCCTCGCGCACCTGGCCGACGAAGTCGCACAGCTCGGCATAGCTGTCGCGCCCGTTGATGCCGATGCGGTGCTTGACCGTGACCGGAATGGAAACCGCCTCGCGCATGGCCACGACGCACTCGGCCACCAGCGCCGGATGGGCCATCAGGCAGGCGCCGATCATATTGTGCTGCACCCGGTCGCTGGGGCAGCCGACGTTCAGGTTGACCTCGTCGTAACCCGCAGCCTCTGCCAGCTTCGCCGCCGCCGCCAGCTCGGCCGGCACGCTGCCGCCCAGCTGCAGCGCCAGCGGGTGCTCGCACTCGTCATGGCGCAGGAAGCGCGCGGCATCGCCATGCAGCAAGGCCCCGGTGGTGACCATCTCGGTGTAGAGCAGGGCATGGCTCGACAGCTGGCGCAGGAAGAACCGGCAGTGGCGGTCGGTCCAGTCCATCATGGGCGCCACGGAGAATCTATGAGAAAAATTCATTTAAAATCAATATTTTGCATTTGTGAAATTTCGTGGTAACAAATCTGGTAACGCACGCATCGTAATTATCGGCAACGAATAGACATTAAACGCGGCGCTGTCGGCATGAAAAAACGCCCGGTGAAGGGCGTTTGGGGACGTCGCGGGCAACCGCTGTTACCAGATGGCGCCTAGTATACCTCGGTTGGTTGAGCCCTATAGGCATTGCCATTCGCCGAAGCCAGGGCCAACGTAATGTCGGACGCTGCAGCGTCGGCTGTCGTAGTCGTCGAACACCTCCACCTCGATGACCGGGGTTCCGGTCTTGGTGAAGAACGTGTAGATGCGCCCCGGCGTACCTATCTGGCTGTGCACGCTCTTGACGTGGGCATAGCTGGCCTCTGGCATCGAGGTCCAGTTGACGTGCATCAGGCACTCGGCCAATCCGAATGCCGGCAACCACTTCAGTGGCAGTTCGCGCAGCGGCAGCGGCTGAACAACCTGAGCCTCGGTAGTTGCTGCCAGCGCCTGGCGGATCTTCTCGATAGCCTGGCTTCCGGTTTCCCGCCGTTGCTGTGCAGCGGCCTCAGTGACGTCCTTGCAGCAGCTCGGCGGTTCGGGATCGCATACGTCCCGCGCCAGGCCGCATGCGTCGCAACGCATCTGGTCGGAGTGCTGCCGGGCCTTGCAGTCACGCGATTTGATGACCATGGCTTAGCGCTCCTTCGGTGGAATTGGAGGGGCTAAAGGCCCCCTCGGTGGAATGATGTTGCCCCGTACCGATCGCGGCGGCGGTGGGGGTGGCGGCTCATCAGGTCGGACGGCTGGCGTAGGGATGCGAGCAGTGACGTTGTGGAGGTCGTCGACGACTGCGCCCTGGAAGTCACCAAGAGCAAGCGCGTCCCAGGCATTGGCTTTTCGCCACGAGAACTCTCCCCACTTCACCACCTCGACTTCGGGGATACGCAGCCCGAACCAGCCCAGGCGGACTCTCGTGCGACCGGTGAGCTTGTCCATCAGGCTTCCTCCTCGCTGTAGGCCTCGGGGCCCGCTTCAGCAATGCGTTGCTCGGTCTCCAACAAGCGGCGCTTCAGCTCAACCATATGTTGATCTTCCGGGCAGATCGGCGCCCCGCTCGCGAACAGCGTCATCTCCCGGGGCACGCACACGGCCATCTCAAGGAGGCGGCCATCCGGCAACACGGGTGAGCGCTTGCGCGCCTGGGCGATCAGGTGTGTGCCGCGGTCCTCGAACCACGACTCGATGCCGTTGCTGTCCGTCCAATGGCAAAAGATCCGCCTGGTCGGCCGTGAGAGCGCGATGGACGAGATCAGCAGCATTGTCCAGGCGCCTAAGCCGACGCCCCACCAGCCGCTCCCCAGCGGGGCGAAGAGGGCGGTCAGGCCGGCGAGGTCGAGCCAGTTGAACTGCTGCATCGTGAGCAGACGGCGGATACGGTAGGTGATCAGCATGTTCTATTCCCCCAAGCCCAGGTACTTCTTCCAGGGCACCTTGACGCCGTTGACCAGGAAGCCCCACACACCGCGCCACCGGCCGGAGATGAACAGGGTGTACACGCCGCCTTCGCTGACTTCGGTGATTGAGTGGTACTCACCGAAGCGCAGAGGAGCGGTGTCACCACGACGGCGGATGTGCAGGGTATGGTCGCGGCCAAACCGCTCACACCAATCCGCGTCATCGACGAGGCGCTTCTCGACGTACCAGCCCTTCAGGATGATGGTGCGTGCGTCCCACGGGTGGTCGTGCATGTGCCGATCCGTATCCTCGCGCTTGATGTGGTGCACGCGGAACGACCACGGGATGAGGGACGCCCAGCGCGGGACATTGGTCTCTCGGTCGTACGGGTTGAACACCCAATAACGTTCCATGTAGCTGGGGTTCTCGTTGCTCGGCAGGTGCATGTAGGGCGTGCGCTTGGCGTAGTGGATGAGGGCCTCGGCGACACGCGGACGAGCGAGCTGGCGCGCCAGCAGGTTCCACAGGAAGGTCTTCATCAGATGCCTCCCATGGCGATCGACACGTCGGTGATCAGCAGGCCATCGCAACGTCCATGCGAACCGTGGCTGATCATGCTCACGGACAGCCCTCGGGGCTGTACGCCGCTCTCTTTGGCCAGGCGAGCAAGGCGTGCACTGATGTAGTTCGCGATGTCGGTCTGCGCTGCTGCTTTGGCCTGCTGGATCTGCTTCAGGGTGGGCTCAGCCATGGCGCACCCCCTCCAAGCTCAAGGTCTCCTCGACCTGCCGGTTGAACCCCTTGTGCTGCATCTCCGACTCGAAGATGAATTCGTCACCGATGACGAGCACGTCGAGTCGCCGGGCGACGGTCTCCATTACGAGCGCTCGGCGCGCATCACGGGCTACCAGCACGCCGGGACGGTTCTTCACCCGAAGCGCGCCTTCGGGGGTAATCAGGTCGTTGCGAGTCACGATTCGTCTCCTTGATCAACCTTTTGTTGATTCTCCAGGCGAGCGGAAGCCTCTTGGTGCCAGATGGTCTTGGCCCTGGCCGTACAGCGTTCCAGCGACCAGGTGGGGTTCTCCGTCTGCAACCGCTTCACGATGGCGAGGATGCCGGGGCGACGGTGCTCCGGGTTGCAGCTGTCGTTGAGCGACCGCTCCGTGTGAAATACGGCATCGGTGTTCCGGTAGTTCACTTCCGCTTCCTCCTCATCGGGATCCCCCGTTTGGTGCTTGGGGTGTAGGCGCCAACGCCTGCGTGGGTGTCCGGGTTGTCGTTGAACCTGCAGTAGGCTCGCCAATCGATCAGCGATTCGGTTTGGTCACGCCACTGCCGCGCTGGGATTTCGAGCTGCATGGCGGGCTCACCAAGTGCGGTGCCGGCGAACTGCGGCATGCTGCCGGCCCAGTTCGCGAACGATCCGCATAGCCTGCTTGGCCTCCTTGATGAACTTGTCGAACGCTTCAAGAGGGCCGGGGTTAGGGTTGCCGACCATCGAGCCACGCCAGGCTTCGGCTTCCTCGACAGCGCGAGCAAGCGCTCTGATGTGGCGCGGGAACAGCTCATCGGACACGGGGTTCTTAGCCATGGTCGATGTCCTCGCTCGGATGCTTTGCCCGGTACTCCCGCATCGCCGCGGCGCAGGCGCCTTCCGGCGTATCTGCCTGGCCGGAGGCGATGACTTGGCGGTTCGGGTTGTCCTGGTGGAAGTGGCTGCACACCCAGGCCCTCCAACCGCTGGCGTCCAGCACATCCCGGGCGATCTTCCGCATGTTCGCTGCCGGCATATCGTCCTGCGCCGCGCACGGGAAGTCGGCGATGGTTTGAAGGGCGACGATCAGCGAGCCGTTCACGACTTCACCTCCTCGCCGGCCTGGATGCGGCGAAGCACCTCCTGGCGGTGGACCGGCACTGCCTTCGGCGCACTGACGCCGATACGCACCTGGCCGCTTTGCTGGCCGAGGACAGTGATGACGATGTCGTCGCCGATGTGGATGGTTTCGCCGGTACGGCGGGTAAGGATCAGCATGTCTGTGACTCCGTTCGGTGGATGGTTTAATCAACATAAAGTTGATTCGTTGTTGAGATTAATAGCACTCGTATTGGGTGTCAAATATTTCTACAGGTCGTTGTCGTCGTAGCGCTGCCAGGCGATGCTCGGCCCCTTGGTCCAGCGAGCATCGGCGTCCTTCAGGATCACCGCCGAGGTGTCGAACGTCCGGCAGGCCTCGCTGAGTAGCGAGCTGGTGATCCTGGCCCCGGTGTTCAGCCGAACCTTGGGCACCAGGCGGAGGGTAGGGGACCGCTGCAGGCCCTCACCAAACGCCTCCTCCAGCTCCAGCCTCCGAACGGAATGCGGCGATGAATCCTGGCCATCGAGCAGTGGCACCAAGGGGAGGGCGTGGACCAGCGTCAGCACGCCGTCGAGCAGCACGCCGTCGAAGGCAGCACCGAGCATCCAATCGCGCTCGCCGTTGAATGCCAGGATCCGGTGAAGCTCGCAAAGCTGTTCGCGAAGGTCCGTAGTGACGCTGTCGGGCGGCAGCAGCTTGTGCTTGCTGTGCCAACCCACCCAGTTGTGCTCCTTCCCCTCAAGCAGCACCGCGATCACGCGGGTGCCTTGCAGCTCGGGCTCGATCCAGTGGGTGAAGGCGGTGTGCCTCGGATCGAACGGGACAGGCCACATGACCTCGGACATCCAGTAAGCCGTCATCGGTGAGTCCGCCTCGTCGCAGTATTGGCAGGGACTTGCACGGCGACTGCGGTCGGGGAGGCTTCCGCCGACAACCGCGAGCCCCGCGCAGTATTCACAGGCCATGATCTTCTTCCGGCGGAGTGTTCTTCGCCTGACGCTCCTGTGCCTTCTCACGGGCCTCTGCGATCAGGTTGGAAACGTCCACCAGGTCGTGCAGCACGGAAGCCTGAAGCCCGACCACGCAGTCGCTGCCGGTCTCCCGATAGCTGGCGATGGCTTTGATGGCGTCGTCCGACAGAGAGCCGCGCACCGCGGTGACAGCTGCAGCACCAGCGTCGAGCAGGCGCCGCGGGATGGTGATGCCACGCATGGTGCCCTTGGTCACCTTGGCCTTACCGTTCTTCACGGCCTTCGCGTGCTCAGCGGCGATCACCTCGCCGGTCTTGCTGCCGTGCTTGGCCAGTAGTTCGACGGCCTCGGTCAGGGCGATACGGCCCTCCTCGACAGCTTGCTGCACGTCGTGGTTCGCGTGGTGGAGGGCCAGGTGCATCTTGACGTGCTTCAGCGGTTTGCCGATGGCATCGGCGATCTGCGCCGCATCCAGGCCGAACTCGCTCTCTAGGCGTCCGTAGTTGTGAGCAACCTCGACCTCGGACATGGCGAGGCCTTCGTTGCCGGTGGTGATGCGGATGCACCGGGCCAGGTCGTTGCCCTCACTGGGCACGCAGTCGACGTACTCCAGGTCGTCGATCTTCTCCAGCAGCTTCTGCCGAGACGCCTCGTCCATGTCATCACGCAGCAGGCCACGCAGCTCAGCCTGCTTCTCGGGAATGGTCACGCCGTAGCCGTAGTGGCGGCGGTGGCCTTGGACGATCTCGACGGCGCCGGTATCCGGGTTGACGTTGACCTCCAACGGCGGGACCTTGCCGCCCTTGCGCATGAAAGCGACGATCTCGGGCAGGCTGTCACGGTAGCGCTGGGTGGTGGTGTCGCGACCGCTCTGTCCGTCGACGATGACGAGGTCGCTGTAGCGGAAGCGGTAGAGGTCGCGGGACTTCGCCTTGCCGCTGCGGCGAAGGCTCTTGAAGGAATGTTTCTCGGCCATGATGGGCTCCAGGGTTCAGGCGTTCTTGATTCGTTCCAGGGTGTCGAGGATGGCGTAGGCCTTCACCGGGTTCGGTTGGCCGACAGGGGCGCCGTCCAGTGAGGTCTGCTGCCAGCCGTGCTCGGTCTTGACGACCTGGCCGCTACGTTGGTCGTTGACGATGATGTCGAGCAGGCCAGGGCCGCGGTCACGGATGCTGATGCGCTCAGTCGCCATTGGGCAGTTCCAGGCGTTCCACGAACGTCACGGCGCGCCGCAGGTAGTGGGCTACCGGGGGCGGTGCTTCGTATGGGTACGGACGGTTTGGTTGCATGGCCCGCTGGAGGTCTTGATAGGCCCGCCAGTCGTCCCAGGACTGATACGACACGCGTGTGTCGGTGACCTCGGTCAAGCGAATCAGGTGCAGGGCGTTGGAGCCTGACAAGCCTCCGGAGAAACGGGCGTACCAGACTTCGCCGGCCTTCACGTCGGGGAAGACGGTCTCACCGGCACGCAGCGGGCCGTGCAGGACTCCACGGTTGACGGCGTCACGGATTGCCCGCTGGGCGGCCTCCTGCATCTCGGTGGTGCCACTTAGCGAGACGGAATCGCAGTGAACGGTGACACTGCCGCCGGTGAACCAGCCGTGCTCGTCAATACGCGTCGTGCCGTTCTGCACCGCCAGTAGGATCTCGTTGGCCTTGGCCACGATGGCGTTACCTATCGCTGTGCCGAGAGGCAGCGTGGCCTGATGACGATCGAGCAGGCCGAGACGAACCAAGTCGTCGACTGCGTCGGAGTTCGACATCGAGGCGTTGTTGCTCCGGCGGAACCGCAGCAGGTTCCACAGGTGGGCATCATTGAGCTTCATGGCCTGGCCCTCAGATCTTCTTGCCGTTGGGCGCCAAGCGAGCCTCGCGCTTGTGATCGCTGCGGCACTGGTTGTAGGCCAGCTTCTCGAACAGGGCGGCGAACAGATCGAACCCGCGACCGCCCCCCACGTCGAGTTCGCGGATCATGGCGTCGCCGAGTTCCACCTCGAACATCTTCCGGTGGCCCAGCTTGTCGTCCGTCAGGTTCTTGCGGACACCCTCGAAGCCTTCGCTGATCTCGGTGACGATCAACATGCACAGCTCGCCGTCGTTGCGTTCCTTCGGCTCGCCGGTCTCCAAGTCACTCCACCAGCCGGCGGCACGGTTGAGACCGTGGATCAGCGCTTGCAGCATGCGGCCGTAGTGCAGCATCTCTCTCAGCGCGCCCGTAGCCATCTTGGGCGTTACGTCCTCCGGCCAGAATTGCCGCAGGGCGGCCTGGACCGCGGGACTGTGGGCAAGCAGCGCGATGGCCGTGTCGGTGTCGATCTGGCCGGCGTGAAACCGTGCTTCCAGTGATAGGTTCGCATTGGTCATTTCGGGCTTCCTTTGTGCCTTCTGCACAAAAAGTTGATTCACAGGTCGTCGTATTCCGCCGAGAGCCGGATGTAATCGGCCTCGCTGATCGGCTCTGCCAGCGGTTCGTCAGGGAACGGCTCACCGGGCTCGCACCTGCCCACGCAGCCTGACTCGGCGTGGTGCCAGTAGCGGACGGTATCGATGTCGTCATCATCGCCCTGGCTGCCGGCCGAGCCCTTGTCGATCTTGAGGTCCGGCTGGGTGCTCGAAGTACCCGCTACGCGACGGGTGCGAACCTCGTCTTGCTCGACACGCCACACCCTGACACCGGCCTGCTGGTAGATGGTGTCCAGGTCGACCCGGCGTGCATCGAGGTACACGTCGATCTTCTTGCCCAGGTCGACCAGCGGGCGGGCGTCCTTCTTCTCGACGCCGGCCAGGAAGAAGCTGTCGCCGATCTCCATGCCCTGCAGCTTCTGGACATTCTCCGACTCCATGTCGATGCGAGGGCGCCGACGGCGGCCGGGGCGTTCCACGTCTTTTTCCACAATGATCACCACTTCGTTGACATTCACAGGTCGTCGTCCTCGCTCATCGCATTCCGTGCCGTCTCGAACTCGTCCTCCTCATCACCGGCCGGCAGAGAGTCTTCGAGCCCGTTGGCCTCGTCGTCGATGAGGCGACGCCGGTCGGCCTTGCTCAGCTCCGGCGAGCGGTAGACCTCCTGCCCGTTGATGGACAGGCTGCCGCCGTGCTTGTCGGCGGCATCGGTCAGCTTCTTCACCGCACTGGCTACGCCGCCGCGGATCTCCACTTCCTCGGCGCCCAACTGGTCGGTCAGGGTGTCCACCAGCTTCTTCACCGCGGAGGTGACCAGCAGCAGGTTGGCGTCGAGGATTGCAGCTGGATCGCCATCGGTGTCGCGATGGCTCTCGCCCAGGGCGACGTCGCTGAACTTCAGGCCCTTGAAGATGAGTTGGTTGGTCACCTTGAAGCGCATGAGCTCGTCACCCTCGTCGAACAGGCTGGCACTCATCTCGACGACGTTGAAGCCGTACTCCAGGTACTCTTGGGGTTCGTCACCGCTGAGGTCGATGTCCTTGAACGACACCTGCGACTTTTCGCGGTCCATCAGCTTGGCGGCGTAGCCACGCTTCAGGCTGCCCATGTCGTCAGACTTGGCGAGGCTGGTCAGCCAGGTGTCGGCCGGGATCTTGAAGGTGAGCGGGCGCACGGCCAGGCTGCCCATGGCGCGACGCAGGGTGTCGAGGGCATCCTCGGCCAGCTTGGCGTTGCTGCTGTCGATCAGCAGCAGGTTGTCCAGGGCGATCATGTTCACCACGCGGTGCTTGATGAACGCCCGGGGCAGCAGCTCGGCCTCGACCTCGTCGCGGATCTGCGCGATCTCCTTCCGGTAGCACTTCCGCTGCTCGCGCTCCTCGATCGTGCGCACTTTGGCGGCGATGTGCTCGCGGATGGTGGCGCCCGGCAGCTGGCGCTCATGCACGTAGAGGGAGAACAGCGTGTTGCCGTTGGCACCGTCCCAAACCAGGTGGTCGTTGATCGTCGGCGCCGGGAGATCGAAGCCCAGGCAACGCCATTGGCTGCCGGTCGGCTCGTGGGCCAGGACGCTCTTCAGCTTCTCGCCCAGGGCGTCGCTGTCGTGCAGCAGGTCGACGTGCTCGGGATCCGAGACGCGGTAAATCATCAGGTTCTTCAACATGACTATGCTCCCAGCCCGTCGGCCTTCACCTGGCCGATAGCCTTTCTACCGGCGGCGCTGATGCGCCAGGTACGGCCGCTGTTGGTGGAGCGCTCGATCAGCAGGCCTTTGGATACCAGGCTGCTGGCCGTGCGTCCGTTGCCACCCGCGGCGGCGATTTCGCTATAGCTGACGGAGGCGCCGTTCTGCAGGGCCTTCAGCACCGTCTCCTGGGGACGGGACAGCTTCGGTTTCTCGCTCACTGCTGTTCCTCCTGCGCGGCTTCGGTCTCGGCCGGCTTCTCGACACCGGGGACGGCGGGAGAGGTCTCGACGATCTTCTGGATGATCGGCTTCCAGACCTTCCACCAGGCCAAGGCCTGCGAGTCCATGCGCGCGATCTCGTCGTCGCCGAAGGCCCACCACTCGGCGAGGGTGTGGAACTGACAGCCGATCTGCATGTGGGTGGCGGTGTAGGTCACGTCCCAGGTGTCGGCCTGGATTGCCTTGACCTCGGCGCGGTTGCCGGTGCAACCCCACAGCGATGCCACGCCGTCGAGGTTCGCGCCGTCGAGGTTCGCGCCG
>NZ_FOLS01000009.1:126640-208849 GCF_900112375.1 Pseudomonas citronellolis | reverse complement strand
CCAGAAAGCACGGGCGTAGGAGCGGACTCCGTCCGCGATTGGATTCACCGGCTACGCCGGACACCCCGGTGGCACGAACAGCCCCCTCTCCCGCTGCGGGAGAGGGTTGGGGTGACGGGCCCCGGAAAGGGACGCTTAGCCCTTGCCCGAATGAACCGCATCAGGCACCCCGAGCCGGGTTTCCCCCAGTGGCCCGGCGGCCGCGCCGGGGATCGGCGTCAGGCAGCGCAGCGGGCTGTTGCCGTTGCGCACCTGGCGCATCTTCGGCGCGCCGCCGAGCACCACCGCCAGGTAATAGACCCAGGCCAGCGGGCGGGGCATGCCGGCATTGCGCAGCATCCGCAGGAACAGGCGGTCGGCGCTGGCCTTGTCCAGCGGCGAGACGTTGAGGAACTGGTAGAGCGCGTCGTGCACCAGGCTGGCATGGTGCGCCACCGGCCAGAACACCTGCCTGCGGCGGATTTCGCCGTCGCGGATGCAGGCCACGTCTTCCAGGTGCTCCCACCAGTCCGGGGTGCCGAAGATCGCCAGCCAGTAGAAAGGCACCTTCGGCGAGCAACCATCCCAGGCGTAGGTGCGCGGTCGGTCGAAGTGGTAGCGCACCTCGCCGCGGGCCAGGTCGACCTCGCTGTGCCCAGGATTGACGATGATGCGCCCGTCGTGGATCACCAGCCACTCGCTATAGAGGAAACGGCCGCGGGCCTCTTCGCAGAACACCGTCAGCGGGAAGTCGATGTAGTTGACCCAGGGGCCGGGTCTGTCGCGGCTGCAGAAGCCCCAGCGTTCCACCGAGGCTGCCCGCGCGGCACGCACGCGCCGCAGGCGCTCGCGGCGGCCGACCAGTTGCGGCAGCAGCACGCCCAGGTACACCGGCAGCGCGCCGGCCAGCAGGTACTGCAGCAACAGCGGCTGCAGCAGCCAGGCCAGGCCCAGCAGGAGCAGGCCGAGCAGGGTGACCAGCAGGTTGGCGAGGTGGCGCAGCAGCGGGCGCTGCAACGGGGGAACGGCTTGCATGGCATCCTCCGTGATGTCTGGAAGATGCCATTGTGCCACTGTTGCTGGCCGGCTTCAGTCGACCTGTAGCCATTGCGCCAGCAGCTGCCGGTGCGCCGCCAGCGCCGCGGGTTGCACGCTGGGCCGCAGGCGCAGCTCGGCGCCCGGCAGGCATTGCGCCAGGCGCGCCAGGGCCCTGGGGCTGAGGGCGCCCAGGCGCGGGTAGCCGCCGATGGTCTGGCGGTCGTTGAGCAGCACGATCGGCTGGCCGTCCGGCGGCACCTGCACGGCGCCCAGGGGGATGCCCTCGGAGATCATCGGCCGGCCCAGGTATTGCAACGCCGGGCCGAGCAGGCGCATGCCCATGCGGTCGGCGCGCTGGTCGAGGGTCCAGGTGGCGTCGAAGGCGTCGAACAGGCTCTGCCCGGCGAAGTCGCCGGCCTGGGCGCCGAGCACCAGTTCCAGTTCCGCCGGGCCATCGTAGCGCGGCTGCTGCCGGACCTGCATATGGCGCTGCGGGGGCGCTCCGCCGGCGGCGCGCAGTTCGTCGCCGGCCATCAGCGGCTTGCCCTGGCCGTCGAGGCCGCCGAGCCCTTCGCGGACGACGGTGGCGCAACTGCCCAGAACCGCCTCGCCGAGGAAACCGCCGGGCGCCGCCAGGTAGGCGCGGGCACCGCGGAGTGGCTGGATGAAGGCCAGGCGTTGCCCGCTGCGCAGTTCGAAGGTCTGCCAGGGCGCCAGCGGCTGGCCGTCGATTTCCGCCGCCAGGTCCGCGCCGGCCAGGGCCAGGCGCACGTCGGCATGGGCGCGCAGGGTCACGCCGCCCAGGGGAATCTCCAGCACCGCCGCGTCCAGGCGGTTGCCCAGCAGCCAGTTGGCCCAGGCCTGGGCTTCCCAGTCCAGGGCGCCGCCCTGGGTCACGCCCAGATGGCGCACGCCGAAGCGGCCGCCGTCCTGCAGCTGGGCCAGCGGGGTGCTCTTTTCCACGTGGAGGATTTTCATGCCTGGCCCTCCTCGGCGGGCATGGGCGTGTCGTCGCCGCCCAGGCGGATGAATTCGGCGTGGTCGATGGCCTCGAAGCGCACCCGGTCGCCGGGTTGCAGTAGGCTGTAGCCGTCGCGCCCGCGGTCGAACAGGCGCGCCGGGGTACGCCCCAGCAGGTTCCAGCCGCCGGGGGAGGCCAGTGGGTAGGCGGCGGTCTGGCGCTCGGCGATGCCGACGCTGCCGGCGGCGACGCGCTGCCGCGGGGTGGCCAGACGCGGGGTGGCCAGGGCCGGCTCGACCAGGCCCATGAAGGCGAAGCCCGGGGCGAAGCCGAGGGCGAACACCTGGTAGGCGCGGCCGCTGTGGCGGCGGATCACCTCGGCCTCGCCCAGCCCGCTGTGCCGCGCCAGGCGCGCCAGGTCGGGGCCGACGCTGGGGTCGTACCACACCGGCAGGACCTGCTCGCGGCTGTTCTCGCCGGCCAGCGGCTGCAGGCCGTCGAGGGCGGCGAACAGGCGCTCGCGGATCGCCAGCGGCTCCAGCCGCAGTGGGTCGAAGCGCAGCATCAGGGTGGTATAGGAAGGCACCAGCTCCAGCAGCTCGTCGCCGAAGACCGCGCGCAGGCGCTGCGCGGCGGCCAGCAGCCAGGGCATGTTGGCTTCGTCGATGGTGTCGAACAGGCGCAGCATGTAGCTGTCCAGGGCGACCACTTCCAGGCGCGCTTTCATGCCGGCACCAGGGCGTCCAGGGCGGCGCGCAGCTGGCGCACGGCCTCCACCGAGCCGGGGTTGTCGCCGTGCACGCAGATGCTGTCGGCGCGCAGGCGCAGCGCGCTGCCGTCGCTGGCGCCGAGCGCCTCGCCGCGGGCCAGGGTCAGCGCCTGGGCGATCACCTGGCGGCTGTCGTGGTGCACCGCGCCGGGCAACTGGCGCGAGACCAGGTGGCCTTCGGGGGTGTAGGCACGGTCGGAGAAGGTCTCGAACCACAGGCGCAGGCCGAACTCGGCGGCCATGGCCAGGGCGCCCTGGTTGTCGCGGGTGGACAGCAGCATCAGCGGCAGCCCGCGGTCGTAGGCCGCGACCGCGCGCATCACCGCGCGCAGTTGTTCGGGCTTGCGCATCATGTCGTTGTACAGCGCGCCGTGCGGCTTGACGTAGCTCACCCGGGCGCCCTGGGCGCGGCAGATGCCGTCGAGGGCGCCGATCTGGTAGTGCAGCATGTCCTCGATCTCCTGCGCGCTGCATTCCAGCGAGCGGCGGCCGAAGCCGAGCAGGTCCGGGTAGCCGGGGTGGGCGCCGATGCGCACGTCGTGTGCCAGCGCCAGGGCCACGGTACGGCGCATGCTGCCGGGATCGCCGGCGTGGTAGCCGCAGGCGATGTTGGCGCAGTCGATGTACGGCATGACCTCGGCGTCCAGGCCCATTTTCCAGGCGCCGAAGCTTTCGCCGATGTCGCAGTTGAGCAGGGGGAGGTGCATGGTCGTCCTCGTAGGTCGCTGCGGTTCAGGGTTCCAGCTGCTTGCCGCGGGTTTCCGGCAGGCTCAGGGCGGCGAGGATGACCACGCCGTAGGACACCGCGGCGAAGCCGCCAATGCCCAGGCCCAGCGGCACGTGCTGGCTGATCATGCCGATGAGCATGGGGAAGAGCGCGGCGATGGCGCGCCCGGCGTTGTAGCAGAAGCCCTGGCCCGAGCCGCGGATGCGGGTGGGGAATAGTTCGGTGAGGAAGGCGCCCATGCCGCTGAAGATGCCCGAGGCGAAGAAGCCCAGGGGGAAGCCCAGCCAGAGCATGGCCGCGTTGGCGATCGGCAGCTGGGTGTAGAGCAGCACCACGATGAAGGAGCCGACCGCGAACAGGATGAAGTTCTTCTTGCGCCCCAGCAGGTCGGTGAGGAAGGCGCTGATCACGTAGCCGACGTAGGAGCCGAGGATGACCATGGCCAGGTAGCCGCCGGTGCCGAGTACGCTGAGATGGCGTTCGGTCTTCAGGTAGGTCGGCAGCCAGGAGGTGATGGCGTAGTAGCCGCCCAGGGCGCCGGTGGTGAGCAGAGAGGCGCGCAGGGTGATGCTGAGCATGCCGGGGGCGAAGATTTCGTGGAAGCCGATCTTTTCGCCGCTCTCCAGGGCCTTGGCGCGCTGGTAGACCTCCGGCTCCTTGACCAGGCGCCGGACGAACAGCACGAACAGCGCCGGCAGCAGGCCGAGGAGGAACAGCGCGCGCCAGGCGTACTCGGGCGGCAGCACGCTGAACAGCAGGGCATAGAGCAGGGCGGTGAGGCCCCAGCCCAGCGCCCAGCCGGACTGCACCAGGCCCACGGCCTTGCCGCGGTCGCGGGCGCGGATCACCTCGCCGATCAGCACCGCGCCGGCGGTCCACTCGCCGCCGAAGCCGAAGCCCATCAGGGTGCGCGCGATCAGCAACTGCTCGTAGTTCTGCGCCAGCCCGCAAAGGAAGGTGAAGAAGGCGAACCACAGCACCGTCAACTGCAGGGTGAGGACGCGGCCGATGCGGTCGGAGAGGATGCCGGCAACCCAGCCGCCGGCGGCGGAGGCCAGCAGGGTGAGGGTGTGGATCAGGCCCGCCTCGCCGGTGCTGATGCCCCACAGGGCGATCAGCGTGGGAATGACGAAGCTGAGCATCTGGGTATCCATGCCGTCCAGGCCGTAGCCGATCTTGCAGCTCCAGAAGGTCCGTCGTTCCTGCTTGTCCAGTTCACGGTACCAGCCGAAATAGCTCCCGCTGCCCACGTCGAGGGGGACGGCCGGGCTCGCCTGCTTTTCCATGGGGGATCTCCGCTCTTGCGTTCTTGGAATTGTTCTAGCGGCCGGTACCACATCTCGCCGTCGCCTGGGCCCGGATTCTTCGAGGCGCGGGGGCATGCGTCCAACTAATTTATGCGGTCGCCGGTGACAAGAATTTCCGATACCCGCCCCTGGCGCGGCATTCGCGGCGCCGGCGGGGCGGGGTTATGCTTGCGCGTCCCCGTCCGGTACCGGCCATGAACCTGAAATTCCTCGAGACCTTCGTCTGGGTCGCCCGCCTGAAGAGCTTCCGCCTCACCGCCGAGAAGCTCTTCAGCACCCAGGCGGCCATTTCCAGCCGTATCGCCGTGCTCGAAGGCGATCTGGGCGTGAAGCTGTTCGTTCGCGATTCCCGCGGCGTGACCCTGACCCCCGAGGGCCACCAGGTGCTGGAGTACGCCGAGCGCATGCTCGACACCGCGCAGTCGCTGCGCCAGGCCATAGACGCCGGCCGCGTCGGCCAGGGGCGTATCCGCATCGGCGCCATGGACACGGTCATCCACACCTGGCTCAGCCCCCTGGTGGCGCGTGGCATGGAGCGCTTCCCGGACCTCGAGATCGAGCTGATGGCGGACACCGCGATCAACCTCGCCGAGCAGTTGCGCAAGGGCTACCTGGACCTGATCTTCCAGACCGACGCCATCCGCCACGAATCGGTGCTCAACCTGGAGCTGGGCAGCTATCCGCTGCGCTGGGTGGTGCCCCGGGGCTCGCCCTACGACCGCGACTACACGGGGCTGGAGGACCTGTTCCGCGAACGCGTGCTGACCTTCTCCAAGCATTCGCGGCCGCACCTGGACCTGCTCACCATGCTCCAGGCCCGCGACGTCAGCCTGCCGCGCCTGAACTGCGTGAACTCGGTGGCGGCGATGACGCGCCTGGTGCGCGATGGCTTCGGCATAGGCGCGCTGCCGCCGGCGCTGGTGGTCCAGGAGCTGGAGCGCGGCGAACTGCGGGTGCTGGACGTGGAGCCGTCGCCGCCGGAGCTGCCATTGGTGGCCTCCTGGCGCGGCGGCAGCGGCCTGGAGCTGGTGGAGCAGGTGGTGGAAATGAGCCGGACGGTGCTCGCCGACTATGCGGCCGGCGCCGGCGAGTCGCGCATCGTGCTGCTGCCGGCGGGCCGCTGAATCAATTTTTCCGATGCCCGGGGACGGAAACTATTTGTTGGACGGCCTCGGCGCTGGCCGACTAGAACAGGGGCCTTGTCCACCATCAGGAGACCGCCGATGACCCCGGCCCAGCCCCACGATCTCGCCTCCCTGAGCCCGCTCGAACTGCGCCGGCTGATCCGCCGCGGCGACTACGCCGGGCACACCAGCGGCCTCGGCCAGCGCCACCTGCAGGCCAATATCGTGATCCTGCAGCGTTCCTGGGCCGACGAGTTCCTGCGCTTCTGCGTGCTCAACCCGCGCGCCTGCCCGCTGCTGGACGTCACCGAGCCCGGCTCGCCGCGCTTCCACAAGCTCGGCGTCGACATCGACGTGCGCAGCGACGTGCCGCTGTACCGCGTGTATCGCCGCGGCCAGCCCCACCGCGAAACGAGCGACATCGGCGAGCTGTGGGAGGCCGACTTCGTCGCCTTCGCCATCGGCTGCTCGTTCTCCTTCGAGCAGGCGCTGCAGGACGAAGGCATCGCCCTGCGGCACGTCGAGCAGGGGCGCAACGTGGCCATGTACCGCACCCATCTCGCCAACACCCCCTCCGGGCGCCTGGCCGGCCACATGGTGGTGTCGATGCGCCCGCTGAAGGCCGCCGACGCGGTGCGCGCCAGCCTGATCACCGGGCGTTTCCCGCTGACCCATGGCGCCCCGGTGCACATCGGCGACCCGGCGCTGATCGGCATCGCCGACCTGCAAGCGCCGGACTACGGCGAGCCGGTGGCCCTGGCCGCCGACGAACTGCCGGTGTTCTGGGCCTGCGGCGTCACCCCGCAGGCGGTGCTGGCCGAGGCCGAGCCGGAGCTGTTCATCACCCATGCGCCGGGCTGCATGCTGGTCAGCGACCTGCTCTACGGCCAGCTCTGAGTCCCGCGCCCAGGGCGCCTGTTGCGGGGGAAGCTCGGTTGCCTGGGCGCCCCCGCTACCCTTGCATGCCCGCTACCGCGCAGAGGCCATCCACGCCTGGCTCAGCCCGCAGGCGGCACGGATAACGGAGCGTTTCCCGGCGTGTTACCGGCCACCTTAGGCCGTGCAGCCTGCTCGTTGCCTGGTTTGTCGCTGTTACCGCCGGGGCGCTGGGTAGCCTTTCGCTAGCACGCTGCTCCATTTGGTAACGCCCGCCCCGTAGTGGGGCATGTGGGGGCCGGCACTTCCCCCGAAAGAGCGGATTTTTTCCTTCCCAACGCCATTTTCAGTCGGCCTTCTTATTAATTGGCATTAAGTTTGATAACTCGTAACGGAAATATTGTTGAACAATCACCATGCGAGGGCTTCACCATGAAACAGCGATTTGCAGGCAAGGCGGGCTGGCTGGCGGCACTGGCGTTGCCCGGCGTACTGGCGCTGGCCGCACCGGCCATGGCGGCGGTAACCGGCACCCTGGAGGAGGGCCGCTTGAGCATCGGCTCGGACCTCACCTACCCACCCTACGCCTACCTCGAGCAGAGCCAGCCCGCCGGCTTCGACCCGGAGTTCATGAGGGCGCTGGGCAAGCAGTTGCAGCTGCAGCCGGAGTTCCGCGACACCCGCTTCGCCAACCTGGTGATGGGCGTCAACGCGCGGCGCTTCGACGTGGTCGCCTCGGCGCTCTACGTCACCCCCGAGCGCGCCCGCCAGGTGGACTTCCTGCCGTACCTGAAGAGCGGCGCCTCGCTGATGGTGCGCAGCGACGACGACTTCCGCCCGCAGCGCGCCGAGGACCTGTGCGGCAAGCGCGTGGCCTCGATCAAGGGCGGCTCGTGGATTCCCAAGCTGCTGGAGGTCTCGCGCGACTACTGCGAGGCACAGGGCAAGCCGGCGATCCAGTCGCGCGAGTTCCCCACCTCGCCCGAGGCCGCCCAGGCGCTGCTGGCCAAGGCGGTGGACGTGCAGTTCGAGAACGCCGCGGTGGCCAAGATCACCGCCGAGAAGCTGCAGGGCCGCCTGCAGATCGCCTCCCGCGAGCTGATCTACCCGGTGGTCATCGGCCTGGCCGTGCGCAAGGACAACGGCGAACTGCTCGACGGCCTGCGCCAGGGCTTCGAGGCCATGAAGCAGGACGGCGAATACCAGGCCCTGCTGGCGCGCTACAACCTCGCCGAACCGAGCGCGGCGGACGTCGCCCAGGCGCTGGGAAACTGAACCGACGACCGGCCGAGCAATACGGAGCAAGAACATGCATTTCGATTGGCACTATGCCCTGGGCCTGCTGTGGAACGCCGATTTCTGGCGCGCGGTGGGCACCGTGGTGGAGCTGAGCCTGGAAACCTGGCTGCTGGGCATCGTCCTCGGCTTCCTGGTGGCCCTGGCCCGGCAATCGTCGCGGCGCTACCTGCGCGACGCGGCGGCGCTGTACATCTGGTTCTTCCGCAGCCTGCCGCTGCTGGTGCTGCTGATCTTCGTCTACAACCTGCCGCAGGTCTTCCCCGGCACCAGCGCGCTGCTCTCCAACCCTTACGGCGCTGGGCTGATCGCCATGGTCCTGAGCGAGACGGCCTATATCGCGGAAATCCATCGCGGCGGCCTGCTGGCGATCGCCAAGGGCCAGCTGGAGGCCGGCAAGGCGCTGGGCATCGGCTACCGCGGCGTGCAGTGGCTGATCGTGATTCCCCAGGCGCTGCGCGTGGCGTTGCCGACCCTGGCCAACGAGTACATCACCATCGTCAAGCTGACCTCGCTGGTCTCGGTGATTTCCCTCAGCGAAATCCTGTTGGTCGGCCAGCAGCTCTACACGCAGAACTTCCTGGTGATGGAGACCATGCTGGCGGTGGCCTTCTACTATGTGTTCATCGTCACCGTGTTCAGCTACCTGCTGCGGCGCCTGGAGAACCATCTCGACGTCACCCGCCGGCAGCCGCGCCCGGTGCCGGTCGGCGAGCTGCCGGCGGTGGTTTCGCGGCGCAGCGAGGCCAGCGCCGGGCAGGGCGCCTTCGCCCTGCAGGTGCGTGGGGCGCGCAAGCACTACGGCCAGTTGGAGGTGCTCAAGGGCATCGACCTCGACGTGCGCTGGGGCGAGGTGGTGTCGATCATCGGCCCCTCGGGTTCGGGCAAGACCACCCTGATCCGCACCCTCAACGGCCTGGAAGCGCTCGACCAGGGCGAGGTGACTCTCTGCGGCAAGCCGTTCCTGCGCGGCGCGCGCGAGCCGGGCGGGCCGCTGGGCAACAAGGTGCACATGCAGGGCATCGTCCAGGTCGGCATGGTGTTCCAGGGCTTCAACCTGTTCCCGCACAAGACGGTGTTGGAGAACGTCATGCTCGCCCCGCACCACCATGGTCACGCCGACGCCGCCGAGCTGCGCCAGCTGAGTCTGGCGCTGCTGAACAAGGTGGGCATGCTCGAACACGCCGGCAAGTACCCGCACCAGCTCTCCGGCGGCCAGCAGCAGCGCGTGGCCATCGCCCGCGCGCTGGCCATGCGCCCGGCGGTGATGCTGTTCGACGAGCCGACCTCGGCGCTGGACCCGGAGCTGGTCGGCGACGTGCTGGCGGTGATCGAGGAGCTGGCCAAGGAGGGCATGACCATGGTCATCGTCACCCACGAAATGAACTTCGCCTTCCGTCTGTCCGACCGCGTGGTGTTCATGGAGGCCGGGCGCATCGTCCAGGCCGGGCCGCCGCGCGAGCTGCTGGAGCAGCGCAGCGAGCGCATGGGGCGGTTCCTCAAGGACGTCCAACTGGCCTGAGGAGGGCCGCAGATGAAAAACAAAGATGCCGGCGGCCTGTCGCTGTCGGCCCAGGTCGCCAACGAACTGCGCGAGGACATCATCGGCGGGCGCCTGCTGCCGGGCATGGCGCTGGTCGAGAGCGAGCTGGTGAAGGGCTACAACGCCTCGCGCAACACCATCCGCGAGGCCCTGCACCAGCTCGGCCGCGAGGGCCTGGCCACCTACGTGCGCAACAAGGGCGTGATGGTGCGCCGCCTGGGCCTGGCCGAGGTGCGCGACATCTTCCTGGTGCGGCGCACCCTGGAGCTGCAGGCGATCCTCGCCAGCAAGCCGCTGCGCGAGTACCAGTCCGACCGCATGCTGGAGGCCATAGAGGCCGCCGAGCTGGCCCAGGATCGCGAGGACTGGCAGGCCTTCGGCACCCACAGCCTGCACTTCCACCAGCACATCGTCGGGCTGATGCGCAGCCCGCTGTTCGACGAGTTCTTCGCCAACGTCGCGGCGCAGATGCGCCTGGTGTTCTCCCTCGCGCCCAACGAGGAGAACTTCCAGCGCCCCTGGATCGACCGCGACCGGCACATCCACGACCTGCTCGGCGCCGGCCGCAAGCACGAGGCGGCGGAGGCCATGGCCAGCTACCTCGAGGATTCCGAAAACGCGCTGCTGGACCTGCTCAGCACGCCCCACTCCCTCTGAACCAGGAGACACCGAACATGTACAAGGACTATCCCGCCGCCTACCAGGCCAACAAGGGTTCCGCCCTGCAGGTGGACAAGGCGTTCTACGACCGCCTGCGCGAGGACAAGGGCGCGCGCAGCCTGATCGAGCAGTTCGAGGTGCCGATCCGCACCGGCCGCGCCTGGAAGGTGCCGGCCGGGCACCTGTTCCGCGTCACCACCCCGGTGGGCCCGCAGGTCGGCGACTTCAACGTGTGGAACGCCAACGACCCGCGCGAGCGCATGTGGGCCGCACGCACCCGCCAGCTGCAGGGCGCCCACGTCAGCACCTACGACCGCCTGTGGTCGAACCTGCCGTTCCTCCGCCCGCTGCTGACCATCACCGACGACAGCCTGGCCGCCTACGGCATCGACGAGCACGGCGGGCGCGTGCACGACCTGCTGGGCACGCGCTGCGACCCCTACGTCAACAAGATGCTCACCGGCGAGGACTTCCACCACCATTGCCACTCGAACCTGACCCGCGCGGTGCTGCCCCACGGCCTCACCGAGTTCGACGTGCACGACGTGCTGAACATCTTCCAGTGCACCGGCCTGAACCACGACGACATGTACTTCATGAAGGCCTGCCCGGCGAAGCAGGGCGACTACCTGGAGTTCTTCGCCGAGATCGACGTGCTCTGCGCGCTGTCCACCTGCCCGGGCGGCGACCTGTCGCTGCCCATGTGGGGCCCCGAGGCGCAGGACCCGTTGAGCGTCTGCCGCCCGCTGGGCGTGGAGATCTACCGCGTCGAGCCGGCCCTGCTCGAAGGCTGGCAGCCGCCGCAGCGCGCGGCCTACGACGGCCTCCACGGCCTGCGCCTGCAGAAGCCCGACTGGGAGCGCTGAGCCCGCCGCGACGGGCGTGCCGGCCAGCGGCCGGCACGCCCCGTTACCCCTGCATGAACGAATATGTCGCGGCTTGGTAATCCCATTGCCGCGCCGTCTCGTTAAGCTCCGCAAGTGAATCGTGACCGGGCGGTCCGGCCGCCTACCTGGATGCTTCCCCTGCCTGGATTAATGCCCAGCATCTGCTGAACTTCATCGGAAGACGGTGGCTCGGCGCCACTCCCGGGGCGATTCGCAGCTCGAGAAAGCCCTTGCTTCACCCAATGACAAGCCAAGCGGAGCATTGACCATGGCGTTCTTCACCGCGGCCAGCAAAGCCGATTTCCAGCAGCAACTGCAATCGGCCCTGGCGCAGCACGTCGGCGAAAAGGTGCTGCCACAAGTAGCCCTGTTCGCCGAACAGTTCTTCAGCCTCATCTCCCTCGACGAATTGACCCAGCGCCGCCTGTCCGACCTGGTCGGCTGCACCCTGTCCTCCTGGCGCCTGCTGGAGCGCTTCGACCCGGCCGAGCCGGAAGTGCGCGTGTACAACCCCGACTACGAGAAGCACGGCTGGCAGTCCACGCACACCGCCGTGCAGGTGCTGCACCCGGACCAGCCGTTCCTGGTCGACTCGGTGCGCATGGAGCTGAACCGCCGCGGCTACAGCATCCACACCCTGCAGACCACCGTGGTCAGCGTGCGCCGCAACGCCAAGGGCGAGCTGCTGGAAGTGCTGCCGAAGAACAGCCAGGGCAAGGACGTGCGCCATGAGTCGCTGATGTACCTGGAGATCGACCGCGCCTCCCACGTCGGCGAGCTGCGCACCCTGGAGAAGACCCTGCTGGAAGTGCTGGGCGAGGTGCGCCTGGCGGTGGCCGACTTCCCGGCCATGCGCGGCAAGGCCGAGGAACTGCTGGCCTGGCTCGGCAAGTCGAAGGCCAAGGCCCGCGCCGAGGAGACCGCCGAGGTCCGCGCCTTCCTCGAATGGCTGCTGGACAACCACTTCACCTTCCTCGGCTACGAGGAATTCACCGTGGTCGACGAGGGCGACGGCGGCCGGGTGAACTACGACGAGAAGTCCTTCCTCGGCGTGACCAAGCTGCTGCGCACCGGCCTGAGCAAGGAAGACCTGCACATCGAGGACTACGCGGTGGCCTACCTGCGCGAGCCGCTGCTGCTGTCCTTCGCCAAGGCCTCGCACCCCAGCCGCGTGCACCGCCCGGCCTACCCGGACTACGTGTCCATCCGCGAGATCGACGCCAAGGGCAAGGTACTGCGCGAATTCCGCTTCATGGGCCTGTTCACCTCCTCGGTGTACAACGAGAGCGTCAGCCACATCCCGTCGATCCGCGGCAAGGTCGCCGAGGTCGAGCGCCGCTCCGGCTTCGACGCCAACGGCCACCTGGGCAAGGAGCTGGCCCAGGTGCTGGAAGTGCTGCCGCGCGACGACCTGTTCCAGACGCCGGTGGACGAGCTGTACAGCACCGCCATGGCCATCGTGCAGATCCAGGAGCGCAACAAGATCCGCCTGTTCCTGCGCAAGGACCCGTACGGCCGCTTCGCCTACTGCCTGGCCTACGTGCCGCGCGACATCTATTCCACCGAGACGCGGATCAAGATCGAGCAGGTCCTGCGCGAGCGCCTGAAGGCCAGCGACTGCGAGTTCTGGACCTTCTTCTCCGAATCCACCCTGGCGCGGGTGCAGTTCATCCTGCGGGTGGACCCGAAGACGCGCATCGACATCGACACCAAGCTGCTCGAGGAAGAGGCCATCCAGGCCTGCCGTTCCTGGCAGGACGACTACGCCGCGCTGGTGGTGGAGAACTTCGGCGAAGGGCAGGGCACCAACATCCTCGAGGACTTCCCCAAGGGCTTCCCGGCCGGCTACCGCGAGCGCTTCGCCCCGCACTTCGCGGTGGTCGACCTGCAGCACCTGCTCAGCCTGTCCGATGCCCGCCCGCTGGTGATGAGCTTCTACCAGCCGCTGGCGCAGAGCGAGCAGCAGCTGCACTGCAAGCTGTACCACGCCGACGCGCCGCTGGCGCTGTCCGACGTGCTGCCGATCCTGGAGAACCTCGGCCTGCGCGTGCTCGGCGAGTTCCCCTACCGCCTGCGCCACGCCAACGGCCGCGAGTACTGGATCCACGACTTCGCCTTCACCTACGCCGAAGGCCTGGACGTGGACATCCAGCAGCTCAATGAAATCCTCCAGGACGCCTTCATCCACATCGTCAACGGCGACGCCGAGAACGACGCCTTCAACCGCCTGGTGCTGACCGCCAGCCTGCCGTGGCGCGACGTCGCCCTGCTGCGCGCCTACGCCCGCTACCTCAAGCAGATCCGCCTGGGCTTCGACCTGGGCTACATCGCCAGCGCGCTGAACGCCCACGTGGACATCGCCCGCGAACTGGTGCGGCTGTTCAAGACGCGCTTCTACCTGGCCCGCAAGCTCACCGCCGAGGACCTGGAAGACAAGCAGCAGAAGCTCGAACAGGCCATCCTCAGCGCCCTGGACGACGTCCAGGTGCTCAACGAGGACCGCATCCTGCGGCGCTACCTGGACCTGATCAAGGCCACCCTGCGCACCAACTTCTACCAGCCCGACGCCGCCGGCCAGAACAAGAGCTACTTCAGCTTCAAGTTCAACCCCAAGGCGATCCCCGAACTGCCCAAGCCGGTGCCCAAGTACGAAATCTTCGTCTACTGCCCGCGGGTGGAAGGCGTGCACCTGCGCGGTGGCAAGGTCGCCCGCGGCGGCCTGCGCTGGTCCGACCGCGAGGAGGACTACCGCACCGAAGTGCTCGGCCTGGTCAAGGCCCAGCAGGTGAAGAACGCGGTGATCGTCCCGGTCGGCGCCAAGGGCGGCTTCATCCCGCGGCGCCTGCCGGTGGGCGGCAGCCGTGACGAGATCCAGGCCGAGGCCGTCGCCTGCTACCGCATCTTCATCTCCGGCCTGCTGGACATCACCGACAACCTCAAGGAGGGCGAGGTGGTGCCGCCGGCCAACGTGGTGCGCCACGACGAGGACGACCCCTACCTGGTGGTGGCCGCCGACAAGGGCACCGCGACCTTCTCCGACATCGCCAACGGCATCGCCGCCGAGTACGGCTTCTGGCTGGGCGACGCCTTCGCCTCCGGCGGCTCGGCCGGCTACGACCACAAGGGCATGGGCATCACCGCCCGCGGCGCCTGGGTCTCGGTGCAGCGGCACTTCCGCGAGCGCGGCATCGACGTGCAGAAGGACAGCGTCACCGTCATCGGCATCGGCGACATGGCCGGCGACGTGTTCGGCAACGGCCTGCTGATGTCCGACAAGCTGCAACTGGTGGCCGCCTTCAACCACCTGCACATCTTCCTCGACCCCAACCCGGACCCGGCGGTGAGCTTCGCCGAGCGCCAGCGCCTGTTCAACCTGCCGCGCTCGGCCTGGTCGGACTACGACGCCTCGCTGATCTCCGCCGGCGGCGGCGTGTTCCCGCGTAGCGCCAAGAGCATCACCCTGAGCCCCGAGGTGCGCGCGCGCTTCGACATCCAGGCCGAGCGCCTGACCCCCACCGAGCTGATCAACGCCCTGCTCAAGGCGCCGGTGGACCTGTTGTGGAACGGCGGCATCGGCACCTACGTCAAGTCCAGCAAGGAAAGCCACGCCGACGTCGGCGACAAGGCCAACGACGCCCTGCGCGTGGACGGCCGCGAGCTGCGCGTGAAGGTGGTGGGCGAGGGCGGCAACCTGGGCGTGACCCAGCTCGGCCGCGTCGAGTTCGGCCTCAACGGCGGCGCCTGCAACACCGACTTCATCGACAACGCCGGTGGCGTGGACTGTTCCGACCACGAGGTCAACATCAAGATCCTGCTCAACGAGGTGGTGGCCGCCGGCGACATGACCGGCAAGCAGCGCAACGTGCTGCTCGCCGAGATGACCGAGCAGGTCGGCGACCTGGTGCTGGGCAACAACTACAAGCAGACCCAGGCGCTGAGCCTGGCCGAACGCCGCGCCCGCGAGCGCATCGCCGAGTACAAGCGGCTGATGAGCGACCTGGAGGCGCGCGGCAAGCTCGACCGCGCCCTGGAGTTCCTGCCCAACGACGAGGCCCTGGCCGAACGCATCGCCGCGGGCCAGGGGCTGACCCGCGCCGAGCTGTCGGTGCTGATCTCCTACAGCAAGATCGACCTCAAGGAATCGCTGCTCAAGTCGCTGGTGCCGGACGACGACTACCTCACCCGCGACATGGAAACGGCCTTCCCGCAGACTCTGGTGGCCAAGTTCGGCACGGCCATGCGCCGGCACCGGCTGAAGCGCGAGATCGTCAGCACGCAGATCGCCAACGACCTGGTCAACCACATGGGCATCACCTTCGTGCAGCGCCTGAAGGAGTCCACCGGCATGACCCCGGCCAACGTCGCCGGCGCCTACGTGATCGTCCGCGACGTGTTCCACCTGCCGCACTGGTTCCGCCAGATCGAGCAGCTCGACTACCAGGTGCCGGCGGAAGTCCAGCTGACCCTGATGGACGAACTGATGCGCCTGGGCCGTCGCGCCACCCGCTGGTTCCTGCGCAGCCGCCGCAACGAGCAGGACGCCGCCCGCGACGTGGCCCACTTCGGCCCGCGCATCGCCGCCCTGGGCCTGAAGCTCAACGAACTGCTCGAAGGCCCGACCCGCGAGCTGTGGCAGGCGCGCTACCAGGCCTACGTCGACGCCGGCGTGCCGGAACTGCTGGCGCGCATGGTCGCCGGCACCAGCCACCTCTATACCCTGCTGCCGATCATCGAGGCGGCGGACGTCACCGGCCGCGACCCGGCCGACGTGGCGCGCGCCTACTTCGCCATCGGCAGCGAGCTGGAGCTGACCTGGTACCTGCAGCAGATCAGCAACCTGCCGGTGGAGAACAACTGGCAGGCGCTGGCCCGCGAAGCCTTCCGCGACGACCTCGACTGGCAGCAGCGGGCGATCACCGTCTCGGTGTTGCAGATGCAGGACGGCCCGCAGGACATGGGCGAGCGCGTGGCGCTGTGGATCGACCAGCACCGCGAAATGGCCGAGCGCTGGCGCGCCATGCTGGTGGAACTGCGTGCCTCCACCAGCACCGACTACGCCATGTACGCGGTGGCCAACCGCGAACTGCTGGACCTGGCGCAGAGCAGCCAGCACGGCGCGAGCGTCGCTGCCTGATGCCCGCCGGCTGAGCCGGTCGTTGTTCCCGAGCCCCGCCTTGTGCGGGGCTTTTTTTGCCCGGACGTCAGGTGGGGAGCTGCCTTGCCGCTTTTCGTAGGATGGGTTGAGCCTTGGCGAAACCCATGCGGCCATGGCGATGGGTATCGCTTCGCTCAACGCCATCCTACGACGGCCCCACCCACACCATTTCCATGTAGGAGCGCGCCCTGCGCGCGAATCGCGGACAGAGTCCGCTCCTACCATACCGGCGGGCACGGCTTCTCGTAGGAGCGAGCTTGCTCGCGAACAGATTCCGCTGCGGGGCTCATTCGCGAGCAAGCTCGCTCCTACGAAGAGCCCCGCGGCGCGGCCTATGGAGAAGGAGAACCACCGTCGTAGCAGCGGACCTTGTCCGCGATAGCCAGACATATCGGCGCGGTTCGCGGATAGGATCTCCTACCCCACACCCACCTCCGATCCCACCTGTAGGAGCGCGCCCTGCGCGCGAATCACGGGCAGGACCTGGGCACGGCTTCTCGTAGGAGCGAGCTTGCTCGCGAACAGACTCCGCTGCGGGGGGGCTCATTCGCGAGCAAGCTCGCTCCTACGAGGAAATGTCGCCCGAAGGATCCGTTTGAGATCCTTTCGCGTTTCACTCTATTTCGAAATGTTTGGTTACATTTCTGGCCGCTCTTTCGGAAGGAACGGCTATGGTCAATGGCTATTAGCCATCTTTCGACAGTTTTCCGGAAGACAGGAATCAATGTCGATATTTATCGATATTCAAGGTCCCGAATGACATGTATGGCTAAGCCGTAGCTTGCCTCCGTCAAAAAATCGCTTTGCCAGGTTTTGCCCTTGTTCGTCAATTTACTGGCTTTTATCCGGATAGGCTGGGTGGATCGCTGTAGGACGTCAGCGTTTTTTCACGAACGGCAGTTGACTAAATTCTGACGGAAAGCTTTTCTTCTCGCCTGAATGTCAATAAACCGGCATGCGGCGGCTGCGTCAGTTATCGACAGAGTGTCGGCTTTCGCGCGGCTTCCATGCAGTTAGGGATGATTGCTTCGTGGTGCCCAAAACTTCCTTGTCCTTCCTTGCTTCACGGCCGCTCCCGCGAGGGCTGTCCCTTGGCGGGTGCCTGGCCGTGCTGCTGCTCGGCAGCGCCTGGGCCCAGGCCGCCGAGGATTACGACCAACTCGTGCGCGAGGCCCGCGCCGGCAATTACCAGCCGGCCTTGCAGCGCCTGCGGCAGAGCCCCGACGACCCCGCGCGCCTGGACGATCACCTGATCATCGCCGGCTGGGCGGGACTGGACGAGGAGGTGCTGCAGACCTACCAGCGCCATCATCAGGCGCGGTTGTCCAGCGGCGCCTGGGCCTCGGTGGCGCGGGCCTATCGCAACCTCAAGCGCTGGCCCCAGGCATTGGAGGCCTACCGTCGCGGCCTGGCCGCCTACCCCGGCGACCAGGTCCTGCTGCAAGGCCAGGCGATGACGCTGGTGGATGCCGGGCGTGGCGCCGAGGCGCTGCAGAAGGCCGCGGCCCTGGTCGCCGCCGCGCCGCGCGATGCCGAGCGGCGCCTGGCCCTGGCCTATGTCCACCAGCAGATGGGCGAGCCCTATGCGGCGCTGTTCCAGGTGGACCAGGCCCGCCAACTGGCCCCGCAGCAAAGCCGCGTGCTCAGCGAATACGTCGATGCCTTGCAGGCCGCCGGCCTGCCGCGCCAGGCGCTGGCCTTCGGCGAGCGCCACCCCGGCGTGCTGTCGGCGGCGCAGCAGCGCAGCCTGCAGGCCGACCGCGTCGCCGAGCTGGTGCGCCTGGCGGAAGTGTCGCCCCTGCGCGACAGCGAGCGCTTCGTGGTCGCTGACCGGGCCATCGCCCTGGCCGACCAGTCCCTCGCGCAATGGGCCAGAGACCCGGCCGCGGCACAGGAGGTGCGCCGGGTGCGCATCGACCGCCTGGGCGGCCTCTATGCCCGGGCGCGCATGGCCGAGGTGGTCGAGGAATACGAGCGGCTGCATGCCGAGGGCGTGCAACTGCCGCCCTACGCCCTGCGCTGGGTCGCCGGCGCCAGCCTGTACCAGCGCCAGCCGGAGCGGGCCGCGGAACTCTACCGCCAGGTGATCGCCAGCGAGAACGACAAGGACAGCGACTGGATGGACGACCACCAGGGGCTGTTCTACGCCCTGGTGGAAAGCGAGCAACTCGACGACCTGTCTGTCCTGTCCGACGACCTGGTGGCGCAGCAGCCGATGCGCCTGCATCCGCCGGGCATGGGCGTGGCCCTGCCCAACGACGACTGGCTGGAGGCCCGCCTGCTGCAGGCCAACGGCCGGCTGTACCGCAACGACCTGCCGACGGCGCAGCAGGACTACGAAAGCCTGGTGGACGGCGCGCCGGACAACTCCCGGCTGCGCACCGGCCTGGCCAGCACCTACCTGTCCCGCGGTTGGCCGCGGCGCGCCGAAGACCAGCTGAAGATCGCCGAAAGCACCGACCCGCGCGGCGTGGCCCTGGAAACCGAGCAGGGCATGGTGGCGCGCGAGCTGCAGGAATGGCGGCAGCTGGACCTGCTGGCCGACGACGTCATCCAGCGCTTCCCCGAACAGTTGCAGGCCCAGCGCCTGGACTACCTGCGCCAGGTCCACCACATGGCCGAGCTGCGCATCAGCGCCTACGGCGGCCATGCCAACGGCGGCGAGGTCAACGGCAGCCGCGACCTGGGCTTTGACAGCGTGCTCTACAGCCCGCCCATCGCCGACCACTGGCGCCTGTTCGGCGGCGCCGGCTATGCCACCGGCGATTTCGAGGAAGGCACCGGGCACTACCGCTGGCAGCGCGTCGGCACCGAGTGGACCGGGCGCAACACCACGCTGGAGGCGGAGGTGTCGCATAACGATTACGGCGACGGCGACAAGCTGGGCCTGCGGCTGTCCGGCGTCCACGACATCGACGACCAATGGCAGTACGGCTGGAGCGCCGCGCGCCTGTCCCGCGAGACACCGCTGCGGGCGCTCAACAGCGGCATCCGCTCCGACCGCCTGGACGGCTACCTGCGCTGGCGCCAGAACGAGCAGCGCGAATGGCGCCTGGCCTATTCACCCTCGCACTTCAGCGACGGCAACATGCGCCACGAACTCGCCCTCACCGGCAGCCAGCGTGTCTACAGCTCGCCCTACCTGGTGGCGGACCTGGGCCTGGAGGTTTCCGGCAGCCGCAACAGCAAGTCGGAGGACGTCCCCTATTTCAACCCGAAGTCGGACTTGCTGCTGCTGCCCAGCCTGAACCTGGAGCACACCCTCTACCGCCGCTACCAGACGCGCTGGACCCAGCAGGGCCAGCTCGGCGCCGGCAGCTACAGCCAGCAGCACCACGGCACCGGCGCCGTCGGCCTGCTCGGCTACGGCCAGCGCCTGAGCCTGGACGACCGCTTCGACGCAGGCTTCAACCTGTCCGCTGTCAGCCGCCCCTACGACGGCGACCGCGAACTGGACTACCGCCTGGTCTTCGACCTCAGCTACCGCTTCTAGGACCCGAACATGAGAGCCACCTACCGTTTCCTGCTGTTGGGGCTGGCGCTGCTGATCGGGGCTTGCGCCAGCGAGGCGCCCCCCTTCGTCGAGCCGGCGCAACGCACCCTCGCCGCCAACGAGAAGCCCTGGCCGTCGGGGCGCATCCTGACCCTGGCCTACCACGAGATCGCCGACAGCGACGCCAACCAGGCCTTCATGACCGTGCGCACCGCCAACCTGGTGGACCAACTGGCCTGGCTGCACGAGCAGGGCTTCCAGGCGATTTCCGTGGACCAGCTGCTGGCCGCCCGCGCCGGCCGCGGCAGCCTGCCGGAGAAACCGCTGCTGCTGAGCTTCGACGACGGCTACAGCAGCTTCTACCAGCGCGTGCTGCCGATCCTGAAGGCCTACGACTGGCCGGCGATCATGGCGCCGGTGGGCGTCTGGCTGGATACCCCAGACCAGCAGCGCGTGGACTTCGGCGGCCTGGCGGTGGAGCGCCGGCGCTTCCTCACCCGCCAGCAGCTCGCGGAAATCGCCCGGTCCGGCCTGGTGGAAATAGGCGCGCACACCGAGGCCCTGCACTTCGGCGGCCCCGGCAACCCGCAGGGCAGTCAGCTGCCGGCAGCGGCCAACCGCCTGTACCTGGCCAATGCCGGGCGCTACGAAACCGAGGCCGAATACCGCAACCGCGTGGGCATCGACGTCAAGCGCATCAGCCGCACCCTGCAGGGCATCACCGGCAAGGCGCCGCGGGTGTGGGTGTGGCCCTACGGCGCGGCCAGCGGCACCGCCTTGCAGGTGGTCGGCGACGACGGCTACGCCCTGGCCCTGACCCTCGAGGACGGCCTGGGCAGCATCGACCACCTGGACAACCTGCCGCGCTTCCTGCTCAACGGCGACCCCAACCTGCATCACTTCACCTCGGCCATCAGCCGCGTCCAGGCGCAGGATAACCTGCGCGTCGCCCACGTCGACCTGGACTACGTCTACGATCCCGACCCGCAGCAGATGGAGGCCAACCTCGGGCAACTGGTGCAGCGCATCGCCGACCTGCGCATCAACACCGTGTTCCTCCAGGCCTATGCCGACCCGGTGGGCGATGGCACGGTGAAAGCGCTGTACTTCCCCAACCGGCACCTGCCGATGCGCGCCGACCTGTTCAACCGCGCCGCCTGGCAGCTGCGCACCCGCGCCGGCGTGGAAGTGTTCGCCTGGATGCCGGTGCTGGCCTTCGACCTGTCGCCGCAGCTGCCGCGGGTGCAGCGCTGGGACCCGCACAGCGGGCGCCTGGAGATCGACCCGCAGCAGTACCGGCGGCTGTCGCCGTTCGACCCCGAAGTACGCCGGCAGATCAGCGAGATCTACGAGGACCTGGCCGGGCACGCCGCCTTCGCCGGCCTGCTGTTCCACGACGACGCGCTGTTCTCCGACTTCGAGGATGCCGGGCCCCAGGCGCTGGCGGCCTACCGCGCAGCCGGCCTGCCGGGCGACATCGCCAGCCTGCGCGGCGATGCGCAGACGCTGCAGCGCTGGACGCGCTTCAAGAGCCGCTACCTCATCGACTTCACCCGCCAGCTTGCCGAGCGCGTGCGCGCCATCCGCGGCCCGCAGGTGCAGACGGCGCGCAACATCTATGCGCTGCCGATCCTCGAACCGCAGAGCGAAGCCTGGTTCGCGCAGAACCTGGACGACTTCCTGGCCGCCTACGACTGGACCGCGCCCATGGCCATGCCGCTGATGGAGGGCGTGCCCCTGGAGCAGTCCGAGGCCTGGCTGCAGCGCCTGGTGCGCGAAGTGGCCAAGCGCCCCGGCGCGCTGCAGCGCAGCGTCTTCGAACTGCAGGCGCGCGACTGGCGCGAGGGGCGCGAGGCGCCCATAGACGCCGCGCAGTTGCGGCGCTGGATGCACCGCCTGCAGTGGGAGGGCGTGCGCAGCTTCGGTTACTACCCGGACGATTTCGTCAACGACCAGCCCGAACTCAAGGCGCTGCGTCCGGCCATCTCCAACGCCTGGTACCCCGAGCCATGATCGATCGCATCGTTGCCTTGCTGGTCCTGCTGCTGTTGCTCGGCGGCCCGATCGGCGTAGCCATCGTCCTCACCGGCGAGATACTGCTGAACTTCGTGTTCTTCTATCCACTGTTCATGTCGGCCCTGTGGATGGCCGGCGGCATCTACTTCTGGGCGCACTGGGAACGCCACTGGGCCTGGCCGGAGGACGTCCCGCAACTGGAGGGCGAGCCGCTGGTGTCGATCCTGATCCCCTGCTTCAACGAGGGCGACAACGCCGCCGACACCATAGGCGCGGCCCTCGCGCAGCACTATCCGAACATCGAAGTCATCGCCATCAATGACGGTTCCTCCGACAACACCGCGCAGGTGCTCGATGCCCTGGCCGAAGGCGAGCCGCGGCTGCGCGTGCTGCACCTGGCGCAGAACCAGGGCAAGGCCGTGGCCCTGCGCATGGGCGCGCTGGCCGCGCGCAGCGAGTATTTGGTGTGCATCGACGGCGACGCGCTGCTCGACCCCAACGCCGCGGCCTACCTGGTGGCCCCGCTGATCGACAACCCGCGGGTCGGCGCGGTGACCGGCAACCCGCGCATCCGCACGCGCTCGACGCTGATCGGCCGCGTCCAGGTCGGCGAGTTCTCCTCGATCATCGGCCTGATCAAGCGCACCCAGCGCGTCTACGGGCGGGTCTTCACCGTCTCCGGCGTGGTCGCCGCGTTCCGCCGCACGGCCCTGGCGCGGGTCGACTACTGGAGCACGGACATGATCACCGAGGACATCGACATCAGCTGGAAGCTGCAGCTGGATCACTGGTCGATCTTCTACGAGCCGCGCGCGCTGTGCTGGATCCTCATGCCCGAGACCCTCCGCGGCCTGTGGAAGCAGCGCCTGCGCTGGGCGCAGGGCGGGGCCGAGGTGCTGCTGAAGAACATCCGCAGCATCTGGACCTGGCGCTACCGCTACATGTGGCCGCTGCTCATCGAGTTCAGCCTGTCGGCGGCCTGGGCCTTCACCTTCCTGCTGTCGATCCTGCTCTGGGCGCTCGGCCTGGTGGTCGAGATGCCGCCCAGCCTGCGCGTCGCCGACATAGTGCCGCCGGCCTTCACCGGGCTGCTGCTGGCCTGCGTGTGCCTGCTGCAGTTCGCCCTGAGCCTGCTGATCGAGCGGCGCTACGAGCGTCACCTGGCGAGTTCGCTGTTCTGGGTGATCTGGTACCCCTTCGCCTTCTGGCTGGTCACCTTGCTGACCACCCTGGTGAGTTTCCCCAAGGTGATGCTCAAGGCGCGCCAGACCCGGGCGCGCTGGACCAGCCCCGACCGTGGCATCAAGAGGAGTTCGTGATGAACCTGATCAAGACACCGCAGCACTGGCTGCCCCGGAGCCTGGATGTTCTGCTGACCCTGTGCGCCTGGGCGGTCTTCGTCTGGCTGATGGAGCGCGGCATCGCCAGCCTGCTCGCCAGCGGCTGGCGAGGGCCGCGCCTGGACTGGGGCGGGCAGTTCCTGCAGACGCTCGATACGCTGATGGTCTATGTGCTGTGCAGCGCCTTGATCGCCGCGCTGCTGGTGTCCTGGGCCCGCTACAACCAGATTCGCGCGGCGCGCTACGAGCGCCGCTCACGCATGCCCGACCTGTCCCGGCAGGCGCTGTCGCGCAGCTTCAACATCAGTGGCGATACCCTGGCCCGCCTGCACGGGGCCCAGGTGGTGACCCTGCACAACGACGAGCATGGCAACCTGGTGTGGGTGGAGAACCCGGCGGAGATGGAAGTCGAGGCGCCCTGAGCGGCCTCAGCTGCCGGTGTCGTCGTTGCGCTCGTGGTGCGGTTCGGTCAGGGCGCGGCGGTAGCGCGCGTAGAGGTCGCTGTCCATGTTGCTGGCGCTGAGGATCTTCAGGGCGAAGGCCTTGACCTCGGCGTCGCTGTACGCCCGCTGGGGCTCGGTGGCGGCCGGTTGCGCGGCGCAGCCCACCAGCACGGGGACGGCCAGCACCAGGCTGGAAAGGGATCGGAACATGGCGGGTTCACCCGGGGCATGGAAAGTGGGAATGGACTAAGGCTAGCGATGGCCCGCCGGCCTGGGAAATCATCCCGGTCGATAGTCGCTATCGTCCGAGCCGACTTCCGACACCCGGGAGCGCCAATAGGTTCCGGCGGCCCAGCAAGCCGGGCCGAATCCGGCTATCCTTCGCGGCCTTCGCCACTTCCCGGGACCGCGCCATGAAAGAACAGCTCGTCGAACTCCTCACCCTGATCAGCTCCGGCTGCATGGGCGCGGAGGAAATCCGCCAGATCGCCGAGGATGCCGCCGCGGCCTACGCCGACCCCGAGGCCTTCCTCGCCGCCAACCCGGACATCAACTACGACGACAGCTTCCCCATCCCGCTGGGCGAGTGGGTGGTGGTCGGCAGCCTGCCGGACATCGTGCTGTTCCAGGGCGATGACTACAAGGAACTGTTCGAAGGCATCCGCGCCTCGTTCGACGCCAGCGTGAACTTCGTGCTGCAGGCCAAGCAGCTGCACAAGGCCGAGCCGCTCGCCGCGCTGAAGCGCATCCAGGTGCAGCTCGGCGCGCTCTATCCGGAAAAGGGCGGCTACGTGCTGCTGGACTTCAGCGAACCGCTGGATGACGAGCTGCAGGCGGTGCTGGTGTACCGCTGCGACCTGGAAAAGGTCATGGCCCTGTGCCTGGAAATCGGCATTCCGGCGGCGCCGGCCTACGAGAGCCTGGTCGAGGCCAGCCGGGAAGAGTGATGCCCCCTCGGCCGCCGTCCTTCCGGCGGCCCCTGCCAGGGAAAAACGCCCTGGCTATTCTCCAGGCACGGCGGATGACCGCGCACCTGCTCCCGGTGGGCTGCTTATAAGTGTGGGAGTTCCGGCGTGTTCAGGGCTTTGGTTTCCCGTCTGAGCGTAGGAATGCTCTGAGGTCAACCAGGCGATGTCCTGCAATTACCCGCGTCGGCAGCTTGCCGTTGGCGATCCATTCCTCCAGAACCTCCGGCTGATCGGACATCCCGAGCAATTCGGCGAAACGCTCGAGGCTCAAGTAATAGGTTTCGTCCTCGGGAGCGGGGGAGAAGGGTTCTTCCACTTTCATGTGGTGTCCTGCACCATGGCCTGCGCTATTAGGGGAGGGAGACTAAATGACTCTCTCGAGACAATACACTAAATATTAGTGTTTTTGTATGGTGCTTCGAATGTCCGGAAATGGATTACAGATCGTGAAGAAACGTTTCCTTTTTACCGCTGGGGAAAGACTGCGTGGCCTGCGTGAGCTGACCGGGCTCAAACGCCCGGAATTCGCCAAGATCGTCGGCATGAAGGCCAAGACGGTGGAGAACATCGAGTTCGGTCGCCAGCGCATGCGCGACGAGGATTTCGAGAAGGTCTGCAGCGTCTATCCGGATTTCGCCCGCTGGATCACCTACGAAGGGCCCATCGACTCGGCGTCGGTGGCCTGGGAGATCGCCGATTCGGCGCAGTCCGCCGCCGTCTACCTGGTGGAGCAGAACCCCGCATTGCTGGAGAGCAGCAGCCTCAGCCTGGAGGAGTGGCGCAACCGCCACCACGACGTGCTCGAGCGCCTGCGCCAGGAGCCGGGGCGCGAGCTCGTCGCAGAGACCGACGACGATGACGACGAGTCTGAAGAAGAGACGCGGGACTAGGCGACGCAGCCGCGCAGGTAGCCCAGCAGGTCCGGGGCGCCGATGCTGCGCAGGCCGGCGCCGAATTCGTCGGCTTGCGGGTGGTCCTTGGGCAGCAGCAGGGATTCCGGCGTTTCGCTGTTGAACAGGCCGAAGCGCGCATAGGGCAGGCCGGTGTCCAGCAGCAGGCCCATGAACCCGGCATCGCTCCAGGCCTGGGTCGGCATCGCCAGCATGTGGTAGCGCCGCTCCAGGTCGTCCAGGGCGCTGCCCTGCAGGCTGAACTGGCGCACCCTGCCGGGTAGGCACAGTTCCAGGCCGCGGCGGCGCGCATAGGCCACCGCGCAGGCGAACGCCTCGGTGTGGTTGTCCAGCTCCAGGAACAGCCGCTGGCCATGCCAGTCGGCCCGGCGCAACTGCAGCTCGATGCCGCGCTCGAAGCCGGGCAGGGCCTGCCCGAGCGCCTTGCCGAAGTCCCGGTAGCTGATGATCCGCACCTTGCGTCCGGCGTCACCGGCCGCCACGGCTTCGAAGTCGGGTAGCGCCGAATTCGCCAGGGGGCCGCGGGTGCACAGGCCGTCCACCTCGCGCAGGTCGACATCGTGCAGCTCCAGCAGACGGGAGCCGACCAGTTTCTTCAGTGCGGCATGGGCGCGCGCCTTGTCTTCCTGCACCGGCCCGGACAAGGCGCCGCGCGGCAGGTCGATCAGGCGGTACAGCGGCGCGCCGGACTGCCAGCCGATGCCGCTGGGCGGGCTCGCCGGGGCGCTGAAGCTCAGGGCCAGGGACCGGGTGCGCTGCGAGACCTTGTGCAGGTCGGCGTTGCCGAGCCCCAGGCGCTGGGCGATGGCCGCGAGACGCTGGGCCATGTTGCGGGGTGGATTCATGATCGAAGGCAAACTCCCGATGCCCGGCCGACAGCCTTAAGCATAGGTAAGCCAGTCGCGGTTGTGCTTCCGGGCAGTGACAAATGTTGCTTCCTTCCTTTCAAGGGCGAGCGCCATGCCGGGCCCGCCGCGGCCGCGCCTCGCCTAGGGGCAGGCCGGCCGGCTATACTAGCGCCCCATTTTGCCGACCGATGCCCGACCATGTATAGCCTGGCCCGCGAGCTGCTGTTCAAACTCTCCCCGGAAACCTCCCACGAGCTGTCCATCGATCTGATCGGCGCCGGCGGCCGCCTGGGGCTCAACGGCCTGTTCTGCCCGAAGCCGGCCAGCCTGCCGGTGCAGGTCATGGGCATCGACTTCCCCAACCCGGTGGGCCTGGCCGCCGGCCTGGACAAGAACGGCGACGCCATCGACGGCTTCGCCCAACTGGGCTTCGGCTTCGTCGAGATCGGCACCGTCACCCCGCGCCCGCAGCCGGGCAACCCCAAGCCGCGGCTGTTCCGCCTGCCGCAGGCCACCGCGATCATCAACCGCATGGGCTTCAACAACCTGGGCGTCGACCACCTGGTGGAGCGGGTCAAGGCCGCGAAGTACCGCGGCGTGCTGGGCATCAACATCGGCAAGAATTTCGACACACCGGTCGAGCGCGCGGTGGACGACTACCTGATCTGCCTGGACAAGGTCTACGCCCACGCCAGCTACGTCACGGTCAACGTCAGTTCGCCGAACACCCCGGGCCTGCGCAGCCTGCAGTTCGGCGACTCGCTCAAGCAACTGCTGGAGGCCCTGCGCCAGCGCCAGGAAGACCTGGCCGAACAGCATGGCCGCCGCGTGCCGCTGGCGATCAAGATCGCCCCGGACATGACCGATGAGGAAACCGCCCTGGTCGCCGCGGCGCTGGTGGAGGCGGGGATGGACGCAGTGATCGCCACCAACACCACCCTGGGCCGCGAAGGCGTCGAGGGGCTGCCGTTCGGTGACGAGGCCGGTGGCCTGTCGGGCGCGCCGGTGCGCGAGAAGAGCACCCACACGGTCAAGGTGCTGGCTGGCGAGTTGGGTGGCCGCCTGCCGATCATCGCCGCGGGCGGCATCACCGAGGGCGCCCATGCGGCGGAGAAGATCGCCGCCGGCGCGAACCTGGTGCAGATCTACTCGGGCTTCATCTACAAGGGGCCGGCGCTGATCCGCGAGGCGGTGGACGCCATCGCCCAGGCGCAGCGCGCGGGCAAATAAAAAGGGCTCCTTTCGGAGCCCTTGGGCTTACGCCCTGCCGCCCGGATGGGGCGTGCCTTGGGGAAATCGGTGTGATCCTTTGGTCAACTGGTGGCGTGTTGCATCTGATTCAGACGTTGAAGACCGGCGGTGCCGGTGAGGCCATCCCAGTTGTCGCCGCGACCCTCGCGCCAGCCGTTGAGCCAGGACTGCCGGGTGGTGGGATGGGTGAAAGGACAGAGATCGCGAGACTTGCCACTGATGCCGTACTGGTAACCGCGCATAAAGGCTCTTTCCAACGGATCACGCTTGAGTCTTCTCATAGGGTGTTGCCCTCACTTGTTGACTGTTATGTCCCGTTGGCCCCCTTGGGAGGCCTGGCGGACAGTTCCGCCAAAAAGGGGCCTGTTGCCGGCGTGACAGACCCCGCCCGACACCTTTGCGGCGACGGGTTAAGCTGAGTTCTAAACCATGGGCTTCGAGCCTGTGAACAACCAATTTGTCATAAAGACTTAACTCTTATGGGTTCAAGCCATAAGTTTTTCCCCCGGGCGGGTCGGGCAAATTGCCCGAAACCGCATGTTCAGGGGCTTGTGCGAGGCAGCCTGGCGAACTGCCAGGAAATTGAGAGGTTCTCTCATCCCGACGAGCGGGCAAGTAGCTGCGACCTCGGGTCGCGGGTTTTGTGAAACCTTTTGAAATGAACCATGGCCGGGTGCCAGCGTTTTCACGCGGCATCCGGTCAACAGGGGCCGAGGCCCCTCTGGAAAGGGCTGCGGCCCGGGAATGGCGATGTCGGAACACTACGAACTCTTCCTCACCTGCCCCAAGGGCCTCGACGGCCTGCTGCTGGACGAGGCGCAGGCGCTGGGCCTGAGCGATGCCCGCGCGCAGGTGTCCGCCGTGCGCGGCCGCGGCGACCTGGAGACGGCCTACCGGCTGTGCCTCTGGTCGCGCCTGGCCAACCGCGTGCTGCTGGTGCTGGCGCGCTTCCCGGTGGCCAACGCCGAGGAACTGTACCTGGGCGTGAACGCGGTCAACTGGAGCGATCACCTGGACCCCGGCGGCAGCCTGGCGGTGGAGTTCAGCGGCAAGGGCTCGGGCATCGACAACACCCACTTCGGCGCGCTCAAGGTCAAGGACGCCATCGTCGACAACCTGCGCGCCGAGTTCGGCCGGCGGCCGACGGTGGACAAGGTCAACCCTGACATCCGCGTCCACCTGCACCTGGACCGCGGCCAGGCGGTGCTGTCCCTGGACCTCTCCGGGCACAGCCTGCACCAGCGCGGCTACCGCCTGCAGCAGGGCGCCGCGCCGCTGAAGGAAAACCTCGCCGCGGCCATCCTCATCCGCGCCGGCTGGCCGCAGCTGGCCGCCGAGGGCGGGGCGCTGTCCGACCCCATGTGCGGCGTCGGCACCTTCCTGATCGAGGCCGGCCTGATGGCCGCCGACATCGCCCCCAACCTCAAGCGCGAGCACTGGGGCTTCGACAAGTGGCTGGGCCACGTCCCGGTCCTCTGGCGCAAACTGCTGGCCGAGGCCGAGCAACGCGCCGCCGTCGGCCTGGCGCGGCCGCCGCTGTGGATCCGCGGCTACGAGGCGGACCCGCGGCTGATCCAGCCGGCGCGCAACAACATCGAGCGCGCCGGTCTGGGCGAGTGGGTGAAGGTCTACCAGGGCGAGCTGGCCACCTTCGAACCGCGCCCGGACAAGGGCCAGCGCGGCCTGGTGATCTGCAACCCGCCCTACGGCGAGCGCCTGGGCGACGAGGCCAGCCTGCTGTACCTCTACCAGCACCTCGGCGAGCGCCTGCGCCAGGCCTGCCTGGGCTGGAAGGCCGCGGTCTTCACCGGGGCGCCGGAACTGGGCAAGCGCATGGGCATCCGTAGCCACAAGCAGTACGCCTTCTGGAACGGCGCGTTGCCGTGCAAGCTGCTGATGTTCGAGGTGGAGCCGCGTCAGTTCGTTACCGGCGAGCGCGGTGCCGAGGCGCGCCAGGATGGCGCCGTGCAAGCTCCGGCGGAGCCGGCGCGCCTGAGCGAGGGCGGGCAGATGTTCGCCAACCGCCTGCAGAAGAATCTCAAGCAACTGGGCAAATGGGCCAGGCGCGAGAAAATCGAATGCTACCGCGTGTATGACGCGGACATGCCCGAGTACGCCCTGGCCGTGGACCTGTACCGCGACTGGGTGCACGTGCAGGAATACGCCGCGCCCAAGTCCATCGATCCGGCCAAGGCCCAGGCCCGCCTGCTCGACGCCCTGGCGGCGTTGCCGCAGGCCCTCGGCATTCCCAGCGAGCGCATCGTCATCAAGCGCCGCGAGCGCCAGGCTGGCAGGAAGCAGTACGAGCGGCAGAACAGCGAAGGCCGCTTCATGGAAGTGGAGGAGGGCGGCGTGCGCCTGCTGGTCAACCTCACCGACTACCTGGACACCGGGCTGTTCCTCGACCACCGGCCGATGCGCCTGCGCCTGCAGCGCGAGGCTGCCGGCAAGCGCTTCCTCAACCTGTTCTGCTACACCGCCACCGCCACCGTGCATGCGGCCAAGGGCGGCGCGCGCAGCACCACCAGCGTCGACCTGTCGAAGACCTACCTGGACTGGGCGCGGCGCAACCTGTCGCTCAACGGTTTCTCCGACAAGCAGAAGCTGGTGCAGAGCGATGTCATGGAATGGCTGCGGGCGGACCGCGGCGAGTACGACCTGATCTTCATCGACCCGCCGACCTTCTCCAACTCCAAGCGCATGGAAGGGGTGTTCGACGTGCAGCGCGATCAGGTCGAGCTGATCGACCTGGCCATGACCCGTCTGGCCAAGGGCGGCGTGCTGTATTTCTCCAACAACTTCCGCAAGTTCGAGCTGGAGCCGAGCCTGGCGGCGCGCTACCAGGTCGAGGACATCAGCGCCCAGACCCTCGACCAGGACTTCGCCCGCAACCCGAAGATCCACCGGGCCTGGCGCATCAGCGCTCGCTGATTCGCCAGGGCCCCGCGGCTGGTTTCACTGGCCGCGGGTGGAGGCGTAGAGGTCCAGCAGCACCTGGTCGAGGATGGACGAAGCGCCCCACGGCCGGTTGCTGTTGAGGATGGCCACCACCACCCAGTTGTTGCCGCGGGCGTCGCGGCTGAACCCGGCCAGGGCGCGGACGGTGTTGAGGGTGCCGGTCTTGACGTGGGCCTCGCCGGTCATGGGCGTGTGGCGCAGGCGCTTGCGCATGGTGCCGTCGATGCCGACGATCGGCAGCGAGGAGATGTACTCCGAGGCGTAGGGGCTGTGCCAGGCAGCTTGCAGCATGGCGGCCATCTCGCGGGCGCTGACGCGCTCGTCGCGGGACAGCCCGGAGCCGTTCTCCATCACCAGGTGCGAAGCTGTGATGCCCTTGCGCGCCAGCCACTGGCGGATCACCCGCTGCGCCGCCAGGCCGTCGTTGGCGTCCGCGCTGGTGCGGTTCTGCGCGCCGATGCTGAGGAACACCTGGCGGGCCATGGTGTTGTTACTGTACTTGTTGATGTCGCGGATGATGTCCACGGTGTCCGGCGACAGCGCGCGGGCCAGCAGGGTGGCGTTCTTCGGCACCGTGCCCTGGCGGTCGGCGCCGCTGATGCTGCCGCCCAGTTCCTGCCAGATGCCGCGGATGGCGCCGGCGGTGTAGCCCGGATGGTCGAGCAGCGACATGTAGGTCTGCGCGCTGCAGCCGCGCGGAATCTCGCCGGCGGCCACCAGCACGGTGCCCTCGGCGCGGGTTTCCGGGACGAAACGCAGCTTCGGCCAGGCCGGGCAGTTGGCCGGGCCGCTGACCTTGATCTGGTTCTCCAGGCGCACGTTGGCCAGCGGCGGGTCCATCATCACCGAGGCCTGGTTGCCTTCGCTGCGCACCACCAGGCGCACGCTCTTGAGGTTGACCATGGCAGCGTCGGGGCCGACGAGGAACGGTTTGTTGTCGTCGCCACCATCATCGTTGAACACCGGCAGCTGCGGTTGGTTGAAGTAGCTGCGGTCCAGCACCAGGTCGCCGTTGACCTTGAGCACGCCGTTGGCGCGCAGGTCGCGCATCATCAGCCAGAGCTTTTCCAGGTTCAGCTTGGGGTCGCCGCCGCCCTTGAGGTAGAGGTTGCCGTTGAGCACGCCGTCCTGCAGCTTGCCGTCGGTGTAGAACTCGGTCTTCCACTGGTAGGTGGGGCCCAGCAACTCCAGGGCGGCATAGGTGGTGAACAGCTTCATGGTCGAGGCCGGGTTCACCGAGACGTCGGCGTTGAAGTAGGTGGGCGCACCCGGGCCGTCCAGGGGGATCATCACCAGCGACAGGGCGTCGTTGGTCAGCTTGCTGGCCTTGAGCGCCTTCTCCACCCGTTCGGGCAGGGCGGACTTGATCGGGGCGGCCAGGGTGGGCAGGGCGAAGGGCAGCAGGGTAGCGAAGGCGAGAACACGCAGCGACTTGAACATATTTGAAGTGAAATCCCGGTTCAGGGCATCGACATGACGAAGGTGACGAAAGAAGACACTGACGATAGACGATTGCGCCAGTGACGCGGCAACGCGCCGGCGCATTATGCCGCAAGCCGTTGCGGGATGCGCTGGGGTTTGTAAGCCGATGCGCGTGGGAGCGCTGCGCCCGAACTGCTAGAGTCTGTGCGGGGCGGCTTTCGCCCGTGTCCCGCATGCCGTCATCAATCGAGGAGATTCGCCACATGGCCAGCAACCGTTCCCGTCGTCTGCGCAAGAAGCTCTGCGTCGATGAATTCCAGGAACTGGGGTTCGAGTTGTCGCTCGACTATCGCGAAGGGCTCCCCGAGCAGGTGCTGCAGGCCTTCCTGAAGCGCTTCGTGGAGCAGGCCATCACCGCCAACGGCCTGGCCTATACCGGTTGCGACGATTTCGGCTTCGTGTGCCTGGCGCGCCGCGGCTCGGTCACCGAGGAGCAGCGCAAGGCCGTGGAGGACTGGCTGAAGCAGCAGGATGAGCTGAGCGGCAGTTCGGTCAGCCCCCTGCAGGATGCCTGGTATCCGGAGCAGCCCATTCACCAACAAGACTGAAACGGGCGTCTACTCCGGGCTCAGCCCGGTGGCGTGCGCACGCCCTCCAGTTCCAGCGCGGAGCCGGCTTCCGGCTCCGGCGGTTGCAGGTCGACGCCGGTCCAGTGGCGATAGGCGTCCTCCGACATCGGCCGGGCGAACAGGAAGCCCTGGCCGAACCGGCAGCCCAGTTCGCGCATGCGCTGCAGTTGCTGGTAGGTCTCGATGCCCTCGGCTATCACCCGCAACTGCAGGTGGCGCGCCAGCACCAGGGTGCTGGCGACCGACTCGTGGGTGCGCGGGTTGTGCTGCATGTCGCGGATGAAGGAGGCGTCCAGCTTGATTTCGTTGCAGGGCAGGTCGCAAAGACGCTGCAGCGAGGAGTAGCCGGTGCCGAAGTCGTCGATGGCGACGTTGCAGCCGAGCAGGCGCAGGCGGGTGAGGTTCTCCAGGCTGGCCAGGGGCGTGGTCGCCAGCCCCCCTTCGATGATCTCGATGGTCAGGCTGGCGGGGTCGACGCCGGTCTGCCGCAGTTTTTCCTTCAGGTGGCCGGCCAGGTCGCGCTGCTGCAGCACCTCGAGGTCGATGTTGATCGACAGCGCTCGCTGGGTGCCGTGGCGCAGCTCGCGCCGGGCGAAATCCAGGGCCTGGTCCAGAACCAGGTCGAAGAGGTCGGGCAGCAGTTTCATCCGGCGGATCGCGGCGAGGAAGTAGGCCGGGCGCAACAGCCCGTAGACCGGGTGGTCCCAGCGCACCAGCACCTCGGCGCCGATCTCCTGCAGAGTGTCGAGGTCGACCTTGGGCTGGTAGTAGGCCCTGAGCTCCCGGTTGCGCATGGCCTGCCAGACCTCCAGCGCCGATGGCGTCGGCCGCGGTAGCGGCGGGGCGGCGGCGGGTGCAGGGCTGTAGTGGCGCAGGCGTGCCTGCAGGCTGGACATCTGCAGCGGCTTGGTCAGCTCGCCGAGCACCGACAGGCCGTACAGCGTGGCGATGTGGGCAATGGCCCGGCGCAGGTCGGCGGGTACCTCGCTGACCACGATGATCGCCCGCAGCAGCTTCTCCTGGGCCGCCAGGCGCAGGAACCCGAGCAGGTCCATGCCCGGCGGCAGCACGTCGCAGATGCAGATGTCGACTCCGCCCTTCTGCCTCAGCAGTTCGATGGCGCTGTCCCCGTCGCCGGCGGCCAGGACCTGCTCGTAGCCGAGGACCCGCAAGCCGTGCACGGTGGCCTCGCGCAGAAATGCATGGTCCTCCAGCACCAGCAGGCTGGATGGGATCGATATGTTCATGGTCGCGCGTACCGAATTGGATAACGGCCGCAGTGTGCCGGCTGGCGGGTGCCATTTATTTAAAAAACTTCCATTTCCGTTGTAGGAATTTGCATTAGGAGATGTTGAAAAAGTCCGGCTTGAAAGTTAACGGAAGTTGGTCGATCAAGTTTGTGTAGGAATTTATACTTTGATGTATGGGAATTTACTTAAGATGTTAAAAGTGGCACCAGTTAATCTCGACACTGATTTCCTAGACGATATCTTACGGCGCACTCTTGGGAAGTCTGTCGGAGATTGAAAATTGAGCAAGGTTCTTATCGTCGATGATCATCCGGTGATACGGATGGCAATGCGCGTTCTGCTGGAAAAGGAAGGTCATACCATCATCGGGGAAACCGACAACGGCGTGGACGCCCTGTCCCTGGTGAAGGATTTGCTGCCGGAGCTGGTGGTGCTGGACATCGGCATCCCCAAGCTGGACGGGCTCGAAGTCATCAGCCGTCTGACCGCGTTCAACCTGCCCCTGAAGATCCTCGTGCTGACCGGCCAGAGCGCCTCGCTCTACGCCATGCGCTGCATGCAGGCCGGGGCCTCCGGGTTCGTCTGCAAGCAGGGCGGGCTGGCCGAGTTGATCAGCGCGGTCAATGCGGTGATCGCCGGGTACAACTATTTCCCCAGCACGGCCGTGCGCCCGGCGCGCAAGAACAACGGCAGCATGGATGACCATGAACTCATCCAGCGCCTCTCCGACCGGGAAATGTCGGTATTGCAATACCTGGCCAATGGTTATTCGAACAAGGACATCTCCGAGCAGATGTTCATCAGCAACAAGACCGTCAGTACCTACAAGACGCGCCTGCTGCTGAAGCTCAATGCCCATTCGCTGGTCGACCTGATCGAGTTCGCCAAGCGCAACGCACTGGTCTGAGACAGTCGCCATGGGCTCGAAGTGCAGGGCGCTGCTGGGTGCCGTTCTCGGTGCGATGCTGGCGATGGGGGCCTGGGCCGCAGAGGTCCAGGCCCCCGCGCCCTGGACGCAACTCGCCTTGCTGGCCCGTACGGCGGCGCTTCCCGAGAGGCCGCGGGTCGAGCTGCCGGAGTCGGACTGGCAGTGGCTGCGCGAGAAGCGCACGCTGGTGGTGGGGGTGGCCGCGCCGGACTATGCGCCACTGATCGTCACCGTCAGCGGCAGCGAGCTGGAGGGGGTCACCGCCGACTACCTCGGGCTGGTCAGCGAAGCGCTCAACGTCCGCATCGAGATGCGTCGCTACCCGTCCCGGCGCCAGACCATCCAGGCGCTGCAGGATGGCGAGATCGACCTGATCGGCCGCGCCACCGGCTTCGAGGCCGAGATCCCGGACCTGCTGCTGTCGCGCCCGTATTCCCTGAACCAGCCGGTGATCGTCGGGCAGCAGGACATGCGCCTGGAAGGCGACCTGCAACTGGCCGGCCGGCGGCTCGCCGTGGTGGGCGACTACTTCTCGCCGAAGGAGCTGGCCGACCATTTCCCCGATGCCGAGGTGGTGCATTTCGACTCGCTGCGCCGCGCCCTGGAATCCGTCGCCCTCGGGCAGGTGGACGCCTACGTCGGCGACGCCCTGAGCGCGCAGTACCTGATCAGCCAGGGTTACCTGGTCAACCTCAAGCTGCTGAACTTCGCCAACTTCAACGGCGTCGGCTTTTCCTTCGCCGCGCGCAAGGACGGCAGCCCGCTGCTCTACAGCGTCAACGAGGTGCTGCAGAACATCAGCGCCCAGCAACACCTGTCCATCCAGCGGCGCTGGAGCGTGGGCGGCGTGTTCTCCATCTCCAACCACCGGCTGAACCTCACGCCCCAGGAGCTTCGCTGGCTGGAGCACAACCGGCGGCCGCGCCTGGGCATCGACCAGTCGCTGGCCCCGCTGACCTTCTTCGACTCCCAGGGCAATTTCCGCGGCATAGTCGCGGACCTGCTGGACCTGATCCGCACCCGTACCGGCCTGCAGTTCGAGGTGGTGCCGACCTCGTCGATCTCCGGCATGTTCACCCAGGTGCGCCGGGGCCAGGTCGATGCCCTGGCCACCATGTCGCCCACCGTCGAGCGCGAGGCGCACGTAGACTTCACCCGGCCTTACCTGAGTACCTCCTTCGTGCTGCTCACGCACAAGGACAACACCCGGCTGAACAACCTCGCCGACCTCAACGGCAAGCGCGTGGCGGTGGCCCATGGCAGTTCGCTGGTGTCCTACGTGCGCGAGCAGTTCCCGCGGGTGAAGCTGGTTGAGGTGGACAACTACAGCGATGCCTTGCCGTTGCTGCAGGAGGGGAAGGCGGATGCCGCGCTGCAGCCGATGCTCACCGCCACCTTCCTGGTCAATCGCTACTACCGCGACCTGCGCATCGCCGCGACCCTGGACCTGGAGCCGGCGCAGATCTCCCTGGGCGTCTCGCGGGCCGACCCGGAGCTGCTGAGCATCCTCAACAAGGCCCTGCTGGCGATCTCGCCGGAAGACATGGCCAGCATCATCAGCCGCTGGTCCACCAGCGGCGCGTCGCCGGACAGCGTCTGGGAAGGCTACCGCTCGCAGTTCTTCTGGCTGCTGTGGGGCGGACTGGCGCTGCTCGGGCTGATCCTGCTGTGGAACTGGTACCTGCTGCTGCGGATGCGCGCGCGCCGCCGCGCCGAGCTGGAGCTGCAGGACCGCCTGGCGTTCAAGCGCGCACTGATCGACGGCATTCCCCAGCCGGTCTCGGTGCGCGACGCCGATGGGCGCTTGATCACCTGCAACAGGGCGTTCCGCGAGGCCACCGGGCTGCCGGAAGACCTGGCGGTGGGCTCGCAGCTGGCGGACTGCACCTGGCTTTCGGCGGAACAGGCCGAGGGCCTGCACCGGGAATACCTCCAGGTAATGGCCAGCGGGGAGTCGGTCGCCGTCGACCGCATGCTGGAGATCAACGGCGAGACGCGCCAGGTGCACCATTGGCTCACGCCCTACCACAGCGCGTCCGGCAAGCTCCGCGGCGTGGTTTCCGGCTGGGTCGACGTCACCGAGCGCGAGCGCCTGCTTCAGCAACTGGAGATCGCCAAGGAGCAGGCCGAGGAAGCCAGCCGGGCGAAGAGCACCTTCCTGGCGACCATGAGCCACGAAATCCGTACGCCGATGAATGCGGTGATCGGCATGCTCGAACTGGCGTTGACGCGCAATCGCTGCGGCGGTTGCGGCGAACAGGGGCCGATCGAGGTGGCCTATGAGTCGGCCAAGTCGCTGCTGCTGTTGATCGGCGACATCCTTGACGTCGCCAAGATCGAGTCCGGCCGCCTGACACTGCTGCCCGAACGGGCTCGCCTGCGCGAGCTGATCGAATCGGTGGCCCGTGTCTTCGACGGCCTGGCCCGGCAGAAGGGCCTGCTGCTGAAGCTGGAGATCGAAACCGAGGCAGCCTGCGACGTACTCATCGACCCGCTGCGCTTCAAGCAGATTCTCTCCAACCTGGTGAGCAACGCCATCAAGTTCACCGACGCGGGCAGCGTCTGGGTGCGGGTGTCGGGCGAGCCGCTGCCGAACGAGCGGCTGGCGCTGGAGGTGTGTGTCGAGGACAGCGGCATCGGCATCGCCGAGGAAGACCAGAAGCAGCTCTTCGAACCCTTCAGCCAGGTACAGCGCGAGGGGAGCACCAACCATGGCGGCACGGGGCTGGGGCTGACCATCTGCCGCAAGCTGGCGGAAATGATGGGGGGCTCGGTGCGCCTGGAGAGCGTGGCCGGCGTGGGCACCAAGGTGCACGTCAGGTTGGTGCTGCAGGTGCTGGAGCCCCTGGCACCGGAAGACGATTCGATCATCCTGCGCAGTGCGGTGGTGCAGAGGACGCTGCGCGTACTGGTGGTGGACGATCACCCGGTCAACCGCCTGCTGCTGGCGCAGCAGCTGGAACACCTCGGGCACACCGTGGCCATGGCTACGGACGGCGGTGAGGCGCTGCAGATGTGGCGGCCCGGCGAATTCGACCTGGTCATCACCGACTGCAACATGCCGGTGCTCAGCGGCTACAGCCTGGCCCGGCGGATTCGCGAGATCGAGCGGGAGAGCGGCGCGGCGCGTTCCCCCATCCTCGGTTTCACGGCCAATGCCCAGCCCGACGAAACCATCCGCTGCAAGGAGGCCGGCATGGACGACTGCCTGTTCAAGCCGATCAGCATCGAGCAGCTGCGTGAGCAACTGGAGCAACTTCAGCGCGGCGAGATCATGCCGCCGGAACCGGTTCCTGAAAAACATCCGCAGGAGGAGGGTGACCTGGACATCGGCGCCCTGCTGGAGATGACCGGCGGCAACGCCCAGCTGACGCGCAACCTGATGGCCGAGCTGGTGTCGAGCAACGAGGCGGACGCCGAACAGCTCGAACCCTTGCTGCACGCCCAGGACCGGCGGCACCTGGCCGAGCTGGCCCACCGCATCAAGGGTGCGGCGCGGCTGGTGGGCGCCATGGCCTTGCATGATCGTTGCGCGGAGCTGGAGAAGGTCTGCACCGAGCGCGCCGAGTTCTCGACCTTGCGCAGTGCCGTGGAGCAACTGCGCAGGGCGCTGGATGCGCTGCAGGCCAGCCTGCATGGCCACCTGAAGCGACTGGACGAGGAGGGCCAGATCCGCCCGCTGCAGTCGGCCACCGAGGACGATCCGGTCTAGCGCCGTAAGGATGCCGTTTCTCCGTCTGGGAGAAACGGCATTTTTCATTTGGGCTCATGGCGTGGTCCGGGGGCCCAATCGCGGACGGAGTCCGCTCCTACCCCCGGTAAACACCACACCCCGTGCCACCGCCGCATGGGTTTCGCAGGCTCAACCCATCCTACGGGGCTGCCTTGCCGGCCACGCCGTGGGGCTCTTCGTAGGAGCGGACCCTGTCCGCGATAGCCGGACATATCGGCGCGATTCGCGGATGAGAGCCGCTCCTACGCCGCCCACCCGCACCATTCCCATGTAGGAGCGCGCCCTGCGCGCGAAATCGCGGGCAGGGCCCGCTCCTACAGTTCCAGGAAGGCACGGACGTAGGACTCCGTCCGCGATTGGGCTCACCGGCCACGCCGGAAATCCCGGTGGCACGGATGGCGGTGGAGGTCATGCGCCCTACGCTCCTGCCTTCGCCAACTCAAAGCATCGCTTAAATGAACGGCATTAGGCCTAGCGCCGGGGTTTCGTCGCGGCCGCGACGAAACCGGGCCTCACACCGGGCTGGAGCGCCCGGTCATCTCCCGCGCCATTTCGGTGGCGTAGCTGTCGGTCATCCCGGCGATGAAGTCGATGACGCGCAGGAAGGCCTTGTGCAGCGGCCAGTCGGGGTCCGGTGCGTTGTGCCCGAGCAGGTCGAGGATTCGCTGGTTCTTGAACGACGGGCTGCGCCCGCCATGCTGTTCCAGGGCCGCGCCGCAGAAGGAGTTGAGGAGGATTTCCAGGGTGGTGTAGGCGCCGATCTCGTGCAGCGTCTTGCGCTTGTCCTGGAAGATTTTCTGCCGCGCCAGGGCTTTGGCCTGCTGCACGCAGCGCTTGGCCGGGCCGCTCATGTGCTCGACCAGGTCGCCGACCAGGCGTCCGTCCAGCAGGGCCTGCTTCTGCTCGACGAAGGCTCGTGCGGCGGCATTGCTCAGGTGCTCGATGGCCTTGCCGCGGAGGATAGCCAGGCGCCGCCGGCGGGAATCGCTGGGGCCGAGCTGGCGGTAGGTCTCGGGGATGTCGTCGCCGACCAGGTCGAGCAGCAGGGCTTCCACCTCGGGGTAGTCGAGAAGTTCCATTTCCAGGCCGTCTTCCAGGTCGATCAGGCCGTAGCAGATGTCGTCCGCCGCCTCCATCAGGTAGACCAGCGGGTGGCGCGCCCAGCGCTCGTCGTCGAGCTTGGGCATGCCCAGCTTCTCGGTGATCTGCTCCAGCAGCGGCAGCTCGCTCTGGTAGCAACCGAACTTGTGCTTCTTGTAGCCAAGGGAGTCGGCGTGGCGCGCGGTCCAGGGGTACTTCAGGTAGCTGCCCAGGGTGGCGAAGGTCAGGCGCATGCCGCCGTCGAACTGGTGGTACTCCAGCTGGGTGAGCACCCGGAAGCCCTGGGCGTTGCCCTCGAAATTGAGGAAGTCGGCGCGCTCGTCGGCGTCCATGGCATCGAGCCAGCCGCGCGCGGCGGCCTGCTGGAACCAGTGGCGGATGGCGTCCTCGCCGGAATGGCCGAAGGGCGGGTTGCCGATGTCGTGAGCCAGGCAGGCCGACTGGACGATCACCCCAAGGTCGCTTGGGTCGCACCATTCCGGCAGTTCGCCGCGCAGCATCTCGCCGACGCGCATGCCCAGCGAACGGCCGACGCAGCCGACCTCCAGGGAGTGGGTCAGGCGCGTGTGGATGTGGTCGTTGCTCGACACCGGGTGGACCTGGGTCTTGCGCCCCAGGCGGCGGAAGGCGCCGGAGAAGATGATGCGGTCGTGGTCCTTGTGGAAAGCGCTGCGGCCGAGTTCCGCGCTGCTGTGCACGGGTTTGCCGAGGCGCTCGCGGGGGAGCAGGGTATGCCAGTCCATTCGCTCGTCCGATTGCTCGTGGTGCAGCCAACGCTACCCCTTGCCCGCGGCAATCTCAATCGCGGCCTACAGGCCTTCGGCGTCGATGTCGATCAGCAGCAGGCGGCGGCCCTGGTCGATGAACTGCCCGGCGGTCATGCAGTACTGGTTGGAGGTGGCGTCGCGGTAGGTGTTGGACAGCGTCAGCCGGCGCTCTTCCCAGCCCTCGGCGAGCAGTTGGTAGAAGTAGGGGCGCCAAGACCAGTTGTGCCCGACGTAGCGCCGGTCTTCCTTCCAGAACAGGCCGTTCCATTCCAGGTTGGGCGAGATCTGCGTGCCGTGGCGGTCGCACTGGTAGACGCGCAGCAGGCGCGGGAAGCCGTCGGGCGTGGGCAGGCTGGCCAGGCGCGCGCCGCCCTCGGCCCAGGGGCGCAGGTTGGCGACCAGCTCGGCCAGTTGCTGGCGCAGCTGCACCAGCCGGGCGCGCTCGCTCAGCTTGCGCTGCACGTAGCGGTCGCGCCACTGGCCGAAGGCGTCGAGGTAGGCGTCGCTGGCGGGGAAGTCCAGGGCCGGGCGGGCGAACAGGTAGCCCTGGACGAAGCGCGCGCCGCATTCCAGGGCGAAGTCCAGTTCCGCCTCGGTTTCCACGCCTTCGGCGATGATCCAGCAGCCGGTCTTCTCGGCCATCTGCGCCAGGGCCTTGACCACCTCGCCGCTGGGGCCGCCACGGGCGGCCTGCTGGAACAGGCGCATGTCCAGCTTGAGGATGTCCGGCTGCAGCGCCAGCACGCGGTCGAGCTGGGAATAGCCGGCGCCGAAGTCGTCGATGGCGATGCGCGCCCCGGCCTCGCGGTAGCGCGCCACCACCTCGGGCAGGCGTTGGTTGCCGCCGCCCAGCTCGGTGATCTCGAAGACCACCCGGTGCGGGTCGACGCCGTGCTGTTGCAGTTGCTTGAGGCTGGGCAGCGGCTGGTTGGGGCGCAGCCGGCTGATCCAGCGCGGCGAGATGTTCAGGCTGAGGAACCAGTCCGCCGGCGCTTCCGGCAGGCGCGCCAGGGCGTCGTCGCGGATCTGCCGGTCGAGGCGGCGCAAGGTGGCCGGGGGAATCTTCGGATCGACGAACAGCGGGCCCACCGAGAGCAACTGGCCGTCGGCCTGGCGCATGCGGCCGAGGGCTTCGACCCCGGCGATGAGGCCGGTGGCGGTATCGATGAAGGGCTGGAAGCAGGCGATCGGTTGCCCGTCGATCAAGGGACACATCCTTAGTGGGAGGAAAAGGAAGGCGTTGCCGCCGGCCCGGGATTGCCTCCTAGCAAGAATGCAGCCAGGGCGCTCAGCCGCCCTGGTCCGCAGTCGGTTTCGTCGGTTTGTCCGCCGTCTTCCGCAGCTTGAGCAGCAGGGGCGCCAGCACCACGGCCAGGCGCAGCAGACGCACCAGGCCGCGTTTGCGACGCAGCATCAGGGCGGCCGCGGCTGCGGCGCCACCGGCGGCCCACAGGGAGGCGCCGCCGCTAAACTGCTGGCGCACGCCCTGGCCCAGGTCGCGGGCCTGGCGCAGCGGCTGCAGGAGCTTCTCGCTTTCCTGGCGCAGTTGCTGGCGCTGGACTTCCAGGCGCAGGCGCAGCACCGCCTTGCGCAGTTCCCGCCGCGAGGGGCGGGGGGATAGTTGCGGCAGTTCACTCATGGCAGCAGTTGCTCCCGGTCGCGGGCCAGTTCTTCCAGGGTGGCGCTGAACGGCGAGCTGTCGTCGTCCACCAGTTGGTACAGGCGCCAGGCGCACAGCCCGCCGCCCAGCGCATAGAAGGCGCACAGGCCGAGCACCGCGGCCAGCCGGTCGCTGTCCCAGAACAGCACCAGCACCAGCAGCGACAGGCCCAGTATCAGCAGCAGGGCGAACAGCAACGCCAGCCCGGCGAACAGCAACAGCGCCAGGGTACGGCTCTTCTGTTCCTGCAGTTCCAGGCCGAAGAGTTCGACATGGCCATGCAGCAGGCCCAGCAGTGCGGCGCCGAAGCGCCGCACGGAAGGGCCATGGTGTTGCGGGGCGTCCGTGGCGTCGCTCATCGGTCAGCGCCGTCCGACCAGCAGGCCGAGCAGGAAGCCGACGCCGGCAGCCACGCCCACGGCCTGCCAGGGATGTTCGCCGACATAGTCCTCGGTGGCGTCTACCGCCGCGCGGCCCTGGTCGCGCACGGCGCTCTGCGCCGCATCGATGCGTTCGCGGGCCCGGCCAAGGCCGGAGCGCAGTTGCTCGCGCAGGGCGTCGGCTTCCTCGCCGGCCAGTTCCGCGGAGGTCTGCAGGAGTTTCTCGGTATCGGCCACCAGGGCCTGGAATTCGGCCAGCAGTTCGTCCTTGGTGGTATTCGCGGTGCTCTTGCGGGGCATTGTGAGGCTCCTTGTGTTTGCGAGGGGTTCACTGGTTTCTGAGCCCCGTGGCGTTGGGAAGTTTCCCATAAATCGCCGGCGAAGCGGCGACGCAGAGCAGGGCACAGGCCCGTTCATTGAAGACCAGTCCGCGCCGCTTCGCCCGTTTCACGCATGGTATGCCGCTTGCAACGCCATGGTGCGTCATCCGGTGTGAGTGCCCCAGAGAGGGGCGTTCAGGGACGTCCGAAGACCGCCGGAAAATCCATTAACCAACTGAAAGACAAAAGAAAAATCAAAAAAACAGAGGTACCCCTGCGCATCCTCGTGTGCTGTGTGGAGCAGTGGGGTGGACCTTATCGGTGCGTCTGCGCTTCATGCTGGTGCGGTGCGCCGGGGCGATGAGCTGTTTTGGTGCTTTTTCGGTCTGATCCGGGGCTGCCTGATTCATGGAAAACCTCAACAGTGCCGTGGAAACCCTGATCCACGGTTCCAACACCCTGTTCATCCTGCTGGGCGCCGTGATGGTGCTGGCCATGCATGCCGGCTTCGCCTTCCTCGAGGTCGGCACGGTGCGCCTGAAGAACCAGGTCAATGCGCTGTCGAAGATCCTCTCGGACTTCGCCGTCTCCAGCCTGGCGTATTTCTTCATCGGCTACTGGGTCGCCTACGGTGTGGATTTCCTCAAACCGGCCAGTGAGCTGAGCGCGGAGAACGGCTACGCGCTGGTCAAGTTCTTCTTCCTGCTGACCTTCGCCGCCGCCATCCCCGCGATCATTTCCGGGGGCATCGCCGAGCGCGCCAGATTCGCCCCGCAGCTGTGCGCCACGGCGCTGATCGTGGCCTTCGTCTACCCCTTCTTCGAGGGCATGGCGTGGAACGGCAACCATGGCCTGCAGGCCTGGCTGGCGCTGAAGTTCGGCGCGCCTTTCCATGACTTCGCCGGCTCCGTCGTGGTGCACGCCTTCGGCGGCTGGCTGGCGCTGGCCGCGGTGCTGCTGCTGGGCCCGCGCAACGGCCGCTATCGCGAGGGCCGGCTGGTGGCCTTCGCGCCGTCGAACATCCCGTTCCTGGCCCTGGGCGCCTGGATCCTGGTGGTCGGCTGGTTCGGCTTCAACGTGATGAGCGCACAGACCCTGGACCACGCCAGCGGCCTGGTGGCGGTGAACTCGTTGCTGGCCATGGTCGGCGGCACCATCGCCTCGCTGCTGGTGGGGCGCAACGACCCCGGCTTCCTGCACAACGGCCCGTTGGCCGGGCTGGTAGCAGTGTGCGCCGGTTCCGACCTGATGCACCCGGTGGGCGCCCTGGCCACTGGCCTTGTAGCCGGTGCGCTGTTCGTCTGGGTGTTCACCGCGGCGCAGACGCGCTGGAAGCTCGACGACGTACTCGGCGTGTGGCCGCTGCACGGCCTGTGCGGCGCCTGGGGCGGCATCGCCTGCGGCGTCTTCGGCCAGCAGGCGCTGGGTGGTTTGGGTGGGGTGAGTCTGGTCAGCCAGGTGTTGGGCACTCTGCTGGGCGTGGTCATCGCCTTCGTCGGTGGGGTGTTGGTCTACGGCGGGATCAAGGTGGTGGTGGGTATTCGCCTGAGCCAGGAGGAGGAGTATTACGGGGCTGACCTGTCGATCCACAAGATCGGGGCGATCAATCACGATTGAATGCTGTCCGTCCATTGGGGTATCTGGCGTGGCCGGTGAATTCAATCGCGGACGGAGTCCGCTCCGTTCGTGCTTTCCTGGTGTCGTGGTGGATAACGCCGTAGGTGTTAGGCGCCCTACGGATTTAGGTGCTGGGTTCAAGAGCGCCCTCTCCCCAACCCTCTCCCGCAAGCGGGAGAGGGGGCAGTCCGTGCCGAGAAAAGAATTGGCTCCAGCCGGACATCACCGAGGCTGCCGGCTAACGCCATAACATCAAGCCCTGCCCAACGGTTCCCTCTCCCTTCAGGGAGAGGGTTAGGGAGAGGGGCGGAGTTGAACCCGTGCGCGGATGTCACCGGCCAGTTCGCGAGCAAGCTCGCTCCTACGAAGAGCAAAAGCAAAAGCGCGTTTGCTCTTGGACTTCCAGAGAAACGTCCGAGCGCACCGAAACGCCCCTTCAGAAGGCCGAGCGAAACCGGCGCTCAGGAGGTCATGCGACATGGATGTCGCGAGAGCCCCGCGGGCTACAGGGACGTACCCTCGGGGCGGGCCTCCGTGGCGGGGGAATTCGTGAGGGTAGCCCGGCTTCATCGGGCCCGTATGTTGGGGCAAGCCTTTTTGGTTCCTTTTGTGGCGTTTGACAAAAGGGACTCGCCCGAGGGGGCGAAACAAAAAATCTCCGCAGACTCGGAGCGGCGCAGAAACGCCCAAGCCAAGGCAACTGGGTTCCCGCGTTCGCGGGAATGACGAGGTGGGAGGCGGAGCACGGGACAAAGCTCCGCAAGCGTAGCCAGAGCCCATCCCACATGAAAATGCCGTTTCCCCCAGGGAGAGAAACGGCATTCTCATGAGTGGCCCAAATTACCACCAAGGCCACTGGCGCCAAGCCGGAAGGCCACTACGCATGGCCCCCCGCCGGCAGTCCGCTACCAGAGCGGCATGGTATAGCTGAGGATCAGACGGTTCTCATCCGCAGCATTGCTGGCAGCAGAGTTCCGACTGAAGTTGCTGCGAGTGGTCGCGTTACGCCATTTCACGCCGAAGCCCTTCAGCACACCGTCCTGGAACACATAGGCGACATCGGTATCGCGCTCCCATTCCTTACCTTCACCGCTGGTAGTCAGCAGGTCGATATTGTCGCCCTTGATGTAGCGGGTCATGAAGGTCAGGCCAGGGATGCCGATGCCGGCGAAGTTGTAGTCGTAGCGAGCCTGCCAGGACTTCTCGTCCTTGTTGGCGAAGTCGTTGATCTGTACGAAGTTCACCAGGTAGGGATCGGTGCCGTTGATGTAGGCGAAGCCGGTGTCGCCGCTCATCTTCTGGTAGCCGAGGCCGAAGGCGTGGTAGCCCAGGCTGTAGGTGAACATGGCGTTGAGCGCCTTGTTGTCGACGTTGCTGGTGCCGTCGTCGTTGGACTTGGCCCAGCGCAGGTCGGTCTTCAGCGACTGGCCCTCGGTGATCGGCAGGACGTAGGTCGCAGTCAGGAAGTGCTGCTTGTAGAAGTCCTCCAGCTGGCCGTAGTGGTAACCGGTGCTGAAGTTCTTGGTCCAGGCGTAGGTGCCGCCGGCGAAGTCGAATTCGTTGGTGGTGGCGCCGGTGCGGAAGGTGATGTTCTTCTTGCCGCCGCCGGTGATGGTCATCTCCTGGTAGTCGGAGGAATCGCGCAGGTTGGTCTGGTTCAGGCGGCCGGCGTCGAAGGTCAGGCCGTCGAGCTGGGTGGAGTTGAAGGCGCCGCCCAGGAACACCTGCGGCAGCAGGCGGCTGTCGTTGGGCATGATCACCGGCAGTTTCGGGATCAGGGTGCCGACCTTCAGGGTGTTCTTCTCGTAGCGCAGCTTGGCGGTCATGCCCAGCTTGCTGTAGTCGTCGGCGGCGTCGCCGTCGGCGGTCTTGGGCAGCAGGCCGGTGCCGGTGCGGTCCGCGCTGGAGTCCAGCTTCAGGCCGAGCATGCCGATGGCGTCTACCCCCACGCCAATGGTGCCCTCGGTATAGCCGGACTCGTAACGCAGGATGAAGCCCTGCGCCCACTCTTCGGCCTTGCTCTGCTGGGCCGGAGTGGAGGTGCGGAAATCGCGGTTGAAGTAGAAGTTGCGCAGTTCGACGCTGGCCTTGCTGTCCGAGATGAAGTCGGCGTGAGCCAGGGCGGGGATGATGCAGGTGGAACCCAGCGTGGCCATGGCCACGGCGCGGGCGATCGGAGTCTTGCTCATTGTTATTGTCTCCTCGAGCGCTTTGAGCAGTTCGGTGATGCCTGGACTACGCCGGCATGTCGATCTGTTACAGCCTGTCTACTAAATCATTACAGGCTTTTTCCGACTCTTAGACCTTAGTCGCTGTTCTCCGAGTTATCCCGCTGATTTGCCTGGAGTTGGCCTACCCCCTGCGCTCTGCACCAAAGGAGGGCCTTTCATTGCACCCAATGCGGGTAGTAGCCGAGGCGGTCCTGTACCTGCGCGTCGTGCGCCGGGACCACGGTGATTTCCGGGTGCGCCAGGAGCATTTCGTGGACCTTCGCCAGTTGCGCCAGGGTCTGCCCGCGGTCGCGGTCCACCAGGCGGCTGCTGACCCAGAACTTCTGCCGCGGACCGCTGAAGCCTTCCAGGCGCCAGCTGGTGTCGCCGCTGAAGAAGAAGCGGCGGCCGTCCGCCAGGGTGAGGAACAGGCCGACCGAGCCGGGCGTGTGGCCGGGCATCGGCACCAGCACCAGGCTGCCGTCGCCGAACAGGTCCAGGCTCTCGTCGAAGGCCAGGAAGGGCGTGGGCGAGAACACGTAGGGCCGCCAGGGCGTCGCCGCGCTGAACTGGCTGGGGAACACCGCCGGCGGCGTGGCGATGTGGGCGTAGTCGATTTCCGCATAGGGCGCCCATACCGGCACCTCGGGGAAGTCCACCAGTGCCGAGGCATGGTCCCAGTGTGCGTGGGACAGGTAGATGCGGTCGATGCGGATGCCGCTGCCGGCCAGTTGCTCGCGCACCGGATGCACCTCGCCGAAACGGAACAGCGGCTTGTCCCACCAGGGCATGTCCCGGGCGAATTGCGCCTGCGCCTGGCTGCCCAGGCCGGTGTCGAACAGCAGCGTGGCCGCATGGTGCTGGATGAGCAGCGCTGTGTGGTTGACGCGCACCTTTCGCGTCCAGTCGCCGTCGGCGAGGGTCAGGGCGTCGAGGGTGGTGAGCCCGGAGGTGCGCACCAGGGCGAAGCGCAGCCCGTCGGCGTGGCCGGGCAGGCTGGCCAACCCCAGCAGCAGGGCGAGGAAGCATCTGGCGAGGCGCATGTTCGGCATCCTTTTCGACGGCTCAGAGCGTGGGCAGGGGGAGGTAGCCGGGGAGGGCGCGGATGCGTTCCTGCCAGGCCTGCACGTGGGGGTAGGCAGTGGTGTCCAGGCCGCCTTCGGGGGCCAGGGCGACGTAGGGGTAGACCGCGATGTCGGCGATGCTCGGCCCGGCCGTACGGGCCAGCCAGGGATGCCGCGACAGTTCCCCGTCGAGCAGTTCCAGGGCCTGGCGCGCCTTGGCCTGGGCTGCGCCGAGGTCGCCGGGGCGCTTGAACAACTGGATGACCCTCGCCTGTGCCGGACCGTGCTGGATCTCGTTGGCGGCGAAACTCAGCCAGTGGGCGATGCGCCCCTGGGGCTCGGCGTCCAGCGGGTACCAGGACGGCTCGGCATAGCGGCGCGCCAGGTAGACCAGGATGGCCTGGGAATCGCCCAGGCCGAAATCGCCATCCTCCAGGGCTGGCACCTGGCCGCGCGGGTTGATGGCGAGGAAGGCGGGGCGCTTGTGCACGCCGCTGCGCAGGTCGACGTTGACCAGCTCGGCGCTCTGGCCGATCAGGCTGAGGAACAGGCGGACCTTGTAGGCATTTCCTGAGAGCGGGATGTCGTGCAGTTTCATGGCGGTGTTCCTGCTGGGTGTTGTTGTCGGGAACGGTTCCGGCAAATATTAGACAGACAAGTCTGTATAGTTCAAGCTCGAAATACGGCCATCCCGTGCCCGCCGGTTCAAGAGCGCCGACGCCTCGCGCATAATGACCGCCCAGGAGGTGCCCATGACGTCCAGCAAGGCTTCCAGCAAGCGCGAGCAGTTGCTCAATACCGCCCTCGAGCTGTTCTACCGCGAGGGCTACCACGCCACGGGCATCGACCGCATCCTGGCCGAGTCCGGGGTGGCCAAGATGACCCTGTACAAGCACTTCAAGTCCAAGGACGAGCTGATCATGGCCGCCCTGGAGGAACGCCATGCGCGCACCTTGCGGCGTTTCGGCGATGCGCCGCGGCGGGCGCCGCGCGAGGCCATCCTGGCGGTCTTCGACAACCTGCACGGCTACCTGCACGAGGACGGTTTCAGCGGTTGCGCCTTCATCCACGCGGCCGCCGAGTTCCATGATCGCGGCCACCCGATCCACCGCCAGGCCGCCGAGCACAAGGGCTTCGTCGAAGCGTTCTTCCGTCGCCAACTGGAGGCCCTCGGCGTGCACGAACCGGGCAAGCTGGCGCGGCAGCTGCAATATTTGCTGGAAGGGGTGCTGGTCATGGCGCACATGCACGGTCCGGCCGACCAGGCCCTGGAAGCGCGCGAGGTGGCGGAAACCTTGCTGCGCCAGGCCGGCCATTGACGGGGGAGGAGACGATGGGCCCTGAATGCCAACTGTTCGGAACCCTGGGTTGCCACCTGTGCGAGGTGGCGGAAGCGGTGCTGATGCCTTTCGTCGAGCACGGCCTGCTGGTGGAACTGATCGACATCGCCGACCGCGAGGAATGGGTCGAGCGCTACGGCCTCAGCATCCCGGTGCTGCGCCGCTGTGACACGGGAGCGGAGCTGAACTGGCCGTTCGACGCCGAACAGGTAGCTGCTTTTTTGCGCTGCTGATTTTTCCTCCGACGTTTCTGTGCCTGGCGCTGCTCTGTGTCAGTCTTGCGCTGTCGTACCCTTTCGTTGGAGACAGCACTTATGAAAATCGGATTCCTCGGTCTTGGCGGCATGGGCGCCGGCATGGCCGCGAACCTCATCCGCGGCGGTCACCAGGTGCACCTGTGGAACCGCTCGCCGGCGGCGCTGGAGCCATTGCTGGCCCTGGGCGGCCTGGCGGCGGCCGACCCGGTCGCGGCCTTCGATGCCGACGTGGTGATTTCCATGCTCGCCGACGACACCGCGACCCGTGCGGTGCTCCTCGACAGCGGCGCCCTGGACTCGGCGCGGCCGGGGCTGATCCACCTGAGCATGGCCACGCTGTCGGTGGCCCTGGTGGGCGAGCTGGCCGAGCGCCATCGCCAGCGCGACGTCGCCTTCATCGCCGCGCCGGTGTTCGGCCGCACCGACGTGGCCGCGGCTGGCAAGCTCAACATCCTCGCCGCCGGGCCCGCCGAGGCCATCGCCGAAGTGCAGCCGCTGCTGGACCTGATGGGGCAGAAGACCTGGCCGCTGGGCGACGCTCCCCTGAGCGCGGCGGCGGTGAAGATCGCCGGCAACTTCATGATCGCCAGCGCCATCGAGGCCATGGGCGAGGCTTCGGCCCTGGCCAAGGGCTTCGGGGTGGAGCCGGCGCAGTTGCTGGATATCATGGGCAGCACCCTGTTCAACGCGCCGGTGTACCGCAACTATGGCGCGCTGATCGCCGAGCAGCGCTACGAGCCGGCGGCGTTCCGCCTGGTGCTCGGCCTGAAGGACGTGGGCCTGGCCCTGGCGGCGGGGCAGAGCCGCCACGTGCCGCTGCCGTTCGCCAGCGTGCTGCGCGACAACCTGCTGGAAGCGGTGGCCCAGGGCGACGGCGAGCGGGACTGGGCGGCGCTGGCGCAGGTGGCGATGCGCCGTTCGGGGCAGGCCTGAAGCCAGACACGTGTAGGAGCGGACTCCGTCCGCGATGGCATGCGCGCCGGCCTTGCCGGCGGAATCGCGGATAAATCCGCTCCTACGCTCTCCCGGACAGCATGTAGGCGCGCGCCCAGCGCGTGATTCGCGGGTGGGGAAATGCCTGCCGGGAAAAATCGCAGGCAATAAAAAACCCGCCGGTTAAGGCGGGTTTTTCGGGAATTGGTCGGAGCGACTGGATTCGAACCAGCGACCTTCTCGTCCCGAACGAGACGCGCTACCAAGCTGCGCTACGCTCCGTTTGATGGCGCGCATTCTACCGAAAAACTTTTGATGCACAAGGGGTTAGCGAAAATTTTTTCAGAAATATTTTCCGCCCCCCGAAAAAGCCGACGCCCCGCGGGACTCGGAGTCCGGCGGGGCGCCCTGGTGCTGGAGGTCGGGGATCAGAGATCCTTGACGGTACGCACCTGGTCCTTGTTCACGCGTACGCGTTTGCCGTCCAGTTGTTCGAATTCATAGAAACCGGTGTCGTCGTCGTACTTGGGCGTGTCGACGGACTGGATCTCGCGGCCGTCGTTCAGGGTGATGACGCTGGGGCTGGAGCAGCCAGCGAGTGCGCCAAGGCCCAGGACGAGCAGGAAAGCTGGGAGCGCGCGATTGATCATTCGTATATCTCCTGTACGAATCGAGGTTTGTTCGGAGTGTCCGACTGGGCGAGTAGTGGCAAAGTTCCCGGGAAATTCTCGAAAGACAGTGTATCGGCTGTCTAGCTCGGGCCGTTCAGCAGTTCGGGGGAGTTCAGGTTGGCCAGACGGGGGTCCCCCTTGGCGCAGGCCACGGGACGCGCGCCCAGGGGCAGCAGGACCTGGCGCGGGCTGCGCTCGCCGCGTTGCCAGGCAGCTTCCAGCTGTGGCGCCAGGGCCTTGGGCAGGATGCAGAACAGCGGTTCCCAGTGGTCGCCGTCGTACAGCATGTGCGGTGCCTCTGGATGTGCCGCGGCGGCTTGGCGCAGGCGTTCGATGAGCTCTTCGTCGAACAGCGGGGCGTCGCAGGGCAGCACCAGCAGCCAGGGGTGGCGGGCGGCCTGCAGGCCGGCGCGGATGCCGGCGAGTGGGCCGGGGTAGTCCGGGGTGTCGTCGTGCACCAACTGGTCGGCGTAGGCCCGGTAGATGTCGGCGTTGCGGTTGCAGGAGATGATCAGGTCGTCGCTCAGCGGGCGCACGCGTTCGCGCAGGTAGCTGATCAAGGGCCGCCCGCGCCATTCCAGCAGGCCCTTGTCGCGCCCCCCCATGCGCTGGCCGCGCCCCCCGGCGAGCAGCAGGACGGAACAGGGCGGCAGGGTGGCGTCAGGCATGGCGAGGTCTCCGGAACGGGCCTGTGATATAACACCGGCATCCCCGTCTCTCAAGCAAGGACACCGTCCATGAGCCATTTGGCCACGCCCGAATTCGTGCCGCTGAACATCGCCGTGCTCACCGTCAGCGACACCCGCACGCTGGAGACCGACACCTCCGGCCAGCTGTTCGTCGACCGCCTCACCGCTGCCGGGCACAACCTGGCTGCGCGGGTGCTGCTGAAGGACGACCTCTACCGCATCCGCGCCCAGGTCGCCGCCTGGATCGCCGAGGAGCAGGTGCAGGTGGTGCTGGTCACCGGCGGCACCGGCTTCACCGGCCGCGACAGCACCCCGGAGGCGGTCACCTGCCTGCTGGACAAGCTGGTGGACGGCTTCGGCGAGCTGTTCCGGCAGATCTCGGTGGCCGACATCGGCACCTCCACCGTGCAGTCCCGCGCCCTGGCCGGGCTGGCCAACGGCACCCTGGTGTGCTGCCTGCCGGGTTCCACCAACGCCTGCCGCACCGCCTGGGACGGCATCCTCGCCGAGCAACTGGACGCCCGCCACCGCCCGTGCAACTTCGTGCCGCACCTGAAGCAGGCCGCGCCCTGCGAGAGCCGCGGATGAGCTGCTGCGACAAGCCCGGCTTGCTGCCGGTCGAGGAGGCCCTGGCGCGGCTGATGGCGCTGGCGGCGCAGGCACCGATCGCGGAAGTGGAACAGGTTCCCCTGGCCGAGGCCGAGGGCCGCGTGCTGTCCGAGCCGCTGTTGGCCGGCCTGGACCTGCCGCCCTGGGACAACAGCGCCATGGACGGCTACGCGCTGCGCCTGGCCGACTGGCAGGGCGAGCCGCTGCTGGTGAGCCAGAAGATTTTTGCCGGCATCGCCCCCGAGCCGCTGCAACCCGGCACCTGCGCACGCATCTTCACCGGCGCGCCGGTGCCCCATGGCGCGGATTGCGTGGAGATGCAGGAAAACGTCGAGGTGCTGGCGGACGGCCGCGTGCGCTTCGTCGAAGCGCTGCGCTTCGGCCAGCACATCCGCCCGCAGGGCCAGGAGACCCGCCAGGGCGACCAGGTGCTGCCGGCCGGCACGCGCCTGGGCGCCATCGAACTGGGCCTGGCCGCCTCGCTCGGCCAGGCCGTGCTGAACGTACGGCGCAAGCCGCGGGTGGCGCTGCTGTCCACCGGCGACGAACTGGTGGAGCCGGGCCAGCCGCTGCGTACCGGGCAGATCTACAACAGCAACCGCGCCGTGCTGAAGGCCTGGCTGCTGCGTTCCGGCTGCGAGGTGCGAGATGCCGGCATCCTCCCCGACGACCTGGCGAAGACCCGCGAAGTGCTCGGCTCGCTGGGCGGCGCCGACCTGATCCTGACCACCGGCGGCGTTTCCGTGGGTGAGGCCGACTTCCTCGGCGCGGCCCTGCGCGAGGCCGGCGAGCTGGCGCTGTGGAAGCTGGCGATCAAGCCGGGCAAGCCGCTGACCGTGGGCCACTACCAGGGGACGCCGGTGATCGGTCTGCCGGGCAACCCGGCCTCCACCCTGGTCACCTTCGCCCTGCTGGCGCGCCCCTACCTGCTGCGCCGCCTGGGCGTCGAGGCGGTGACGCCGCTGCGCTTCGAGGTGCCCGCCGGCTTCGCCTGGAAGCACGCCGGCAACCGCCGCGAATACCTGCGCGCACGGCTGGAAAATGGCCGTGCGCTGATCTACCCGAACCAGAGCTCCGGCGTGCTGCGCAGCGCCGCCTGGGCCGATGGCCTGGTGGAAGTGCGCGAGGGGCGGACGCTGGAAGAGGGCGAGACGGTGCCCTTCATTCCCCTGAGCGAAGTGCTGTTGTAGGTACAACTGCCTTGCAAGCTGCGCCGGTGTGCTCTTCGTAGGAGCGAGCTTGCTCGCGAATGAGCCCTGCAGCGGAGTCTGTTCGCGAGCAAGCTCGCTCCTACGAAAAGCCGTGCTCGCCGGTAATGTAGGCGCGGCCCTTGTCCGCGATAGCCGAGGATATCGGCGCGACTCGCGGATGAGATCCACTCCTATGCCGCCCCACCCGCACCATTCCATGTAGGAGCGCGCCCTGCGCGCGAATCGCGGGCAGGGCCCGCTCCTACACCTCCGGCAAACACAAGGCCCCGTAGGATGGGTTGAGCGAAGCGATACCCATCACCGCCACCGCATGGGTTTCGCAAGCTCGACCCATCCTACGAAGAGCACTCCGGCGCGGCCGGCAAGACAGTTGCTCCTACAGGGGACACCCGGCACCTGCCCGCGAATCTACTCACCCCGCCGCCGGCCGATGGCGCTGGCGGTATTCCCCCGGCGTCTCCCCGGTCCAGCCCTTGAAGCTGCGGTGGAAGGAGCGCGACTCGGTGAAGCCCAGGTACTGGGCGATGTCCTGGATCTGCAGGTCGCTGTGCAGCAGGTAGTGCTCGGCCAGCTCCTGGCGCAGCGTGTCGAGGATCTGCTGGTAGCTGGTGCCGGCCTGCTGCAGGTGGCGCTGCAGGGTGCGCACGGTCATCTCGAAGCGCTCGGCGACGCGTTCCTTGCGCGGCAGGCCGTCCTTCATCAGCAGGCGCAGGGCGTTCTTCACCCGTAGCGGCAGCGGTTCGTCGTCGTCCAGCTCGGCCATCATGGCCAGGGCGTGTTCTTCCAGGGTGCGCAGCAGGTTGGCGTCGGCCTGGCGTAGCGGAAAAGCCAGCAGGGGCAGCGGCACCAACAGGGCGCTGCAGGGTTTCTCGAAGCGCACCGGGCAGCCGAACAGCCGCTCGTACTCGGCCAGCTCGGTGCCGGCCGGCTGTGCGTGCTCGAACCAGACTTCCTCGGGCGAGCCTTCGAAGTCGGCGATCCAGCGCGCATAGAGCAGCCACGAGGCCAGCACGTTCTCCACCATGTGGCGGCGGATCTCGGCGGCCTGGTGGCGGCAGTTCCAGACCAGGCGCACGTGGCCGTCGCCCGGCTCGACGCGGCTCACGCCCATGTCCCCCACCAGCTTCTCGTAGGGGATGATGCGGTTCATCGCCTCGCCCAGGGTGGCGCAGTTCATGGTGATGTAGCCGAGCACGCTCCAGGAGCCCGGCTGCACGAAGCGTGCGGCGTGCAGGCCGAACAGCGGGTCGTCGGCGTGTTCGCAGAAATACCCCAGCAGGCGTTCGTGGGCTTCGCTGGGCAGGCGCTGGCTGTTGTCGGCCAGCTGTGCGCGGGTGAGGTCGGCGGCCCGCAGGGCGGCGTCGACGTCCAGGCCGAGGTGCTCGGCCTGGCGCAGGTACTTGAGCAGGGCGGGTACGGAGGTATAGCCGAGGGCGTGCATGGTGCGCTCTTGTTCTGGTGGCTCTATTGGCGACTGGCGCTGGCCCGATCCGACAGTGACAGGCCCGGGCGGCCGACTAGTATAGGCAGCCATTGCGAGCGACCGGAACAGGAGCACGGCAGGCATGCGACGCTGGAATGGCTGGGGTGAGGAAAGCACTTCGATGGAACTGCCCGGCTCGGGCCGGACCTTTCTCGCCGAGCAGATCGGCCCCGGCCTCGCGCTGCCCGACGCCAGCCTTGACGCCGTGCTGGCCAAGGTGCCGGCCTCGCGCCTGGCCGAGCACCCGCTGCTGCTGCGCGAGCCCATGGACCGCCTGCTGCACGCCCGCGGCCAGAGCCTGCCGGACTGGCTGGCCATGCGCGAGGGCGAGTTCGGCCGCTTCCCCGACGGCGTGGCCTACCCGCAGAGCGCCGAGCAGATCCGCGAACTGCTGCGCTACGCCGAACGCACCGATTGCCTGCTGATCCCCTACGGCGGCGGCACCTCGGTGGCCGGGCACATCAACCCGCCGGCCTCCGACAAGCCGGTGCTGACCGTTTCCCTGGCGCACATGAACCGCCTGCTGGAGCTGGACGAGGAAAGCCTGGTGGCCACCTTCGGCCCCGGCGCCAACGGCCCGCAGGTAGAAAGCCAGCTGCGCGCCCGCGGCTACACCCTCGGCCACTTCCCGCAGTCCTGGGAGCTGTCGACCCTCGGCGGCTGGGTGGCCAGCCGCTCCAGCGGCCAGCAGTCGCTGCGCTACGGGCGCATCGAGCAACTGTTCGCCGGCGGCACCCTGGAGACCTTCGCCGGGCCGCTGGAAATCCCCACCTTCCCGGCATCCTCCGCCGGCCCCGACCTGCGCGAGCTGGTGCTGGGCTCGGAGGGCCGCTTCGGCGTCATCTCCTCGGTCAAGGTGCGCGTCTCGCGACTGGCCGAGCAGGAGCGCTTCTACGTGGTCTTCCTGCCGTCCTGGGAACAGGGCCTGGCGGCCATCCGCAGCCTGGCCCAGGCGCGGGTGCAACTGTCCATGCTGCGCCTGTCCAACGCGGTGGAAACCCGCACCCAGCTGACCCTGGCCGGCCATCCCGGGCAGATCGCCTGGCTGGAGCGCTACCTGAAGTGGCGCGGGGCGGGCGAGGGCAAGTGCATGCTGACCTTCGGCGTCACCGGCAGCCGCGCGCAGAACGTCGCCTCGCTGAAGCTCGCGCGGCGCCAGCTGAAGGGCTTCGGCGGGGTGTTCACCGGCACCCTGCTGGGGCGCAAGTGGGAAGCCAGCCGCTTCCGCTCGCCCTACCTGCGCGAGACGCTCTGGCAGGCCGGCTACGTGGTGGACACCCTGGAGACCGCCACCGACTGGAGCAACGTCGACAACCTGATGCAGCGCATCGAGGCCAGCCTGCGCGACGGCCTGGCGGCGGAAGGCGAGCGGGTGCACGTGTTCAGCCACCTGTCCCACGTCTATGGCGAAGGCTCCAGCATCTACACCACCTACGTGTTCCGCCCGGCGTCCGGCTATGCCGCCACCCATGAGCGCTGGCGCCGGCTCAAGCAGGCCGCCAGCCGGACGATCGTCGAGAACCGTGGCACCATCAGCCACCAGCACGGCGTGGGCCGCGACCATGCGCCCTACCTGGCGTTGGAGAAGGGCGAACTGGGCATGGCCACCCTGCGCGCCCTGGCCGGCCATTTCGACCCCGCGGGCCGGCTCAACCCCGGCACCCTGCTGCAGGACTGACGCCATGTGGAACGCCGCCTGGCGTCGGCAGGCGCTGGCCGAACTGGCCGGGCGCGACTGGGACCTGATCGTGGTCGGCGGCGGCATCACCGGCGCCGGCATCCTCCGCGAGGCCGCGCGGCGCGGCTGGCGCTGCCTGCTGCTGGAGCAGCGCGACTTCGCCTGGGGCACCTCCAGCCGTTCCTCGAAGATGGTCCACGGCGGCCTGCGCTACATCGCCAAGGGCCAGTTCGGCCTGACCCGCGACTCGGTGCGCGAGCGCCAGCGTCTGCTCGGCGAGGCGGCGGGGCTGGTGGAACCATTGAGCTTCATCATGCCGCACTACCGCGGCGGCTTCCCCGGGCCGAAGGTGTTCGGCGGCCTGCTGGCCGTGTACGACGCCCTGGCCGGCAAGCGCAACCACCTCTATTACCCGCTGCAGCAACTGCGCTACCTGGCGCCGGGGCTGAAGGAGGACGGCCTGCTGGGCGGCACGCGCTTCGCCGATGCGGTGGTGGACGACGCCCGCCTGGTCATGCGCGTGCTGGACGAGGCCCGTGCCGACGGCGGCGAGGCGCTCAACGGCCTGCGCGTGCTGGAACTGAGCCGGGACGGCGGCCGGGTGACCGGCCTACTGGCCGAGGACCGGGAAAGCGGCGAGCGCTTCGCCTTGCGCGCCGGCGCGGTGGCCCTGGCCACCGGCGCCTGGGCCGACGGCTTGCGCCGCAGGGAAGGCGACGAGCACATCCGCCCCTTGCGCGGCAGCCATCTGCTGCTGCCGGCCTGGCGCCTGCCGGTGGCTCACGCCTTCAGCTTCATGCACGCGGCGGACCGGCGCCCGGTGTTCGTCTTCCCCTGGGAAGGCGCCAGCGTGGTCGGCACCACCGACCTGGACCATGGCGACGGCCTGGACAGCGATGCCTGCATCAGCGAGGAGGAAGTCGACTACCTGCTGGCCGCCTGCGCGCAGCAGTTCCCCGCCGCGTGCATCGGCCGGGCCGACATCCGTTCGACCTGGGCCGGCGTGCGCCCGGTGGTCAGCAGCGGCGCGGCGCAGAAGAAACCCTCGGACGAAAAGCGCGAGCACGCCCTGTGGCAGGAGCCCGGCTGCGTGACCCTGGCCGGCGGCAAGCTGACCACCTTCCGCCTGCTGGCCCTGGAAGTGCTGCAGGCCTGCGCGCCCATGCTTGGCAAGACGCTGGAGGACAGCGGCTCAGCAATTTTTGCCGCAGTGCCCGAGGTCGACCTGCCCGGCCTGGGTCCGCAGCAGCGGCGGCGCCTGGCCGGCCGCCACGGCCGCAACCTGCCGCAACTGGTGAGGTTGCTGGCGGAAATCGGCAACGGGCGAGTGGGCGACAGCGACTGCCTGTGGGCCGAACTGGCCTGGGCCGCCGAAGGCGAGCTGGTGCTGCACCTGGACGACCTGCTGCTGCGCCGCACGCGCCTGGGCCTGCTGCTGGAGAACGGCGGCGCCGGCGAACTGCCGGCCATCCGCGCGCTGTGTCAGGCGCGACTGGGCTGGGACGACGGGCGCTGGCACGAAGAAGAGCGCGCCTACCTGGAGCTCTGGCGGCGCTGCTACAGCTTGCCGGCCCTGTCGGGTAGCTGAAAGCCATGAGCGGCAAGCCGCAAGAAGACCGAGAGCGTGCAATGGATAACGACAAGAGCTACCTGCTGGCCATCGACAACGGCACCCAGAGCGTGCGGGCGCTGCTCTTCGACCTCGCCGGCAACCTGGTGGGCAAGGGCAAGGTCGAGCTGGAGGCCTACTATTCCAGCCAGCCCGGCTGGGCCGAGCAGGACCCGGAGTACTACTGGGCCAAGCTCGGCGAGGCCTGCCAACTGCTCTGGGCGCAGAGCGGCATCGACCGCAGCCTGATCCGCGGCGTGTCGCTGACCACCCAGCGCGGCACCGTGATTCATGTCGACGGGCAGGGCAAGCCGCTGCGCCCGGCGATCCTCTGGCTGGACCAGCGCCGCGCGGAAGTCGAGGGCCGCATCAAGGGGCCCTGGGGCTGGCTGTTCAAGCTGGCCGGCGCCGAGGGCGCGGTGGATTACTTCCGCAGCCAGGCCGAGGTCAACTGGGTGGCGCAACAACAGCCGGAGCTGCACGCGGCCACGCACAAGGTGCTGCTGCTGTCCGGCTTCCTCACCCATCGTCTGTGTGGGCGTTTCGTCGACTCCCTGGCATGCAGCGTGGCCTACCTGCCGTTCGACTACAAACGCCTGAAGTGGGCCGCCCCGCGGGACTGGAAATGGCAGGCGGTGACGGTGCGCCAGGAGCAACTGCCCGAGCTGTTCAAGCCCGGCGCCAAGCTCGGTGCGATCAGCGCCGAGGCCAGCCGCCACACCGGCATTCCCGAGGGCCTACCGCTGATCGCCGCCGGCGCCGACAAGGCCTGCGAGGTGCTCGGCGCCGGGGCCATCGAACCCAGCGTGGCCTGCCTGTCCTACGGCACCACGGCGACCATCAACACCACCCGCGCGCGCTACCTGGAGACCATCCCGCTGATCCCGCCGTACCCGGCGGCGATTCCCGACCATTTCAACACCGAAGTCATGATCTACCGCGGCTTCTGGATGGTCAGCTGGTTCAAGCGCGAGTTCGGCCTGCGCGAGATGCAGCGCGCCGCCGAGCTGGGCGTGGAGCCGGAGAAGCTGTTCGACGAACTGGTCGAACAGGTGCCGCCCGGCTCCATGGGCCTGATGCTGCAACCCTACTGGACGCCGGGCATCCGCGAACCCGGCCTGGAAGCCAAGGGCGCGATCATCGGTTTCGGTGATGTGCATACCCGCGCGCACATCTACCGCGCCATTCTTGAAGGCCTGGCCTATGCGCTGCGCCAGGGCAAGGAGCGCATCGAGAAGCGTTCCGGCACTCGCATCGAGCGCCTGCGCGTGGCCGGCGGCGGCTCGCAGAGCGATGCGGCCATGCAGCTGACCGCCGACATCTTCGGCCTGCCAGCGGAGCGCCCGCACGTCTACGAGGCCTCCGGCCTGGGCGCGGCCATCGACTGCGCGGTGGGGCTGGGGCTGTTCCCGGACTTCGCCGCCGCCATCGCCGCCATGACCCGCGTCGGCCAGGTGTTCCAGCCACGCCCGCAGGCGCAGCGCACCTACGAGCGGCTGTACCGCGAGGTCTACCAGCGCATGTACCGGCAACTGAAGCCGCTGTACCGGAGCATCCGCGAGATCACCGGCTACCCGGCCTGAACTTCGCGCCCCGCTTCGATGGTCCATAGTGAATGGACTTCAAGGAGGGGAGAGGGACCATGGCGAAACCCGAAGCGATGCTCATCCTGCACGGCAAGCAGGCGGCCAACGATGAGGTGCGCGCGGCGGTGCTGGCGCGCCGCGAGGCTGGCTGGAGGCTGGACGTGCGCGTCACCTGGGAGGAGGGCGATGCCGAGCGCCTGGTCGGCGAGGCCCTGGCGGCCGGCTACCCGACGCTGGTTGCCGGCGGCGGCGACGGCACCGCGCGGGCCGTGGCCGAGGCGCTGTACCGTGCTGACGCCGCGGCCAGCCTGGCGCTGCTGCCGCTGGGCACGGCCAACGACTTCGCCCGCGCCGCCGGCATCCCGCTGGAGCCGGCCGCGGCGCTGGGCCTGCTGGAGGAGGTGGCGCGGCCCATCGACCTGGGCGAGGTGGAGGGGGGCATCTTCCTCAACATGGCCACCGGCGGCTTCGGTTCCACGGTCACGGCCAACACCTCCGAAGACCTGAAGAAGGCCCTGGGCGGCGCGGCCTACCTGCTGACCGGGATCAGCCGTTTCTCCGAGGTGCACTCGGCCGAAGGCCACTTCCGCGGCCCGGGCTTCGACTGGCAGGGCGAATTCCTCGCCCTGGGCATCGGCAACGGCCGCCAGGCCGGCGGCGGGCACCCGCTATGCGCCCAGGCGCTGGCCGACGACGGCCTGCTCGACGTCAGCATATTGCCGGCGCCGGGTGACATGCTGTCCGCCCTGGGCAGCCTGCTCGGCAGCGGCGGCGGACTGCAGGAACTGTTCGTCCGCGCGCGCCTGCCGTGGCTCGAACTGGAGGCCGGCGAGGGCCTGGCAATCAACCTCGACGGCGAACCCCTTCAGGCGCGACGGGCGCGCTTCGAGGTGCGCCCGGCAGCGTTGCGCCTGCATCTGCCGGCGGACTCGCCGCTGCTCGGCGGCTGATCGCCGGGGCTGGCCCGGAACGGGCTTCTGAGGCATGATGGCGTTGCGCCAGTATTTCGTCGCCGGAATTCTGGCCGATACAGCGACACGCTATTCATCCCGATTTCAGGAGCCCCCATGGCCGGCATTCTCGACAGCGTCGATCAACGCACCCGACTGGTGGGGCAGAACCGCCTGGAGATCCTGGTGTTCCGCCTGGCCGGCCGGCAGCAGTTCGCGATCAACGTGTTCAAGGTCCAGGAGGTGCTGCAGCTGCCGCGCCTGACGCTGATCCCGCAGCGCCACCCGATGATCTGCGGGGTGATCAACCTGCGCGGCCAGACGCTGCCGGTGATCGACCTGTCCCACGCCATCGGCATGCGCCCGCTGCGCCCCGAGGAGCGCAGCACCATCATCGTCACCGAGTACAATCGCTCGGTGCAGGCCTTCCTGGTCGGCGGCGTGGAGCGCATCCTCAACCTCAACTGGGAGGCGGTGCAGCCGCCGCCCGGCGGGGCCGGGCGCCAGCACTACCTGACCGCCATCACCCGCATCGACGAGCGCCTGGTGGAAATCATCGACGTGGAGAAGGTGCTGGCCGAGATCGTGCCGATGAACACCCGCGTCTCCGCCGAACGCCTGGACGACGACCTGCTGGCGCAGACCAGCGGCCGCGAGGTGCTGGTGGTGGACGACTCCAGCGTCGCCGTCAACCAACTGCGCGACACCCTCGGCCAGCTTGGCCTGAAGCTGCACGTGGCCACCGACGGCCTGCGCGCGCTGCGCCAGCTGCAGGCCTGGGCCAATGCCGGCGAGGACATGGACGAGAAGCTGCTGATGGTCTTCACCGACGCCGAGATGCCGGAGATGGACGGCTACCGCCTGACCACCGAGATCCGCAACGACCCGCGCCTGGCCGGGCTCTACGTGGTGCTGCACACCTCGCTGTCGGGCAGCTTCAACGAAGCCATGGTGCGCAAGGTGGGCTGCGACGACTTCCTCTCCAAGTTCCAGCCGGACCTGCTGGTGGACGTGATCCGCCGGCGCCTGGAGAAGCTGCCGGCCTGAGCCGCGATGGTGTGAACGCCGGCGCCTGCCGGCGCAATCGCGGATAGGATCCGCTCCTACGAAGAGCATCCCGGCGCGGCCTGCTCACCTACCTGTAGGAGCGGGCCCTGCCCGCGATTCGCGCGCAGGGCGCGCTCCTACAGGGGAATGGCGCGGGTGGAGCGGCGTAGGAGCGGATCCTATCCGCGAATCGCGCCGACAGGTCCGCGATGCACCGATTGCTAGGCGCCGGCCCGCCCCGTATAACGGCTTCTTTGCCGCATCAAGGAAGCCGCCAGCATGATCACCCTCAGCGCCCTCTACCGCTACCCGCTCAAGTCCGGGCAGTTCGAGCCCCTGGAGCGCATCGGGCTGGACGCCCTCGGCCTGCAGGGCGACCGCCGCTGGATGGTGGTGGAGGCTTCCAACGGCCGCTTCCTCACCCAGCGCCTGCTGCCGCAACTGGGCCGCATCGAGGCGCGCTGGCAGGACGGCGGCCAGGCCCTGCGCCTGCGCGCGCCGGGCATGGAGGACCTGCTGGTGGCAGTGCCCGGCGTGGACGATGCGCTGCGCGGCGTGACCATCTGGCGCGACAGCCTGCAGGTGCCGGATGCCGGCGAGGCCGCTGCGGACTGGCTGAGCCGCTTCCTCGGCCGCCCGTGCCGGCTGGTGGAAATCCCCGAGCAGCGCGCGCGGCAGGTGGACACCGCCTATGCCGAGCCGGGCGAGAAGGTACATTTCGCCGATGGCTTCCCGTTGCTGCTGATGAGCCAGGCCTCGGTGGACGACCTGGCCGCGCGCGTCGGCCAGCCCCTGGAGATGCTGCGCTTCCGCCCCAACCTGGTGCTGGAGGGCAGCGCGCCCTATGCCGAGGACGGCTGGAAGCGCATCCGCATCGGCGAAGTCGAGTTCCGCGTGGCCAAACCCTGCGGCCGCTGCATCCTCACCACCATCGACCCGCACACCGGCGAGCGCGACCCCAACCGCGAACCCCTGGCGACGCTGCTCAAGTACCGCCAGGTGGACGGCGAGGCGCTGCTCGGGCAGAACCTGCTCCCCCTCGGCCGCGGCGAGCTGCGCGTGGGCATGCCGGTGGAAATCCTGGAGTGATCCAGCTCCCGCGGATGGGCTTTCGCCCGCACCTGTAGGAGCGGGCCCTGCCCGCGATTTCGCGCGCAGGGCGCGCTCCTACAGGGGGAATGGCGTTGGGAATAACGGTCTTGCCGACTGCGCCGAGATGCTCTTCGTAGGAGCGAGCCGTGCCCGCCCGTATGGTAGGAGCGGATCTCATCCGCGAATCGCGCCGATACCCCCGGCTATCGCGGACATGGTCCGCTCCTGCATTCTCCGGCAAACACCACCGTAGGATGGGTCGAGCGAAGCGATACCCATCGCCACGATTCTGAAAGGCGCTCCGGCCCGCGCTCGCAGTGCGCGGATGCGAAGGTCAGGCGGCGGATAACCGCGAACGGTTATCCGCCCTACGCCAAGGGGCGCTCAAAGCTCGTCGAAGAAGCGCTCGTGCCAGTCCACCAGCGGCTGCGGCACGCCGATCTTCTGGCCGTAGATGACCGCGTAGGACAGCACGTTCTGCACGTACTGGCGGGTTTCGTCGAAGGGGATGCTCTCCACCCAGACGTCGAAGGACAGGTGGCGGGCGTCCTTCAGCCACTGGCGCACGCGGCCGGGGCCGGCGTTGTAGGCGGCGGTGGCGAGCACGCGGTTGCCGTTGAACTGGCCCTGCACCTGGCTGAGGTAGGCGGCGCCGAGGCGGATGTTGAGGTCCGGCACTATCAGTTGCTGCGGCCCGGCCAGGGGAATGCCGAACTTCTTCGAGGTTTCCTTGGCGGTGGCCGGCATCAGCTGCATCAGCCCGGTGGCGCCGACGCCGGAGCGCGCATCGGACATGAAGGCGCTTTCCTGGCGGGTGATGGCGAACACCCAGCTGGGGTGCAGGTCGCGGTTGCGCGCTTCGCGCAGCAGGCTGTCGCGGTGCGCCACCGGGAAGCGGATGTCGAGGTCGTCCCAGTACTGCGCCTGGCTGATGGCGCGGATGGCCGGGAAGTACCACTGCATGTCGTAGGCCATGCGGGCCTGGGCCAGCAGTTCGTCGCGGTTGAACACCCGTGCGGCGTAATACCACTCGCGGCGGGCGCTGATCACGTCGCCGCGGGCGTAGAACTCCAGGGCGCGGCGGGTGCTGGCGGCGTTGCGCACGCGCTGCATCACCTGCGGGCTGATGCTCACCGGGCGGTTGTTCAGCTGGTAGGGCGCGTTGATCCGGTCGGCGGCGAGGAAGCCGTAGAAGTCGCGCTCGCGCGCCAGCGGCTGGTACAGCGCTATGGCCTGCGGGTTCTGCGGCTGGGCCAGCTGCAGGGTGCGTGCCTGCCAGTAGCGCCAGCGGTTGGTCTCGGCGAGGTCCTTGGGCAACTGGCGCGTCAACTGGTAGGCGTCTTCCCAGCGGCCCAGGCGCATCAGCAGGCGCAGGCGCCATTCGCTGACGGTGTTGTCGCGCAGCTCGGGATCGTAGCGGGTCATCAGCGGCAGGGCGCGTGGGTCGTAGCGGCGCGCCAGGCCCAGGCCGATCTGCCGGGCGATGTTGACCTTCTCCTCGCCGGTGAACGGCAGGCTGCTCTCGTAGCCGTCGAGCAGGCCCAGGGCGCGCTCCGGGTCCTGCTTGGCCAGGCGCCGCAGGCCCAGGCCGACCACGTCGGCCATGGCGTGGGTGCGCAGGCTGAAGCGTTCGGTCTGGCTCAGCTGGGCGGGGTTCTGCGCCACTTTGACCATCAGCTCGCCGAGGCTGCCGAGGGTCGGCAGGCGCTTGGCGAGGGTGGTGGCCAGGCCGTAGTTGCCTTTCTCGGCCGCCAGCTTCAGGCGCCTCCAGACCATGTCCTCGGTGAGCTGGCCGTCGGCCTGCCAGAGGTCGAACAGGGTGTCGCAGGCGTCGGGTTGCGACTTGCCCACCAGCCACAGCTTCTGCGCGGTCTCGTAGCCGGCGGCCTTCTGCCCGTGGGTGAGCTGGTACTGGCCGTACAGGCAGTCCAGCTCGGTGAAGTTCATCTTCGGGTCGTAGTAGTCGAGGAAGGTCTTCCAGTCCTGGCGGTCGGCCAGCTGGCGCAGCCAGCGCAGCTTCAGCCAGTTGATCTGCGGCAGGTCGCCGTGCTCGGTGAGGAAGCCCTCGATCTCGGCGTCGCTGGCGCTTTTCAGACGGTTGGTCAGGTCGTCGTAGCCCAGGTAGGGTTCCAGCGGATAATCCGCCAGGGCCTGGCGGTAGCGCAGGTAGGGGCCGTTGTCGTTGCGCGCCAGGGCGGCCTTGGCCTCGTCGTACATCTGCCGCTGTTGCTGCAGCGGGGCAGCGTGCGCCGGCGCGGCGCTGGTCAGGGTGAGGATCAGGCAGGAGAACAATAGTGAAAGGCGACCGCGCATGACTCTTCCGCAAAATGATTCGTGGCGCGGTCTGGCCGGCGCCGATAGGCACAAGCTTAGCCTGTTGCGCGGCGGCGGCGGAAGCGTTGTGGGACTACCGTCGGGCACAAAAGATGACAGCCGCGGCGCTCGTGCAAGGCTCTGACTTTTTTCGAGTTTCCCTTACACTGCGGCCCCAGTTTCCGGAGATGCCCCATGACCCTGCTGAAGTTCACCGATGTATCCCTCGCCTTTGGCACCACGCCGCTCCTGGACCAGGTGTCCTGGCAGATCGAGAAGGGCGAGCGGGTCTGCATCATCGGTCGCAACGGCACCGGCAAGTCGAGCATGCTCAAGCTGGTCAAGGGCGAGCAGATGCCCGACGACGGCGCCATCTGGCGCGCCCCGGCGCTGAAGATCGGCGAGCTGCCGCAGGAGCTGCCGGTGGCCGACGAGCGCACGGTCTACGACGTGGTCGCCGAGGGCCTGGCCGAGGTCGGCGAGCTGCTCAGCCGCTACCACCACCTGAGCCTGCACATCCAGGGCGAGGACGACCTGACCCAGCTGGCGCGCGTCCAGCAGGCCCTGGAAGCCCGCGACGGCTGGCGCCTGCAGCAACTGGTGGAAACCACCCTCACGCGCCTGCAGCTGCCGGCCGACAAGACCCTCTCCGAGCTTTCCGGTGGCTGGCGCCGCCGCGTGCTGCTGGCCCAGGCGCTGGTGGCTGAGCCGGACCTGCTGCTGCTGGACGAGCCGACCAACCACCTGGACATCGGCGCCATCGCCTGGCTGGAAGAGGCGCTGGCCGGCTTCCCCGGCGCGGTGCTGTTCATCACCCACGACCGCGCCTTCCTGCAGGCCGTGGCCAACCGCATCCTCGAACTCGACCGCGGCCACCTGATCGACTGGAAGGGCGACTACGCCAGCTTCCTGGTGCACAAGGAGCAGCAACTGGCGGCGGAAGAGGCGGCCAACGCGCTGTTCGACAAGCGCCTGGCCCAGGAGGAAGTGTGGATCCGCCAGGGCATCAAGGCCCGGCGCACCCGCAACGAGGGCCGCGTGCGCGCGCTCAAGGCCATGCGCAACGAGCGTGCCGAACGCCGCGAGCGCACCGGCAAGGCCAGCTTCCAGATGGAGACGGCGGAGAAGTCCGGCAAGCAGGTGATAGTCGCCGAGAAGGTCGGCTTCGCCCATCCCGGCGGCGAGCCGCTGATCCGCGATTTCTCCCTGGTGCTGCAGCGCGGCGACCGCATCGGCCTGCTGGGCGCCAACGGCACCGGCAAGACCACCCTGCTCAAGCTGCTGCTGGGCGACCTGCAGCCGACTTCCGGCAGCATCAAGGAAGGCACGTGCCTGGAAGTGGCCTATTTCGACCAGTTGCGTCACCAGCTGGAGCCGGAAAAGACCGTCATCGACAACATCGCCGAAGGCCGCGAATTCATCACCATCAACGGCCAGAACCGCCACGTGCTGAGCTACCTGGGCGACTTCCTGTTCTCCCCGCAGCGCGCCCGCACGCCGGTCAAGGCGCTGTCCGGCGGCGAACGGGCACGGCTGTTGCTGGCCAAGCTGTTCAGCAAGCCGGCCAACCTGCTGGTGCTGGACGAACCGACCAACGACCTGGACGTGGAAACCCTGGAGCTGCTGGAAGAGGTGCTGCTGAGTTTCGACGGCACCGTGCTGATGGTCAGCCACGACCGCGCCTTCCTCGACAACGTGGTGACCAGCACCCTGGTGTTCGAAGGCGAGGGCCGCGTGCGCGAGTTCGTCGGCGGCTACCAGGACTGGCTGCGCCAGGGCGGTTCGCCGCGCCTGCTGGGCGTGGGCGAGGAGAAGGCGGCGAAATCCGAGCCCGCCCCGCAGGCAGCCGCGGCACCGGCCGCGGCGCCGGAGGCGGCGAAGAAGAAGCTCAGCTACAAGCTGCAGCGCGAACTGGAGGCCATCCCCGGGCAGATCGACGCCCTGGAGGCCGAACTGGCCGGCGTGCAGGAAGAAATCTCGGCGCCCAGCTTCTACCAGCGCCCGGCGGAGGAGACCCGCGTGGTGCTGGAGCGCCTGGACAGCCTGCAGGCCGAGCTGGACCGGCTGATCGAGCGCTGGGCCGAACTGGAAGAATGACCTGCCCCGTCGGGAAGGTGCCTGGGGGCTGCCGCTGTGGCGGCGATCGGCGAGTTGGGGAAGGGCATGGCGATCGAGTACCGCATCAATCTGGATGACGAACAGGGCTTCAGCTACCGCATCGAGCTGGAACGCCGCTTCGATGGCGAGCAGGCCACCGGGGCGCCGGCGTGGACGCGCCTGGAGCACAACCAGTGCAGCAACTGCCCGCTGTCCCGCGAGCAGCACAGGTATTGCCCGGCGGCGGTGGACCTGCACCGGGTGATCGAGGATTTCCGCGGCCTGCCGGCGCTGAAGAAGGTGGATGTGCTGGTGCGCACCCCCGAGCGCGAGTACCACAAGCAGGTCGGCCTGGAGGAGGGCCTGCGGGCGCTGCTGGGGGTGATCATGGCCACCAGCGCCTGCCCGCTGCTGGGGCGGCTCAAGCCCATGGCCCAGCAGCACCTGCCGTTCGCCAGCAACCAGGAGTTCATCACCCGCGCGGTGTCGCTGTACCTGATGCGCCAGTACTTCAACTACCGCGAGGGGCGCCACGCCGACTGGGAACTGAAGGGGCTGGTGCGCCTGTACCAGCAGCTGCAACTGGTCAACCAGGCGTTCTGGCAGCGCATCCACGACAGCTGCGTGGGCGACTCCAACCTCAAGGCCTTCCTCAGCTTCTTCTCCATGTCCTCGAGCATGAGCTATTCGCTGGAGGCGCAGTTGCAGAAGGTTCGCCCGGCATTGATGAGCGGGGGAGAGGTGTTCTGAAACCGGGCGCCCGCCGCGACGGGCGCCCGGGCTGACTCACTCGGTCTTCTGCAGGCGCACCGCCAGCACGTCGCAGGGCGCGCCGTGCAGCACGTCGTTGGCGGTGGAGCCCAGCAGCAGGGCCAGGCCGTGGCGGCCGTGGCTGCCGACGATGATCAGGTCGCAGCCCTGTTCCTTGGCCAGGCGGTGGATTTCCTGGCGCGGCTGGCCGTAGACCAGGTGGCTCTGGGCGATGGATACCTGCGGGTAGCAGAGGGTGAACTGGTGCATGCGCTCCTTGGCCTGGTCGAACTGCTGTTGCTGCAGCATCGACAGGTCCATCGGCACGTCACCGCCGAAGGCCATGGCCATGGGCTCGACCACGTGCACGGTGGACAGCTGCGCCTGGGTGCTGGAGGCCAGCGCCACGGCGCGCTTCATCACCGGATCGCATTCGTCGGTGAGGTCCACGGCGACCAGGATGTGTTGGTAGGGCATGAGCGTCTCCTCCGGGGGACAGTTATGAATGCAAGTATGGCTCTTTGGGCCGAGGTATACCCGATATGACGGTCTGGTGGTCGATTCTGCTCCTGGCGCTGGTGCTCAGCCCGCTGGCCTGGCTGATGCCCTCGCGCGGCCAGCGCGGGCAGATGGACCTGCGCCTGCAGGCGCGGCGCCTGGGGCTGGCCATGCAGATGGCGCGCCAGGAGTGGCCGCACTGGCTGGAGCGGCAACCGCCGCAGAGCTGCGCGCAGTACCACCGCGGCCGCAGCCGTGGGCGCAACGACGAGTGGCGCTACTGGCAGAGCGCACCGGGCGTGTGGCTGGACCGCTGGCGCGAGCCCTGCGCCGACGAGGAACTGCTCGCCGACCTGGCGACGCTGCCGGGCGACGTGTACATGGTCGAGGCTTCGGCGCAGTTCATCGCCCTGTACTGGGGCGAGCGCGGCGACGCCAGCCACCTGCAGCGCATCGCCGACTTCCTTTCCCGGCGCGCCTGAGCGCCGTGGCGCTGCCGTCATTCAGAGCTGCGCCGCGGCATAGCGGCCGGAGACCTGCTCCAGGTCGGCGATGATGCCGTCGGAGTACTTGTCGATGAGGAAGGGCACGTTGCTCTGCGCGGCGCTCTGCAGCGATTTCTCGATGAACCGCCACTTGGTGGAGATGGCCCGCAGCTCGCGGCCGATCTCCGGGCTGGTCTGCGGCGCCTGCTGCAGTTGCAGCAGGTTGATGGCGAAGCGGTTGGTCAGGTCGTCGAGGGCCTGCTGGTCCTCGCTGCGCACCGGGTTGGCGCCCGCCGAGGCGTTGCGCGACACGTAGTTCCAGGTGATCGACTGCATCAGCAGGCTCTGGTCGCGGCTCTGCTGGGTGAGCGGCGGCACCTGCTGGCCGCTGTCCTTCTGGATGCCCTCGTAGAGCTGTTCGGCGGTATCCAGCAGCTGGCTGTTGCGGCTGGCCAGGTCGCCCAGGGGCTGGAAGTCGTTGTAGCCGTTCTGCTTCTGCGCCTGCAGCTGCTGCTCCAGGGCCTGGCGGTAGCCGTCCCACTGTTCCTGCAGCTTGCTCCTGAGCTGCGCCGAGGCGCTGCCGGGCATCTGCCCCAGGCGTTCCAGGGCGGCGCCGGCGTCGGCCGTGGAGCTGGCCACCAGGCCCGCGTAGCGCGGGTCCCCAGCCATGGCGTTGAGCAGGAACAGGTCGCTCAGGCTGCGCTGGGCGGCCAGGCGCATCTGGTGCAGCGCCAGCAGGTCGCCGGCGGGCTCGGCGTGGGCCAGAAAGGGCAGGGCGGACAGGACGAACAGGGACAACAGGCGGGCCAGCGGTCGGCATGGCATGGGCGCGTCTCCTTGGGGCCGTGGGGCTTCTTGTTGTTCTTCGCGATGCTCGGCGACAAGCGATTCGCCGGACTCTAACCCGCGTCCGGGCATTTTGCCAACGACGTGGCTGGCCCCGGGCCAGACAGCGGCACGGGGCGCCATGGTTTTGCTGAATGTCGCGGCAGAACCTCGCTGAATGCGGCGAACCAGAGGCCTTTCGGACAGCCGTCCGCGATTGACAAGCGCAGGCTTTTCGAAGAAGGTGTGCACACCCGAATCAAACGGGCGTATGAATCGAGCGTTTGCCATGTACGAACGGTCGAACCAAGGCCCCGACTATCGCATCGGCGGGTGTGCCGCAGGCTTTGGGACTATGCTCCGCGACTGCGGAACGGTCCCGATACACGGCGTCCGATGCGTGAGTTCAAGCTTCCCTAGCGTGGAGATCAGTTGATGATTTACCAAGGTAAAGCCATCACGGTTAAGGCTCTTGAGAGCGGCATCGTCGAGCTGAATTTCGACCTCAAGGGCGAGTCCGTCAACAAGTTCAACCGGCTCACCCTGAACGAACTGCGTGAAGCAGTCGATGCGATCAAGGCCGATGCGTCCGTCAAGGGCGTGATCGTGACCAGCGGCAAAGGCGTGTTCATCGTCGGCGCCGACATCACCGAATTCGTCGACAACTTCAAGCTGCCGGACGAAGAACTGCTGGCCGGCAACCTCGAAGCCAACACGATCTTCAGCGCCTTCGAGGACCTCGAGGTCCCGACCGTCGCCGCGATCAACGGCATCGCCCTGGGCGGCGGCCTGGAAATGTGCCTGGCCGCGGACTTCCGCGTGATGAGCGCCACCGCCAAGATCGGCCTGCCGGAAGTCAAGCTGGGCATCTACCCGGGCTTCGGCGGCACCGTGCGCCTGCCGCGCCTGATCGGCGTGGACAACGCCGTGGAGTGGATCGCCTCGGGCAAGGAAAACCGTGCCGAGGACGCCCTGAAAGTCGGCGCCGTCGACGCCGTGGTCGCCCCCGAGCAACTGCAGGCCGCGGCCCTGGACCTGGTCAAGCGCGCCATCGCCGGCGAGCTGGACCACAAGGCCCGCCGCCAGCCCAAGCTGGAAAAGATCAAGCTCAACGCCATCGAGCAGATGATGGCCTTCGAGACCGCCAAGGGCTTCGTCGCTGGCCAGGCCGGCCCGAACTACCCGGCCCCGGTCGAAGCCATCAAGTCGATCCAGAAGGCCGCCAACTTCGGCCGTGACAAGGCGCTGGAAGTCGAGGCCCAGGGCTTCGTCAAGCTGGCCAAGACCTCGGTCGCGCAAAGCCTGATCGGCCTGTTCCTGAACGACCAGGAACTGAAGAAGAAAGCCAAGCAGTACGACGAAGTCGCCAAGGACGTGAAACTGGCCGCCGTGCTCGGCGCCGGCATCATGGGCGGCGGCATCGCCTACCAGTCGGCGGTCAAGGGCACCCCGATCCTGATGAAGGATATCCGCGAAGAGGGTATCCAGATGGGCCTGAACGAGGCCTCCAAGCTGCTCGGCAAGCGCGTCGAGAAGGGCCGCCTGACCCCGGCCAAGATGGCCGAGGCGCTGAACGCCATCCGCCCGACCATGTCCTACGGCGACTTCGGCAACGTCGACATCGTCGTCGAAGCCGTGGTCGAGAACCCCAAGGTCAAGCAGATCGTGCTGGCCGAGGTGGAAGGCGTGGTCAAGGAGGACGCGATCCTCGCTTCCAACACCTCGACCATCTCCATCAGCCTGCTGGCCCAGGCCCTGAAGCGCCCGGAAAACTTCGTCGGCATGCACTTCTTCAACCCGGTGCACATGATGCCCTTGGTCGAGGTCATCCGCGGTGAGAAGTCCGGTGAAGTGGCCGTCGCCACCACCGTGGCCTACGCCAAGAAGATGGGCAAGAACCCCATCGTGGTGAATGACTGCCCCGGCTTCCTGGTCAACCGCGTGCTGTTCCCGTACTTCGGCGGCTTCTCCAAGCTGCTGGGCTTCGGCGTCGACTTCGCGCGCATCGACAAGGTGATGGAGAAGTTCGGCTGGCCCATGGGCCCGGCCTACCTGTCCGACGTGGTCGGCATCGACACCGGCCACCATGGCCGCGACGTGATGGCCGAAGGCTTCCCGGACCGCATGGCCGTTGAAGGCAAGACCGCCGTCGACGTCATGTACGAGGCCAACCGCCTGGGCCAGAAGAACGGCAAGGGCTTCTACGTCTACGAGACCGACAAGCGCGGCAAGCCGAAGAAAGTCAACGACCCGCAGGCCTACGAACTGCTCAAGGCCATCGTCAGCGAGCAGCGTGAGCTGACCGACGAGGACATCATCAACTACATGATGATCCCGCTGTGCCTGGAGACCGTGCGCTGCCTGGAAGACGGCATCGTCGAAACCGCCGCCGAGGCCGACATGGGCCTGATCTACGGCATCGGCTTCCCGCCCTTCCGTGGCGGTGCGCTGCGCTACATCGACTCCATCGGCGTGGCCGAATTCGTCGCCCTGGCCGACAAGTACGCCGACCTGGGCCCGCTGTACCACCCGACCGCGAAGCTGCGTGAAATGGCCAAGAACGGCCAGAAGTTCTTCGGTTGAGTGCGAACGAATAGAGCGAGAGTGAATTTATGAGCCTGAATCCGAGAGACGCCGTCATTGTCGACTTCGGCCGCACCCCGATGGGCCGTTCCAAGGGCGGGATGCACCGCAACACCCGTGCGGAGAACATGTCCGCGCACCTGATCAGCGGCGTGCTTGCACGCAACCCGAAGGTCGACCCGGCGGAAGTCGAGGACGTCATCTGGGGCTGCGTGAACCAGACCCTGGAACAGGGCTGGAACATCGCGCGCATGGCCTCGCTGATGACCCCGATCCCCCACACCAGCGCCGGCCAGACCGTCAGCCGCCTGTGCGGCTCGTCGATGAGCGCCCTGCACACCGCCGTGCAGGCGATCCAGACCGGCAACGGCGACGTCTTCGTCGTCGGCGGCGTGGAGCACATGGGCCACGTCGGCATGATGCACGGCGTCGACCCGAACCCGCACCTGTCGCTGTACGCCGCCAAGGCCTCCGGCATGATGGGCCTGACCGCCGAGATGCTGGGCAAGATGCACGGCATCACCCGCGAGGCCCAGGACAAGTTCGGCGTGCGTTCGCACCAGCTGGCGTGGAAGGCTACCCAGGAAGGCAAGTTCAAGGACGAGATCATCCCGATGGAAGGGTATGACGAGAACGGCTTCCTGAAGGTCTTCGATTTCGACGAGACCATTCGTCCGGAAACCTCCCTGGAAAGCCTGGCCGCGCTGAAGCCGGCGTTCAACCCGAAAGGCGGCACCGTGACTGCGGGTACCTCCTCGCAGATCACCGACGGCGCTTCCTGCATGATCGTCATGAGCGCCCAGCGCGCCAAGGACCTGGGCATCCAGCCGATGGCCGTGGTCCGCGCCATGGCCGTGGCGGGCGTCGACCCGGCGATCATGGGCTACGGCCCGGTGCCCTCGACCAACAAGGCGCTCAAGCGCGCCGGCCTGACCATCGACGACATCGACTTCGTCGAGCTCAACGAGGCCTTCGCCGCCCAGGCCCTGCCGGTGCTGAAGGACCTCAAGCTGCTCGACAAGATGGACCAGAAGGTCAACCTGCACGGCGGCGCCATCGCCCTGGGCCACCCGTTCGGCTGCTCCGGTGCGCGTATCTCCGGCACCCTGCTGAACGTGATGAAACAGAACGGCGGCACCCTGGGCGTGTCCACCATGTGCGTGGGCCTCGGCCAGGGCATCACCACCATCTTCGAACGCGTCTAGGAACCTGCCCACGATCTGCTGCGCCAGCTAGCGAGATCGTGAACAGATTCTAAGCTTTCGTCGATGGACGAGCCGGGGCCCTGTGCCCCGGCTTTCGTTTTTCCGGGAATGGGGGATTGCCCCGATCGCCCGGGGCCTGGAGAATCGCGGCTTTTTTGCCGAGGAGGGCAGCGTATGGAACTGCAGACCGGCCTGTACCGTCACTACAAGGGCCAGCACTACCGCGTGCTGGGCGTGGCGCGGCATTCGGAGAGCGAGGAGACCCTGGTGGTCTACCAGGCGCTGTACGGCGAGTTCGGCCTCTGGGTGCGCCCGCTGGGCATGTTCACCGAAGCGGTGGAGGTGGACGGCGAGCTGGTTCCGCGCTTTGCTCTGGTGAGCGCCGAAAGCGACCCGCTGGGATTGACCCAGGTCGGTTTCGGCGAATCCTGAACTTGACCTTGGGCGGACCACCACTATATATAGCGGTGCCGTTCCGGGCGCCTCCCTCCTTATATTCACCTTCTCGAAGCAGGAATCTTCCGATCCATGGGTAAATCGCTGGTCATCGTGGAATCACCGGCCAAGGCCAAGACCATCAACAAGTACCTGGGCAGCCAGTACGTGGTGAAGTCGAGCATCGGCCACATTCGCGACCTGCCCACCAGCGGTTCGTCCAGCGCGAAGGAGCCGGCCGCGGCCAAGGCCCGCAAGAGCGCTGCCGAAGCCCCTGCGCTGTCGCCGAAGGAGAAGGCCAAGCGCCAGCTGTTCACCCGCATGGGCGTGGACCCGGAGCACGGCTGGAAGGCCAAGTACGAGATCCTTCCCGGCAAGGAGAAGGTGATCGACGAGCTGCGCCGCCTGGCCAAGGATGCCGACACCATCTATCTCGCAACCGACTTGGACCGCGAAGGGGAGGCCATCGCCTGGCACCTGCGCGAGGCCATCGGCGGCGACGACAGCCGCTACAAGCGCGTGGTGTTCAACGAAATCACCAAGAAGGCCATCCAGGAGGCCTTCTCGCAGCCCGGCGAGCTGGACATCAACCGCGTCAACGCCCAGCAGGCGCGGCGCTTCCTCGACCGCGTGGTGGGCTACATGGTCTCGCCGCTGCTGTGGGCCAAGATCGCCCGCGGCTTGTCCGCCGGCCGCGTGCAGTCGGTGGCGGTGAAGCTGGTGGTGGAGCGCGAGCGCGAGATCCGCGCCTTCGTCCCCGAGGAATACTGGGAAATCCATGCCGACCTGAACAGCCCGCGCGGCGAGAAGGCTCGCTTCGAAGTGGTGCGCGAGAAGGGCGAAGCCTTCAAGCCGCTCAACGAAGCCCAGGCCATGGCCGCCCTGGAGAAGCTCAAGGCCTCCAGCTACAGCGTGGCCAAGCGCGAGGACAAACCGACCTCCAGCCGGCCCTCGGCGCCCTTCATCACCTCGACCCTGCAGCAGGCCGCGAGCAACCGCCTGGGCTTCGGCGTGAAGAAGACCATGATGATGGCCCAGCGTCTCTACGAAGCCGGCTACATCACCTACATGCGTACCGACTCGACCAACCTGTCGGCCGACGCCATCGACATGGTGCGCGGCTTCATCGACAGCGAGTTCGGCAAGAAATACCTGCCGGCCAAGCCGAACTTCTATTCCAGCAAGGAAGGCGCCCAGGAAGCGCACGAAGCGATCCGTCCGTCCGACGTCAACCTGCGTCCGACCCAGCTGTCGGGCATGGAGCGCGACGCCGAGCGCCTGTACGACCTGATCTGGCGCCAGTTCGTGGCCTGCCAGATGCCGCCGGCCGAATACCTGTCCACCACCGTCAGCGTCGCCGCCGGTGACTTCGAGCTGCGCGCCAAGGGCCGCATCCTCAAGTTCGACGGCTACACCAAGGTGCTGCCGCAGCAGAGCAGGCCGGGCGAGGACGACGTGCTGCCGATGATGGACCAGGGCGATGCGATGAAGCTGCTCAAGCTCGACCCGAGCCAGCACTTCACCAAGCCGCCGGCGCGCTATTCCGAAGCCAGCCTGGTCAAGGAACTGGAGAAGCGCGGCATCGGCCGCCCGTCGACCTACGCGGCGATCATCTCGACCATCCAGGAGCGCGGCTACGTCACCACCCACAACCGCCGCTTCTACGCCGAGAAGATGGGCGACATCGTCACCGACCGCCTCAACGAGAGCTTCTCCAACCTGATGGACTACGGCTTCACCGCCGGCATGGAAGAGCACCTGGATGACGTGGCCCAGGGCGAGCGCGACTGGAAGCACCTGCTCGACGAGTTCTACGGCGACTTCAAGAAGAAGCTCGAAGTGGCCGAGGTCAGCGAGAAAGGCATGCGCGCCAACCAGCCGACCCTGACCAGCATCCCCTGCCGCGAGTGCGGCCGGCCGATGATGATCCGCACCGCCTCCACCGGCGTGTTCCTCGGCTGCTCCGGCTACAGCCTGCCGCCGAAGGAGCGCTGCAAGGCGACCATCAACCTCATCCCCGGCGACGAGATCGCCGCGGACGACGAGGGCGAGTCCGAATCCCGCGTGCTGCGCGGCAAGCACCGCTGCCCGATCTGCAGCACGGCGATGGACGCCTACCTGCTGGACGAGAAGCACAAGCTGCATATCTGCGGCAACAACCCGGATTGCCCGGGCTACGAGATCGAGGAAGGCCAGTACCGCATCAAGGGCTACGAAGGCCCGAGCCTGGAATGCGACAAGTGCGGCAGCCAGATGCAGCTCAAGACCGGCCGCTTCGGCAAGTTCTTCGGTTGCACCAACCCGGCCTGCAAGAACACCCGCAAGCTGCTGAAGAACGGCGAGCCGGCGCCGCCGAAGATGGACGCCATCCGCATGCCCGAGCTCAAGTGCGAGAAGGTCGACGACGTCTACGTGCTGCGCGACGGCGCTTCCGGCCTGTTCCTGGCCGCCAGCCAGTTCCCCAAGAACCGCGAGACCCGCGCGCCCCTGGTGAGCGAGCTGATCCCGCACAAGGACGAGCTGGACCCGAAATACCACTTCCTGCTCGCCGCGCCGCAGAAGGACCCGGATGGCCGCCCGGCGGTGATCCGCTTCAGCCGCAAGACCAAGGAGCAGTACGTGCAGTCCGAGGTGGACGGCAAGCCCAGCGGCTGGCGCGCCTTCTTCGACGGCGGCAAGTGGAAGGTCGAGGACAAGCGCTGATGGGCGGCGCGCCCCGCGCAGGCGGGGCGCGCATATACTGCCGAGTGACCGCATGAGGGCGCGCTGATGGCTCAGGAACTCTACACCCGCACCAACCAGAAGCTGTATTTCGCCGGCCTGGCCCTGGAAGCCTGGCGCAAGGCGGAAGAGGCGCGGCCGATGAACGCCCAGGCGCTGGTGCAGGCCGAGCGCGAGGCGGCGCTGTTCCACCTGTACGGCGCGGTGCTGGGCGTGGCCCACGAGATCGCCGGCTACTACCGCCTGCCCGAGGCCAATGCGCCGCGCGTCGAGCTGCTGCTCAACGCCGAGGTGCTGGCGGCCTCGCCGAGCCCGGAACTGGCCGAGCTGGTGGAGCTGGCGCAGCAGCCGGAAACCTGGCTGGCGCAGCTGTTGGCCGCCTACGCCGAGCTGTTCCTGCCGCCGCGCGAGCCGCGCAAGGCCAAGGTCGACCCGACCCAGCCGCTGATCCAGGCCGTCAGCCTGGACGAGGAAGAGCCGCAGGCCCTGGGCAACGCCGAACTGGAAGCCTGGCGCAAGTCGCTGAAGGAAATGGTGTTGCGCTTCCGTGGGGCGCTGACCGAGCTCTGAGCCTGCCGGAAGTCGGTTGGGCTAGGGGAGAGCGGCCATGACTGTTACAATGGCCGTTCTGCTGTGAGAGAACCTAGCCATGCCGACCTCATTCCTGGAAATCGTTGAACTGCCCGATGGGCGCATCGTACTGCGCCGCGCGGAAGACGAGGAGGCGCTGGTGACCCTGGAGTTCTCCAACGACGCCAAGGGCTTCCTGCAGGGCCAGCACATCGAGATCGCCAAGGCGATGTTCAACGTCGGCGTGCAACTGGCCGGCCGCCTCGCCGAAGGTGGCGAGGTCGAGCAGGACGGCCCGCGCGTCCTGCACTGATCCCTTCCTTTACTACCCCAGACGGATATTCAGGCTCTGCGCCTGCCCGGCGAGCGCCGCGCGGGACAGTTGCGCGCGCGCCTTGCCGCTGAGCGCCGGCAACCAGCTGACCACCGTGTGGCTGTGGCCCAGGCGCAGCGCCTCGCAGGCCAGGCTCAGGGCGGATGCCTGGTCGCGCGCCGGCAGCAGCAGGATGCGCTCGCGGTTCAGCCCGGCCTTGCGCAGCCAGTCGTGGGTGAGGCTGGCCGGCGGGGCGATCAGCGTCAGCCAGCGGGCATCCTTCTCTTCGCTGAGTTCGCGCAGGATGGGCGCCAGCAGGCTCTGGCAGTGGCCCGGCAGACCGCGCAGCGACAGCTCGCTGAAGGCTTCGTCCTCGACGGCATCCGGTTCTGCCAGCTTGGCCAGCAGGGGCTCTTCGGCGTTGGCCCAGAGCGCCTCCTGGAACAGCGGCAGTTGGGGCAGGTCCAGCGGCTGGGGATACTGCATGGTGCCTCCTGTCAGCGGCGGATGACGCCGACGCTCAAGCCTTCGATGATCAGTTCCTGTTCCTTGAGGTCGACCTCGATGGGGGCGAACTCGGGGTTCTCGGCGATCAGCCAGACCTTGCTGCCCTCGCGCTTGAAGCGCTTCACCGTGACTTCCTCGCCAAGGCGGGCGACGACGATCTGGCCGTTGCGCGCCTCGCGGGTGACGTGCACGGCGAGCAGGTCGCCGTCGAGGATGCCGACGTCCTTCATGCTTTGCCCGCGCACGCGCAGCAGGTAGTCGGCGCGCGGGTTGAAGAAGGCCGGGTTGATGCGGCAGGCGTCCTCGACGTTCTGCTCGGCGAGGATTGGCGCGCCGGCGGCGACGCGGCCGATGATCGGCAGTTCGTCCTCGTTGGCGGCGGCCTTGGGTTCGAAGCCGGGGATGCGGATGCCGCGCGAGGCGCCGGGGGTCATCTCGATGGCGCCCTTGCGGGCCAGTGCCTTGAGGTGCTCCTCGGCGGCGTTGGGCGACTTGAAGCCGAGCTCCTGGGCGATCTCGGCGCGCGTCGGCGGGTAGCCGTTGTCTTCCAGGCAACGCTTGATGAAGGCGAGGATCTCGGCTTGGCGCGGCGTCAGCTTCTGCATGTCCCTACTCTGTCTTTTTGTACAGTTGCTGGGATTATATACAGTGGTCGGCCGCTGGCAACGAATTATTTCATCGGCCGGAGGCTGTAATTCGGCGGATTCGGCCAACGTCCCGCTGGTATCGTTCGTCGTATTGCCCGAGAATCCGCAACAATCCCTCTGCGCCAGGCTTGACAATGGATTGCTGTGAAACGTAAGTTTCAAACAAGTGTTTGTCAGGTGAATTCATCCATGGCCCAGTCGGAAACCGTCGAACGTATCCTCGATGCTGCGGAGCAGCTGTTCGCGGAAAAAGGCTTCGCCGAGACCTCGTTGCGTCTGATCACCAGCAAGGCCGGGGTCAACCTGGCGGCGGTGAACTACCATTTCGGCTCGAAGAAGGCGCTGATCCAGGCGGTCTTCTCGCGCTTCCTCGGGCCCTTCTGCGCCAGTCTGGAAAAGGAACTGGACCGGCGCCAGGCCAAGCCCGACGCGCCGCGCGCCAGCCTCGAGGAACTGCTCGAACTGCTGGTGGTGCAGGCCATGGCGGTGAAGCCGCGCAGCGGCAACGACCTGTCGATCTTCATGCGCCTGCTGGGCCTGGCCTTCAGCCAGAGCCAGGGGCACCTGCGCAAGTACCTCGAAGAGGTCTACGGCAAGGTGTTCCGCCGCTACATGCTGTTGGTCAACGAGGCTGCGCCGCGCCTGCCGCCCATCGAGCTGTTCTGGCGCGTGCACTTCATGCTCGGTGCCGCCGCCTTCAGCATGTCCGGGATCAAGGCGCTGCGCGCCATGGCCGAAAACGACTTCGGGGTGAACACCTCCATCGAGCAGGTGATGCGACTGATGGTGCCGTTCCTCGCCGCCGGCATGCGCGCCGACAGCGGCGTCAGCGACCCGTCCCTGGCCGGCGCCCAGCCCAAGCCGCGGAGCAAGGCGCCGGCGCCAGCCAAGGTCTGACCGCGCTGGGCCTGCCACGGCCGATCGGCTAAAGTAGCGGGCCATTCCTGCTGTCACTGGCGGACGATGCCCGATCTCGACCTGCTGCACATTTCCCTCGCCGACCAGATGCTCTACGGCTTCGCCGCGCGGCGTCTGGTGCTGCGTTTGCCCGTCTCCACCGCGCTGAATGGCGCCGGCGAGCGCCAAGGCTCCGGCTGCACGCCGCGCGGCCTGCACCAGGTTCGGGCGAAGATCGGCGAAGGCCTGCCCTGCGGCGCGGTGTTGCGTGGCCGGCGCTGGACCGGCGAGGTGTGGAGCCCGGCGCTGCACGAGCAGTTTCCCGGGCGCGACTGGATCCTCACCCGCATCCTCTGGCTGAGCGGCTGCGAGCCCGGCGTCAACCGCCTGGGCGAGGTGGATACCTTCCGTCGCTACATCTACCTGCACGGCACGCCGGATTGCGAACCCATGGGCGCGCCGTTGTCCCATGGCTGCGTGCGCCTGCGCAACGCCGACCTGCTGCAACTCTTCCCCCGTGTGCCGCTGCACTGCCCCGTGCGCCTCGACGAGGCGCCGCAGCCGCAGTGGCGCGCGGCCGAACTCTGTTAAGGATTCCCCCATGCAAGGCTCCCTGATGCTCGACATCGGCGGCACCTGGCTCACCGCCGAGGACCGCCGGATCCTGCGCCACCCCGAAGTGGGCGGGCTGATCATCTTCGCCCGCAACATCGAAAGCCCGCGCCAGGTGCGCGAACTCTGCGCGGCCATCCGCGCCCTGCGTCCGGACCTGCTGCTGGCGGTGGACCAGGAAGGCGGCCGCGTGCAGCGCCTGCGCCAGGGCTTCCTGCGCCTGCCGGCGATGCGCGCCATCGCCGATAACGCCAACGCCGAGCGCCTGGCCGAGCAGTGCGGCTGGCTGATGGCCACCGAGGTGCTGGCAGTGGGCCTGGACCTGAGCTTCGCTCCGGTGCTGGACCTGGACCACCAGCGCAGCGCCGTGGTCGGCAGCCGCGCCTTCGAGGGCGACCCCGAGCGCGCCACGCGGCTGGCCGGCGCCTTCATCCGCGGCATGCACGCCGCCGGCATGGCCGCCACCGGCAAGCACTTCCCCGGCCACGGCTGGGCCGAGGTGGATTCCCACGTGGGGATTCCCGAGGACGAGCGCAGCCTCGACGAGATCCGCCGCAGCGACCTGGTGCCTTTCCAGCGCCTGGCCGGCGAGCTGGACGCGGTGATGCCCGCCCACGTCATCTACCCGCAGGTGGATGCCGGCCCTGCCGGTTTCTCGCGGCGCTGGCTGCAGGACATCCTGCGCGGCGAGCTGGGCTTCGACGGGGTGATCTTCAGCGACGACCTGTCCATGGCCGGCGCCCACGTGGTGGGCGACGCCGCCAGCCGCATCCAGGCCGCGCTGAATGCCGGTTGCGACATGGGCCTGGTGTGCAACGACCGTGGCTCGGCCGAACTGGCCCTGGGCACCCTGCAGCGCCTGAAGGTGAAAGCTCCCGAGCGCCTGGCGCGGATGCGCGCCAAGGCCTGGCCGGGCATCGAATACAAGCAACTGCCGCGCTGGCAGCAGGCCGTGGGCGAACTGCGCGCGGCACAACTGATCGACTGAGGATTCGCCATGACCGTCTACGCCATCATCGGCGGCACCGGCCTGACCCAGCTGGAAGGCCTGACCCTGAAGGATTCGCTGAACCTGGACACGCCCTACGGCGTGCCCTCGGCGCCGATCCAGCGCGGCGAGTACGCCGGCCGCGAGGTGCTGTTCCTGGCCCGCCACGGCCACCCGCACCGCTTCCCGCCGCACCAGGTGAACTACCGCGCCAACCTCTGGGCGCTCAAGCAGGCCGGCGCCCAGGCGGTGCTGGCGGTCAACGCGGTGGGCGGCATCCATGCCGCCATGGGCAGCGGCCACCTCTGCGTGCCGCACCAGATCATCGACTACACCTACGGCCGCGAGCACACCTACTTCGCCGGCGACATCGACCACGTCACCCATATCGACTTCAGCCATCCCTATGACGAAGGGCTGCGCCAGAAGCTGGTGGCGGCGTTGCAGGCGCTGGGGCACCCGCACAGCAGCCATGGCGTCTACGCCGCGACCCAGGGGCCGCGCCTGGAGACGGTGGCGGAAATCGCCCGGCTGGAGCGCGACGGCTGCGACATCGTCGGCATGACCGGCATGCCCGAAGCCGCCCTGGCCCGCGAGCTGGAGCTGCCCTATGCCTGCCTGTCGCTGGTGGTCAACCCGGCGGCGGGCAAGTCCAGCGGCATCATCACCATGGCCGAGATCGAACAGGCCCTGCACGAGGGCATCGGCAAGGTGCGCGAGGTGCTGGCGCGGGTGTTGGTGGGCTGATAGGCCTCGCACCGCGGTTCATGCCGGGGTGTCCGGTTATCGCGGACAAGGTCCCACCATACCGGCGAGTACGGCTTCTCGTAGGAGCGAGCTTGCTCGCGAATGAGCCCCGCAGCGGAGTCTGTTCGCGAGCAAGCTCGCTCCTACGAAGAGCACCCCGGCGTGGTCTGCCCGCGATTCGCGCGCAGGGCGCGCGTATGGTGTGAGGGCGTACCCGTAGGAGCGGATCT
>NZ_FOLS01000009.1:100014-126335 GCF_900112375.1 Pseudomonas citronellolis | reverse complement strand
GATCGCGGACAAGGTCCGCTCCTACAATGGAACGCCATGCCTCCCGGTGGGCTGTAGGAGCGGGCCCTGCCCGCGATTTCGCGCGCAGGGCGCGCTCCTACATGAGAATCGTGCGGCAGGTCAGGTTTTCGGCAGAGGGGCGAAGAGGGCGTCTATATCGCTGTCCTGCAGCTGCAGGCCGCCGTCCTTGCCTTCTTCCAATACGCCGGCCGCCAGCGCCGCCTTCCTTGCCTGCAACTGCTGGATCTTCTCTTCCAGGGTGCCGCGGGCGATCAGCTTGTAGACGAACACCGGCTTGTCCTGGCCGATGCGGTAGGCGCGGTCGGTGGCCTGCTGTTCCACCGCCGGGTTCCACCAGGGGTCGTAGTGGATCACGGTGTCGGCGGCGGTGAGGTTGAGGCCGGTGCCGCCGGCCTTCAGGCTGATCAGGAACAGCGGCACGCGGCCCTGCTGGAAGTCTTCCACCGGCTGGCGGCGGTCGCGGGTGTCGCCGGTGAGCAGGGCGTAGGGGATGCCGCGTTGCTCCAGCTCCGTCTGGATCAGTTCGAGCATCGAGGTGAACTGCGAGAACAGCAGCACGCGGCGGCCTTCCTCCAGCAGTTCGTCGAGCATTTCCAGCAGGCCGGCGAGCTTGCCCGAGCCTACCGCCGGCAGAGTGCTGTCCAGCAGGCGCGGGTCGCAGCAGACCTGGCGCAGCTTGAGCAGGGCTTCGAGGACCACGATGTGGCTGCGCGCCAGGCCCTTGCGCTGGATTTCCGCGCGGACCTTGCTGTCCATGGCCAGGCGTACGGTCTCGTAGAGGTCGCGCTGGATGTCGCTGAGTTCCACCCAGTGGGTGATCTCGCTCTTGGGCGGCAGTTCGCTGGCCACCTGTTCCTTCTTGCGCCGCAGCAGGAACGGCTTGATGCGGGCGTTGAGGTGGGCCAGGCGCTGGCTGTCGCCGGCCTTTTCGATGGGGTTGCGGTACAGGCGGGCGAAGCCGCGCGCATCGCCCAGCCAGCCGGGCATGATCAGGTCGAACAGCGCCCAGAGTTCGCCCAGGTGGTTCTCCAGCGGCGTGCCGGTCAGGCACAGGCGCTGGCGGGCGTCGAGCTTCGCCGCGGCCTGGGCCGACTTGCTGCTGGCGTTCTTCAGGTACTGCGCCTCGTCGAACACCGCCAGGTGCAGCGGCTGCCGGCTCAGCGCCTCGATGTCCCGCGGCAGCAGGGCGTAGGTGCTGAGCAGCAGGTCGTACTGGCCAAGCTCGTCGAAGCCCTTGTGGCGGTCGCTGCCGTGCAGGGTGAGCACGCGCAGGTCCGGGGCGAAGCGCGCGGCCTCGTCCTGCCAGTTGGCCACCAGGCTGGTGGGCATCAGCACCAGGGCCGGGCGGTCCAGGCGCCCGGCGCGCTTCTCCGTGAGGATGTGCGCCAGCACCTGCAGCGTCTTGCCCAGGCCCATGTCGTCGCCGAGGATGCCGCCCACCTCCAGTTCGCGCAGCGCCTGCATCCAGGCCAGGCCCTGAAGCTGGTAGGGGCGCAGTTCGGCTCGCAAGCCCGCTGGCGCCGCGCAGGGCTGTTGCTGGTGGCCGCGCAGGCGCTTGGCGAAGCGCAGCAGGCGCTCGCCGCCCTGCCAGTGCAGGGGATGTTCGTCGAGCGGGGCGAGCAGGCCGGCGTCGGCGCTCGACAGGCGCAGGCTGGCGTCGTCCCGCTGCGCGCTGGCCAGCAGCAGGCCTTCGAGGAGCTGGAGCATGGCCTGCACGCGCGCCAGGGGCAGGCTCACGCTCAGGGGCTTGCCATCGGCCCGGCGGCGGGCATCGAGGCGGATCGGCAGTTCGGCACCGGCGCCGCCATGCAGCGCCGCAGGGCGATGGCGGATCAGTTCCAGCAACGGTTGCAGCAGGCTGATCTGCTGGCCGTCGACCACGATGCCCAGTTCCAGGTCGAACCAGGCGTGGCCGGGCTCTTCGTCGATGCGGGCGTACCAGTCCTCGACCTCGCTGAAGTCGAAGGGGAAGTCCGCGTCGATCTCGACCTCCCAGCCCTGGGCGCGCAGCTCCGGGAGCTGCCGGACGATGCGCGCCCATTGCCCGTCGTCGGTCGGTCGGTAGCAGTCGTAGCGGCTTTCCAGGCCGTGGGACGTTGCGCCCTTGTCGAGCTTCCTCAGGCCCAGGCGCTGCAGGACCTTGCGCAAGGCCTGCTCGGCCTTGGGCTGGCGCTCGACGACGACGAAGGCACCGTCCTCCAGATAGCGGACCGGCTGGCCGCTGCGCGCCGGCCCGTGCACGCGCTCCTTGCCATAGGCGAATTCGAGGCAGGCCTGGTGCTTGTCGCGGTCGCCGAAGATGTGGTCGCTCAGGGTGCTCAGCCGCAGGTGCGGCACCGGCTGCACGTCATCCAGCCGGCGTTCGCCGGTGGAGACCGGCAAGGGCGCGGTGGGCGCCAGTTCCTTCAGTTGCAGGGCGAATAGCGTGGCCTGCTCCGCCGGTACCGGCGGGGCGCTCAGCAGGTAGCCGGCCAGGGCGTCGGGCAGGTCGTGGCGCAGGGGCCCGGCGCGCCGGCCCTGGCGGTCGACGTACCAGGGCGGCGTCAGTTGCGTCAGCAGTTGCGGGCGGGGCTCGGCGTCGGTTTCCCAGGCGATGGCGTAGCAGTTGTCCTCGCGGTAGTGCCAGGCGAGCCGGGCGGGTAGCTCCGGCCCCGGCTGCAGGCGGCTGGAGAGGTCGTCGAGTTCGAGGAACAGCTGCCCGCTGCGCAGGAGCAGCGCCAGCAGCTCGGCGCCATCGCTGCCTTGCAGGAGCACTTCGTTGTCGTGGGGCTGCACGCCCGCGGCGCCCAGCGCACGCATCAGGATCGGCCGGTCCTGCTCGGCGACGCCGCGGCCCAGGGCCAGGGCGATCGACTGGATGCGCGGGTAGCCCAGGGGGCGGCCGTCCTCGCCGTACGCCGCGGTATGGATGAACACCCGGCCGCTCTTCATCAGCCGGTAGTGCAGGGGCGCGCTGTACGCTTGCCGGGCTGCCGGCTGCGCCTTGAGTGTCGCGGGCAGCTTCTTCAGCCAGGTCTGCAGCAGGGGTGACAGGTTGCTGGCGGGCTGGCTGACTGGCGGCGGCGCGGGCGGAGGTGGCGACGGCGTGGCAGCGGAGGCCGGCTGTTCCTCCAGCAACTGCAGCAGCGCCGCCACGCAGTGCTTGCAGTCGAAGCCGACCGGGCAGTCGCACTGGCAGTCGAGGGTGTCGCCGCTGCGGGAGAAGCTGATGCGCTGGCGGTAGCGGTTGCCGCCCGAGCCCTGGCACAGGCTGTCCAGCGTACGCTCGGTGAGGCGGCTGAGTTGCACCCGGCCCTCGCGGGCGTAGGCCTCGCCGCGCACCAGGGTGACGGCGGGGAACAGGCGGCGCCAGGGGATGCGTTGCAGGTGTTCGGCGAACGGAACCATGGCGCGGCCTTCAGGGCGGGTTTACTGCTGGTCGGGCTCGCTCGCCGGCGGGGCGTCGAAGCCGCCGTTGGCCGGGGCTTCCGGGGCGGGCTGTTGCGGTTGCCCGGCCGGCGCCTCTTCCTGCATCTCCGCCGGCGGCGGGGTGGTCGGCTTGGCGTTCAGCGGGCTGACGCGGATCAGCATGCCCAGGCTGGGGTGGTCGAGGTAGGCCAGCACGTCGTTCTTCAGGCTGACGTCCTGGACCATGTGCTGGCTGTTGGCGAGCAGGCCGTCGGCGCCGAACTGGTTGATCCAGAAGTCCACCTGGGTGTCGACGAAACGCTGCTGGCGCAGGCTGATGGTGCCTTCCACGGGGAAGTGGTCGTCCTGCTGGCGGCCTTCGCTGAGGGCGATCTTCACCGGCGTGTCGCCGATGGACTGTTTCCAGGCCTTGTGCATCAGCACGTGGTAGCCCTGGGTCTGGGCCAGCTTGTTGGCCTGGGCGTCCATCGCCGTCGGCCGGCGGCTGTCCTCGCCCAGCGGCTGGGCGCCCTTGGCCCAGTCGTCGGGCGCCGGCTGGCTGGAGTAGACGACGTCGCCTTCCTGCTGGAACAGGATCAGTTCGACCTGGTAGAGGTCGTCGGCGAAGCTCGCCGGGGCGATAAGGGCAAGCAGCAGCGGCAGGTAGCGGAACATACTGGTCCTTTCAGGATGCGTTGGGCGCGAGGCGCTCGAACAGCGCCTCAAGGGTGTTGAAGCGTTCTTCCGGGCGCTCCATGGGCACCTGGAACTTGAACAGGGTCGCGCCTTCGAACTTGTAGCGGTTCGGCTGGCTCTGGATCAGCTTGATCAGCACCAGCGGGTCGACGCAGGTATCGGCGGCGAATTCTACCCGGCCTCCCTGGGGCCCGGCATCCACCTTGACGATGCCGAGCTTCTCCGCCTGCAGTTTCAGGAGTGTCAGACGCACCAGGTTCTTCGCCGGGTCGGGCAGCAGGCCGAAGCGGTCGATCATCTCCACCTGCAGTTCGCGCAGGCCGTCCTCGTCCAGCTGGTTGGCGATGCGCTTGTAGAGGATCAGCCGTGCGTGCACGTCGGGCAGGTAGTCCTCGGGGATCAGCGCCGGCACCCGCAGGTTGATGTCCGGGCCGCCGCCCAGGGGCTGCTCCAGGTTGGGCTGTTCGCCCTTGCGGATGGCCTTGACCGCGCGTTCGAGCATTTCCATGTAGAGGGTGAAGCCCACCGCCTGGATCTGCCCGCTCTGGCCTTCGCCGAGCAGCTCGCCGGCGCCGCGGATCTCCAGGTCGTGGGTGGCCAGGACGAAGCCGGCGCCCAGGTCCTGGGCGTTGGCGATGGCCTCCAGGCGTTTCTCGGCGTCGGGCGTCATCTGCTTGCGCGGCGGCGTGAGCAGGTAGGCGTAGGCCTGGTGGTGGCTGCGGCCGACGCGCCCGCGCAGCTGGTGCAGCTGGGCCAGGCCGAACTTGTCGGCGCGCTCGATGAGGATGGTGTTGGCGCTGGGCACGTCGATGCCGGTCTCGATGATGGTCGAGGCCACCAGCACGTTGAAGCGCTTGTGGTAGAAGTCGCTCATCACCCGTTCGAGGTCGCGTTCGTGCATCTGCCCGTGGCCGATGCCGATGCGCGCCTCGGGCACCAGTTCGGCCAGGTCGCGGGCGCACTTCTCGATGCTCTTCACCTCGTTGTGCAGGTAGTAGACCTGGCCGCCGCGCAGCAGCTCGCGCAGCAGCGCTTCCTTGATCACCGCTTTCTGTTCTTCCATGACGAAGGTGCGCACCGACAGGCGGCGCGCCGGCGGCGTGGCGATGATCGACAGGTCGCGCATGCCGGCCACGGCCATGTTCAGCGTGCGCGGGATCGGCGTGGCGGTGAGGGTGAGGATGTCCACCTCGCTGCGCAGGGCCTTGAGCTGCTCCTTCTGGCGCACGCCGAAGCGGTGTTCCTCGTCGATGATGACCAGGCCGAGGTTCTTGAACTTGACGTCGCCCTGCAGCAGCTTGTGGGTGCCGATGACGATGTCCACCTTGCCTTCGGCGAGCTGGCCGACCGCGCCTTCGACTTCCTTGGCGGTCTTGAAGCGGCTCATCACCTCGACGTTCACCGGCCAGTCGGCGAAGCGGTCGCGGAAGCTGTTGTAGTGCTGCTGGGCGAGCAGGGTGGTGGGCACCAGCACCGCCACCTGCCTGCCGCTGTGCACGGCAACGAAGGCGGCGCGCATGGCCACCTCGGTCTTGCCGAAGCCGACGTCGCCGCAGACCAGGCGGTCCATCGGCTTGTCGGCGAGCATGTCGGCCACCACGGCGTCGATGGCCGCCTGCTGGTCCGGCGTCTCCTCGAAGGGGAAGCCGGCGGAGAAGGTGGCGTAGTCGGCCTGCGGGTCCTTGAACGCATAGCCCTTGCGCGCGGCACGGCGGGCATAGATGTCGAGCAGTTCGGCGGCGACGTCGCGGACCTGCTCGGCGGCCTTGCGCTTGGCCTTCTGCCAGGCTTCGGAGCCGAGCTTGTGCAGCGGCGCCAGGGCGTCGTCGCTGCCGGTGTAGCGGGCGATCAGGTGCAGGTTGGCCACCGGCACGTAGAGCTTGGCCTCGTCGGCGTACTGCAGGGCCAGGAATTCGGCGCTCTGCCCGTCGATCTCCAGGGTGATCAGGCCCATGTAGCGGCCGACGCCGTGGTCGATGTGCACCACCGGCGCGCCTTCGCGCAGCTCGGTGAGGTTCTTGATGACGTTCTCGCCGCCGTCGCGGGTCTTCTCGCGGCGCCGGCGCTGCATCACGCGCTGGCCGAACAGCGGGCTCTCGGCGATCAGCGCCACCTCGTCCTGCAGCAGCAGGCCGTCGTCCAGCGGCGCGATGGTGATGGCCAGGCGCTCGGGCTGGGCGAGGAAGGCCGGCCAGCCGTCCACCTCGCCGGGGCGCAGCTTCAGCCGCGCCAGCAGTTCCAGCAGCACCTCGCGGCGCCCGGCGGATTCGGCGCTGAACAGGATGCGCCCGGGGAATTCCTCGATGAAGCGGCGCAGCTTGGCCAGCGGTTCCGTGGCCTTGGCCTCGATGGCCAGGTCCGGCAGCGGCTCGGCGGGGAAGCTCTCGCGGCCGACGCCCGGCTCGACGGGCTCGGCGCTGACCACCACGCGCGGCCAGTTCTTCAGGCGGGCGAAACAGTCCTCCACCGGCAGGAACAGCTCGGCCGGCGGCAGCAGCGGCCGCTCGGGGTCGTAGCGGCGGTCCTCGTAGCGGCTGCGCACGTCGTTCCAGAACTGCTCGGCGGCCTGCTCGATGCCCGGCAGGGAGAACACCTGGGTGTCCTGCGGCAGGTAGTCGAACAGGGTGGAGGTCTCGCCCTCCTCGAAGAACAGCGGCAGGTAGTACTCGATGCCGGCCGGGGTCAGGCCGCTGGCCAGGTCCTGGTAGATCGGGCAGCGCCGGTAGTCGACGTCGAAGCGCTCGCGGAAGCGCGCGCGAAAGCCGGCGACCGCCTCCTTGCGCAAGGGGAACTCGCGCGCCGGCAGCAGGCGGATGCTCTGCACCTTGTCGATGGAGCGCTGGTTCTCCGGGTCGAAGGTGCGCAGCGTCTCGATCTCGTCGTCGAACAGGTCGATCCGGTAGGGCTGCTCGCTGCCCATCGGGAACAGGTCGATGAGCGCGCCGCGCACGGCGAACTCGCCGTGTTCGTAGACGGTGTCCACGCAGCGGTAGCCGGCGGCTTCCAGGCGCAGGCGCATCTGCTCGACGTCGAGCTTCTGGCCGACGTCCAGCACCAGGCTGCTGCCCAGCAGGAACCTGGCCGGCGCCAGGCGGTGCAGGGCGGTGCTGATCGGCACCACCAGCACGCCGTGCTTGAGACCGGGCAACTGGTAGAGGGCGGCGACGCGCTGGGAAATGATGTCCTGGTGCGGCGAGAACACGTCGTAGGGCAGGGTTTCCCAGTCCGGCAGCTGCAGCACCGGCAGGTCCGGGGCGAAGAAACGCAGCTCCTGCTCCAGCCGTTCGGCGTTCTGGCTGTCGGCGGTGAGCAACAGGGTGAATCGTTTCGCCTGGGTGGCGGCCTCGGCGATCGCCAGGCTCAGGGCGGCGCCGGGCAGGTTGCCCCAGGTTTGCTTGCCGGCTGCGGCCGGCAAGGCGGGAATACGCAATACGGACACGGGCGTAGCGGGCTCCGGTCGGAAATTTGACCGGGTGGATTGTAACTATCCCGATTGACGGCTGTCAGTCTTTGCAGCGCTGCAGATTGCCGGCGATGGCCTGCACCGTCATAATGTAGCCCCTTTTTTCTTCTCCTACATGTGGAAGGTAATGCCCGTGAATCAGAAGCCCGACCAGTGTCTCGGTGAGTGGATCGATCGTGAAGCCCTCGCGGAAGCCATGATTCCGCTGATCGGCCAGCTCTACCGCAACAACAACGTGGTGACCTCGATCTACGGCCGTGGCCTGATCAACCGTTCGGTGATCGACATCCTCAAGGCTCACCGTTTCGCCCGCCACCGCCTGGCCGACGAAGCCGAGCTGTCGGTCCACGACACCTTCCCCATCCTCAAGGCCATGAGCGACCTGAAGCTCGGCGCAGCTTCCGTCGACCTGGGCAAGATGGTCGCCAAGTTCAAGGCCGAGGGTAACGGCCGCAGCATCGAGCAGTTCACCAAGGACGAGCTGGCCGACGTGGTCGGCAAGCAGAACGGCGCCGCCCGCGAAGGCACCGACGTCGTGCTGTACGGCTTCGGCCGCATCGGCCGCCTGCTGGCGCGCATCCTCATCGAGAAGACCGGTGGCGGCGACGGCCTGCGCCTGCGCGCCATCGTCGTGCGCAAGGGCGCCGAGAACGACCTGGTCAAGCGCGCCAGCCTGCTGCGCCGCGACTCCGTGCATGGCAAGTTCGACGGCACCATCACCATCGATGAAGCCAACAACACCATCACCGCCAACGGCAACCTGATCCAGGTGATCTACTCCAACGATCCGTCCTCGGTGGACTACACCCAGTACGGCATCAAGAACGCCCTGCTGGTCGACAACACCGGCAAGTGGCGCGACGCCGAGGGCCTGGGCCAGCACCTGAAGTGCGCTGGCGTCGACCGCGTGATCCTCACCGCCCCGGGCAAGGGCGCGTTGAAGAACATCGTCCACGGCATCAACCATGGCGAGATCACCGCCGACGACAAGATCGTCTCCGCCGCCTCCTGCACCACCAACGCCATCGTGCCGGTGCTCAAGGCAGTCGATGACCAGTACGGCATCGTCAACGGCCACGTCGAAACCGTTCACTCGTACACCAACGACCAGAACCTGATCGACAACTTCCACAAGGGCAGCCGCCGCGGCCGCAGCGCTCCGCTGAACATGGTGATCACCGAGACCGGTGCCGCCACCGCCGCCGCCAAGGCCCTGCCGGTGCTGAAAGGCAAGCTGACCGGCAACGCCATCCGCGTTCCCACCCCGAACGTGTCCATGGCCATCCTCAACCTGAACCTGAACAAGTCGACCTCCCGCGAGGAGATCAACGAGTACCTGCGCCAGATGGCCATGCACTCGGACCTGCAGAAGCAGATCGACTTCGTCAGCTCGCAGGAAGTGGTCTCCACCGACTTCGTCGGCTCCCGCCACGCCGGCGTGGTCGATGCCGAAGCCACCATCTGCAACGACAACCGCGTCGTGCTGTACGTGTGGTACGACAACGAGTTCGGCTACAGCTGCCAGGTGGTCCGCGTGATGGAAGAGATGGCAGGGGTCAACCCGCCGGCCTTCCCGCGCTGATTCACGCCTGAAAATCGAAAACGGGAGCTCTCGGGCTCCCGTTTTTCGTTAGTCTTCGCGCTTACCCCGCGCACCATAACGATAAAAATGCCAACCCCCTCTACCGAGGAACCCCGCAATGGATGGACACCCCCATCTGCATGAAGGCTCGCTCAAACGCGGCCTGAAGAACCGCCACATCCAGCTGATCGCCCTGGGTGGCGCCATCGGTACCGGCCTGTTCCTGGGCTCGGCCGGTGTCCTGCAATCCGCCGGCCCGTCGATGATCCTCGGCTACGCCATCGGCGGCTTCATCGCCTTCCTGATCATGCGCCAGCTCGGCGAGATGATCGTCGAGGAGCCGGTCGCCGGTTCCTTCAGCCACTTCGCCCACAAGTACTGGGGCGGCTTCGCCGGCTTCATGTCCGGCTGGAACTACTGGGTGCTGTACATCCTGGTCGGCATGTCGGAACTGACGGCGGTCGGCAAGTACATCCAGTTCTGGTGGCCGGAGTTCCCCACCTGGGCCACCGCGGCGGTGTTCTTCGTGCTGATCAACGCCATCAACCTGTTCAACGTGAAGGCCTTCGGCGAGACCGAGTTCTGGTTCGCGATCATCAAGGTCGCCGCCATCATCGGCATGATCCTGCTCGGCATCTGGCTGCTGGCCAGCGGCCACGGCGGCCCGCAGGCCTCGGTGAGCAACCTGTGGAGCCACGGCGGCTTCTTCCCCAACGGCATTTCCGGCCTGGTGATGGTCCTGGCGATCATCATGTTCTCCTTCGGTGGCCTGGAGCTGGTGGGCATCACCGCGGCTGAAGCGGCGGAACCGAAGAAGGTGATCCCCAAGGCGATCAACCAGGTGATCTACCGCATCCTGATCTTCTACATCGGCGCCCTGGCCGTGCTGCTCTCGCTGTACCCGTGGGATGCGCTGCTGCAGAGCATCAACAGCTCCGGCGACCCGTACAGCGGCAGCCCCTTCGTGAAGGTGTTCTCGCTGCTGGGCAGCGAAGTGGCGGCCAACGTGCTGAACTTCGTGGTGCTGACCGCGGCGCTGTCGGTCTACAACAGCTGCGTGTACTGCAACAGCCGCATGCTCTTCGGCCTGGCCGAGCAGGGCGATGCCCCGCGCGCCTTCGCCAAGGTCGACGACCGCGGCGTGCCGCTGCTGGCCATCGGCGTCTCGGCCTTCATCACCCTGGCCTGCGTGGTGGTCAACTACGTGATCCCGCACCAGGCGCTGGAGCTGCTGATGTCGCTGGTGGTGGCGGCGCTGGTGATCAACTGGGCGATGATCAGCCTGGCCCACCTGATGTTCCGCCGCGCCAAGAACCGCGAGGGCGTACGCACCAGCTTCCGCGCCCTGTGGTACCCGTTCAGCAACTGGCTGTGCCTGGCCTTCGTGGTGTTCATCCTCGGCATCATGCTGCAGATCCCGGGTATCGACGTGTCGGTGTACGCCATCCCGGTGTGGGTGGTGCTGATGGGCATCTGCTACCTGGTCAAGCGCAAGGGCGAGGCACGGGCTACCGCCTGATCCCGCCAGCGCTGGACGAGAAAGGGCCGCATTCCTACCGGGGTGCGGCCTTTTGGTTTCCAGCGGCGGATAACCGCGAACGGTTATGCGCCCTACGTCATGGTTGGGCATTGCGTAGGGCGGATAACGCCTACGGCGTTATCCGCCGTTTGACCGTGATTCCAGGCGCGTTCCGGGTTCGAACCCGGAGCACCTGTTCCCGGGCACTCCGGGCCCGACCCGCCATGGCGATGGGTATCGCTTCGCTCAACCCATCCTACGAAAAGCCGTGCTTCCTGGAACCGTAGGAGCGGACTCCGTCCGCGATGGGCCCCACCGGCGGCGCTGTAGGCCGGCCAGCGCCGTACTACACCCGCCCGTCGCGATAATCCCGCGCCACCGCCTCCAGCCCGGCCTGGGCGAACAGCTGCAGGTGGCGGGCGAGGTCTTCCGGCGGCTGTTCGAACAGGCCGGTCAGCGGCGTGGGGATTTCCCGGCTGATCACCTGCAGCGTCAGGTAGGGCGCTATCACGCTGAACAGGCAGCGCAGCAGCGCCGGCTCCTGGGCGGGGATGCCGGTGACCTCGCCGAGCAGCGCCAGCACCAGGCGCACCTTGGGCATGGCCTCCTGGTCGATGAGTTCGGAGAGGAAGGGCGAGGGCGTCAGCAGCTCGCGGGCCCACAGGCGTGCCTGCCAGCGCTGGCCGTTGGCGACGTTGAGGGTCAGCGCCCCGATCAGGCCGGCGAGCTTGTCGCGGGGCGGGCGCTCGTTGCGGGTCAGCTGTTCGAGCTGGTCGTAGCTGATCAGGTGCTTGTGCATGTCCTGCAGCACCGCGCGGTAGAGCCCGTCGCGGCTGCCGAAGTGGTAGTTCACCGCGGCCATGTTGCACTGCGCGCGCTGGCAGATGGCCTTGCTGGTGGTGTCGGCGTAGCCACGCTCGGCGAACAGTTCGCCGGCCGCCAGGAGAATGCGCTGGCGGGTGGCTTCGCCGTCCTGGCGGGGCGCACGTTGCGGCGCTTGGCGGGGCTTGGGAGGAGAGCTAGGCATGACGGCACCCTGCTGGATCAGGTGTAGCAGACTAAAGCCTGCATAGATCAAATTCAAATTTGAATTACTGGTCTATGCTTGTATGCTTGTTTCTCGTCGCCACTGGCTAGCGGGTCGTCATCATGCGCAAGAAGCTCATCGTTGTCCTGGCATTGCTCGCCGTAGCAGGCCTGGGAGCCTGGTATTACTTCCACTCGAAGGCCGAGCAGGGCGGCGACCTGGTGCTCTACGGCAACGTCGACATCCGCCAGGTGTCCCTGGCCTTCACCGGCAGCGAGCGCATCGCCGAGATGCGCGTGGAGGAGGGTGACGCGGTCAAGGTCGGGCAGGTCCTGGCCAGCCTCGACAGCCGCACCCTGAAGCTGCAGATCGACCAAGCGCAGGCGCAGATCGCTGCCCAGGAAGCCAACGTCCTGCGCCTGCACAACGGCTCGCGCCCCGAGGACATCGACCGCGCCAAGGCCCAGGTGGATGGCGCCAGGGCCCAGGTCGAACTGGCCGGCATCCAGCTGCGCCGCCTGCAGGGCATCCGCGCCAACAGCCCCGGCGGGCGCGCCGTCAGCCAGCAGGACCTGGACAACGCCAGCGCCCAGCTGAAGGTCGACCAGGCCCAGTTGGAGGATGCGCAGAAGTCCTTGCGCCTGGCGAAGATCGGCCCGCGCGCCGAGGACATCGCCCAGGCCGAGGCCCAGCTGCAGGGCGCCCGCGCCCAGCTCGCGCTGCTGCAGCACAACCTCGACGAAACCCAGCTGCGCGCCCCGCAGGACGCCACGGTGCGCTCGCGCCTGCTGGAGCCGGGCGACATGGCTTCGCCGCAGCGCGCGGTCTACGCCCTGGCCATCACCGATCCGAAGTGGGTGCGGGTGTACGTCAACGAAACCCAGCTCGGCCACATCAAGCCGGGCATGCGCGCCAGCGTCAGCACCGACAGCCATCCTGAGCAGCCAGTACAGGGGCACGTCGGCTACATCTCCGACGTCGCCGAGTTCACCCCCAAGGCCGTGCAGACCGAGGAGCTGCGCACCGCGCTGGTCTACGAGGTGCGGGTGATAGTCGAGGACAAGGACAACCGCCTGCGCCTGGGCATGCCGGCCACGGTGCGCATCGCCGAGGGCGACCAGGTACGCGACGGGAAGGCCGACTGATGGACCTGGTGATAGACGCCCGCGGCGTCGCCAGGCAGTTCCTGGTCAAGGAATCCGGGCAGATCGTGCAGGCCCTGTACGGCCTCGACCTGCAGGTGCGCAAGGGCGCGCTGACCGCGCTGGTGGGCCCGGACGGCGCCGGCAAGACCACCTTCCTGCGCCTGGTGGCCGGGCTGCTGCGCGCCGACGGCGGCGAGCTGGAGGTGCTGGGCATCGACGTCAAGGCGCACCCGCAGCGGGTGCAGGACCTGATCAGCTACATGCCGCAGCGCTTCGGCCTCTACGAGGACCTGAGCGTGCAGGAGAACCTCGACCTCTACGCCGACCTCCACGGCGTTGTTGCGGAGCAACGCCGCCAGCGCTTCGAGCGCCTGCTGGAGATGACCGACCTGGCGCGCTTCACCGACCGCCCGGCGGGCAAGCTATCCGGCGGCATGAAGCAGAAGCTCGGCCTGGCCTGCACCCTGGTGCGCTCGCCGCAACTCCTGCTGCTCGACGAACCGACCGTGGGCGTCGACCCGCTGTCGCGCCGCGAGCTGTGGGAGATCGTCCAGCAACTGGTGCAGGAAGAAAGCCTCAGCGTGCTGCTGACCACGTCCTATATGGACGAAGCCGAGCGCTGTTCCGAGGTGTACCTGCTGCACCAGGGCCAGTTGCTGGCCCAGGGCCTGCCCGAGGACATCCGCCGCCACGCCGACGGCCTCTGCCGCGTCGCCGTGCCGCCGGCCGACCAGCCGGCGCGCAAGCTGCAGGCGCGGCTGCTGGACGACCCGCAGCTGATCATCGACGCGGTGCCCCAGGGCGGCGAGGTGCGTTTCATCCGCCAGCGCGATGCCGATGAAAAACGCCTGGACGAACTGCTCGACGGCGCCCCGGTACGCGAGGTGGAAGCGCGCCTGGAGGATGGCTTCATGGTCCTGCTGCGGGCCAGGAGCGGCGCCGAGCAGGTGGACACCGAAGCGCTCAAGGCCGCCGCGCCGGGCAGCACCTCCGACAACGGCGGGGCGGTGATCGAAGTGAAGGACCTGGTGCGCAAGTTCGGCGACTTCACCGCGGTGGACCGCACCAGCTTCAGCGTGGCCCGCGGCGAAATCTTCGGCCTGCTGGGGCCCAACGGCGCCGGCAAGACCACCACCTTCCGCATGCTCTGCGGGCTGCTGCCGGCGTCTTCCGGCAGCCTGCAGGTGGCCGGCGTCAACCTGCGCCACGCCCGCGCCCAGGCGCGCCGGCGCATCGGCTACGTGTCGCAGAAGTTCTCGCTGTACGGCAACCTCTCGGTGCGCGAGAACCTGCAGTTCTTCGGCGGCGCCTACGGCCTGGCCGGCAAGCAGCTGGGGCGGCGCATGGACGAGGTGTCGCGGCAGTTCGACCTTTCCGGCCACGAGGGCGAGCCCGGCGGCCAGCTGCCCGGCGGCTACAAGCAGCGCCTGGCCATGGCCGTGGGCCTGCTCCACGAGCCGGAAATCCTCTTCCTCGACGAACCCACCAGCGGCGCCGATCCCCTGGCCCGGCGCGGCTTCTGGCAGCGCATCACGGCGCTGGCGGCCGGCGGCACCACCATCATCATCACCACCCACTTCATGGAAGAGGCCGAGTACTGCGACCGCATCGTCATCCAGGACGCCGGGCGCATCCTCGCCATGGGCACGCCGCAGCAGGTGCGCGAGCAGGCCGGCGGCCAGGGCGCCTCGCTGAACATGGAGCAGGCCTTCATCGAGATCGTCGAGCAGGCCCGCCAGCACCAGCAGGAGGCGCACGCATGAGCGGTTCGTTCTGGCGCCGGCTGCTGTCGTTGACGCGCAAGGAAGTGCGCCAGCTGCTGCGCGACCACAGCAACCTGATGATCGGCATCGGCCTGCCCATCGCGCTGATCCTGATCTTCGGCTACGGCCTGTCGCTGGACGTGCGCCACAGCCTGGTGGCGGTGGTGCAGGACGACCCGGCGCCGCAGTCCCGCGACCTGCTCGCCAGCATCAGCGACTCGGAATACCTGCGGCCGCTGCCGCTGAAGTCCTTCGAGGAGGGCCGGCGCATGCTGGAGTCGCGCCAGGCCGACGCCCTGGTCTATCTGCCCGCCGACTTCAGCCGCCGCCTGCAGGACGGCAACGCCCAGGTGCTGGTGCTGGTGCAGGGCTCCGACGCCACCCGCGCCTCGGGGGTGAGCAACTACCTCAACCAGGCCCTGGCGCTGTGGGGCGAGAAGCAGGCGGCGCGCAACGCCGGGCTGCAATCCGGCGGCGTGCGCATCGAGCAGCGCATGTGGTTCAACGCCGCCAACACCAGCACCTGGTACCTGGTGCCGGGGCTGATCGTCCTCATCATGACCCTGGTGGGCGCCTTCCTCACCGCGCTGGTGATGGCCCGCGAATGGGAGCGCGGCACCCTGGAGGCGCTGTTCGTCACCCCGGTGCGCTCGGTGGAAATCCTCCTGGCGAAGATCATCCCCTGCTTCCTGGTCGGCCTGCTGGGCCTGGCGCTGTGCCTGCTGGCGGCGCGCCTGCTGTTCCACGTGCCGATCTACGGCTCGCTGCTGGCGCTGCTGGTCAGCTCCATGCTCTACCTGTTCGTCGCCCTGGGCATCGGCCTGCTGATCTCGGCGGTGACCAAGAACCAGTTCCTCGCCAGCCAGATTTCCCTGCTCGCCAGCTTCCTCCCGGCGATGATGCTCTCGGGCTTCATCTTCGACCTGCGCAACGTGCCCACCGCCGTGCGGGTGGTCGGCAACCTGCTGCCGGCGACCTACTTCATGGAACTGGTGAAATCGTTGTTCCTGGCCGGCGACTTCTGGCCGCTGATCATCCGCAACTGCCTGATCCTCGCCGGCTACGCCGTGGTCCTGCTGGGCCTGGCGCGCCTGGCCACGCGCAAGAGGCTGGACTGAGATGGGCGCCTTCGCCGAATTCCTCCGCCGCCTGGCCAACCTCTGGCGCAAGGAGCTGCTGGTGATCCTCAAGGACCCGGCCAACCGCATCGTGCTGCTGGCGCCGGTGCTGATGCAGAGCCTGCTGTTCGGCTATGCGGTGACCTTCGACCTCAACGACGCGCCCTACGCGCTGCTCGACCAGAGCCACAGCGAATCCTCCCAGCGCCTGGCCAACCGCCTGGACGGCAGCGGCATCTTCCACCGCGTGGCGACCCTCCGTGCGCCGCGCGACATCGCCAGCGTGATCGACGCCGAGAAAGCGCTGCTGGTGATCCAGATTCCCGCCGACTTCGAGACGCGCCTGACCCGCGGCGAGCCGGCGCCGCTGCAGGTGATCCTCGACGGACGCAACTCCACCACCGCCGGCGCCGCGGCAGCCGGGCTGGCCAGCGTGGTCAGCGACTTCAACCGCGAGCGCGGCCTGGCCCAGGCGCCGCTGAACGTGGTCACCCGCGCCTGGTACAACCCCAACCTGGAGACGCGCTGGCCGCTGATCCCGGCGCTGATCGCCTCGTTGAGCATGCTGCAGACGCTGCTGCTCTCCGCGCTGTCGGTGGCCCGCGAGCGCGAGCAGGGCACCTTCGACCAGTTGCTGGTGACGCCCTATTCGCCGATGGAAATCATGCTCGGCAAGGCCCTGCCGCCGATCCTCATCGGCCTGGTGCAGGCGTCCCTGGTGCTGCTGATGGCGCTGTTCTGGTTCCGCATCCCCATGGCCGGCTCGTTGTTCGACCTCTACGGCGGGCTACTGATCTTCATGGTTTCCTGCGTCGGCCTGGGCCTGTCGATCTCGGCGGTGTCGCTGAACATGCAGCAGGCGATGCTCTACACCTTCGTGCTGATCATGCCGCTGATGCTGCTCTCGGGCCTGGCCACGCCGGTGCGCAACATGCCCGAGGCGCTGCAGATGGCTACGTACATCAACCCGCTGCGTTTCGCCATCGACCTGATCCAGCGCATCTACCTGGAAGGCGTGGGCCTGTTCGAGGTGGCCCATGACCTGTTGCCGATGCTGGTGGTGGCGAGCGTGACCCTGCCGCTGTCCGCCTGGCTGTTCCGCAATCGACTCGCCTGACCGGAGGCCACCATGCCGTCGTCGCCCAATCCCTACCTCCTCCTGCCGCTGCTGCTGGCGCTGGGCGCCTGCGCGGTGGGGCCGGACTACCAGGCGCCGCAGCCGCAGGCCCCGGCCGACTGGCGCGCGGCCCATGCCGGCGATGCTGCGTTGCTGGGGGCGGGGCGGGGCGGCCGGGCCATCCCCGCGCAGTGGTGGACGCAGTTCGCCGACCCGGCGCTGGACTACCTGCAACGCCACGCCACGGCGGCCAGCCCGGACCTGCAGAGCGCCGCCCTGCGCTTCGCCCAGGCGCGCATGCAGCGGCAGATGGTCGCCGCCCAGCGCGGGGTGAACGTCGACGGCAGCGCCGACGTGCAGCGCCAACGACAGAGCGAACGCGGCGCCAGCGCACGGATGATCTCCAGCCTGGCGCCGGGCGACAGCGACGAGCTGGTGAAGACCCTGGCCCAGCCCTTCACCCTCTACGAAGCCGGCTTCGACGCCTCCTGGGAAATCGACTTCTGGGGCCGCGTGCGCCGCTCCATCGAGGCCGCCGACGCCCGCGTCGAGCAGCAGCGCGCCTTGCTGGAACAGGCGCGGCTGCTGGTCGCCAGCGAAGTGGCGCGCGGCTACTTCGAGCTGCGCCGGGTGCAGCAGCAGATCGCCGTGACCCGCGAAGACCTGCGCGTCACCGAGGAGTCCCTGGAGCTGGTGCAAGCCCGTGCCGACGGCGGCCTGGTGGACGACTTCGACCTGGTGCGCCAGCGCAGCCAGTTGGAAGAGCTGCGCTCGCGCCTGCCGCAGTTGCAGGCGGCCGAGAGCCAGGCGATCAATCAGCTCGGCGTGCTGGTCGGCGCGCAGCCGGGCGAGCTGCAGGCGCAACTGAAGACACCGCCCGCGCAGCCCGCCGCCTTGCCCGACCTCAGCCCCGGCCTACCCTCGGAAGTGGCGCGGCGGCGCCCGGACATCCGCGCCGCCGAAGCGCAATTGCACGCCGCCACGGCCAACATCGGGGTGGCGGTGGCCGAGCTGTACCCGAGCATCCGCCTGGGCGCCAGCTTCGGCTATTCCTCCTTCGAGAGCGGCGACCTCTCCGACTGGGGCAGCCGCCAGTGGGCGGTGGGGCCGAGCCTGAGTGTGCCGATCTTCGACAACGGCCGGCGCCGTTCCCAGGTGACCCTGCGCAAGCTGGAACAGCAGGAAGCCGCGGTGAACTACCAGCAGACCGTGCTCAAGGCCTGGCAGGAAGTCGACGACGCCCTCAGCGGCTACGGCGCCGAGCGCCAGCGCAATGCCCAATTGCAGGCACGGCTGGGCAGCGCCGGGCAGGCCTACGACATGGCCAAGGCGCGCTATGCCGGCGGCATGACCGATTTCCTGGTGGAGCTGGATGCCCAGCGCAACTATCTGCAGGCGCGCCGCGACCTGGTGGACAGCGACGGCCAGCTGCGCCTGGACCTGGTGGCGCTGTACAAGGCCCTGGGCGGCGGCGCGCCGCTGGAGGGCGGTGATTCGGTCAACGAACCTTTACCGCCTGGGCAACAGTAAGCCCCGCCGTTTCCGGTAGAATGTGCGCCGCCCGTGCCGGGGCAGGGGAATGGAGGTGGCGCGTTGCGAGGCATCTGGCTGTGCTTGGGGCTGTTGGCGTTGGCCGGTTGCGGCGAGCGTGTCGAGCGCTTCGGCGGCCCGACCATGGGCAGCAGCTATTCCGTGCAGTACCTGCCGACGGCGCAGAGCCCCGCGCCGCAGCGCCTGCAGGCGGAGGTCGAGGGCATTCTCGGCGAGCTCGACCGGCAGTTCTCCACTTATCGCGACGACTCCGAGGTCTCGCGCTTCAACGCCTTGCCGGCCGGCGCCTGCCAAGCCATGCCGATCGAGCTGGTGGAACTGCTGCGCTACGGCAACGAGCTGTCCGAGGCCAGTGCCGGCGCCTTCGACCTCACCGTCGAGCCGCTGATGAACCTCTGGGGCTTCGGCCCGCAGTCCCGTGGCGAGCTGGTGCCGGCGCCCGACGCGCTGGAGCGCGAGCGGGCGCGCGTCGGTTACCGCCATGTGCGGGTGGACGGCAGCCTGGTGTGCAAGGACGTGGCAACGCAGCTGGACTTCGACAGCATCGTCGCCGGCTACGCGGTGGACCGCGTTAGCCAGCGCCTGGTCGAGCTGGGTGTGAAGAATTACCTGGTGGAGATCACCGGCGAACTCAAGGCCGTGGGCCACAAGCCCGACGGCTCGCCCTGGCGGGTGGCGCTGGAGGTGCCCAGCGGTGAACGCGAGCGCAGTGTGGCGCGCTCGCTGGCGGTGGACGGCTACGGGGTCTCGACCTCGGGTGACTACCGCAACTATTTCGAGGAAGGTGGGCAGCGCTACTCGCACACCTTCGACGCGCGCAGCGGCACGCCGGTGCGCCACAGGCTGGCGGCGGTGACCGTGGTCGACCGCTCGACGCTGCACGCCGACGGGTTGTCGACCCTGCTCATGGTGCTGGGCCCGGACGAGGGCTACCGCTATGCCGAGCAGCACGGGCTGGCCGCCTGGTTCGTCGTGCACCAGGGGCAGGGCTTCGCCATGCGCGCCACACCGCGCTTCGCCGAGCTTTTCCCGGACCCGGCGCGGCCCGGAAAGCCACATGAAATGTAGTGATGGCAAAATTCGCCTACCGCACGACCAAGCGCTAATGTGCAGCAATTTGTCGCGCGGCTAAGCTGCCAACATCGATTCGATCGGCTCCCGGTGCCAGGCGCGCCGGGACTTTGCCGGAAGCGCCACAGGGGCGCCCCGGCCTGTTCTGAAGGAGTACGCATGGCTGTCTACAACTACGACGTGGTGATTCTCGGCACGGGCCCGGCGGGCGAGGGGGCGGCGATGAACGCCTCCAAGTACGGGCGCAAGCTGGCGGTGGTGGACAGCCGTCGCGTGGTCGGCGGCAACTGCACGCACCTGGGCACCATCCCGTCCAAGGCACTGCGTCACTCGGTGAAGCAGATCATCGAGTTCAACACCAACCCGATGTTCCGGCAGATCGGCGAGCCGCGCTGGTTCTCCTTCCCCGACGTGCTGAAAAGCGCCGAGAAGGTGATCAACAAGCAGGTCTCTTCGCGCACCGGCTACTACGCACGCAACCGCATCGACATGTTCAACGGCACCGCCAGCTTCGTCGATGAGCGTACCGTCGAGGTGGTGACCCCCAGCGGCGCCGTGGAGCGCCTGGTCGCCGACCAGTTCGTCATCGCCACCGGCTCGCGCCCGTACCGTCCGGCGGACATCAACTTCAACCACCCGCGGGTCTACGACAGCGACACTATCCTTTCGCTGAGCCACACCCCGCGCCGCCTGATCATCTACGGAGCCGGCGTTATCGGCTGCGAGTACGCGTCGATCTTCAGCGGCCTGGGCGTGATGGTCGACCTGATCGACACCCGTGACCAGTTGCTCAGCTTCCTCGACGACGAAATCTCCGACGCCCTGAGCTACCACCTGCGCAACAACAACGTGCTGGTGCGCCACAACGAGGAGTACGAGCGCGTCGAGGGCCTGGACAACGGCGTGATCCTGCACCTGAAGTCGGGCAAGAAGATCAAGGCTGACGCCTTGCTGTGGTGCAACGGCCGTACCGGCAACACCGACCGTCTGGGCCTGGAGAACATCGGCATCAAGGTCAACAGCCGCGGCCAGATCGAGGTGGACGAGAACTACCGCACCTCGGTGTCGAACATCTACGCCGCCGGCGATGTGATCGGCTGGCCGAGCCTGGCCAGCGCCGCCTATGACCAGGGCCGCTCGGCCGCCGGCAACATCGTCGAGCAGGACAGCTGGCGCTTCGTCAACGACGTGCCCACCGGCATCTACACCATCCCGGAGATCAGCTCCATCGGCAAGAATGAGCACGAGCTGACCGCGGCGAAGATTCCCTACGAAGTGGGCAAGGCGTTCTTCAAGGGCATGGCCCGCGCGCAGATCTCCAACGAGCCGGTGGGCATGCTGAAGATCCTCTTCCACCGCGAGACCCTGGAGATCCTCGGCGTGCACTGCTTCGGCGACCAGGCCTCGGAGATCGTCCACATCGGCCAGGCGATCATGAACCAGCCGGGCGAGCTGAACACCCTGAAGTACTTCGTCAACACCACCTTCAACTACCCGACCATGGCCGAAGCCTACCGCGTAGCGGCGTTCGACGGCCTCAACCGGCTTTTCTGAAATACCCCGACCGGCGGCCTGAGCCGGCCGGGGGCGACCCGCTCAGCGATTCCCGAGCGTGGCAGTGGCCAAACCGGGAAAGTCTGTAATCAGGCTGTCCACGCCGAAGTCGGCGAGCCGGCGCATCAGCGCCGGTTCGTTGACCGTCCACACCGACACGTGCAGCCCCTGCTTCTGCGCCTTGAGCAGCCGCTCCGGGGTGCACAGCGTCCAGTTCAGCGCCAGCAGCTCGCAGCCATAGTTCGCCGCCACCTTCAGCGGATCGAGCCAGGCGTATTCGGCCACCAGCCCGCGGGACAGGTCCGGCGTCAGCTGCTGCAGCGCGCGCAGCACGGTGCGCGAACTGGAGGTCACGGTGATGCGCTCGCGCAGGCCGAAGCGCCCGACCAACTGGTGGATGGCCTGCACGGTGCGCGCCGCGCGCTCGCGCGAAGCGCTCTTCACTTCCAGCTGCCAATGCTCGAACTCGCAGCGCTCGAACAGCTCGGCCAGCCGCGGGATGGGGCAGGGGCGCACCCAGCCCGGGCCGCCCTGGCGCGCGTCGTAGGTGACCAGGTCCTCGGCCAGTTGCTCGGACACCTTGCCGCGGCGCCCGGTGGTGCGCTTGAGCGTCGGGTCGTGGATCACCATCAGTTCGCCGTCGCGGGACAGGTGCAGGTCCAGTTCGCAACGCGTCACGCCGTGCTCCAGGCAGCGCTGGAAGCTGGGCAGGGTGTTTTCCGGCGCTTCGCCTTTGGCGCCGCGATGGCCATAGATGAGAGTCACTGGGGCTCCTTGGGAGAGGAAGGGATCGGGTTCTGCGGGCGATGCGCGCGAACTGCGTCGACCACGTGATCGTATTCGAAATAGACGCTGAATTCGCGGTAGTCCCAGCGGGTGATCGGCGGGCTGCCCACGGCCGGGTGCTCCTCGTCGGGCAGGCCGAAGCGCTCCAGCACGGCGCGCCGGCTCTCGCCGCGGGCGGGCAGGGCGATGCTGGCGTCGCCCTGGGCGCCGACGGGGATTTCCAGGGTGTCGGCCGCGGCCGGCAGGGCCATGCCCAGGCACAGCAGCAGGAAAGGGATGTGCAGGGCCTTCATGAGTCGTCGCGGTCCTTCGCCTGGCGCCGTTCGGCCGCCTGTTTCTGCAGGATGTGCCGGGCCAGCAGCTGGCGCTGCGGCTCCTCGAGGTTCTCGAACAGGGTGCCGATCTCGTATTCGCCCAGCCCGCGCGACTCGCAATGGGTGACCCGCGCGCGCAGGCTCAGGCCCAGGGCCTGGGGCAGCAACACCAGCCTCAGCGCCAGCAGTTGGCCGGCGAGCAGGGGCTCGGGAGCGGTGAAGGCGATGCCGCCCTCGGAGAGGACCACCGGCTGCGCCGGGCCGACCTGCTCCAGCAGCCCCTGGGCGAGGGCGCCGGCCACCAGGTCCAGGCGCTTGTCGAGCAGCTTCAGGTAGCTGGCCAGGGGGCGGTCGCGCTCGGCGATCTGCCGCAGCAGGTGCTGCGCCTCCACCTCCAACAGGTGCAGGTCGCCGAGCAGGTTGAACAGCGGCGAATCATCCTGTAACGCTTGCGCCACCTGCTCCGCGTCCTCCGCAAGAGGGCGAAATTCCAGTGCGAGGCGATCCTCGATACGGTAGTATTCGCGGCGGTCATCCGCGTCTGGAGTGGACATGGCGAACCCACGGCGGCAGTGATGGTCTGAGTGTAAAGCCGCCCGCCGTAGCTCGCCACAACGGCCTCCGCAAACCCTTGCGCGGTAGCGGACGCCGGCCGGACCGACGCCCCAATCCCCTGACAACGGCCCCACATGTTCAGACCTCTTTCCGTCTATATCGGGACGCGCTACACCCGCGCCAAGCGCCGCAGCCACTTCGTTTCCTTCATCTCCCTGACTTCCATGATCGGCCTGGCGCTCGGCGTCATGGTGATGATCGTGGTGCTCTCGGTGATGAACGGCTTCGACCACGAGATGCGCACCCGGGTGCTGGGCATGGTGCCGCACGCCACCGTCGAGGCCTACCAGCCGATCGACGACTGGCGCGGCCTGGCCACGCAGATCAAGGCGCAGCACCCCAACGTGCTGGAAGTGGCGCCCTTCATCCAGATGCAGGGCCTGCTGAGCAACAACGGCGTAGTGCAGAAGATTCTCATCAACGCCGTGGACCCGGCCGAGGAAGGCAAGGTCTCGATCATCGGCGACTTCTTCAGGCAAGGCAGCCTGGCCAGCCTCAAGCCCGGCGAGTTCGGCATCATCATCGGCGACAAGGCCGCGGCCAACCTGGGAGTGAAGGTCGGCGACAAGGTCACCTTCGTCGCCCCCGAGGTCTCGGTGACCCCCGCCGGCATCTTCCCGCGCATGAAGCGCTTCACCGTGGCCGGCATCTTCCACGTCGGCGCCGGCGAGCTGGACGGCTACGTGGCCATGACCCACGTCGAGGACGCCGCGCGCATGCAGCGCTTCAAGGACGGCGAGGTCCAGGGCCTGCGCCTGAAGCTCGACGACCTGTTCCAGGCGCCGCGCACCGCCTGGGAAATCGCCCAGACGCTGAAGGGCAACGACTTCTACGCCCGAGACTGGACGCGCACTCACGGCAACCTCTACCAGGCCATCCAGATGGAGAAATCCATGATCGGCCTGCTGCTGCTGCTGATCGTCGCGGTGGCCGCCTTCAACATCATCTCCACCCTGGTCATGGTGGTCACCGACAAGAAGTCGGACATCGCCATCCTCCGCACCCTGGGCGCCACGCCGGGGCAGATCATGGCCATCTTCATGGTCCAGGGCAGCGTGATCGGCGTGATCGGCACCCTGATCGGCGGCGTGCTCGGCGTGCTCGCGGCGCTCAAGGTGAGCGACGCCATCGCCCTGCTGGAGCGGCTGATCGGCCACAAGTTCCTCAGCTCGGACGTCTACTTCATCGATTACCTGCCCTCGCAGCTGATGCGCGAGGACGTGATCCTGGTGTGCGCCGCCGCGCTGATCCTGAGTTTCTTCGCCACCCTGTATCCGGCCTGGCGTGCCGCCCGCACCCAGCCCGCGGAGGCCCTGCGTTATGAGTGACAAGACCGTCCTGAGCTGCCGCAACCTGCGCAAGAGCTATGAGGAGGGCCCGCAGTCGGTCGAGGTGCTGGTCGACGTGCAACTGGAGCTGTTCCCCGGCGAGCGCGTGGCCATCGTCGGCAGCTCCGGCTCCGGCAAGAGCACCCTGCTGAACATGCTCGGCGGCCTCGACATCCCCAGCAGCGGCAGCGTCTGGCTGGCCGGCGAGGAGCTGTCGGCGCTCAACGAGAAGCAGCGCGGCCTGCTGCGCAACCGCGCGCTGGGCTTCGTCTATCAGTTCCACCACCTGCTGCCGGAATTCACCGCCCTGGAGAACGTCTGCATGCCGCTGCTGATCGGCCGCACGCCGATCCCCGAGGCCCGCGAGCGAGCCGCCGCGCTGCTGGAGCGGGTGGGCCTGAAACCGCGCCTGCAGCACAAGCCGTCCGAGCTGTCCGGCGGCGAGCGCCAGCGCGTGGCCATCGCCCGCGCGCTGGTCAACCACCCGCAGTTGGTGCTGCTCGACGAGCCCACCGGTAACCTCGACCAGCACACCGCGCATTCCATCCAGGAGCTGATGCTCGAACTGTCGCAGTCGCTGCAGACGGCCTTCCTGGTGGTGACCCACGACCCGCACCTGGCGCAGCAGATGGACCGCGTGCTGCGCCTGGAGGACGGCCGCCTGATCGTTGCCTGATCGAGCCGCAGACGCCATGTTCAGACCCTTATCGATCTTCGTCGGCACCCGCTACACCCGGGCCAAGAAGCGCAACCACTACATTTCCTTCATCTCCCTGACCTCGATGATCGGCCTGACCCTCGGGGTGCTGGCGATGATCGTGGTGCTCTCGGTGATGAACGGCTTCCAGAAGGAAATGCGCTCGCGCATCCTCGGCATGGTGCCCCACGCCGTGCTGCAGAACGCCGACGGCAAGCCGCTGGCCGACTGGCAGGCGGTGGCCGCCGCGGCCTCGAAGCAGCGCGAGGTGGTTGGCGCGGTGCCCTACACCGAGCTGGACGGCATGCTCTCGTTCAAGGGCATGATGCAGCCGATCGAGGTGGACGGCGTCGACCCGGCCCTGGAGCCGAAGGTCTCGATCATCGGCTCGCACATGGTCCAGGGCAGCCTGGACGCGCTGAGGTCCGGCGAATCCGGGGTGGTGATCGGCGAAATCACCGCGCGGCGCTTCCACGTCAACGTTGGCGACAGCCTGCTGCTGATCGTTCCCGAATCCACCTCCGCAGCCGGTGGCGTCACCCCGCGCATGCAGCGGCTGAACGTGGTCGGGGTGTTCAAGGTCGGCGCCGAGCTGGACGGCACCCTGGCGCTGGTCCACGTCGACGACGCCGCGCACCTGCTGCGCTGGGAGCCGGGCCAGGTGCAGAGCGTGCGCATCGCCCTGAAGGACCTGTTCCAGGCGCCGGAAGTGGGGCAGCGCATCGCCGCCGACCTGGGCCCGAGCTTCCGTTCGGTGGACTGGACGCACACCCAGGGCAGCCTGTTCGGCGCCATGAAGATGGAAAAGACCATGATCGGCCTGCTGTTGCTGCTGATCGTTGCGGTGGCGGCCTTCAACATCATCGCCACGCTGATCATGGTGGTGGCCGACAAGCGCACCGACATCGCCATCCTCCGCACCCTGGGCGCCACGCCGGGGCAGATCATGACCATCTTCATGGTCCAGGGCACGGTGATCGGGGTGATTGGCACCCTGGTCGGCGGCATCCTGGGCGTGCTGGCGGCGTTCAACGTCACCGCCATCGTCTCGGCGATGGAGAAGGCCCTGGGCACCCACGTGTTCAGCTCCGACGTCTACTTCATCAACTACCTGCCCTCCGACGTGCAGGTGACGGACGTGGTGCTGGTGTGCTGCGCGGCCTTGCTGATGAGCTTCCTCGCCACGCTGTACCCAGCCTGGCGGGCGGCCAAGACGCAGCCGGCCGAAGCGCTGCGCTACGAATGAACGAAGCCGCCCCGAGGGGCGGCTTCTTCTTTTCGTAGGATGGGTTGAGCTTGCGATACCCATCGGACCATGGTGATGGGTATCGCTTCGCTCAACCCATCCTACGGGGGGCGTGTTTGCCGGAGGATGTAGGAGCGGGCCCTGCCCGCGAAATCGCGCGCAGGGCGCGCTCCTACGGGGGAATGGCATAGGTGGGGCAGCGTAGGAGCGGATCTCATCCGCGAGCCGCGCCGATACCTCCGGCTATCGCGGACAAGGTCCGCTCCTACGAGGGAATGCCATGCCTCCCGGCAAATTGTAATTGCTACCCGGCATTCTGTA
>NZ_FOLS01000009.1:0-99854 GCF_900112375.1 Pseudomonas citronellolis | reverse complement strand
AATTGTAATTGCTACCCGGCATTCTGTAGGAGCGGGCCCTGCCCGCGAAATCGCGCGCAGGGCGCGCTCCTACGGGGGAATGGCATGGGTGGGGCGGCGTAGGAGCGGATCTCATCCGCGAACCGCGCCGATACCTCCGGTTATCGCGGACAAGGAAAGGGCTCACAACCCCTGCCGCAGATTGCGCAACGCCTGGCGCCGCCGCCAGCTGCGGCCTATCCACCAGCGCCAGTAGGCCTGGGTGACCAGGTAGCCGAGCAGGCCCACCAGCGCCCCGCAGAGGATCGAGCCGAGCAGGAACGGCTGCCAGAGCAGCGACAGCTCGCCGCTGATCCATTCCCAGGTGAGGTTCTCCGGCAGCGTGCGCGCCGGCACGCCCATGACCCAGGCCCCCAGCTTGTAGGTGCAATAGAACACCGGCGGCATGGTGATGGGGTTGGTCAGCCAGACCAGGCCCACCGAGATCGGCAGGTTGGCGCGCACCCACACCGCCAGCGTGGCGGCCAGCAGCATCTGCAGGGGAATGGGCACGAAGGCGGCGAACAGGCCCATGCCCATGGCGCGGGATACCGACCTTCGATTCAGGTGCCAGAGGTTGGGCGAGTGCAGCAGGGTCCCGAAGCAGCGCAGGGACTTGTGGTTCCTGATCAGCTCGGGGTCCGGCATGTAGCGCTGGAAAAGTCGGCGCGGCATGGGGAAATCTCTGGCAGACGAACACCGGTCATTATGCCTAGCTAGATGACAGCTTCTGTTCACCAACTATGTCCATGTGTAACCGGGTGCGGTGCACCGGACTTCGCTGCCAGGGAGGCAACCCGTGCGCACAGGGATGATGGCGCTGGCCTGCGGCCTGTTGCTGCTGCGTTTCCTGCCCCAGCTGCCCCCCCTGGCGGCCCTGCTGCCGTTGGTCGGAATGGCGCTGCTGTGCCTGTATCGGCGGCATCACGCGGTGGCGCTTTTTCTGCTCGGCTTCGCCTGGGCCTGCCTGTTCGCCCACTATTCATGGGAAGGACGGCTGGCGCCCGAGCTGGATGGGCGGACGCTGTGGCTGGAAGGGCAGGTCGCCGGCCTGCCGTCGGCCACGGGCGGCATCGTCCGCTTCGAGCTGGAGGACGTCCAGGCGCGCCTGGATCTGCCCAGGCGCATCCGTGTGTCCTGGTATGGCGGCCCGGAGGTACGGGCCGGGGAGCGTTGGCGCCTGGTGGTCACCCTGCGCCGCCCCCACGGTCTGGCCAACGATTTCGGCTTCGACTACGAGGCCTGGCTGGCGGCCGACGGCATAGGCGCCACCGGCAGCGTCAAGGATGGCCGGCGCCTGGCCGAGGCCGCGGGCCCCATGGCCTGGCGCGAGGCCTGGAAGGACCGGCTGCTGGCCGTGGATGCCCGGGGGCGCAACGCCTACCTGGTGGCCCTGGTCCTCGGCGACGGCAGTGGCCTGGGCCGGGAAGACTGGGACATGCTGCAGGACACCGGCACCCTGCACCTGATGGTAATCTCCGGCTCGCACATCTCCCTGCTGGGCGGGCTGCTCTACGCCCTGGTGGCCGGCCTGGCGCGCCTGGGGGCCTGGCCGGCGCGTATCCCCTGGTTGCCCTGCGCCTGTGCCGCTGCACTGGTTGGCGCCTGGGGCTATGGCTGGATCGCCGGACTGCAGGTGCCGGCATTGCGCGCCTGCCTGATGCTCAGCATGGTGCTGCTGTGGCGCCTGCACTTTCGTCGCCAGGGCGTCTGGCTACCGCTGCTCGGCGCTCTGCTGGTGGTGCTGCTGGTCGATCCATTGGTCAGCCTGACGCCCGGCTTCTGGCTGTCCTTCGCCGCCGTGGCGCTGCTCGTTTACGGCTTCGCCGGGCGCCTGGGGCGCGGGGCCGGCTGGCTGGTCTGGGGGCGCGCGCAGTGGCTCATGGCCCTTGGCCTGGCCCCGGTGCTGCTGGCCCTGGGTCTGCCGCTGAGCCCCGCCGGCGCCCTGGCGAACCTGCTGGCGGTGCCCTGTGTCGAGTTGCTGGTGGTGCCCCTGGCGCTGGTCGGCAGCCTGCTGCTGTGGCTGCCTGTGGTGGGCGAGGGGCTGCTGTGGCTGGCCGGTGGCGTGCTCGACGTGCTGCTGGGCCTGCTCGGGCGCCTGTCGCTGTACTCGCCGGCCTGGCACCCCATGGCGCCACCGCCCTGGAGCATCGCCCTGGCCCTGTTCGGCGCGCTGCTGTGCCTGGCGCCGGCCGGACTGCCGCTGCGTCCGCTGGGCTTGGCGTTGTTGCTGCCGATGTTCTGGCCGCATTCCAGCGCGCCGCCCCACGGCCATGCCGAAGTGCGGGTGCTGGACGTGGGCCAGGGGCTGTCCGTGCTGATCCGCACCCGTCACCACGCCTGGCTGTACGATGCCGGACCGCGCCGGGGCGATTTCGACCTCGGCGAGGTGGCGGTGCTGCCGACCCTCCGTGGCTTGGGCGTCGAACGCCTGGACGTGTTGCTGCTCAGCCACGCCGACAATGATCACGCCGGCGGTGCCCGCTCGGTGTCGGCGGCCATGCCGTTGACGCGAATCATCAGCGGCGAACCCCGGCGTCTGCCGGGCAGCCTGCCTGCCGACCCCTGCGGCAACGAGACATGGCTGCTGGACGGCGTGCGCTTCTCCACCTGGCAGTGGCCCGGCGCGACGGACAGCAACGGCCGCTCCTGCGTGCTGCACGTCGAGGCCGGCGGCGAGAGCCTGCTGCTCACCGGCGACCTGCCGGCCGCAGGCGAGGCCGCCTGGCTGGCCAGCCATCCAGGGCTCGGCGCCGACTGGCTGCTGGCCGGCCACCATGGCAGCCGCAGCGCCTCTTCCGAGGCCTTCGTCAGGCAACTGGCGCCCCGCGCGGCGCTGGTTTCCCGCTCGCGGCACAATGCCCATGGCCATCCGTCCAGCGAGGTGCTGCAACGCTTTGCCGAGCAGGGGACGAAGGTGCACGATGTGGCCCGGGAGGGCGCCCTGCGCCTGCTCCTGGGGCAGCGTGGAGCGCTGCGCGGCGTGCGCGAAAATGCCGGATTCTGGAGGGAAAAATGAGAACGGCGACGGTCGGCGGGGCAGGGGCCCTGTGCTAGAGTGTCGCCACTTTTTTTCAGGGGATTCGCCACTGTGTGGGAACTGGTCAAAGCCGGCGGCTGGATGATGCTGCCGATCATTCTGAGCTCCATCGCCGCCACCGCCATCGTCGCCGAACGACTCTGGACCCTGCGCCGCAGCCGCATCGCCCCGCCGCAGTTGCTGGGCCAGGTGTGGAAGCAGATCAAGGACAAGAAGCTGAACAGTCAGGCGCTCAAGGAGCTCAAGGCGTCTTCCCCGCTGGGCGAGGTGCTCGCCGCCGGCCTGGTCAACTCCAAGCATGGCCGCGAGATCATGAAGGAGTGCATCGAAGAAGCCGCCGGCCGGGTGATCCACGAGATGGAGCGCTACCTCAACGCCCTCGGCACCATCGCCGCCATGGCCCCGCTGCTCGGCCTGCTGGGCACGGTGTTCGGCATGATCCAGATCTTCAACGCCTTCATGGGCGACGGCATGGCCAACGCCCCGCAACTCGCCGGCGGCATCTCCAAGGCCCTGGTGACCACCGCCTCCGGCCTGATCGTGGCCATCCCGGCGGTGTTCTTCCACCGCTACCTGCTGCGCCGCGTCGATGAGCTGGTGGTGGCCATGGAGCAGGAAGCGATCAAGCTGGTGGAAATGGTCCAGGGCGACCGCGAGGTCGACCTCTCCGAGGATGGCAAAGCGTGAAATTCCGCCGCAGAAACGGCAGCGCCGCCCGCGATGACGTGTTCATCAACCTGGCGTCGCTGATCGACGTGATCTTCGTCCTGCTGCTGTTCTTCGTGGTCACCACCACCTTCAGCCGGCCGACGCAGCTGAAGGTCGAGCTGCCCGAGGCGGTCAGCGGCACGCCGCCGGAAGCCACCGACATCAAGCCGCTGGAGCTGGACATCGACGCCGCCGGCCACTACGCGCTGAACGGCCAGAGCCTGGTCAACGGCGACATCGCCACCCTGATGGCGGCGATGCAGAAGGAATCCGGCGGCGACAGCAACCTGCCGGTGGTGATCACCGCCGACGGCAAGGCCACCCACCAGTCGGTGGTCACCGCCATGGACGCCGCCGGCAAGCTCGGCTTCAGTCACCTGCGCATCACCACCGTCGAGGCGCAGCCGGCGGCCAAGCCCTGATGGCGTTTTCCGAGCGCCTGCTGCAGGCCTGGTACCAGGGCCACCCGGCCCTCGGCCTGCTGCGCCCGCTGGAGGCGCTGTACCGGCGCATCGCCCTGCGCAAGCGCGCCGATTACCTGGAAGGCCGCCGCCAGGCCTACCGCGCGCCGGTGCCGGTCATCGTGGTCGGCAACGTCACCGTCGGCGGCACCGGCAAGACGCCGATGATCCTCTGGCTGATCGAACACTGCCGCGCCCGTGGCCTCAAGGTCGGCGTGGTCAGCCGCGGCTACGGCGCCAAGCCGCCGAGCCTGCCCTGGCGGGTGCGCGCCGAACAGAACGCGGCGCAGGCCGGCGACGAGCCGCTGATGATCGTCCAGCGCAGCGGCGTGCCCCTGGTCATCGACCCGGACCGCCCGGCCGCGGTGCGCGCGCTGCTGGCCGAGGAACCGGTGGACCTGATCCTCTGCGACGACGGCCTGCAGCACTACCGCCTGGCCCGCGACCTGGAGCTGGTGCTGATCGACGCCGCGCGCGGCCTGGGCAATCGCCGCTGCCTGCCGGCCGGCCCCCTGCGCGAGCCGGCCGAACGCCTGGAGTCGGTGGACGCGGTGCTCTACAACGGCGCCAGCAGCGATCCGGCCGGGGCCTTTTCCTTCGTCCTGCGGCCGAGCGCGCTGGTCAACCTGCGCAGCGGCGAGCGCGGCGACCTGACGCACTTCCCGCCGGGCCAGCAGGTCCACGCCCTGGCCGGCATCGGCAACCCCCGGCGTTTCTTCGCGACGCTCGAGGCGCTACACTGGCGGCCTGTTCCGCACGCCTTCCCGGACCACGCGGCCTACAGCGCCGAGCAGCTGCAATTCAGCCCGCCGCTGCCGCTGCTGATGACCGAGAAGGACGCGGTGAAATGCCGGGCCTTCGCCGCCGCCGACTGGTGGTACCTCGCGGTCGACGCGCAGCCATCCCCGGCCTTCGTCGCCTGGTTCGACGCCCAGCTCGAGCGTCTGATCGCGCGCTGACGGGTGGCGCCGCCACCCATTGCTTTCCAAGGATTCCGCCATGGACCCGAAACTCCTCGACATCCTCGCCTGCCCGCTGTGCAAGGGGCCGCTGAAGCTCACCGACGACAAGTCCGAACTGATCTGCAAGGCCGACGGCCTGGCCTACCCGGTGCGCGACGGCATCCCGGTGATGCTCGAGGGCGAGGCCCGCACCCTGAACGTCGACGAACGCCTGGACAAGTGACCGAGACCTCGCGATGAGCCAAGCCTTCACCGTCGTCATCCCGGCCCGCTTCGCCTCCACCCGCCTGCCCGGCAAGCCGCTGCAGGACATCTGCGGCAAGCCCATGGTCCAGCACGTCTGGGAACAGGCGCGCAAGAGCGCCGCCAACCGCGTGGTGATCGCCACCGACGATGCGCACATCCTCGAGGCGGCCAACGTCTTCGGCGCCGAGGCGCTGCTGACCCGCGTCGACCACAACTCCGGCACCGACCGCCTGGCGGAGGTGGCCGATGCCCTGGGCCTGGCCGACGACGCCATCGTGGTCAACGTGCAGGGCGACGAGCCGCTGATCCCGCCGGCCATCATCGACCAGGTGGCGGCCAACCTGGCGGCCCACCCGGAAGCCGGCATCGCCACTCTGGCCGAGCCGATCCACGAGCTGGCTGCGCTGTTCAACCCGAACGTGGTGAAGGTGGTGACCGACCTCAACGGCCTGGCGCTGACCTTCAGCCGCGCGCCGCTGCCCTGGGCCCGAGACGCCTTCGCCAAGGAGCCGGACGGCCTGCCGCAGGGCGTGCCCTACCGCCGCCACATCGGCATCTACGCCTACCGCGCGCGCTTCCTCCGCGACTTCGTCGCCTGGGGCCCGTGCTGGCTGGAAGACACCGAGTGCCTGGAGCAGCTGCGGGCGCTCTGGCACGGCGTGCGCATCCACGTCGCCGACGCCCTGGAGGCGCCGCAGGCCGGGGTGGACACAGTCGAGGACCTGGAGCGCGTCAGGCGCATCCTGGGGGGCTGATGCGGGTTCTCTTCGTCTGCCTGGGCAACATCTGCCGTTCGCCCACCGCCGAGGGCGTGTTCCGCCACAAGCTGCGCGAGGCCGGGCTGGAGGCGCGGGTGACCGTCGATTCCGCCGGCACCGGCGACTGGCACGTGGGCAAGGCGCCGGATGCCCGCACCCGCGTTGCCGCCATGCGTCGTGGCTATGACCTGTCGGCGCTGCGTGCGCGCCAGGTGAGCACTGCCGATTTCGCCGACTTCGACCTGATCCTGGCCATGGACCTGAGCAACCTGGCTCATCTCGAATGCCTGCGGGGAAGTGGCCCGGCTGAGCTGGACCTGTTCCTGCGCCGCTACGCCGGCGCGCTGGACGAGGTGCCCGATCCCTATTACGGCGGCGAGGCCGGTTTCGAACAGGTGCTGGACCTGATCGAGCTGGCCTGCGACGCCCTGCTGCTGGAAGTGAAGGGGCGCCTGTGAGCCTGGTTTTGCAGAAAGACGTTTCCCTGAAAGCCTTCAATACCTTCGGCATCGAAGCGCACGCGCAGCTGTTCGCCGAAGCCCACGACGACCAGGAAGTGATGCAGGGCCTTGCCCTGGCGGTGGAGCACGACCTGCCGCTGCTGGTGCTCGGCGGCGGCAGCAACCTGCTGCTGACCCGTGACGTCGAGGCCCTGGTACTGCGCATGGCCAGCCGTGGCGTGCGCATCCTCGAAGACGACGGTGATCGGGTGCGCATCGAAGCCGAGGCCGGCGAGGTCTGGGACGACCTGGTGCGCTGGAGCCTGGAGCAGGGCTTCGCCGGCCTGGAGAACCTCAGCCTGATCCCCGGTACCGTCGGCGCCGCGCCCATGCAGAACATCGGCGCCTACGGCGTGGAGCTGAAGGACGTGTTCGACAGCCTGGTGGCGCTGGACCGCCATAGCGGCGGTCTGCGCGAATTCCACCTGGACGATTGCGCCTTCGCCTACCGCGAGAGCCTGTTCAAGCGCGAGCCGGGGCGCTGGGTGATCCTGCGCGTGCGCCTGAAGCTCGCGCGCCGGGCCAGCCTGCATCTGGACTATGGTCCGGTGCGTCAGCGCCTGGTGGAGGAGGGCATAGACGCCCCTGGCCCCGCCGACGTGGCGCGGGTGATCTGCGCCATCCGCCGCGAGAAGCTGCCCGACCCGGCAGTGCTGGGCAATGCCGGCAGCTTCTTCAAGAACCCGCTGGTATCCGCCGCCGTGGCCGAGCGCTTGCGTGGCGAATGCCCGGACCTGGTGGCCTATCCCCAGGCCGACGGCCAGGTCAAGCTGGCCGCCGGCTGGCTGATCGACAAGGCCGGCTGGAAGGGCTTCCGCGATGGCGCCGCCGGCGTGCATGCCCAGCAGGCGCTGGTGCTGGTCAACTACGGTGGCGCCAGCGGGGCGCAGATCCAGGCACTGGCCGAGCGCATCCGCGAGGACATTCGGCAGCGATTCGGAGTGGAGCTGGAGATGGAGCCCAACCTCTACTGAGGTTTGCAGGCTTGAAAAAAGGCGCTTGCCGGCAACGGCAAGCGCCTTTTTTGTCCGTGGTGCTTTTCGTAGGATCGAGGGGGACGCCTAGTTCTTGCTCGCGAACCGCATGGCACCGCGTTTGTTCGCGAGCAAGCTCGCTCCTACGAGAAGCCATGTCCACCGGTATGGGTGTAGGAGCGGACCTTGTCCGCGATAGCCGGACATCCCGGCGCGATTCGCGGATGAGATCCGCTCCTACTCCGCCCCACCCGCACCATTCCCCTGTAGGAGCGCGCCCTGCGCGCGATATCGCGGGCAGGGCCCGCTCCTACAGTTGTTGTCGTGAGGCATGGCGATCTTCCCCACGCAACCCAGGAACCATAAAAAAAAGGGGATGCTTAGGCATCCCCTTTTTCAACACGCGGGCGATCAGCCGTGGTGCTTCTCCACCTCGTCGCGGTGCTGCTCGGCCTTGTCGGCTTCGACTTGCTCCTCGACGGCCTGGATGGCCTGCTCGCCTTCGGCAGCTTCGGCAGCTTCGGCAGCTTCGGCAGCTTCGGCAGCTTCGGCAGCGGGTGCTTCGACGGCTTCGGTAGTGGCAGACGCTTCGACAGTCTCCTGGGCCGCTTCCACGACGCTTCCTTCCGCGGCGACGACGGGCTCCTCGGCGATAGCTTCCACCTCGGCGGCCTGCTCGACCACGGCGGTTTCCACTACGGCCGGAGCGGCAGCGGCGGCTTCCGCGGCTTCACGGGCCAGGCGCTCGGCTTCGCGCTGCAGGCGACGACGCTCGCGCGGGTCGTTCAGGGCGCGGCCGCTGGCGTTGGCTGCCGGCTGGGCTTCGTCCTGGCTCGGCGCGGCGGCAGCAGGCTCGGCCTCGGCGACCGGGGCTTCGACCACCTGGGGTTCGACGGGGGCGCTTTCGACGACCGGAGCGGCCTCGACCACGGCTTCCGCGGCAGGCTGCTCGACCGGCTCGGCAGCGGCCGGGGCGGATTCGCTCGGCTGCAGGCTGAACTCGACGATCTGCTCGCCGGCGCTTTCCTCGTGGGTCTCGGTGACCACCACGGCTTCGGCGCTGGCTTCGACGGCAGCGACCGGCTCGGCGGTTTGCTCGCTGGCGGCTTCGACGACCTGCTCGGCGACCACGGCTACCGCGGCAACGCCGGTTGCGGCCAGGGCCGGGGCGGACGGCGACTCGCTGCCTTGCGGCTGCTCACCGGCCTCCGGGCCTTCCACGCCGACTTCGCGCTGACGCTCGCGGCGGTTGCTGCGGCGGCGCTGGCCACGGGAGCGGCGGCGCGGACGATCGTCATCGCTGCTTTCCTGGTCGTCCTGCTCCAGCAGTTCCTCGTTGTTCGGCAGCTCTTCGGCTTCCAGCGCGGCTTCGCGGGCCTGGCGCTCCTCGCGGGGCTGGCGTTCGCCACGTTCGCGACGCTCACCACGCTCTTCGCGCGGCTGGCGTTCTTCACGGGGCTGACGCTCTTCGCCCGGCTGGCGCTCGGCACGTTCTTCGCGCGGCTGACGTTCCTCGCGGGGCTGACGCTCGGCGCGCTCTTCACGCGGTTGACGCTCCTCGCGGGGCTGGCGTTCGGCGCGTTCTTCACGCGGTTGACGCTCCTCGCGGGGCTGGCGTTCGGCACGTTCTTCACGCGGCTGACGTTCCTCGCGGGGCTGACGCTCGGCACGCTCTTCACGCGGTTGACGTTCCTCGCGGGGCTGGCGCTCGGCGCGCTCTTCACGCGGTTGACGCTCTTCGCGCGGCTGGCGCTCAGCGCGTTCTTCACGGGGCTGGCGTTCTTCGCGGGCCGGACGCTCGGCGCGTTCTTCGCGACGGCGCTCGTTGCGCTCGCCACGCTCCTCGCGGGGCTTGCGGTCGTCGTCGCGACGGCCGCCATCACGGCGACGGTTCTGCTGGCGGCCGTTGCGGCGCTCGTCCGGAGTCGAGCTGCGCTCGCTGGCGGGTTTCTCCGCGCTGACGGCCGGCTTGGCCTGTTCTTCCTTGCCGGCGAACAGGCTCACCAGCGACTTGACCAGGCCCTGGAACAGGCTCGGCTGCGGCATCGGCTTGGCGGCTTCCACCGGTTGCGGCGCGGCGGCAGCCTGCTCGGCTTGTTGCGGGGCAGGAGTCTGCGGGGAGACGGTCTTCACCGCGGCTTCCTGGCGTACCAGGGTGCGGGTGGCGCTGACCGGCTGGACTTCCTCGTGCTCGACCTGGGCCATCTCGTAGCTGGTGTGGCCGACCAGCAGGTCCGGGTTGTCGTCACGCAGGCGCTGCACTTCGAAGTGCGGGGTTTCCAGATGCTCGTCCGGCAGGATGAAGATGCGCGCGCGGGTGCGCAGCTCGATCTTGGTGATGGCGTTGCGCTTCTCGTTGAGCAGGAAGGCGGCGACCTGGAAGGGCACGCGGGCGCGGACTTCCGCGGTGCGGTCCTTCAGCGCTTCTTCCTCGATCAGGCGCAGGATGGCCAGCGACAGGGATTCCACGTCGCGGATGATGCCCTGGCCGTTGCAGCGCGGGCAGACGATGCCGCTGGTCTCGCCGAGGGACGGACGCAGGCGCTGGCGGGACATCTCCAGCAGGCCGAAGCGCGAGATGCGCCCGACCTGCACGCGCGCGCGGTCGGCCTCGAGGGCTTCGCGCACGCGCTCTTCCACGGCGCGCTGGTTCTTCGCCGGGGTCATGTCGATGAAGTCGATGACGATCAGGCCGCCGATGTCGCGCAGGCGCAGCTGGCGGGCGATTTCCTCGGCCGCTTCCAGGTTGGTCTGCAGCGCGGTTTCCTCGATGTCGCCGCCCTTGGTGGCGCGCGCCGAGTTGATGTCGATGGAAACCAGGGCTTCGGTCGGGTCGATGACGATGGAACCGCCGGAGGGCAGCTTCACTTCGCGCTGGAAGGCGGTCTCGATCTGGCTCTCGATCTGGAAGCGGTTGAACAGCGGAACGCTGTCCTGGTACAGCTTGACCTTGCTGGCGTACTGCGGCATCACCTGGCGGATGAAGTTCAGGGCTTCTTCCTGGGCGTCGATGCTGTCGATCAGCACTTCGCCGATGTCCTGGCGCAGGTAGTCGCGGATGGCGCGGATGATGACGTTGCTTTCCTGGTAGATCAGGAAGGGCGCGCCGCGCTCGCCGGAGGCTTCCTTGATGGCGCCCCACAGTTGCAGCAGGTAGTCCAGGTCCCATTGCAGCTCTTCGGAGCTGCGGCCCAGGCCCGCGGTGCGGACGATCAGGCCCATGTCGGCCGGGGCGTTGAGGCCGTTCAGCGCTTCACGCAGCTCGTTGCGCTCTTCGCCTTCGATGCGGCGGGAGATGCCGCCGGCACGGGGGTTGTTCGGCATCAGCACCAGGTAGCGGCCGGCCAGGCTGATGAAGGTGGTCAGGGCCGCGCCCTTGTTGCCGCGTTCTTCCTTCTCGACCTGGACGATGACTTCCTGGCCTTCGCTGAGCACTTCCTTGATGTTGATGCGCCCTTCGGGGCTCTTCTTGAAGTACTCGCGGGAAATTTCCTTGAGGGGGAGGAAACCGTGGCGCTCGGCGCCGAAGTCGACGAAGGCGGCTTCCAGGCTGGGCTCGACACGGGTGATGCGGCCCTTGTAGATGTTGGCCTTCTTCTGTTCGCGCGCGCCGGACTCGATGTCCAGGTCGAACAGACGCTGGCCATCTACCAGCGCTACACGCAACTCTTCGGGTTGAGTTGCGTTGATCAGCATTCTTTTCATGTAGTACCAATGGTTTCCGGGGCCACCGGAAACGGCAATCGGCACCCACGACTCTCACGGTCGGTGCTCAGGCGCGTACTCAGGAACGGCGGACCATTCCCGTGTCCAGCGACGTCCGGCCAACAACGGGCCGGGTCGCGACTACGTCTCCTGCTTGTCCTGCGAACAAGCAATCAACAGGAGGAGGAATCAGCTGTCGGAGGCGGACGAAAGAGTGCGTCTGAAACAAGGCTGTGCCAGCTACGCGGTCCGACAGTTGTGCATCTCCACCCTGCACGTTTCCTATTGAAGAAGCGGGTGCCGCTCGCAGAATCCGGGAGCGGGTTGGCTTTTCACGGCTACCGAGGCAGCCGTGCGTCATGTCTCAAGGCTCGGGTTCCGAATCGTTGCGGCGAGGGATTCATGGGTCCGTCACGGCAACGCTTCGCAGGACTGCCTCACGTCCGTTCAATGTGCTTGCAGGCAGCGGGGATGGCGATTTCGCTGACATCCGCGGGCCCGGCCACTTTTGGCGGCCTCCCGAATATAGCAGCAATGATTAAGTGCTTCAATTGAATGAAAAATTGCTATGATGGGCGGATGACGACTTCCACCCCTCCGACTTCCGGCGTCCAGCTGCTTGAAGTCGCGCCGGAATATGCCGGCCAGCGCATCGACAATTTCCTCAGAACCCAGCTCAAAGGCGTACCCAAGACCTTGATCTATCGCATCCTGCGCAAGGGCGAGGTGCGGGTGAACAAGGGGCGGATCAAGCCCGAGTACAAGCTGCAGGCCGGGGACGTGGTGCGCGTGCCGCCGCTGCGCCTGGCCGAGCGCGACGAGCCGGCGCCGCTGGCCCAGGGGCTGCTCGAGCGCCTGGAAGCCGCCATCGTCTACGAAGACAAGGCGCTGATCGTGATCAACAAGCCCGCCGGCATCGCCGTGCACGGCGGCAGCGGCCTCAGCTATGGCGTGATCGAGGCCTTCCGCCAGCTGCGCCCGGAGGCCAAGGACCTGGAGCTGGTGCACCGTCTGGACCGCGACACCTCCGGCCTGCTGATGATCGCCAAGAAGCGCAGCATGCTGCGCCACCTGCACGATGCGCTGCGCAACGAGCACGTGGTGGACAAGCGCTACCACGCCCTGGTGCGCGGCAGCTGGCCGGCGGCGAAGAAGCAGATCCGCGCGCCGCTGCTGAAGAACAACCTGCGCTCCGGCGAGCGCATGGTGGAAGTCAACGTCGAAGGCAAGGACGCGCTCACCGAGTTCAAGGTGCTGCGCCGCTTCGGCGACTTCGCCACCCTGGTGGAGGCGCGGCCGATCACCGGGCGCACCCACCAGATCCGCGTGCATGCCAAGCACGCCGGGCATTCCATCGCCGGCGACGCCAAGTACGGCGACGACGAATTCTCCCGCGAAATCCGCGAACTGGGCGGCAAGCGCCTGTTCCTGCATTCCGCGCAGCTGCGCGTGCCCATGCCCGACGGCTCCACCCTGGAGCTGGACGCCGAGGTGGACGACATCTGGCGAAGCACGCTGGAGCGCCTGGATGCCTGAGTACGCGCTGCTGGTTTTCGACTGGGACGGCACCCTGGTCGACTCCGTCGGCCGCATCGTCGAGTCGATGCGGGTGGCGGCCGAGCGTTCCGGCCTGCCGCGGCGCAGCGACGAAGCCATAAAAGGCATCATCGGCCTGGGGCTGCCGGAGGCGATCCAGACGCTGTACCCGGAAGTCGACGACGAAGCGGCGCTGACAGTCTTTCGTGGCGACTACGCCGAGCATTATCTGATGCTGGAGGTCGAGCCTTCTCCTTTGTTCCCCGGCGTGGCCGACGCGCTGGAGCATTTCCGCCAGTCCGGTTACCGTCTGGCGGTCGCCACCGGCAAGAGTCGCCGCGGCCTGGACCGGGTGCTGAAGGGGCAGGGCTGGGAAGGCTTCTTCGATATCACCCGTGCCGCCGATGAGTCGGCGAGCAAGCCCGATCCGCGCATGCTGCATGAAATCCTCGCGCATTGCCTGGTCGAACCGGGCCGCGCGCTGATGGTCGGGGATGCGCCCTTCGACCTGGAGATGGCGCGCCGGGCGGGCATGGATTCGGTGGCGGTGTCCTACGGGGCGCAGCCGCTGTCCGTGCTGCGCGAATACGGCCCGCGCCTGGAGATCGGGCATTTCAACGAATTGCGCGCCTGGCTGGATGGCCGGGTGCAGGACCTACGGATCGAGGTGAACGAGCATGTCGGATGAGTGGAAGGCCGAGGAGCCCGGCAAGGAAGACGCGAAGAGCTGGAAACTGCTGGAGAAGGCAGTGCTGGCGGGCGTTCAGGAACAGCGCCGGGCCCGTCGCTGGGGCATCTTCTTCAAGCTGCTGACCTTCGTCTATCTGTTCGGCGCCCTGGCGCTGTTCACCCCCTTGAGCGGCCTGTCCAAGTCCGCCTCGCGCAGCGGCAGCCATACCGCCCTGATCGAGGTGAAGGGCATGATCGCCGACGACGAGCCGGCCAGCGCCGACAATGTCGTCGGGGCGCTGAAGGCGGCCTTCGAGGACAGCGGCACCAAGGGCATCGTCCTGCGCATCAACAGCCCGGGCGGCAGTCCGGTGCAGTCCGGCTATATATATGACGAGATCAAGCGCCAGCGCGGCCTGCACCCGGACGTGAAGGTCTACGCGGTGATCAGCGACCTGGGGGCGTCCGGCGCCTACTACATCGCCAGCGCCGCCGATGAGATCTATGCCGACAAGGCCAGCCTGGTCGGCTCCATCGGCGTGACCGCCGCCACCTTCGGCTTCGTCGGCACCATGGAGAAGCTCGGCGTCGATCGCCGCGTCTACACCTCCGGCGAGCACAAGGCCTTCCTCGATCCCTTCCAGCCGCCCAAGGCCGAAGAGACGCAGTTCTGGCAGGGCGTGCTGGACACCACCCACAAGCAGTTCATCGACAGCGTGAAGAAAGGGCGCGGTGATCGCCTGAAGGACAAGGATCATCCCGAGCTGTTCTCCGGGCTGATCTGGTCCGGCGAGCAGGCGCTACAGCTCGGCCTGATCGATGGCCTGGGCAGCACCAGCTACGTGGCGCGCGACGTGATCAAGGAAAAGGAAATCGTCGACTACACCGTGCAGGAAACGCCGTTTGACCGCTTCGCCAAGAAGATCGGCGCCAGCGTCGCCGAGCGCCTGGCGCTGTGGATGGGCTGGCAGGGGCCGGCGTTGCGCTGAGGCCCTGGCGCTCGAAACGAGCCGCTGCCTTATATATGAGGCAGCGGCTTTTTCGTTTCCGGGACGACAGGTATCGGGATGCTCTTCGTGCTCTTCGTAGGAGCGAGCTTGCTCGCGAATAGCCTCGTGGCGGAATCCGTTCGCGAGCAAGCTCGCTCCTACGAAAAGCCGTGCTCGCCTGCAGCGTAGGAGCGGTCAGGGAACCTGTACGCCTTCCGCCAGCAGCATATCCACCAGGCGAATCAGCGGCAGGCCGACCAGGCTGGTGCCATCCTCGCCCTCTGTCGCGCGGAACAGGCTGACGCCCAGGCCCTCGGCCTTGAAGCTGCCGGCGCAATCGAAGGGTTGTTCGGCTTCCAGGTAGCGGTGGATGCGCGCCTCGTCCAGTTCGCGGAAGTGCACGCGGAAGGGGATGCAATCCACCTGGCAGCGGCCGCTGGCGCTGTCCAGCAGGGCCAGGCCGGTGAGGAAGCTGACGCTGCTGCCGCTGGAGGCCTTGAGTTGCTCCATGGCCCGCTCCAGGGTGTGCGGCTTGCCGAGGATCGCCTGGCCCTGGACGGCGGCCTGGTCCGAGCCGATGATCAGGTGCTCGGGAAAGCGCGCCGCCAGCGCCCGCGCCTTGGCTTCGGCGAGGCGGCGCACCAGTTGTTCGGCGCTTTCGCCGGGCAGCGGGCTTTCATCTATATCCGGGCTTGCGCATTCGAAGGGCAGGCGCAGGCGTTGCAGCAATTCGCGGCGGTAGGGCGAGCTTGAGGCGAGAATCAGTGGGCGCATCGGGAGTCTCCTGGGCGAAGTCCGCGATTCTAGCGAAAAGGCTGTCCATACAGCGGTTTATGCCTAATTTCCTTTGACAGGGACGGGGGCATCCCTATAATGGCGCGCTTATGTTGAATGGGCCGATACCACCTCACGTCGATCCGCGCAAATTGGTAGAGCGCGAAGCCACCCTCGAGGGTGTGCTGCCGCTCGCCAGTATGCCGCGGGTTTGCGAACAGCTGACCAGCAGCGAAGGCAACGTCCGGGCGAAGTTTTTCTTCCACCGCGACGAGCAGAAGCTGGCGGTCATGCATGTCGAAGTCGACGCGCAGGTGAGCATGGTATGCCAACGCTGCCTCGAGCCGGCGACCTTCCAGGTCACCAGCGAGTCCGACTTCGCCATCCTCTGGGAAGGCCAGTCTGCCGAAGGGCTGCCGAAGGGGTACGATGCGCTGGAAGTGGGGGAGGAACCCCTCGACCTGCCGCCTCTGGTCGAGGACGAGCTGTTGCTCGCCTTGCCCATCGTTCCGGCCCATGACCCTGAAGAATGCCAGCATCCGGCGGGATTTGCAGCAGCGCCCGAGCCGAGCGAGAACGTGGAAGAACGTCCCAACCCGTTCAGCGTACTGGCGCAGTTGAAGCGTGACCCAAACGTTTAGGAGTTAATCAATCATGGCTGTTCAGCAGAACAAAAAATCCCGTTCCGCTCGTGACATGCGTCGTTCCCACGATGCGCTCGATGCGAACGCTCTGTCCGTGGAAAAGAGCACCGGTGAAGTCCACCTGCGCCACCACGTCTCCCCGGACGGCTTCTATCGCGGCCGCAAGGTCGTAGACAAGGGCTCTGACGAGTAATCCTTGTCCGCACCAATCATCGCGATTGATGCAATGGGTGGGGACTTCGGTCCCCACTGCATTGTTCCGGCCAGCATTTCCTTCCTGGCCCAGCACCCCGCTCTGCAACTGGTCCTCGTCGGCCAGGCTCCCCTCCTCGAAGAACTCTGCGCCCGCGTTCCCGCGGTCGACCGCCCGCGCCTGCACATCCAGCACGCCAGCGAAGTCATCGGCATGGACGAACGCCCGTCCCAGGCCCTGCGCAGCAAGCCCGACTCCTCCATGCGCGTCGCCCTGGAACTGGTCCGCGACGGTACGGCCCATGCCTGCGTCAGTGCCGGCAACACCGGCGCGCTGATGGCCCTGTCGCGCTATCTGCTCAAGACCTTGCCGGGCATCGACCGGCCGGCCATGGTCACCGCCGTGCCGACCCAGACCGGGCATTGCCACCTGCTGGACCTGGGAGCGAACGTCGATTGCAGCGCCGAGCACCTCTACCAGTTCGCCGTGATGGGCGCGGTGGCGGCCGAGGCGCTGGGCAAGGCCAACCCGAGGGTGGCGCTGCTCAACGTCGGCACCGAGGAAATCAAGGGCAACCAGCAGGTCAAGCTGGCCTCGACCCTGCTGGAACAGGCCCGCGGCATCAACTACATCGGCTACATAGAAGGCGACGGCCTGTACCGCGGCCTGGCCGACGTGGTGGTATGCGACGGTTTCGTCGGCAACATCCTGCTGAAGGCCAGCGAGGGGCTGGCGGCCATGGTGGTCAGCCGCCTGGAGGAGTTATTCGCCTCCAGCCTGTCGGCGAAGGCCATCGGCCTGGTGGCCATGCCGCTGCTGCGCCGTCTGCGCAGCGACCTGACGCCGGCCCGGCACAACGGCGCGAGCTTCCTGGGGCTGCAGGGCATCGTGGTGAAGAGCCACGGCAGCGCGGCCGAGGAGGGCATCCAGAGCGCTCTGCGCCGGGCCCTGGCGGAAATCCGCGAGAACCTGCCGCAGCGGCTCCATGGGCGGCTTGAAAGCCTTCTCTAAGTAGCTGAATAGAAAGGAAATAGAGATTTCTGGCGGTAATGGAAGTATGCTTGCGCACCGCGCTCGCAAGGCCGCCCGGCGAGATGATGTCCTCGCCCTGGCGATGTGACCGCGCGGTCGAGGCCGTCATCCAACTGTCAGTTCCATGCGCCAGGCTGCTGCTGGCGTTACCCTTCGACGAAACAGACACAAGGGACCCGTTGCAATGTCCGCATCCCTCGCATTCGTTTTCCCCGGCCAGGGCTCGCAATCCCTCGGCATGCTGGCCGAGCTGGGCGCGCAGCACGCACTGGTGCGTGACACCTTCGCCGAAGCCTCCGCGGCCCTGGGCTACGACCTCTGGGCGCTGGTGCAGGAAGGCCCGGAAGAGCGCCTGAACCAGACCGACAAGACCCAGCCCGCCATCCTCACCGCCTCCATCGCCCTGTGGCGCCTGTGGCAGGCCGAGGGCGGTGCCGCGCCGGCCTACGTCGCCGGCCACAGCCTGGGCGAGTACTCGGCCCTGGTCGCCGCCGGCAGCCTGGGCTTCGCCGATGCGGTGAAACTGGTCGAGCGCCGCGGCCAATTGATGCAGGAAGCGGTGCCCGCCGGTACCGGCGGCATCGCCGCGATCCTCGGCCTGGAAGACGCCGACGTGCTGGCCGCCTGCGGCGAAGCCGCGCAGGGTGACGTGGTCAGCGCCGTGAACTTCAACGCTCCCGGCCAGGTGGTGATCGCCGGTGCCGCCGCCGCGGTCGAGCGCGCCATCGAGGCTTGCAAGGCGCGTGGCGCCAAGCGCGCCGTGGCGCTGCCGGTCAGCGTGCCGTCGCACTGCGCGCTGATGCGTCCGGCCGCCGAGCGCTTCGCCGAGTCGGTGGAAGCCATCGCCTGGCAGGTTCCGCAGATCGCCCTGGTGCAGAACGTCAGCGCCCAGGTGCCGGCGGACCTCGATACCCTCAAGCGCGACCTTCTGGCGCAGCTGTACAGCCCGGTGCGCTGGGTCGAGACCGTGCAACTGCTCGCCGCCAAGGGCGTGAGCGATCTGGTAGAGTGCGGCCCTGGCAAGGTCCTGGCCGGCCTGAACAAGCGTTGCGCCAAGGGCGTGAACACCCACAATCTGGATTCGGCGGACGCCTTCGCGGCGGCTCGTGCGGCTCTGGCTTGAACAGGAGATAAGAGCATGAGTCTGCAAGGTAAGGTTGCCTTGGTCACCGGCGCGAGCCGCGGCATCGGCCAGGCCATCGCCCTGGAACTGGGCCGCCTGGGCGCCATCGTCATCGGCACCGCCACCAGCGCCTCGGGCGCCGAGAAGATCGCCGAATACCTCAAGGCCAACGGCATCGAAGGCGCCGGCCTGGTCCTGGACGTTTCCAGCGACGAATCCGTCGCCTCCACTCTCGAACACATCCAGCAGCACCTCGGCCAGCCGCTGATCGTGGTCAACAACGCCGGCATCACCCGCGACAACCTGCTGATGCGGATGAAGGACGACGAGTGGTTCGACGTGGTCAACACCAACCTCAACAGCCTCTACCGTCTGTCGAAAGCCGTGCTGCGCGGCATGACCAAGGCTCGCTGGGGTCGCATCATCAACATCGGCTCGGTGGTCGGCGCCATGGGCAATGCCGGGCAGACCAACTATGCTGCGGCGAAGGCCGGCCTAGAGGGCTTCACCCGCGCCCTGGCGCGCGAAGTGGGCTCCCGTGCCATCACCGTCAACGCGGTGGCCCCGGGCTTCATCGACACCGACATGACCCGCGAGCTGCCCGAAGCCCAGCGCGAAGCGCTGCTCGGCCAGATTCCGCTCGGGCGTCTCGGCCAAGCCGAAGAGATCGCCAAGGTGGTAGGATTCCTCGCCTCCGATGGTGCCGCCTATGTGACCGGCGCCACGGTACCGGTGAATGGCGGAATGTACATGAGCTGAATGTGACCTTACTCTTCGCGGATGTGTCATATGCGCTGTCTAAAATCCGTTATATAGATGCAACTGGGTTATAGACAGAACATCGTGGTGGTCGCGAAGGGGCGTCGGCGTTCAGCTTGAAATGCAGAAAACCCTTTCTATACACTTACCCGCAGCCCAGCTGTACGGATTGTCCATAGGAGTGAAAACAAGGTATGAGCACCATCGAAGAACGCGTCAAGAAGATCGTTGCTGAGCAACTCGGCGTTAAGGAAGAAGAAGTCACCAACAGCGCTTCCTTCGTCGAAGACCTGGGCGCCGACTCCCTTGACACCGTTGAGCTGGTGATGGCTCTGGAAGAGGAATTCGAGACCGAAATCCCCGACGAGCAAGCCGAAAAGATCACCACCGTGCAGGAAGCCATCGACTACATCGTTGCCCACCAGCAATAAGTAGCCGTTTCCGACGGAAGAAGCCGCACGGCCTGCAAAGGCGTGCGGCTTTTCTTTAGCATGGCGCTGGACAGCCCTGGTCGCGGTCCGGCGCCTATGCCGTGTATTCGCAAAATGAGGAAGTCGTAGTGTCGCGCAGACGCGTCGTCATCACTGGCATGGGTATGCTCTCGCCGCTGGGCGTGGACGTGCCGAGTTCCTGGCAGGGTATCCTGGCCGGCCGCAGCGGTATCGCCCCGATCGAGCACATGGACCTTTCCGCCTTTTCCACCCGCTTCGGCGGTTCGGTGAGGGGGTTCGACGTCGAGCAGTACATGTCCGCCAAGGAAGCCCGCAAACTCGACCTGTTCATCCAGTACGGCCTGGCCGCCAGCTACCAGGCGGTGCGCGATTCCGGCCTGGAAGTCAGCGACGCCAACCGCGAGCGCATCGGCGTCGCCATCGGCTCGGGCATCGGCGGCCTGACCAACATCGAGAACACCTGCCGTTCTCTGTTCGAGCAGGGGCCGCGGCGCATTTCGCCGTTCTTCGTGCCCGGCTCGGTCATCAACATGGTTTCCGGGTTCCTGTCGATCAACCTCGGTCTGCAGGGCCCCAACTACGCCATCACCACCGCCTGCACCACCGGCACCCACAACATCGGCATGGCCGCGCGCAACATCGCCTACGGCGAGGCTGACGTGATGGTCGCCGGCGGTTCGGAAATGGCCACCTGCGGCCTGGGCATCGGCGGTTTCGGCGCAGCCCGCGCGCTGTCCACCCGCAACGACGAGCCGGCCAGGGCCAGCCGCCCGTGGGACAGGGACCGCGACGGTTTCGTGCTCTCCGACGGCGCCGGCGCCGTGGTGCTGGAAGAGCTGGAGCACGCCAAGGCCCGCGGCGCGCGCATCTACGCCGAGCTGGTCGGCTTCGGCATGAGCGGCGACGCCTTCCACATGACCGCGCCGCCGGAAGATGGCGCCGGCGCTGCCCGTTGCATGAAGAACGCCCTGCGCGACGCCGGCCTGAACCCGGAGCAGGTCGACTACATCAACGCCCACGGCACCTCCACCCCGGCCGGCGACATCGCCGAGATCTCCGCGGTGAAGTCGATCTTCGGCGAGCACGCCTACAAGCTGTCGATGAGCTCGACCAAGTCCATGACCGGCCACCTGCTCGGTGCCGCCGGCGCGGTGGAAGCCATCTTCTGCATCCTGGCGCTGCGCGACCAGGTGGCGCCGCCGACCATCAACCTGGACAACCCGGACGAAGGCTGCGACCTCGACCTGGTGGCGAACCGGCTCAAGGAGCGCAGCATCGAAGTGGCGGTGTCCAACTCCTTCGGCTTCGGCGGCACCAACGGTTCCCTGGTGTTCCGCCGGTTCAACGGCTGATGTCCGCCTGGGTCGACGGCCGGCCCGCCGAGGCCCTGTCCGTGCGCGATCGCGGGCTGGCCTACGGCGATGGCCTGTTCGAGACCATCGCCGTGCGCGCCGGCCGGCCGCGCCTGCTGGCGCGGCACCTGGCGCGCCTGGAAGAGGGCGCGCGGCGCCTGTTCCTGCCGGTGTCGCTGGCCCAGGTCGAGCAGGAACTGCTGGCCTTCGCCGCGCAACTGGGCGAAGGCGTGGCCAAGCTGATGCTGACCCGCGGCGAAGGCCTGCGCGGTTATGCCGCGCCGGCCGATGCCCAGGTGCGGCGCATCCTCATCGGCTCGCCGGCGCCGGCCTACCCGGCAGCCAATTTCGACGAGGGCATCGCCCTTTTCCCCTGCGCCACCCGCCTGGCCGAGCAGCCGTTGCTGGCCGGCCTCAAGCACCTCAACCGCCTGGAGCAGGTGCTGGCCCGCAGCGAGTGGAGCGACCCGGCCTTCGCCGAGGGGCTGATGCGCGACCAGGGCGGGCGCGTGGTCGAAGGCGTATTCAGCAACCTGTTCCTGGTCCGCGACGGCCAATTGATCACGCCCGAACTGAGCCGCTGCGGAGTGGCCGGGGTGATGCGCGCCGAACTGCTGGAATGGGCGGCGGGGCAGGGCATTCCCACTGCGGTTCGGGATGTTGCCTACGCCGAACTGTTGCAGGCCGATGAGGTCTTTCTCTGCAACAGCCTCTATGGTGTCTGGCCGGTGCGTCGACTCGAAGCCCATGCCTGGCCGGTCGGGGCGATCACCCGTAAACTGCAAGCCCACTTCCGCGAACGCCTGGATTCCTGACCTGTGATGCGCAAATTGCTGGTGCTGCTGGAAAGCGGCCTGCTGTTGGCCGGGCTGTTGCTCGGCCTGGCCGGCTGGGAGCAGCGCCGGGCCCTGCAGCAGCCGCTGCAGCTGACCGAAGAACGCCTGCTGGACGTCCCTTCCGGCGCCACGCCGGGGGCGCTGCTGACGCGCCTGCAGGACGAGGAAGTGCTGCACGGCGCCTTCTGGTTGCGCCTGTACTGGCGCTTCAACCTGGCCGGGCAGGCCCTGCACAGCGGCGAATACCGGCTCAAGCCGGGGATGAGCGGCGATGACCTGCTGGAACTGTGGCGCGAAGGCGACGTGGTGCAGTACAGCCTGACCCTGGTCGAAGGCTGGACCTTCCACCAGTTCCGCGAGCTGCTGGCGCGCCAGCCCAAGCTAGAGGCCACCCTGGGCGGCCTGAGCGACGAAGAGGTGATGAAGCGCCTGGGCAAGGCCGGCGTCGTGCCCGAGGGGCAGTTCTTCCCGGACACCTACCGCTATGTCCGCGGCATGCGCGACATCGACCTGCTCAAGCTGGCCTACCAGCGCATGGAGCGCATCCTCGATCAGGAGTGGCAGGCCCGCAGCGGCGACCTGCCCTACAAGGACCCGTACCAGGCGCTGATCATGGCTTCGCTGATCGAGAAGGAAACCGGCGTGCCCCAGGAGCGCCAGCAGATCGCCGGGGTCTTCGTGCGCCGCCTGCAGAAGAACATGCTGCTGCAGACCGACCCGACCGTGATCTACGGCATGGGCGAGCGCTACAACGGCAAGATCAGCCGCGCCGACCTGCGCGAGCCCACCCCCTACAACACCTACCTGATCGCCGGCCTGCCGCCGACGCCGATCGCCATGCCCGGGCGCGAGGCGATCCACGCCGCGCTCAACCCGGCCAATGGCCAGAGCTTGTATTTCGTCGCCCGTGGCGATGGCAGCCACGTGTTTTCCGACAACCTCGACGACCACAACAAGGCGGTGCAGGAATACCAGCTGAAGCGGCGCGCGGACTACCGGTCCAGCCCCGCGCCCATTCCCGCACCGGCGCCGGCGGAGGCTCCCGAGCAACCGTCGGAGCAGCAGTAGCACAGACAGAAGGAGAGCCGAGTGAGCGGCCTGTTCGTCACCCTGGAAGGCCCCGAAGGCGCGGGCAAGACCACCAACCGCGAGTACCTGGCCGAGCGCCTGCGCGAACGCGGCGTGGAAGTGCAGCTGACCCGCGAGCCCGGCGGCACGCCGCTGGCCGAGCGCATCCGCGACCTGCTGCTGGCCCCCAGTGACGAGCCGATGGCGGTGGATACCGAGCTGCTGCTGATGTTCGCCGCCCGCGCCCAGCACATCGCCCAGGTCATCCGCCCGGCCCTGGCCCGCGGCGCCGTGGTGCTCTGCGACCGCTTCACCGACGCCACCTACGCCTACCAGGGCGGTGGCCGCGGCCTGCCGGAGTCGCGCATCGCCGAGCTGGAACGCTTCGTCCAGGGCGACCTGCGCCCGGACCTGACGCTGGTCTTCGACCTGCCGGTGGAAGTCGGTCTGGCCCGCGCCGCCGCTCGTGGCCGCCTGGACCGCTTCGAGCAGGAAGGCCGCGAATTCTTCGAGGCGGTGCGCCAGACCTACCTGCGTCGCGCCGCCGACGAGCCGCGGCGCTACCAGGTGCTCGACGCCGCGCAGCCGCTGGCGCGCGTGCAGGCCGACATCGAGGCCCTGCTGCCGAACCTGCTGGAGCGCCTGCATGGCTGAGATCTACTCCTGGCAGGCCACGCTCTGGCAGCAGCTCAGCGGCCGCCCGCGGCATGCCCACGCCTACCTGCTGCACGGCCCGGCCGGCATCGGCAAGCGCGCCCTGGCCGACAACCTGGTGGCCCTGCTGCTCTGCCAGCACCCGGCCGGCGGCCGCGCCTGCGGCCAGTGCAAGGGCTGCCAGCTGCTGGCCGCCGGCACCCATCCGGACTTCTTCCTGCTGGAGCCGGAAGAGCCGGAGAAGCCCATCCGCGTCGACCAAGTCCGCGAACTGGTGGACTTCGTGGTGCAGACCGCGCAGCTGGGCGGGCGCAAGGTGGTGCTGCTGGAACCGGCCGAGGCGATGAACCTCAACTCCGCCAACGCCCTGCTCAAGAGCCTGGAGGAGCCCTCCGGCGACACCGTGCTGCTGCTGATCAGCCACCAGCCCAGCCGCCTGCTGCCGACCATCAAGAGCCGCTGCGTGCAGCAGGCCTGCCCGCAGCCGAGCGCCGAGCAGAGCCGCGCCTACCTGGCCAGCGTGCTGCCCGGCGAGGACGCCGCCGCGCTCGACGAGCTGCTGGTCCTGGCCGGCGGCTCGCCGCTGACCGCCCAGCGCCTGTACGGCCAGGGCGTGCGCGAACAACGCGCGCTGGTGGTGGAGGGAGTGAAGAAGCTGCTCAAGCAGCAGATCGCCCCCGGCCAACTGGCGGAAAGCTGGAACGCCGTGCCGCTGCCGCTGCTGTTCGACTGGTTCTGCGACTGGGCGCTGGGCATCCTGCGCTACCAACTGACCCGCGACGAGGCGGGGCTGGGCCTGGCGGACATGCGCAAGGTGGTGCAGTACCTGGCGGAGAAGTCCACCCAGCCCAAGGTCATGGCGATCCAGGACTGGTTGCTGGAGCACCGGCAGAAAGTCCTGAACAAGGCCAACCTCAACCGTGCCCTGCTTCTCGAAGCCCTGCTCGCGCAGTGGGCAAGCCTGCCGGGGCCGGGCTAGAATCGGCCAATCGGATCATCGCTAGGACAGCCGCATGAGCTTGCCACCGAACCTGGGACCGCGTAACGGTATCCTGTCCCTGACCATCAAGGACAAGTCCGTACTCTATGCCGCGTACATGCCGTTCATCCGCAACGGCGGGCTGTTCATCCCGACCAACAAGACCTACAAGCTGGGCGACGAGGTCTTCATGCTGCTCAACCTGATGGACGAGCCGGAGAAGATCCCGGTGGCCGGCAAGGTGGTCTGGATCACCCCGAAGGGCGCCCAGGGCAACCGCGCCGCGGGTATCGGCGTGCAGTTCAACGACGGCGACAACACCGCGCGCAACAAGATCGAGACCTACCTGGCCGGGGCGCTGAAGTCCGACAGGCCGACCCACACCATGTAATCCGCGGCAGACGTACCGTCGAACGCAGGAGGCGCCCGAAGGGGCGCTTCGTCATTTCCGGAGTAGCCTTTCCATGCTCGTCGATTCCCATTGCCACCTCGACCGCCTCGACCTGGCCGCCCACGGCGGCTCGCTCGACGCTGCGCTGGACGCCGCGCGCGCCCGGGGCGTCGGGCAGTTCCTGTGCATCGGCGTCAGCGCCGACAACGCCCGGGCGGTCAAGGACCTGGCCGAGCGCTACGCCGACGTGCACTGCTCGGTGGGCGTCCACCCGCTGGACCTGGAACCCGGCGCAGCCCCGGCCCTGGACTGGCTGCTGGCCGAACTGAACCACCCGCGGGTGGTGGCCATCGGCGAGACCGGCCTGGACTACCACTACGAACCCGAAGCCGCCGAACTGCAGCAGGAAGCCTTCCGCCTGCACCTGGAGGCGGCGAAGCTCACCGGCAAGCCGGTCATCGTCCACACCCGCGAGGCCCGCGCCGACACCCTGGCGCTGCTGCGCGAGGCGGCGCTGCCCCAAGCCGGCGTGCTGCACTGCTTCACCGAGGACTGGGAAATGGCCAAGGCGGCGCTGGACATCGGCTTCTACATCTCGCTGTCGGGCATAGTCACCTTCCGCAACGCCGAAGCCCTGCGCGAAGTGGCCCGCCAGGTACCGGCCGACCGCCTGCTGGTGGAAACCGATTCGCCGTACCTGGCGCCGGTACCGCACCGCGGCAAGCCGAACCTGCCGGAGTACGTGCGCGAGGTGGCTGAGTACCTGGCTGTGCTGCGGGGGGTGAGTTTCGAGGTGTTGGCTGAGCAGACTACGGCTAATTTCAGGCGGTTGTTCCCGTTGGCGGCGTGATGCTCGGTGGTTCGTGCCACCGGCTAGCTCCATGCACGGCGAGCCCAATCGCGGACGGAGTCCGCTCCTACGACCGTGCTTTCCTGGACCCTCTGCGGACGTCTCCGGGGCGCCGAGGCGCTCTTCGTAGGATGGGTTGAGCCTTGGCGAAACCCATGCGGTCGTGGTGATGGGTATCGCTTCGCTCAACCCATCCTACGGGGTGTCATATTTGCCGGAAGGTGTAGGAGCGGACTCCGTCCGCGATTCGGCGGATAACGCCCTACGGCTTTACAGAAAGAGGGCACACAACCCCAATTATTTCACGCACATAAAAAAAACCCGGGTTCTGGGGGATGAATCCGGGTCAAGACCATTAGGAGTGTAACAATAAGGTACGCGATCCTCGGTACCTTCACTGGCGGGGCACTTGGGGGGAGATGCCGCACACCAGTAAGTTGAAGTATTGGCCAAGATGGCAGAGCTTCCACAACCACCCGGCGGTTTTTTAAACAGATTTGGAATACTGCCGCGCCCATGGCCTGCCATTTACCGCTTGCCAGCGGGGCCAGGCCCCCTGGCTCGCGGGTTGCGGCTTATTCCCGGGCCAGGGCCGAGATGATGGCCAGTGTGTCCTCTATCACGTTTTCCGGCGTGTAGAAGTGCGGCGAGAAGCGCACCCCGGCGCCGCGCTGGATGCATACCACCTGTTCGGCCTTCAGCCGCTCGTGCAGGCGGGCGTTGTCCCAGCCGTCCAGGCTGACGGTCAGGATGCCGGCCCGGCGCTCGGGTTGCAGCGGGCTGTGCAGGCGCGCTCCGGGGATGCGTTGCAGGCCATCCTGCAAGGCCTGTACCCGTTCGGCCAGGGCTGCGCCGACCGCCGGCATGCCGAATTCCTCCAGCAGCCCCAGGCTGGCGTCCAGGGCCACGGCACCGAGCATGTTCGGGCTGCCGCATTCGAAGCGCCGTGCGCTGCGCGCCGGCTGCCAATCGGTCTGGTTGTAGTTGCCGGCGTTCTCCAGCATGTGCCAGCCGTATTCCTGCAACGACAGCAGGTCGCGCTCGGCGGCGCGGCAGTAGAACACCCCCAGGCCCTCGGGGCCGAGCATCCACTTGTGGCCGTCGGCCATGGCGAAGGCGCAGTCGTAGGCCTGGGCGTCGAAGGGCAGGGCGCCCAGTTGCTGGATGGCATCGATGCAGAACAGCACACCACGCTGGCGGCAGCCGGCGCCGAGGCGCTCCAGGTCCATGCGCAGGCCGCTGGCGTACTGCACGGCGCTGATCGACAGCAGGCGCGTGCGCGGCCCGCAGGCGGCCAGCAGGTCGGCCTCGGGATCGGCGCCTTCCAGGCTCACCTGGATGACCTCCACCCCGCGGGGTTTCAGGGCTTCCCAGACGACGCGGTTGGAGGGGAATTCCTGGTCGCTGATCACCACCTGGTCGCCGGGGCGCCAGTCGAGTCCGAAGGCCACGAAGGAAAGGGCTTCGGACGTATTCTTCACCAGGGCGACGTCGCCCGTGGTGGCGGCGCCGACCAGCTGCGCAAGGCGCTGGCGCAGGCGGTTCTCCACCTGCAGCCACTGCGGATAGTCGCGCGCTCCCAGGCGGATGTTCTCGCTGGCGAAGGCGGCGACGGCGTCGGCGCTACGCTTGGGCCAGGGCGCCACGGCGGCGTGGTTCAGGTAGCGCAGGCCGGGTTCCTGGGGAAACTCGAAAGAAAGCGGATTCATGGCGGATGTTCCGTGCATTTTGGCGCTGAATAGGCATAATACGCGGCTCCGGATTTTGACTATTTTTGACCGAACAGTCTTTTTATGCAGAAAGAGCCACGCAAGGTTCGCGAATTCCGTCGTCGCGAACAGGAGATCCTCGACACCGCCCTCAAGCTGTTCCTTGAGCAGGGCGAAGACAGTGTCACGGTCGAGATGATCGCCGATGCCGTGGGTATCGGCAAAGGCACCATCTACAAGCACTTCAAGTCGAAGGCGGAGATCTACCTGCGCCTGATGCTCGACTACGAGCGCGACCTGGCTGCGCTGTTCCACTCCGAGGACGTCGCCCGCGACAAGGAACGCCTGTCGCGCGCCTACTTCGAGTTCCGCATGCGCGATCCGCAGCGCTACCGCCTGTTCGACCGCCTGGAAGAGAAGGTGGTGAAGAACAGCCAGGTGCCGGAGATGGTCGAGGAACTGCACAAGATCCGCGAATCCAACTTCGAGCGCTTGAGCCAGTTGATCAAGGAGCGCATCGCCGCCGGCAAGCTGGAAGACGTGCCCGCGTACTTCCACTACTGCGCGGCCTGGGCCCTGGTGCACGGCGCCGTGGCGCTGTACCACTCGCCGTTCTGGCGCGAGGTGCTGGAGGACCAGGAGGGCTTCTTCCAGTTCCTCATGGACATCGGCGTGCGCATGGGCAACAAGCGCAAGCGCGACGGCGACACCCCTGCCGCCTGAGCCAATGTCGGCGGCGCTTTCGGGCCGCCGCCGCGGCCCGGCGGGGATATACTGACAGAACCACTCTCCGCCGGAGTCGATCGATGATCGTCGACCGCCAGGGCAGGCGCTTCCGCAACCTGCGCGTCAGCCTTACCGCCGCCTGCAACTACGCCTGCACCTATTGCGTGCCGGACGGCAAGCGCCTGGTCGCCGCGCAGGACGAGCTGTCCGCGCAGAGCCTGGTGCGCGGCGTGGCCTACCTGATCGAGGCCGCCGGCATCGAACGCCTGCGCGTCACCGGCGGCGAACCCCTGGTCAGCCCCAAGCTCGACGAATTCCTGCATGGCGTCAGCCACCTGGGCCTGAAGGACATCAGCCTGACCAGCAACGGCCAGCTGCTTTCGCGCAAGCTGCCGCTGCTGCTGGAATGCGGCATCCGCCGGCTGAACGTTTCCCTCGACACCCTGGACGCCGCGGCCTTCCGCGGCATCGCCCGCGGCGGCGACCTGGCCACTGTGCTCAAGGGGCTGGACGAAGCCAGCGCCGCGGGCATGAAGGTCAAGGTCAACATGGTGCCGCTGCGCGGGCAGAACCTCGACCAGGTCGTCCCGCTGCTGGACTACTGCCTGGCGCGTGGCTTCGAACTGCGCTTCATCGAGCTGATGCGCATGGGCCACCTGGCCCGCGACGGCAACGCCTTCGCCAGCCAGTTCGTCGGCCTGCGCGAGCTGCTCGAACTGATCGGCCGCGACCATCCCTACATCCAGGCCGACGCCCCGGTGGACGCCACCGCGCTGCGCTACGAAGTGCCGGGGCAGGGCTTCTTCGGCGTGATCGCCAACGAAAGCGTACCCTTCTGCCGCACCTGCTCGCGCCTGCGCCTGTCCTCCACCGGCTGGCTGCACGGCTGCCTGTCCTCCAGCAACCGCCACTACGTCGGCGACCTGCTCGACAAGCCGCGCCACCAGGCCCTGCCGGCACTGCAGCGGCTGCTGGTGAAGGCCCTGGCGGACAAGCAGGAAGTGGCCTTCTCCGGCGGCGTCACGGTGATGAAGATCATCGGCGGCTGAAACCCGACATTCCCCAAGCCAAGCGATCCATGCACGACTTCCCCATTTCCTATATCGAACCGGTGTTCCGCCCGCCGAGCGAGGCGCATTCGCTGATCCTGCCGGTGACCAACGGCTGTTCCTGGAACCAGTGCGGCTTCTGCGAGATGTACACGCAGCCGCAGAAGAAATTCCGCGCCCGCGACGAGGCCGAAGTGCTGGAGGAGATCCGCCGCTGCGGCGAGCGCCTGATCGTCCAGCGCGTGTTCCTCGCCGACGGCGATGCCCTGGTGCTGCCGACGCGACGCCTGCTGAACGTCCTGCGGGCGATCCGCGAGCACCTGCCGGAGGTGCGGCGGGTGTCCAGCTACTGCCTGCCGCGCAACCTGCGCAAGAAGTCGGTGGCGGAGCTGAAGGAACTGGCCGACGCCGGGCTGGGCATGGCCTACGTCGGCGCCGAGTCCGGCGACGACGAGGTGCTGGCGCGGGTGAACAAGGGCGAGACCTACGCCTCGACCCTCGATGCCCTGGGCAAGCTCGGCCAGGCCGGCATCAAGCGCTCGGTGATGATCCTCAACGGCCTCGGCGGCCAGGGGCTGAGCGAGCAGCACGCGGACAACTCGGCGCGGCTGATGAACGCCGCGCAGCCGGAGTTCCTCTCCACCCTGGTGGTCAGCTTCCCCACCGGCGAGCAGCGTTTCCGCGAAGGCTTCCCCGATTTTCAGCCGTTGGGCCAGGCCCAGCTGTTCGCCGAGGTCGAGCGCCTGCTGCAGGGCCTGGAGCTGCGCGACACTGTGTTCCGCAGCGACCACGCCTCCAACTACCTTGTGCTCAAGGGTGTGCTCGGCACCGACAAGCCGCGCCTGCTGGCCCAGGTGCGCGAGGCCATCGAGCGGCCGCAGCAGGCGAAGCTGCGCCAGGAATGGCAGCGCGGCCTGTGATGGCGCGGAAGCTGCATCCGTCCGGCCAACGCCGGTTTTTCGACGCCGGCCGCGGAGAGATCGAATGCGCTACCTGTTGTTGACCCTGGCCCTGGCTGCGCTGGCCGGCTGCATGAAGCCCAGCGACATGGCCGAACGCACCGGCTACTACATGGGCGACGCCGGCTTCCTCGACCACAGCCACACCCGCCGCACGGGGAACTGGCGGGTGCAGCCGGACTCCTTCATCTACATCGCCCAGGGGCACTTCGTGCCGCCGGGGCATCCCTATGCGCGGCCCAACGTGGTGGCGGAGGAGGCCTTCAAGGGCTTCGTCGAATACTTCCCGCAGGTGCGCCGGGCCAAGGCCCCGGAGGGCCTGGACGAGGCCATGCAGGAGGCGCGGGCGGCCGGCGCCGACTACCTGCTGTACACGCGCTTCGCCCGCGGCGAGGACAATGTGGGAAACTGGGAAGAGTACGAAGACACCGACAACGACGTCGGACGCGACCGCAGCGTGATCCAGGTGATGCTGATCGACACCGGCAACCGTTTTCTGCTGGACAGCGCCACCATCCGCAGCCGCGGCGGTTTCCTGACGTTCTACGACGCCCGGCCCGAGGACCTGATCGGGCCGCCGCTGGAAGGCTACGCCCGCAGCCTGCTGGGGGTGAAGGCGACCGAGGAGTTCCAATGACCGATACAGGCAAGGCCGGCGACCTGCTGGCGCAGATTCCCGCCAGCAAGGGCCTGCCGCCCGTGCACCTGTGGAACCCGCCGTTCTGCGGCGACATCGACATGCGCATCGCCCGCGACGGCACCTGGTACTACCTGGGCACGCCCATCGGGCGCAAGCCGATGGTCAAGCTGTTCTCCAGCATCATCCGCCGCGATGGCGACGACTACTTCCTGATCACCCCGGTGGAGAAGTGCGGCATCCGCGTCGACGATGCGCCTTTCGTCGCCGTGACGCTGAGCGTGGAAGGGCAGGGCGAGGCCCAGCAACTGCGCTTCACCAGCAACGTCGAGGACGAGTTCGTCGCCGGCCCCGAACACCCGATCCGCGTCGACATCGACCCGCAGACCCAGGAACCGGCGCCCTACGTGCTGGTGCGCAGCAACCTGGAGGCGCTGATCCACCGCAACGTCTTCTACCAACTGGTCGAACTGGCCGTGCCGCGCCTGATCGATGGCCAGGAATGGCTGGGCGTGTGGAGCGGCGGCGAGTTCTTCGCCATCGGCCCGCAGCCGTGACCGGCGGGTCCCGGAGCGGCCGGTAGTTCGCGGAAGGTGTCGCTACAGCGGTTGGGGCCTCAAGCCCCTGCGCCCGTGCTCCTTGTAGGAGCGCGCCCTGCGCGCGATTCGCGGGCAGGGCCCGCTCCTACAGTCCAGCAACTGTCTTGCCGGCTGCGCCGAGGTGCTCTTCGTAGGAGCGAGCTTGCTCGCGAATGAGCCCTGCAACGGAGTCTGTTCGCGAGCAAGCTCGCTCCTACGAAAAGCCGTGCTCGCCTGCAATGTAGGAGCGGACTCCGGCCGCGCCAGGTTTGCTCTTACGACAGGCACAAAAAAACGCCGTTTCCTGTGAGGGAAACGGCGTTCTTCATTACACGGCGGCCTTACATGTTGGGATAGTTCGGCCCGCCGGTGCCTTCCGGGGCGATCCAGGTGATGTTCTGCGCCGGGTCCTTGATGTCGCAGGTCTTGCAGTGCACGCAGTTCTGCGCGTTGATCTGGAAGCGCTTGCTGCCGTCGTCGTTGCTCACCACTTCGTACACGCCGGCCGGGCAGTAGCGCTGCGCGGGCTCGTCGTAGAGCGGCAGGTTCTTGGTGATCGGCACGCTCGGGTCGGTCAGCTTGAGGTGGATCGGCTGGTCTTCTTCGTGGTTGGTGTTGGAGAGGAACACCGAGGAGAGCTTGTCGAAGCTCAGCTTGCCGTCCGGTTTCGGGTAGTCGATCTTCGGCGCTTCGCTTGCCTTCTTCAGGCTGGCGTAGTCCGGGGTGGTGTCGTGCAGGGTGAGCGGGATCTTGCCGCCGAAGAAGTTCTGGTCGATGAAGTTGAAGGCACCGCCGCCGATGGCGCCGAACTTGTGGATGGCCGCGCCGAAGTTGCGGCTGCGGAACAGCTCGTCGTACAGCCAGCTGGCCTTGAAGGCGTCCACGTAGTTGCTCAGCTCGTCGCCGCCTTCACGGCCGGCGGCCAGGGCTTCGGCGATGGCCTCGGCGGCCAGCATGCCGGACTTCATGGCGGTGTGGCTGCCCTTGATCTTGGCGAAGTTCAGGGTGCCCAGGTCGCAGCCGATCAGCGCGCCGCCGGGGAAGACCATCTTCGGCAGCGAGTTCAGGCCGCCCTTGCAGATGGCGCGGGCGCCGTAGGCCACGCGCTTGCCGCCTTCGAGGTACTGGTTGATCACCGGGTGGTGCTTGTAGCGCTGGAACTCGTCGAAGGGCGACAGGTGCGGGTTGCTGTAGGACAGGTCGATGATCAGGCCGACCACCACCTGGTTGTTCTCCAGGTGATAGAGGAAGGAGCCGCCCGGGTTGTCGTCGTTCAACGGCCAGCCGGCGGTGTGCACCACCTGGCCCTGGTCGTGCTTGGCCGGGTCGATGTCCCAGATTTCCTTGATGCCGATGCCGTAGTGCTGGGCGTCGGCTTCGCTGTCGAGTTTGTACTTCCTGATCAGCTGTTTGCCGATGTGGCCACGGCAGCCTTCGGCGAACAGGGTGTACTTGGCGCGCAGCTCCATACCCGGGGTGTAGTACCCTTCTTTCGGATTGCCTTCACGGTCGACGCCCAGGTCGCCGGTGACGATGCCGCGGACCACGCCGTTCTCGTCGATCAGCGCTTCCTGGGCGGCGAAGCCCGGGTAGATCTCGACGCCCAGGCCCTCGGCCTGCTGGGCCAGCCAGCGGCACAGGTTGCCCAGGGAGATGATGTAGTTGCCCTCGTTGTGCATGGTCTTGGGCACGAAGAAGTTCGGCACCCTGGTGGCGGCCTGGTCGTTCTTCAGGACGTAGATGTCGTCGCGCTTGACCGGAGTGTTCAGCGGGGCTTCGAGTTCCTTCCAGTTGGGGAACAGCTCGTTCAGCGCGCGGGGCTCGAACACGGCGCCGGAGAGAATGTGGGCGCCTACTTCGGAACCCTTCTCGACCACGCAGACGCTGATCTCCTGACCCGCGTCGGCGGCCTTCTGCTTCAGTCGGCATGCGGCGGACAGACCGGCGGGGCCGGCGCCGACGATGACGACGTCGAATTCCATGTATTCGCGTTCCACTTCTCGATCTCTCCTAACTCAAGGCTCTACAGGCTATTTGTTGGTATGGGGCCGGGGGCGCTACCCCGGACAGAGCGGGGCGCAATTATAGCGACAGGGCCCAGCATAGTTATACCCCCCGTTTTGGGCAATACAAACGTTTGTTTGAAATGCGCGGAAGCCTGATAGAATCGGCTTCCGCGCCTTATGAACGGGCATTCACGCGTATTGACCCGACAGGGCGATGCGGTCAAGATAGCCACGGTTTTGCGGTCGCGGTCTCGCTGGATGTAGTCGCAGATGGCGTGCACTACCGGCCAGGCCTGTCTGGCGACATTCCTATTCACCGGAGAAAAACGAGGAATCCATGAAGGTTCTTGTAGCTGTCAAACGAGTGGTTGACTATAACGTCAAGGTCCGCGTCAAGGCGGACAACTCCGGCGTCGATCTCGCCAACGTGAAAATGTCCATGAACCCCTTCTGCGAAATCGCCGTGGAAGAGGCCGTGCGTCTGAAGGAAAAAGGCGTCGCCACTGAAATCGTCGCCGTTTCCGTCGGCCCGACCGCGGCCCAGGAACAACTGCGCACCGCCCTGGCCCTGGGCGCCGACCGCGCCATCCTGGTCGAGACCAACGAAGAACTGAATTCCCTGGCCATCGCCAAGGCCCTGAAGGCCGTGGTCGACAAAGAGCAGCCGCAGCTGGTCATCCTCGGCAAGCAGGCCATCGACAGCGACAACAACCAGACCGGCCAGATGCTGGCCGCGCTGACCGGCTACGCCCAGGGCACCTTCGCCTCCAAGGTCGAAGTCGCTGGCGACAAGGTCAACGTCACCCGTGAAATCGACGGCGGTCTGCAGACCGTTGCGCTGAACCTGCCGGCGATCGTCACCACCGACCTGCGCCTGAACGAGCCGCGCTACGCGTCGCTGCCGAACATCATGAAAGCGAAGAAGAAGCCGCTGGACGTGGTGACCCCGGACGCCCTCGGCGTTTCCACCGCTTCCACCGTGAAGACCCTGAAAGTGGAAGCTCCGGCTGCCCGCAGCGCCGGCATCAAGGTCAAGTCCGTGGCTGAACTGGTCGAGAAACTGAAGAACGAGGCGAAAGTAATCTGATGGCTATCCTGGTAATCGCTGAGCACAACAACGGCGTCCTGGGCGCTGCCACCCTGAACACCGTCGCTGCCGCACAGAAGATCGGTGGCGATGTCGCCGTGCTGGTCGCCGGCCAGAACGTCGGCGCCGTGGCCGAAGCCGCCGCCAAGATCGCGGGCGTTGCCAAGGTGCTGGTCGCCGACAACGCCGCCTACGCCCACCAACTGCCGGAGAACGTCGCTCCGCTGGTCGCCGAACTCGGCAAGGGCTACAGCCACATCCTGGCCGCCGCCACCACCAACGGCAAGAACTACCTGCCGCGCGTCGCCGCGCTGCTGGATGTCGACCAGATCTCCGAGATCATCGACGTGGTCAGCGCCGACACCTTCAAGCGCCCGATCTACGCCGGCAACGCCATCGCCACCGTGCAGTCCTCGGCCCCGGTCAAGGTCATCACCGTGCGCACCACCGGCTTCGACGCCGTCGCCGCCGAAGGCGGTTCGGCTGCCGTCGAGCAGGTTTCCGGCCCGGCCGACGCCGGCAAGTCCGCCTTCGTCGGCGAAGAGCTGGCCAAGTCCGACCGTCCGGAACTGACCGCCGCCAAGATCGTGGTCTCCGGTGGCCGCGGCATGGGCAACGGCGACAACTTCAAGATCCTCTACGCCCTGGCCGACAAGCTGGGCGCTGCCGTCGGTGCTTCCCGCGCCGCCGTCGACGCCGGCTTCGTGCCGAACGACATGCAGGTCGGCCAGACCGGCAAGATCGTTGCCCCGCAGCTCTACATCGCCGTGGGCATCTCCGGTGCCATCCAGCACCTGGCGGGCATGAAGGACTCGAAAGTCATCGTGGCCATCAACAAGGACGAAGAGGCGCCGATCTTCCAGGTCGCCGACTACGGCCTGGTTGGCGATCTGTTCGAGCTCGTACCGGAGCTGGAAAAGGCCGTCTGAGCCTGAACCGCTGACGAAGGAACCCGCTCCCAGGAGCGGGTTCTTTCATTTCGGGCCCCGGGTTTCCCGTGTTCGCCGCAGGGGATGACCCACTGGTCACGAATCTTCTCCCGGTTGCGCCCAAGAGAAGGTGTCTCATCTACAATGCGCAACGTCTTCAGTACCTGAACCTGTTCTAACGGCACCTGGCAAACGAGGTTTTCATGATCATCAAACCGCGCGTGCGTGGCTTCATCTGCGTCACTACCCATCCGACCGGCTGCGAAGCCAACGTCAAGGAACAGATCGAGTACGTCGAGGCGCATGGCCCCATCGCCAACGGTCCGAAGAAGGTCCTGGTGATCGGCTCGTCCACCGGCTACGGCCTGGCCGCGCGCATCAGCGCCGCCTTCGGCGCCGGCGCCGCCACCCTGGGCGTGTTCTTCGAGCGCCCGGGCAGCGAGACCAAGGCCGGCACCGCCGGCTGGTACAACTCGGCGGCCTTCGAGAAGTTCGCCCACGCCAAGGGCCTGTACGCCCGCAGCATCAACGGCGACGCCTTCTCCGACGAGGTGAAGAAGGTCACCATCGAAACCATCAAGCAGGACCTGGGCAAGGTCGACCTGGTGGTCTACAGCCTGGCCGCCCCGCGCCGCACCCATCCGAAGACCGGAGAAGTCTTCAACTCGGTGCTCAAGCCGGTGGGCAAGGCCGTGAACTTCCGTGGCCTGGACACCGACAAGGAAGTGATCAAGGAAAGCGTGATGGAGCCGGCGACCCCCGAGGAGATCGCCAACACCGTCGCGGTGATGGGTGGCGAAGACTGGCAGATGTGGATGGACGCGCTGCAGGAAGCCGGCGTGCTGGCCGATGGCGTGAAGACCACCGCCTTCACCTACCTGGGCGAAGAGATCACCCACGACCTGTACTGGAACGGCTCCATCGGCGCCGCCAAGAAGGACCTGGACCAGAAGGTCCTGGGCATTCGCGAGAAGCTGGCCGCCACCGGCGGTGACGCCCGCGTATCCGTGCTCAAGGCCGTGGTCACCCAGGCCAGCTCGGCCATCCCGATGATGCCGCTGTACCTGTCGCTGCTGTTCAAGGTGATGAAGGAGAAGGGCACCCACGAGGGTTGCATCGAGCAGGTCGACGGCCTGTTCCGCGACAGCCTCTACGGCAGCCAGCCGCACCTGGACGCCGACGGCCGCCTGCGCGCCGACTACAAGGAGCTGCAGCCGGACGTACAGGACAAGGTGAAGGCGCTGTGGAACCAGGTGACCAACGAGAACCTGTACCAGCTGACCGACTTCACCGGCTACAAGACCGAGTTCCTGCGCCTGTTCGGCTTCGAGATCGCCGGCGTGGACTACGAGCAGGACGTCAATCCGGACGTGCAGATTCCCGGTCTGATCCAGCTTTAAGCGCTGATCTTCGCTCTGCACAGAACCGGCGCCCAGGCGCCGGTTCTGCATTTTGGCTTCAGCGAGCCGCGGTGCGCTGGGCCTTGGCCTGTTCGAGGAAGTCCAGGTAGTGGCTGGCGGTCTCTTCCGGGCGCTCGATCATCGGCACGTGGCCGCAGTCGCGCAGGATGGCCACGCTGGGATGCCTGAGCAGCGGCTTCATCACCTCGATGCTGGAAACGTCCAGCACGCGGTCGCGGTCGCCCCACAGCAGCAGGGTGGGCGCGGTGATCTTCGGCAGCTCCGGCTCCAGCGGGATGTAGCGCTCGCGCAGCTGGCCGAAGATGTAGGCGTTGAGCTGGCTGCGCTGCACGCCGCGCTCGCCCAGGTACAGTTGCAGGCGCTCGGGCATCGGCGGGCGCTGGTAGAAGACGAAGTCCATCAGCCCGGAAAAGTCCTCGGGGCGGCTCAGCACCAGCGGGTTGGGCTGCCCGCCGAGCAGGCGCTTGAACAGCTCGCTCTGTTGCGGGGCCATGATCCCGGCGTTGTCGAACAGGCCCACGGAGAAGGCCATGCCCGGATGCCGCGCGGCCATCAGCGCGACTATCTGCCCGCCCATGGAATTGCCCACCAGGTGCAGGCGGCCGATGTCCAGGGCCTTGGCGAAGTCCACCAGGCGCTCGGCCTGGGTGCCGACGTCGTAGCTGATGGTCTGGGGCTGGCTGCTTTCGCCGAAACCGGGCAGGTCGGGGATGAGCACGTGGTAGCGCGAGGTCAGGAAGCGGGCGAAGCGCGGCCAGTTGTCCTTGTCGGCGCCGAAGCCGTGGACCAGCAGGACAGTCTCCGCCTCGCGCGGGCCGCCCTCGTAGTAGCGGATGTCCAGGCCGTCGACGCGCACGCTCTGCTCGTCCAGTCCAGCGCGGGTGCGCTCGACGAACTGGGCGCTGGCCAGCAGGGTGGAAGGGAAGGCGTAGAGCACGCCGGCGCCGGCGGCCAGCAGCAGGACGAGGGCGAGCAGGACTTTCTTCATCGGTGATCCTTGTGACCGGGGTAACGGAAATTCAGAGTCGGGACGGGAACGCGACGGTTCCCGGCATGGCGTATCCACCTGAACAGTGACATGCTGCACTGGCGTCCGAATTCGCCTAGTCTGACCCTTCGCTCAGAACTTTTTCTTACAGAAGCTAGCATGCCGTCGTCATACGCATCGCCCTCCCTTTCGCCGGTTCGCGAGGACCGCGCATGATCAGGCGCAGCCGCGTCCTGCTGGCCATGGTCGGCCTGCTGGCGCTGCATGCCCACGCCCAGAGCAGCCAGTGTTCGGTGCTGGTGGCCAGCGGCAACCCGGAATACCCGCCGTTCCTCTGGCGCGACCCGGCCCAGCCGGAGCGCCTGGTCGGGGCCAGCGCCGAGCTGCTGGAGCAGTTGGGCAAGGCCATGGGCGTGAGCATCCGCGTGCGCTACACCGGCTCCTGGGCCCGCGCCCAGGAAGAGGCGCGCCTGGGCCGCGTCGACCTGCTCGCTGGCGCCTTCCTCACGCCCGAGCGCGAGGCGATCATGGACTACATCCGCCCGGCCTTCCTCAGCACCGACAACGTGGTCTGGGTGCACAAGGGCGAAGGCTTCCCCTACGCCCGCTGGGAAGACCTGCGCGGCCACAAGGGCGGCACCCTGGTGAACAACAGCTTCGGCGCCGCCTTCGACGACTTCGCCGAGCAGCAGCTGACCCTGGAAGAGGTGCCCAGCGTGGCCCAGGCCTTCCAGAAGCTGGCCCTGGGGCGCACCGACTACGTGCTCTACGAGCGCTTCCCCGGCCTGGCCACGGCGGCCCGGCTGGGCCTGCAGCAGCGCCTGCAGCCGCTGGAACCGCCGATCTCCAGCGAAGGGCTGTACCTGACCCTGGCCCACGCCTCGCCCTGCTACGGCCCGGAACTGCGCGGACAACTGCAGGAAAAGATGACAGAATTGATCGCCGCCGGCGTACCGCAGCGCCTGTTGCAGCGCAACCTGCAGCGCTGGCAGGCCGAGCAAGCGCGGTCCGCCGTCTCTCCCACGCAGTAGAGAAGATTTCGTGAGCAAGCCAAGCATGACCCTCCCCGGGCTGTTGCTGTGCGCCCTGGCGGGATGCGCCAACGACCCGCTTCCCAACGAGCAGATGCGCCTCACCGAGCAGGCCCTGGACCAGGCCCGGGCGGTCGGCGCCACGGACGAGGTGGCCGAGTTCAAGCTGGCCGAGGACAAGTACCAGGCTGCCCGCGAAGCCATGGCCGGCGCCGCCAACAAGCGCGCCCGGCAGCTCGCCGAGCAGGCCGAGCTGGACGCGCGCCTGGCCGAGGCCAAGGTGCTGACCGGCAAGAGCGCCGCGCAACTGGCCGAGCAGGGCAAGAGCATCCAGCGCCTGCGCCGCCAACTGGGGGAAGTGAAATGAGCCCGCGCCAGTTGATGCCATGCGGCCTGGTCGCCGCCGCCCTGGCCCTGGCGGGCTGCACCCACGGGCAGCTCGCCGAGCAGTCCCTGGAGCGCGCGCGCAGCGAGTTCCAGGCGGTCAAGGACGACACCGGCGTGCTGCACAGCGCGCCGCGCGACGTGATCCGCGCCGGCGAGTCGCTGGCCCGCGCCGAGCGCCTGTCCAGCTACTGGGGCAGCAACGACGACGTGCTGCAGTACGCCTACCTCAGCCAGCGCTACAGCGAGATCGCCCGCGAGCGCAGCAACCTGACGCTGAACCAGGAGCGCCTGGCCCGCCAGCAGCTCGACCGCGAGCGCCTGCAGCTGGCCCTGCGCGAGGCCAAGCTGGCCAGCGTGCAGGAGCAGAGCAAGTGGCTGGAAGAGCAGATGGTCAGCCTGGCCACCGACCAGACCGAGCGCGGCCTGGTGCTGACCCTCGGCGACGTGCTGTTCGACAGCGGCGAGTCCGACCTCAAGCCCGCCGCCAACCGCACCGTGCTCAAGCTGGTGCAGTTCCTCCAGCTCAACCCGCGGCGGGTGATCCGCATCGAGGGCTACACCGACAACCAGGGCGACGAGCAGGAGAACCAGCAGTTGTCCCGGGACCGCGCCCAGGCGGTGGCCGACGTGCTCACCGACCTCGGCGTGGACGCCAAGCGCATCCAGGTGCAGGGCTTCGGCGAGGCCTACCCGGTGGCGGACAACGCCTCGTCCCTGGGCCGCGCGCAGAACCGCCGCGTGGAAATCGTCTTCTCCGACGACAAGGGCCAGCTCGGCGCCCAGCGCTGAGCCCCCGGCGCCGGGCAGGCAGGCCCGGCGCTGCTAACCTGTTGGCAGGGCGGCATCTCGAAGCTGTTCGAGGGTCGCCTTGGCGAAAATACGCCGATGGGACCACCCCACTCCGGGGCGTCCGCCAGCAGGAACCCGCAATGCCCTTCAAACGTGAAACTCTCAAAGCCCTCGTCGCCGATGCCCAGCCGCTGACCGGCTGGGGGTTGCAGCGCTACCTGGCCGACCAGGGCCAGGTGCAGGTGCTGGACTGGGTCACCGATACAGATTCGCTGCTGCGCCAGTTGAGCGAACGCCCCGACCTCGATCTGCTGATCACCGAGATGGCCTTGCCCGGCTCGCGCGGGCGCGATGGCGTGCACTTGCTCGAATGGCTGCAGCGCAACTACCCGCAGCTCAAGGTGCTGGTCTACTCGGTGTCGGGGGCGCCGCTGATGGCGCGGGCCTCGCTCAAGTGCGGCGCCAGCGCCTATGTCTGCAAGCGCAGCCCGTTGTCGGTACTGGACGAGGCGGTGACGCGGATTCGCCAGGGGCTGACCTACACCGACCCCACCCTGCGCCCGCAGCGCCATACCGGCCAGCCGCTGAGCCCCACCGAGATCGACATCCTGCTCCGCCTGTCCCATGGCGCCACGGTAGGCGAGATCGCCGAGCGCACCAGCCGCAGCGTTTCCACCATCAGCACCCACAAGCGCAACGCCATGAGGAAGCTGGGCGTGACCAACGACGCGCAACTGGTGATCGCCGGCATGCTGGACTGGCTCGGCGAGTTCTGAGGCGCTCTGGCGCGCGGCCTGCGCCGATCATCGGCGGCGGGCTGTATCGGTATGTTTCCCTGCTACTGTTCTGGAACAGTTTCGAGTTTTTGGCTACTGTTTCGGTCCAATGCCCGAGGGATCGCCGCCATGAGCAATCTGCTTCTGTACCAACGCATCGCCCAGCAACTCGCCGAGGACATCCGCCGCGGCGTCTACCAGCCGGGCGAGCGCGTGCCCTCGGTACGCAAGCTGAGCACCCAGCTCAACGTCAGCCACGCCACCGTGCTGCAGGCCTACGCCACCCTGGAGGACCAGGGGCTGATCCGCGCGCGCCCGCAGTCCGGCTTCTACGTGCACCACACCCCGGCGCTGACCGCCTCGACCCCGGACATCGCGCGGGTCGAGCGCCCCGGCCTGGTGACCCGCAGCAGCATCATCAACCAGGTGCTGGCCGAGGCGCGCCGCGAGGGCGTGTTCCCCCTGGGCGCGGCGGTGCCGCACGTGGACTACCTGCCGGTGCGCGCGCTGCACCAGCAACTGGCCAAGGTCACCCGCTTCTCCAGCCCGCGGGCCTTCAGCTACATGTTCAGCCCCGGCTACGAGCCGCTGCGCCGTCAGGTGGCGATCCGCATGCGCGACGCCGGCGTGGTGGTCGATCCCAGCCAGGTGACCATCACCCACGGCTGCGTGGATGCCATCCACATGGCGCTGCGGGTGATGACCCGCCCCGGCGACCTGATCGCCACCGAGTCGCCCAGCTACTACGGCCTGCTGCAACTGGCCGACATCCTCGGCCTGAAGGTCATCGAGATCCCCAGCGACCCGCTCACCGGCATCAGCCTGGAAGCCCTGCAGCTGGCCGCCAACCAGTGGCCGATCAAGGCCCTGGTGCTGACCGCGCGGCTGTCCAACCCGCTGGGCGGGACCATCCCCGAGGAGCGCCAGAAGCAACTGCTCAAGCTCACCTCCGAGCACAACATCGGGGTGATCGAGGACGACATCTACGGCGAGCTGATGTTCGACGAGGGCCAGACCAAGTCACTCAAGGCCCACGACCGCGAGGGCAGGGTGGTGTACTGCTCGAGCTTCTCCAAGACCATCTCGCCGGGGGTGCGCATCGGCTGGATCATCGCCGAGCGCTACCAGGAGGAAATCCGCCGCCTGCAGACCTTCACCACCCATTCGGCGTGCACGGTGACGCAGATGGGCGTGGCCGCCTACCTGGAGAACGGCGGCTACGACCGCCACCTGCGCTACATCCGCCAGGAGTACCGCAAGAACATGACCGCCTACCAGCTGGCGGTGCAGCAGTACTTCCCGGAGGGCACGCAGATGACCCGGCCCAAGGGCGGCTTCATCCTCTGGGTCAGCCTGCCGGCCAAGGTGAACACCAAGGAACTGCACGTGCGCGCGCTGGAGCAGGGCATCAGCATCGCCCCGGGGCTGATCTTCAGCAACACCGAGCAGTTCAACAACTGCCTGCGCCTGACCTGCGGCATCCCGTGGAACCGTGAGGCGGAGCGGGCGATCATGACCCTCGGCATGCTGGCCTGCCAGCTGTGCCAGGAGGAGCAGATCGCTGCCTGAAACAAGGGCGTAGGGCGTATAACCGTTCGCGGTTATACGCCGCCTGGCCTCGATCCCAGACGACTCCGAGGTCAACCCGGGCGTTGGCTGCAACCTGGGTGTAACGGCGTACAACCGCGAACGGTTGTACGCCCTACGTTGATGCTTAACCCGTTTTGGCTGACGGCCTCGTCTGAAGGTTTGACTCCTTCACCGAGGCCGCCGTCATGTCCCTTCCCGCTTCCGCCTTCCGTCCCGTCGCCATCGGCCTGCTGCTGGCCGTGGGCGGTTGTGGCCAGTCCACCCAGCAACAGGCCGCCCAGCCTTCGATGACGAAACAGGCGCCGCTCGCCGACCTGGCCGCCAAGAGCGAGGCCCGCCGTGCTGCCACGCCGATGCTGGAAAGCTACGCCTTGCCGGTGGCGCCCGAGCCGCTGCCGGCCGGCTACCGCGACCAGGACCGCGAGCAGTACCAGAAGCTGGCGCAGAACCCGGTGCACAGCGTCGCCGAGGCGCCGGTATCGACCTTCAGCATCGACGTGGACACCGGCAGCTACGCCAACGTCCGCCGCCTGCTCAACGAGGGCCGCCTGCCGCCCCAGGGTGCGGTGCGCCTGGAAGAGATGCTCAACTACTTCCCCTATGCCTACGCGCCGCCCAGCGACGACAGCCCCTTCGGCATCACCACCGAGCTGGCGCCGTCGCCGTGGAACCCGCACACCCGGCTGCTGCGCATCGGCATCAAGGCTTCGGAGCGCAGCGTCGAGCAACTGCCGCCGGCCAACCTGGTGTTCCTGGTGGACGTCTCCGGCTCCATGGACCGCCGCGAAGGCCTGCCGCTGGTGAAGGGCACCCTCAAGCTGCTGGTGGACCAGTTGCGGCCGCAGGACAAGGTGTCGCTGGTGGTCTATGCCGGCGACTCGCGGGTGGTGCTGGAACCCACTTCCGGCAAGGACAAGGCGAAGATCCGCGCCGCCATCGAGCAATTGCAGGCCGGTGGCTCCACCGCTGGCGCGGCAGGCATCGAACTGGCCTACCGCATGGCGCAGCAGGGCTTCATCGACAAGGGCATCAACCGCATCCTGCTGGCCACCGACGGTGACTTCAACGTCGGTGTCAGCGACTTCGACAGCCTCAAGGCCATGGCCGCCGAGAAGCGCCGCAGCGGGGTGTCGCTGACCACCCTGGGCTTCGGCGTGGACAACTACAACGAGCGCATGATGGAGCAGCTGGCCGACGCCGGCGACGGCAATTACGCCTACATCGACAACCTGCGAGAGGCGCGCAAGGTGCTGGTGGAACAGCTCAGCTCGACCCTCGCGGTGCTGGCGAAGAACGTGAAGCTCCAGCTGGAATTCAATCCCGCGCAGGTCAGCGAGTACCGCCTGCTGGGCTACGAGAACCGCGCGCTGAAACGCGAGGACTTCAACAACGACCAGGTCGACGCCGGCGAGATCGGTGCCGGGCACACGGTCACCGCGCTCTACGAGATCGTCCCGAAAGGGCAGAAGGGCTGGCTCGAGCCGCTGCGCTACCAGGCCGAGGCCAAGCCCGCCGGCAAGGGCGACGAACTGGCCTGGCTGCGGGTGCGCTGGCAGAAGCCGGAGGGTGGGCCCAGCCAGCTCGTCGAACGCCCGATAGCCAGCAGCGGCGCCAGCGACCTGGCCCGGGCCAGCGACGACCTGCGCTTCGCCGCGGCGGTGGCGGCCTTCGCCCAGCAACTCGACGGCGCGCGCTACACCGGCGGCTTCGACCTGGGCGATACTCTGGCCCTGGCCCGAAGCGCGCGCGGCGAGGACCCGTTCGGCCTGCGCGGTGAATTCCTCCAGCTCGTCGAGCTGGCGCGCAGCCTGCAAACCCCCTTGGCACGGAACCCCTGACTTGACCACGGACGAAGACGACGCCGCGTTGCTGCGGCGCTACCGCAAAGGCGATGCCGAGGCCTTCGCCACGCTCTACGCGCGCCATCGCCTGGGCCTGTACCGCTTCCTCTGCGGCCTGGGCGGCGACGTCGCGCAGGCCGAGGAAGTGTTCCAGGAAACCTGGCTGAGCCTGATCCGCAGCGACAGCGAGCCCGAGGGCCGGGCCAGCTTCCGCACCTGGCTGTACCGGATCGCCCGCAACCGGCTGATCGACCACTGGCGGCGCAACGGCCGGCGCAGCGCGCAGCACGAGGCCTTCGACGAGCAGTTGCACGGCGAGGCACTACCCGGCGAGGCCGAGGACCCGCTGCAGCAACTGAGCCTGAGCCGCGACCGCGAGCGTCTGCAACAGGCCCTGGAGGCATTGCCCGGCGAGCAGCGCGAAGTGTTCCTGCTGCGCGCCCACGGCGACCTGGAGCTGCAGGAGATCGCCGAACTGACCCGCACGCCCGCCGAGACGGTGAAGAGCCGCCTGCGTTACGCGTTGCAGAAACTGCGCCGGTTGCTCGCCGACCCGGCGGCGACCCAGGAGGTAGCCCCATGACCCGCCATCCGCAGCGGCCGGACGCCGAGGAAGCCGAGCTGCTCGAGCATTTCCGCCGGCACGGCGGCGAGCAGCCCCCGGCGCAGCTGGACGCCCGCATCCTGGCCGCGGCCCGCGCCGCCGTGCAGCCGCGCGCGAGTGCCTGGCAACGCCTGGGCCGCTGGCTGTTCGGCCGGCCACAGCGCTGGTCGGTGGCCCTGGCCGGGGTGGCGACCCTGGGCATCGGCCTGAGCCTGGCCTTGCGCACCTTCGAAGAAGCCCCGCACTACGATGCCGTCGCACCGGCCATGGCCCCGGCGCCCAAGGCCGAATCCATGGCCCGCTCCGCCCGCCAGGCCGCCCCGGCGCTGTACTCGGCGCCGGCCGCCCCCGCCGCGGCGCCGGCTCCGCAACTGGAGCAACGCAAGCAGATGGCGGAAAGCGCGGTAGCAGCCGACGCGGCCGCGCCCATGGCCAAGCGCAGCGCCGAGCCGGTCCCGGCGGAACCGCAGGCCAGCCTGCGGCGCCTGGCCGAGCTGCGGCGGCAGGGCGACCAGGCGGCCGCCACGAGGCTGCGCGAGGACCTGCAGCGGCGCTATCCGCGACTGGATATCGACGCCGAGCTGCGGCGCCTGGAGGCCCACCCTTGAGAGCCTGAGCGCGTCTATCGGAATTGCCTTCGGATTGATCTGAGCCTCTTGTCTTACAGATCAACTAAGGCGAGGATGACGCGCCCCTGGCCATTTGCCTGCCCCGTGATGTTGCGACGCTTCGTTCTGCTGACCCTCCTGCCGCTGTTGCTGAGCGCCTGCGGCGATGCCGACAAGGCGCCACCGGCCAAGGCCGAGGCGCCCGCGGTGGCGCCTGCCGCCCCGGCGCCCGAACCCGCGGCGCCCCCCAGGCCGGCGCCCGCCGCCAGCGCGAAGCCGGCCGCGCCTAAAGCGGAACTGGGCAAGCCCCTGGCCCCCGAGCGCCTGCCGGTGGCCGACGCCAAGCCGAAGAAAGCCGCCGAACCCAGCGTGAACAAGCCGCTGCCGCCCTCCAAGCTCGACCTGCGCCTGCCCAGGGACGTGCTGCACGGCCTGGAGCCGGGCCGCGCCCTGCGCGAGGACCTGGACAAGCCGCTGCTGCCGCCGATGTTCGAGGAGAAGGAGAGCCCGTTCCAGGTGGGTGGCCGGTTGATCCAGCGGGAGCGGGGGGAGCGTAGCGATCCCAGTGACGACAGCTGGCATTCGGAGATTCGTGGGGCGGAGGTGCAGTTTCAGTTTCGGAATTGAGTTGGGGGGGGGCTTTTCGTAGGAGCGAGCTTGCTCGCGAATGGTGTTTCCCGGCGGTTCTGGTGCTGGCCCTGGAGAGCGCCCTCTCCCTAACCCTCTCCCTGAAGGGAGAGGGGACCGTTGGGCATAGGCTGATGTTCTGGAGTCAGCCGGCAGCATCGAAAGTTACTGGCTGAAACCTGGCCTCCTCTCGGCACGGACAAGCCCCCTCTCCCTTCAGGGAGAGGGTTGGGGAGAGGGGACGGACTTCGACATCGCTCCGGAGTGGGGCTTGACTCGGTTGTTCGCGAGCAAGCTCGCTCCTACGAAAGAAAAGACCGTCAGAACCGATGTTCCCCGCGCTGGATCGCCCCGAACACCTCCTCATCCAGCAGCCGATAATCCACTTCCCCCGGCAACCGCACGAACAGCGCCTCGCCAACCTGCCGCGGATCGAACCCGGCGCTCTTCAGGTCGGCCTTCTTGTACTTGAAGGTCCCCGTGGTCTCCACCTGCTGCAGCAGGCGCAGGAACAGCGGCACGGCATAGGCCGGCAGCTCGCGGTCCAGGTGTTCGGCCAGGGCCTGGCCGTCCAGCGCCTGGCCGGGCGCCAGGCGTAGCGCGGCCATGCCGCAGCGGCCGTCGGTGCCGGGGATCTCCACGCCGTAGACCACCGCGTCTTCCACGCCGGGGAAGGCGCCGAGGACGTTTTCCACCTCGGTGGTGGAGACGTTCTCGCCCTTCCAGCGGAAGGTGTCGCCCAGGCGGTCGACGAACTGGGTGTGCTTGAAGCCCAGGTCGCGCATCAGGTCGCCGGTGTTGAACCAGGCGTCGCCCTGCTTGAACACGTCGCGGTAGATCACCGCCTGGGTCTTGGCCGGGTCGGTGTAGCCGTCGAACGGCCACTTGTCGCTGATCTCGCTGATCAGCAGGCCCGACTCGCCCTTGCCGACCTTCTCCATGAAGCCCTTGGCGTCGCGCAGCGGGCGGTCGTTCTCCAGGTCGTAGCGGACGATGGCGTAGGTGGCCGGGGAGAAGCCCACGGTGTTGTCGAAGTTGAAGACGTTGGTGAAGCCGATGTTGCCTTCGCTGGCGGCATAGAACTCGGTGATCCGCTCGATGCCGAAGCGCGCCTTGAACTCGCCCCAGATGGACGGGCGCAGGCCGTTGCCGATCATGCAGGTCAGGCTGTTGTCGCGCTCTTCCTCGCAGGCAGGCTGGTTGAGCAGGTAGCGGCACAGTTCGCCGATGTAGCCGAAACAGGTCGCGTTGTAATGGCGTACGTCCTTCCAGAAGGCCTTGGCGGAGAACTTGCGGCGCAGGGCGATGGCCGCGCCGCCGGCCAGCACCGCGCTCCAGCACACGGTGACGGCGTTGTTGTGGTAGCAGGGCAGGGTCAGGTAGAGCACGTCTTCGCGGCCCAGGCCCAGGCCGGAGTGGCCGAAGCCGCCGTAGGCCTTGATCCAGCGCCCGTGGCTCATGATCGAGGCCTTCGGCAGGCCGGTGGTGCCGGAGGTGTAGATGTAGAAGCAGGCGTCCTTCAGGCGCACCTGGGTGGTCTCGGCCAGGTTGTCGGAGGCCTGGGACTGCGCCAGGCGCATCAGGTTGGCCCAGCCCGCCGGGGCCTGGCCGGGGTCGCGCAGGGTATCGTCGTCGGCCACCCAGTACAGGCGTTCGGCGCCGCCCTGCAGGTTGGCGCGGACTTCGTCGAAGGCCTCGCGCAGTTCCTCGCCGACCACGAAGTGGCCGGGGCTGACCAGGTTCAGGCTGTGGGCCAGCACCTGGCCGCGCTGGGTGGTGTTGATCAGCGCGCCCACGGCGCCGAGCTTGGCCAGGGCGGCGAGGGTCACCAGCAGTTCGGCGCGGTTCTCCAGCATCACCGCGACCACGCTGCCGTGCTTCACGCCCTCGGCCTGGAAGGCGCGCGCCAGGCGGTTGGCCCAGCCGTTGAACAGGGCGTAGGACAGGCGCCGCGGGCCTTCCAGCAGGGCCGGGGCGTCCGGGTACAGGCGCGCCGCGCGCTCCAGGGCCCAGCCCAGGGACAGGTTCTTCTCGCGGTTGCGGATGCCGGTGTAGTAGAGCCCGCGCAGCATGCGCGGCACGCGCCCGAGGGTGGCGGGCAGGTGGGCGATGAAGCGGGTGGGGGTGATCAGGTCGGCATGGCTCATTGACGCGGGCCCTTGTTGTCGTTGTTGTCTGGCGTGTGCACGCCCGTTCGACTCTAGGACGCTGGCGAGGCTGGGGCTATGACCTTGGCGCGCGCGCCGCCGGGCAGTTCGGCAAACCGGGCAGGGCTCTTCGTAGGAGCGAGCAGGCTCGCGAACGAGCCCCGCTGCGGAATCGGTTCGCGAGCAAGCTCGCTCCTACAGGGACGGCACGTAGCCTCAATCCAGGAACAGATCGGGCACCAGCGGCCCGCCCTGCGGATCGAAGCGGTATTGCTCGAAGTCGCTCACGCCCTGTTCGCGGAGGATGTCTTCGTCGATCAGCAGGCGCCCGCTGATGCTGCGGCCCGTGCTGCCGAGGATGGCGTGGGCGGCGTCGGCCATGATCGCCGGGGTGCGGGCGCGCTTGAAGGCGTCGCGGCTGCCCAGTTCGAACTCGATGGCGGCGGTGGCGATCATGGTCTTCGGCCACAGGGCGTTGACGCTGATGCCGTACTTCCTGAACTCCTCGTGCATGCCGAGGGTGAGCATGCTCATGCCGTACTTGGTGACGGTGTAGGGGCCGTGCTGGGCGAACCATTTTTCCGCCAGGTTCAGCGGCGGCGACAGGCTGAGGATGTGGCCCTGGCTCTGCTTCAGGTAGGGCAGGGCGGCCTGGCTGCAGACCATCACCGCGCGGGTGTTGATCTGGAACATCAGGTCGAAGCGCTTGGGCTCCAGGCGCTCCACGCCCACCAGCTTGATGGCGCCGGCGTTGTTGACCAGCCCGTCGATGCCGCCGAAGTGCTCGGCGGCGCGGGCCATGGCCTCGCGCACGGCGTTCTCGTCGCGCACGTCCAGCTGCAGGGCCAGGGCCTTGCCGCCGGCGGCCTCGACTTCCTCGGCGACGCTGTGGATGGTGCCGGCCAGCTTGGGATGGGGTTCGGCGCTCTTGGCCGCGATCACGACGTTGGCGCCGTCGCGCGCGGCGCGCAGGGCGATCTCGCGGCCGATGCCGCGGCTGGCGCCGGTGATGAAGAGGGTCTTGGCGTTCAGGGACATGGTTTGGCTCCGTGTTCTTGTTGTGTTCGGACTGCACTTGTAGGAGCGAGCTTGCTCGCGAATGGGGTTTCCCGGCGGTTCTGGTGCGTTGGGTTGACTTCGTTCCCTCTCCCCAGCCCTCTCCCTGAAGGGAGAGGGGGCCTGTTCGTGCCGAGAGAAGGTATGGTTTCAGTCGGTAATCACTGTGCTAGCCGGCTAACGCCGAACTATCAGCCTCTGCCCAACGGTCCCCTCTCCCTTCAGGGAGAGGGTTAGGGAGAGGGCGCTCTTCAGGCCCAGCACCGAAGCCACCAGCAGAACCCCCTTCGCGAGCAAGCTCGCTCCTACGAAAAGCGTTTCAGGCGTCTTCGGCTTCCACTTCCACCAGCAACTGGCGGCTCTTGACCTGTTCGCCCTTGCTCACCTGGATGCGGCGGATAATGCCGTCGACCCCGGCCTTGAGCGGATGTTCCATCTTCATCGCCTCCAGCACGAGCAGCAGTTGGCCCTTGCTGACCCGCGCGCCTTCGCTGACCAGCACGTCGACGATGGCGCCATCCATCGGCGCCTTGACCGTACCCGACGCCGCGCCGCCCTGGGCGCCGGCGGGCTCGTGGGTGACGTCGCGCAGTTCCAGGTTGCCGCCGGCGCCGTACAGCCAGACGCGTTCGCCCAGGGTGTGATGGGCGATGCGTCGGCGGATGCCGTTGACCTCGGCGACCACCCAGCGCTCGTCGATGGCGATCAGCCACAGCGCCACCACCGATTCGCCGATGTAGGCCAGCAGCTTGGGTTGCGCGCCGGGCTCCAGCACGTCCAGTTCCACCGCGTGCTTCTGCTCGCCGTCGTGCAACTGGTAGCGCCAGGGCAGGCTGCCGGCGTTGCGCCAGCCGGCCAGGCCGCCCTGGTGCGCGCGGGCGCTGGCCGAGGCCTGGTAGAGCAGGGCGGCGGCCAGGGCCAGTTCTGCGGGCTGCGGCGCTTGCGGGCGCAGGCTGGGGTCGTCGGCGAAGTGTTCGGCGATGAACGCCGTGGTGGCGTTGCCGGCGGCGAATTCGGGGTGCCGGAGCAGGTTGGCGAGAAAGCGCTGGTTGGCCTTCACGCCGAGCAGCACGCAGTCCTCCACGGCGCGCACCAGCTTGCGTCGGGCCTCGTCGCGGGTGGCGCCGTAGGCGATCACCTTGGCCAGCATGGGGTCGTAGAAGGGCGTCACCGCCTGGCCTTCCACCAGGCCGTGGTCGATTCGGATGCCGTCCAGCAGCTGCGGCTCCCAGCGCAGCACCTCGCCGGTCTGCGGCAGGAAGCCGTTGCCGGCGTCCTCGGCGTACAGGCGCACCTCGATGGCGTGGCCGCGCAGCTGGATTTCCTCCTGCTTCAGCGGCAGCGGCTGGCCCTCGGCCACGCGGATCTGCCAGGCCACCAGGTCCTGGCCGGTGACCAGCTCGGTGACCGGGTGCTCGACCTGCAGGCGGGTGTTCATCTCCAGGAAGTAGAAGGCGCCGCTGGCGTCCAGCAGGAACTCCACGGTGCCGGCGCCGATGTAGTTCACCCGCGCGGCGGCCTTCACCGCCGCCTCGCCCATGGCCTGGCGCAGTTCGGCGCTCAGCACCGGGCAGGGCGCTTCTTCGATGACCTTCTGGTGGCGGCGCTGCACCGAGCAGTCGCGCTCGCCGAGGTAGACGAGGTTGCCGTGGCTATCGCCGAATACCTGGATTTCCACGTGGCGCGGGCGGATCACCGCTTTCTCCAGGATCAGTTCGTCGCTGCCGAAGGCGTTCAGCGCCTCGGAGCGCGCGGTGCGCAGCTGCGCGGCCAGCTCGTCCGCCGCTTGCACCAGGCGCATGCCGCGGCCGCCGCCGCCGGCGCTGGCCTTGATCATCAGCGGGTAGCCGATGCGCTCGGCCTCGCGGGCCAGGGTGGCGTCGTCCTGCTCGGCGCCTTCGTAGCCGGGGATGCAGGGCACGCTGGCTTCGAGCATGGCCAGCTTGGACAGGCGTTTGCTGCCCATCAGGTGGATGGCTTCCACGCTGGGGCCGATGAAGACGATGCCGGCGGCCTCGCAGGCGTGGGCGAACTCGGCGTTCTCCGAGAGGAAGCCGTAGCCCGGATGCACGGCGCCGGCGCCTGTGCGGCGCGCGGCGTCGAGGATGGCGGCGGCCTTCAGGTAGGACTGGCCGACCGGCGCCGGGCCGATGCACACGGCCTCGTCGGCCAACTGCACGTGGCGCGCCTCGGCGTCGGCCTCGCTGTACACCGCCACCGTGCGGTAGCCCAGGGCCTGGGCGGTGCGGATCACCCGGCAGGCGATCTCGCCGCGGTTGGCGATGAGGATCTTGTCGAAGCTGGGCATGGATGTGCTCCTGCTGGCTTGGGTGCTGGTCGTGGGTTCCCGCGTTCGCGGGAATGACGGGGGATGTTCCGTCATCCTCGCGAATGCGGGGAGCCAGCGACTACTGTGCCCAGTTGGGTTTGCGTTTCTGCACGAAGGCCAGGGTGCCTTCGGCGCCTTCCGCGCCGGTCACGGCGGCGGCGAACTGTTTTGCGGCCTCGTCCAGCAGCGGGCCCAGGGCCTCGGTCTCGGTGGCCAGCAGCAGCGCCTTGGTCTGCGCGTTGGCGCCGGGGGCGCAGCGGCGCACCTGCTCCAGGCATTCCGCCAGGCGCTGGCCGAGCGCATCGGCGCTGGCTTCGCTGAAGTGCACCAGGCCCAGGCGCAGCGCCTCGCGGCCGTCGAAGCGGGCGGCGCTGAGCGCCAGGCGGCGGGCCTGGGTCAGGCCGATGCGCTTGACCACGAAGGGGGCGATCTGCGCCGGTAGCACGCCGAGGCTGGTTTCCGGCAGGCCGAACTGGGCGCCGTCGGCGGCGATGGCGATGTCCGACACGCAGGCCAGGCCGAAGCCGCCGCCGAGCACCGCGCCTTCCAGCACCGCGACCAGCACCTGCGGCTGCGCCTGGGCCTCTTCCAGCAGGCCGCCGAAGGCGCGGTTCAGCGCGGCGTAGGCGTCCGGGCCGGCGGCGCGGGCGCCGGCCATGTCCTTGATGTCGCCGCCGGCGCAGAAGTGCCCGCCGGCGCCGCGCAGGACGATGGCGCGCACTTCGCGTTCATCGCGCACCGCGGCCAGCACCGCGTGCAGTTCGCCGACCATGGCCAGGCTCATGGCGTTGCGGCTGTCCGGGCGGTCGAGGGTGACGTGCAGCACGCCGCCTTCGCGTTCCAGCAGCAGGGTTTCGCAGTTCGGCAATTCGCTCATGCCGGAATTCCTCGTCGATTCATCGTCTTTGCTTTTCGTAGGAGCGAGCTTGCTCGCGAACGCTTCCGCAGCGGGGCCGGTTCGCGAGCAAGCTCGCTCCTACGAGGGCGAAAGCGCTCAGCTCTTTTTCTTGCCCGGCAGGGTGCCCATCAGCTTGCAGATGATGCCGAGCATGATCTCGTCGGCGCCGCCGCCGATGGACACCAGGCGGGTGTCGCGGTAGGCGCGGGAGATCGGGTTCTCCCACATGAAGCCCTGGCCGCCCCAGTACTGCAGGCAGGCGTCGGTGACCTCGCGGGCCAGGCGGCCGACCTTGAGCTTGGCCATGGAGGCCAGGCGGGTCACGTCCTTGCCGCGGATGTACTGCTCGGTGGCCTGGTAGGTGAGGGCGCGCAGGCACTCGATCTCGGTCATCAGCTCGGCCATGCGGAAGTGGATGACCTGGTTGTCGATCAGCGCCTGGCCGAAGGTCTTGCGCTCCTTGCAGTAGTCGATGGTGGCGTTGACGCAGTACTCCATGCCCTTGATCCCGCTGGCCGCGCCGAACAGGCGTTCCTCCTGGAACTGCAGCATCTGCATCATGAAGCCCGCGCCCTCGGCGCCGATGCGGTTGCGCTGCGGCACGCGCACGTCGTCGAAGAACACCTGGGCGGTCTCCGAGCTGCGCATGCCGAGCTTGTCCAGGTGCGGGCTGACGCTGATGCCCTTGCTCTTCATCGGCACCATGATCAGCGACTTGTTGACGTGGGGCTTGTCGTCGGAGGTGTTGGCCAGCAGGCAGATGAAGTCGGCCGACGGCGAGTTGGTGATCCACATCTTGCTGCCGTTGATCACGTAGTCGTCGCCATCCTTGCGCGCGGTGGTCTTCAGCCCGGCCACGTCGGAACCGGCGCCGACCTCGGAGACGCCGATGCAGCCGACCATCTCGCCGGCGATGGCCGGACGCAGGAATTCCTCGCGCAGCTCGTCGGAGCCGAAGCGGGCCAGGGCCGGGGTGCACATGTCGGTCTGCACGCCGATAGACATGGGCACGCCGCCGCAGTGGATGGTGCCGAACTCTTCGGCGGCGACCACCGAGTAGCTGTAGTCCAGGCCCATGCCGCCGAATTTCTCCGGCTTGGAGATGCCCAGCAGGCCGAGGGCGCCGGCTTTCTTGAACACTTCGTGGATGGGGAAGCGGCCGTCCTTTTCCCATTGGTCGACGTAGGGGTTGATCTCCTTGTCGACGAAGTTGCGGACGGTGCGGCGGAGTTCTTCGTGTTCCTGGGTGAAGAGCATTTTTGTTGTACTCCTTGAGCCTTGTCTGGTTCCCCACCTCTGGCCCTCTCCCCAACCCTCTCCCTGAAGGGAGAGGGGGCTGTCCGGAGTGGCCGGGTGGTCCGTTGCATGCCGGGTTGCTTTGGCGCCCTCTCCCTTCAGGGAGAGGGCGCCTGTATCAGAACCTCGCTACCCCGAAACTGTTGCCCTTGAGCGGCCGTACCGCCGCCTCCGCGCAGATGTCCAGCAGATAGCCCAGCAGCCGGCGGCTGTCGCGCGGGTCGATCAGCCCGTCGTCCCACAGGCTGGCGGTGCCGTAGAGCGCGGTGGACTGGGCGTCGAGCTTCTGCGCGGTCATCTGTTCGAGCATGTCGAGCATCTTCGCGTCGGCTTCCTTGCCCTCCTTGGCGTGCTTTTCCTCGGTGACGATGCGCAGCACCTTGCCGGCCTGGGCGCCGCCCATCACCGCGGTGCGGCTGTTCGGCCAGGCGAAGATGAAGCGCGGGTCCAGGCCGCGGCCGCACATGGCGTAGTTGCCGGCGCCGTAGGAGCCGCCGACCACCAGGGTGAGCTTGGGCACCGTGGCGTTGGCCACCGCCTGGATCATCTTCGAGCCGTGCTTGATCACGCCCAGGCGCTCGGACTCGGTGCCGACCATGAAGCCGGTGGTGTTGTGCAGGAACAGGATCGGCGTGTTGCTCTGCTCGCATAGCTGGATGAACTGCGCCGCCTTGGCCGCGCCCTGCGGGGTGATCGGGCCGTTGTTGCCGATCAGGCCGCAGGCGTGGCCTTCGATGTGCAGGTGGCCGCAGACGGTCTGGGCGTCGAATTCGTTCTTGAAGGCGAGGAAGCGCGAACCGTCGGCGATGCGCGCGATGATCTCGCGCACGTCGTAGGGCTTGCGGGCGTCCGCCGGGACCACGCCGAGCAGTTCCTCGGCCGGGTACAGCGGCTCGTCCCACTGCCTTGCCGGGCGCGCCGGCAGCTGGGCGTTCCACGGCAGGGCGGCGAGGATTTCGCGGACCAGGCGCACGCCGTCGGCGTCGTTCTCGGCCAGGTACTCGGCGGTGCCGGCGACCTGGGCGTGCAGTTCGGCGCCGCCCAGTTCCTCGTCCGTGGCCACCTCGCCGGTGGCGGCCTTGAGCAGCGGCGGGCCGGCGAGGAACATCTTGGCCTTGCCGCGCACCACCACCACGTAGTCCGACAGCCCCGGCTGGTAGGCGCCGCCGGCGGTGCTGGAGCCGTGCACCACGGTGACCTGCGGGATGCCGGCGGCCGACAGCCGCGCCTGGTTGGCGAAGCCGCGGGCGCCCTCGACGAAGATTTCCGCCGCGTAGTTGAGGTTGGCGCCGCCGCTCTCGGTCAGGGCCACCAGCGGCAGTTTGTTCTCCAGCGCCACCTGCTGCAGGCGCAGGGTCTTCTTCAGCCCGGTGGGCGAGATGGTGCCGCCCTTGATCGCGCTGTTGCTGGCGCTGACCAGACAGCGCACCCCGGCCACGTAGCCGATGCCGGAGATGATGCCGCCGCCGGCCTGGGTGCCGTCCTTGTCGTCGTGCAGCTTGTAGCCGGCCAGGGAACAGAGTTCGAGGAAGGGCGCGCCGGGGTCGAGCAACAGGTTCAGGCGTTCGCGCGGCAGCAGTTGGCCGCGCTTGTCGAACTTGGGCTTGGCCTCGGCGGCCTTGTCCAGCACCTTCTGTTCGACCTCGCGGAAGCTCGCCACGGCGGCCAGCATGGCCTCGCGGTTGCGGGCGAAGTCCTCGCCCTGGGTGTCGATTTCCGACTGGATCAGCGGCATGGCTTACTCCTGGTCCTTCAGCACGTCGGGCAGGTAGGCGCGGTGGAAGCCGTTGTAGGAACGGCTCTGTCCGGGCTTGGCCTTGCTCAGTGGGAAGGCACGGCTGCCCTGGCTGGCGGCGCCGTCGATACGGATGGTGTTGCCGCTGATGAAGGCGGCGCCGGGGGAGAGCAGGAAGACGATGGCGGAGGCCACTTCCGACTCGGTGCCGATGCGCTTGAGTGGCACGTGCTCGCGCAGGGTCGGGATCACCGCCTTGAAGGCGCCCTCGTAGGTGTCCATGCCGCTGGAGGCGATCCAGCCCGGCGCCACGGCGTTGACCCGCACCCCGGCGTGGCCCCACTCGACGGCGGCGGTCTTGGTGAAGTTCTCCATGCCCGCGCGGGCGGCGCCGGAGTGGCCCATGCCGGGCATGCCGCCCCACATGTCGGCGAGCATGTTGACGATGCTGCCGCCGTGCTTGCTCATGCTCTGGTTGAACACTTCGCGGGCCATGAGGAAGCCGCCCACCAGGTTGGTGCGCACCACCGCCTCGAAGCCCTTGAGGTTGATCGAGGCCAGCGGCGCGGGGTATTGGCCGCCGGCGTTGTTGACCAGGTGGTGGATCGGCCCGCGCTCGACGAGCACTTGCGCCACCAGTGCCTTCACCGCCTCCTCGTCGCGGATGTCGCAGCTGTGCCAGTTGGCGCTGCCGCCGTCCTCGACGATCTCGCCGGCGGTCTTCTCCAGCTTCTCGGCCTTGCGCCCGACCAGCACCACATGGGCGCCCAGGGCCGCCAGCTCATGGGCGGTGCAACGGCCGATGCCGCTGCCGCCGCCGGTGACGATTACAGTCTGGCCGGCGAACAGGCCGGGCTTGAAGATCGAGTCGTATGCCATTGTTCTTGTCGTCCTGCTCAAGCGTTCGTTCTTGTCGTAGGAGCGAGCTTGCTCGCGAACCAACCCGGCAACGCAACTGCCGGGAAATCCATTCGCGAGCGAGCTCGCTCCTACGAAGAGCTGAGTTGATCGGCGATGTGTTTTGGCACCGCCACCGGGAATTCCAGCAACTGCTGGGCGAAGGCCTTGCCCTGCGGGTCGATGCGCAGGCTGGCCACGCCGCCGCCGCCCAGGGCGTGCTCCAGCAGGAAGTTCAGGCTGTGGCTGGCCGGCAGGTACCAGCGGCTGACGCGGCCCAGCTGCGGGTCCAGCACGTGCTGCATCCACTCGGCCACCGCGCCCTCGCTCAGCGCCTCGGCGATCCACGGCAGGTACTCGGGCTTGCGCGCCATCACGCCGATGTTGCTGTGGTCGCCCTTGTCGCCGGAGCGCGCCACCGCCAGCTTCACCAGCGCCACGCTGGCCGTGGCCTGGCCGTTGGCGGCCGGGGCTTGCGCGGCCTCGGCCAGGTCCGCCGGGTCGAAGTGCTCCAGCTGCGGCAGGACGACGGCATGGCTGTCCTCGCCGATGCGCACCGCCAGTTGGCAGCGCGCCTTGTCCACCAGGAAGGAGAACAGGCGGATCACCGGGTACACCGTGGGCCGCCCGCCGACGATGCCGGTCAGGCCCGGGGCCATGCCGGTGGCGGCCTGGGCGATCTCGCGGGAGAACAGCACCAGCGCCTCCTTGCGGGCGTGGCGCACGGCGAGCTTGACCACGATCTCGCGGCTGTCCTGGCGGCGGCCGTGGGGGCCGTAGGTGGCTTCGCTGCCGAGCAGCTCGATGCTGGTTTCGCGGTAGGGGCCCCAGCCGCGTTCGGCGAACATTTCCTCTGTCCTGGCGATGATCGCCCGGCTCACGCGCTCGGCCTTCCGTACCGCGTCGATGCCGGCGATCAGGCAACTGGCGGTGCAGCGGAAGCCGTCGGGGTAGGTGGCGCTGACCTTGTACTGGCCGGTGGGCGGCAGGCCGCGGGCGCCGCTGAGGGCGACGCGGTCGGCGCCGGCCTGGCGCAGTTGCACGCCGGTGAAGTCGCAGACCACGTCGGGCAGCAGGTAGGCGCGCGGGTCGCCGATCTCGTAGAGCATCTGCTCGCCGACGCTCAGCGGGGTGACCAGGCCGCCGGTGCCCTGCGGCTTGGTGACTACGAAGTCGCCGTTGGCCTGCACTTCGACGATGGGGAAGCCGATGTGCTCGTAGTCCGGCACGCTCTCCCAGTCGGTGAAGTTGCCGCCGGTGCACTGCGCGCCGCATTCGATGATGTGCCCGGCCAGCGCGGCCTGGGCCAGTTTGTCGTAGTCGTTCCAGGCCCAGCCGAACTCGTGCACCAGGGCGGCGCTGACCACCGCGCTGTCCACCACGCGGCCGGTGATGACGATGTCCGCGCCCAGCGCCAGCGCTTCGACTATGCCGGGCGCGCCCAGGTAGGCGTTCATCGACACGCACATCGGCGGCAGCGGCGCGCCGCTGAACATTTCCACGGTCCCGGCCTTGGCCAGTTCGCCGGCCTGGGGCTGCAGGTTGTCGCCTTCCAGCACGGCGATCTTCAGCTGCACCCCGGCCTTCTCGCAGGCGGCCGCCAGGGCCTTGGCGCAGGCCTGCGGGTTGACCCCGCCGGCATTGCTGACGACGCGGACGCGCTTGCCGGCGATCTCGCCCAGCAGCGGCGCCAGCACTTCGACGAAGTCGGTGGCGTAGCCCGCCTCGGGGTTCTTCAGGCGCGCGCCGGCCATGATCGACAGGGTGATTTCGGCCAGGTAGTCGAACACCAGGTAGTCCAGCTCGGCGCCCTTCACCAACTGGGCGGCGGCGCTGCAGGTGTCGCCCCAGAAGGCCGAGGCGCAGCCGATGCGTACGGTCTTGGTCATTGTTCTGCCCGTGACGGTCGAGAGGTGTTTCGACATTACCAAGCAAGCGCTTGGTTGAAAAGAGGGCATAAGCGCCAGACAACCCAACCAAGTGATGGCCAAGCGCTTGCTTGGTTGCCGCCGCAGGCATACATTTCACCTGTATGCACAAGTACTTGCGTGGCGATCATGGAATCGCCCTGAACAGTGGCGGCCGGATGGCGGACGAGGGGAGAGCAGAGCGTGGATGACCAGAAAGCGCGCGAAGTGATGCTGGAGCTGGTGGCGAACGGGCAGGTCACCGACCCGGAGAGCGCCCGCGGCAAGCTGCTGCAGACCGCTGCCCACCTGTTCCGCGCCAAGGGCTACGAACGCACCACGGTGCGCGACCTGGCCGGCGCCGTGGGCATCCAGTCCGGCAGCATCTTCCACCACTTCAAGAGCAAGGACGAAATCCTGCGCTCGGTGATGGAGGAGACCATCCTCTACAACACCGCGCTGATGCGCGCCGCCCTGGCCGACGCCGAGGATTTGCGCGAGCGCCTGCTGGCGCTGATCCGCTGCGAGCTGCAATCGATCATGGGCGGCACCGGCGAGGCCATGGCGGTGCTGGTCTACGAGTGGCGCTCGCTGTCGCTGGAGGGCCAGGCCTACATCCTCGGCCTGCGCGACATCTACGAGCAGATGTGGCTGGACGTGCTCGGCGAGGCGCGCGCCGCCGGCTACTGCGAGGGCGACCCGTTCATCCTGCGGCGTTTCCTCACCGGCGCGCTGTCCTGGACCATGACCTGGTTCCGCCAGGACGGCAGCATGACCCTCGACGACCTGGCCGAGCAGGCCCTGCTGCTGGTCTACAAGGCCGCCTGATCAGCCCAGGCCCAGGTGCAGCGGGTAGCTCAGCAGCAGCAGGTGCACGCTGTTGACCACCCCGTGCAGCAGGATGGGCACCAGCATGCGCCCGCTGAAGTGCAGCGCCAGGCCGTAGCCGAGCCCGGCGATGCCGGCCACCACGGCGAACTGGCCGCTGAAGGGCAGGTGCGCCAGGCCGAACAGCAGGCTGCTGACAATGATCCCGGCGGGGGCGCCCAGGCGCTCCACCAGCGAGGTCTGCAGCAGGCCGCGGAAGATCAGTTCCTCGGTCAGGGCGATCACCGCGAAATTCACCAATAGCCAGATCCACAGTCCGTCGGGCCATTTCGGCCGCCACACCACCAGGCCCAGGGCGGTGGCCAGCAGCGGCACGGCGAACAGGGTGGCGACCACGGTGATGCCGGCATAGTCCGGCGAGGCCCCCGCCAGCGGCGGCCGGCGCAGCCACCAGGCGAGCAGGGTGACGCCGGCCAGCGCCTTGTCCCAGGACAGGCGCAGCGCGTAGGCCGGGGCGTCGGCGGAGAGCTGCCGCGGCGGCCAGAGCGTCCACGACTGGGTGCCGGGCAGCAGGTGCGCGGCCAGGGCGAAGCTCGCCAGCAGGCACACCGGCCACCAGAGCAGCCAGGGCAGGCGTTGTTCGCCGTAGAGTGTCCAGGCGACGAAGAGTGCGCCTATCAAGAGCCCCAGGGGTTGGACGAATCCGAGGGCGAAACCGCCGAGCAGGAGCAACCCTGGCAGCAGCGGGAGTAGCTTCCTGAGCATCGTGTCCTCCATCCACCGGCCGCAGTCTAGGCAATTCGCCCAGCCTGATCCATGCCTGCGGCGGTGAATGAGGGAAATGACCTCGGGCGCCGGGGCGGCCGGCGGCGCTCAACGCTTGTCGTCGCGGGCGTCCTGGGCGTCCATTTCGGCGTTGCGCTGATGGATGCGCTTGAGCTGCTCCTCGGTCAGCGGCAGCTTGCGGGCGCTGTCGCGCAGCAACAACAGGCCGCCGAGGATGGAGCCCAGGGCGAGGACGATGATCAACCAGGCGTACCAGGGCATGGCGTTCTCCTTGGGATGCGAGCTTTCACCATAAACCCGCGCGCCCGGCTTGTCAGTGCGTGGCGGTTTTCGGACGCAGGCTTGTTGCCGGCGTATGACCTTCCCGTGAAGGATGCGTGGCGCGCGACCGCTGTCACATGATGGCAATCTGGACCTGATTGACTGGCGGGCATTTCAGCCAGCGGAGTCCGCCGATGACCACCAGCGCCCTGCACGCACTCCTGCGCGCCGTGGAACCGCTGCAGGCGCAGATGAGCCTCAGCGACGTCGCCGACCGCCTGCTCACCGCCGAGCACCGCGCCTTCCTCTCGCTGCCGGTGGTGGATGGGCAGGGCCGCCCGCTGGGTCTGATCAGCCGCTACATGCTGCAGGACATCTTCATGCAGCGCTTCGGCCGCGACCTCTGGGGCCGCCGCCCGGTCAGCGAGATGATGAACGCAAGCCCGCTGCGGGTGGACATCGAGTGGAGCCTGGAACAGGCGGCGCAGCAGGTCACCGCGCAACTGAAGTACCCGATCACCGAGGACTTCATCCTGGTCGACGGCGAAGGCGCCTACCTGGGCCTGGGCACCGTGCTCGACCTGCTCAAGGCCATGGAGGCGCGCATCGCCCAGCGCAACCGCGTGCTGCGCAAGGCCCTGGTCGACCTGCGGGAATCCCAGGCGCAGCTGGTGCAGTCGGAGAAGATGGCTTCCCTGGGGCAGATGGTCGCCGGCGTCGCCCACGAGCTGAACACCCCGCTGGGCTACGTGCGCAACAACCTCGAACTGATCCGCGAGCAGCTCCTGCCGCTGCTGCAGCTGGCCGAGAGCCAGGCCGAGCTGGCGGACTGCCTGAACGACGCGGCCTGCGACGAGGCGCGCCTGGCCCGCGCCCTGCAAACCGCTGGGCAGGCCCGTGCGGAGGCGCCCCTGGAGCAACTGCTGGGCGACCTCGACCAGCTGTTCGGCGACACCACCTACGGCCTGGCGCAGATCGGCGAGCTGGTCGGCGGGCTCAAGGACTTCGCCCGCCTGGACCGCGCCATGAGCGAGGAGGTGGACCTCAACGAGTGCGTGAAGAGCGCGCTGCTGATCGCCCGCAACAGCATCAAGGACAAGGCCGAGATCATCCGCCAGCTCGGCGAGCTGCCGCCCATCGCCTGCGCGCCCTCGCAGATCAACCAGGTGCTGCTCAACCTGTTCACCAACGCCGCCCAGGCCATGGACGGCTACGGCCACATCCACGTCAAGACCTGGGCCGACGAGGTGGCGGTGTACGTCTCGGTGCAGGACAACGGCAAGGGCATGCCCGCCGAGGTGCTGGCGCGCATCTTCGACCCCTTCTTCACCACCAAGCCGCCGGGCCAGGGCACCGGCCTGGGCCTGTCGATCAGCTACAAGATCGTCCAGGACCACGGCGGCAGCATCCGCGTCGCCTCCGAGCCGGGGCGCGGCACGCGATTCCTCATCCGCCTGCCGCGCGCGCAGGCCAGCGACCTGAAACGGAGTGCCTGACATGACCCAGCCGCTCAAGGCCCTGCCGCAGTCCGGCCAGGCCCAGCCCACCGGCCTGACCCGCATCCTCTTCGTCGACGACGAGGAGCGCATCCTGCGCAGCCTGGCGATGCAGTTCCGCCGGCACTACGAGGTGCTCACCGAGTCCGACCCGCGGCGCGCCCTGGAGCGCCTGCGCAGCGAGCCGGTGCAGATCCTCGTCAGCGACCAGCGCATGCCGCAGATGAGCGGCGCCGAGCTGCTGGCCCGGGCCCGCGAGATCGCCCCGGACTGCCTGCGCATCCTGCTCACCGGCTATTCCGACCTGGACGCGGCGGTGGAAGCGCTGAACAACGGCGGCATCTTCCGCTACCTGACCAAGCCCTGGGACCCGCAGGAAATGGCCTTCACCCTGCGCCAGGCGGCGGAGATCGCCGGGCGCCAGGCCGCCGCGCCCGACCTGCAGGCCATCAGCCGGCTGGCCGCGCCGCTCAACGTATTGCTGCTGGACGACGACGCCGACACCCTGGCCTGCGTCGGCGACTTCTGCGCCGCCGGCAACCACCAGTTGCACCGCGCGCGCAACCTGGCCGAGGCGCTGCTGCGGCTGAACGCCGAGCCCATCGACATCCTGGTCAGCGACCTGAAGCTCGCCGGCGAGGACACCGCGCCGCTGCTCAAGTCCCTGGCCCAGGCCCACCCGCGCCTGCTCAGCCTGGTGGTGACGCCGTTCCGCGACACCCAGGACCTGCTGGCGCTGATCAACCAGGCGCAGATCTTCCGCTACCTGCCCAAGCCGATCCGCCGCGGCCTCTTCGAAAAGGGCCTGAAGGCCGCCGCCGAACAGGCCCAGCTGTGGCGCGCGCAACCGCAGCCGCAGGTGGCGCGCCTGGCCGAGGCGCCGCGCGAGGAGCGCGAGCGGGAGAAGGTCGGCAGCCTGCTGGGCATGCTCGGCCGCCTGCGCGAGCGCCTGAGCGTATAGGACGGGCAACGCGTCGCCGGAAGCTGCCGGCGGCGGCGCTTTCTGCGACAATGCGCGGCGTTTTTCAGAATCCCCCCGCGAGAGAGCCCATGTCCGTCTGCCAGACCCCGATCATCGTCGCCCTGGATTTCCCCACCCGCGAGGCCGCCCTGGCGCTGGCCGACCAGCTCGACCCGAAACTGTGCCGGGTGAAGGTGGGCAAGGAACTCTTCACCAGTTGCGCCGCGGGTATCGTCGAGACGCTGAACGGCCGTGGCTTCGAGGTGTTCCTCGACCTGAAATTCCACGACATCCCCAACACCACCGCGATGGCCGTGCGCGCCGCCGCCGAGATGGGCGTGTGGATGGTCAACGTGCACTGCTCCGGCGGCCTGCGCATGATGGCGGCCTGCCGCGAGACCCTCGACGCCTTCGATGGCCCGAAACCGCTGCTGATCGGCGTGACCGTGCTGACCAGCATGGAGCGCGAGGACCTGGCCGGCATCGGCCTGGACGTCGAGCCCCAGGAGCAGGTGCTGCGCCTGGCTGCCTTGGCAGAAAAGGCGGGAATGGACGGCCTGGTCTGCTCGGCCCAGGAAGCCCCGGCCTTGAAAGCCGCGCACCCGGCCCTGCAACTGGTCACCCCGGGCATCCGCCCGGCCGGCAGCGCCCAGGACGACCAGCGCCGCATCCTCACCCCGCGCCAGGCCCTGGACGCCGGCTCCGACTACCTGGTGATCGGCCGCCCGATCAGCCAGGCCGCCGACCCGGCCGCGGCGCTGGCGGCGATAGTCGCTTCCCTGGCTTGAATGAGGGGCTGTTCGTGCCACCGGGGTGTCCGGCGTGGTTGATGAACCAATCGCGGACGGAGTCCGCTCCTACGTCCGTGCTTCCCTGAACCCATCCTACGAAAAGCCGAGCTTCCTGGAACCGTAGGAGCGGACTCCGTCCGCGATTCTGACTTCCAGAGAAACCTCCGAGCGCACCGGAACGCCCCTTCAGAAGGCCGAGCGAAACCGGCGCTCAGGAGGTCATGCGACATGGATGTCGCGAGAGCCCCGCGGGCTACAGGGACGTACCCTCGGGGGGGGGCGCCTAGTTCGGGCCTCCGTGGCGGGGGAATTCGTGAGGGTAGCCCGACTCCGTCGGGCCCGTATGTGGGGCAAGCCTTTTTGGTTCCTTTTTGCGGGGGTGGCCTTCCACCGTTTGACAAAAGGGACTCGCCCGAGGGGGCGAAACAAGAAACATCCGAGCACGCCGAAGCGGCGCAAACACACCCAAACAAGAAGTCTCTGGGTTATTCCCCTTCGGGCCAGCGCAAGCGCTGTTCGCGATGGAGCCGCGTCCCGCGTTCGCGGGAGTGACGGGGTTGGGAGGATGACGCCGGACCAACAAGCCACTCAGGACAGCCCCCTCTCCCGCTTGCGGGAGAGGGTTGGGGAGAGGGCGCTCTTAAGCCCAACACCACAGCCCCCGGCAACCCCCATTCGCGAGCAAGCTCGCTCCTACAAGTGCCAAGCCCCCCCCTCAACGCACCAAAACCTCCCGCGGCCGCTCCACCCACCGCGCCCGCAGCGCGTCATACCCCCAGTTGAAGGCAATGGTGTACGGCAGGAAAAACAGAATCAGCCCGATATCCAGCACAAACGCCTCCACCAGACCGATACCCAGCCACCAGGCCGCCAGCGGCACCAGCATGAAGATCAGGCCCAGCTCGAACAGCGAGGCGTGCAGCACGCGCACCGGCAGGGTGCGGGCGAACTGCAGGCGCCGCTGGGCGCGGTCGAACAGGGTGTTGTAGACCATGTTCCACAGCGTGGCGATCAGCGAGAACATCAGCGTCAGAGCGCCCATGTGGCCCAGCGGCTGGTCCATCAGCCAGGCCAGGGTCGGGGCGCAGATGGCCAGGGCGATGAATTCGAAGAGCAGGGCGTGGAACAGCCTTTCCTTCAGCGTCTTTTGCATGCTCATGGGTTTTCTCCAGATAAAGAGGGGCCCCACCGGGCCAGCTGGCGGCTATTCTCATCGGTTGAAGGGTTGTTTCGAAGTTGGCTAGCATCGGCAAAACCGATGGACGAGGCCCCCATGCAATATTCCCCCGAATCCCTCCAGGCCTTCGCCGAGGCCGCCTGCCTGGGTTCCTTCAGCGCCGCCGCGCGCAAGCTGGGCAAGAGCCAGTCCACCGTCAGCGAGGCCATCGCCCGCCTGGAGATCGACCTGGGCCTGGAGCTGTTCGACCGCAGCGCGCGCCAGCCGAAACTGACCGAGGCCGGCAAGGCCCTGCTCGGCCGCGTCGAGGAAGTGCTGATGGCCAACGACCGCCTCGGCCAACTGGCCGGGCAGCTCTCGGCGGGGATGGAGCCGCGGTTGACCCTGGCGATGTCCGACACCTACCAGTCCGAACCCTTCGAGACACGCCTGGCGGAAATCGACCGGCACTTCCCGGACATCGAGTTCGAATGGCTGATCGCCGAGCACGGCGACGTCATCGACCTGGTCGGCCAGGGCCGCGCTTCCCTCGGCCTGCTCGCCGCGCAGCCGAACTACCCGCCGGACATCGGCTCGGCCACCCTCGGCGAATGCGCCGAGTTCGGCCTGTTCGTCAGCCGCGCGCACCCGCTGGCGCAGCTGGAAAAGGTCGAGCGCAGCGACCTGCTGGGCCACCGCAACCTGCGCCTGAACACCTTCATCGACGACGCCGAGCCGCCCCTGGGCGGGCGCTTCTGGTCGGCGCCGACCTACCTGCTGCTGCTGGACATGGCGGTGCTCGGCTTCGGCTGGGTGGAGCTGCCGACCTGGATGAACCAGCGCTTCGCCAACGGCCGCCTGCACCCGCTGCAGGTGCCCGGCTGGCCGCGCAGCGTGGCGGTCGACGTGGTCTGGTCGCGGCAGCGCAGCCTGGGCCCGGCGGCGCGCTGGCTGGTGCAGCGGCTGCTGGCCAGTTGAGCCGGCCCCGTCACAGTTTGTGGCCAAGCGGCCTGTTCGCTGCCGCGGCGGGCCAGTAGGATCGGACTTTTCGTCTGCATGGCACGAGGTGAGGATGCGCGGCAAGCTGGAGCAATGCCTGGAAGCGGTGGACCGGATCCTGCTGGGCAAGCAAGTCCAGGTGCGCCTGGCCATGACCTGCCTGCTGGCCCGCGGGCACCTGCTGATCGAAGACCTGCCGGGGATGGGCAAGACCACCCTCAGCCACGCCCTGGCGCGGGTGCTGGGGCTGAGTTTCCAGCGCATCCAGTTCACCTCCGACCTGCTGCCCGGCGACGTGCTCGGCACCTCGGTGTTCGACAAGGACACCGGGCAGTTCGTCTTCCACCCCGGGCCGATCTTCGCCGAGCTGGTGCTGGCAGACGAGATCAACCGCGCCACGCCCAAGGCGCAGAGCGCGCTGCTGGAGGCCATGGAAGAGGGCCAGGTGACCATTGAGGGCGCCACCCGGCCGCTGCCCGAGCCCTTCTTCGTGATCGCCACGCAGAACCCGGTGACTCAGGGCGGCACCTTCGCTCTGCCCGAATCCCAGCTCGACCGCTTCCTCATGCGCCTGTCCCTGGGCTACCCGGGGCGCGCGGCGGAGAAGGCCCTGCTGCTGGGCGAGGCGCGGCGCGACCTGCTGCCGCGGCTGGAGCCGATCCTCACCCCCGACGAGCTGGCGGCGCTGCAGGCCGAGGTGCCGAAGGTCCACGTCAGCGACGCCCTGGTCGACTACGTGCTGCGCCTGGCCGAGGCCACCCGCAGCCAGCCGGCCTTCGCCCTCGGCCTGTCGCCGCGCGGCAGCCTGGCGCTGCTTGCCGCGGCGCGCGCCTGGGCCCTGCTGGCCGGGCGCGACTACGCCATCCCCGAGGACGTCCAGGCGGTGCTGCCGTCGGTGGCCGGGCACCGCCTGCGCGACCAGGCCGACCCTTCTGGCCACGGCGGCGGCGCCCTGGTGCAGTGGCTGCAGCGCGAAGTCCCGGCGCTGTGAACGGAGCCCGGCCATGCTGGTGAAGGTCCGCCCGCTGTGGCAGAGCTGGATCGCCCGGCGCATCCCGCCGTCGCCCTCGCTGCAACTGAACCAGCGGCGCATCTTCATCATCCCCTCGGGGCAGGGCGTGGCCTTCGGCGTCGCCGTGGTCCTGCTGCTGCTCACCGCCATCAACTACCAGAACAGCCTGGCCTATGGCCTGACCTTCCTGCTGCTGTCGCTGTTCATCGTCGCCATCCTGCACACCTACCGTAACCTCGGCGGCCTGCGCCTGACCGCGCTGGGCGCGCTGCCGGTGTTCGTCGGCGAGCAGGTCTGCTTCCGCGTGCGCCTGGAAGGCGAAGGCCGCGAACGCCGGGCCATCGGCCTCGGCTGGTCGGAACAGGCGCTGCAGTACGCCGACGTGCGCGCCAATGGCGCCGAGGAACTGCTGCTGACGCTGCCGGCCGAGCGCCGCGGCTGGCTGCGCCCGGGCCGCCTGCGGGTGGAGAGCCGCTTCCCCCTGGGCCTGCTGGTGGCCTGGAGCTGGCTCGACCTGGACCAGGCCGGCCTGGTCTACCCGGGTCCGCTGCCCGCCGACCTGCCCCTGGAAGGCGGCCGCGCCGACGAGCACGACGAAGGCCTGCGCGCCAGCGGCAGCGGCGCCGACGACTTCCAGGGCCTGCGCCCCTACCAGAGCGGCGACTCGCGCCGGCGTCTGCACTGGAAGGCCTACTCCCGCGGCCAGGGCCTGCTGGTGAAGGACTTCGCCGCGCTCAGCGGGCGCGACCTCTGGCTGGACTTCGAGCTGCTCGGCGGCGACGTCGAGACGCGCCTGTCCTGCCTCTGCCACTGGGTGCTGCAGCTGTCCCTGCGCGGCCAGAGCTTCGGCCTGCGCCTGCCCGGCGTACAGCTGCCGCTGGCCAGCGGCGACGCCCATCGCGGCGCCTGCCTGCGCGAGCTGGCGCTGTTCGGAGTACGGCCGTGAGCCAGCAGCCGATCCCGCGCATCGCCCTGACCTGGCTGCTGGTGGCCCAGGCCCTGGTGATACTGCCGCACCTGGAGCACCTGCCGTTCTGGGTGGTGGGCTTCTGGCTCGGCTGTGCGGCCTGGCGCGTGCAGGTCTACCGCATGCGCGCGCGCTACCCCAACGGCCTGGCCAAGCTGGCCCTGGTGATCGCCGCCGGCATCGGCGTGTGGCTGTCGCGCGGCTCGCTGATCGGCCTGGACGCCGGCGTGGTGCTGCTGATCGCCGCCTTCGTCATCAAGCTGGTGGAGCTGAAGACGCGGCGCGACGCCCTGGTGCTGATCCTGCTCGGCTTCTTCGCCGTGGCCACCAGCTACCTGTTCGACGCCAGCCTGCTGGCCGCGGCCTTCAGCCTGCTGCCGGTCACCGCGCTGCTGGCGGCGCTGATCGGTTTGCAGCAGAGCAGCTTCGCCGAGGGCCCCTGGCGCACCCTGCGCCTGGCCGGCGGCCTGCTGCTGCAGGCGCTGCCGCTGATGCTCCTGCTGTTCCTGCTGTTCCCGCGGCTGGGCCCGCTGTGGTCGCTGCCGCTGCCCGGCGGCCAGGCCACCACCGGGCTCAGCGACTCGATGATGCCCGGCGACTTCGTCGAGCTGAGCCAGTCCACCGAGCTGGCCTTCCGCGTCAAGTTCGACGACGCCGCGCCGCCCCAGGAGCAGCTCTACTGGCGTGCCCTGACCCTGGAGAATTTCGACGGCCAGCGCTGGACGCAGTCCTGGCAGGGGCGCAGCGAACGGGCGCCGGACTGGCGCAGGCAGGGGCCATCGCTGAGCTACCAGGTGATCATGCAGCCCAGCTCGCGGCCCTGGCTGTTCACCCTCGACGTTGCCGAGGGCGGCCCGGACGACGCGCGCATGATGAGCGACTTCCGCCTGGAGCGGCGGCGCCCGGTGCAGGACGTACTGATGTACCGCGCCAGTTCCTGGCCCCGGGCCCTGCGCGAACCGGACAGCAGCGCCACGGCGCTGCGCCGCGACCTGCAACTGCCGGCCCGCGGCAACCCGCGCGCGCGGGCCTGGGCCGCAGCGCTGCGTGAGCGTTACCCGCAGCCGGAGGCGCTGGTGCAGGCGGTGCTGCGCCACTTCCACGACCAGCCCTACGCCTACACCCTGCGTCCGCCGGCCACCGGCGAGGAGCGCATCGACGGCTTCCTGTTCGACACCCGCCGCGGCTTCTGCGAGCACTACGCCGGGGCCATGACCTTCGTCCTGCGCGCGGCGGGCATCCCGGCGCGGGTGGTCACCGGCTACCAGGGCGGCGAGCTGAACCCGGCCGGCGACTACCTGCTGGTGCACCAGTTCGACGCCCACGCCTGGGTCGAGTACTGGTCGCCGGGCGCGGGTTGGCGCAGCGTCGACCCGACCTTCCAGGTCGCCCCCTCGCGCATCGAGCGCGGCCTGCAGGCGGCGCTGGCGGAGGAGGGCAGCTTCCTCGCCGACTCGCCCTTCGCCCGCCTGCGCTATGGCGGTTTCGGCCTGCTCAGCCAACTGCGCCTGAGCTGGGATAACCTCAACTACGACTGGCAGCGCTGGGTGCTGGGCTACCAGGGTGAGCAGCAGGCGGGCCTGCTGCGGGCCTGGTTCGGCGATCGCGACAGCCTCTGGACCGGCGTGCTGCTGGTGGGCGGCGGGGCGCTGTCGCTGGGCCTGCTGGCGCTGCTGCTGTTCAAGCCCTGGCGGCGGACGCGGGATGTGCAACTGCGCAGCTTCGAGCGCTTCGAACAACTGTTGGCCGGCCAGGGCCTGCAGCGCCACGCCGGCGAAGGGCCGCGCGCGTTCGCCGAGCGGGCGATGGCTGCGCTGCCGGCCCAGGCCGCGAGCATCCAGGCCTACCTGGCGGCGTTCGAACGCCAGCGCTACGCCGGCGCCGGTTCCGCGCCGCAGGAACTGCGCGAGCACCTGGCGCGGCTGCGCCGGCAACTGCCCTGGCGGCTGGCCCGGCGCGGCCGCTGAAATACCATGCGACCATCGGCCACGGGCGGCGGCTTGCCGCCGATGCGCCGCCAGCTAACCTCATAGATTCCAGGCCCCGACGGACGGAGTTCGCCGTGTCATCCTTCAGCGACTATCTGGTTTCCCATGTGATCGAGCAGGAGGTGGCCTTGTTCGCGGCCTCCGAGCGCCTGCGCGCGCGCTCCGACAGCGAGGCGCTGCACGACCTGCGCATCGCCGTGCGGCGCCTGCGCAGCCTGCTGCATCCGGCCCAGGGCATGCCCGGCATCGACGAGATCGAGGCGGCGCTGAGCGAACTGGGCCGCCTGAGCGGGCCGCTGCGCGACCTCGAAGTGCTGCTGCCGGTGCTGGAAGCCGAAGGCCTGGAAAAGGCCGCCGCATTGCGCCGGCCGGCACTGACCTCCGGCTACCTGGCGCTGCTCGCCAGCCCGCAGTGGGACCGGCTGATGCGCCTGCTCGACGGCTGGCCGATGCTCTGGCGCACCGCCGAACGCCACGGCGTGCTCGAAGGCCTGCACGCCCAGGTGCGCAAGCGCCTGGCCAAGCAGTGGCACAAGCTGCGCATCGCCCTGAAGGACCCGGCCCACGACCGCCATCGCCTGCGCCTGCTGATCAAGCGCGTGCGCTACGCCCTGGAGGCCTACCCGAAGGATTCGCCCTTGCCGCAGAAGGTGCTGGCGCCGCTGAAGGAGGCCCAGTCCACCCTGGGCACCTGGCACGACTACGAGCAGTGGCTGATCCGCAGCGAGCGCGAACTCGACCTGATGCCCCTGCAGCCGCACTGGAACGCCCTGCACGACCTGGCCGAGCGGGATGCCGACGAGAGCCTGGAGCGGTTGCTCAAGGCGCTGGGCTGAGCGCCATCCGCCGTTTTCAGCGACGGATAATCGCGGACGGAGTCCGCTCGGTTCAGGGAAGCACGGTCGTAGGAGCGGACTCCGTCCGCGATTGGTTCATCAACCACGCCGGACGCCCCGGTGGCACGGCCGACGGCGTATAGCCACGAACGGTTATACGCCCTACGCGCCAGGATGACTCCGAACTCCCCATCCGCACCGGACAGCCCCCTCTCCCTTCAGGGCGGGGCGCGCAGCCGAGGGTTGGGGAGAGGGCGTTCTTAAGCCCAGCATCTATGCCCCCGGCAACCCCCGTTCACGACCAACCCTACTCCCATGTATGAACGAACATTCGCCCCTTGAGTGGACCCGCGTTCAGCCCTAAGGATGGTTGCCAGCCCCGCCGCCTTTCCCCCTAAGATGCCCCCTGACCCACTCAGCAGGAGGCGACGATGACCTTTCCCGAACTCATCCAGGCGGTGCGCAGTGCACCCACGAGCGTGGTGATCCCGGCGCAGTGGGGCCAGGGGCGCGCCAGCTTCGGCGGCCTGGTGGCGGCCATGGCCTACGAGGCGATGGCCGGCGTCGCCGAGGCCGGGCGGCCATTGCGCTCGCTGGCCGTCACCTTCGTCGGCCCGGTGGAGCCGGAAGTGCCGGTGAGCTTCCAGGCCGAGGTGCTGCGCGAGGGCAAGGCGGTCAGCCAGGTGTTCTGCCGCGCCGTGCAGAACGGCCAGGTGCTGACCCTGGCCCAGGCCAGCTTCGGCCTGCCGCGCGAGTCGGTGGTGCAGGTCGAGGGCCTGCCGGCGCCGGCCTTCAAGGCGGTGGACGACTGCCAGGAGCTGCCTTTCATCCGCAAGCTGATGCCCGAGTTCACCCGCCACATCGCCATGCGCTGGGCTGTGGGCGGCATGCCCTTTTCGTCGAGCACTTCACGGGAGATGGGTGGCTGGATGCGCTTCCGCGGCGATGGCGTGGGCGACGAGCCGATGGAGGTCAGCCACCTGCTGGCGCTGATCGACGCCTGGCCGCCGGCGACCCTGCCGATGCTCAAGACGCCGGCGCCGTCCAGCTCGCTGACCTGGACCATCGAATTCGTCCAGCCGCAACCGGCCCTGCCGGCCAACGGCTGGTGCCAGTACCTGGCGACCATCGAACACGCCCGCGACGGCTACGGGCACATCGCCGCCCAGTGCTGGACGGCGGACGGCCAACTGCTGGCGATCTCGCGGCAGACCGCGACCATCTTCGGCTAGGGCTCAGCGCCGGCGGTTGCGCCAGGCGCGCCACCAGGCGCCGCTGAGGACGAAGCGCGGGAAGGTGACGAACTGCTCGGCGAGCAGGCGGCTCACGGCGTCCTTGCGGTCGCTGAACGGCTCGGGGGGCTGCTCTTCCAGCTTGTGTCCGCGGCCCTGGATGGCCAGCGCCGCGACCATGCCGATGACGCCCAGCAGGATGCTCCCCAGGCTCAGCTTGAACAGCCCGCCCAGCAGCACCAGGGCGGCGACCACGAACAGCGGCACCGCCACCAGGTGCAACGCCAGGTTGGTCGGGTTGCGGTGATTGGCGGCATAGCCCTGCCATTGCCAGGCGAACAGGTTGGGATGACGTTTGCCCATAGGCGGACTCCTTTTCCGGTCTTGCCCGTTTTCACGGACGCTTGCACAAAGTCTAGGTCCGCGGCGGGTGGGCGGCGAATGACTATCGCCTATGGCTTCGATAGCCGGAAACGGCGCGGCCCGGACAGTGCCGGGCCGCGTGGCAGGGCGGAGGGGCTACAGGCGCAGCTGGCGGATCGCCCGGCTCAGCTCGCCGGCCAGCTCGGCCAGCTCGTGGCTGGTGCCGGCCGAATCCACCGTCTGCTGCACGGTCAGCTCGGTGACGTCGCGGATACCCACCACCGAGCGCGTCATCTCCTCGGCCACCTGGCTCTGCTGCTCGGCGGCCACGGCGATCTGCGTGTTGCTCTCGCGCATCAGCGCCACCGCCCCGGCGATGGCCGCCAGCGCCTCGCCGGCTTCCTGGGCCTGCTCGACGCAGCCGTCGGCCTTGAACGAGCTTTCCTGCATGAATTCCACGGCGTCGCGGGTGCCGGACTGCAGTGCGTTGATCATCTGGGTGATCTCGTCGGTGGAGTCCTGCACGCGCTTGGCCAGGTTGCGCACCTCGTCGGCCACCACGGCGAAGCCGCGGCCCATCTCGCCGGCGCGGGCGGCCTCGATGGCGGCGTTGAGGGCGAGCAGGTTGGTCTGCTCGGCGATGCCGTGGATGACGCTGACCACGCTGCTGATCTTCTGGCTGTCTTCGGCCAGTTGCTGGATCATCTGCGCGGTCTGCTGCACGCCCTGGGACAGCCCGGCGATGGACTGGCCGACGCGGCCCACCACCTGCTGGCCGGCGCCGGCCAAGCGGTCGGCTTCCTGCGACTGGTCGCGGGTGTCGGCGGCGTGCTGGGCGATGTGGTGCACGGTGGTGGACATCTCGTTGATCGCGGTGGCGGCCTGGTCGGTCTCGCTCTGCTGGCCGAGCATGCCCTGGCGCACCTGGCCCATGCTCTGGGCGAGGGTGCGCGCGCCTTCGTCGAGGCGCCCGGCGGCCTGGGCCACGGTGCCGACCACGCGCTGGTAGCCGGCCTGCATGGCGTTGAAGGCAGTGGCCATCTGGCCCACCTCGTCGCGGCTGTCCAGCGGCACGCGGGCGGAAAGGTCGCCGCTGCGCTCCACGTGCTGCATCACATCGCGCAGCTTCAGCAGGTGGGTGAGGATGAAGCGGATCAGCAACTGCGAGGCGGCCAGCAGGGCCATCATCAGCACCAGCACCGCGCCGGCGTAAGCCAGGGCGCGCTCGCTGAACACCTGCCAGAGGTCGGCCCCGGGGGCCAGCACCGCGATGCGCTGGCCGTCGCCGGCATCCCGCACCCAGGCGCCGGCCAGCGGGCCGAGGCGGCTGGAGGCGCCGCCCAGGTCGACCCAGCCGTTGCCGCGAGCCAGCGCGCCGGTGTCCACGCCCGGCAGTTGCGGGGCGCTGCCGCTGGCGAAGCTCAGCAGGTTGTCGGCGCTGGGCAGCGCCGTGCCGGCCGGCCAGTTCTGCAGCAGCCGGGCCTGGACCTCGGCGCCCTGGCGGGCGGCCTGGTTGCGTGCGTCCACTTCCTGGTGCATGGAGAACAGCACGAGCAGCAAGGTGGTGAAGAAGGCGACCGCGTTCACGGCCCAGAACTTGTACTTCAGAGAGATATCGCGGATCCAGGCGCCCATGGGGATGCTTCTTGTAGTGGGAATGATGGCTTTTGGCCTTCATTCTCGTTGAAGAGAAGAAGTCTGTCTTGATGAGGGTCAAGACAGCTTCGCCTCCCAGGTTAGCGTCGCTTTCCGGACATTCTTGAGGGGTATTCGTCAGCCTTGTTCGGCAATTTCCGACAGGCCGAAGAAGCGCCGGGCGCAGGCCGTGGTATGGGCCGCCAGGTCGTCTTCCGTCTCGCCGCGATGCAGGGCGGTGACGCGCAACACCTCGGGGAGGAAGGCCGGCTCGTTCTGCCCGTGCTTCGGCTTTGGCCGCAGGCTGCGCGGCAGCAGGTAGGGGGCGTCGCTCTCAAGCATCAGGCGGCCGCGGGGGATCTCCCGCACCAGTTCCTGCAGGTGGGTGCCGCGGCGTTCGTCGCAGATCCAGCCGGTGATGCCGATGTGCAGGTCGAGATCGAGATAGTTGTAGAGCGTGCGCCGCTCGCCGGTGAAACAATGCACCACGGCGGCGGGCAACTGGTCGCGGAAGCCCTTGAGGATGGCCAGCAGGCGCTCGCCGGCGTCGCGCTCGTGGATGAACACCGGGCGCTGCAGCTCCACGGCCAGGGCCAACTGCTCCTCGAAGGCCTTTTCCTGTTGCGGCCGCGGCGAGAAGTCCCGATTGAAGTCAAGGCCGCACTCGCCGACCGCGCGTACCCTGTCCTCCGCCAGCAGGCCCCGCAGGGTGGCGGCGCTGGCGCTGTTCCACTGCGAAGCATCGTGCGGGTGGACACCGGCGGTGCAGAACAGCCGCTGGCCGCCTTCGTCGTATTCGCGGCACAGGCGCAGGGCGGCTTCGCTCTCGTCGAGGCTGGTGCCGGTCAGCACCATCTGCACCACGCCGGCGCCGATGGCCTGATCGATGACCGCCGGCAACCGGTTGGCGAAAGTCGGATGAGTGAGGTTGACGCCAATGTCGATCAGTTGCATGGTTCACCGGGGTCTGAAGATGTTTGATCACGAACCGCGTTGCTGCGTCAAATGGCGCCAGGTTAGGCGCGGGACGCCGGGAATGGTGCCCCCTTGCCAAGTCCCGCAACGACGCATGGCGCCATTTGCCGCGCAACCCGAAGGGACGGGCCTGTTTTTGTGCGGTACGTCGTTGCTCGTCGTTTATTTGGAATGACCAAACCGCTCTCCTCGCGCCTAGTCCCGCACAAAAACAGGCGCCGTCGCGGTCGTGATCAAACATCTTCAGACCCCTGTGGATTCGGGCGGGCAGCATAGCAGAATCCCCTGTTTTCTTAAGAAAGTCTTAAAAAACAGCCTGTTGAATGCACTTGTGAAAGTGCTTCGGGAATTTTGGATTGGCATCAGTCTCCGCTTGTGAGACGCTCGCGCCCCTTTTTTCGGGGCCGGGAACTTGCGGAGGGCGCCGCTTTCTTAGGACCTCGTTTACGATATCGCGAGCTAGAGCAGAACAAGGCAAAAACAGGCGAGGAAGCGCAGTTTAGATTTCTAAATGAGCATTACTCGCCTGTTTTTAACGCAGTTATGTCGACGCGCAGCAGATCGTAATCAGGTTCTCAGTGGACCGCCGGTGAATGACCAATCCTTGGAGACCTGGATGACGCGATTGCTGCTGCTCTTCCTCTGCCTGCTGGCACTGCTGCCGCAGCCGGCGGCCGCGCGCCTGACCAGCCAGCCGGACAACTGGCAGCGCGAGAGCGCCGATACCCGCGACCTGGCCAGCATCCGCAGCAGCGGCGTGTTGCGCGTGCTGGTCAATCAGAGCCGCAACAGCTCCGGCGAGATCAAGGGCGAGCCCATCGGCGTCGAGTACAACCGTCTGCGCGCCTTCGAGCAATACCTCAACGACAACGCCCCCGGGCGCAAGCCGCTCACCCTGAAGTTCATTCCCAAGGCCAAGGACCAGTTGCTGGCCGCGCTGCTGCGTGGCGAAGGCGACCTGGTCGCCCCCGGCGAGGTGCTGGTGGCCCGCGACGGCCAGGACGTCGCCGCCAGCCTGCCGTGGCGCCAGGACGTGCCGCTGGTGTTGGTCTCGCGCCAGGGCAACAAGCGCTATGCGCGCCTGGAGCAACTGGCCGGCAAGCGCATCGCCCTGGCCCCCGGCAGCGCCGCCGGCGAAGCCATCGGGCAGGTCAACGAGCGCCTGGCGCAACGCCGCCTGGCACCCATCGGCATCGACTGGGTGGACCCGTCCCTGGCGGTGGAAGACGTGCTGGAGATGGTCCAGGCCGGCATCTATCCCTGCACCGTGGTGGAACAGCCGATCGCCGAGCGCTGGGCCAAGGTGTTCAAGAAGATCCGCATCGACCGCCACCTGGTGCTCGACAACCGGCGGAACATGACCTGGTACGTGCGCCGCGACGCCTCCATGCTGCACGCCAGCGTCGATCGCTTCCTCAAGGACTACCACGCCCCGGCGGAGCAGGATGGCAACTTCCAGCGCCTGTACCGCCACGCCTACCAGGTGCGCAACCCGCTGGAGAAGGGCGACCGCAAGAAGCTCGAAGCGGTGCGCCCGACCCTGCAGCGCTTCGCCGAGCAGTACCGCCTCGACTGGCTGGCCCTGGCCGCGGTGGCCTACAAGGAATCCAACCTCACCCCCGGCGCCCGCGGCGCGTCCGGCGCCACCGGGCTGATGCAGGTCACCCCGGCGGCGGCGCGCAGCGTCGGGCTGCGTTCGGTGGAGGGCAAGGAGAACAACGTCCAGGCCGCCAGCAAGTACCTGGCCATGCTGCGCCGCGACTACTTCAACAGCCCGCGCATGGACGAGCACGAGCGCCTGGGCTTCATCCTCGCCGCCTACAACGTCGGCGCCGAGCGCGTCCAGGGCCTGCGCGCCCAGGCCCGCCGCCAGGGCCTGAACCCGGACCGCTGGTTCTTCCAGGTGGAGCGCGTGGCGGCCCAGGAAGTGGGCATGGGCGTGGTGAACTACGTCAGCAGCGTCAACAAGTACTATCTTGCCTATCAGCGGGAGCGCGATGGGTTGGAGTCCCGGCAGCGGGTAGCTTCCGTTCAGAAGTAATCGGTCTTTCCGATATGTTTTAGCGTGTTTTTGCGCTTTTTATATCGATTGAATGATCTATATTGCTTCTCACGCAACGACGGTTGCCTCACCCACTTTCCTCTGCACAAGGACGCACCATGAACGCTCTCGTCAAATCCATTCTGTCCACCAACGCCGGCGTCGGCCTGGCCGTGCTGCGCATCACCACCGGCCTGACCTTCATGGCCCACGGCTCGCAGAAGCTCTTCGGCCTGTTCGGCGGCCCGGGCCTGTCGGGCATGGCCCAGTGGCTGGAATCCCTCGGCGTGACCCCCGGCTACCTGATGGCCACCCTGGCGGGCAGCGCGGAGTTCTTCGGCGGGCTGTTCCTGGTGCTCGGCCTGCTGGTGCGCCTGGCCAGCATCCCGCTGATCGTCGCCATGCTGGTGGCCGTGTTCAGCGTGCACATCGCCAATGGCTTCTTCATCACCAACAACGGCTTCGAATACGCCTTCACCCTGATCATGATCAGTGTGGCCCTGCTCATCAGCGGCGCCGGTCCCTTCTCCCTGGACCGCAAGCTCTCCAGCTGAGCGATCCCGCAGCCATGAAAAAGGCGGATGCCCAGCGGCATCCGCCTTTTTTATTTTCATTGTGCTTCAGCCCAGCAGGTGCTGCACGCCGCTGTTGATCAGGCCGCCGCCGACCAGCAGGAAGGCGAACAGCCCGGCGCCCAGCAGCAGCGGTTTGGGGCCTTCGCGGCGCAGGTCGCCGAGGCGGGTGGCCAGGCCCAGGGCGGCCATGGCCATGCCCAGCAGCACGTCGTCCAGCTGTTGCAGCGGCGCCAGCCAGGCGTGCGGCACCAGGCCCAGCGAACGCAGGCCGGTGACCAGCAGGAAGGCCACGGCGAAGCCGGGGATGTGCAGGCGGCGCCGGCCTTCGCCGGCTGCCTCGTCGCTGGCGGCGAAGCGCCCCAGGCAGAGCAGCGCCGGGGCCAGCAGCAGGACACGGAGCATCTTGCTGATCAGCGCGGCGTCGGCGGCGGCCGGGTCCATGGCGCGGCCGGCGGCGACCACCTGGGCCACCTCGTGGATGGTCGAGCCGCTGAAGATGCCGAAGGCCTTGGCGCTGCCGAACAGGTTCGGCAGGTGGGCGAACAGCAGCGGGTGCAGAAGCATGGCCAGGGTGCCGAACAGCACCACGGTGGCCACCGCCACGGCGGTGTGCTCGGCGCGGGCGCGCAGCACCGGGCTGCTCGCCATGACCGCGGCGGCGCCGCAGATGGCGCTGCCGGCGCCGATCAGCAGGGCGCTTTCGCGCGGCAGCTTGAGCCAGCGCACGCCGACCCAGCCGGCGACCAGCAGGGTGCTGGCGACCATCAGCACATCGATCACCAGCGCCGCCGGGCCGAGGGCGGCGATGTCCTGGAAGGTCAGGCGCAGGCCGTAGAGCACCACGCCCAGGCGCAGCAGCTGCTGGCGCGACAGCTCGACGCCGGGGCGCAGGCCGCCGAAACGGGCCAGGCCGAGGTTGCCCAGCAGCAGGCCGAGGAGGATGGCCAGGGTCAGACTGCCGAGGCCGAGATGGCTGATGGCGGGGATGCGCACCAGCAGGTTGGCGGCGCCGGCGATCAGCAGGCAGAGCAGGGCGCCGGGGACCAGGTAGGGCGTGCGGCGCAGGCGGGTAAGCATGACGGGCTCCTTGTGTAAGGTGCTGCCATGGTGTGCGCTGCCTGCTTAGTGTAAAAACGGATTGTTCTTATTGGATCAAACGGTTTTATCGATATGGCCCCGCGAATCACCCTGCGCCAGCTGGCCACCTTCACCGCCATCGCCGAGCACGGCAACGTGACCCAGGCGGCGGCCGCCATCGCGCTTTCGCAATCGGCGGCCAGCCAGGCGCTGCAGGAACTGGAGCGCACCCTGCAGACGCGCCTGTTCGACCGCAGCGGCAAGCGCCTGGCGCTCAACGACAACGGTCGCGCCCTGTATCCCCGGGCCTGCGCCCTGCTGGCCCAGGGCGCCGAGCTGGAGACGCTGTTCCAGCACGCGCCGGTGCAGCTGGCCCTGGGCGCCAGCCGCAGCATCGGTGGCTACCTGCTGCCGCGGGTGATGGCCGGGTTTCTCGCCGAACTGCCGGACAGCCGCCTGCAACTGCAGGTGGCCAACAGCCGCGAGATCCTGGCCGCGCTCTGCGAGTTCCGCCTGGACGTGGCCTACATCGAGTCGCCCATCCAGCATCCGCAGGTGCAATTGTTGCCGTGGATCGAGGATGAGCTGTTGCTGGTCGCGGCGCCCGAGCATCCGCTGGCGCGGGCGGCGCAGGTGACCTTCGAGCAGTTGGCGGCGACACGCTGGATCCTCCGCGAGGCCGGCTCCGGCACCCGGGTGACCTTCGAGCAGCAGGTGCTGCCGCGCCTGGGCAGCCTGGCGGCGCCGCTGGAGGTGAGCAACGCCGAGGCGATCAAGCACCTGGTGGCCAGCGGGGCCGGCATCAGCTGCCTGTCGCGGCGGGTAGTGGCCGACGAGCTGGCCAGCGGCGAGCTGGTCGCCCTGGACAATCCCCTGGGGCCGCTGCGGCGCACCTTCTTCCGCGCGCTGCACGTGGACAAGTACCCGACCCAGGGACTGCGCCGCTTCCTCGATTACGCCGAGGGATGGGCTGCGCTCAATCGCTGAGCGCCTGTTCGCCGTCCAGGGGCCAGCGGCCGATGGCCCGGTAATGCACGCCGTGGGGGCCGTTCTCCGAGCTGTACAGCACCAGTTCGCGGGCTGGCCAGGCGAATTGCGCCTCGGCATCGGGCGCATGGCGGCAGTGACGGGCCAGGGTCAGGTGCGGGCGGAAGGGCCGCCGCTCGATCTCGAAGCCGCTGACCTGCAGGGCATCTTGCAGAGCCTGGACCAGGCTGGGCAGCGCCGGCGGGATGGTCGTCGGCGCCAGGTGCAGGATGCCGTTGCGCCAGCGTTCCAGGCGATCCAGCAGCAGTTCGAAGGGCGTGCGCGGCAGGCTCGCGCCCAGGTCTAGCAACTCGGCCTTGCGGGCGCGCGGCACCGAGCCGAGGAAGGCCAGGGTGAGGTGCAGGTTGGCCGCCGCCACCGGCTGGCCGTCGATGACCAGGCCGTCGCGCCAGGCGGCCAGGGGCGCGCGGATTTCCTCCGGGCAGGGCAGGGCGAAGAACAGGCGCAGGGGTGGGGTGCTCATCGGGGCTCTCTCGTCAGCCGGAAGTCGCCTTGACAGTATCGCCGGGGCTTCTCTAGGATGCCGCACAGCGCCGATTTAAGTAGCAACTTGCGGGGCGCTGATGCCTCAGGGGCATCGAAATACCGCTAAAGCGCTGGTTCGGTGTGCCTCTCGCCGCGTCCAGCAGGACCCCAGAGGCGGAGACATGACACCATGACCTGTCCCAATCCCCAGGTGCGCCTGGCCCCCATCACCACCGGCCTGCTGCGGCGCAACCCGCGCATCCTCCTGTGCGGCCACCATCAGCCCACCCTGGTTCGCTACCTCGAAGGCTGGCCGAAGCGCTGGCAGGGCTCGCGCACCTTCCTCATCCAGTTCGCCGCCGACCTTGCGGAAATCGCCCGCTTCCCCCGCGACCATTTCGACTTCGCCGTGATCCAGTCGCCGCGCGCCGAGGAACTACAGCCGCTAGTCCACGAGCTGACCCGCGTCGCCCGCCAGGGGCTGATCACCCGGCGGCCGCCGGTGTTCTGAGGCCGCGATAGCCGGAACCACCGGCGCGGTTCGCGGATGAGATCCGCTCCTACGCTGCCCCGCCCGCGCCATTCCCTTGTAGGAGCGCGCCCTGCGCGCGAAATCGCGAGCAGGCCTGCGGCCCCCTCACCCTAACCCTCTCCCGGAAGGAGAGGGGACCGTTCGGAGTACATGGGTGTTTCGGCGTTAGCCGGCTAGCACAGGGATCGCCGGCTGAAACCAGGCCTCCTCTCGGCACGGCCTAGCTCCCTCTCCCTCCGGGAGAGGGCTGGGGTGAGGGGAAAGCCCGCGCGCCGATGTCATTCCCCTGTAGGAGCGCGCCCTGCGCGCGATTCGCGGGCAGGGCCCGCTCCTACAGTCTGCAATGAGGCACGGAGTTTCCCCGTAGGAGCAGACTCCATCCGCGATTGGCTTCCCTGGCCACGCCGGATGCCCCGGTGGCACGAACAGCCCCCTCTCCCGCTTGCGGGAGAGGGCTGGGGAGAGGGTGCTCTTAACCCCGACCGCCGGCGTTATCCGCCGAATCGCGGACGGAGTCCGCTCCTACGGCCGTGCTTCCCTGCGCCCTGCGGTGCTGGGCGCCAAACTCCGCTTTTGGTCGAGAGGAAAATTATGCCGCGTTATCGATTCCGATAACTTTGCTTGCCTGGCTTTATCGGCGGGCAGATATCGACCTGGCCAGGAGCCGCCTGCGCGATTGATCGAGGGAAAGAAAATGATCGAGGCCCAAGCGTTCAACAGCGTCTTCGATGCCATTGCAGACACCACCGCCGAGGCGGAAAAGCTGCGCCTGCGCGCGACCCTCCTGCAGGCGATCCAGAAGGAGGCGGCCAGTTGGGATGGCACGGACCGCAGCCGCGCCAAACGTCTGGGTATCACTGCACCGCGCTATACCCTGCTCAAGCGCGGCCAGTTGGGTGAGTTCAGCCTGGATGCCCTGGTTGTGCTCGCCGTTCACGCCGGACTGTCCATCGGCCTGACCATAGAACATCAGGTGGCGTGATCGTCCCCGGTGAGCAAGTTGCGTAGGGCGTACAACCGTTCGCGGTTGTACGCCGCTTCACCTTCCTTGTCGGCAACTCCGTGGTTGAGCCGGGCGCGGTTTCGAGGGCGGTTCCGTGCCCGGCAGCGAGCGGGATTGGGCCAAGGTCAAACGGCGGATAACGCGGAGCGTTATTCGCCCTACGTACCGTGCCCGCGCATCCCCTGGCGCCGAACCCTGTAGGAGCGAGCTTGCTCGCGAACAACCTCAGGCACGTGGCCCGTTCGCGAGCAAGCTCGCTCCTACGAAAAGACGCCGCCCCGTAGGATGGGTGGAGCGAAGCGATACCCATGCTGCCGCGCCATCGATGGGTATCGCTTCGCTCAACGCCATCCTACGAACAGGTCCGGTGTTCAGCGGGTGGGTGTGGCGTTCGCCTGTGGCCATTGCCGGTAGGGCACCCAGAGCATGCCTTGCCAGTGCAGCACCGTCAGGGCCTGGGTGGGGCCGTGTAGGGTTTCGCGGCGGGGTTGGCGGGTGTCGTGGCGGTAGCTGTCGCGCAGGGCCGGGATCACTTCCTGGGTGATCCATTGGCGGATGCAGCGGTTTTCCGGGTGGAAGTAATGGATCAGCGTGGCGTACACGGCGGATTCGCTGAGCAGCAGTTCGTCCTCGTAGTCGCCATTGCCGCCGCGCAGCCAGGCGCGGCGGTGCTGGTCGTCGTCCAGGTTGCGCTGTACGCGCTCTTCCAGCATCGGCACGCCCATCAGCCGGCCGAGGTCGCGGGTGCTGAACCAGCATTGGTCTTCCAGCAGCAGGGCGCGCAGCTGGCGCTTGTGGCGGGTGAACAGGGTGGGGATCAGGACCTCTTCAGACATGGCGCACCTCCGGGGTGGAGGGGGAAGAGGGCAGGTACGGCGGAGCGCCTTCGGGCTGAAGGCTGGGGGTGATAGGCATATCCATTACCTCTACGTGATATGGCCAGCTTTCTTAGGGCTGGGTGCCGGGAGCTAAGAAACCCCACGTAGAGGGCCGGACGTATTCCCCTTTCGGGTCTTGTATTAGCCCACTCCCGACGTCGCAGAGGTTTTTTGAGGACGAGAAAAACCCGCAGGCTCAAAAAAGCCGCTTTCTTTCGGGAGCGGTCAGGCCGCTACGTGACAGGCGTTTCTTAGGCGCCGAATTTCGAGACTAATGGGTGTAAAATAATAAGTCAAGGAAGTTCGATTTAGTATCTAGACTTTCGCTTGCTTAAAGTATTTTTCGTATAGTGTTTCTCCCATTTGCCTATATTGGCTTGATTTGTATGACTTGAACTTGAATTCTCCTATCCCAGATAGCTTTTTACTATAGGATTTTGAGCTTGAAAGTTCATCGTTTTTTATGAGGAGCCTGAGGCAGTTAAGTATTCCGTTTATAGTTGTTACGCTAAGTATGCATTCCGGGTTTTTTCTATCAATTTTCCATTTTTCGTTATCGAGTTGGCTTTTGAATGCGATAAAAATTTCGCGTATTTCTGTAACACAAAACTCCTTGTATTGTGTTAAAAGATCATAGCTATCGCTGTTAGGCTCTCGTAGCTTTTCTTTATCTATATTGGTCCATGCAAAAAATAAACTTTCATTTCCATCGAGTTTTACTAGATGGTTTAAGCCAAAGCTTATGACTGAAGACGTCTTTAGTTTCCCTTTTTCGTACCAGAATTCCTCGAAAAGTCCAGATAATGGTCCGGAATTATTTAATGAATTCAAGACTGCTTTCGCAATTGAAATGGTAGAGAATGGGTCAATCATGAGCTGAATCTCTTGTTTCAGTTGTGAGCTTGCTCCTGATTGGTTGGAATTTATTTCCAAAAATAGGTTTGCTTCAAATTTTAATCTTTTCTCTTTTGCTTCGTTTTTTGGGTAAAGTATCCCTGTCACTAAGAGATTTTGAATTCCTCTAAATTTTTCTATGGATGATTCATATATGTCATCCCCTTCATGATAGGCATAGGTTCTGTGCTGTCCATCAATGATTCCTATTATGTTTGTTTCGTTGTTTATTTCGATTTTTGTCGGTGTAACCTTTGTGTGGCCCTGTTGTCCGATGATTTCACCGCTTTCTGATATCTCTATTTGTTTGTTGTTCTCGTCATATAGTTTTATCTTGTCTAGGGATAGAGTGGCTATAATATTGTTTATAAAAACTCTGTTGCACTCGTGCAGATATTTTCTCATTCCTTGTATTTTAGATGGGATGAGCATTCTCTGATAATGGCCAACGTTTTCTTTTTTTCGCCACCCCTCTTTTCTTAACACATATGAGCGTCGAAGTAATGAGTTGGCGTCTATGTAGAAAGAGACGATTTTGTATCCTTCAGAAAAGGAGCTGTGCTCTTCAGGAAGAATGTGGCCCGAGAATTCCTCTTTAGAAACTCCGTGTGTTTTTAATATGCTTGCTCCAAATTTATTGAAAGGAATTTCGAGAAAATCTAAGAACTCATGGATTGCAGAGCGCTTTATAACCTTTGAAAGACTGGAGAAATATTTTACAAGGTGGTAGTCAAGATAAATTGGTGAGGTGGCTACGTCTTTATGCGCTTGGGCGATAGTGTTTTTTGAACAATAAATTATTTTAACGATGAGCTGATTTAAAGTGTATTTTGTTGTAATGTTTTCATTTAGCACACTCCTGAAGCTCTTTAGTTTTTCCTCCTGAAGCGCAAATTTTATAAAGGCTGTAGGGTTTTCTACAACTCGTTGATAGAATATTTCTTTGTTAAGTAAGTGTGAGCCGGGGTCATTAGTTATTGTATATTCTATAAGCAGTATTACGTTTTCATGGTAGAAGATATCATCAATTTCTGTTTTTCTTTGGTTGTATATGAATTCTTTCCCATCAATTGATGGTATGTTCTTGAACCCTATATTTTTAAATAGAGTTGTGATTTCCTTTCGCTGATTTTTTTGTTCTTTCTGTTGGGCTTTTTGTTCGGCGGATAGTTTTGGCTTTTTTTTCTTGGTGGTTTTTTTCTTGACTTCCTTAGTCATAGTCACTCTCCTTAAGGTCGACAAATATACTGCTGATAATCTTTATTTTCTTATTCGTTTTATTGTTTGAAAAAACTTCTATCGCGCAATGCGTATTGGTTTCTGTATAACCATAAAGGGAGAGATTTTTGAATTCATCTGGAATATCATTGAGATGTTCAAATTCCGGCTCGATTCCAAATTTTGATAGTGGAGCGGTATTTATTAAGCTTTCAATAAATTTCTGAGTGTCTTTTGGAGAATTTGATCCTATTATTGTATATTTAGCCTTGATTAATTTGTGCCTTTCTTCACTCTTGCCTGTAATTTCTGCTCTTATATATTTTGCTGCAGTGCTGCTGGAAAATTTTAGGCTCTTATATAGAATTTTGGCGTACTTTAAGGCTCTTAGGTTGAGAATGGTTCTTTCAAATTCTTCTTGTTCTTTATTTTGCTTGCTAAATTCTTTATATTTTTTTTGGCCTTCGTTTAGAGTTTTTTCTAGATGCTTTTCGAACATCTTTATGTAATTTTTGTTTAACTCCACTCCAATATATCGTCTTCCCATGTATGCTGCTTGGGATAGTACTGAGCCACTTCCGGCGAAAGGATCCATTACTATGTCTCCTTCATTGCTGGAAAGTTGGATCATATTTCCAATCATGTCGGTAGGTAGCGGGCAGAAGTGTCTTATGTATTTATCCCCCCAAGAGCCCTGAGTCGGGATCGGATATTCCCAAACCTCATCAAGTGATTTGCCTTTTGGGTTATATCGTTCGGGGTATTTTACCCACCATTTTTTTAGGTGGGATGTGTCATATGTTTTTACTCTATCTTTGAAGTAATTAAATTCATTGGATTTTGAAAGAAAAAGTATATATTCAAACTTCCTTTGTACAAATCCATTTCTGGACCAAGGTACTGTTTTGTCTTTCTTCCATATTATTACATCTTGAAGGAGCCAGCCTATTTCTGCCAGTTTCGCAGATAGGTCAAAAGGAAGTGGCACTACCCTTCCATCGCTTTTGAATGTATCAATGACTATCCATAGAGTGCCAGTGTCTTTGGTGGAGTCATAGATGCTCTTGAAAACAGTTTTCAAGTCGTCTAGGTACTGATCGTAGCTTTGCCCAAAGCCAATCTGGTTTTTGCTCCCATAATCCTTCATGTCGAAATAGGGAGGAGAAGTTATGGTTGTTGTTATATCTTTTATTTTTAGGTTTGATATCTTTCGCGCATCGCTATTAGATATTGTGTTTTGATTTTTCATAATTTATTGAAAGTCCAAACTTTGCGGGAAATAGCTTGCTGAAGTTTTCCCATTGAAAAACCCCGCACTAGGCGGGGCTTTTGTCTTTCTAATCACTGCCCCAAAATTCCATTTCGAGTATCAGCGTTTCTAATGGTCTTGACTTGCTGCTTTGCTACTACTTCCGTCAGTCCCAGCTCAGCGCGCCGCCGGTCTGGTACTCGATCACGCGGGTCTCGAAGAAGTTCTTTTCCTTCTTCAGGTCCATGATTTCGCTCATCCACGGGAACGGGTTGGTCGTGCCCGGGTATTCTTCCTTCAGGCCGATCTGGGTCAGGCGGCGGTTGGCGATGAACTTGAGGTAGTCCTCCATCATCGCCGCGTTCATGCCCAGGACGCCGCGCGGCATGGTGTCGCGGGCGTATTCGATTTCCAGCTGGGTGCCCTGCAGGATCATCTGCGTGGCTTCGTCCTTCATCTGGGCATCCCACAGGTGCGGGTTTTCGATCTTGATCTGGTTGATCACGTCGATGCCGAAGTTCAGGTGCATGGATTCGTCGCGCAGGATGTACTGGAACTGCTCGGCGGTGCCGGTCATCTTGTTGCGGCGGCCCATGGAGAGGATCTGGGTGAAGCCGCAGTAGAAGAAGATGCCTTCGAGCACGCAGTAGTAGGCGATCAGGTTGCGCAGGAACTGGCGGTCGGTTTCCGGGGTGCCGGTCTGGAACTGCGGGTCGGAGATCGAGCGGGTGTACTTCAGGCCCCAGGACGCTTTCTTCGCGACGCTCGGGATCTCGTGGTACATGTTGAAGATTTCGCCCTCGTCCATGCCCAGCGACTCGATGCAGTACTGGTAGGCGTGGGTGTGGATGGCTTCCTCGAAGGCCTGGCGCAGGATGTACTGGCGGCACTCGGGGTTGGTGATCAGGCGGTACACGGCCAGCACCAGGTTGTTCGCCACCAGGGAGTCGGCGGTGGAGAAGAAGCCGAGGTTGCGCATGACGATGCGGCGCTCGTCCTCGGACAGGCCGTCCTTGCTCTTCCACAGGGCAATGTCGGCGTTCATGTTCACTTCCTGCGGCATCCAGTGGTTGGCGCAACCATCCAGATACTTCTGCCAGGCCCAGTCGTACTTGAAGGGTACGAGCTGGTTGAGGTCGGCGCGGGCGTTGATCATCTGCTTGTCGCCGACCTGCACGCGGGCGGAGGCGCCTTCGAGGTCGTCCAGGCCTTCCTGGATGTCGAGGGCGTCGAGGGCCTGCTTGGCGCGGGCGACCGCGTCGGAGTCGCTGGCGGAGACGGCGCGGGCTTCTTCCACGGAGCCGGCGGCTTCGTCGTCCAGCTTGTCGGCGGCCTGGGCGGCGGCTTTGGCCACGGCCGGGGCGGCCTTGGCTTCGGTGGGGTCTTCTTTGTCGAATTCGTCCCAGCTCAGCATTGGGGGCTCCTTTGAATCGCAGCTACAAGCCACAAGCTTGAAGCGGCAAGAGGTTTGGTGTTGCCGGTGAAGCCAGGGCGCACCCTGGCTTCACCGTCGTCGAGCACGTCAAGGCAACTGCGGACGGCTTGCGGCCTGTCGCTTGCAGCTTGCCGCTGCTCTTATTGGCAGGCTTCGCAGTCCGGGTTATCGATGCTGCAGGCTTGCGGCACCGGAGCCGGTTTCGGCTCGGCCGGGGCGGCTTGCAGGCCCTCGTCGATCACCGAGCTCACGGCGTTCAGCTTGCCGGTGTTGATGGTGGACTTCTCGGTGCTGGTGGCGGCCAGGGCGCGGAGGTAGTAGGTGGTCTTCAGGCCACGGTACCAGGCCATGCGGTAGGTCACGTCCAGCTTCTTGCCCGAGGCGCCGGCGATGTAGAGGTTCAGCGACTGGGCCTGGTCGATCCACTTCTGGCGGCGGCTGGCGGCGTCGACGATCCACTTGGTCTCCACTTCGAAGGCGGTGGCGTACAGGTCCTTCAGGTCCTGCGGGATGCGCTCGATCTGCTGCACGGAGCCGTCGTAGTACTTCAGGTCGTTGACCATGACCGGGTCCCACAGGCCGCGGGCTTTGAGGTCGCGCACCAGGTAGGGGTTGATCACGGTGAACTCGCCGGAGAGGTTCGACTTCACGTAGAGGTTCTGGTAGGTCGGCTCGATGGACTGCGACACGCCGGTGATGTTGGCGATGGTCGCGGTCGGCGCGATGGCCATGATGTTCGAGTTGCGGATGCCTTTCTGTACGCGCTCGCGCACCGGGGCCCAGTCCAGGCTCTCGCTCTGGTCGACTTCGATGTACTTGGCGCCGCGGGCTTCGATCAGCAGCTTCTGCGAGTCGATCGGCAGGATGCCTTGCGACCACAGCGAGCCGGCGAAGGTCTCGTAGGCGCCGCGCTCTTCGGCCAGGTCGCAGGAGGCCTGGATGGCGAAGTAGCTGATGGCTTCCATGGACTTGTCGGCGAAGTCGATGGCGGCGTCGGAGCCGTAGGCGATGTGCTGCAGGTACAGGGCGTCCTGGAAGCCCATGATGCCCAGGCCCACCGGACGGTGCTTGAGGTTGGAGTTCTCCGCCTGGGGCACCGAGTAGTAGTTGATGTCGATGACGTTGTCGAGCATGCGGACCGCGGTCTTCACGGTGCGGCCGAGCTTCTCGACGTCCAGCTTGCCGTCGACGATGTGGTTGACCAGGTTCACCGAGCCCAGGTTGCAGACGGCGATCTCGTCCTTGTTGGTGTTCAGGGTGATCTCGGTGCACAGGTTCGAGCTGTGCACCACGCCCACGTGCTGCTGCGGGCTGCGCAGGTTGCACGGGTCCTTGAAGGTCAGCCACGGGTGGCCGGTCTCGAACAGCATGGAGAGCATCTTGCGCCACAGGTCCTTGGCCTGGACGACCTTGTGCAGCTTCAGCTTGCCGTACTGGGTCAGGGCTTCGTAGTACTCGTAGCGCTCTTCGAAGGCCTTTCCGTAGAGGTCGTGCAGGTCGGGGACGTCGGCCGGGGAGAACAGCGTCCAGGTGCCGTCTTCGAACACGCGCTTCATGAACAGGTCGGGAATCCAGTTCGCGGTGTTCATGTCGTGGGTGCGGCGGCGGTCGTCACCGGTGTTCTTGCGCAGCTCCAGGAACTCTTCGATGTCCAGGTGCCAGGTTTCCAGGTAGGCGCACACGGCGCCCTTGCGCTTGCCGCCCTGGTTCACGGCCACGGCGGTGTCGTTCACTACTTTCAGGAACGGGACCACGCCCTGGGACTTGCCGTTGGTGCCCTTGATGTAGGAGCCCAGCGCGCGCACCGGGGTCCAGTCGTTGCCCAGGCCGCCGGCGAATTTCGACAGCATGGCGTTGTCGTGGATGGCGCTGTAGATGCCCGACAGGTCGTCCGGCACGGTGGTCAGGTAGCAGCTGGACAGCTGCGGACGCAGGGTGCCGGCGTTGAACAGGGTGGGGGTCGACGACATGTAGTCGAAGGACGACAGCAGGTTGTAGAACTCGATCGCGCGTTCTTCCTTCTGCGGCTCTTCGATGGCCAGGCCCATGGCCACGCGCATGAAGAATACCTGCGGCAGTTCGAAGCGGATGCCGTCCTTGTGGATGAAGTAGCGGTCGTAGAGGGTCTGCAGGCCCAGGTAGGTGAACTGCTGGTCGCGCTCGTGGTTCAGCGCGGCGCCCAGTTTGGCCAGGTCGTAGCCCTTGAGCTTGGAATCGAGCAGTTCGAACTCGACGCCTTTCTCGATGTAGGCCGGCAGGGCGCGGGCGTACAGCTCGGCCATTTCGTGATGGGTGGCGCTCTCGACCACGTCGAGGAAGCCCAGGGCTTCGGCGCGCAGGGTGTCCATCAGCAGGCGGGCGGTGACGTAGGAGTAATTCGGCTCGCGTTCCACCAGGGTGCGGGCGGTCATCACCAGGGCGGTGTTGACGTCCTTCTCGGCCACGCCGTCGTAGAGGTTCTTCAGGGTTTCGCGTTCGATCAGCCCGCCATCGACTTCGGCCAGGCCTTCGCAGGCTTCGCGGATGATGGTCTGCAGGCGGCCCATGTCCAGCGGCTGGGTGCTGCCGTCTGCCTTGGTGATGCGGATGCTCGGGTGCGGCTGGGCGACTTCGCCGGCGGCGCTGGCGGTCTTGCGCTCGTTGGCGCGGGCTTCGCGGTAGATCACGTAGTCGCGGGCGACTTTCTGCTCGCCGGCGCGCATCAGGGCCAGTTCGACCTGGTCCTGGATTTCTTCGATGTGGATGGTGCCACCGGAGGGCATGCGGCGCTTGAAGGTCGCGGTGACCTGCTCGGTCAGGCGCGCGACGGTTTCATGGATGCGCGACGAGGCGGCAGCGGTGCCGCCTTCCACGGCGAGGAACGCCTTGGTGATGGCTACGGTGATCTTGTCATCGGTGTAGGGAACTACGGTGCCGTTGCGCTTGATCACGCGCAGCTGGCCGGGCGCGGTGGCGGCCAGATCCTGGGCGGATTCGGCTGCCTGCGGCGCTGCGGCCTGCGGGTTCTCGCGAGTGGTGTCGGTCTGCATGGGGGGTTGTCTCCACATTCTCTTAGTGGGTTCTGTCACTGGCGCCGGGGGCGCCGCTCCGGAAAAACAGCAATAAAGAGCGTGTGCGTCCGGCGGGGCCGGCCGCATGAAAACTTGCTAACAGGGGAAGGGGACTCAAGCGCCTCCCTGGCCCAAGTCGGGTGTCCGGCTTTACGGGCCGGAACCACAATACCTAGTGGTGTTGACCGATCGGTTGCAACACCCGTACCGCATGGCCATCGACATCGATCACTCCTTTGCGGCCTACGCCGCGTCGGACTTTCGTACGCCTGGATGCAGCTGCTGGGGGAACCGGAGGAGCCGTGGAAAAGGCTCGCGACCTCGTGCTTCTTCTTGTGTCCGGTTCCAGGTTGCGGACCCAACATGTAGGGGTTATCCGCAACGGGGATACAAGATAATGCGCTATGGGAGGCTTTGCAAGGCGGGAGGCTGGGGGAAACCTGTGGATAAATTGTGGGTGGCGTGTGCGTGATCGCGTAGGGATCGCGCCAGGCCGCACCGCTGCTGATTTTCACCGTTCGTCATGAGCGACTGACAGATTCAGGAGTTGGCCTGAGGCTGTCAGGGTGTGAACCCTACCACAATATCTTGTGGTCCTGCCCCATCGCGTTCCGCCCGTGCCATGGCGCGGCTTCCTGGCTACAATGCGGCACGTCCCGCCTGCCTCGCGGCGGTGCGCGGCGGACCCGTTCAGGTGCATTGGGAGGCGGTGTGGAGCAAGAGGCGCGAATCCTCATTGTCGAGGACGACCAGCGGTTGGCCGAGCTGACCCAGGACTATCTGGAAAGCAACGGCCTGAAGGTGGGCGTCGAGGCCGACGGCGCCCGCGCGGTGGACCGCGTGCTGGCGGAACGGCCGGACCTGGTGGTGCTGGACCTGATGCTGCCCGGCGAGGACGGCCTGTCGATCTGCCGGCGCCTGCGCCCGGACTACGACGGCCCGATCCTGATGCTCACCGCGCGCACCGACGACATGGACCAGATCCAGGGCCTGGAGATGGGCGCCGACGACTACGTGTGCAAGCCAGTGCGCCCGCGCCTGCTGCTGGCGCGCATCCGCGCCCTGCTGCGGCGCAGCGAGGGGCCGGACGAGGCGCCCGCGGCGGGCAGCAAGCGCCTGACCTTCGGCAAGCTGGTGATCGACAACGCCATGCGCGAGGCCTGGCTGGACGGCCAGACCATCGAGCTGACCAGCGCCGAGTTCGACCTGCTGTGGCTGCTGGCGGCCAACACCGGGCGCATCCTTTCCCGCGAGGAAATCTTCAATTCCCTGCGCGGCATCGAATACGACGGCCAGGACCGCTCCATCGACGTGCGCATCTCGCGCATCCGCCCGAAGATCGGCGACGACCCCATGCACCCGCGGCTGATCAAGACGGTGCGCAGCAAGGGGTACCTGTTCGTTGGCGAGCAGTAGGGGGCTTGCGCTGATTCGCTGCCTGGCTTCGGGGTCGTGCGTTGCTGCGGCTGTTCATTGGGTTCCCGCGTGCGCGGGAATGACGGGGGTGGGTTCGGTGTTTCCCGCACCCTGCGCAGCAACCCCCCGGCATCCAGACTCCCCGGCGTCATTCCCGCGCACGCGGGAACCCAGCGACTTCACCCCGGCCCATGAACCCGGCACAGGGCTTCGCCGATGAAATCCATCTTCCTGCGCATCTACGGCGGCATGCTGCTGACCCTGGTGCTGGTCGCCGTCCTCGGCGTGCTGACCCTGCACCTGGTCAACGAGGTGCGCGGCGACCGCTACCGCGAGGAGCTGGCGCGCGGCACCTTCCGCCTGATGGCCGACGAGATGGCAGGCATGGAGGAGGTGGACCGCAAGCGCGCGCTGCTGCAGTGGAGCCGCCTGATGGGCATACCGCTGAGCTTGCAGAAGCTCGACGCCCTGGGCATGGACGGCCGCGACCGCGCGCGGCTGATGAACGACCAGGTGCTGGTGGAGGCCGACGGGCCGCACCAGGTGCGCATCCATACCCAGGTCAGCCTGCAGGAGGGCCTGGTGCTCACCGGCGAGGTGGAGCAGGTCAGCGAGCAACTGGCGCGGGCCACCATCTATATGCTGATGGACGAGCTGCGCCGCTTCCCCGCCAGCGAGCAGCCCTACCACCTGGCGCGCATCGTGCGCGACAAGCGCTTCGGTTTCGACGTGCACCTGCTGCGCCTGAAGGAGATCGACCTGGACGACGACCAGAGCCGCCGGGTGGAGGAGGGCGACACCGTGCTGGCGCTGGGCAAGAACGGCGACTCCATCCGCGTGGTGGCCGGCATCGTCGACACGCCCTGGGTGCTGGAGCTGGGGCCGATCTACCAGATGAACCCCTACCCGCCGCAACTGCTGCTGCTGATCGCCGCCGTCGGCCTGTCGCTGATCGGCCTCACCCTGTACCTGCTGGTCAGCCGCCTGGAGCAGCGCCTGCGTGGCCTGGAGTCGGCCGCCTCGCGCATCGCCCGCGGCAGCCTGGACACCCGGGTGGACGAACGCGGCAGCGACTCGGTGGGGCGCCTGGCCGGCACCTTCAACCACATGGCCGAGCAGATCCAGCGCCTGATCAGCGTGCAGCGCGAGCTGGTCCGCGCGGTGTCCCACGAGCTGCGCACACCGGTGGCGCGGCTGCGCTTCGGCCTGGAGATGATCGAGTCCGCCGAGGACGACAAGACCCGGCGCAAGTACCTGGAGGGCATGGACGGCGACATCCAGGACCTCGACCAGTTGGTGGACGAGATGCTCACCTACGCGCGCCTGGAGCAGGGCTCGCCGGCGCTGACCTACCAGAGCGTGGAGCTGGGCGAGTTGGTGCGCCAGGTGGTGGCGGAGATCGCCCCGCTGCGCGGCGAGGTGCAGGTGACCTGCGAGGCCGGCGCGCTGGTGCCCTTCGACCAGGGTAGCTGGATCGAGGCCGAGCCGCGTTACCTGCACCGCGCCCTGCAGAACCTGCTGAGCAACGCCATCCGCTACGCCGAGACGCGGGTGCGGGTGAGCTACCGCGTTAGCCTGGACCGCTGCCAGGTAGACGTCGAGGACGACGGCCCGGGCGTGCCGGAGGACCGCTGGGAGCGCCTGTTCACGCCGTTCTTCCGCGTCGACGACAGCCGCACGCGGGTCACCGGCGGGCACGGCCTGGGGCTGTCCATCGTGCGGCGGATCATCCGCTGGCACGGCGGCCGGGTGTCCATCGCCCGCAGCCAGGCCCTGGGCGGCGCCTGCTTCACCCTGGCCTGGCCGCGGCGCCAGGCGCCCAAGGAATAGCCCGCGGCGGGCGAGGGTGGACGTTCTGCGGGTTTATATTATATGTTTTCATATATTGTAATTTCGTAGAGCGTTCCCATGCCCGCCATCCCAGCCATCGACCTGCAACGCCTGCGCCACTCCGCCGACCAGGCCGGGCGCCTGCTCAAGGCCCTGGGCAACCCCGACCGCCTGTTGCTGCTGTGCATGCTGTCCCAGGAGGAGCTGCACGTCGGCGCCCTGGAGGAGCGGGTGGGCGTCGGCCAGCCGACGCTGTCCCAGCAACTGGGCGTGCTGCGCCGCGAGGGCCTGGTGGCGACGCGCAAGGAGGGCAAGCAGGTGTACTACCGCATCAGCAGCCCCCAGGCGCTGGCGGTGATCCAGACTCTCTACCAATTGTTCTGCGCAGAGGATGCCGAATGAACATCGACTGGACTGCCTTCACCCCCTGGAGCGCCCTGGCCGGCGGCGCGCTGATCGGCCTTTCCGCCGGCCTGTTCGCCCTGCTCAACGGCCGCGTGGCCGGCATCAGCGGGTTGCTCGGCGGCCTGCTGGCCAGGGGCGGCGTCGGCGGCGAGCGCCTGGCGTTCCTCATCGGGCTGCTGCTGGCGCCGCTGCTGTGGCTGGCCTTCGGTCCGCTGCCGGCGCTGCACTTCGACAGCGCCTGGCCAGCGCTGCTGCTGGCCGGGCTGCTGGTGGGGCTGGGCAGCCGCTATGGCGCCGGCTGCACCAGCGGCCATGGCGTGTGCGGCCTGGCGCGGCTGTCGCCGCGGTCGCTGCTGGCCACGCTGTGCTTCATGGCCAGCGGCTTCGTCACCGTCTTCTGCATCCGCCACCTGCTGGGAGCCTGAACATGGCCCGCCTGAGCGCTTTCCTCTGCGGCCTGCTGTTCGGCCTAGGCCTGCTGTTGGCCGGCATGGCCGACCCGGCCAAGGTGCTGGCCTTCCTTGACCTGGCCGGGGCCTGGGACCCGTCCCTGGCGCTGGTGATGGTCGGCGCCATCCTCACCGCCTTGCCGTTCTTCGGCCTGGCCCGCGGCAAGGCGCACGGCCTGCTCGGCGGCGCCATGCAGCTGCCGACGCGGCGCGACCTGGACCGCCGCCTGGTGCTGGGCAGCCTGGTGTTCGGCATCGGCTGGGGCATCGCCGGCATCTGCCCGGGGCCGGCGCTGGTCGGCCTGGGCGCCGGCCACTGGCAGGCGGCGCTGTTCGTGCTGGGGATGCTGGCCGGCATGGCGGCGTTCGAATGGCAGCAGCGGCGCAAGGGCGCGGGGGCATGAAGCCGTGCCTTAGACGCAGCGCCGCCCGCCGCCTACGCTACCCGGAGATTCCCCTGCGAACCGAGGCCCCATGTCCGACCTGAACGACCCCCGCGTCTTCTTCGCCGCCGAGCGCACCCTGCTGGCCTGGAACCGTACCGCCCTGGCGCTGATCGCCTTCGGCTTCGTGGTCGAGCGCACCGGCCTGCTGCTGCGCCTGATGCACGCCGGCCTGGAGACCGCGGCGGCGCTGCGCATGTCGTTCTGGGTGGGGCTGGGCTTCATCCTGCTCGGCTGCGTGGCCGCCTGCAGCTCGGCGCTGCAGTACCGCAACGTGGTGCGCGGGCTGAAGCCGGTGGAGATTCCCGAGGGCTACCGGGTCAACGCCGGGCCCTGGCTCAACCTGACGGTGGCCGGCCTGGGCCTGCTGCTGACGCTGTACCTGGCGTTGTAGCCTTGCGGAAAAATTGACCTTTAGGTCAATAAATGCAGAATGCTGGCGTGCCCATCGGCACCGACGCCCGTGGCCAAGCCCATGGCGTTGCCCTTAATGGGTATTGCTGCGGCGCGGGTATCGTTATGTAATTTTTGATATAACGATTCTCCGGCAGCGGGCCCCGGACAGACCGGGGCCCTCCAGCGTCGCGCCGTGGCATCCGTCAGGAAGGAACACCGAGAATCACATGGGAAGCCTTGATCACCGCCGTGGCCTTGACGCCGGCCGCCAGCCCCAGCTCGGCGACGGCGTCGCGGGTGACCACCGCCACCACTTCGCTGCCACCGCCAAGGTCCAGCACCACCTCGGCGTTCACCGCGCCGTCGGCCACCGACTTCACCGTGCCGGCCAGGCAGTTGCGCGCCGACAGGCGAATGCCCTCGGCATCGGTCATCAGCATCACCCAGGGCGCCTTGACCAGCGCCACCACGTCCTTGCCCTGGGCCAGGCCGAGGCTCTTCACGCTTTCCTCGGTGACGATGGCCACCAGGTCGTTGCCGCCGGGCAGTTGCACCACCACCTCGGCATTCACCGCGCCGTTGCGCAGTTGCTTGACTGTGCCGCGGAACACATTGCGCGCGCTGACTTTCATGTCTTTCTCTCCTTGGTTTCAGTGAGGTCAGGAAGGTATAGCAGAGCCGGCGGGCCCTTCGAAGCAGAACGACAGCCAACCACTGGAGCACATCGATGAAACAGACATTCGCCCGCCTTTCCCTGGCCCTGGCGGCCTGCCTGGCCACCCACGCGGCGCTGGCCGACGAGGTGCAGGTCGCGGTCGCGGCCAACTTCACCGCGCCCATCCAGGCCATCGCCAAGGACTTCGAGAAGGACACCGGGCACAAGCTGGTGGCCTCCTTCGGCGCCACCGGGCAGTTCTACGCGCAGATCAAGAACGGCGCGCCCTTCGAGGTGTTCCTCGCCGCCGACGACAGCACCCCGGCGAAGCTGGAGCAGGAGAAGGCGGTGGTCCCCGGCTCGCGCTTCACCTACGCCATCGGCAAGCTGGCGCTGTGGTCGCCGAAGGATGGCTACGTCGATGCCAAGGGAGATGTCCTGAATAAAGGTGGCTTCCAGCACCTGTCCATCGCCAACCCGAAGACCGCGCCCTACGGCCTGGCCGCCACCCAGGTGCTGGACAAGCTCGGGCTGAAGGACAAGCTGACCGGCAAGATCGTCGAGGGCCAGAACATCGGCCAGGCCTACCAGTTCGTGTCCAGTGGCAACGCCGATCTGGGCTTCGTGGCGTTGTCGCAGATCTACAAGGATGGCAAGGTGACGGCCGGTTCGGCCTGGATAGTCCCGGCCGACCTCTATGAGCCGATCCGCCAGGACGCGGTCATCCTCGAAAAAGGCAAGGACAACGCCGCGGCCAAGGCCCTGGTGGACTACCTGAAGGGGCCGAAGGCGGCCGCGGTGATCAAGGCCTACGGCTACGAGCTGTAAACAGGGAAAACGATGCACCTGACCGCGGCGGACCTCACGGCGATCCGGCTCACCCTCGAGCTGGCCACCGTCAGCACCCTGATCCTGTTGCTGCTGGGCACCCCCATCGCCTGGTGGCTGGCGCGCACCCGTTCGTGGCTCAAGGGCCCGCTGGGTGCGCTGGTGGCCCTGCCACTGGTGCTGCCGCCGACGGTCATCGGCTTCTACCTGCTGGTCACGCTGGGCCCCCACGGCCCGGTGGGCCAGCTCACCGACGCCCTCGGCTGGCAGCGCCTGCCGTTCAGCTTCGCCGGGCTGGTGGTGGGCTCGGTGATCTACTCGCTGCCCTTCGTGGTGCAGCCGCTGCAGAACGCCTTCGAGGCCATCGGCACGCGCCCGCTGGAGGCCGCGGCGACCTTGCGCGCCGGGCCCCTGGACACCTTCTTCAGCGTGGTCCTGCCGCTGGCGCGGCCGGGCTTCGTCACCGCCGCCATCCTCGGTTTCGCCCATACCGTGGGCGAGTTCGGCGTGGTGCTGATGATCGGCGGCAACATCCCCGGCCAGACCCGCGTGGTCTCGGTGCAGATCTTCGACCACGTCGAGGCCATGGAGTACGCCCAGGCGCACTGGCTGGCCGGCGGCATGGTGGTGTTCTCCTTCTTCGTGCTGCTGGCGCTGTACTCCACGCGCCGCAGCCACTCGGCCTGGAACTGAGATGCCGGCAGACATCCAAGCACGCTTCCTGCTCGAATACCGCAGCTTCACCCTGGACGTCGACCTGCGCCTGCCGGGCCGCGGGGTGACCGCGCTGTTCGGCCACTCAGGCTCCGGCAAGACCACCGTGCTGCGCTGCGTGGCCGGCCTGGAAAGGCCGCGCGAGGCGCGCCTGGTGGTCAACGGCGAAACCTGGCAGGACAGCGCCCAGGCCCTGTTCCTGGCGCCGCACAAGCGCGCCATCGGCTACGTGTTCCAGGACGCCAACCTGTTCGAGCACCTGTCGGTGAGGCGCAACCTGCGCTATGGCATGAAGCGCGTGCCGGCGCGCGAGCATCGCGTGGCCATGGACCAGGCCTGCGAGCTGCTGGGCATCGGCCACCTGCTCGAACGCATGCCGCGCCACCTGTCCGGCGGCGAGCGCCAGCGGGTGGGCATCGCCCGCGCCCTGCTGACCAGCCCGCGCCTGCTGCTGATGGACGAGCCGCTGGCGGCCCTGGACCTCAAGCGCAAGGCGGAGATCCTGCCCTACCTGGAGCGCCTGCACGACGAGCTGGACATCCCCATCCTCTACGTCAGCCACTCGCCGGACGAAGTGGCGCGCCTGGCCGACCACCTGGTGCTGCTGGAAGCCGGCCGCGCGCTGGCCAGCGGCGCGGTGGGCGAGACCCTGGCGCGCACCGACCTGCCCACCTCGCTGCTGGAAGACGCCGGCGTGGTGATCGACGGCCAGGTACTGGGCCACGACGCCGAATACGGCCTGCTCGACCTCGGCCTGCCCAACTGCGGCGAACGCATCCGCCTGGCCCATGGCCCGCTGCCGGTGGGCAAGGCGCTACGCATCAAGGTGCAGGCCCGCGACGTCAGCCTGACTCTGCAGCGCCCGCAGCAGAGCAGCATCCTCAACCTGCTGCCGGCCACGGTGACCGAGCTGGCTCCCACGGATACGCCGGCGCATCTGCTGGTGCGGCTGGATGTGGGGGGGAATCCGTTGTTGGCGCGGATTACCCGGTATTCCTGCGAGCAACTGGGGTTGCGGGTGGGGCAGGGGGTGTGGGCGCAGGTGAAGTCGGTGGCGGTGTTGGCCTGAGGGCTGGATGGCTTTATGGCTTTTCGTAGGAGCGAGCTTGCTCGCGAACAGGTTCGGTGCCATGCGGTTCGCGAGCAAGCTCGCTCCTACGAAGAGCACCTCCGGTGCGGTCCGGTGGCTTTCGTGCCTTGGGTTGGCTCCGCTCCCTCTCCCTGAAGGGAGAGGGAGCTTGTCCGTGCCGGCGGACAGCAATGGTTTCAACCTGAACCGTCATCTCCGGCTGACGCCGAAACATCCATTCACTCCGAACGGTCCCCTCTCCCTTCAGGGAGAGGGTTAGGGAGAGGGGCTCTTGGCTCTTGGCTCCAACAACCCTCACTCCAGACCTAGAACAACGGCAACGTATAGCTCACGATCAACCGGTTCTCATCCTGGTCCCGCTGCGTCGCCGTGCCCGAGCCGCTGACCGGCAGGCCGCTGCGCATGGTGGCGTTCTTCCAGGCCAGGCCCAGGCCCTTGAAGGTGCCCTCGGGGACCACGTAGCCCACCGCGATGTCACGTTCCCACTCGCCCTGGTCGCCGCGGCCGGTTTTGATGTCGTCGGCGTTGAGGTAGAGCACGCTGAAGGTCAGGCCGGGCACGCCGAGCTTGGCGAAGTCGTAAGCGTAGCGGCCGATCCAGGTGCGCTCGCCGGCGTGGTTGAACTTCAGCAGCTGGGCGTCGGTGTGCAGGTAGGTGCTGGTGCCTTCGCCGTCGCCGCGGTTCAGGTAGGGGAAGTCGCTGTCGCCGGTGAGCACTTGGTAGCCGGCGCCGATGCTGTGGCCGGCGAGGCTGTAGGTGAGCAGGCCGCTGTAGACGTTGTTGTCCACCTCGCCCTTGGTCAGGTTGTTGCCGTAGTAGCCGCTGCTGACGTAGCCGTCGGCGCGGCCGGAGGCGCTGCCGTTCTTGCCGTCGGAATCGCTGATGAACACCCGCAGGTCGGTTTTCAGGGTGCCCGGGCCGACCGCCCAGTTGTGCGTCAGGCCGAGGAAGTGCTGCTGGTAGAAGTCGGTCAGCTGGCCGTAATAGTACTGCAGCGTCAGGTCCTTGGTGGCCTTGTAGTCGCCGCCGGCGAAGTAGAACTTGTTGCTGTCGCGGGAGCTGGCGCTGCTGCCGTTGGCGCCGGCGATGGACATGCTGCGCCAGTCGGTGGAGTTGCGGCCCTTGGTGTGGGTCAGTTGGCCGCCGATCAGCGTCAGGTCCTTGAACTCGTTGGAGGTGACCTGGCCGCCCTCGTAGGTCATCGGCAGCAGGCGCGCGTCGTTGTAGACCACCACCGGCAGCTTGGGCTGCAGGGTGCCGTAGCGGAACTCGGTCTTCGACACTTTCGCCTTGGCGGTCAGGCCCAGGCTGCTGAACTCGTCCACCGCGCTGCCGTCGCTCTCCAGCGGGAAGATGGTGCCGGGCTGGCGGTCGATGCCGCTCTTGCCGGACTTGCCGCCGCCGTCCAGGCGCAGGCCGAGCAGGCCCAGGGCGTCGACGCCGAAGCCGACGGTGCCTTCGGTGAAGCCGGAGGCGTAGTTGAGCATGAAGCCCTGGCCCCATTCTTCCTGCTTGCTGGGCGAGGCGGGGCCGTTGCGGTTGTCGGTGTTGATGTAGAAGTTGCGCAGGCCGAGGCTGGCCTTGCTGTCTTCGATGAA
>NZ_FOLS01000036.1 GCF_900112375.1 Pseudomonas citronellolis | reverse complement strand
CCGTGAGGCTTGACCATATAACACCCAAACAATTTGTGTGTTGGACGGTGAAGTCGACGAACCGAAAGTTCGTGAGAACCGCAAAGAAGACCTGTCACATACCCGAATCGGGATGAGCGTGAGCGCAAGCCACGAGCATCCGAAAGAATTGCTTGACGACCATAGAGCGTTGGAACCACCTGATCCCATCCCGAACTCAGCAGTGAAACGATGCATCGCCGATGGTAGTGTGGGGTTTCCCCATGTGAGAGTAGGTCATCGTCAAGCACCTATCCCAAAACCCCTGATCAGCCTGGCTGGTCGGGGGTTTTGCTTTTGGGGCGCGGAAAAGCCGGGGCGATGGGAACAGATACCCACGCTGTTCCATGCTCCTGTAGGAGCGCGCCCTGCGCGCGATATCGCGGGCAGGGCCTGCTCCTACAGGGGGGGGCCATGGCGATGGGTATCGCTGCGCTCAACGCCATCCTACGAGGGTGTGTCTCCTACGCCCGTAGGCGTAGTTGTCTACAGGCTGTACCGAGGTGCTCTTCGTAGGAGCGAGCTTGCTCGCGAACCGAGGTTTCAGGTCGACGCCAAACGTGCCGACAACGCCGAACGGCCCCCTCTCCCGCTTGCGGGAGAGGGCTGGGGAGAGGGAGCGGAGTCAACCCGAAACCCCGCTGATGCCGGCAAACACCGTTCGCGAGCAAGAACTAAGCGTCTCCTGCGAAAAGCAGAGCTGATGCGCAGGCGTAGGGCGCATAACGCCCCAAGCGTTATCTGCCGTCGGCTTCGGCACCAGGGCCATCGGCGGGTAACCGCGAACGGTTATCCGCCCTACGTGTTTCGCTTCCCTTCCGCGGGCCTTCGGCGACCAAGAAACGCAGACAACAAAAAAGGCGCCCCGAAGGGCGCCTTTTCCGTACCGAGCTAACGATCAGCCGTTGAAGCGGCGCAGCACCAGGGTGGCGTTGGTGCCGCCGAAGCCGAAGCTGTTGCTCATCACGGTGTCGAGCTTGGCGTTCTCGCGGGTCTCGCGCAGGATCGGCATGTCGGCGACTTCCGGGTCCAGCTCGTCGATGTTGGCGGAACCGGCGATGAAGTTGCCCTGCATCATCAGCAGGCAATAGATCGCCTCGTGCACGCCGGCGGCGCCCAGGGAGTGGCCGGACAGGCTCTTGGTGGAGCTGATGGCCGGGGCCTTGCCGCCGAAGACTTCGCGGATGCCGCGGATTTCCGCCACGTCGCCCACCGGGGTGGAGGTGCCGTGGGTGTTCAGGTAATCGATCGGGGTGTCGACGGTGGACAGCGCCTGCTGCATGCAGCGGATGGCGCCTTCGCCGCTCGGGGCGACCATGTCGTAGCCGTCGGAGGTGGCGCCGTAGCCGATGATTTCGGCGTAGATCTTGGCGCCGCGCTTGAGCGCGTGCTCCAGTTCCTCGACCACCACCATGCCGCCGCCGCCGGCGATGACGAAGCCGTCACGCTTGGCGTCGTAGGCGCGGGAGGCCTTTTCCGGGGTGTCGTTGTACTGGGTGGAGAGGGCACCCATGGCGTCGAACAGGCAGCTCTGGCTCCAGTGCTCTTCTTCACCGCCACCGGCGAAGACCACGTCCTGCTTGCCCATCATGATCTGTTCCATGGCATTGCCGATGCAATGCGCGCTGGTGGCGCAGGCCGAGGAGATGGAGTAGTTCACGCCCTTGATCTGGAAGGGAGTGGCCAGGCAGGCGGAAACGGTGCTGCCCATGGTGCGGGTGACGCGGTATGGGCCGATGCGCTTGACGCCCTTCTCGCGCAGGGTGTCGATGGCTTCCATCTGGTTCAGGGTGGAAGCGCCGCCGGAGCCGGCGATCAGGCCGGTGCGCGGGTTGGAGATCTGCTCTTCGGTCAGGCCGGAGTCCTTGATCGCCTGTTCCATCGCCAGGTAGGCATAGGCCGCGGCGTCGCCCATGAAGCGGAACACCTTGCGGTCGATCAGCTCTTCGAGGTTGAGGTTCACCGAGCCGGAGACGTGGCTGCGCAGCCCCATGTCGACGTACGACTGGTTGTGGCGGATACCGGCACGGCCGGCGCGCAGGTTGGCGGAGACGGTGTCTTTGTCATTGCCCAGGCAGGATACGATGCCCAGGCCGGTGATCACGACGCGACGCATGCGGATTACCCTTAGAAGCTGTCAGTGGAGGTGAACAGGCCGACGCGAAGGCCTTCGGCGCTGTAGATTTCGCGGCCATCGACGCTGACGCTGCCATCGGCGATGGCCAGGACCAGCGAACGGTTGATGGTGCGCTTGATATGGATGTTGTAGGTGACTTTCTTGGCGGTCGGCAGGACCTGGCCGAAGAATTTCACCTCGCCCGAACCCAGGGCGCGGCCGCGGCCGGGGTTGCCCTGCCAGCCGAGGTAGAAGCCGACCAGCTGCCACATGGCGTCCAGGCCCAGGCAGCCCGGCATCACCGGGTCGCCTTCGAAGTGGCAGGCGAAGAACCAGAGGTCGGGGTTGATGTCCAGCTCGGCGACCAGTTCGCCCTTGCCATACTTGCCGCCGACGTCGCTGATGTGGGTGATGCGGTCGATCATCAGCATGTTCGGGGCGGGCAGTTGCGCATTACCCGGGCCGAAGAGCTCGCCGCGGCTGCAGCGCAGCAGGTCTTCTCGGGTGAAGGCGTGTTGTTTGGTCATGCGAGCTCCTCAAAAATCCTGAACGGCAGGGCGAAATCGATCGTCCTGCGGCTCCGCGCGCCTCATTCTTGTAGCGGCGTCCTGCGGCAGCCTAGTCATAGACTATTGCCTGTCGGTTAAAGTCACAGCACCGGGCGAACGGTTGTTCACTTTCTTCCGGTGCCTCTGTTGCTCCAGCTGGGCGTGCATTTTGCCGATCAGCCTCGCAGGCCCACGAGTTTGGGCGAACAGGCCCCGCGGATCAACGCCCGGAGGTCAACCAGCGCTGCAGAATTTTCTGTAGATCAGCGCGCTTGAACGGCTTGGCCAGGTAATCGTCCATGCCTGACTCCAGGCACAGCTCGCGATCGCCCTGCAGGGCATTGGCGGTCAGGGCGATGATCGGCACCTGCTGGCGTCCGGGGAGTGCGCGAATCTGTCGCGTGGCCTCGTAGCCGTTGAGCAGCGGCAGGCGGCAATCCATGAGGATGGCATCGAATTCGTTGCGTTCCGCCGTGCGCACCGCCTGCGCGCCATCGCCGACCAGAGTGACGCGATAGCCGAGGCTGCGCAACATGGCTTCTATGACCGTTTGATTCACCGGGTTGTCCTCCACCAGCAGCACCGACTGGCCGGTGGCCTGCTCCGAAGCGCGCAGGGCGCGTTCGGCCGCTCCCAGGCTGCGTGCCTGGAAGGGCAGGGGAATCTCCAGGGTGAAGGTCGAGCCCAGGCCTTCCTCGCTGGATGCCTGCAGGGTGCCGCCCATGCGCTCGGCCAGGGTGCGGGCGATGGCCAGGCCCAGGCCGGTGCCGCCGTAGCGCCGCGAGGTGGACGAGTCGGCCTGCTTGAAGGCTTCGAACATGTGCTCCAGGCGTTCCGGGGAGATGCCGATGCCGCTGTCGTTGACCGCGCAGGTCAGCCACAGCACTTCATCGTCCAGGGCCTGCCAGCGGACTTCCAGACGGATGGCGCCTTCCTCGGTGAATTTCAGCGCGTTGCCCAGCAGGTTGACCAGGATCTGCCGCAGGCGCGTCGGGTCGCCCCGCACCTCCAGGTGCTCCAGCCCGGGCTGGACGTCCATGCGCAGCGTCAGGCCGCGCTGCTGGGCGCTGTGCTGGAAGGCCAGCAGCGAGCCTTGGATCAGCTCCAGCACGTTGAAGGGGATGCGCTCCAGCTCCAGAGCGCCGCGCTCGATGCGCGAGAAGTCGAGGATGTCGTTGATGACCTTGAGCAGGTGCTCGGTGGACTCGGTGGCCAGCGCCGTGTATTCGGCCTGCTCGTGGTTGAGTTCGGTGGTCTCGAGCAGTTGCAGCATGCCCAGCACTCCGTTCATCGGCGTGCGCAGCTCGTGGCTCATCATCGCCAGGAAGTCCGACTTGCTGCGGTTGGCCTGCTCGGCCTCCTCGCGGGCCGCCACCAGCTGGGCGATGGTGCGTTCCTGCTCCTTGCTGGCCTGTTGCAGGCCGCGCGCCAGGTTGTTGATGTGCCGTGCGAGGTCGCCGACTTCGCCGTTGTCCAGCACCGGCAGGCTGGTCTGGTAGTCGCCGGTCTGGATCGCCTGCACCGCGTTGGCCATGGTGCTGATCGGCGCCGCCAGGCGCTGCGCCAGGCGGCGGGCCAGCAGCAGCGTCAACAGCAGGGCGAAGAAGGCCAGCAGGCTGGCCTTGAAGAGGATTTCCTGCTGGCGCTCGCTGAAGGCGTCGTTGGCCATGCCCACCACCACGCGGCCCAGGTAGTCGGCGTCGCTGGCCGGCTGGTCCTGGCGGCCCGGTGTGTGGCGCAGCGTGGCGGCGTCGCCCGGCACCTCGGGGGCGACGTGCTCGCGCTGGATGGCGGCGTGGAACACCTCGATCTTGGGCGCGACCTGGCCGTTGTCGGCGGGCGGCTGCTCGGCGTAGACGAGAATCTCGTCATTGCGGTTGCGCACCTCGATGAAGCGGACGTGCGGCGTGCCCAGGGTGGTGCGCAGCAGGCTCTGGAGGACCGGCAGGTTGCCCGAAAGCACGCCATACTCCGCTGCCGGGGCGAGCTGGTTGGCGATGAGCTGGCCGGTGTGGTTGAGCTCCTGGCGCAGGTCCTGCAGGCGCGAATAGGTGAAGTAGCCGGTCAGCAGCAGGGTCAACAGCAACGCGGGGCCGAGGCTGATGGCGAGCATGCGGTTCTGGATGTTCCAGCCCTTGCGCGGAGTCATCGTGCCTCTCCGGCGGCTGGTCGATTCTGGCGATGGTGCGTGGCGTGCACGGAACGGCCCTGTTCTCGGTTTTCTACGGGGACGGATGTTAAACGAGGCGGGGCGCTTTGCCAGCGTGCGATGTGCACTGGCCGCCTGGCGGTGGCGCCTTATAATGCCCCAATCGCCGCCCGCGTGCGGCCCGTGATGGAAGTGACATGACTGAGCAGCAACCGATCGCTGTGCTGGGCGGCGGCAGTTTCGGCACCGCCTTCGCCAACCTGCTGGCGGAGAACGGCCAACGCGTGCGCCAATGGATGCGCGACGAGGAGCAGGCCGCGAGCATCCGCGCCCTGCGCGAGAACCCGCGCTACCTCAAGGGCGTGCGCATCCACGAGAACGTCGAGCCGGTCACCGACCTCGCAGCGACCCTGAACGATTGCGAACTCATCTTCGTCGCCGTGCCCTCCAGCGCGCTGCGCAAGGTGCTGGAGCCCTTCGCCGGGCAACTGGCGGGCAAGTCGCTGGTCAGCCTGACCAAGGGCATCGAGGCGCAGAGCTTCAAACTGATGAGCCAGATTCTCGAGGAGATCGCCCCCGCCGCGCGCATCGCGGTCATTTCCGGGCCGAACCTGGCCCGCGAGATCGCCGAGCATGAGCTGACCGCCACCGTGGTCGCCAGCGAGGACGAGGCGCTCTGCAGCCGCGTGCAGGAAGCGCTGCATGGTCGCACCTTCCGCGTCTACGCCAGCGGCGACCGCTTTGGCGTCGAACTGGGCGGCGCGCTGAAGAACGTCTACGCCATCATCGCCGGCATGGCCGCGGCCCTGGGCATGGGCGAGAACACCAAGGGCATGCTGATCACCCGTGCCCTGGCGGAGATGACGCGCTTCGCCGTCAAGCTCGGCGCCAACCCCATGACCTTCCTCGGCCTGGCCGGGGTGGGCGACCTGATCGTCACCTGTTCGTCACCGAAAAGCCGCAACTATCAGGTCGGCTTCGCCTTGGGCGAGGGTCTGAGCCTCGACGACGCCGTCGCTCGCATGGGCGAGACCGCCGAAGGGGTGAACACCCTCAAGGTGCTCAAGGCCAAGGCCGACGAGCTGGGCGTCTACATGCCGCTGGTCGCCGGGCTCTACGCCATCCTCTTCGGCGGGCGCACCCTGGCCCAGGTGATCCAGGCGCTGATGAGCGGCGAGCCGAAGACCGACACCGACTTCATTCCCACCAGTGGCTTCTGAGGAGATACCCATGTCCGCTGATCGTTTGGCCGACCGTATGAACAAGGAATCCCTGGCCCTGCGCATCCTCTGGATGCTGCTGTTCGCCCTGGTGTGGTACGTCGCGCAGATGCTGCTCGGCGCCGTGGTGGTGGTGCAACTGGTCTACCGCATCATCTACGGCGCGCCCAGCGCCAGCCTGCTGGCCTTCGGCGACAGCCTCAGCCAGTACCTGGCGCAGATCGGCCGCTTCGGCACCTTCAACAGCGACGAGAAACCCTGGCCCTTCGCCGACTGGCCGGCCGCCCGCGCCCCCGAGGGCGAAGCCGCCCACGCCGTGCCGCCGGCGCCGCACCCGGCGCGCGACGAGGAGCCGAAGTTGTGAGGATCTGGCTGCTGCGCCACGGCCAGGCCGAACCCCAGGCCCGCCGCGACGCCGAGCGGGAGCTGACCGCCCATGGCCGCAAGGAAGTGCTGCAGAGCGCCGGGCACCTGGCCGGCCACCCGCTGGACGGCATCCTGGCCAGCCCCTACGTGCGCGCCCAGCAGACCGCCGAACTGGTGCGCGAGGCGCTGGGCTTCGACGGCGCGGTGGGCACCGCGCCCTGGCTGACGCCGGACGACGATCCTCGCGACGTGCTGCGCTTTCTCGACAACCGCAGCGAGCGCAACCTGCTGCTGGTCAGCCACCAGCCGCTGATCGGTTCCCTGGGCGGGCTGCTGGTGCACGGCAGCCGCGACGAGGCGCTGCCGATGGCCACCGCCTCCCTGGCCGAACTGGAAGGCGAGGGGCCGCTGGCGGGGCTGATGACGCTGGTTTCCCTCTACCATCCCGGACGCGGTTGACGGTTCCGCCAGGGCCCCTCGCGGGGCCTTGGCGTTTCTGCGGGTCAATTCGGTTTGTCGTCGTCCGTCAGGCTGACGTCATCGTTCGGCCCGCGTCCGGCCAGGCGCTGTTCCAGGCGGTTGCCCAGCACCAGGATCAGCAAGGTCAGCGCCAGGCCGACGGCGGCGGTCAGCACGTGCCCGGTGCCACAGGCCAGGCCGAGCATCGATGAAACCCAGATGGTAGCGGCGGTGGTCAGCCCCTCTACACGGTAGCGGCGCTCGTGGTGGACGATGACCCCCGCGCCGATGAAACCGATGCCGGTGAGCACGCCCTGGGCCACGCGGCTGGCGGCATCCGCGGTGCCCGGCTGCAATTGCTGGATCACCGTGATCGCCAGCGCCGCGGCCAGGGCGGTGAGGGCGTGGGTGCGCAGCCCGGCGGGGCGGTGGTGCAACTGGCGGTTGAGGCCGATCAGGCCGCCGAACAGAGTGGCACAGAGCAGGTTGAACAGCAGCGCCAACTCGGCCAGCGCGCTGTCGGTGATGAACGGCATGGGCAGCTTTCCACAGGGGCCTGCCGCTGCTTTTAGCAGTTCGCCGTCGGACGCGCCATGCGCTGCTGAAGCATCTCCCTACAAAAGTTCACATATCCCTTCTTGCCAGTCTGTAGGACGCATGGAATATTCGACCAAGCAAGTGCTTGGTTGATCTATCGCTACACCTCTAGAACAACAAAAAAGGAGGGGCATGTGGTCACTGAAATTCGTTCTCCGCTCGAGCAATTCCTGCAACGCGAGGCGCGTCACCCGGACAAGCGCTACCTGGTCCAGCCGTTGCCGGGCGGCCAGGTGCAGAGCCTCACCTGGGGCGAGGCCGGCGACCAGGCGCGGCGTGCAGCCGCCTGGCTGCGCAGCCTGCAACTGCCGCCGGGCAGCCGCGTGGCGATCATCTCGAAGAACTGCGCGCATTGGATCATCGCCGACGTCGCCATCTGGATGGCCGGGCACATCTCGGTGCCGCTGTACCCGAACCTCACCGCCGAATCGGTGCGCCAGGTGCTGAGCCACTCCGAGGCCACGGTAGCCTTCGTCGGCAAGCTCGACGACTGGCCGGCGATGGCGCCCGGGCTGCCGGCCGGGGTGCTCAGCGTGTCCCTGCCGCTGCATCCGGCAGGGCGCTTCGACCACAGCTGGGACGACCTGCAGGCCTGCGAGCCGCTGCAGGAGGTGCCGCTGCCGGACCCCGCCAGCCTCGCCACCATCATCTATACCTCCGGCACCACGGGCACGCCCAAGGGCGTGATGCATTCCTACGCCAACTTCGACTTCGCCGCCAGCCGCGCCATGCAACTGTTCGGCGTCGGCGAGGAGGACCGCCTGCTGTCCTACCTGCCGTTGTGCCACGTGGCCGAGCGGATGTTCGTGGAGATGGCTTCGATCTACGCCGGACAGACGATCTTCTTCGCCGACAGCCTGGACACCTTCATCGCCGACATGCGCCGCGCGCGGCCCACGGTGTTCTTCGGCGTGCCGCGGATCTGGACCAAGTTCCAGATGGGCGTCTACGCGCAGATGCCGGCGCAGAAGCTCGACCGCCTGCTGCGCCTGCCCATCGTCGGCCGCCTGGTCGGGCGCAAGGTGCTCGCCGGCCTCGGCCTGGATGCGGTGCGCTACGCCCTGTGCGGCGCGGCGCCGGTGCCGCCGGCATTGCTCGACTGGTACAGGCGCCTGGGCCTGAGCGTGCTGGAGGTCTACGGCATGACCGAGAACTGCGGCTACTCCCACGTGTGCCGCCCGGGCAAGCAGCGCGAAGGCTGGATCGGCCAGTCCAGCCCCGGTGTCGAGGTACGCATCAGCGACGAGGGCGAGGTGCAGGTGCGTAGCGGCGCGACCATGCTCGGCTACTACAAGGACCCCGAGCGCACCGCCGAGACACTCACCGAAGACGGCTACCTGCGCACCGGCGACAAGGGCGAGCAGGACGCCGACAGCAACCTGCGCCTGACCGGCCGGCTCAAGGAAATCTTCAAGACCGGCAAGGGCAAGTACGTCGCCCCGGCGCCCATCGAGAACCGCCTGGCGGTGCATTCGCGCATCGAGCAGATCTGCGTGGTCGGCGACGGCCTGGTGGCGCCGCTGGGGTTGTGCGTGCTGTCCGAGGTCGGCCGCCAGGAGGCCGCCAACGGCTCGCGCTCGCAGCTGGAGGAGAGCCTGCGGCAGCTGGTGGAGGAGGTCAACGGCGAGCTGGACAAGCACGAGCGCCTGGCCGGGCTGGTGCTGGTGAAGGAGGTGTGGAGCGTGGACAACGGCTTCCTCACGCCTACCCTGAAGATCAAGCGCAACGTGGTGGAATCCACCTACGGCGCGCGTTTCAACGAATGGGCCGAGCGCCGCGAAGCGGTGCAGTGGCATGACTGACTGCCGGGAGTGAATGCATGAGCCAGTGGCGCACTACGCCTGATCTGGAGGCGCTCAACGCCAACCTGAAGAAGACCATCGGCGAGGTCCTGGACATCCGCTTCGAGGCGGTGGATGACGACTCGCTGACCGCCAGCATGGTGGTGGACGCGCGCACCCACCAGCCCTACGGCCTGCTGCACGGCGGCGCCTCGGTGGTGCTGGCGGAAACCGTCGGCTCCACCGCCAGCTACCTGTGCATCGACACCAGCAAGTACTACTGCGTGGGCCTGGAGGTGAACGCCAACCACCTGCGCGGCCTGCGCAGCGGGCGGGTGACGGCGGTGGCGAAGGCGGTGCACCTCGGCCGCTCCACCCACGTCTGGGAAATCCGCCTGCATGGCGACGACGGCAAGCCCAGCTGCATCTCGCGGCTGACCATGGCCATAGTGCCGCTGGAGCGCTAGGCGATACGGAAGACCTGTAGGAGCGGGCCCTGCCCGCGATTTCGCGCGCAGGGCGCGCTCCTACAAGGAAATGGCGCGTGTGGGGCGGCGTAGGAGCGGATCTCATCCGCGAATCGCGCCGATACGTCCGGCTATCGCGGACAAGGTCCGCTCCTACAGGGAAGCGCCATGCCTCACGACGGACCGTAGGAGCGGACTCCGTCCGCGATTCGCCTTCCGGCCGCGCAATTTTATCCAAGACCTGCCGGCGCCCGGGCGCTAGAGTAGGCCCATGGAACGCATCGAACACCACCGCAGCGGGCTGCCCGGCGTGCGCTACATCGACGCCGAGTACCACCGTTTCGCCTTTCCCCGGCACTTTCACCTGGACTACCACATCGGGCTGATGCTCGACGGTCGCCAGCGCTACGTGCACGCCGGCGAACGCTGCCTGGCCGGTGGCGGCGACATCCTGCTGATGAGCCCGGAAAGCATCCACGACGGCGCCAGCGAGGGCGACGGCGGCTACCGCATCCGCGTGCTGTCCATCGAGCCGCAGTGGTTGGAGCAGGCCGCGCGCAGCCTCAGCGATGGTCGCCAGGGCACGCCGCGGCTGCTGGCCAGCCAGCTGCGCGACGAACAGTTGCGGCAGCAACTGCACGGCCTGCACCAGGTGCTGACCGGTGGCGAGCGCCTGGAACAGGAAGGCCGGCTCTGGCAGGGCCTGGCCACGCTGCTCGGGCATGCCTCCAGCCTGCGCATCCGCGAGCCACGCCAGGGCTTCGACGCCGCGACCTGGCGACGCCTGCGCGACTGGCTGGAGTCGCGCCTGGAGAGCCCGCCGACGCTGGACGAGCTGGCGGCCTTCTGCGACCTCAGCCCCTGGCAGGTGCTGCGGCGCTTCCGCAACCACTGCGGGTTGCCGCCGCACCAGTGGCTGACCCAGCTGCGCCTGGAGCGGGCCCTGCCGCGGGTGCTCGCCGGCCAGCCGCTGAGCGAGGTGGCGCTGAGCCTGGGTTTCTACGACCAGGCGCACTTCAGCCGCCTGTTCCGCCGTACCTACGGATTGCCGCCGGCGCGCCTGCGCCAACGCTGATCCCACCCCGACATCCCCTTTCCCCTGGAGAATCCCGCCATGCAGGAGGCCCGCGTCTTGCTGACGCTCACCGCCGTATTCGCCGTCGCCCTGGTCAGCCCGGGCCCGGATGTCGCCCTGGTGGTGCGCACCGCTTTGCACCAGGGGCGCCGCGCCGGCGTACTCAGCGCCCTGGGCCTGGCCTGCGGCATCCTGGTCCACGGCACTCTGGTGCTGACCGGCGTGTCGCTGCTGCTGCGCCACTCACCGGTGTTGTTCGGCCTGCTGCAGGGGGCCGGCGCGCTCTACCTGGGCTGGCTCGGCATAGGCGCGTTGCGCGCCTGGTCGCGGCGTAGCGCGGGCGGGGCAGGGCGCCTGGACGGCGAGCTGCCGGCCTCGCCGCTGGGGCCCTGGCTGCGCGGCCTGGCCACCAACCTATTCAACCCCAAGGCGCTGGTGTTCTTCCTCGCCCTGCTCAGCAGCCTGATCCCGCTGGACATGTCCGCGCCCGGCAAGCTGGCGGTGGCGGCCATGCTGTTCTGCACCGGCTTCGCCTGGTTCAGCCTGCTCAGCGTGACCCTCACCCGCCCGGCGCTGCAGCAGCGCCTGCTGCGCGCGGTGCCGGTCATCGACGGCGCCTGCGGCCTGGTGTTCCTGCTGGTGGCCGGCGGCATCGCGCTCAGCCTGGCGCGGCAGTTCTGAGGCGCCCTGGCTTTTGGCCGGAGTGCCCTGGCCGGCAGTGGGCCGGGCCATTGTGGCCAGCCATGGCCTGGGGGAGAATTCCGCAGTCATCAGCACTGCGGTCACCGGCATGTCCCACGCGATCTTCTTCGCCCACGCCAACGGCTTCCCCTCGGCCACCTACGGCAAGCTGTTCCAGGCCCTGGCGCCGGAATTCGAGGTGCGCCACCTGGACATGCACGGCCACGACCCGCGCTTCCCGGTGAACGCCAACTGGGCGAACCTGGTGGACGAACTGCTGTTCCATCTCGAAGCCCAGGGCGCGCCGGTGTGGGGCGTCGGCCATTCCCTCGGCGGCCTGCTGCACTACCATGCCGCGCTGCGCCGCCCGGAGCTGTACCGCGGCGTGCTGATGCTCGATTCGCCGACACTGACCTTCGCCGACCAGTGGGTGATCCGCGCCGCCAAGCGTTTCGGCTTCATCGACCGCATCACCCCGGCCGGGCGCACCCTGGGGCGGCGCGAGGCGTTCGCCGACTTCGACGAGGCGCTGCGCTACTTCGGCGGCAAGTCGCTGTTCCGCCGTTTCGACCCGGACTGCCTGGCGGACTACGTGCGCCACGGCCTGGCCGCGAACGGCCAGGGCCTGCGCCTGAAGTTCGACCCGGCCACCGAAATCAGCATCTATCGCAACGTGCCCCATGCCGCGCCGGGCAGCCCGCGGCGCCTGGCGGTGCCGCTGGCGCTGGTGCGCGGCCGCCACAGCCGGGTGGTGCTGCCGCACCATGCTCGCGCGGTGCGCCTGGCGCCGCAGGGCGAAGCCCTGTCGCTGCCCGGCGGGCACATGTTCCCGCTGGAGCGCCCGCGCGACACCGCCGAACTGATCAAGCAGGTAGTCGAGCGCTGGCAGCGCCGTGCCGAACAGGAGAATTCCCGCCCATGAGCGCCCAGGTCGAAGAGATCCGCCTGAACCTTCCGCACATCGAACTGGCTGCGCACCTGTTCGGCCCGGAGGACGGCAAGCCGGTGCTGGCCCTGCACGGCTGGCTGGACAACGCCATGAGCTTCGCGCGCCTGGCGCCGAAGCTGGACGGGCTGCGCATCGTCGCCCTGGACTTCGCCGGCCACGGCCACTCGGCGCACCGCGCCCCCGGGGCCAGCTACCTGCTGTGGGACTACGCCTACGACGTGCTGGCGGTGGCCGAGCAACTGGGCTGGGAGCGCTTCTCGCTGCTCGGGCATTCCATGGGCGCCATCGTCTCGGTGCTGCTGGCCGGCGCCATGCCCGAGCGCATCGAACGCCTGGCGCTGATCGACGGCCTGGTGCCCTACACCGGCGAGGCCGACAGCGCGCCGGCCAAGCTGGGCGAGGCGCTGAAGGCGCAACTGGCGCTGCCGAACAAGCGCAAGCCGGTGTACGAAGCCATCGACCGCGCGGTGGAGGCACGCATGAAGGGCGTCGGCGCGGTCAGCCGCGAGGCCGCCGAACTGCTGGCCCGGCGCGGGCTGATGCCGGTGCCCGGCGGCTTCACCTGGCGCAGCGATGCGCGCCTGACCCTGCCTTCGCCGCTGCGCTTCACCCGCGCCCACGCCGCGAGCTTCGTCCAGGCCGTGCAGTGCCCGGTCAGCCTGGTGCTGGCCCAGGGCGGCATGCTCGCCGCCGAGCCGGGCATCCGCAAGCTGATCGACGGGCGCCCCTTCGACGTCGACGAGCTGCCCGGCGGCCATCACCTGCACCTGGACGACGAAGCCGGTGCGCAGGCGGTGGCGGCGATCTTCCAGCCGTTCCTGGGCGCGTAGGCGCAGGGAAACACCCCGTTGCCGCACCCCGCTTGACTAAAGCGGGGCTTGCCACGACGCTGCATGGATCGCAGTCGGGAGATTCTGCATGATTCAGCTCTTCGCCACCGCCATGCCGGGCGGCCCCAAGGATTCCAGCGGCCCGGGCGTGCATGCCTCGCGGCGTGCGCAACGGAGGTGCGACGCCTGACATGCCTCGCCTTTCCCTGCTGCCCCTGGTGGGCACGCTGCTCGCGGCCAGCGCCTTCGCCGCCGACGTTCCCGACAGCCACGACCTCGACGTGCTGCCCCGTTTCCCGAGGGCGGAGATCGTCGATTTCACCAGCGCCCCCGCCACCGAGCGCGTCTACCCGCTGGGGCCGATCAGCCGCATCAGCGGGCGCCTGCGCATGGAAGGCGAGGCGCGCGCCCTCGGCCAGCTCTCCGCGCTGACCTACCGCCTGCCCGACGAGGACTCCAGCGCCAGCGCCTTCGCCGCCGCGCGCAAGGACCTGCTCAAGGCCGACGCCACCCCGCTGTTCTGGTGCGAGGGCCGCGACTGCGGCTCCAGCAGCCTGCTGGCCAATGCGGTGTTCGGCAAATCCAGCCTCTACGGCCCGGACGACCAGCAGGCCTACCTGCTGGTGCGCCTGGCCGCGCCGCAGCAGGACAGCCTGCTGGCGGTCTACGCCATCACCCGCGGCAACCGCCGCGCCTACCTGCACGCCGAGCAACTGGACGCCGGCAGCGCCCTGGGCGAACTGCTGCCCAGCGCCGCGACCTTGATGCGCCTGCTCAAGGCCAACGGCGAGCTGACCCTCAGCCACGTGCCCGCCGAGCCCGGCGGCGCTTGGCTCGACCTGCTGGTGCGCACCCTGCGCCAGGACACCGGTGTGCGCGTCGAGCTGGCCGGCGCCCACGCCGCCGACTGGCGCAGTGCCCTGGCCGGCCAGGGCGTGCGCGATGCCCGCCTGGAGCTGGGCAGCGGTGAAGGGGACGGGCTGCACCTGACCTGGCTGCGCTGATTCGCCTACGCTGAAGCTGGGCGCGCCCTGTGCCCGGCTGCCGTCGCCGTACCGAGAAGGAGTCCGGCCCCGATGTTCGATAACCTGCTGTTGCGCATCCTCCTGGTGGTCCTGCTGGTCGCCACCCTGTGGGTGCTGGCGCCGTTCTGGACGGCGCTGTTCTGGGCCGCCGTGCTGGCTTTCGCCAGCTGGCCGCTGATGCGCCTGCTGACGCGCCTGCTGGGCGGCCGCGAGGCCCTGGCGGCGGGCGTGCTGACCGCTTTCTGGATCATCGTGGTGGCGCTGCCGTTGCTGGGCCTGGGCTTCGGCCTGGCGGACAAGCTGCGCGCCGGCGTCGAGCTGGTGAAGAACCTGCAGGTCTCCGGCCTGCCGCCGCCGCCGAGCTGGCTGGCGCGCACCCCGCTGATCGGCGACCGGCTGGTCGGCTGGTGGTACTCCATCGACCAGCAGGGGGTGGCCATCTTCTCCGCGCTCAAGCCCTACATGGGCGAGGTCGGCAACTGGCTGCTGGCGCGTTCGGCCAAGCTGGCCGGGGGCATCTTCGAGCTGGTCCTGAGCCTGGTGCTGATCTTCTTCTTCTACCGCGACGGCAAGCGCCTGGAGGCCTTCGCCTACCAGATGCTGGAGCGCCTGATCGGCCCGCGCGCCGAACACTACATGGACCTCATCGCCGGCACCGTGCAGCGGGTGGTCAACGGCGTGATCGGCACCGCGGCGGCCCAGGCAGTGCTGGCCTTCATCGGCTTCAGCATCGCCGGGGTGCCCGGCCCGATCCTGCTCGGCCTGCTGACCTTCGTCTGCAGCCTGCTGATGGTCCCGCCGCTGGTCTGGGGGCCGGCCACCGTCTGGCTGTTCTTCCAGGGCGAGTACGGCTACGGGGTGTTCCTGGGCATCTGGGGCTTCTTCGTCATCAGCGGCGTGGACAACATCCTCAAGCCCTACCTGATCAGCCGCGGCGGCAACCTGCCGCTGGTGGTGGTGCTGCTCGGCGTGCTCGGCGGACTGCTCAGCTTCGGCTTCATCGGCCTGTTCCTCGGCCCGGTGCTGCTGGCGGTGGTCTACAACCTGGTCAACGACTGGATCGAGAGCCCCAAGCGCGGCACCCTGCCGCCGGGCGGCCCGGGGGACAAGGCGCCCTAGGCCAGCTGTGCAGAAACCTGTAGGAGCAGGCCCTGCCTGCGATTCGCGCGCAGGGCGCGCTCCTACAGGGGGATGGCGTGGGTGGGTCATCCGCGAATCGCGCCGGGATGTCCGGCTATCGCGGACAGAGTCCGCTCCTACGATTCCAGGACGCACGGCTTTTCGTAGGAGCGAGCTTGCTCGCGAACAAGCCCCGCTGCGATGCCTGTTCGCGAGCAAGCTCGCTCCTACAGGAAGGCGCCGTGCCTACCCGCGTGCCGCCTCGGCCGGGAGCGCCTCGCTGCGCACGCCGACCAGCCGGTCGCGGCCGGCACCGAGGCCGGCCACCAGGGCGCCCAGGCTGATGGCGATGAAGATGACGCCCACCGCATTCCAGCCGTCGCTCAGATCGTGCACCAGGCCGACCAGGAAGGGCCCCAGGGCCGCCAGGGTGTAGCCCACGCCCTGAGCCATGCCGGACAGGTGCGAGGCGACGTGGGCGTCGGGTGAGCGCAGCACGATCAGCGCCAGGCCGATGCTGAAGGTGCCGCCCTGGCCCAGGCCGAGCACCACCGCCCACAGCCACAGGCTGCCGTTGGGCGCATAGAGCAGGCCGAGCAGGCCGGCGAGGGTCAGCGCCAGGACCAGGAACACCACCAGGCGCTGGTCGCGCCCGCGGGTGCCGAGCCAGGGCGCGCCCAGGGCGCTGAACAGCTGCACCATCACCGAGCCGGACATCATCAGCCCGGCGGCCGTCGGGCTCAGGCCGCGGTCGATGAGGATCGACGGCAGCCAGCCGAACACGATGTAGGCCAGCGACGACTGCAGGCCCATGTACAGGGTCACCTGCCAGGCCAGCGGGTCGCGCCACAGGCCGCGAACCTGGAAGGCCTGGCGGTGGGCGTGCTGGGCCTGGCGCGTCTGCGGCAGCCAGACCAGCGCGGCGAGCACCGCCGGCAGGGCCCAGGCGGCCAGGGCCGGTTGCCAGCTGCCGCCGAACAGCCCGGCCAGGGGCACGCTGGCCCCGGCGGCCAGGGCCGCGCCCAGGCACAGGGCCATGGTGTAGACGCCGGTCATGATCCCGGCGATGTGCGGGAAATCGCGCTTGACGATGCCCGGCAGCAGCACGCCGATGATGCCGATGCTGGCGCCGGCCACCAGGCTGCCGAGGAACAGCCCGGCCACCGGGAACAGGCTGCGCAGGACGATGCCGGCGGCCAGCAGTAGGAGGATCGCCAGCACCGCCCGCTCGGCCCCCAGGCGCCGTGCCAGGCGGGGTGCCAGCGGGGCGAACAGGCCCAGGCAGAGCACCGGCAGGGTGGTCAGCAGGCCCGCGGCGGCGGCTGACAGGCCGGTGTGCTCGCGCACCGTGTTCAGCAGCGGCGCCAGGCTCGACAGCGCCGGGCGCAGGTTCAGCGCCACCAGCACCAGGCCGAGCAACAGCAGCCAGGGCCGCACCGGTGCGGGTGTAGGGGCGGGGGCTTCGTCGATCTCGGCGTCGATCAGCAGTTCGTCGGCGTGATGTTGTTGTTGGGACATGGTGGCGATCGCAAGGCAGTGGGAAGGGAGGTCAGATCAGCAGCGCGCGGTTGGCGACCGCGGCCGCCTCGGCGTCCTGGCGCTCCAGGGCGTCCAGCAGTTGCTGGTGCAGCTCGAAGGCCGGCTGCGGGCGGCCGGGTTCGCTGATGGTGTGTTGCAGGCCGGCGCGGATGACCTGCGAGAAGTAGCGGTACAGCTCGCTCAGCAGCGGATTGTGGGCGCTGTCCACCACGCGCTGGTGAAAGGCCAGGTCGTGCTCGATGTAGGCCTGAAGGTCGCCGCCGTAGCGCTGCGCGCTGAGCGCCAGGGCCTGGCGCAGGGCGGCCAGGTCGGCGTCGCTGCGGCGCAGGGCGGCCAGGCGCGCGGCCTCGACCTCGATCACCCCGCGCGCTTCCAGGGCCTGTTCGATGGAGCCGCGGGCCAGGGCCAGCATGGTGTCCAGCGGGTCGGCGCAGGCGCGCACGTAGGTGCCGTCGCCCTGGCGCACTTCCAGCACGCCGGAGAAGGTCAGCACGCGCACCGCCTCGCGCACGGTGTTGCGGCTCATGCCGAGGATTTCCGCCAGCTCCGGTTCCGGCGGCAGGCGCTGGCCGAGGGCCCAGGCGCCGCTGTCGATGCGCTGGCGGATCTGCTCCAGGGCGATGTCGACCAGGGAGCGTTTGAGGGGATTGGCCATATAGACATCCAATCATCGGATGATTAGGCCGGACAGGCTACTGCAGCGATGGGGGGCTGGCAAGGCGCGGATCGTCCCCCTGCAGGAGCGGGCCCTGCGCGCGATTCGCGGGCAGGGCCCGCTCCTACAGGGTTACGGCCCGATGAAAACGGCGGATAACGCCGTACGGATTGGGCCGACCGCGGACGGAGGCGGGCACGGCTTCTCGTAGGAGCGAGCTTGCTCGCGAACAAACTTCGCTGCGGGGCTCGTTCGCGAGCAAGCTCGCTCCTACGAAGAGCATCTCGGTGCAACCTGCAAGACCCGTAGGATGGGTGGAGCGAAGCGATACCCATCGCCATTGCCCGATGGGTATCGAAAGCATCCCGGCGCAGCCGGCAGGAGGCTCAGGCGGCGATGTTGACCAGGCTGCCGCTGGTGTTCTGGTAGCTGGCGGCGCTGCTGTCCTGGTAGTGCCTGGCCAGCATGGCGAGCATCTGCTGCACGGCTTCGGCGCCGGCCGAGCCGCTGTTGGTGCTGGATGTGTCGCTGCTGGTGCTGCTGGCCAGGCTGCTGTCGGCTTCCCCGGAAGCGGGCGGCGGGGGCGGCGGCATGTCGCCCTGGGCCTGTTGCAGGGCGCTGCTCAGTTCGTCCTGGCTGATGCTGCCGTTGCCGTCGCTGTCCAGGGCGCTGAACAGCTCGCTGCTGTCGGTGCCGGAGGCGCTGGCGGCGCTGAGTTCGTCGCTGCTGATGCTGCCGTCGCCATCGCTGTCCAGGGACGACAGCAGGTCGCTGGCGGCCTGCTCGGAGGAGGGCGGCGGCGGGGGCGGCGGCATGTCGCCCTGGGCCTGCTGCAAGGCGCTGCTCAGTTCGTCCTGGCTGATGCCGCCGCTGCCGTCGCTGTCCAGCTGGGCCAGCAGCGAGTCGATGTCGATGTCGCCGCTGTCGCTGCCGGAGGCGGACAGGGCGCTGTCCAGCTCGCTGGAGCTGACGCTGCCGTCACCGTCGCTGTCGAGGGACTTGAACAGGTCGGCGGCGAATTTCTGCGTCTTGTCGCTGCTGCCGCTGGTGCTGGTTGTAGTGCTGGAGCTGCTGGCGCTGCGCTGGGTGCTGGCGAGCGCGGCGCTGCTGTAATAGCTGCTGTAGCTGCTGACTCCGCTGATCATCGGACTGCCTCCATGAGGTTATAGGTCCGGAACTGGAGTTCCGGTCCTGGCAGGTTCGATGGGGGCCTTGTCGGCGGTATGTGCGCTTTGTATGCGGCGGCCGACAAAGCCTCAGGCGCGCGGCAGGCGCAGCACCGCGGTGGCGCCGCCGCCGGGGGTTTCCTCGAAGTGCAGGTCGCCGCCGTGGCGCCGCGCCGCCTCGCGGGCGATGGCCAGGCCCAGGCCGACGCCGCCGGAGTTGCGGTTGCGCGAGCCTTCCAGGCGGAAGTAGGGTTCGAACACCTGCTCGCGCATTTGCGCGGGGATGCCCGGGCCGTGGTCGCGGACGAGGATTTCCACCTGCTGGCCGCTGTCGCGCAGTATCAGCTGCACCTCGCCGGCATAGCGCAGGGCGTTGTCCAGCAGGTTCGACAGGCACGAGCGCAGGGCCAGCGGCTGCACCTTCAGCGGCGCGCACTGGCCTTCGACGCTGACGCGGGCGCCGTGCTCGCAGGCGTCCTCGGCCAGTGATTCGACCAGGGCGTTGACGTCGAACCACTGCAGCGCCTCGCTGGTGCGCTCCTGGTGCAGGTAGTGCAGGGTGGAGTCGAGCATGCCGATCATCTCGCCCAGGTCCTGGGCGAAGCGCGCGCGCAACTGCGGGTTGTCGATCTCCTCCACGCGCAGCTTCAGGCGCGACAGCGGCGTGCGCAGGTCGTGGGACACCGCCACCAGCATGCGGCCGCGCTGCTGCACCTGCTCGCGGATGCGTTCGCGCATGCGGTTGAAGGCCTGAGCCGCCTGCCGTGCCTCGCGCGAGCCGGTCTCCGGCAGCGCCGGGCTGTCCAGGTCCTCGCTCAGTTGCAGCGCGGCGTCGCCCAGGCGCTGCACCGGGCGCGCCAGCAGGCGCGCGCCGAACCAGGCGGCGGCGATCAGGGCCAGCAGCTGGAAGGCGAAGGGCGCGCTCCAGAACGGCAGGTGCGGTGGTGGCGGGGGCGGCGGGCCGTGGTCGGCGAATTCGTGGGGCGGCGGAGGCGGCGGGGGCGGTGGCGCCGGATGATGGAAGTGGCTGAACCAGACGAACGCCAGCAGGTGGGCGATCACGATGGCCAGCAGGAACACGCCGAACAGGCGGGCGAACAGGGTGTCGGCGAGCTGCAGCGAGCGCTTCTTCATCTGGCCTCCTTGGCCGGGCCGGCGTCAGGCGATGTCACGGACGTCGAACAGATAGCCTTCGCCGCGCACGGTCTTGATCAGCCGCGGCGAGCGCGGGTCGTCGCCGAGCTTCTGGCGCAGGCGCGAGACCAGCAGGTCGATGCTGCGGTCGAAGGCCTCGATGGCGCGGCCGCGCGCGGCGTCCAGCAGCAGCTCGCGGTTGAGCACCCGGCGCGGGCGCTCGAGGAACACCCAGAGCAGGCGGAACTCGGCGTTGGACAGCGGCACCACCAGGCCCTCCGGGGAGTGCAGCTGGCGCAGCACGCTGTCCAGCCGCCACTGGTCGAAACGCACCTGGGCGCGCGGCTCGTTGCGCCCCTCGTCGCCGCGCACGCGGCGCAGGATGGTCTGGATGCGCGCCACCAGCTCGCGCGGCTCGAAGGGCTTGGCCATGTAGTCGTCGGCGCCCAGTTCCAGGCCGATGATGCGGTCGGCCGGCTCGCAGCGCGCGGTGAGCATGAGGATCGGGATGTCCGATTCGCTGCGCAGGTAGCGGCACAGCGACAGGCCGTCCTCGCCGGGCAGCATCAGGTCCAGCACCACCACGTCGAAGTTTTCCTCGGCCAGCGCCTGGCGCATGCCCGCGCCATCGGCCACGCCGCGCGCCTCGATGTTGAAGCGCGCGAGGTAGCCGCAGAGCAGTTCGCGGATCGGCTCGTCGTCATCCACCAGCAGGGCGCGGATGGTCCAGCGGCGCTGGCTGTCTTGGCTGGAGGAGGGGCTGGAGGGAAACATGCAGTACCTGTCGCTGGGAGCGCCCGGGGCGCGGGGTCAATGCTAACCCGCCGCCGCACGGCGGGCCACGGTAGGCAAGACTGACGGCGGCGGATATCGACAGAGTGTCGTCAATGTATCGGTGCGCTTACAAAGCCGCGCCACAACGCTTCTTTACGCTTTCTTTATGCCCGCCGGAAGCCCCGCCAATCGCTTCTTTACGCCCCCTTTGCGGACAATTTCGCCATCGCAAGGATCCGCCTGCGTGAGGAGAGACAGACATGAGCGTGCTCGACGGGGTGTCCCTGGTCCTGGCCACGGGACTTTTCATCTACCTGCTGGTGGCGCTGCTGCGCGCCGACCGTTCCTAGGGGGCTGAATGAACAGCCATGACGTGCTGCTGATCGCCGCCTTCTTCGCCCTGGTGCTGCTGCCCGCGCCGCTGCTCGGGCGCTTCTACTACAAGGTGATGGAGGGCGAGCGCACCTTCCTCAGCCCGGTGCTGGCGCCGGTGGAGCGCCTGATCTACCGCGTCTGCGGCATCGACCCGCAGAGCGAACAGAACTGGAAGGGCTACACCCTGGCCTTGCTGGCCTTCAACCTGGCCGGCCTGGCCCTGCTGTTCTCCATCCTGGTGGGGCAGGGCGCGCTGCCGCTCAACCCGCAGCACCTGCCGGGCCTGGAGTGGACCCTGGCCTTCAACACCGCGGTGAGCTTCGTCACCAACACCAACTGGCAGGCCTACAGCGGCGAGGCGGCGCTGAGCTACCTGAGCCAGATGCTCGGCCTGACCGTGCAGAACTTCGTCAGCCCGGCGGTAGGCCTGGCGGTGCTGGTGGTGCTGGCCCGCGGCATCGCCCGCAAGTCCACGCAGAACCTCGGCAACTTCTGGGTCGACCTGACCCGCGCGACCCTCTACGGCCTGCTGCCGCTGTGCCTGATCCTGGCGCTGCTGCTGGTCTGGCAGGGCGTGCCGCAGACCTTCCTGGACTACGTCCACGCCACCACCCTGCAGGGCGCCGAGCAGTCCATCCCGCTGGGCCCGGCGGCCAGCCAGATCGCCATCAAGCAGCTGGGCACCAACGGCGGCGGCTTCTTCGGCGTGAACTCGGCGCACCCGTTCGAGAACCCCACGGCCTGGGCCAACCTGTTCGAGCTGGCGTCGATCATCTTGATCCCGGCGGCGCTGGTGTTCACCTTCGGCCACTACGTCAAGGACCTGCGCCAGAGCCGCGCCATCCTCGGCTGCATGCTGCTGCTGTTCGTCGTCGGCCTGGGCGTCGCTCTGTGGGCGGAATACCAGCCGAACCCGGCGCTGGCGCACCTGCCGATCACCCAGGGCGCGCCCCTGGAAGGCAAGGAGAGCCGCTTCGGCACCACCGCCAGCGTGCTCTGGGCGGTGACCACCACGGCCGCCTCCAACGGCTCGGTGAACGCCATGCACGACAGCCTCAACCCGCTCAGCGGCCTGGTGGCGATGTTCAACATGATGCTCGGCGAGGTGGTCTTCGGCGGCGTCGGCGCCGGCCTCTACGGCATGCTGCTGTTCGTCCTGGTCGCCGTGTTCCTGGCTGGGCTGATGATCGGCCGCACCCCGGAATACCTGGGCAAGAAGCTGGAGGCCCGCGAAGTCCGCCTGCTGGTCGCCACCCTGCTGGTGATGCCGGTCGGCGTGCTGGTGCTCGGCGCCATCGCCGCCAGCCTGCCGGGCCCGGCGAGCGCGGTGAGCAACCCCGGCGCCCACGGCTTCAGCCAGCTGCTCTACGCCTATACCTCGGGCACTGCGAACAACGGTTCGGCGTTCGCCGGCTTCGGCGCCAACACCCCGTTCCACAACCTGATGATCGCACTGGCCATGCTCATCGGCCGCTTCGGCTACATCGTCCCGGTGCTGGCCATCGCCGGCAGCCTGGCGGCGAAGAAGCGCGTGCCGGTGGGGCCGAACAGCTTCCCCACGCACGGCCTGCTGTTCGTCGGCCTGCTGGCGGCGACCATCCTCCTGGTCGGTGGCCTGAACTTCCTGCCGACCCTGGTTCTCGGCCCGGTGGCCGATCACCTGACCCTGGGCTTCTGAGGAACCGATAGATGAACGCCAAGACCCAGGACATGTCGCTCAAGAACGCCATGTCCGCCCCCGAGAAACGCCACAGCCTGAGTTTCGCCGCGCTGTGGAGGCCGGCGTTGCTGCAGGCCTTCGTCAAGCTCGACCCGCGCCAGCTGCAGCGCTCGCCGGTGATGCTGGTGGTGGAACTGACCGCCATCCTCACCACCGTGCTGTGCTTCACCGGCGGCGATGCGGTGCCCCTGGCGGTGGCCGCGCAGATCGCCGCCTGGCTGTGGTTCACCGTGCTCTTCGCCAACTTCGCCGAAGCCCTGGCCGAGGGCCGCGGCAAGGCCCGCGCCGACAGCCTCAAGGCCGGCACCCAGGGCCTGATGGCGCAGCGCCTGAACGTCGACGGCGCCTACGAAAGCGTGCCGGCCACCAGCCTGCGCAAGGGCGACGTGGTGCGCGTAGTGGCCGGCGAGCTGATCCCTGGCGACGGCGAGGTGATCGAAGGCGTGGCGGCGGTCAACGAGGCCGCCATCACCGGCGAATCGGCGCCGGTGATCCGCGAATCCGGCGGCGACCGCTCGGCCGTGACCGGCAACACCCGCCTGGTCTCCGACTGGCTGCTGGTGCGCATCAGCGTCAACCCCGGCGAGTCGACCCTCGACCGCATGATCGCCCTGGTCGAGGGCGCCAAGCGGCAGAAGACGCCCAACGAGGTGGCGCTGGACATCCTGCTGATCGGCCTGACGCTGATCTTCCTGCTGGTGGTGGTGACGCTCAAGCCCTTCGCCCTGTTCGCCGGCGGCAGCCTGCCGCTGGTGTTCCTGGTGGCGCTGCTGGTGACGCTGATCCCCACCACCATCGGCGGCCTGCTCTCGGCCATCGGCATCGCCGGCATGGACCGCCTGGTGCGGCTGAACGTGATCGCCAAGTCCGGCCGCGCGGTGGAGGCCGCCGGCGACGTGCACGTGCTGATGCTCGACAAGACCGGCACCATCACCTTCGGCAACCGCCGCTGCGCCGCGCTGCACGCCGCGCCGGGGGTGACCGCGCTGGAGCTGGCCGAGGCCGCCTTCCTGGCCTCGCTGGCCGACGACACCCCGGAGGGCAAGTCCATCGTCGAATTCCTCCGCGCACAGATCGTCCTGCCGGAGCCGCCGCGCGAGCAACTGACGCCCATCGCCTTCAGCGCCGAGACGCGCCTGTCCGGCGTCGACCTCGACGGCCGCGTGTACCGCAAGGGCGCGGTGGACGCCGCCCTGGCCTTCGTCGGCCGCGCCCGAGACGACCTGCCGGAAAGCCTGGCCAAGGAGGTCGAGCGCATCGCCCAGAGCGGCGGCACCCCGCTGCTGGTGGTGGCCGACGGCAAGCTGATGGGCGTCATCCACCTCAAGGACGTGGTCAAGCCGGGCATCCGCGATCGCTTCGCCGAACTGCGCCGCATGGGCATCCGCACCGTGATGGTGACCGGCGACAACCCGCTGACCGCCGCGGCCATCGCCGCCGAGGCCGGGGTGGACGACGTGATCGCCGAGGCCACGCCGGAGAAGAAACTGGCGCGCATCCGCCAGGAGCAGGGCGAGGGACGCATGGTCGCCATGTGCGGCGACGGCGCCAACGATGCGCCGGCGCTGGCCCAGGCCGACGTCGGCATGGCCATGAACGACGGCACCCAGGCGGCCCGCGAGGCGGCCAACCTGGTGGACCTGGACAGCGACCCGACCAAGCTGCTCGACGTGGTCCAGGTGGGCAAGGAACTGCTGGTGACCCGCGGCGCGCTGACCACCTTCTCGGTGGCCAACGACGTGGCCAAGTACTTCGCCATCCTGCCCGCGCTGTTCGCCGGCATCTACCCGCAGCTGCAGGTGCTCAACGTCATGCACCTGGCCAGCCCGCAAAGCGCCATCCTCTCGGCCATCGTGTTCAACGCGCTGATCATCATCGCGCTGATCCCCCTGGCCCTGCGCGGCGTGCGCGTGGCGGCCAGCGACGCCATGCACCTGCTGCGGCGCAACCTGCTGATCTACGGGGTGGGCGGGATCATCGCGCCCTTCATCGGGATCAAGGCCATCGACCTGTTGCTGGTGGCCCTGGGCCTGGCCTGAACAGGACTGCCGCCGTGGCGATGGGTATCGCTTCGCTCAACCCATCCTACGGGCTACCCGAACTGTAGGAGCGAGCTTGCTCGCGAACCGCCCTGGTTCGAAAGCTTCGCGAGCAAGCTCGCTCCTACGAAGAGCTCGCATCGAGGAAACTGGAAATGCTCAATCACATCCGTCCCGCCATCGCCTCCCTGGCCCTGCTTTCGCTGGTCACCGGCGTGGCCTATCCGCTGCTGGTCACCGGCATCGCCCAGGTGGCCTTCCCCGAGCAGGCCAACGGCAGCCTGGTGCGCGACGCCAAGGGCGAAGTCCGCGGCTCGGCGCTGCTGGCGCAGAAGTTCGAGGGCCCGCAGTGGTTTCACGAACGGCCCTCGGCCGGCGACTACGCCACCGTCTCCAGCAGCGCCTCCAACCTGGCCCCGGGCAACCCGGCGCTGGCCGAGCGCATCGCCAAGGACGCCGCCGCCGAAGCGGTGGCCGGGCGCCCGGTGCCGCTGGCGCTGGTCACCACCTCCGGCAGCGGGCTGGACCCGCAGCTGCCGCCGGACGCCGCGCTCTACCAGGTGCCGCGCATCGCCCAGGCCCGCAGCCTGCCGGAGCAGGCCGTGCACAACCTGGTCGAGGCGCACACCCGGCGGCCGCTGGTGGGCCCGGCGGTGGTCAACGTGCTGGCCCTGAACATGGCCCTCGACCAACTGCCTCGCTAGACTTGCGCGCAACCCCCTGGAGGCCAGCATGACCGATCCCAAGCGCGCCGATGCCCTGCTCGCGGACCTGGAGCGCAACGGCCGCGGACGCCTGAAGGTGTTCCTCGGCGCCGCCCCCGGCGTGGGCAAGACCTACGCCATGCTGCTGGCCGCCCAGGGCCAGCTGCGCCAGGGCGTGAACCTGCGCGTGGGCATCGTCGAGACCCACGGCCGCGCCGAGACCGAGGCGCTGCTGGCCGGCCTGCCGCAGCAGCCGCTGTTGCGCTCGGAATACCGCGGCATCCACCTCGCCGAGATGGACCTCGACGGCCTGCTGCGCGAGCCGCCGCAGCTCGCCCTGGTCGACGAGCTGGCCCACAGCAACGCCCCCGGCAGCCGCCACGCCAAGCGCTGGCAGGACATCCAGGAGCTGCTCGCCGCCGGCATCGACGTCTACACCACGGTCAACGTCCAGCACCTGGAAAGCCTCAACGACCAGGTGCGCGACATCACCGGCGTGCAGGTGCGCGAGACGGTGCCCGACTGGGTGCTGCAGGAAGCCGACGAACTGCTGCTGGTGGACCTGCCGCCGCGCGAGCTGCTGGAGCGCCTGCGCGAAGGCAAGGTCTACGTGCCGGAGCAGGCGAGGGCGGCCATCGACGCCTTCTTCAGCCAGACCAACCTCACCGCGCTGCGCGAACTGGCCATGCAGACCGCCGCCGCGCGGGTGGATGCGGACCTGGCGCACCGCTACCGCCAGCAGGGCGGCGAGGCCCCGGCGCTGCGCGGCCGGCTGCTGGTGGGCGTGGACGGCGAGCGCAACGCCGAGCGCCTGGTGCGCCATGCCTCGCGGGTGGCCGAACGCCGCCACCTGCCCTGGAGCCTGGTCCACGTCGACACCGGCGACGCCCGCGACGAGCAATCGCGGCTGTACCTGCAGAACGCCCAGCAACTGGCCGAGCGCCTGGGTGGCGAGGTGGTGCAGCTGCGCGGCGGGGAAGTGGCGCGCACCCTGGTCGAGCACGCCCGCGAGCGCCGCGCCAGCCTGATCCTGGTCGGCCGTTCGCGGCAGCGCTGGCACCGCCGGCTGTTCGGCGGCGGCCTGGCGGCGCGCCTGCTGCGCCTGGGCGAAGGCCTGGAGATCAGCGCGCTGGACAGCGAGGCCGACCTGGCCCCGGCCACCCCGCGCCATGGCGAACGCGGCCACTGGCGCGACTACCTGCTGGCGGCGCTGGCCGCCGCCGGGGCCAGCGCCCTGGCCTGGGGCGTGTCGCGCCTGCTGGAGCTGCCGAACATCTCCCTGGTGTTCCTTGCCGCCGTGCTGCTGGTGGCGGTGCGCAGCAGCCTGTGGCCGGCGCTGGTGTGCGCGGTGCTGTCGTTCCTCGCCTACGACTTCCTGTTCATCCCGCCGTACTTCTCGCTCTCCATCCAGCGCGAGGAGGACGTGCTGACCCTGCTGTTCTTCCTGCTCATGGCCGCGCTCACCGGCAACCTCGCCGCGCGCCAGCGCCGCCAGTTGCAAGTGCTGCGCGACACCCAGGAAGAGACCGGCGCGCTGCTGGAACTGTCGCGCAAACTCACCGCCGCCACCGACCGCCAGGCGGTGCTGGCCGCCGCCGGCCAGCAGTTCGCCCTGTGGAGCGATGTGGACATCTGCGTGCTGGCCCGCCAGCACGACGACTGGAAGGTGGAAAGCGGCCACGCCCGCGGCTTCGACGAGCAGGAGCGCGCCGCCGCCGACTGGGCCTGGCAGCACGACCAGCCGGCCGGCCTGGGCACCGGCACCCTGCCGGCGGGGCGCTGGTGGTGGTGGCCGCTGTCGGCGGAGGAGGGGCCGCTGGCGCTGCTCGGCGTGCGGCCGAAGGACGGCGAGCCGCTGCCCGGCCAGCGCCGTCGCCTGCTGGCCGCGCTCGGCCAGCCGCTGGCCCAGGCCCTGGCCCGCGCGCGCCTGGCCGACGACCTGGAAGCCGCGCGCCTGCATGGCGAGACCGAACAACTGCGCAGCGCGTTGCTGGCTTCGGTCAGCCACGACCTGCGCACCCCGCTGACCACCATGCGCGGCGCCATCGACAGCCTGCTGGCCCTGGGCAACGCGATTCCCCCGGCCGACCGCAAGGAGCTGCTGGAAAGCACCCGCGACGAGGCCGAGCGCTTGGACCGCTACATCCAGAACCTGCTGGACATGACTCGCCTGGGCCAGGGCGGGTTGAAGCTGGCGCGCGACTGGGTGGCCCCGGAGGACATCGTCGGCAGCGCCGTGCACCGCCTGCGCGCGTTGCTCGCGCCCTACCGCGTGGAGACCCGCGTGCCGGCCGAACTGCCGCTGCTGTACGTGCACGCGGCGCTGATCGAGCAGGCGCTGGTCAACGTATTGGAGAACGCCGCGCGCTTCTCGCCGCCGGGCGGGCGCCTGCGGGTGCAGGCCGCGCAGGTCGGCGACGAGCTGCAGTTCAGCGTCAGCGACGAAGGCCCGGGGATTCCCGAGGTCGAGCGCGAGAAGATTTTCGACATGTTCTACAGCGCCGCCAGGGGCGACCGCGGCGGGCCGAGCACCGGCCTGGGCCTGGCGATCTGCCAGGGCATGGTCGGCGCCCACGGCGGGCGCATCAGCGTCGGCGACGGCCTGGACGGCCGCGGCACCACCCTGACCCTGCACCTGCCGCTGCAGCGCCAGCCGGACCTGGAGCAGCTTGATGCCGGTAGTTGAAAGGCCCAAGCTAGGCGCCACCGCCCCCAGCCAGCCGAGCCCGATGAGCAACGCCAACGCCGCCTGCATCCTGGTCATCGACGACGAACCGCAAATCCGCAAGCTCCTGCGCATCAGCCTCAACGCCGGCGGCTACCGGGTGGTGGAGGCCGGCAGCGGCGAGGAGGGCCTGGCCCAGGCGGCGCTGAACCGCCCGGACCTGGTGGTGCTCGACCTCGGCCTGCCGGACAAGGACGGCCAGCAGGTGCTGCGCGAGTTGCGCGAATGGTCGCAGGTGCCGGTGCTGGTGCTCTCGGTGCGCGCCGCCGAGAGCGAGAAGGTGCTGGCCCTGGACGGCGGCGCCAACGACTACGTGACCAAGCCCTTTGGCATCCAGGAATTCCTCGCCCGCATCCGCGCGCTGCTGCGCCAGGGCCACCAGGGCGAGAACCAGGAAGCGCAGGTGGCGGTGGGGCCGCTGCTGGTCGACTTCGCCTATCGCCGAGTGAACCTCGACGGCGCCGAAGTGGCGCTGACCCGCAAGGAATACGCGGTGCTGGCCACCCTGGCCCGGCACCTGGGCCGGGTGGTCACCCAGCAGCAACTGCTCAAGGACATCTGGGGCCCGACCCACGTCGAGGACACTCACTACCTGCGCGTGGTGGTCGGCCACCTGCGGCAGAAGCTGGCGGACGACCCGGCCAACCCGCGCTTCATCGTCACCGAGGCCGGCGTGGGCTATCGCCTGCGCGATGCCTGATGAAAATCGCGGACGGAGTCCGCTCCTACAATGGGGCCTGCCGCCCGGCATGAACCGTAGGAGCGCAACTTTTGCGCGAATCGCGGGTAGGGCCCGCACCTGTGTGCCAGGCGAAACCCCGTCGTAGGAGCGGACTCCGTCCGCGATAGCTCGAACCCGCGCGAAGAGCACCCTCTCCCCAGCCCTCTCCCGCAAGCGGGAGAGGGGGCTGTTCGGCGCGGGTGGAAAGGTCGGTGCAATCCTGTGGACGCGGATTCTCCACCTCGTACCGAGCCAGGCCAATCGGCGGATAACGCCGTAGGTGTTATGCGCCCTACGGATTCTCCGCCTCGTACCGGTCCAGCGTATCGCTGGCGATCTGCCTTCCCAGGGCCACCAGCTCCGGGGCCTTGTAGAACTCGAAGAAGCGGCACACGCGCTTGGGCACGTTGATCAGCACGTCCGGCGGGTAGCCGGCGATCTTGTACTGCGCCAGGGAGGTCTGCATCACCTCGAAGCTCTGGTTGACCAGTTCCAGCAACGAGGCCGGGCTGCTGCTCTCGATCACCCGGCTGCCGCTGGCGGACTTCGGCGAGCCCTTGGCCAGGGGCGCGGCGGCCGGCTGCTGCATCTCCGGTTCGGCCGGCTCCTCGCTGTCCGGCACCGGCTCCAGCAGGGCTTCGGCGCGCAGTTCCGGCGGTTCCAGCTCCGGACCGTGGCGGCGGAACCGGCTGAGCTTGTCGCCGAGGCTGCCGATCAGGCTGTCGAAGCGGCCCTTGAGCGCCGCCGGCCGCTCGATCACCGGCAGCTGGTACTGGCGCTGGTTGGTGGCGTTGAGGTTCACCGCGATGATCAGGTCGGTGTGGCTGGACACCACCGGCACGATCGGCAGCGGGTTGAGCAGGCCGCCGTCGACCAGCATGCGCGGGCCCTGCATCACCGGGGTGAACAGGCTGGGAATGGCCGCCGAGGCGCGCATGGCCTGGTGCAGGTCGCCTTCCTGGAACCAGATTTCCTGCTGGTTGGTGAGGTCGGTGGCCACCGCCGTATAGGGGATGGGCAGGTCCTCGATGTTGATGTCGCCGATGATCTCGTGGATCTTGCCGAACACCCGCTCGCCGCGGATGGCGCCGAGGCGGAAGCTGACGTCCAGCAGGCGCAGCACGTCCAGGTAGTCCAGGCTTTCCACCCAGTCGCGGTATTCCCCCAGCTTGCCGGCGGCGTAGATGCCGCCGATCACCGAGCCCATGGAGCAGCCGGCGATGCAGGCGATTTCGTAGCCGCGCCGCTCCAGTTCCTCGATCACGCCGATATGCGCATAACCCCGTGCTCCGCCGGAGCCGAGCACCAGCGCCACTTGTTTCGACATGGACGGTTATTCCTCTGAAAACAAGGCATTGCAAGGCGCGGCGCACGGCCTGGGCCGGCGCCGGATGTCACTGACGATACGCCCGGGTAGGGCGGGGCGCCAAGGGTGTTTGCTAGAATCGGCCGATCGATTTCCCGCCTCGGAGCCAAGCATGAGCGAACCCATCCGCCTGACCCAGTACAGCCACGGTGCCGGCTGCGGCTGCAAGATTTCCCCCAAGGTGCTGGAAGTGATCCTGGCCGGCAGCGGCGCGCAGAACCTGGACCCGAACCTGTGGGTTGGCAACGCCTCGCGCGACGACGCTGCGGTCTATGCTATCGACGGCGAGCGCGGCGTGGTGTCCACCACCGACTTTTTCATGCCCATCGTCGACGATCCCTTCGACTTCGGCCGCATCGCCGCCACCAACGCCATCAGCGACATCTACGCCATGGGCGGCGACCCGCTGATGGCCATCGCCATCCTCGGCTGGCCGGTCAACGTGCTGGCCCCGGAGATCGCCCGCGAGGTGATCGCCGGCGGCCGCAAGGTCTGCGACGAGGCGGGCATCCCGCTGGCCGGCGGCCACTCCATCGACGCCCCCGAGCCGATCTTCGGCCTGGCCGTCACCGGCCTGGTGGAAAAGCGCTTCATGAAGCGCAACGACACCGCCACCGCCGGCTGCCGCCTGTACCTGACCAAGCCGCTGGGCATCGGCATCCTCACCACCGCCGAGAAGAAGTCCAGGCTGCGCGCCGAGGACGTGGGCCTGGCCCGCGACTGGATGTGCACCCTGAACAAGCCCGGCAGCCGCTTCGGCAAGCTCGCCGGGGTGACGGCCATGACCGACGTCACCGGCTTCGGCCTGCTCGGCCACCTGGTGGAGATGGCCGACGGCGCCGGCCTGACCGCGCGCGTGCGCTTCGACGCGGTGCCGCGCCTGGAGCACGTGCAGTACTACCTGGAGCAGGGCTGCGTGCCCGGCGGCACCCTGCGCAACTTCGACAGCTACGGCGAGCGCATCGCGCCGCTGCCGGAACTGCACAAGCTGCTGCTGTGCGACCCGCAGACCAGCGGCGGCCTGCTGGTGGCGGTGACCCCCGAGGGCGAGGCGGAATTCCTCGCCACTGCCGCCGAACTGGGCCTGCGACTGGCGCCCATCGGCGAGCTGGTCGAGCGACAGAGTCACGCGGTAGAGGTGGCCTGATGCGCGACAACACCCGGCACTACCGCGAACTCTTCCTCAATGACGTCCCGCTGATGGACGTGCGCGCCCCGGTGGAATACACCAAGGGCGCCTTCCCCCACACCGAGAACCTGCCGCTGATGAATGACATCGAGCGGCAGAAGGTGGGCACCTGCTACAAGCAGCATGGCCAGCAGGCGGCCATCGCCCTGGGCCACGAACTGGTCTGCGGCCCGCTCAAGGCCGAGCGCATCGAGGCCTGGCTGGACTTCGCCCGGCGCCACCCGGACGGCTACCTGTACTGCTTCCGCGGCGGCCTGCGCTCGCAGATCGTCCAGCAGTGGATGAAGGAGGCCGGCATCGAATACCCGCGCGTGGTCGGCGGCTACAAGGCGCTGCGCGGCTTCCTCTTCGACACCACCCGCGCGGCCACCGAGGAATGTTCCTTCGTGCTGATCGGCGGCCTCACCGGCACCGGCAAGACCGAGGTGGTGGCGCAACTGGACAACGCCCTGGACCTGGAAGGCCACGCCAACCACCGCGGCTCCAGCTTCGGCCGCCGGGCCACGCCGCAGCCGGCGCAGATCGACTTCGAGAACCGCCTGGCCATCGACATCCTGAAGAAGCGCCACGCCGGCATGAGCCAGTTCGTGCTGGAGGACGAGGGGCGCATCGTCGGCAGCTGCTCGCTGCCGCTGGAGCTGTACCAGGGCATGCAGGGCTACCCGCTGGTGTGGCTGGAGGACAGCTTCGAGGGCCGGGTGGAGCGCATCCTCAAGGACTACGTGATCGACCTGTGCGCCGAGTTCGTCGAGGTGAAGGGCGCGCCGGAAGAAGGTTTCGAGGCCTTTGCCGCCTACCTGCGCAAGAGCCTGTCGGGCATCGTCAAGCGCCTGGGCGGCGAGCGCTACCAGCGCCTGGCGGCGATCATGGACGAGGCCCTGGACGAGCAGCGCCGCAGCGGCGCGGTGGACCTGCACCGCGGCTGGATCGAGGGGCTGCTGGGCGAATACTACGACCCGATGTACGCCTACCAGCTGGAAAGCAAAGCCTCGCGCATCGAGTTCCGCGGCAACCACGACGAGGTGGTGGAGTACCTGCGCGCCCGGGCGTAGGGCGTATAACCGTTCGCGGTTATACGCCGCTACACCTCCGTTGCCGCCAACGCCTTGGCCGAGCTTGGGCGCATACCCGGCCAGCGCCAGGCCCGACAGCGAGCGGGCCGGCAGCGAAGGCCAAACGGCGGATAACGTCGAACGTTATCCGCCCTACGCAAAGGTTGCCGTGGAGTAGGGCGCGCAGGGCGGCGGCGGTCTAAGCTGGAACACGCCCGAATCACCAAGGAGGTTGTCATGAAGGCACTTTTTGCAGTTCTCGCCGCCAGCCTGGTGCTGGCCGGCTGCTCCGGCAAGACGGTCAACCGCGACAGCTGCGCCAGCGAACTGAACGCCGCCTGGCACGAGCTGGACCTGGCCAAGGCCGAAGGCTTCGCCGGCACCGTCAGCTACTCCAAGGCGCTGGCGCTGATCAGCGCGGCCAAGACCGAGCAGCAGGTCGAGTCCTACGGCGGCTGCCTGGACAAGGCCAGCAAGGCGCGCTTCTACATCAAGGAATCGCGCGCGGGGCGCTGACCGGGCGCGGGCAGGGCGGGCATAATCGCCGGGCGGACGGGCGATCCGGCCCGCCCGGCAGTCAGGAACCCTCTCCCATGCAACTCGACTTCAGCACCCTCGCGCCCGCCGACGCCTACCGCTGGCTGGCCTCCACCGTCACCCCGCGGCCCATTGCCTGGGTGTCCACCCTGTCCGCGCAGGGCCAGGGCAACCTGGCGCCGTTCAGCTTCTTCCAGGTCATCAGCGACGAGCCGCCGACGCTGATGGTCAACACCAGCATCCGCGACGATGGCAGCGTCAAGGACACCCTGCACAACGTCCGCGAGACCGGCCAACTGGTGATCCACCTGGTCAGCGCCGCCCAGGCCGAGGCCATGAACGCCACCGCCGCCACGCTGCCCCATGGCGTCAGCGAGATCGAGCAGGTCGGCATCGCTACCCTGCCCAGCGTGCGCGTGGCGCCGCCGCGGGTGGCCGGCGCGGCCGTGGCCTTCGAGTGCGAGCTGGCGCAGATCCAGCCCTACCCGGCGGACAAGCCCAGCTGCTACCTGATCTTCGCCCGCGTGCTGCTGGCGCACATCGACGACGCTGTGCTGCGCGACGAGCGCCACGTCGACCCGGCGAAACTCGACCTGGTCGGCCGCCTGGGCGGCACCCATTACAGCTTCACCCGTGACACCTTCAGCATGATCCGCCCCAAATAGGGGCGCAGGCCGCCGCGCGCCGGGACCTTGGCGCGCGACTGTCCTGGATGCGACCTGCGCATGCCCGTGCGCAACATCGAATTGCCATCATCGACGCCGCCCCTTGTTCCGCCGGTCGGCCGGCTCCTAATGTTCCGTCCCAAAGCAACGACAAAGAACGGGAGAGCTTCGGTCGAAGACTCTCCCGCAAGGCATTCGGCAAGGGGAGGAGTGGCATGGTCGCGTTCGTGCAACGGCGGTTGGCCAATCTGGGCACGGCGAAGAAACTGGCGCTGGGTTTCGGCCTGGTATTGCTGCTGACGGCGCTGGTGGCCGGGATCGGCGTCGGGGCGCTGCGCTCCATCGAGCAGCGCTTCGCCCTGCTGGACGCCATGAGCGCGGTCAACCGCGAAGTCCTGGAGATGCGCCAGAGCGAGAAGGACTTCGTCCGCGACGCCAGCCCCAAGGCCGCCGAGCAATTGCGCCAGCGCGCCAAGGTCCTCGCCGGGCACGTCGAGCAGCTCAAGGCGCACCCCGGCCAGGCCGAGGCCATGGAGCGCGTGGCCCAGGCCATGGCCGGCTACCTGGCCTCCTTCGACCGCTTCGAGCAGGCCAGCAAGAGCCGCCACCTGGCCCTGGAGGCCGCCAACTGGTCGGTGTCCAGCGCCTCCAACAGCCTGGACATCCTGCAGTCCAGCCTGGCCGACGACGGCGCCTACGAACTCAAGCAGAGCCAGGGCCAGAACGGCGAGGAACTGCTCAAGCAGGCGGCCCAGGTCGGCCAGCTCTACCGCCTGGTGCTGCAGGGCCTGAACGAGGCCCGCGCGCGCCTGGAGCAGAAGGACGGCGAGGCCGCGGGCGATGCGCGCATCAAGTCCGCCGACGAGGCCCTGGAGCTGTCCAAGCAGCTGCAGACGGCGATCACCGATCCGGCCTACGTCTCGGTGATCAAGGACGTGGCCACCAACATCGACGGCTTCGGCAACAACCTCGGCGACTACTCCGCCGGCCTGGCCAAGGAACAGCAGGCGCACCGAGAGATGTCGCAGCGCGCCGAGGAAATGATGCAGCAGGTGGATGCCTCCTACGCCACGCAGCAGGCGGCCATGGTCAGCGTGCTGCACAGCAGCGTGGGCGCCATGCTCGGTTCGGCGGCGCTGGCGCTGCTGGTCGGCACCCTGGCCGCGCTGCTGATCGGCCTGCTGATCGTACGCCCGCTGCGCCAGGTGATCGGCATGGCCAGCCGCATCGCCGAGGGCGACCTGAGCCAGACCATCCGCGTCGAGCGCAAGGACGAGGTGGGCCAACTGATGGCCGCGGTGGACGCCATGGCGCAGAGCCTGCGCGGCATCGTCAGCCGTCTTCATGAAGGCGTCGGCCGCATCACCTCCTCGGCGCAGGCGCTGTCCGGCGTCACCGAGCGCACCCAGAGCGGCGTCAACAGCCAGAAGGCCGAGACCGACCAGGTGGCCACGGCGATGAACCAGATGGCCGCCACCGTCCACGAGGTGGCGCGCAACGCCGAGGCCGCGGCGCACTCCGCCGAGCAGGCGGACGGCACCGTGGCCAGCGGCCAGCAGGTGGTGCGACGCACCCTCGGGCGCATTTCCGAGCTGGCCGAGGCGGTGCGCGAGGCCTCCGCCAGCATCCACGACCTGGGCCGCGAGAGCCAGAACATCGGCAGCGTGCTCGACGTGATCAAGGCGGTGGCCGAGCAGACCAACCTGCTGGCGCTCAACGCCGCCATCGAGGCGGCCCGGGCCGGCGAGCAGGGCAGGGGCTTCGCCGTGGTGGCCGACGAGGTGCGCGCCCTGGCGCGGCGCACCCAGCAGTCGACGGCGGAAATCGAGAAGCTGATCGGCGCGCTGCAGAACGGCGCCCAGGCCTCGGTGCAGCACATGCAGCACAGCCATCAACTGGTGGAGAAGAGCGTCGGCGACGCCGAGCAGACCGAGACCGCGCTGGGCGAGATCGCCGCGGCGGTGGCGGTGATCCACCAGATGAACCAGCAGATCGCCGCGGCTTCCGAGCAGCAGAGCGCGGTGGCCGAGGAGATCAACCGCAGCGTCACCAGCATCCGCGGCATCGCCGACGAATCGGCCCAGGCCATGGAGTCCACGGCCTCCTCCAGCGTCGAACTGGCCCAGCTCAGCCGTGACCTGCAGGGGATGGTGGGGCAGTTCCGCCTGTAGGCGGCACCGAGCCCCTGCAGGAGCGGACTCTGTCCGCGATTCGCCTGACGCCGGCCTTGCCGGCGGAATCGCGGATGAATCCGCTCCTACCATAACCGGCGGGCACGGCTTCTCGTAGGAGCGAGCTTGCTCGCGAACCGCATGGCACCGCGTTTGTTCGCGAGCAAGCTCGCTCCTACGAAGAGCTTGCGGCGGCCTCCTGCTGGCGCTTGTACCAGCGCCGGTAGGCGTTCACCCCCGCGCGCACCGAGCTGAACACCAGCGGCGGCTTCAGTTCGCCCAACTGGCCGGAGCGCTCCATCATCGCCAGGGTTTCCCGCGGCACCCGCGCCAGGGACAGGTGCACCTCCTGCGCCGCCAGGGTCTGCTGCACCTCGCGCAGCACCGTCAGGCCGCTGACGTCCAGGTTCAGCACGCCCTCGGCGTTGAGCAGCACGGCGCGCGGCGCCTTGGTCTCGGCCACCACCTGCAGCAGGCGCTGCTTGAAGTAGTCGGCGTTGAAGAACAGCAGCGGCGCGTCGAAGCGGTAGATCACCAGGCCCGGCAGGGTGTGCGCCTGCGGGTAGCGGCTCAGCTCGACCTGGCCGTCGATGCCGTGGACCCAGCCGAGCACCGCGTCGCTCGGTTTGTAGGTCAGGTACAGCAGGCGCAGCAGGGCGATGACGATGGCCACGAAGATGCCCGGCAGCACGCCGACGCTGAGCACCCCGACGGTGGTCAGCAGGCACAGGCCGAACTCGAAGCGCGACAGGCGCCAGAAGCCCTTCAGCGCGCTGAAGTCGATCAGGCCCCAGCCGGCCATCAGCAGCACCGCGCCCAGGGCCGGCATGGGAATCCAGCCCAGCGGCGCGCTGAACAGCACCAATGCCAGACCGATGACCAAGGCGGCGACTATGCTGACCATCTGCGTCTGGCCGCCGACCATGTCATTGACCGCGGTGCGCGAGTCGGCGCCGCTGATGACGAAGCCCTGGGACACCCCGGCGCCGATGTTGGCCACGCCTAGGGCGACCATCTCGCGGCTGGCGTCGATGCTGTAGCCGTGGCGCGCGGCGAAGCTGCGGGCGGTGAGCATGGCGCTGCAGAAGCTGACGATGGTGATGCCCAGGGCGTCGCGGAACAGGTTGCCCATCTCCTGCACGCTGGTGCGCGGCCAGCTCAGCTCCGGCAGGCCCTGGGGCACCGCGCCGAGCAGGGCGATGCCGTAGCGGTCCAGGCCCAGCGCGACGCTGGCCAGGGTGGCGAACAGCACGCCGACCAGGGCGCCGGGAATCTTCGGGTAGCGCCGCGGCAGCAGGACCATCAGCAGCAGGGTGGCCACGCCCAGGGCGAGGGTCGGCAAGTGCGTGCTGCCGAGGTTGCGCAGCAATGCCAGCAGGCCGGCGAGGAAGCCGCTGGTCTCGGTGTGGTAGCCCAGCAGCTTGCCCAACTGGCCGGCGATCAGGCTCAGGCCGATGCCATTGAGGTAGCCCACCAGAGTCGGCCGCGACAGGAAGCTGGCGATGAAGCCGGCGCGCACCAGGCCGCCGACGATGGACAGCAGGCCGACCATCACCGCGACGATCATCGACAGTTGCAGCAGGCGCTGCGGGTCGCCCGCCGCCAGCGGGGTGATGGCCGCCGCGACCATGGCCGCGGTGGCGGCGTCAGGGCCGACCATCAGTTGTTTCGAACTGCCGACCAGGGCGTAGATCAGCATCGGCAGGATGCAGGCGTAGAGCCCGACCTGGGCCGGGAAGCCGATGATCTGGGCATAGGCGATGGCGGTGGGAATCTGGATGGCCGCCACCGACAGGCCGGCGAGGACGTCCGGGCGCAGCCAGGCGGAGCGGTAGTGCAGCAGGTTGTCCAGGCCGGGCAGCCAGCGGGTGAGGGGCATGGGTGTCTTCCGTGAAGCGTCGGGGCTGAAGCTTAGCCACAGTGTAGGGCCGCGGCTTGCCCGGCGTCAGTGCCTGGCATAGGAAGACGAAGGATTTCGAGAGGGCAGTAGGAGGACGGTGCCGGGATGCTTTTCGTAGGATGGGTTGAGTTTGCGAAACCCATGCGGTGCTGGCGATGGGTATCGCTTCGCTCAACCCATCCTACGTCAGTGTTTCTCCTGCACCTGTAGGAGCGGGCCCTGCCCGCGATTCGCGCCCAGGGGGCGCTCCTGCAGGGTGTCGCAAAGCCTTCAGAGCTTGAGGATGAGCTTGCCGAAGTTCTCCCCGCTGAATAGCTTGAGCACCGTCTGCGGGAAGGTCTGCAGGCCTTCGACGATATCTTCCCTGGACTTCAGCTTGCCCTCGGCCAGCCAGCCGGCCATCTCGCGCATGGCTTCGGGGAAGCGGTTGGCGTAGTCCATCACCACCATGCCTTCCATGCGTGCGCGGTTGACCAGCAGCGACAGGTAGTTGGCCGGGCCCTTCACCGCCTGCTTGTTGTTGTACTGGCTGATGGCGCCGCAGATCACGATGCGCGCCTTGGGCGCCAGGCGCGCCAGGCAGGCGTCGAGGATGTCGCCGCCGACGTTGTCGAAGAACACGTCGATGCCGTTGGGGCAGCAGCGCTTCAGGCCCAGGGCGAGGTCCTCGTTCTTGTAGTCGACGGCGCCGTCGAAGCCCAGTTCCTCCACCAGGTAGCGGCACTTGTCCTCGCCGCCGGCGATGCCGATCACGTTGCAGCCCTTGATCTTGGCGATCTGCCCGACCACGCTGCCCACCGCGCCGGCCGCGGCGGAAACCACTACGGTCTCGCCGGCCTTGGGCAGGCCGACGTCGAGCAGGCCGAAGTAGGCGGTCATGCCGGTCATGCCCAGGGCCGAGAGGTACAGCGGCAGCGGCGCGCGGTTCGCGTCGACCTTGTAGAAGCCCCTGGGCTCGCCGAGGAAGTAGTCCTGCACGCCGAGGGCGCCGTTGACATGGTCGCCGACGACGAAGGCCGGGTTGTTCGAGGCCACCACCTGGCCCACGCCGAGGGCGCGCATCACCTCGCCCAGGCCCACCGGCGGAATGTAGGACTTGGCGTCGTTGAGCCAGCCGCGCATGGCCGGGTCCAGCGACAGGTACAGGTTGCGCACCAGCACCTGGCCCGGGCCGGGCTCGCCGAGCGGGGTTTCCTGGTAGCGGAAGGTGTCCTGGTCGATGGCGCCCTGGGGGCGCTGGGCGAGCACGAACTGGCGGTTGAGCGGGGCGGTCATGGCAGTGGCCTCGGGGAGGGGAAAACCTAGGGATAGTCCGCGGCGGCGGCGTCGGCAAGCTGCCGCCGACCACGAGAATGCCCGGTTATCCATGTAAATGATCCAGGCGCGAGGCATTCATCACCCGCGCGGATAATGCGAGCTACAGCGGCCTGATAGTGCTTTGCCCGCGGCGGGCGCTGGCTAGACTCGTACGATTCTCCATCCGTTCGAGGACAGTCCATGAGTCAGCTGCTTTCCGGCCAGGTCGCCCTGGTCACCGGCGCCGCCGCCGGCATCGGCCGCGCCACCGCCCAGGCCTTCGCCCACGAGGGCATCAAGGTGGTGGTTTCCGACGTCGACGCCGCCGGCGGCGAGGCCACCGCCGAGCTGATCCGCGCCGCCGGCGGCGAAGCGCGTTTCATCCGCTGCGACGTGACCCGCGACGCCGAGGTCCAGGCGCTGGTCGCCGCCACGGTGGAGGCCTACGGCCGCCTGGACTACGCCTTCAACAACGCCGGCATCGAGATCGAGCAGGGCCGGCTGGCCGAGGGCAAGGAAAGCGAGTTCGACGCCATCATGGGGGTGAACGTCAAGGGCGTCTGGCTGTGCATGAAGCACCAGATCCCGGTGATGCTCGCCCAGGGCGGCGGCGCCATCGTCAACACCGCCTCGGTGGCCGGCCTGGGCGCGGCGCCGAAGATGAGCATCTACGCCGCCTCCAAGCACGCGGTGATCGGCCTGACCAAGTCGGCGGCCGTGGAATACGCGAAGAAGAAGGTGCGCATCAACGCCGTGTGCCCGGCGGTGATCGACACCGACATGTTCCGCCGCGCCTACGAGGCCGACCCGAAGAAGGCCGAGTTCGCCGCCGCCATGCACCCGGTGGGCCGCGTCGGCAAGGTCGAGGAGATCGCCGCGGCGGTGCTCTACCTGTGCAGCGACAACGCCGGCTTCACCACCGGCATCGCGCTGCCGGTGGATGGCGGGCACACCGCGGTCTGAGGCTCAGTGCCTGGCCAGGCGCTGCGCCAGGCCGCTGTGGCGGATCACCCACTTCTCCAGCTCGGCGCCGAGGAACACCAGCAGCCCGGCGCCCAGCGCCCGTAGCCATTCGGCCGGGCTCAGGCCCCTGGAGCCGAAGATCTCCTGCATCCAGGGCGCGTAGGTGAAGGCCAGCTGCAGCGGGATGCACGCGGCGATGGCCAGCAGCACCCAGCGGTTGCCGAACAGGCCCTCGCGGTTGAGCACCGAGCCGAAGATCGAGCGGCTGTTGATCAGGTAGAACATCTCCGCGATCACCACCGCGTTGACCGCCATGGTCCGCGCCGACTCGATGCCGGTGCCGCGCTGCAGCTCCCAGAGGAACAGGCCGAAGGCGCCGAGCATCATCAGCAGCGCCACCATCAGCACGCGCCAGACGAAGAACCCGGAAAGCAGGGCGTTGCCCGGCGGCCGCGGGCTGCGGCGCATGATGTCGCGCTCGGCCGGCTCGAAGGCCAGGGCCAGGCCCAGGGTGCTGGAGGTGACCATGTTGATCCACAGCACCTGCGCCGGCGTCAGCGGCAGGCCCAGGCCGAGGAACAGCGCGGCGATCACCACCAGCGCCTCGCCGCCATTGGTCGGCAGCATGAACAGGATGAATTTCTTCAGGTTGTCGTAGACCGCTCGGCCCTCGCGCACGGCGCTGGCGATGCTGGCGAAGTTGTCGTCGGCCAGCACCACGTCGGCGGCCTCGCGCGCCGCCTCGGTGCCCTTGCGGCCCATGGCCACGCCGACCTCGGCGCGCTTGAGCGCCGGGGCGTCGTTGACGCCGTCGCCGGTCATCGCCACCACCTGGCCGTCCTCCTGCAGGGCCTGCACCAGGCGCAGCTTGTGCTCGGGGCTGGCGCGGGCGAACACGTCCACCTCCAGGGCCACGCGGCGCAGCTCGGCGTCGTCCATCAACGCCACCTCGGCGCCGGTCACCGCCGGGCGGCCGACGCCGATGCCCAGCCGGGCGCCGATGGCGCGGGCGGTCTCGGCATGGTCGCCGGTGATCATCTTGACGCGGATGCCGGCCTGCTGGCAGTGCGCCACGGCGGCGATGGCCTCGGCCCGCGGCGGGTCGATCAGGCCCACCAGGGCCAGCAGGGTGAAGCCTTCGGCGACGTCGTCGAAGTTCAGTTGCGCGCCCTGCGGCGCCGCCTGCCTCGCGGCCAGGGCCAGCAGGCGCAGGCCGCGGGCGGCGGTGTCGGTGGCCATGCGCCGCCAGTAGTCCGGGTCCAGCGGCGCCGCGCCGGCATCGGTGAGCTGCGTCGAGCACATTTCGAGGATGCGCTCCGGCGCGCCCTTGACCAGTATCCACGGGCGGCCTTCGGCGTCCTGGTGGCTGCTGGCCATGAAGCGGTGCTGCGACTCGAAGGGAATGCTGTCCAGCCGCGGCCAGTCCCGGGCGCAGGTTTCCTGGGGCAGCCCGGCCTTGGCGCCGAGCACCAGCAGCGCGCCTTCGGTGGGGTCGCCCTCGATGCTCCACTGGCCGGCGTCCTCGCGCAGCTGGGCGTCGTTGCACAGCACCCCGGCGCGGATCGCCTGCAGCAGCGCCGGTTGCGTGTCCGGCTGCACGGCTCGGCCATCGATGCTGAAACCGCCCTCGGGGACGTAGCCGACGCCTTCTACTTCGTACACCCGCTCGGCGCAGACCAGGCGCTGCACGGTCATTTCGTTGCAGGTCAGGGTGCCGGTCTTGTCCGAGCAGATCACCGTCACCGAGCCCAGCGTCTCCACCGCTGGCAGGCGCCGCACGATGGCGCGCTGGCGGGCCATGCGCTGCACGCCCAGGGCGAGGGTCACGGTCATGATCGCCGGCAGCCCCTCGGGGATGGCCGAGGCCACCAGGGCCACCACCATCATGAACATCTGCTCCGGCGTCTCGCCCAGCCACAGGGTGCCGAGCAGGAACACCAGGGCGCCGATGCCGAGGATGACCATGGCCAGGATGCGGCCGAAGCGGTCGATCTGCCGCAGCAGCGGGGTGGTCAGGTTCTCCACGCTGCTGAGCATCTGGTTGATGCGCCCCAGCTCGGTGTCCGCCCCGGTACCTACCACCAGGCCGCGGGCCTGGCCGTAGACCACCAGGGTGCCGGAGTAGGCCATGCCGTAGCGGTCGCCCAGGGGCGCGTCGGCGGCCACCGCTTGCGCGCTCTTCTCCACCGGCAGGGATTCGCCGGTCAACGCCGCCTCGTCGACACGCAGCTCCTTGCCGCCGAGCAGGCGCAGGTCGGCTGGCACGCGGTCGCCGGAGGCCAGCAGCACCAGGTCGCCGGGGACCAGGGCGGCGGCGTCGATCTGCTGGCGCTTGCCCTGGCGCACCACGGTGGCGGTGGAGGAGAGCATGCCGCGGATGGCGTCCAGCGCCGATTCGGCCTTGCCTTCCTGGATGAAGCCGATCACCGCGTTGATCAGCACCGCGCCCAGCAGCACCGCAGTGTCCACCCAGTGGCCGAGCAGCGCGGTGACGAGCGCGGCGGCGAGCATCACGTAGAGCAGGATGTTGTGGAACTGCAGCAGCAGGCGCAGCAGCGGGCCGCGCCGGCGCGGCGGCGCCAGGCGGTTCTCGCCGTATTGCTGGCGGCGGCTTTGCACCTCGGCCTCGTCGAGGCCGCCGGGGCCGCTGCGCAGGCGGGCCTGGACCTCGTCGCTGGCGAGGCTGTGCCAGGGCGTGGCGCTGGCGTCGGAGTGGGAAACGCGGCGTCGGCTCATGCAAGGCTCCTGTCGGATGGGGCAGGGGTGAGCTACAGCATGGACAGGCGGGCGTCCGCCGGGCTTGACCTGGAACAGCGCAGGCGACCGGCGCCCTCCCAGTGTTTTGCATTCTGTTACAGCAGGAACCTGTTTTGGCCGGCAGGGACAGTTACAAAGGCCACACTGGTAGGAAGAATCGGCCTACGGCGGCGTCAGACCGCCCCTTCGCGTGCTGCAGGAGAATCACAAGAATGACCGCCAGCCCCTTGCTTACCCTGTTCCTCCCCGTGGCCCTGGGCATCATCATGCTCGGCCTCGGGCTATCCCTGACCCTAGCCGACTTCGCCCGTGTCGTGCGTTATCCCAAGCCGGTGCTCATCGGCCTGGTGTGCCAGATCATCCTGCTGCCGCTTGCCTGCTTCCTGATCACCCTCGGCTTCGCCCTGGAAGCGGCGCTGGCGGTGGGCATGATGCTGCTGGCCGCATCCCCCGGCGGCACCACGGCCAACCTCTACAGCCACCTGGCCCACGGCGACGTGGCGCTGAACATCACCCTGACCGCGGTGAACTCGGTGATCGCCATCTTCACCATGCCGCTGATCGTCAACCTGTCGCTGCTGTACTTCATGGACGAGGGCCAGGCCATCCCGCTGCAGTTCGGCAAGGTGTTGCAGGTATTCGTCATCGTCCTCGGTCCGGTGGCCATCGGCATGCTGGTGCGGCGCCTGCTGCCGGCGCTGGCGGCGGCCCTGGAGAAACCGGTGAAGATTCTTTCGGCGCTGCTGCTGGCGGTGATCATCGTCATCGCTGTGAGCAAGGACTGGCAGACCTTCGTCACCTACGCCCCGGTGGTGGGCGCGGCGGCGCTGTGCTTCAACCTGGCGAGCCTGGCCGTGGGCTACTGGGTGCCGCGCCTGCTGCGGCTGTCGCGCCCGCAGTCGATCGCCATCGGCATGGAGATCGGCATCCACAACGGCACCCTGGCCATCGCCCTGGCCCTGAGCCCGATGCTGCTGAACAACCACACCATGGCGATCCCGGCGGCGATCTATGGGGTGCTGATGTTCTTCACGGCGGGGGCGTTCGGGTGGTGGGTCAGTCGCGGGGTGAAGAAGGGGGTGGCGGGGGAAGTGGTGGTTTGAGGGGGTTGTCGTTCGCTGGATATTTCGGTGTCTGGGGTTGGCTCCGTTCCCTCTCCCTAACCCTCGGCTGCGCGCCCCCGCCCTGAAGGGAGAGGGGACCGTTCGGCGTGCGTGGGTACTCCACAGTTAGCCGGCAAGCGCGAAGTATCCGGCGTAGGCCATTCTCCCCGTTGGCACGGACAAGCCCCCTCTCCCTTCAGGGCGGGGCGCGCAGCCGAGGGCTGGGGAGAGGGGCTCTCGCCCAACCCCTGAACCTTCCTCATCAAATCGCCCGACGCCAATTCAACACCAACTGCGTAACCAACCCCGCCACCAGCCCCCAGAAAGCCGACCCCACGGAAAACAGCGTGAAACCCGAAGCAGTCACCAGGAACGTAACCATGGCCGCCTCGCGCTGGCGGGCCTCGGCCATGGCGTTGCTCAGGCCGTTGGTGATCGAGCCGAGCAGCGCCAGGGCGGCTATGGACAGCACCAGCGCCTTGGGCAGGGCCGCGAACAGCGCCGCCAGGGTGGCGCCGAAGATGCCCGCCACGCCGTAGAAGACCCCGCACCAGAGCGCCGCGGTGTAGCGCTTGTGCGGGTTCTCGTGGGCTTCCGGGCCGGTGCAGATGGCCGCGCTGATGGCCGCCAGGTTGATGCCGTGGGAGCCGAACGGCGCCAGCAGCAGCGAGGCGATGCCGGTGCTGGAGATCAGCGGCGAGGCCGGCACCTGGTAGCCGTCGGCGCGCAGCACGGCCAGGCCCGGCATGTTCTGCGAGGCCATGGCGACGATGAACAGCGGGATGCCGATGCTGATGGTGGCGGCCAGGGAGAAGCTCGGCGTGGTCCACACCGGTTTCGCCAGCTCCAGCTGGAAGTGGCTGAAGTTCAGCAGGCCCAGGGCGCCGGCCAGGGCCACGCCCACCAGCAGCGCGACGAACACCGCGTAGCGCGGCGACAGGCGCTTGGCCAGCAGGTAGCTGAGGAACATCGCCGCCACCAGCAGCGTCTGCTGCTCGGCCGCGCGGCAGATCTCGATGCAGATGCGGAACAACACCCCGGCCAGCAGGGCCGAGGCCAGCGAACCGGGCACCTGGCGCATCAGGCGGTCGAAGCTGCCGGTGACGCCGCACAGGGTGATCAGCCCGGCACAGACGATGAAGGCGCCGATGGCCTCCGAGTAGGGCACGCCCGGCAGGCTGCTGATCAGCAGCGCGGCGCCGGGGGTGGACCAGGCGATGACGATGGGCGTGCGGTAGCGCAGGGTCAGGCCGATGGTGGTCAGCGCCATGCCGATGGACAGCGCCCAGATCCACGAGGAAATCTGCGCGTTGCTCAGCCCGGCGGCCTGGCCGGCCTGGAACATCAGCACCAGCGAGCTGGTGTAGCCGGTGAGCATGGCGACGAAGCCGGCCACCACGGCGGCGGGGGAGGAGTCGGCGAAGGGGCGCAGGCGCGCGCTGGTCGAATCGGTCATGCGGGGGTGATGTCCACGAACAGGGGGTAGAGGGAGGCTACCAGCAGCAGGGCCATGCCGATATTGAACACGCGGCGCCGCGCCGGCTGTTCCAGCCAGTGCCGCAGGCAGCTGCCGAGCACCGTCCAGACGCCGACGCTGGGCAGGTTGACCACGGCGAACAGCACCGCGATCAGCAGCACGTTGCCGGCGAAGCCCTGCTGCGGGGTATAGGTGGTGATGGCGCCGATGGCCATGATCCAGGCCTTGGGGTTGACCCACTGGAAGGCCGCCGCCTGCAGGAAGCTGAACGGCTTGCCGCTGCCGCGCCCGTTGGCCTGCGGCGCGCCGGCGCGGGCGATGCCCCAGGCCAGGTACAGCAGGTAGGCCGCGCCCAGGTAGCGCAGCGCCTGGTAGGTGAAGGGGAAGGCGTGGAACAGCTGGTCCAGCCCCAGGCCCACGGCGACCACCAGCAGCAGGAAGCCGATGCTGATGCCGAGCATGTGCGGGACGGTGCGGCGCACGCCGAAGTTCACCCCGGAGGCCAGCAGCATCATGTTGTTCGGCCCGGGCGTGATGGAGGTGACGAAGGCGAAGCCGATGAAGGCGGCCAGGAGTTCGAGGGGCATGGCGGCACGCGTCTTGTGGTTTTTCCGCAGCCTAACCCCCGGCCTGCGGGCTGTCGCGTAACAGCCAGGGGCGGATCGGGCCGTACAGTGGCGCGCCCGGCGTGCTGTGGATATGGTGGGCAGGTCGCAGTCGTGGAGTCCCGCCATGGACCACAACCCCTATGCCGCGCCCAAGGTCGAGCTGATCGAGGCGCGCACCCCGGCCAGCCTCGCCGGCGGCCGCTGGAGCCCCGGTCACCTGCGCCTGCTGGCCTGGCTGAGCCTGGCGCTGCTGCTGGCGCAGAGCGTGCTGTTCGGCCTGTCGTTCCTCGGCGGCACCGGGCGCGGCGACGCCCTGGACAGTTACAGCCTGTGGCTGGGCGTGCTCTGCACGCTGCTCGGCTGCTACCTCAGCTGGCGCGCCACGCAGTTCCTGGTCGAGCGCTTCGGTGCCCGCGGCATGGCCTGGCCGCTGTGGCTGTCCATCGGTCTGGCGCTGGTGATCCAGGCCTACGCGGTGATCTTCGACGCCCAGCTCGACGGCACGCCCAACGCCGCCCTGGCCGGCTTCATGGCGCTGTTCCTGCCCAGCGGCCTGGTGGGCCTGTGGTATGGCGTGCGGGTGCTGAAGATCGGCCTGCCGTACCCCTCGGTGAAGGTGCTGGGCTGGCTCGACGTGCTCTCGGGCGTGTGCATGGCCAGCATCCTGCTGTTCATCCCCGGCACCGTCCTGGCCGCCGCGGCGCTGCTGCCGCTGGCGCTGATGTTCCTGCGCGGCGCGCGGGAGCTGGAGGGCGGCGCTCAGGTTTCCTGAAGCGACTGCGCCAGGGCCTGGTTGACCGCCAGCCAGCCGTGCACCGCCTCTTCGCCTGCCTCGGCGAAGGCGCGCTGCAGCAGGCGCGCCTGCTCGTTGCGCAGGGCCCGTTCCAGCCTGGCGCCCTCGGTGGTGAGGCTGAGCAGGCGCTTGCGCTTGTCGGCCGGCGAGGCTTCGCTGCGGATCAGCTGCATCTCCTGCAATTGCCGCAGCGGCATGTTCAGCGCCTGCTTGCTCACGCCCAGGGTGGCCAGCAGCTCCTTCACGCTCAACCCGCTCTGGCGCGCGACGAAGAACAGGATGCGGTGGTGCACCCGGCCCAGGCCGCGGCGGGCGAGGATCTCGTCCGGCTTGGCGGTGAACGCCCGGTAGCTGAAGTAAAAGGCTTGCATGGCTTCCGACCAGGTGTCGGAGGGCAGAAGGTCAGGCATATTGACGTATCCGTTCGGCCGTCGTAGCTTCGGTCAACCAGTTTGATCCATTTGCTCCTGCCTCCGCTACCGGTGACCCCATGGCCTTCTCCGAACGCATCGCCCGCCTGAAAAGCTCCCTGATCCGTGAAATCCTCGCTGCGGCGCAACGTCCGGAGGTGATGTCCTTCGCCGGCGGCCTGCCGGCCGAACCCATGCTGCCCAAGGTGGAATGGGCGGACATGCCGGCCAGCATGGGCCAGTACGGCATGAGCGAGGGCGAGCCGGCCCTGCGCGAGGCCATCGCCGCCGAAGCGCGGGCCCTGGGCGTGCCCTGCGATGCCAGCCAGGTGCTGATCGTCAGCGGTTCGCAGCAGACCCTCGACCTTGCCAGCAAGCTGTTCATCGACCCGGGCACCGAGGTGTTGCTCGAGGCGCCGACCTACCTGGCCGCGCTGCAGGCCTTCCAGCTGTTCGGCGCCGACTGCGTGACCGTGCCGCTGGGCGCCGAGGGCCCGGACGTGGCCGCCCTGCGCCAGCGCCTGGAGCGGCACAAGCCGGCCTTCGCCTACCTCATCCCGACCTTCCAGAATCCGTCCGGCGTGCGCTACAGCGAAGAACGCCGCGACGAAGTGGCGGCGCTGCTCGACGAGTTCGGCGTGACCTTGATCGAAGACGAACCCTACCGCGAGCTGGTGTTCGACGCCGGCAGCGCCACCCCGCTGGTCAGCCGCCTGAAGAAGGCCAGCTGGATCTACACCGGCACCGTCTCCAAGACCCTGCTGCCCGGCCTGCGCGTGGGCTTCCTGATCGCCACCCCGGACCTGTTCCCGCACCTGCTGCGCCTGAAGCAGTCGGCCGACCTGCACACCAACCGCATCGGCCAGTGGCAGGCCCTGCAGTGGTTCGGCACCGAGGCCTACCGTGGCCACCTGGCCGAACTGCGCGACTTCTACCGCATCCGCCGCGACGCCATGCAGGTCCAACTGGAAGAACACTTCGCCGACCTGGCCGAGTGGAACGTGCCCCAGGGCGGGCTGTTCTTCTGGCTGACCCTGAAGCAGCCGCTGGACACCCGCGGCCTGCTGGACGAGGCCCTGCAGCAGAACGTGGCCTTCATGCCCGGCGAACCCTTCTTCACCGACCCCGATGCCAACCCCGGCCACCTGCGCCTGAACTTCAGCCACGTGGCGCCGGAGCGCCTGGGCGAGGGCCTGCGCCGCCTGGCCACGGTGATCCGCGAAGCGCAAGCGGCCCAATCTGCCTGAGGAGGCGCCATGTACACCGTCTACGGCGACCGGTTGTCCGGCAACTGCTACAAGGTCAAGCTGGTCCTGCACCTGCTCGGCCTGCCGTACCAATGGCAGGACGTCGATATCCTCAAGGGCGAGACGCAGACCCCGGAATTCCTGGCCAAGAACCCCAACGGCAAGGTGCCGGTGCTGGAACTGGAGGACGGCAGCTGCCTGTGGGAATCCAACGCCATCCTCAACTTCCTCGCCGACGGCAGCGAGCTGCTGCCGAAGGAACCGCGCCTGCGCACCCAGGTGCTGCAGTGGCAGTTCTTCGAGCAGTACAGCCACGAGCCCTACGTGGCGGTGGCGCGTTTCATCCAGTTCTACCTGAAGATGCCGGACGAGCGCCGCGCCGAGTACGAGGACTGCCTGAAGGGCGGCTACAAGGCCCTGGACGTGATGGAGCAGCAACTGGCGCGCACGCCCTACCTGGTGGGCGACAGCTACTCCATCGCCGACATCACCCTGTACGCCTACACCCACGTGGCGCACCAGGGCGGTTTCGACCTCTCCGGCTACCCGGCGATCAATGCCTGGATGGCGCGCGTCGCGGCACACCCGCGGCATGTCGGCATGCTCGACTGAGCGTCCCTAGGTGTCAGAAGAAGCCCGCCATCGCGCGGGCTTTTTCGTATTCGTGCGCTCTGGCTCGCAGTTTAAGGGCCTTCCCATTGACGGGCATCATGGCGCGCGCCGTTTCGCCTCCCTACCCTGGACCCAGCCAACAATAGAGCAGTAGCCGGGCCGCGGCGGCGGAAATGCCGGCGGCCGGTGGGGGAGGTAAAGATGGCCTATCTGGTCTGGCAGGATGACCTGAACACCGGCATCCAGGTGATCGACAACCAGCACAAGCGAATCGTCGAGATGATCAACCAGTTGCACGAGGCCCAGGGCACGCTGGACAAGGCGCGGGTCGGCGAGGTGATCGAGGAGCTGGTGGACTATACCCAGTCGCACTTCGCCTTCGAGGAAACCTTGCTGGAAGACTCCGGCTACCAGTTCACCCGCGCCCACAAGAAGGTCCACGAACTCTTCATCAAGCGCGTTTCCGACTACCGCCTGCGCTTCGCCGCCGGCGAGGACGTCGCCGAGGAACTCAAGGGGCTGCTCGGGCGCTGGCTGTTCACCCACATCCGCAACGACGACGCCAACTACGTGGAGTCGGTCAAGGCCAGCATGCACGAGCTGACCCACGACCAGAGCCACGGCGGCTGGCTGTCGCGCTCGATGAAGCGCTTCTTCGGCTGACGCCGGCGGGCGAAACCGCAGCGGCCATCTATGCTCAGTCCAGAACAAGAAGGGACGACATGGAGGACCCTGCATGAAACGCCTGTTCAGTGCGCTGCTGTTCTGCCTCGCCTGCCTGACCCCGCTGCACCTGCCGGCCGCCACCAGCACAGCGGCCGACGCCGCCCAGGCCCAGCGGGCCCGGCAACTGCTGGAGAAGGCCGTGGCCTACTACCGCCAGGAGGGCGACAAGGCCTTCGCCGCGTTCAGCCGCCAGGGCGAGTTCGTCGACAACGAGCTGTACGTCTACGTCGTCGACAGCAAGGGCGTGATGCTGGCCAGCGGCGGCCCCTCGGTGGTGCTGATCGGCCGCGACGTCTCGCAACTGCTCGACCCGAACATGCGCACGCAGTTCGCCAAGGCCCTCAAGGCGCCGGAGAACGGCAAGGTGCAGGAAACCGAATACCGCTGGAAGAACTGGGCCGACGGCCGCGTCGAGCGCAAGCACACCTACTACCAGCGCATAGGCGACCGCTTCCTGGCGGTGGGCTACTACATCCCGCGCGCCGACGCCCGCCAGGCCGAGGCCATGCTGCAGAAGACGGCCAAGGCGGTGGAAGGGGCGCCGGAAGCGACCTTCAAGCGCATCAACGACCTCGACAAGGCCTTCATCGAGGATGACCTCTACGCCTTCGTGGTCGACATGGACACCGGCAAGTTCGTCGCCCACGGCTACAACACGCGAATGGTCGGCACCGACTTCGCCAGCCTCAAGGACCCGGCCGGCAACGCAATCGGCCAGGCCATGCTGGCGCTGGCGAAAAGCAAGGGCGAAGGGCAGTTCGACTACCAGTGGCGCAACCCGGTGACCGGCAAGGTGGAGAACAAGCATGCCCTGCTGCGCAAGAGCGGGCATTACCTGGTGGCGGTGGGGTACTACACGGCGGGGGGGTGAGTCCGCCAGGGGCTATTCGTGCCATCGGGGTGTCCGGCGCGCTCGGCGAATCCAATCGCGGACAAAGTCCGCTCCTACGCCCGAGCTTCCCAGGCCGCACCGAGGTGTTCTTCGTAGGATGGGTTGAGCCTGCGAAGCCCATGCGGTGGCGGTGATGGATATCGCTTCGCTCAACCCATCCTGCGGGGCATTGTATTTGCCGGAGGTTGTAGGAGCGGACTCCGTCCGCGATTATCCCCGGCCGCGCGGAACCCTCCGGCGGCATGGACTCCCCGACCCCCCAAAGAAAAACCGGCCCCACAGGCCGGTTTTCCATCCCCGCAAGCGACCTCAGCGAATCAGGCTGAGGAACTCGCTACGGGTAGCGGCGTTCTCGCGGAACTCGCCGAGCATCACCGAGGTGACCATGGAGGAGTTCTGCTTCTCCACGCCACGCATCATCATGCACATGTGCTTGGCCTCAATGACCACCGCCACGCCCAGGGCGCCGGTGACCTGCTGCACGGCCTCGGCGATCTGCCGGGACATGTTCTCCTGGATCTGCAGGCGGCGGGCGTACATGTCGACGATGCGCGCCACCTTGGACAGGCCCAGCACCTTGCCGTTGGGGATGTAGGCCACGTGGGCCTTGCCGATGAAGGGCAGCAGGTGGTGCTCGCACAGCGAGTACAGCTCGATGTCCTTGACCAGCACCATCTCGCTGTTGTCGGAGCTGAACAGCGCGCCGTTGACGATCTCGTCCAGCGTCTGCTGGTAGCCGCGGCAGAGGTACTGCATGGCCTTGGCGGCGCGCTTGGGCGTGTCGAGCAGGCCTTCGCGGGTGACGTCCTCGCCGAGCTGGCTGAGGATCTGCGAGTAGTTTTGTTCCAGGGACATGTTCTACCTGTTGGGACTCGTTGAAGCGCAGAGGCGCAGGGTAGGGCGCGCGTGGCGTGCTGGCAAGGGCGCGGTGCGCCAGCGGGAGCGACGGATTACTCGTCGCGCCCCTCCAGCATGGTGCGGCGCAGCATCACGTAGAGCGAGCCGGTGCCGCCGTGGCGCGGCAGGGCCGAGGTGAAGCCCAGGACCTGCGGGTGCTGGCGCAGCCAGGTGTTGACGTGGCTCTTGAGCAGCGGCCGGCGACCGTCGGTGCGCGCCGCCTTGCCGTGGGTGACGCGCACGCAGCGCACCTCCAGGCGGGTGGCCTCGGCGAGGAAGTCCCAGAGCAGCTCGCGGGCCTTCTCGATGTTCATGCCGTGCAGGTCTAGGCTGCCCTCGAAGCCGATCTGGCCGGCCTTGAGCTTGCGCATCTGGCCTTCCTGCACGCCGTCGCGGGCCCAGTACAGCTCGTCCTCGGCGCCGACGTCGATGACGAACAGGTCGGACAGCCCGTCGACGCGCTGGTTTTCCACCTTCGTCGCGGCGTTCTGCTGGCGCAGCTTGACCTGCTGGCGGTCGGCCTTGGGCTTGCCGGTGTCGGCCTGGTCCACCTGGATGCGCTTGACGCCGCGCATCTCGTTGGCGAACAGGGAAAAATCGTCGTCTTGCATGGAGCCTCCGCGAAGAGGCGGCATTCTAGCGGATCGCGGGCGCTTTGCGGCAAGCCGCTCAGCCGCGCTTCTTCATCAGCCGCGGCGACAGGCTGAGGCCGTCGCCACGCCGCGCGCGGCGCCGCGCCAGGCGCCAGAACAGCACGCCCAGCCACAGGGCGAGCAGGCCGATCACCAGCAGTACCGCGCCGGCTGCCGGTTCGATGTGCATGACTCCCGCCGCCGGCTGCCGGCGCAGCAAGGCCGCGCCGCCGGCCAGGGCGCCGAGCACGCCGAACGCGGCGATCAGCGCGGCCACGGCGGCCACGAAACGCCAGCGCCAGCGGCCCGGTCGCTTCGGGCGTAGCGTGCGTGGATCGAAACTGTCGGACATCTTCATCCCGGCTTCCTCATCTGCTGAACGAGGCTATGACCGGTGTCGGCGGGAGGGGGTTCCGCCCCCACAGGGAATGCCTGGCCCGCCCGTCCGGCGCGTGCCCGCTGGATGTGTCGCCTTACAGCCTAATAGCTGCGGCGGCAGCTTGCCGCCGCAGCGGGACGGACGGCGCTCAGATCAGCGCCTGGGCCTCGCCGACCACGGCGGCGAAGTTGTCGCCCAGGGCGGCCATTTCCGCGTGGTGCAGGTCGCGCGCCGAGAGCACGCCGCCATCCGGGGTGGGGATGTCGCGGGTGGCGCAGGCGGCGGTGACCAGGGTGCAGCGGTAGCCGTAGTCCTTGGCTGCGCGCACGGTGGTGCTGATGCTCGAATGGGTCATGAAGCCGCAGACGATGATGTCCAGCCGGCCGTTGTGCTGCAGGCGGTCGTGCAGTTCGGTGCCGGAGAAGGCGTTGGGCAGGCGCTTCTCCACCACCACCTCGCCGGGCAGCGGTGCCAGTTCGGGCAGGAACTGCCCGCGCGGGCCCTGCGGGTCGAGCAGGCCGCCGTGGATGCCCAGGTGGCGCACGTGGACGATCGGGGTGCCCTGGCTGCGCGCGGCATCCAGCAGTTGGCGGATCTGCGCGACCGCCGGTTCCAGGCCGGGCAGGGCGAGGACGCCGCTGCGGTACTCTTCCTGGGCGTCGATGATCAGCAGCGTGCTCTGGCGGAGGGTGGCGGGCGGATAGCCGCGTCCGCTGATCTTCAGCATGCTGAGCGGTTGAGACATGACGAACTCCTATGATGCGTATGCCACCATTGTGGTCTGTTCCGCGGGCGCTGTGAATCTATGCGAAACCCGCGCAAAGTGGTATTGACCCCCTCGACGCCGGTATGCGCCCGCGGCAGGCCGCCTTGGGCTAGAATGCCGGCCTTTTTGCCCGCCGCGAGGACCCTGCGCCGTGACCGAATCCCGTTTGCTGACCCTTCGAGACCATATCCGCTGGGCGGTCAGCCGCTTCCATGCCGAGGGGCTGTACTTCGGACATGGCACCGACAACGCCTGGGACGATGCCCGCCTGCTGGTGCTCGGCGCGCTGCACCTGCCGTGGGAAATGGCCGATGCGTACCTGGATTGCCGCCTCGAGGACGACGAGCGCGAGCAGCTGCGCGAACTGCTGCGCCGGCGCATCGAGGAGCGCGTGCCCACCGCCTACCTGCTGGGCGAGGCCTGGTTCTGCGGCCTGCCGTTCGTGGTCGACGAGCGCGTGCTGGTGCCGCGTTCGCCCATCGCCGAGCTGATCCAGCAACGCTTCGAGCCCTGGCTGGCGGCGGAGCCGGCGCGCATCCTCGACCTGTGCACCGGCTCGGGCTGCATCGGTATCGCCTGCGCCTACGAATTCCTCCAGGCGGAAGTGGTGCTGGCCGACCTGTCCTTCGATGCCCTGGAAGTGGCCAACGTCAACATCGAGCGCTACGAACTGGGCGAGCGCGTCTACACCGTGCAGGGCGACGGCTTCGCCGGCCTGCCGGGGCAGCGCTTCGACCTGATCGTCTCCAACCCGCCCTACGTCGACGCCGAGGACTTCGCCGACATGCCGGCCGAGTACCAGCACGAGCCGGAACTGGGCCTGGCCTGCGGCCACGATGGCCTGGACCTGGTGCGGCGCATGCTCGCCGAGGCCGCCGACCACCTGACCGAACAGGGCACCCTGATCGTCGAAGTGGGCAACAGCCAGGTGCACGTCGAGGCGTTGTACCCGGAGGTGGACTTCACCTGGCTGGAATTCCGCCACGGCGGGCACGGCGTGTTCCTGCTGTCGGCGGCGCAGTGCCGGGAGCACCAGGCGCTGTTCCGCTCGCGGGTGAACTGAGGCGCCGCGGGCCCTGCCCGCGATTTCGCGCGCAGGGCGCGCTCCTACAGGGGCCTGCGCCGGGTGCTCTTCGTAGGAGCGAGCTTGCTCGCGAACCGCCCTGCGTGCCTCCGCCACCCCGTCATCCCCGCGAACGCGGGGAACCAGAGACGCTGGGCTCCCGCGTTCGCGGGAGTGACGGTTATGGTTCGCGAGCAAGCTCGCTCCTACGAAGGGCGATGGCGCTGCGGTGTCTTTTGCGGCGTCAACCTGTAGGTGCAACTGTCTTGCCGGCTGCGCCGAAGCGCTCTCGTGCCGCGAAACCCATGCTGCTGTGGCGATGGGTATCGCTTCGCTCAACCCATCCTACAAAAGCCCCGCGGCTGTGCTCTTCGTAGGAGCGAGCTTGCTCGCGAACCGCATGGCACCGCGTTTGTTCGCGAGCAAGCTCGCTCCTACGAGAAGCCGTGTCCGTCCGTCCGCGCCGGGCCTTCAGTGCGTCGCCATCCAGATCAGCAGCCCGGCCTGGAACACCGCGAACACCGTCAGGCAGGCGATGATGAAGCGCAGGCTGGTGTCGTCGCGGCGGAAGGTCTCGATGCGCTGCTGCAGCTTGCGGATCTCGTTGTCCTGGCTGGCCAGGTTCTGGTCGGCCTGCTCCAGCATGGCCGCGGCGTCCAGCAGCGGCAGCAGTTGCACCTTGTCCTTGTTCCAGTCGTCGTACAGCTCGCTCACCCGTCCGGCGCCGTAGCGGGCCTTGAGCAGGCGCGAGTCCTCGTACTCCACGTCGAAGCCCTGGGCGCGCAGGAAGTGGTCGCGGCGCAGGCGGATGTCCTCGTTGGGCGCGTCCTTCACCCCCAGCACGCCGCCCTCGACCTTGTAGTGCGCCCACTTCTGCCGCGCCCAGGCGATGCCCTGGGCCAGCAGGAAGCGGCCCAGGCCGCGGTTGATCGGCTCCAGGGCGAAGCCGCTGTCGGCGCCGAAGCGCACTTCCTTGTTGCGGTGGTCGGCCCAGACCTCGAACAGGTTCTGCTCCTTGCGCAGGGCCTGGCCGGGCAGCTGGATGCTCAGGCGCAGCAGGCTCTGCTCCGGGGCGTGGCGTTCCACCCGGCCGAGCTGGACGAAGCGCAGGGCGCGGGCGCCGGTGCTGCGGTCGGTGGGCAGGGGCGCCAGGCGCAGCAGGCGGAAATGCTCCGGCGCCAGCTCCGCCCAGGGATGGGGCGGGGCCGGTGTTTCGGCGGGGGCGGCGGCGTCGCTGCGTGGGTCGGCGTCGGTCATTGGATTCCTCGGGCCTGGCCGACGGCCAGGGATCAACTCAACTTCTGTAGGAAGCGTGTAAGTAACGACTTTCATACAGGGGCTAAGCGATTATCGACGCCGACAGTGATTTCTTGAGACGCCCGTTTCAGCTCATGCCTTCGGCCGATGGAGTCTGCGGGCGGGTTCGCAGGATGAAGCCGACCAGTCGCTGGACCAGGTCGCGGGCCAGCGGCAGCCCGGGGTCGTTGTAGGACGCCAGCTGCTTCTTCACGTCGGCCGGGACGATGCGCAGGATGTGGTTCATGCCGGAGATCAACTGCAGCTCGGCGTCCGGCCTGGCGCGCTGCAGCGCCTGGGCGTCGGCCACGTCGACCTGGATGTCGCTGGTGCCCTGCAGGATCAGCGTCGGCTGGCGCACCCGGGCCAGCGCCTGCGCCGGGTCGTGGCGGAACAGCGAGATCAGGTAGGGCTGCACGCTGGGGCGGAGCAGCGCGTTCAGCTGCGCCGGCACCTCGGGCACCTGATGGCCGCCGCGCAACCGGTCGAGGATGGCATCGGCCTTCGCCAGCAGGGGCGGCGGCAGGCGCACCGAGAGCTGCTCGCGCAGCACCTTGTCGATCGACCGGCCGCTGCCGGCGATCAGCACAAGGGCCGCGGCCTTGCTGCGCGGCGCGGCCAGGCTGGCGATCAGCGCGCCCTCGCTGTGGCCCACCAGCACCTGCGGGCCGAAGCGCGGGTCCGCGGCCAGCCGGTCGCTCCAGGCCACCAGGTCGTCGACGTAGCCGTCGACGCTCAGTTGCCGTTCGTCCGGCGCGGCGTCGCGGCTGCGGGCGATGCCGCGCTTGTCGTAGCGCAGGCTGGCGATGCCGTCGCTGGCCAGGGCCTCGGCCAGGCGCCGCAGGTAGGCGTTGTTGCCGCCCTCGGGGTTGTTGCCGTCGCGGTCGGTGGGGCCGGAGCCGGCCACCAGCAGGGCCAGCGGCGGCGGGCTGGCGGTCTGCGGCAGCAGCAGGGTGCCGCGCAGCACGCCGTGGCCGGTGTCCAGGTCGTAGGGGCGTTGCAGGATGGTGGGGGAGGCGGCGTAGGTCATTGTGGCGAACAGCCAGCAGGAAAGAAGGGCGATAAGGCGCGGCATGGAAGGCTTCATGGACTGCATGATAGCGGTTTGACGGCGCGCGCCGCGGAAGGTTCGCAGGGCGGTATGTCGCAGGTATACTGCTGGGCCTTTTCGTTCACCCAAGTCTTCCGCGGAGCCTCGCATGTCCGGCAACACCTACGGCAAGCTGTTCACCGTCACCACCGCTGGCGAAAGCCACGGCCCGGCGCTGGTCGCCATCGTCGACGGCTGCCCGCCGGGGCTGGAGCTTTCCCTGGAAGACCTGCAGCGCGACCTCGACCGGCGCAAACCCGGCACCAGCCGGCACACCACCCAGCGCCAGGAAGCCGACGAGGTGGAAATCCTCTCCGGCGTGTTCGAGGGCAAGACCACCGGCACCCCGATCGGCCTGCTGATCCGCAACACCGACCAGAAGTCCAAGGACTACTCGGCGATCAAGGACCTGTTCCGCCCGGCCCACGCCGACTACAGCTACCACCACAAGTACGGCGTGCGCGACTACCGCGGCGGCGGCCGTTCCTCGGCCCGCGAGACCGCCATGCGCGTGGCCGCCGGGGCCATCGCCAAGAAGTACCTGGCGAGCCTGGGCATCCAGGTGCGCGGCTACATGAGCCAACTGGGCCCGATCGAAATCCCCTTCAAGACCTGGGACAGCGTCGAGCAGAACGCCTTCTTCAGCCCCGACCCGGACAAGGTGGCGGAGCTGGAGGCCTACATGGACCAGCTGCGCCGCGACCAGGATTCGGTGGGCGCGAAGATCACCGTGGTCGCCGAAGGCGTGCCGCCGGGCCTGGGCGAGCCGATCTTCGACCGCCTGGACGCCGAACTGGCCCACGCGCTGATGAGCATCAACGCGGTCAAGGGCGTGGAGATCGGCGCCGGCTTCGCCAGCGTCGCCCAACGCGGCACCGAGCACCGCGACGAGCTGACCCCCGAGGGCTTCCTGTCGAACAACGCCGGCGGCATCCTCGGCGGCATCTCCAGCGGCCAGCCGATAGTCGCGCACCTGGCGCTCAAGCCCACCTCCAGCATCACCACCCCCGGCCGCTCCATCGACGTGAACGGCAACCCGGTGGACGTGGTCACCAAGGGCCGCCACGACCCCTGCGTGGGCATCCGCGCCACCCCCATCGCCGAGGCGATGATGGCCATCGTGCTGATGGACCACCTGCTGCGCCAGCGCGCGCAGAATGCCGACGTGCGCGTCAGCACGCCAGTGTTGCCACAGCTCTGAGCCACAAGCTGCAAGCTTCAAGCCGGCGTTGAAATTCCGGCTTCGGCGCTTGCGGCTTGAAGCTTGCCGCTAATGGCTGCCCCTGTCCCCTACTGGCGCCTGTCCAGCTTCTACTTCTTCTATTTCTGCCTGCTGGGCGGGACCGCGCCTTTCCTCGCCCTGTACTTCCACCACCTGGGCTTTTCCGCCGCGCGCATCGGCGAGCTGGTGGCCATTCCCATGCTGATGCGCTGCGTGGCGCCGAACCTGTGGGGCTGGCTGGGCGACCGTTCCGGCCAGCGCCTGCGCATCGTGCGCTTCGGCGCGCTGTGCACGGCGGCGTGCTTCGCGCTGATCTTCCTCGACCACAGCTACGCCTGGCTGGCGCTGGTGATGGCCGGGCATGCGTTCTTCTGGCACGCGGTGCTGCCGCAGTTCGAGGTCATCACCCTGGCCCACCTGGGCGAGCGCACCGCCAGCTACAGCCGCATCCGCCTGTGGGGCTCGATCGGCTTCATCTGCACCGTGGTCGGCCTGGGTCGGTTGTTCGAGGCCACCAGCCTGGACTACTACCCCTGGGCGCTGCTGGCGATCATGCTGGGCATCGTCGCCGCCAGTTGGTGGGTGCCCAATGCCCAGCCGGCTTGGCGCCACGGCGACGCGCCGGCCAGCGGCTTCCTGGCCCAGCTGCGCCAGCCGGGGGTGATCGCCTTCTACTTGTGCGTGTGCCTGATGCAGCTGTCCCACGGGCCGTACTACACCTTCCTCACCCTGCACCTGGAGGCCCTCGGCTACAGCCGCGGGCTGATCGGCTGGCTGTGGGCCCTGGGCGTGGTGGCCGAGGTGCTGCTGTTCCTGGTGATGCCGCGCCTGCTGGGGCGCTTCAGCCTGCGCCAGGTGCTGGCGGCGAGCTTCCTGCTGGCGGCGCTGCGCTGGCTGCTGCTGGGCAGCCTGGCCGACCACCTGGGCCTGCTATTGTTCGCCCAGCTGCTGCACGCGGCCACCTTCGGCGCTTTCCACGCCGCCGCCATCCATTTCGTCCAGCGCAGCTTCCAGGCGCGCCAGCAGGGCCAGGGGCAGGCGCTCTACGCCGCGCTGGCCGGCACCGGCGGCGCCCTCGGCGCGCTTTACTCCGGCTACAGCTGGGCCAGCCTGGGCCCGGCCTGGACTTTCGCCATCGCCAGCCTGGCGGCGCTGGCCGCAGCCGTTATCATCCGTACCCGTCTGAAAGAGGAGCGGCCATGAGCAACAACCGTGAACACCTGACCCGCCAGATCATCGAGGCCGGGCGCTTCCTGTACGGCCGCGGCTGGTCGCCGGCCACCAGCAGCAACTATTCCGCGCGCCTGGCCGCCGACCGCGCGCTGCTCACCGTCTCGGGCAAGCACAAGGGCCAGCTGGGCGTCGACGACGTGCTGGAGACCGATCTTGCCGGCAACAGCCTCGAACCGGGAAAGAAGCCCTCGGCGGAAACGCTGTTGCACACCCAGCTGTATGCCTGGCGCGCCGAGATAGGCGCGGTGCTGCACACCCACTCGGTGAACGCCACCGTGCTCTCGCGCCTGACCCCCGCCGACCGCCTGGAGCTGGAAGACTACGAGCTGCAGAAGGCCTTCGCCGGCGTCACCACCCACGAGGGCCGGGTGACGGTGCCGATCTTCGACAACGACCAGGACATCGCCCGCCTGGCGGGCAAGGTCCAGCCCTGGCTGGACGCCCACCCGGACTGCCCCGGCTACCTGATCCGCGGCCACGGCCTGTACACTTGGGGGCCGCGCATGGAAGACGCCCTGCGCCAGGTGGAAGCCTTCGAATTCCTCTTCGAATGCGAACTTAAAGTGATCAGCCTTCGCGGCGGCACGCGCTGAGCGAATCCGGCAGTACCCGAGGACCCGAGCATGAGCAGCCTGACCGTCTACCACGAATCCGCCCCCGAACAGCCGCTGAAGCTGCTGACCCACGCCGAGGACATCGCCGCCACCCTGGCCGAGCTCGGCGTGCGCTTCGAGCGCTGGCAGGCCAGCGCGCCCATCGCCCCCGGCGCCAGCCCCGACGAGGTGCTGGCCGCCTACGCGGCGGAGATCCAGCGCCTGAAGGACGAGCAGGGCTACGTCACCGTCGACGTGGTCAGCCTGAATGCGGACCACCCGCAGAAGGACGAGCTGCGCGCCAAGTTCCTCGACGAACACCGCCACGGCGAGGACGAGGTGCGCTTCTTCGTCGCCGGCCGCGGCCTGTTCACCCTGCACGTCGAGGACCACGTCTACGCCGTGCTCTGCGAGAAGAACGACCTGATCTCGGTGCCGGCCGGCACCCGCCACTGGTTCGACATGGGCGAGCGCCCGCACTTCGTGGCCATCCGTCTGTTCAACAACCCCGAGGGCTGGGTGGCGAAGTTCACCGGCGACGAGATCGCCCGGCGCTTCCCGCTGCTGGAAGACTGAACCCTGTGCTCTTCGTAGGAGCGAGCTTGCTCGCGAACGGATTCCGCGGCGGGGTTGGTTCGCGAGCAAGCTCGCTCCTACAAAAAATAAGCCGCCCCTGCTTTGGAGTCCCCATGCCGATCAAAGCCATCCTCACCGACATCGAAGGCACCACCAGCGCTGTCAGCTTCGTCTTCGACGTGCTCTTCCCCTACGCCGCCGCGCACCTGCCGGATTTCGTCCGCGAGCACGCCGGCGAGCCGGAAGTGGCCGCGCAGCTGGACGCGGTACGCGCCGAGAGCGGCGAAGCCGGCGCCGACGTCGAGCGCTGCATCGCCATCCTCCTGCAGTGGATAGCCGAGGACCGCAAGGCCACGCCGCTCAAGGCGCTGCAGGGCATGGTCTGGGCGCAGGGCTACCGCGCCGGCCAGCTCAAGGGCCACGTCTACCCGGACGCGGTGGAGGCGCTGCGCCGCTGGAAGGCCGAGGGCTATGACCTGTACGTCTACTCCTCCGGCTCGATCCAGGCGCAGAAGCTGATCTTCGGCTGCTCCGAGGCCGGCGACCTGGCGCCGCTGTTCTCCGGCTACTTCGACACCACCAGCGGGCCCAAGCGCGAGGCCGCCTCCTATGCGCGCATCGTCCAGGCCATCGGCCTGCCGGCGGAGCAGGTGCTGTTCCTCTCCGACGTGGTGCAGGAGCTGGACGCCGCCCGCGAAGCCGGCCTGGCAACCATCGGCCTGGCCCGCGAAGGCGGCGCCTTGGAAGGCCACGAGACGCAGGCCAGCTTCGCCCTGATCGACCCGGCCCGCTGCTGAGGCCGCCGCCGCCGTCTATGCTGGAGGGCACACCTCCAGCAGCGGGAGCGGCGCCATGGGTTCGACCTTCAACGGCCTGATCGGCCTGATCATCTTCGCCCTCGACGTCTGGGCGATCATCAGCGTGCTCAAGAGCAGCGCCGACGTGCCCATCAAGATCATCTGGGTGTTGGTGATCCTCATCCTGCCCTTGCTGGGGCTGGTGATCTGGGCGATCGCCGGGCCCAAGGGCAACGTGCGGGTTTGACCTCGGGCTGGTCGTATCGGTGGACGATCCGGCGCGGCCGGTGAATCCAATCGCGGACGGAGTCCGCTCCTACAGCTCCCGGGAGGCATGATCGTAGGATGGGTTGAGCTTGCGAAACCCATGCGGTTGCGCTGATGGGTATCGCTTCGCTCAACACCATCCTACGAAAAGCCATGCTCGCTCATGCGGTAGGAGCGGACTCTGTCCGCGATCGGGCCGCGAAACCGTCAGATCAGCTCCAACTCCCGCGACGCCCCCACCATCACCCCCTCCAGCCGCAGCAGCGCCTCCTTGCGCGGCAGGCCGCCGCCGTAGCCGGTGAGGCTGCCGTCGCGGCCGATCACCCGGTGGCAGGGGATGATGATGCTGATCGGGTTGGCGCCGTTGGCCGCGCCCACCGCGCGCACCGCCTTCGGCCGGCCGATGCGTTCGGCCAGGTCGGCGTACCAGGTGGTGTGGCCGTAGGGAATCTGCGTCAGCGCGTGCCAGACCTGGCGCTGGAACTCGGTGCCCTGGGGCGCCAGGCGCACGTCGAAGACCTTGCGCTTGCCGGCGAAGTATTCGTCCAGCTGCTTCATCACGGCGTCGAGCTGGCTGCTGGCCTCGCGCCAGTCCGGGCCCGGCTCGTGGCCTTCGAACGGGGTCATGTAGAGCATGCGCAGGCCCTGTTCGTCGCCGGCCAGCAGCAGGCGGCAGAGGGGGCTGTCGTAGTAGCGGTAATGCATGGCTTCATCCTCCGATGCGGCTGCCTTGCGAATAGGCTTGCCAGAGATAGACGGCGGCGTAGGCGCGCCAGGGGCGCCAGGCCTCGGCGCGGCGTTGCAGGTCGCGGGCGCTGGTGCCGGCCTCGCCCCAGACCGGCGACTTGAGCAGGCCCAGGTCGGCGGCGGGGAAGGCGTCGGCCTCGCCGAAGGCGCGCAGGGCCACGTATTCGGCGGTCCAGGGGCCGATGCCGGGCAGTTCGCAGAGGCGCTTCACCAGCGCTTCTGCGCCATCCTCCACATGCAGTTCCAGGGCGCCTTCGGCCACCGCCGCGGCGAAGCGCTGCAGGCTGGCCACGCGCTTGCCGGGCATGCCGATGCCGTCCAGGTCCGTCTCGGCCAGGGCCCGCGGGGTAGGGAAGAGGTACTGCGGGCCGTCGGCCACGGCATTGCCCAGGGGCTGGCCGAGGCGCTGCACCAGGCGGCCGGTGATGGTCACCGCGGCCTTCACCGTGACCTGCTGGCCGACGATGGCGCGCACCGCCTGCTCGAACGGGTCGAAGGCGCAGGGCAGGCGCAGCCCCGGCCAGGCCTCGACGAGCGGGCGCAACAGCGGGTCGGCGCCCAGGTGCGCGGCCACCGCCCGCGGGTCGCTGTCCAGGTCGAACATCTTGCGCACCCGCTCGGCCAGTGGGGCGCTGTCGGCGCCGGCGCCGTCCAGGTGCAGTTCCAGGCGCAGGGCTGGCTCGTCGGCCAGCGGGCGGATCTCCATCCAGCCGGGCACGCCATCCAGGCGCAGGCTGCGCCGGTAGTGCGCCTCGCCCAGCGTTTCCACCCCGGCCAGGCGGCGCAGGGCGAAATGGGCGTGGAACTGTGCCCAGTCCCAGGGCGGCTGGTAGGGCAGGTGCAGGACGAGGGGCGTGATGGGTGCGTTCATGGCGCTGACCATAGCCCGCCGCCGCCGCGCTGTCGTCCCGCAGCTGACTTTCAAAGTGAGCGGGCAAAGTGAATGGGCAAAGTGGAGTGGGCGAAGTGAGCGGGTTCGACCTGTCATGCCTCGCACAGTAGAATGCGCGCCTTTCACGGCCGGCCCTCGGCCCGCTTCATTCACCGTTGAACCGGGAGACCGCCCATGCGCGATTACCAGGAAACCCTCTACGAAGGCTACGGCCAGCGTTTCAGCGTCGACCAGCTGCTCCACGAGGTGCGCACCGAGCACCAGCACCTGGTGATCTTCGAGAACGCCCGCATGGGCCGGGTGATGGCCCTGGACGGGGTGATCCAGACCACCGAGGCCGACGAGTTCATCTACCACGAGATGCTCACCCACGTGCCCATCCTCGCCCATGGCGCGGCCAAGCGCGTGCTGATCATCGGCGGCGGCGACGGCGGCATGCTGCGCGAGGTGTGCAAGCACGCCAGCGTCGAGCACATCACCATGGTCGAGATCGACGGCACCGTGGTCGACATGTGCAGGCAATTCCTGCCGCGCCATTCCAACGGCGCCTTCGACGACCCGCGCCTGGACCTGGTGATCGACGACGGCATGCGCTTCGTCGCCACCACCGAGCGCAAATTCGACGTGATCATCTCCGACTCCACCGACCCCATCGGCCCGGGCGAGGTGCTGTTCTCCGAGAACTTCTACCAGGCCTGCCACCGCTGCCTGAACCCGGGCGGCGTGCTGGTCACCCAGAACGGCACCCCGTTCATGCAGCTGGACACCGTGCGCAACACCGCCGGTCGGATGAACGGCCTGTTCGCCGACTGGCACTTCTACCAGGCGGCGGTGCCCACCTACATCGGCGGCGCCATGACCTTCGCCTGGGGCGCCCTTGAGCCCGCCCTGCGCCGCGTGCCGCTGGAAACCCTGCGCCAGCGCTTCGCCGCCAGCGGCATCGCCACCCGCTACTACAACCCGGAAATCCACCAGGGCGCCTTCGCCCTGCCGCAGTACGTGCTGCAGGCCATCGGCAAGCCGCACAACGACTGATCCGCAAGCGCCGCTGTCGGAACCATCCGGCGGCGGCGACTCTTTTTTCACCTGTGTTGGGCATAATCCGACGCCTTGACGGCATTTTCTTAAGGTCTGGCTAATTTTCACCGACTAGAATGCGCCGCCCGCTTCCACGTCCCGCTCCCGGGGCGTGGAGCCTCCGCGCCTCCCCGCAGGGGAGGGCGCCCGAACCGAACGTTGCACAAGACGGAACCTGAAACATGGGCCAATCGGAAGTCCTGAATACCCGCCAGCGCGCCGCCAACCTGGCGCGCGCCACGGTGTCCAGCCACCTGGGGTTCATCCTGCTCGGCAGCCTGGCGCTGATGCTGATGTTCTCCCTGCTGCGCCTGGCGCTGCTGGTCTACAACCGCGAGCTGATCGGCGACACCCCGGCCAGCACCTTCTTCGAAGCCTTCCTCACCGGGGTGCGCTTCGACATCCGCGCGGTGGTGCTGATAGTCGCGCCGATGATCTTCGCCCTGGTCAGCGTCACCGCCATGCGCTGGCGCATGTTCTGGCGCGTGTGGCTGACCGCCCTGGCCAGCCTGACGCTGTTCCTCGGCGTGCTGGAGCTGGACTTCTACCGCGAGTTCCACCAGCGCCTGAACAGCCTGGTGTTCCAGTACATGTCCGAAGACCCGAAGACGGTCATGAGCATGATCTGGTACGGCTACCCGGTGGTCCGCTACCTGCTGGCCTGGGCCGTGGCCACCTGGCTGCTGTTCATGCTGTTCCGCGGCGTCGACCGCGCCACCCGGCCCAGCGCCGTGGGCGCCTCGGCCGCCGCCTGGTACCTGCGCGTGGCCGCCCTGCTGGTGGTGGTGGTGGTGGCCGGCGTCGCCTACCGCGGCACCCTGCGCCAGGGCCCGCCGCTGCGCTGGGGCGATGCCTTCACCACCGACTCGATGTTCGCCAACCACCTGGGCCTGAACGGCTCCATGACCCTGCTCAAGGCCGCCGAGGACCGCTTCGGCGAGGACCGCGCGAACATCTGGAAGGCCACCCTGCCCGACGACCAGGCCCGCGACACCGTGCGGCAGATGCTGCTGACGCCCAACGACAAGCTGGTCGACGCCGACGACGCGGCCATCCGCCGCGACTTCACCCCGCCGGCCGAAGGCACGCTGCCGGGCGTGAAGAACGTGGTGGTGATCCTCATGGAAAGCTTCGCCGGCCACTTCGTCGGCGCCCTGGGCGCGCCGGGCAACATCACCCCGTACTTCGACAAGCTGTCGAAGGAAGGCCTGCTGTTCACCCAGTTCTTCTCCAACGGCACCCATACCCACCAGGGCATGTTCGCCACCATGGCCTGCTTCCCCAACCTGCCGGGCTTCGAGTACCTGATGCAGACGCCCGAGGGCGGCCACAAGTTCTCCGGCCTGCCGCAGCTGCTCAGCGCGCGCCAGTTCGACGACGTCTACGTCTACAACGGTGACTTCGCCTGGGACAACCAGTCCGGCTTCTTCGCCAACCAGGGCATGACCACCTTCGTCGGCCGCAATGACTTCGTGAACCCGGTGTTCTCCGACCCGACCTGGGGCGTGTCCGACCAGGACATGTTCTCCCGCGGCAACGAGGAACTGGACCGCCTGGCCGCCAGCGGCAAGCCGTTCTATGCCCTGCTGCAGACGCTCTCCAACCACGTGCCCTACGCCCTGCCCAAGGACCTGCCGGTGGAACGCGTGACCGGCAACGGCAGCCTCGACGAGCACCTGACCGCCATGCGCTACTCCGACTGGGCGCTGGGCCAGTTCTTCGAGAAGGCCAAGAAGTCGCCGTACTACAAGGACACCCTGTTCGTGGTGGTGGGCGACCACGGCTTCGGCGCGCCGGAACAGCTGACCGAGATGGACCTGTTCCGCTTCAACGTGCCGCTGCTGATCATCGCCCCGGGCATCCAGGATAAGTACGGCGCCAGCCGCGACACCGTGGGCACCCAGATCGACATCGTGCCGACCATCATGGGCCGCCTGGGCGGCGAGGTGCGCCACCAGTGCTGGGGCCGCGACCTGCTGAACCTGCCGGCCGGCGACAAGGGCTTCGGCGTGATCAAGCCCTCGGGCAGCGAACAGGTGGTGGCCATCCTTTCCGGCAACCGCATCCTGATCAAGCCCAAGGAAGGCGACATCCGCGTGTACGACTACCAGGTCGGCGCCCATCCCAAGGCCGATCGCGTGCAGAGCGTGCCGGACGAGGCCGAGCTGAAGAAGCGCCTGGAATCCTTCATCCAGACCGCCACCAGGAGCCTGCTGAACAACACCACCGGCGTGGTGGACAGCAAGCCGGACAGCGACTGACCGGCGCGTGACGGAGAAGGGGCCTGCGGGCCCCTTTTTCGTGGGCGGTGCTTTAAGATTTGGTTATAAATTAAGTCGATATTGATATAAGCGCTTATAAGGAAAGCCGCTATCCTGCCCGCCGGTTTTCGCAAGCCGTTCACGGCTTTCAGGAAGGGTTGATGGAATTCGGCGTCCTTGGTTTCGTTGTCGCAGGCTTGCTGGTCGGGTTCATCGTGGGCATGACCGGCGTCGGCGGCGGTTCGCTGATGACGCCCATCCTGCTCTGGTTCGGCATCAACCCGGCGGCCGCCGTGGGCACCGACCTGCTGTACGCGGCCATCACCAAGTCCGGCGGCGTGCTGGTGCACACCCGGCACAAGAACGTCGACTGGCGCATCACCGGCTGGCTGACTCTCGGCAGCGTGCCGGCGGCGGGGCTGACCCTGCTGTTCCTGCACAGCCTGGGCGCCGACACCCAGGCGTTGAACACGGTGATCAAGCACGCCCTGGGCGTGGTCCTGCTGCTCACCGCCCTGGCCATCCTGTTCAAGCAGAAGCTGCTGGCCTTCGCCCACAAGCACGCCGGCGACCATTACCACCTGGGCGGCGCCAGCCTCAACGGCCTCACCATTCTCACCGGCGTGGTGCTCGGCGCGATGGTCGCGCTGACCTCCATCGGCGCCGGCGCGCTGGGCACGGTGGCGCTGTTCGTGCTCTATCCCTTCCTCGCCACCCGCCGCCTGGTGGGCACCGAGATCGCCCACGCGGTGCCTCTGACGCTGGTGGCCGGCCTGGGCCATGCCAGCATGGGCAACATGGATTGGCAGTTGCTGGGGTACCTGCTGTGTGGTTCGCTGCCGGGGATCTACCTGGGGAGCCATCTGTCCGGACGGATTTCCGATAACGTCCTGCGGCCGTGCCTGGCGGTGATGTTGTTCAGCATTGGCTACAAGCTGGTGTTCTGATCCGGTTCGGCGGTTCTCTGGGTTCGTGGGAGCGAGCTGGCTCGCGAACCTTGGTCCTGTGTTCCCGTCTCCCCATCGTCATTCCCGCGAACGCGACATCCATGTCGCAGACCTCCTGAGCGCGGGTTTCGCTCGGCCTTCGAATCGCGGACAGAGTCCGCTCCAGTTCCAGGAAGCACGGGCGTAGGAGCGGACTCCGTCCGCGATCGGATTCACCGGCCACGCCGGACATCCCGGTGGCACGGATGGCGGCGGATAACCGCGAACGGTTATTCGCCCTACGTTCCCATTCGCGGGAATGACGGGGCGGGGGTCGGAGCATCAGGATGACTCCAGATTCTCCGGCTGCTCAGGGCAGCCCCCTCTCCCTTCAGGGCGGGGCGCGCAGCCGAGGGCTGGGGAGAGGGCGCTCTTGAACCCCACTGCACTGCACCGGCAGATGCTCCAGTCACTGCAGCACGAATGAAAAAAGCCGCGCAGGAGTGAGGCGCGGCTGGAAGCGGCGGGCGTCGGGAGGGCCCGCCGAAAGCGTTGGCTTCAGTGGTGCCCGCAGAGGGCGTCGCGGCCACGTTCGCCGAGGATGTTGAACAGCAGGTTGAGCAGCACGGCCCAGATCGCGGTCATGGCGATGCCGCTGTGGGTGATCGGTTCCATCCAGGCGGGCAGGGCGGCGAAGAAGTCCGGGCGCACCACCGGGACCATGCCCATGCCGATGCTCACCGCCACCAGCAGCTGGTTGCGGCGGTCGACGATGTCCACCTCGTGGAGGATGCGGATGCCGCTGGCGGCGACCATGCCGAACATGGCGATGCCGGCGCCGCCGAGCACCGCCGGCGGGATCGAGGCGACCACGTAGGCGGCCTTGGGCATCAGGCTGAGGAGGATCAGGAAGCCGCCGGCGGCCACGGTGACGAAGCGGCTGCGCACCCCGGTCATCTGCACCAGGCCGATGTTCTGGGCGAACGACGAATGGGTGAAGGTGTTCATGAAGCCGGCGAAGAACGACGCCGTGGCATCGCACAGCAGGCCGCGGCGCAGGCGCTTGGGGCAGATCTCGTCGCCGGTGATCTTGCCCAGGGCGAGGAACATGCCGGTGGACTCGACGAAGATGATCAGCACCACCAGGCACATCGACAGCACCGGGGCCAGGTGGAAGCTGGGCGCGCCGAAGTGCAGCGGGGTGACCACCTCGAAGGCCGGGCGGGCGTCGATGCCGGACAGGTCGACCATGCCCATGGCGCTGGCGACGATATAGCCCAGCAGCATGCCGATGAGCACCGAGACGTTGGTCCAGAAACCCTTGAGGAAGCGGTTGACCAGCAGGATGGCGGCCAGCACCAGGCTGGACAGGAACAGGTATTCCAGGGCGCCGAAGTTGGCCGCGCCCTTGCCGCCGCCGGCCCAGTTGATGGCCACCGGGAACAGGCACATGCCGATGGAGGTGATCACGGTGCCGGTCACCAGCGGCGGGAAGAAGCGCACGATGCGGCTCATGAAGGGCGCGACGAGCATGCCGAACAGGCCGGCGGCGATGGTCGCGCCGAAGATGCCGTTGATGCCCACGCCGGGCATCCCGGCCATGGCCACCATGCTGCCGACGGCGGCGAAGCTGGCGCCCATCATCACCGGCATGCGGATGCCGACCGGGCCGATGCCCAGCGACTGCACCACGGTGGCGATGCCGGCGACCAGCAGGTCGGCATTGATCAGGAAGGCGATTTCCTCGCGGGACAGGCCGGCGGCCTGGCCGACGATCAGCGGGACGGCCACGGCGCCGCCGTACATCAGGAGCACGTGCTGGAATCCCACCAGCAGCAGTTGCAGCAACGGCAGACGCTGGTCGGCGGACGAGCCGGCCGCGTGGCGCTCAGTTACCTCGGACATGCAACACCTCGATTTTTTATTGTTGTGTCACTGGTGGACGCCGATCAGGCTCGGCGGCCGGGTAGTACTGGCTCGCCACACCCCCGGGGCCGTGCGGGTGAAGCGGTGCGGGACTTTATAGCGTTGATGTGTATTCGCTTCAATATGTTTTTGTATACAACTCTCTGGTCGGCTTGTGAATGATGGGTTTCGGGTCGCTCTAGGCCGCGTGTTCCGTGGCTCCGGCGGGATGTAGCCGTAGGTCGGGCGGGACTACATTTTTATTCCGTGGAGTCGGTGTTCCTGTAGGAGCGGACTTTGTCCGCGATTCGCGCGCAGGGCGCGCTCCTACATGGCTTGGGCGGTGCAGGCGAAACATCGGGCGCCGGCCTTGCCGGAGGAATCGCGGACGGAGTCCGCTCCAGCTCGGCGTGGGGTACGGTGGCTCTTTGTAGGAGCGAGCTTGCTCGCGAACCGCCCGGACACCCAAACCACCCTCGTCATTCCCGCGAACGCGGGAAGCCAGCGGCGTTCATGGCGCCAGTCTCTGGTTCCCCGCGTTCGCGGGGATGACGGGGTTAGGGGAGGAGGTAGGGCAAGGTTCGCGAGCAAGCTCGCTCCTACGAAAAGCCCATGGGCATAAAAAAACCGCACCCGGAGGTGCGGTCTTTCTGGTTCCGGCGAACCGCGGTGGCTCAGTTGGTCTGGGCGCCCTTGGCGATCCAGGAGCCGATCAGGTTGCGCTCTTCCTGGGTCATCTGGGTGATGTTGCCCAGCGGCATGACCTGGGAGGCCACGGCCAGCGCCTGGATCTTCGCGGTCTGCGCCTGGATCTGCTGCGGCGTGTCGAACATCACGCCGGCCGGGGCGGCGCTGAACAGCGGGCTGGTCGGCTTGGCCGAGTGGCACACGGTGCAGCGTTCCTGGATGACGTGATGAACCTTCTCGAAGTCGCCATTGCCGCCGGCGCCGGCGGCTTGCGCCTGGGCCGGGGCCTGTGCGGCGGCGGGCTTGTCGGCCTCTTCCTTGGCGCGTTCGGCGGCGGTCTTGCCGCCGATGGCGGTTTCCGGCAGCGGCTGGTACTGCACCTGCGCGGCGTTGCCGGCGGGGGCGGCGCTCTGCAGCGTCGGGCCGGTGACGAAGGCCAGGGCGATCATGCCCACGGCGCCGGCGGGCAGGGCCCAGGCCATGCCGTTGCCGTTGTGGCGGGTGTTGAAGTAGTGCCGCACGATCACCGCCAGCGCCGCGATGCACGCCAGGATCAGCCAGTTGTAGTGGCTGCCGTAGGTGCTCGGGAAGTGGTTGCTGATCATGATGAACAGCACCGGCAGGGTGAAGTAGTTGTTGTGGCGCGAACGCAGCAGGCCCTTGGCCGGCAGCACCGGGTCGGGCTCGCGGCCTTCCTCGATGGCCTTAACCAGCGCGCGCTGGGCCGGCATGATCACCCGGAACACGTTGCCGACCATGATGGTGCCGATGATCGCGCCGACGTGCAGGTAGGCGCCGCGGCCGCTGAACACCTGGCTGAGCAGGTAGGCGGCGAGCACCAGCAGGGCGAACAGGATGGCGCCGAGCAGGGCGGGGGTCTTGCCCAGCGGCGAGTCGCACAGGCCGGAGTAGATGAACCAGCCGGCGATCAGCGAGCCGATGCCGATGGCGATGGCCGCGGCGGGCGCCAGGTCGCTGCCCGGGGCCACCAGGTACAGGCTGGGGTTCAGGTAGAAGACGATGGTCAGCAGGCACACGCCCGAGAGCCAGGTGGAGTAGGCCTCCCATTTGAACCAGTGGAGGTTGTCCGGCATCTTCGGCGGCGCCAGCTTGTATTTCTCCAGGTGGTAGATGCCGCCACCGTGGATCGCCCAGAGGTCACCCGAGAGCCCCTCGCGCGGGTTGACGCGGTTGAGGTTGTTCTCCAGCCAGACGAAGTAGAACGAGGCACCGATCCAGGCGATGCCGACGATCATGTGAATCCAGCGAACCAGCAGGTTCGCCCATTCGATGAGATGTGCTTCCACAGTCATTACCTCTTGCCCGGGCGCCGGCGTCGCGGCGGACGGGCCTCTCTTATTAGTTTAGTTGGGGGTCGAGGAGCAGTTGCTCGTCCTCGGTGAAGAAATGCTCGTCGCAGTTGTTGCCGGAACCGCTGCGATCGACCACCAGGAAGTCATCCCGCTTTTCGATCGTCAGCACCGGGTGGTGCCAGACGCCGCGGTGGTAATTGATGCCCTGCCTTCCGTTGCTCAGGAAGGCGCGGACAAGACCCGGTACAGGTACGTCGCCAAGTGGCGCGACCACGACCAGAAAGGAGTTGCCGAGCAGCGGGATGAAGGCCTGGCTGCCCAGCGGATGACGCTCCAGCATGCGGATGCGCAAGGGCATCTCCAGTGCTTCGGCGCTGAAGATGCTGATGATCGCCTTATCCTCGGGCTGCGCGGTCTCGACCGTGGCGAGCTTGTGATAGCGGCGGGTGGAACCGTTGTTGATCATGAAGTAGTCGCTGCCCTCGGTCTCGATGACATCACCGAACGGGGCGAAGGCTTCCTTGGTCAACGGTTCGATCTTCAGGGTACGCATGGCTGGTCACTTGTATTCGTTGTACTGAACCCGGGCGGGGCCCGGGAACCGCTTCTTCCGTCACTCCCGCGAACGCGGGGGCCCAGTGTCTCTGGCCCCCCGCGCCTGCGGTGACGACGGCGGTGTTTCGCTTACCTGGCCACTTTGCCGAACAGGCGCAGACGGCTGACGCCACCGTCCGGGAAGATGTTCAGGCGCACGTGGGTGATCGGGCCCAGTTCCTTGATCTGTTCGATGAAGGTGTGCTCGTTGTGCATCTGCAGCTTCTGGCTGGGCAGCAGCTCGCGCCAGTACAGGCTCTGGGTGGCGATCTGGCTGTCGGTGCCGCCCTTCACGAAGGCCGCCTGGATGTTGCAGCTCTCCGGGTAGTTGCCCTTGAAGTGCAGGGTGTCGACGACGATCTTCTCGACGATGCCGGCGTGGCCCAGCGCGACAATCACCCAGTCGTTGCCCGGGGTGCGGCGGCGGCCGGTTTCCCAGCCGTCGCCCATGTTCACGCCGCGGCCGGGGTTGAGGATGTTGCTCATGCGGCCGAAGTGCTCGTCGGAGCAGGCGAGGGCGCGGCCGCCGTTGAGGGCCGCGGCCAGGTCGACCTGCTCGTTGGGGTTCTGCTGGGCCCAGTCGCGGAACGGGATGCCGTACACGCGCAGGCGCGCCACGCCGCCATCGGGGTAGATGTTCAGGCGCAGGTGGGTGTAGGGGCGCTCGTCGCTGATCTCGTGGTAGTGGTGGCTATTGCCCTGCAGTTCGACGGAAGACAGCACTTCGCTCCACTGGGTGTCGTCGTTCGGCTCGCCCTCGGCCACGAAGCAGCCGTCGAGGGAGGCCGACGGCGGGAAGTTGCCGGTGAAGAAGCTGGTGTCGATGTCCACGCCCTTGATCGAGCCCGGCACGCCCAGGCGGATCACCGCGTGGTCATAGCCTTCGAAGCGCTTGCGGCGGGATTCCCAGCCGTCCATCCACTTGCCGTTGTCGTCGAATACGCCTTCCTTCCACACCGCGGGGGTGGGCTGCAGCATGCGGCTGGCAGCGGCGAACCATTCGTCGGTGACGCTGATCACCTTGCTCCCCAGGCGCTCGTCGGCCAGGTTGACGAATTTCTCGAAGGGAGCGTTGTAGGTTCTCATCTTGTTCTCCTTGGTGACGTGTTAGTCCGGTCCTGCGCGCTCACAGCTGCTGCAGACGGAACATCGCGATCTTGTTGATCTCGGCCAGGGCGGTCTGGAATTCCTGCTCCGGCGTGTTGTGGATGCGCTCCTCGAAGGCCGCGAGGATCTGGTGGCGGTTGCTGCCCTTCACCGCCTTGATGAAGGGGAAGCCGAATTTCGCCTTGTACGCGTCGTTGAGTTCGTTGAAGCGGGCGAATTCCTCGGCGGTGCATTCGTGGATGCCGGCGCCGGCCTGCTCGGAGGTGCTGGAGGCGGTCAGCTCGCCGCGCACCGCGGCCTTGCCGGCGAGGTCCGGGTGAGCGTTGATCAGTGCCAGCTGGGCTTCATGGCTGGCCGACAGGAGGATGTCGGCCATGCGCTGCTGCAGGCTCTCGATGTCGTTGAGGCTTTCGTCCACGCCCAGGTCGTAGGCCTTCTCGGCCACCCAGGGGGAATGTTCGTAGATGTCGGCGAAGGCGGCGACGAAGGCCGCGCGGTCGAGGCTGGCCGGGGTGAGGGTCTGGAAGCGGCTCATGCCTGGCTCTCCTTGAACGGGTGCTTTTCGTGCCAGTGGCGGGCGATGTCGACGCGGCGGGTGATCCACACCTTCTCATGGCCTTTCACGTACTGGATGAAGCGCTCCAGCGCGGCGAGGCGCGCCGGGCGGCCGAGCAGGCGGCAGTGCATGCCGATGGAGAGCATCTTCGGCGCGCCCTCGGCGCCTTCGGCGTAGAGCACGTCGAAGGCGTCCTTGAGGTATTCGAAGAAGTCGTCGCCCTTGTTGAAGCCCTGCACCTGGGTGAAGCGCATGTCGTTGGTGTCCAGGGTGTAGGGGATCACCAGGTGCGGCTTCTCCGCGGTGCTCTCCGGGTCCCAGTAGGGCAGGTCGTCGTCGTAGGTGTCGGAGTCGTAGAGGAAGCCGCCTTCCTCGCGCACCAGGCGCCGGGTGTTCGGGCCGGTGCGGCCGGTGTACCAGCCCTGCGGGCGCTCGCCGGTCAGCTCGGTGAGGATGCGGATGGCCTCCAGCAGGTGCTCGCGCTCCTGGGCCTCGTCCATGTACTGGTAGTCGATCCAGCGGTAGCCGTGGCTGCAGATCTCGTGGCCGGCGGCGACCATCGCTCTGATCACGTCCGGGTGGCGCTGGGCGGCCATGGCCACGGCGAAGATGGTCAGCGGCAGGTCGTATTTCCTGAACAGCTTGAGCAGGCGCCAGACGCCGGCGCGGCTGCCGTATTCGTAGAGGGATTCCATGCTCATGTTGCGCGCGCCCTGCAGCGACTGGGCGGCGACCATCTCGGAGAGGAAGGCCTCGGATTCTTTGTCGCCATGGAGGATGCAGCGCTCGCCGCCTTCCTCGTAGTTGAGCACGAAGGACAGCGCGATGCGGGCGTCGCCCGGCCAGTGCGGGTGGGGAGGGTTGTCGGCGTAACCGATCAGGTCGCGTGGGTAGTCAGCGCTCACTGCAGTGTTCCTTCTTGTTGGGGGCGGCGTGGGGCGGTAGGGCGTGCGCCACCGTGTTGCGAGATATTGTATACAAGTTGTGTGGTCGAATGTAAATACAATCCCGCGCGCCGATTTCGCCATCCGTCGTCATCCGCATCCGTCGGTAGAACAAGCAAATTACCTGCCCGAACGGTCAGCCTGGCGGGCTGTGGCCTTCCTGGTTCCGGCGATGGATCGAAATGCCGCGTGCTGGTGCGCTGGCGCCGTTTCGGGGCGCTGGAGCGAATTTTTTGTATACAATGTTTTGGTGATGGCGTATTTTCGTCCCATCCAACCCACCCGGCCGGCCGCTGCCTGCGGGGTGCAACCCACACCACACCGAGAAGGAGGACGGCGTCCGCCGGCCGCGCCGGGGATGCCCAGAGCCCATGGGACGTTTGACGACGCACGTACTGGATTCCGCCCACGGCTGCCCCGGCCATGGCATCAAGGTCGAGCTCTACCGCGTGGAAGGCCAGCAGCTGGAACTGGTCGCCACCCGCGTGACCAACGACGACGGCCGCTGCGACGAGCCGCTGTTGCAGGGCGAGGACTTCCGCGCCGGGGTCTACCAGTTGCAGTTCAACGCCGGCGACTACTACCGCGCCCGTGGCGTGCAACTGCCGCAACCGGCCTTCCTCGATCAGGTGGTGCTGCGCTTCGGCATCGCCTCGGAAAGCGACCACTACCACGTGCCGCTGCTGATCTCGCCGTACAGCTACTCGACCTACCGCGGCAGCTAGGCCGCCACCGACTTCCCACCCGACTCTTCGTGGAGTCCCATCGGCCCGCCTCTGGCGGGTCTTTTTTTGCCTGTGCGTTCTTGCGCCGAGATGCTTTCGTAGGATGGGTTGAACTTGCGAAACCCATCGGGCAATGGCGATGGGTATCGCTTCGCTCCACCCCCACCGCGTTCCCATGTAGGAGCGTGCCCTGCGCGCGAAATCGCGGGCAGGGCCCGCTCCTACAGGTTGCCACCGAACCTCTCGTCTGCACCGGACAGCTCCCTCTCCCTTCAGGGCGGGGCGCGCAGTCGAGGGTTGGGGAGAGGGAGCGGAATCAACCCTGAACACCATTGCTGCCGGTAAATACCGTTCGCGAGCAAGCTCGCTCCTACGAAAAGCACTGGCACCTGTAGGAGCGAGCTTGCTCGCGAACGGTTCTATGGACCTCAGCGGCTCAACAACGAAGCCCCGCCCGCGGTCGCGAAGAGCGCAGCGCTGCCGCGGTTGAACCAGGCCTGGCCCTTGCCCGAGCGCAGGAAGCGCGCGGCGCCGCGGGCGCTGAGGCCGTAGAACAGCTTGCAGGCGAAGTCGAGCAGCGCCCAGGTGAGGATCATCACCAGCAGCTGCTGCCACAGCGGGTGGTCGGCCTTGAGGAACTGCGGCAGGAAGGCGGCGAAGAACAGGATGTCCTTCGGGTTGCTGGCGCCCAGGCCGAAGGCCTTCCAGTACAGGCTGCGGAAGCCCGGGTTGACCGGCATCTCCTCGGCGGCGCGCGGCTGGCCGGCGATGCGGGATTCCTGCCAGCTCTGCCAGGCCAGGTAGAACAGGTAGAGCGCGCCCAGCACCTTGAGCACGCTGAACAGCTTCTCCGAGGCCAGCAGCAGCGCGCCCAGGCCCAGGGCCGAGGCGCTGAGCAGGCAGATGGAGGCGCTGACCCCGCCGAGGAAGGCCGGCAGCGAACGGCGCAGGCCATAGTTGAGGCTGTTGCTGACCATCAGCAGCGACAGCGGGCCGGGAATCAGGATCACGATCAGGGCGGCGCTGCTGTAGAGCAGCCAGGTTTCCAGGTTCATCGCGGGCTCTCGAATGCAAAGGCCCCGACGCAGGCATGCGTCGGGGCCGTGGCGGGGCCGCTCCAGATTACAGGAAGATGAATTTGGCTACAAATATCGCACAGAGTGCATACAGGCTGACGGTCACGTCCTTGTGGCGGCCGGTGAAGACCTTCATCGCCACGTAGGTCACGAAGCCCATGGCGATGCCGTCCGCCACCGAGAAGGTCAGTGGCATCATGATCACGGTGACGATGG
>NZ_FOLS01000020.1 GCF_900112375.1 Pseudomonas citronellolis | reverse complement strand
AGCTACTGGATAGTGCCCTGGGAAACCGTGGTGGCGCAGGCCATTGCCATGGACTCGGTGGGGCGCCATGGCAAGACCACCCAAGGCATGCTGGTGGTGGGTTTCAAGAACCCGGACCCGAATGCGAAGGAAGGCGAACGGGACTGCAGCATGGGATTCAGTTGTGGTGGCGGCACAACGGCAATGCGCCTGTGGGAGTGCATGCGCAGCTATATGGAAATAGGGCCGGAAGCGGTGCCGCTGGAAAATGACCTGGAAGGCACACGAAAACTATTGGGAGGGCGGGGAGCCATCTGGGGAAGTATCTGGATGTTCTATGCCGGCATAAAAAAGCACTTACTCGCCAAGGAGTTCGGTAAAGCACTATGGCTGATATTTACGATTGTCGCCTTCGGGACCCCCTTGGCAGCTATGCTGCAAACCTGGAAGCTGGCGCCGCCTCCCGATTTGACCGACCCCGCCATAGTCGAATGGTCCGCCCCCCTGCCACCCGAACAATGGGCCAAGCGCTCCCCTGAGTGGGACGAAGCCATTCGCCGACGTGAGGCTGAGTTGGCGGGAGAGGCTGTGACGTGACACGCCCCATTCCACCGAGCAGCAGCGGGAGTTCGACCTGTTGCTGATACTGCTTCACCAAGTTCCCTGGGCGATACCGTCAGCCTGGAATCCGCTCGCTCCTACGAGGGAATGGCCGCCCTCACCCCAGCCCTCTCCCGCGCGTCCGGTCCTGGGGAGGGCATGCGGCGGGTGCGGAAGAGGGCTGGGGTGAAGGGCCGCCCGCTGGGCGGGCGGCTTGGGTTCAGAACTGGTAGTTGACCGTGGCGGTGACGTTGCGTTTCTCGCCGAAGTAGCAGTAGTCGAGGTTGTAGCAGGAGGCCACGTAGTCCTTGTCCAGCAGGTTGTTGGCGTTGAGGCTGACGTCCAGGCCCTTCATGCCGAGCTTGCCCAGGTCGTAGCCGATGCGGGCGTCGACCAGGGTGTAGTCGGGCACGCGCAGGGTGTTTTCCTTGTCCGCCCAGGTCTCGCCGACGTAGCGGGCGCCGCCGCCGATGCTCAGGCCGTCCAGCGGGCCGGCGTCGAAGGCGTAGTCGGCCCACACCGAGGCCATGTGCTTGGGCGCCTGGTTCGGGGTGTGGCCCTGGTTGCCGTCCAGCGCCTTGCTGTAGGTGATGTCGGTGTAGGTGTAGCTGCCCAGCAGCTTGAGGTTCTGCGTCGCCTGGATGTGCGCTTCCAGTTCCAGGCCCTGGGAGCGGATCTCGCCCACCGAGGTGTAGAAGTTGTCCTGCGGCTCCTTGGTGGCCACGTTCTCCTGGGTGATGTGGAACAGCGAGGCGGTGTACAGGCTGGCGCTGCCCGGCGGCTGGTACTTCAGGCTCAGTTCCCACTGCTTGCCTTCGGTGGGCTCCAGCGGGGTGCCGTTCTGGTCGGAGTAGGCGTTGGGGTTGAACGACTCGGAGTAGCTGACGTAGGGCGCGATGCCGTTGTCGAACAGGTAGAGCACGCCGGCGCGGCCGGTGAATTTCTTCCAGTCGTCGTCGGCCTTGCTGCCGGCGCTGCGGTTCTTGTCTTCCACCGTCACCCAGTCCTGGCGCATGCCCAGGGAGAAGCGCCAGTTGTCCAGGTCGATCAGGTCCTGGGCGTAGACGCCGGTCTGCTCCAGGCGGCGGGTGTGGTTGTCGTCGGGGTAGTAGCTGATGGCGTCGTTGCCGTAGACCGGGTCGAAGGCGTCCAGCGGCGCGACCGAGCCGGAGGACCAGTCCACCGAGGTGTGCCGGCGCTGGTAGTCCAGGCCCATCAGCAGGGTGTGCTGCGCCGCGCCGGTGGCGAATTCGGCCTGGGCCATGTTGTCGATGATGTAGGCCTCCAGGCGCTCGCGGGCGCCGGAGAAGTAGCGCGTCAGCTCGTTGCTGTCCGGGGCGGTCCAGCCGTAGCCGTAGACCTGCGCCAGGCTCACGTCGGACTCCAGGTAGCGGAAGTTCTGCCGCGCCGACCAGACGTCGTCGATGCGGTGCTCCAGCTGGTAGCCGAACATGCGCTGGGTGCGGTCGAAGTCGTCGATGCTCGGCTCGCCGTCGAAGAAGTCGCGGTCGATCTTGCGGCCGTTGTGGTGGTGCAGCGCGCCGTCGGCCGGCACGCCGCTGTGGTAGCCGCCGTTGGGGTCGTGCTGCAGGTAGCCCTGGAGGGTCAGGGTGGTGTCGTCGCTGAAGTCGATGGCCAGGCTCGGGGCGATGGCGTAGCGCTCTTCCTTGGTGTGGTCGAACTGAGTGTCGGCGCCCTTGCCCAGGCCGACCACGCGGTAGGCGATGCGTTTCTCCTCGTCCAGCGGGCCGCTGAAGTCGAAGCCCAGCTCGCGCTGCTGCATGTTGCCGACGCTGGCGGTGACCTGGTGGTAGTCCTCGTACAGCGGCTTCTTGCTGGTCAGCGCCACCAGGCCGCCGGGCAGGCTGCGGCCGTAGAGCACCGAGGACGGGCCCTTGAGCACGTCGATGCGCTCGAGGAAGTACGGGTCGACCTGCATCGAGCTGAAGGTGCCGCTGTCGCCCATGGCCTTGAGGCCGTCCAGGTAGATGTTGTCCACGCTGTTGTCGGCGAAGCCGCGCATGACGATGTAGTCGTAGCGGTTGGAGGCGCCGACCTGGCCGGTGAAGATGCCGGGGGTGTAGCGGATCGCCTGCTGCACGGTCTTCGAGCCCTGGTCCTGGATCTGCTCGCGGGTCACCACCGAGACGCTCTGGCTGGTTTCCAGCAGGGCCTTGGAGGTCTTGGTGGCGATCTGGCTGTGGGTGGCCAGGTAGCCGTCCTCGCTGCCCAGCGCGTTGCCCAGGGCGAACACGCTGGTGGCCGGCAGGGCCAGGGCGTCCTGGGGCGCGACGCTGCGCAGCACGTAGCTGCCGTCGCCCTGGTCTTCGGCCTGCAGCGGGGTGTCGGCGAGCAGGCGGGCCAGGCCCTGGTCCACCGAGTAGGTGCCGTTGAGCCCTTCGGACTGCAGCCCGGCGGTCTGCTGCGGGGTGGCCGAAAGGGTGATGCCGGCCTCGCGGGCGAAGCTGTTGAGCACCTCGCCCAGGGGCCCGGCGGGGATGGCGTAGGCGCGGCTGCGGGTGACGCTGGCGGCGTCGGCGGCCCAGGCCGTCAGGGGCAGGGCGCTGCCCAGGGCGGCGCACAGCAGGGCGCCGCGCACGGCGATGGAGAGGCGGCTGGCGGGGGAGTTCGGGGCGGGAGATCGGGCCGGGACTGCGCGCATGGAGGGGTATCCGTCAGGGCGGGAAATGGGAGGGTTTATCTCCATGCCGGCCGATGATGGAAAACCCGACAAAAATAATTCTCATCCGCGAAAATTTCCGATGGCGCCCATGCGGCTCTTCGTAGGAGCGAGCTTGCTCGCGAATGGAGTTTCCAGGTGGCTTAGATGTTTTGGTTTGACTCCGTCCCCTCTCCCCAGCCCTCGGCTGCGCGCCCCGCCCTGAAGGGAGAGGGGGCTAGTCCGTGCCGAGAGGAGGAATGGTTTCAGCCGGAAACCTTCGGTGCTGCCGGCTAACGCCAGAACACCCAGCCCTGCCCAACGGTCCCCTCTCCCTTCAGGGAGAGGGTTAGGGAGAGGGCGCTCTCATGCCTGGCACCGGCATGACCGGGAAACTCCGTTCGCGAGCAAGCTCGCTCCTACAGGTACAGGGGAGTGCGGTTCAGGCGCGGGCCTCGATGGTCACCCACCAGTCGCTGCGGCGCATGACGCGTACCGGCAGGGTGCGCGGCAGCAGGTCGAGGAGTTTGTCGGTGTCGTCCAGGCGGAACACGCCGGACAGGCGCAGGTCGGCCACCAGCGGGTCGCAGCCGAGGTGGCCGTGGCGGTAGCGGGCGACCTCGGCGAGGAAGTCGGCCAGGCGCATGTCGCGGCTGACGATCAGGCCGTCGGCCCAGGCGCTGCTGTCCATGCCGCTGGCGGCCAGCGGGGTGGCGCCGTTGGCATCGACCAGGTAGCGCTGGCCGGCCTCGGCCACCGTGCTGGTCTGGCCCAGGCGGCGCGGGGCGATGGCCACGGCGCCCTGCTGCACGCTGAGCAGGGTGTCGCTCGCATTCTGGCGCAGCACGAAGCGGGTGCCCAGGGCTTCGAACAGGCCGTCGCGGTTGCGCACGCGCAGCGGCCGGGCAGGGTCCTTGGCGGTGCTGACGAGGATTTCGCCGCGCTGCAGGACCAGCAGGCGCTGCTGCGGAGCGAAGAAGACGTCGACGGCGGTGTCGGTGTTCAGCTGCAGTTTGCTGCCGTCGGCCAGGACGAAGCGCTTGCGTTCGCCGATGCCGCTGGCGTAGTCGGCGCTCCAGCGCTGCCAGGGGCCGAGGTCGCGGCTCAGCCACAGGGCGGAGCCGCCCAGGGCGACCACCGAAAGCAGTTTCAGGGCTTGGCGCCGTTGCAGGCGCTGGCTGCCTTTCTCCAGCGTTTCCAGGGCCACGCGGCTGCCCGGCACGCTCTGCAGGCCGCTGCGCAGTTCCTGGTTCAGCGACTGCACGCGTTGCCAGGCCAGTTCGTGCTCGGCGCGCTGGGCGCGCCAGTGGGCGCAGGCTTCCTGCACGGCCGGATCGGCGCCGCCGGAGAGGCGCAGCATCCACTGGATGGCCTGCTTGACCACTCGGGCGTCGGGTTGCAGTTCGGCGGCGGCGTTCATTCGGCGTAGCGCGCCTGGTAGCAGTGGAACAGCGCCTCGGCCACGTAGCGCTCCACCGAGCGCACGGAAACCCCGAGCCGTTCGGCCACCTGTGCGTGGGGCAGGCCCTCGCACTGGGCCAGCAGGAAGGCGCTGCGCACCTTGGGATTCAGGCCGTCGAGCAGGCGGGCGATGCTTTCCAGCAGTTCCAGGAGCATTTCGCGGGTTTCCGCCGAGGGCGCTTCCGCCTCCGGCAGGTGGGCGATGGACTCCAGGTAGGCGCGCTCCAGCTCCTCGCGGCGCCAGTGGTCGATCACCAGGCCACGGGCGATGGTGCGCAGGAAGGCGCGCGGGGTGCGCAGCTCCAGCAGCTCCTGCTTGAGCAGCACGCGCAGGAAGGTGTCCTGGGCCAGGTCGGCGGCATCCGCGGCGTTGCCCAGGCGGCTGCGCAGCCAACCGTGCAGCCAGCCGTGGTGGTCGCTGTACAGCTGGTCGATGTCGAGGGTGGAGGAGGCCATGGGCGCCGGGAAAGATGAAGAATGATAATTCGTCGCATTTTCATCAACGCACTGGCCATTTGCAAGCGGGACGCGGGTGGGTCTTCCTGTAGGAGCGAGCTTGCTCGCGAACATTCCCTGGCACCTCAACTCTCCCCTGTCATTCCCGCGAACGCGGGGATCCAGAGTCTCTGGGTTCCCGCGTTCGCGGGAATGACGAGGGGAAGGTGTGGTGCGAAGCGGGTTCGCGAGCAAGCTCGCTCCTACGAAAAGCCGAAAGCCGAAAGCCGAAAGCCGAAAGCCGAAAGCCGAAAGCCGAAAGCCAAAAGCCAAAAGCCAAAAGCCGGGAAACGGAAATCCTCAGCGGTACCACCGCGGCGTATACACCCAATCACCACCGCCGGCGCGGGGGAAGCGGCGGGTCAGCGACGAGCCGATGATCACCAGGGTGCGCATGTCCACCATCTCCGGCTGCAGCTCGCCGAGGGTGAGCGTGCGCAGCGCCTCGGCCGGGCGGCCGATGTCGCGGCCGAGCACCACCAGGGTTTCCGGCGCGCGGTGTTGGCGGACGATCTCCAGGGCGCGGCCCAGTTGCCAGGGGCGGGCCTTGGAGATGGGGTTGTAGAAGGCCATGGCCAGGTCGGCGGCGCCGGCGTGGTCCAGGCGCTTTTCGATGACTTCCCAGGGCTTGAGGTTGTCCGACAGCGAGATCAGGCAGAAGTCGTGGCCCAGCGGCGCGCCGGCCTTGGCCGCGGCGGCCAGGGCGGCGGAGACGCCGGGCAGCACTTCCAGTTCGACGTTGTGCCACTCGGCATCGCTGCTTTCATGCAGCGCTTCGACCACCGCCGCGGCCATGGCGAACACGCCCGGGTCGCCGGACGACACCACCACCACCCGCCGGCCGCTGGCGGCCAGTTCGAAGGCGTGGCGGGCGCGCTGCATCTCCTCGCGGTTGTCGCTGCAGTGGCGCACCTGGTCCGCGCGCAGTGGTTCGGCCATCTTCACGTAGGTCTCGTAGCCGAGCAGGTCCTGGGCTTCGTCCAGGGCGCGGCGCACCGCCGGCGTCATGTGCTCGGCGGCGCCGGGGCCTAGGCCGATCACGCTCAGGCGCCCGCGTGGGCGGCCGATGCCGGCGGCCTGCTCGGGGGATTCGGCGAGGCGCAGGTGGATGCCTTCCTGCGCCACTGGCAAGGCTTGCGCATCGATGAAACGCAGAGGCACGCCGAGCGCCTTGGCGGCCTCGGCAAGGCCCGCATCGGCCATGTACCGGCGCGGAGCGAGCAGCGCGGCCAGGGTAGCCTCCGCCAGCCCTGACGCGTGCAAGGCCTGGCGGACCCGCTCGGCAAGGTTGTCCACAGGCGCGGCGACTTCCGCCAGCACCTGGCGCGGGTGGATCAGCAGTTCGTCGCGTTGCGCCGGGCGTGCCTCGCAGGTCACCTGCACGCTGCGCCGGGCGTCCTCGGCCAGCGGCAGGCGCGCTGCGGCCAGCCAGGGGGCGTCGCCGTCGATGCGCAGGCTTTCTCCACCCAGCAGGTCGGCGACGAAGCGCTTGCCCTGCTCGATGTCGGCCAGGGCGTAGCCTGGCGGCGGCTCCAGCAGGCAGGTGCCGAAGCGCAGCTCGCCGCTGGTGGTGATGGCTGGCGCCACTTCCAGCGCGGCGGCGATTTCCCGGGCCAGGCGGTTGACCCCGGCCAGGCCGCCGAGCAGCGGCACCACCGCGCTGCCGTCCTCGGCCACGGCCAGCACAGGCGGTTCCGCGCCCTTTTCCTGCAGCGCCGGGGCCAGGCTGCGGATGACGATGCCGGCGGCGCACAGGGCGATGATCGGGGTGTTGCCGCGGTAGAGCGCGCGCAGGGTGTCGCCGAAGTCCTGGTAGCTTTCCTCGGCGCCGTCGACGCGGCCCTGCAGGCCGTGGATGCGCGCCTGTGGATAAAGCGCCTGCACGCGCCGGGCGGTGGCCAGGGCGCTGGCGCCGAGGATGACGATGGCGGGGGAGGCGTTCATCAACCGCGCCACCTCTGCCCGGGGATCACCACCATGGAGAAGTAGGGCGAGGCCATCGGGTCCACCTCGTCCAGCGGCACGATGCGCTGCTCGCGCATGGTCGCCCGCTCCACGTAGTGCGCGCCGCCGTCGCGGCCCAGTTCGCGCAGCACGCGGCGGACCTTGTCGAAGTTGCGCCCGAGCTTCATCACCACCGCCGCATCGGCGGCCGCCAGGCGCTGCTTCAGCTCGTCCTCCGGCAGCACGCCGGAGAGCACCGACAGGCTCTGGTTGCGGTACACCAGCGGCACGCCGAGCACCGCCGCGCTGCCCAGCATGGAGCACACGCCGGGCACCACTTCGGCCGGGTAGCGCTCGGCCAGGCGGTCGTGCAGGTACATGTAGGAGCCGTAGAAGAACGGATCGCCCTCGCAGATCACCGCGACGTCGCGGCCGGCTTCCAGGTGGCCGGCGACCTGTTCGGCGGCGGTGTCGTAGAAGTCGCTGATGACGCCCTCGTAGGTCAGCGGCGGTTCCAGTTTCTCGGTGGTCACCGGGTACACCAGGGGCAGGCGTTCCTGGCTCGCCCCCAGGTGCTGCTCGATGATGCCGAAGGCGTTGCCGCCGTGGCCGGCGTGGTGCTTGGCCTTGGCCACGAAGTAGGCGACCACGGGCGCGGCTTGCAGCAGACGCAGGGCCTTGAGGGTGATCAGCTCGGGGTCGCCGGGGCCGACGCCCAGGCCGAGCAGGCGGCCAGTCATCATTCCACCTCCGTGGCCAGGGCGTTCACCGCGGCGGCGGCCATGGCGCTGCCGCCGCGGCGGCCGCGGACGATGACGTAGGGCACGCCGCGGCTGTCGGCGGCGAGCAGGTCCTTGGATTCGGCGGCGCCGACGAAGCCCACCGGGAAGCCGAGGATCAGCGCCGGTTTCGGCGCGCCGGCGTCGAGCATCTCCAGCAGGTAGAACAGCGCGGTGGGGGCGTTGCCGATCACCACCACGCTGCCTTCCAGGTGTTCGCGCCAGTGCTCCAGGGCCACCGCCGAGCGGGTGTTGCCCAGCTCGCGGGCCAGGGCCGGGACGTCCGCTTCGTTGAGTGTGCAGATCACCTCGTTGGCCGCCGGCAGGCGTGCGCGGGTGATGCCCTCGGCGACCATGCGCGCGTCGCAGAGGATCGGCGCGCCCGCCGCCAGGGCCGCGCGGCCGATGGCGCCGGCGCCGGGGGAGAAGCGCAGGTCCTGCACCACGTCGACCATGCCGCAGGCGTGGATCACCCGCACGGCGAGCTTTTCCAGGTCAGCGGGAATGGCCGAGAGGTCGGCTTCGGCGCGGATGGTGGCGAAGGACTGGCGGTAGATCGCCTGGCCGTCGCGGATGTAGTCAAGCATCGGGTAGGGCTCCGGGATCGCGCAGCCGGTCGGCCGCGGCGTCGAGGGTCAGGTCGCGCGCCAGCGGCTGGCCGAAGCCGGCGTGGCCGGGGGCGCGGCGGTAGAGGTCGTAGCGGCCGTCGGCGACGGCCAGCAGGGTCAGCGGCGCCACGTGGGCGGCGGCGCAGGAGCGCGGGCAGCCGCACAGGTGCACGCCGGCGGGCAGCGGCGCGCTCAGGCGTTCGGCCAGGCGCAGGGCGTCGGCCTTGGTGTCGGCCAGGCCGCGGGCGCAGCCGGCCGAGCCGCTGCAGGCCAGCAACCGGGACAGCGGCTGTTCGGCCGAGGCGATCAGGCCCAGGCTGTCGAGTGCGGCGAGCACGGCGCTGGCGCGCGCGGCCGGCACGTTGGGCAGCAGCAGGCCCTGCCAGGGCGTCAGGCGCAGGCTGCCGTCGCCCTCGCGTTCGGCGAGGTCGGCCAGCTCGCGCAGCAGTTCGCTGTGCAGCCGGCCGAGGACGAAGCCTGCGCCGACGCTGTACAGGCCGCCCTGGCGCTGTGGGCGGATGCCCAGGTGGGCGAAGGGCTCGACGGCGGCGCGGCGCCAGTCGGCCACGTCGTGTTGCAGCGGCAGGTCGAGGCGCGCCAGCAGGTCTTGCGCGGGAACCTTCGCCAGCAACTGACGCATGCGCGAGACGCCTTCGCCGGCCAGGTCGAGGAACAGGTTCAGCAGGGCCTCGACCAGGGCCGGCACCTGGTCGCGGGCGACGGCGGCGAGTGCGGGTCTGTCCTGCGCGCGCAGCGGCGGGCAGCCGGCCAGGCCGAAGGCGAAGCGCCCGGCGTCCATGGCCGACAGCCAGATGTCGTGGGGGTGTTCGAGCATTGCCAGGGATTCGCCGCCATCCAGCTGCAGGGCGAACTTGGGCGACAGGCCGTGGAAGCGCGGCTCGTCCTGCAGCAGGTCGAGCAGCGTGGCGGCCAGCGGCGCGACGTCCAGGGCCTGGGCCGGGTCGAGGCCGGCGGCGGGGCTGAGCAGCAGGTTGCGCACGTCGTCGGCGGCGGCCACCCGCGGGCCCAGCCCGGCCTGCAGCAGCTCGGCGGACAGCGCCGCGCCGGCGCCTTCGTGCACGCCGCGGATCTGCAGGTTGGCGCGGTTGGTCGCCTCCAGCACGCCGTCGGCATGGCGTTCGGCGGCGCGGGCGATGGCCCTGGCGCCACTGGTGTCGAGGCGCCCGCCGGGCAGCTTGATGCGGCAGATGCCGCCATCGCCGGAAGCGACCACGCGCAGCAGCCCCGGGCAGGGCGACGGGCGGATTTCGACAGGGGGGACGGGCGGCAGATTCGGCACAGGGTCACCATGGCTGGGTCGCGGTGACCTTGCGGATCGCCCCTGGTGGGAGGATCTACAACATCGATACACCCCGCTCGATGCTTGCACGCGCGACTGGTCCCGTCGGCAGGTCTCCTGGCTGGCAGGTCGTCGCCCGACGCGGCCTTCCCGGTCTCCCAGTGGCCAATGACGCGTGGACTCGCTGCTTACAGTTGCGGGGGCAGCCGCGCTTGGATGGCTCCTGCGCGTTCCCTCTTCGGCCCTGATGGGCACCGACGAAGGCTGTATTATGCCCGCTTTGCCCGACCCCTTGAAAACCCTGCCCGTCGGAACGCTCGGCGGCGCAGTGTCGCAACGCAGAGGAACCCCCATGACGCCCTGGCTGACCATCGTCGGCATCGGCGAGGACGGCTATGCCGGCCTCGGCAAGACCGCCCGCCGCGCCCTGCTGGCGGCCAGCGACGTGTTCGGCGGCGAGCGCCAGCTGGCCCTGCTGCCGCCGTGCATCGGCGCGCAGCGCAGGCGCTGGCCGAGTCCCTTCGACATGGCGCCGCTGCTGGCGCGGCGCGGTACTCCGACCTGCGTGCTGGCCAGCGGCGACCCGCTGTTCTTCGGCGTGGGAGCGAGCCTGGCGCGGCAGCTGCCGGCGGCGGAAATACGCGTGCTGCCGGCGCCATCCTCGGTGAGCCTGGCGGCGGCGCGGCTGGGCTGGGCGCTGCAGGACGTGGAGCTGCTGTCGCTGGTGGGCCGCCCGCTGGCGGCGCTGAACGCGCGCCTGCATCCGGGGCGCCGCCTGCTGGTGCTGTGCGCCGATGGCCGCAGCCCGGCAGCGGTGGCCGCGCTGTTGCGCGAACGCGGCTTCGCGCCGAGCCGGCTGAGCGTGCTGGAGCACCTGGGCGGCGAGCGCGAGCGGCGCATCGACGGCCTGGCCGCCGACTGGTCGCTGGACGAGGCCGCCGCGCTCAACGTGCTGGCCATCGACTGCGTGGCCGGCGCCGATGCCCGGCGCCTGGCGCTGACCCCCGGCCTGCCCGACGACGCCTACCGCCACGACGGCCAGCTGACCAAGCGCGACGTGCGCGCGGTGACCCTCGCGCGCCTGGCCCCGGAGCCGGGCGAACTGCTCTGGGACGTCGGCGCCGGCTGCGGCTCCATCGGCATCGAATGGATGCGCGCGCACCCCGCTTGCCGGGCCTTCGCCATCGAGGCCGATGAAAGCCGCCTCGGGCACATCGCCCACAACCGCGACGCCCTTGGCGTGCCCGGCCTGCAGCTGGTGGCCGGGCGCGCGCCGGAAGCCCTGGAAGGCCTGGAGGCGCCGGACGCCATCTTCATCGGCGGCGGCGTCACCGTGCCGGGCGTGCTGGAGTACTGCTGGGATTGCCTCAAGCCCGGCGGCCGGCTGTTGGCCAACGCGGTGACCCTGCAGAGCGAGGCGGCCCTGGTCGGCTGGCGCGAACGTCACGGCGGCGAGCTGGTGCGCCTGCAGGTGGCCCAGGCGCAGCCCCTGGGCGGTTTCGACACCTGGCGCGCGGCCCTGCCGATCACCCTGCTGGCGGTGCGCAAGCCGTGAGCGGCAAACGCATCCTGCTGCTGGGCGGCATCGGCGAGGCCCTGGCCATCGCCCGCCGCCTCGGTCCCGGTCACCTGTACAGCCTGGCTGGCCTGGGCAAGGTGCCGGACGACCTGGCCTGCCAGGTGCGCGTCGGCGGCTACGGCGGCGCGGAGGGCCTGGCGGATTTCATCGCCGGGCAGGGCTACGACCTGCTGCTCGACGCCACCCATCCCTACGCCGCGCAGATCAGCCGCAACGCCGCCCGCGCCGCGCAGCTGGCCGGCGTGCCCTGCTGGGCGCTGCGTCGCCCCGGCTGGCATCCCCGGGCCGGTGACGATTGGCGCGAGGTGGAAGGCTGGGCGCAGCTGATCGCCGCCCTGGCGCCGTTCGAGCGGCCGCTGTTCACCCTGGGGCGTGAGCCGCTGGAGCACCTCGGTGAGATTCCCGAACATCAGTTCTGGACCGTGCGCTGTTTGCAGAGCCTGCCCGGAACCGAACGCGCCGAGGTGCTGGGCGCGCGCGGACCCTTCAGCCTGGAGGGCGAGCGCGAGCTGTTCGTGCGCCTGGGCACCGACGTGCTGGTGAGCAAGAACAGCGGCAGCCAGGCCACCGAGCCGAAGTTGCAGGTGGCGAGGGAGCGGGGCGTGCCGGTGCTGATCCTGGCGCGGCCGGAATTGCCTGAGGTGGATCGGCGGTTCGACAGCGTCGAGGCACTGTGGACGGCGTTGGAGCCGCTTCTGTAAGGCTGGGTTCGCGAGCAAGCTCGCTCCTACTGGTTGTGCCCCTGCGCTCTTCGTAGGAGCGAGCTTGCTCGCGAACTGCCCGCCGACACATTGCCGAAGCTGGAGCTGTCCGAGGTGGATCGACAGCGCTGTGCCCACTCGCATGAGAGCCCCTCTCCCCAACCCTCTCCCGCAAGCGGGAGAGGGGGCCGTCCGGCGTGGGCGGGTTGTCCGGCGTCAGCCGGCGCGATCGACGCGGCGGGGGCGTCGGCGTATAACCGCGAACGGTCATACGCACGACGCGAACAGGGAGTGGCGGAATGTTGCGAATCCTCGGCAAGGCCTCATCGATCAACGTGCGCAAGGTACTGTGGACCTGCGCCGAGCTGCAGCTTCCCTACGCCAGGGAAGACTGGGGCAGCGGTTTCCGCGCCACCGACTCGGAGGAATTCCTCGCGCTCAATCCCAATGCGCTGGTGCCGGTGCTGGTGGACGGCGATTTCGTGCTCTGGGAGAGCAATGCCATCTGCAGTTACCTCGCCAGCCAGTACCCGCGCGACGAGCTGCTGCCGTCCGCGCCTCGCGAACGGGCGCTGGTGGAGCAGTGGATGGGCTGGCAGGCCACCGAGCTGAACAACGCCTGGCGCTACGTGTTCATGGCGCGGGTGCGCAACAGCCCGGCCCATGCCGATGCCGCGGCCATCGCGGCGAGCGAGCGGGAATGGGGCCGGCTGATGGCGCTGCTCGACCGCCAGCTGGAGCGCACCGGCGCCCATGTCGCCGGCGAGCGTTTCAGCCTGGCCGACGTCGCCATCGGCCTGTCGGTGCAGCGCTGGTTCATGACGCCGATGCAGCGCCCCGAACTGCCGGCCGTGGCCGCCTATTACCAGCGGCTGGGCCAGCGTCCGGGGTTCTGCGAGCACGGTTGCAACGGCCTGCCCTGAGCCTGCTTCAGCGCAGGGGCAGGTCGCCGATGGCGCGGTATTCGGCGCCGAGGTTCGCGGCCAACTGGCGGGCGCGGCCGAGGCGCACCGGGCCGCTCTCGATATCCACCAGCAGGCTGGCGCAGGGCAGCGGCGCCAGGGACGGGCAGTCGCTCAGGCGGCCATCGGTGACGATCAGCAGGCGCTGGCGTTCGCCGGGCTTGTGGCGTTGGCGCTGCTGCAGCCAGTCGGCGGCCTGGGCCAGCGCCTCGGGCAGCGGCGTGCCGCCGCCGGCGCCCAGTTCATGCAGCCAGTCGCGCAGCTGCGCCGAAGCCTTCTGCCCCTGCCACAGCCAGCGCGGCTGCCGTCCCGCGGCGTGCAGCACGGCCAGGCGCGCGCGTTGCCGGTAGGCCTGCTCGAAGACCTCCGCCAGCAGGCCCTTGGCCTGGCCCAAGGCGCCGTGCCGGCGGGTGCTGGCCGAGGCGTCGACGATCACCAGCCAGAGTTCGCGGGGCTTGGCGCTGCGGGCGCGCAGCACCAGGTCGTCACGCTTCTTCGGGCGCCCGCGAAGGAAGGTGGCTGGCCAATCGACGCGCGACTGCGCGCCGTGCCGGCGGGCGCCGCTGCGGCCGCCGGCGAGTTGGCCGGGTGTGGGGCTGGCATCCGCGCCTGGGGCCGGGCGCGGGCGGATGCTCAGGGCTTTTTTGGCCAGCCCGGCAGTTCGCGGGCGGCGCCGGCGGGCACGGCGCGGGGTGGCAGTTCGCCCCACTGGCCTTCGTTTTGCGCGCCTTGTTCGGGCTGGTTGGCGGCCGGGGCCTGGGGTGCCTGCGGCTGCGCCGGTGCTGGCGGTGTATGACGGCGGCGATGGGCGAGGGCGAAGGGCTCCAGGGCGTCGATATCTTCCTTCTCGATGCGCTCGGCGCCGCGCCAGGCGGCATGGGCGCGGGCGCCGCGCAGCCAGACCAGGTCGGCGCGCAGGCCGTCCACCCCGGCGGCGTAGCAGCGCTCGGCGATGGCCTGCAGCGCGGCGTCGTCCAGGGGGATGCCCAGCAGGCGCTGGCGGGCCTGGGCGCAGCGCTGGCGCAGGGCGTCCTGCTCGGCCTGCCAGTGGCCGAGGAAGGCCTGTGGGTCGGCGTCGAAGGCCAGGCGGCGGCGGACGATCTCGGCGCGCTCGGCCGGCGGCGGCGTGCCGCCCAGCTCGACCTTGAGGCCGAAGCGGTCCAGCAACTGCGGGCGCAGTTCGCCTTCCTCGGGGTTCATGGTGCCGATCAGCACGAAGCGCGCCGGGTGGCTGTGGGACAGGCCGTCGCGCTCGACGTGGTTGACGCCGCTGGCGGCCACGTCCAGCAGCAGGTCCACCAGGTGGTCGGGCAGCAGGTTCACCTCGTCGACATAGAGCACGCCGCCGTCGGCATTGGCCAGGATGCCCGGGGAGAAGCGCGCGCGGCCCTCGCCCAGGGCGGCGTCGAGGTCCAGGGTGCCGACGATGCGTTCCTCGCTGGCGCCCAGGGGCAGGGTGACGAAGCGCCCGCCGTCGAGCAGGTCGGCCACGCCGCGGGCCAGGGTCGACTTGGCCATGCCGCGCGGGCCCTCGATCAGCACCCCGCCGATGGCCGGGTCGATGGCGGCCAGGCACAGCGCCAGTTTCAGGTCGTCGGCGGCGACCACGGCGGCGAGGGGGAAGTGCGGTTGCATGGGCGTTACCTGCGGCGAGCTTGGGCATGCTTGAAAGGCGAATGGTAGCGAAGCCGGCGCGGCCGGGCGAGGCGCCGTCGATGAAGGCGATAGGAAAGGATGATTGAAAGCCCCGCGCCGATGCGGTAGCTTGGCCGGCATCTTGTGGAGATAACCATGCCGTCCAGCCTGTCCATCCAGTCCCTCGCCCGCCCCGGTGCCCTCGGCTCCGCGGTCGTTCGCGCGCAGGTGCTGGCCGCTGCCGCCGGTTATTTCTTCTATGGGTATTGGTTTAGCCACAGGCGCGCCTGATACCCCACAGGCGCCCTAGCAAGCAGGGTCGCCAACCAGACAGTTTCACGAAACCCCGGTCGGCAACCCGACCGGGGTTTTTGTTTTTCCGGCCCACAAGGCCAACGCAATTCCAACAGAGGATCGAAACATGACCGCCTACACCACCTACCGCTATTACCGCACCTCCGACTGGCGATTTAGCAGCCGTACCGCTGCCACACCCGAACTACTCAGTCGAACACTCAGATAGCGCCGCGCGCGGCCATGACCGCGCCGGCCAAGGATGCCAGTCCATGAATTCCTCCGTTTCCGCCCTGATCCGCAACGACCTGCCGCAGTCCGCCGAAGTCCTCGAACTGCCGCGCCCCTCCGCCCGCCGCCGCGAACAGCCGCTGCCGAGCCCCGCCGAACTGCGCCAGCGCCTGCCGCTTTCCGCCGCCCTGGCCGAACGCGTACAGCACGACCGCCAGGCCATCCGCGCCATCCTCGACGGCCGCGACCCGCGCCTGCTGGTGGTGGTCGGCCCCTGTTCCCTGCACGACGCCGATTCCGCCCTCGACTACGCCGAACGCCTCGCCGCACTGGCCCCCGAAGTGAGCGACCAGCTGCTGCTGGTGATGCGCGCCTACGTCGAGAAGCCGCGCACCACCGTCGGCTGGAAGGGCCTGGTGTACGACCCGCGCCTGGACGGCAGCGGCGACATGGCCGAGGGCCTGGCGCTGTCGCGCCGGCTGATGCTGGACATGCTCGAACGCGGCCTGCCGGTGGCCACCGAGCTGCTGCAGCCGCTGGTGGCCGGCTACCTCGACGACCTGTTGGGCTGGGCCGCCATCGGCGCGCGCACCAGCGAATCCCAGGTGCACCGCGAGATGGTCAGCGGCCTGGACCTGCCGGTGGGCTTCAAGAACGGCACCGACGGCAGCCTCGGCATCGCCTGCGACGCCATGCGCTCGGCGGCGCACCCGCACCAGCACTTCGGCATCGACGGCCTGGGCCGCCCGGCGCTGGTGCAGACCCTCGGCAACCCGGACACCCACCTGGTGCTGCGCGGCGGCCACGGCGGGCCGAACTACGACGTGGCCAGCGTGCGCGCGGCCCGCGAGGGGCTGGAAAAGCAGGGCATCCCGGCGCGGATCATGGTCGACTGCAGCCACGCCAACAGCGCCAAGGACCCACTGCGCCAGCCGGCGGTGCTGGCCAGCGTGCTCGACCAGCGCCTGGGCGGCGACGCCTCGCTGCGCGGGGTGATGCTGGAGAGCCACCTGTTCGACGGCTGCCAGCCGTTGAAGGGGGAGCTGCGTTATGGGGTTTCCATTACCGATGGGTGCCTGGGGTGGAGCGGGACCGAGGCGTTGTTGCTGGATGCGGCGGGGCGGTTGCGGCGGGGGTAATGGGCTCGGCGTAGGGCGTATAACGCTCCGCGTTATACGCCGTTTATCCGATGTTTCCGCGTGCTCCGGGGGCCCGTTACGGAGCCGCTGTTTGGGGGGCGCTTCGGGGTCGACCGGGAGGCCGGGCATGAGGTGGGTGTATCGGCGTATAACCGCGAACGGTTATACGCCCTACGTTACTGGATCCGGCGGGGGTGAGGCTTGTAGGAGCGAGCTTGCTCGCGAACGGTGCCAACCGGCTGCTCTGATGCTGGGCTGGGCGCCTTTCCCTCTCCCCAGCCCTCTCCCTGAAGGGAGAGGGGGCTAGTCCGTGTCGAGAATGGATTTGGAGTCAGCCGGCGACTTCGTACTAGCCGGCTGACTCAGGAATACCCACGTACTCCGAACGGTCCCCTCTCCCTTCAGGGCGGGGCGCGCAGCCGAGGGTTAGGGAGAGGGCGCTCTCATGCCAGGCACCGGCATGGTCGGAAAACTCCGTTCGCGAGCAAGCTCGCTCCTACGAAGAGCCAGCGCGCGCCTCACTGCTCCTCGCTATCCACCAGAATGTTCTCCAACGCCTCACGATACTCCCCAGGCTCCTGCCAAAGCCCACGCTGCTGCGCCTCCAGCAGGCGTTCGGCCATGTCGCGCAGGGCCTCGGGGTTGTGGCGTTGGATGAATTTGCGGGTGTCTTCGTCCAGCAGGTAGGCGTCGGCCAGTAGCTGGTACTGGTGGTCTTCCACCAGTTCGCTGGTGGCGTCGAAGGCGAACAGGTAGTCCACCGTGGCGGCCATTTCGAAGGCGCCCTTGTAGCCGTGGCGCTTCATCCCTGCGATCCATTTCGGGTTCACCGCGCGGGCGCGCAGCACGCGGCCGAGTTCTTCCTTCAGCGTGCGGATGCGCGGGTTGTCCGGCTGGCTGTGGTCGCCGTGGTAGCTGGCCACGCGGCGGTCCTGGATGACTTCGGCGGCGGCGAGCATGCCGCCCTGGAACTGGTAGTAGTCGTTGGAATCGAGGATGTCGTGCTCGCGGTTGTCCTGGTTGTGCAGCACCGCCTGCAGGCCGTCCAGGCGCTGGGCGAAGCGTTCGCGGGCCGGGGTGCCGTCGTCGCCGGCGCCGTAGGCGTAGCCGCCCCAGTTGAGGTAGGCCGCGGCGAGGTCGGCGCGGCTTTCCCAGCTGCGTTCCTCGATCACCCCCTGCACGCCCGCGCCGTAGGCCCCGGGCTGGGCGCCGAAGATGCGCCAGCCGGCCTGGCGCCGGGCTTCTTCCTCGGTCACGCCGCTGGCTTGCAGTTGCGTGCTTTCGGCGCGCACGCGGGCGGCCAGGGGGTTCATGTCTTCCGGCTCGTCCAGCGCTGCCACCGCCTGCACCGCGGCGTCGAACAGGCGTATGAGGTTGGCGAAGGCGTCGCGGAAGAACCCGGAGACGCGCAGGGTCACGTCCACCCGCGGGCGGTCGAGCAGGCTCAGCGGCAGTATCTCGAAGTCTTCCACGCGCTGGCTGCCGGCCTGCCACACCGGGCGCACGCCGAGCAGCGCCAGGGCCTGGGCGATGTCGTCGCCGCCGCTGCGCATGGTCGCCGTGCCCCACACCGAAAGGCCGAGCTGGCGCAGGTGGTCGCCGTGGTCCTGCAGGTGGCGCTCCAGCAGTCGGCTGGCGGACTGGAAGCCGAGGCGGTAGGCGGTGGGCGTGGGCAGGTTGCGCACGTCCACGGTGAAGAAGTTGCGCCCGGTGGGCAGCACGTCCAGGCGCCCGCGGCTGGGCGCGCCGCTGGGGCCGGCGGGGACGAAGCGGCCGTTCAGCCCGGCGAGCAGCTGGCCGATCTCGTTGGCGCCACAGGCGTCCAGCAGTGGCGCCACGTTTTCGCGCAGTTGCCGGAGGACCAGCGCGCTGGCTGCGCCGGGGCCGTCGAGGTCCTGCTCGATCAATTGCAGGGCCAGCAGTTCCAGGCGCTCGCGGGTGTCGCCGTTGCTGCGCCAGGGCTCGTCGCTGACTTGCTGGAGCACCTTGGGGCGCGGGCCGTCCCAGGGCTCGGCGAAGTTGCTGTCCAGCGGATCGCGGCCCAGTTGCAGGTCCGCCGCCAGGGCGCGCAGCAGGCTGGCGTTGCCGCCCTTGCCGTCGCCCCGGGGGATGCGCACCAGCGACAGCAGGGTGTCGCGGCGCAACTGGCCCGCCGGCGATTCGCCGAACACGTGCAGGCCGTCGCGAATCTGCGATTCCTTGAGGTCGCAGAGGTAGGCGTCCAACTGCGGCAGCCAGCTGTCTTCGTCGTCGTTGAGTTGCAGGCCCAGCTCGCGGTCCAGGGCGGCGGCGCGCACCGCGTCGAGGATTTCCCCGCGCAGCTGCACGGCGCGGCGCGGGTCCAGCAGCGAGGCGTCGTAGTACTCGTCGGCCAGGCGCTCCAGGTCGCGCAGCGGGCCGTAGTTCTCGGCGCGGGTCAGCGGCGGCATCAGGTGGTCGATGATCAGCGCCTGGCTGCGGCGCTTGGCCTGGGCGCCCTCGCCGGGGTCGTTGACGATGAACGGGTAAAGGTTCGGCAGCGGGCCGAGGATCGCGTCCGGCCAGCATTCTTCGGACAGGCCCACGCCCTTGCCCGGCAGCCATTCGAGGTTGCCGTGCTTGCCGACGTGGATCAGCGCATCGGCGCCGAAGGCCTCGCGCAGCCAGAAGTAGAAGGCCAGGTAGCCGTGCGGCGGGACCAGCGCCGGGTCGTGGTAGATGGCCGCCGGGTCGAGCTGGTAGCCGCGCGCCGGCTGGATGCCGACGAAGGCCAGGCCCAGGCGCAGGCCGGCGACCATCATGCGCCCGTTGCGGTGCATCGGGTCCTGCTCGGGCTCGCCCCAGCGTTCGCGCACGGCGCGCTGGTTGGCCTCGGGCAGGCGCGCGAAGCAGGCCAGGTAGTCGGCCAGCGCCAGGCTCTGGGCGCAGGGGCGCAGGTCGAGGTTGTCGAGGTCGTTGCTCACCCCGCCGAGCAGGCTGTGGATAAGCGCGTCGCCAGTCTCCGGCAGGCCGGCCACCGGGTAGCCCGAGGCCTCCATCGCCCGCAGGATGTTCAGCGCCGCCGCGGGCGTATCCAGGCCGACGCCGTTGCCGATGCGCCCGTCGCGGGTCGGGTAGTTGGCCAGGATCAGCGCCACGCGCTTGTCGGCGTTGGCCTTGCGCGCCAGCAGCACCCAGCGCCGCGCCAGCTCTGCGACGAAATCCATGCCCGGGCGGTGCGCCAGGTAGCAGACCACGTCGCTCTGGCTGCGCTCGCTGCGCCAGGCCAGGCCCTTGAAGCTGATGGGGCGGGTGATCAGGCGGCCGTCCAGTTCCGGCAGCGCCACGTGCATGGCCAGGTCGCGCGGGCCCAGGCCCTGGGCGTTGGCGCGCCACAGTTCGAGGTTGTCCAGCGAGCAGATGGCCTGCAGCACCGGCACGTCGCGGCGGAACGGGCGGGCCTGGGGCGCGTCCGGGTTGGACTGGGCGAAGCCGGTGGTGTTGATGATCAGCTCGGCGCAGGCCTCGTCCAGCAGGGCCTCGACCTGTTCCAGGCAGGCCGCTTCCTTGAGGCTGGCCACGGCGATCGGCAGCGGGTTGAGCTGCTGCGCGCGCAGGCTGGCGCAGAAGGTGTCGATGAAGCCGGTGTTCGCCGCCTGCAGGTGGGTGCGGTAGAACAGCAGCGCCGCCACCGGCCAGCCGGGGTTCCACTCGGCCTGCCAGTGGCCGAGTTCGGCTGCGGCGTGGCCGGGGTGGTGCAGGGCGACGCGGGGCAGGGCGCGCGGTTCGTTCCAGGGATAGGCGCGGTCCAGGTACTGGCTGGCCAGGTTGGCGAAGAATTGCCGGGCGTTGTCCAGGCCGCCCTGGCGCAGGTACTGCCAGAGGCGTTCGGCCTCCTCGGGGGGCACGCTGCACAGCGCGGTGAGTTCGGGGTCGGGCTTGTCGTCGCCGGGCACCAGGATCAGCGTGGCGCCGCGCTCGGCCAGGGCCACCAGTTGCTCGATGCCGTAGCGCCAGTAGCCGACGCCGCCGTGCACCGAGATCAGGATGACCTTGGCGTGCCGCAGCACCTCGTCGACGTAGAGGTCCACCGAGGCGTGGTTCTGCAACTGCATGGGGTTGGCCAGGCGCAGGCTCGGGTAGTCCGCCGGCAGTTCGCGGGCGGCCTCGGCGAGCAGCGCCAGGTGCGAGTCGCCGCTGCAGAGGATGACCAGCTCGGCGGGCGTCTGGGCCAGGTGGGCGATGCCGTCGTCGGGGACGAAGCCGCCGGGTTGGGTGCGCAGCAGGTGCATGGGGTCGCCTCGGTCTATGGCTTCTCGTAGGAGCGAGCTTGCTCGCGAACCAACCCCGCTGCGGAGCCGTTCGCGAGCAAGGGCTAGGCGCCCCCCTCGCTCCTACAGGGGGCGTTAGGCGAGCGCGGTGCGCAACTCGTTGGCGATGGCGGCCTGGTCCAGCTCCTGGCCGATCACCACCAGGCGGGTGGCGCGGGTTTCGTCGCTCAGCCACTTGCGGTCGAAGTGCTTGTCGAAGCGCTTGCCCACGCCTTGCACCAGCAGGCGCATGGGCTTGCCGGGGATGGCCGCGAAGCCCTTGACGCGCAGCACCGCGTGGCGCTCCACCAGTTGGCCGAGGGCGGCGAGCAGGGCGTGCTCCTGCACTTCCGGGAGGTCGACGTGGAAGGAGTCGAACTCGTCGTGATCGTGGTCCTCGTGGCCTTCGTGGTCGTGGTGGGTGGGGCGGCTGTCGATGTGCAGCTCGGCCTCGGCGTTGATCCCCAGCAGCACCGACAGCGGCAGCTGGCCGGCGCTGGCTTCGACGATCTTCACCGCCGGCGGCAGTTCTTCGGACACGTGCGCGCGCACTTGCGCGAGGATGTCGGCGTCGAGCAGGTCGGCCTTGTTCAGCACCACCAGGTCGGCGCTGGCCAGTTGGTCTTCGAACAACTCGTGCAGCGGCGATTCGTGGTCCAGGTTCGGGTCCTGCTTGCGCTGCTCGTCCACCTGCTCGGGATGCGCGGCGAAGGTGCCGGCGGCCACTGCCGGGCTGTCGACCACGGTGATCACCGCATCGACCGTGCAGGCGTTGCGGATTTCCGGCCACTGGAAGGCCTGCACCAGGGGCTTGGGCAGGGCCAGGCCGGAAGTCTCGATGAGGATCTGGTCCAGCTCGCCGCGGCGCGCCACCAGTTCGCGCATCACCGGGAAGAATTCTTCCTGCACGGTGCAGCACAGGCAGCCGTTGGCCAGTTCGAAGACGCGGCCCACGGCTTCTTCTTCGCTGCAGCCGATGGAGCATTGCTTGAGGATTTCGCCGTCGATGCCCAGTTCGCCGAACTCGTTGACGATCACCGCGATGCGGCGGCCTTCGGCGTTGTCGAGCATGTGCCGGAGCAGGGTGGTCTTCCCGGCGCCGAGGAAGCCGGTGACGATGGTGACGGGGAGCTTGGCCAGGGTTTGCATGGTCGCCTCTGCGCTGCGATGGCGGGAGGCAGGGGCGCGCGCACGGAGGTTCCGCGCGTCGGAAGCCGCCACCGGATCACCCCGCCCGGTTGTGGTAATGCTGGTTCGAGGCAGGTCTCCTGGCTCACGATCCGGCTCGCGCCTGGCCTTCGCCTTCCCGCCCGCGGGCAGTGGCATTCGAAGGGGTTTGGATCGTTCACAGTTGCGGGGGCAGCCGTGGCCTTGACCACGTTCCCTCTTAGCTCCGGCGCCGGGCCGGAGAACCTCGAAGCGGCAAAGGCTACGCAGTGCCCGGCGGGCGGTCAATCGCCGCCGGGCCGGTTGACGCCCCAGCGGGGCCGTGCTGTGCTGCCCGGCGACTGCCCGTGGAAGGATCGCCCGCGTGATACTGGTTGCCGGACTGGGGTGCCGCCGTGGCTGCGGCGCCGACGAACTGCTCGCCCTGCTGCGCGCCTGCCTGCGCGAGGCCGGCCTCGACGAGGCGGCGCTGAATGCCCTGGCCAGCAGCGAGGCGAAGGCCCTGGAAGGCGGCCTGCGCGACCTGTCGCGGCAACTGCGCCTGCCCCTGGAGCTGCTGGATGCGCAGCGCCTGGCGCCTTACGAGGAGCGGCTGACTTCCACTTCCGAGCGGGCCCGCCAGGTCACTGGCAGCGCTGGTGTCGCCGAAGCCGCGGCCCTGGCGCTGGCCGAAGCGCTGGCCGAGGGCCCGGCGCGGCTGGTGGTGCCCAAGCGGCGCAGCGCCAATGCCACCTGCGCGCTGGCCATGGCGCCGGCTCTGATGGGATAGCGGGCTGGGGTAGACTTGCGCCTTTCCCGATCCGAAGCGAAACGCCCATGACGGTCTATTTCATCGGCGCCGGCCCCGGCGATCCCGAGCTCATCACGGTCAAGGGCCAGCGCCTGCTGCGCAGCTGCCCGGTGATCCTCTACGCCGGCTCGTTGGTGCCCGAGGCGGTGCTCGAAGGGCACAGCGCCGAGGTGGTGGTGAACACCGCCGAGTTGCATCTGGAGCAGATAGTCGCGCTGCTCGCCGAGGCCCACGCGAAGGGCCAGGACGTTGCCCGCGTGCATTCCGGCGACCCTTCGCTGTACGGCGCCATCGGCGAGCAGATCCAGCACCTGCGCCGGCTCGGCATCCCCTACGAGATCGTCCCCGGTGTCACCGCCACCGCCGCCTGCGCCGCGCTGCTGGGCTGCGAGCTGACGCTGCCGGAGGTGTCGCAGACGCTGATCCTCACCCGCTACGCCAGCCGCACCAGGATGCCCGAGGGTGAATCCCTGGGCGACCTGGCGCGGCACCGGGCGAGCATGGCCATCCACCTGGGCGTGGGCCAACTGGAGAAGATCGTCGCGGAGCTGTTGCCGCACTACGGCGCGGACTGCCCGATCGCGGTGATCCACCGCGCCAGTTGGCCGGACCAGGACCAGGTCAGCGGCACCCTCGGCGACATCCTGCCCAAGGCCCGGGCCAAGGGCTTCAAGCGGACTGCGCTGATTCTGGTTGGGCGGGTGCTGGCGGCGGAGGGGTTTGGGGAGTCGTCGTTGTATAGCGCGGGGCATGCACATCTTTACCGGCCGGATTGACGGCAGATGGCTGGGTCTTGTTTGTAGGAGCGAGCTTGCTCGCGAACGGTGCCAACCGGATGCTCTGATGCTGGGTGTGGCGCCTTTCCCTCTCCCCAGCCCTCTCCCTGAAGGGAGAGGGGGCTAGTCCGTGCCGAGAGGAGGAATGGTTTCAGCCGGAAACCAACGGCGCTGCCGGCTAACGCCGAAACATCCAAGCACACCGAACGGTCCCCTCTCCCTTCAGGGAGAGGGTTAGGGAGAGGGTGCTCTCAAACCCAGCCCCCACAGCTCCCCGCCGTGGCGATGGGTATCGCTTCGCTCAACCCATCCTACGACGGCGTTTCTCCGCACCTTGCAGGAGCAACTGTCTTGCAGGCCGCGCCGGGATGCTCTTCGTAGGAGCGAGCCGTGCCCACCGATATGGTAGGAGCGGATTCATCCGCGATTCCGCTGGCAGGGCGGACGGCGCCCGGGCTAACCTTGGCGCCGCCGGGGCTTGCCCTACGCCATCCAATCATCCGGCCCGCGCCCGGGCAGGCCGTGGCGGATGTACCAGCGCACGCCCAGGTGCAGGCCCAGGGCGGTGCCCACTGTCAGCAGGATCGTCAGGGTTTCCGCGTCCATGGCAGCTGTCCTTCGTCCGGGGTCTGGTCTGACAGACTATGCCTGCGGCAATCTGTCGCACAGATACAGATCGTGTCCGAATGTACGGAGCAGCGCTACAGCGACTGGATGATCCGTCCCAGTGTCTCCATGGCCTTCTCGCTGCGTGGCGTCCAGGGGTGGCCGTAGTTCAGCCGCAGGCAGTGGCGGAAGCCGCGGGTGGCGGAGAAGATCGGCCCGGGGGCGATGCTGATGCCCTGGGCGTGGGCCAGCTGGAACAGTTTCAGCGCATCGACCCGTTCGGGCAGTTCCAGCCAGAGGAAGTAGCCGCCGCTGGGGCGGGTCACCCGCGTCGCTTCGGGGAAGTGCCGGGCCACCGCGGCGAGCATGGCGTGCTGCTGGCTTTCCAGGGCGTGGCGCAGCTTGCGCAGGTGGCGGTCGTAGCCGCCGTGCTGCAGGTAGTCGGCGATGGCCGCCTGGGCCGGCACCGAGGCCGACAGGCTGGTCATCAGCTTCAGGCGCTCGATCTGCTCGTGGAAGCGCCCGCCGGCCACCCAGCCGACGCGGTAGCCTGGCGCCAGGCTCTTGGAGAAGCTGCCGCAGTGCATCACCAGGCCTTCGGCGTCGTAGGCCTTCACCGGCTTGGGCGCCTGCTGGGCGAAGTACAGCTCGGCGTAGACGTCGTCCTCGATCAGCGGCACCTGGTGCCGGGCCAGCAGGCCGGCGAGGGCGCGCTTGCTGTCCTCGCCCATGCTCGCGCCCAGCGGGTTCTGGAAATTGCTCATGAACCAGCAGGCCTTGATCGGCAGGCGCTCCAGGCTGTCGGCCAGCACCTGCAGGTCGATGCCCTCGCGCGGGTGCACGGGGATTTCCACGGCCTTGAGCTTGAGCCGTTCCAGCACCTGCAGGGTGGCGTAGAAGGCCGGCGCCTCGATGGCCACCAGGTCGCCGGGCTGGGTGACCACCTGCAGGCACAGGTTCAGCGCCTCCAGCGCGCCGTTGGTCACGACCAGTTCCTCCACCGGCAGCGGCGTGCCGTTGACCATGTAGCGCAGGGCGATCTGCCGGCGCAGGGCGTGGCTGCCCGGGGTCATGTCGGCCACCGCGGCGCGCGGCTCCATGTCGCGCACGGCATGGGCCATGGAGCGCGCCAGGCGCGGCAGGGGGAACAGCTCCGGGGCCGGGAAGGCCGAGCCGAAGGGCACGGTGTCCGGGTCCTTGATCGAGCTGAGCACCGAGAACACCAGCTCGCTGACGTCCACCTCGGTGGTCTGCGCCTCGTGGCGGGCGATCTCCGGTTCGGCCAGGGCGCGGCGCACGTGCTCGCGGACGAAGTAGCCGGAGCGCGCGCGGGCCACGATCAGGCCGCGGTCCTCCAGCAGGTAGTAGGCCTGGAACACGGTGGAGGCGCTGACCCCGTAGGTGCGGCTGGCGTGCCGCACCGAGGGCACCTTCTGCCCGGGGGCGAGCACCCCGTTGCGGATCAGCTCGGCGATCTCGTCGGCGAATTTCTCGTAGCGCTTCATCTTGTCCCGGGGGCCGTTGGGGAGCTCCCACTCTAGGCGTTGCGCGGCGCCGCCGCCATGCCGCGGGGCCATCGCTCAGCGCCTCGGCGCGACGAAGGTGCTGGCCGCCTCGACCTGCTCGCCGTCCTGCGCGCTCACGCGGAAGTGCAGGGGCACCGGGCCGCCGCTGCCGCTCAGTTCCAGGCGCGCCACCGAGACGGCGAAGTCGCGGATCTCGCCCGGCTCCAGGCGCTGGTCGAGGGCGCCCTGCAGGCGGTAGCCGCTGTCCTCGGCCAGGCCCAGGCGGTAGCGCTGCGCCTGCTGGGTCTTGTTGATCAGCTTGAGGTTGTAGACGTTCTCGATCTCGCCGGCCGCGTTCTCGCGGAACAGGCCGCGGTCGCGGGCCACGTCCAGGGCGATCAGCGGGCGCGCCTGCAGGGCCCAGGCGAAGGCGCCGAACATGGCCAGCAGCACCGCCGCGTAGCCGACCAGGCGCGGCCGCAGCAGGTGGGTGCGGCCGCCTTCCAGGGCACGTTCTGAGGTGTAGCGCACCAGGCCGCGGGCGTAGCCCATGCGGTCCATCACCGAGTCGCAGGCGTCGACGCAGGCGGCGCAGCCGATGCAGGCGATCTGCAGGCCGTCGCGGATGTCGATGCCGGTGGGGCAGACCTGCACGCACTGCTGGCAGTCGATGCAGTCGCCCAGGCCGAGGGCCCTGGGCTCGGCGTCCTTGCGGCGCGCGCCGCGGGATTCGCCGCGGGCGGCATCGTAGGAAATGATCAGGGTGTCCTTGTCGAACATCACGCTCTGGAAGCGCGAGTAGGGGCACATGTGGATGCACACCTGCTCGCGCAGCCAGCCGGCGTTGGCGTAGGTGGCGGCGGCAAAGAAGGCCACCCAGAAGGCGCTTTCCAGGTCCAGGTTCAGGGTGAAGAGGTCCGCCACCAGCGGCCGCACCGGGGTGAAGTAGCCGACGAAGGTCAGCGCCGTGGCCAGGCTGACCAGCAGCCAGAGCCCGTGCTTGGCGCCCTTGCGCAGGTACTTGGCGGCGCTGGGCGGGGCCTTGTCCAGCTTCATGCGCTGGTTGCGGTCGCCCTCGGTGACCTGCTCGGCCCACATGAAGATCCAGGTCCACACGCTCTGCGGGCAGGTGTAGCCGCACCACACGCGGCCGGCCAGCACGGTGATGAAGAACAGGCCGAAGGCGGCGATGATCAGCAGCGCCGAGAGCAGGATCAGGTCCTGCGGCCAGAAGGTCGCGCCGAAGATGTAGAACTTGCGCTCGGGCAGGTCCCAGAGCACCGCCTGGCGACCGTCCCACTGCAGCCACAGGGTGCCGAAGAACAGCAGGAACAGCAGCGCCCCGCCGAGCCGCCGCAGGTCGCGGAAGCGGCCGCTGAAGCGCTTGGTGTAGACCGCCGGGGTGACCGCCGAGAGCGGCTTGGGCGGCGGGGTGAAGTGTTGCGGGGCGGCGATCTCGACGATCTTCGCGGGGATTCTCTGGCTCATTGTCGTGGCCCATCAGGCTTGGGATGCGCCGCGACTATAGGAAGCGCCCTGGGCACGAAACAGATTCAGGTCTCCCGCAAAAAACCGGATCAGATGCGCCGCGCCAGGCATGGCCTGCGCTGTGGCGGCGGCACGCGGCACGCGGTCGCAGGGCGGTCCAGCCCGCTCGGGCAAGGCGTCTGATCCGCTTTTTTGCGGTGGATCTGCCGCTGTTTCGCGGCGCGGCCGCCGGCCATAGTGGCGCCATCACCAGCGGTGGCCCGACGCAGGCCGCCGCAGCAGCCTTGTGAGGTGCCCCCGGCGATGTACCGATACGACGATTACGACCATGCCCTGGTGCGCGAGCGCGTGGCGCAGTTCCGCGACCAGGTGGCGCGGCGGCTTGGCGGCCAGCTGAGCGAGGAGGAGTTCCTGCCGCTGCGCCTGCAGAATGGCCTGTACCTGCAGAAGCACGCCTACATGCTGCGCGTGGCCATTCCCTACGGCACCCTGGCCAGCGCCCAGCTGCGCACCCTGGCGCGCATCGCCCGCGACTACGACCGCGGCTACGGCCACTTCACCACGCGGCAGAACATCCAGTTCAACTGGATCGAACTGGAGCAGGTGCCGGACATCCTCGAACAGTTGGCCGAAGTCGAGATGCACGCCATCCAGACCTCCGGCAACTGCGTGCGCAACATCACCACCGAGGCCTTCGCCGGCGTCGCCGCCGACGAGCTGCTGGACCCGCGGCCGCTGGCCGAGATCCTCCGCCAGTGGTCGACGGTGAACCCGGAATTCCTGTTCCTGCCGCGCAAGTTCAAGATCGCCCTGTGCGCCGCTGAGGAAGACCGCGCGGCGGTGATGATGCACGACATCGGCCTCTACCTTTACCGTGACGCCGCCGGCGAGCTGCGCCTGCGGGTGATGGTCGGCGGCGGCCTGGGGCGCACGCCGATCCTCTCGCAGCCGATCCGCGAGGACCTGCCATGGCAGCACCTGCTGTCCTACGTCGAGGCCATCCTGCGGGTGTACAACCGCCACGGCCGCCGCGACAACAAGTACAAGGCGCGCATCAAGATCCTGGTCAAGGCGCTGGGCGTCGAGGCCTTCGCCCGCGAGGTGGAGGAGGAGTGGCTGCACATCCGCGATGGCGAGGCGCAGCTGACCCTGGAGGAGTACCAGCGCGTCGCCGCCGCCTTCGAGCCGCCACACTACGCGCAGGCCGCCGCCGACGAGCTGGCCTACGGCAGCGCCCTGGCCGCCGATGCCGCCTTCGCCCGCTGGGCCTCGCGCAACGTGCGCCCACACAAGATGCCGGGCTACGCCAGCGTGGTGCTGTCGACCAAGCCAGGCGCTACCGCGCCGCCCGGCGACGTCACCGCCGAACAGATGGAGCGCGTCGCTGACTGGGCCGAGCGCTACGGCTTCGGCGAAATCCGCGTGGCCCACGAGCAGAACCTGGTGCTGCCGGACGTGCGCAAGGCCGAGCTGCACGCGCTCTGGCGCGAGGCCTGCGCGGCCGGGCTGGGCACGCCCAACCAGGGCCTGCTGACCGACGTCATCGCCTGCCCCGGCGGCGACTACTGCGCGCTGGCCAACGCCAAGTCGATCCCTATCGCCCAGGGCATCCAGCAGCGTTTCGAGGACCTGGACTACCTGCACGACCTGGGCGAGCTGAGCCTGAACATCTCCGGCTGCATGAACGCCTGCGGCCACCACCACATCGGCAACATCGGCATCCTCGGCGTCGACAAGAACGGCAGCGAGTGGTACCAGGTCACCCTCGGCGGCGCCCAGGGCAAGCGCGCCGCGCTGGGCCGGGTGATAGGCCCGTCGTTCAGCGCCGCCGAGGTACCGGCGGTGATCGAGCGCATCGTCCACACCTACGTGGAACGGCGCGGGGCCGGCGAGAGCTTCGTCGAGACCGTCGAGCGCATCGGCCTGGAGCCGTTCAAGACGCGGGTCTACGCGCAACCGCAGGTGCCGGCATGAACAACCTGATCCGCCTGGGCGGCGAGGGCGCCTGGCACGACCGCGACGATGCCTGGACGCTGCTGCGCGAGGTGCCTGAAACACTGCCCGAAGGCGACCTCATCCTGCCGCTGGAGCTCTGGCTCACCCGTAGGAGCGAGCTTGCTCGCGAACAAACAGCGGAGCCGGGCGCTTCGCGAGCAAGCTCGCTCCTACAGGAAAGCGGGGTGTGGCTGGGGCCGGATGACGATCCGCAGAGGCTGGTTGGCCGGCTGGACGCACTGCCGCTCATCGCCATCGACTTCCCCAGCTTCCGCGACGGCCGCGGCTACAGCCTGGCCTACCTGCTGCGCCGGCGCCTGGGCTGGCGCGGCGAGCTGCGCGCGGTGGGCGAGGTGCTGCGCGATCAGCTGGCGCACCTGCGCCAGTGCGGTTTCGACGCCTTCGCGGTGCGCGCGGACAAGTCCGTGGAGGACGCGCTCAAGGGCCTGGCCGGGCTCAGCGTGCTCTACGGGCGCTCGGCGATCGAGCCGCGGCCGCTGTTCCGCCGGCGCTGAAAACCGCCCGCTTTCAGGGATCCGGGCCGCGCCGCGCGTGGCGCCGCGCTTGACGCTGTTCCGGTGCGCAGGAAAAATGCCGGCAAAGCGTCGGCGAAACGCCGCCGGCCGTGGCCCACGATTCGAGTGACCCCCTGAAGATGCGTATGCGCCTGATGCTGTTGGGTGGCGGTAATGCCCTGGGACAGGCGCTGATCCGCCTGGGAGCCGAGGAAGACATCGGCTTCCTCGCCCCGCGCCCGCCCGAGCAGGGCTGGGATGCCTCCAGCCTGACCCTGCTGCTGGACGAGACCCGCCCCGACGCGGTGATCAACCTCGCCTACTACCACGACTGGTTCCAGGCCGAGCAGGTCGACGATGCCCGCCTGGCCGGCCAGGAGCGCGCCGTGGAGCGCCTGGCCGAACTCTGCCAGCACTACGAGATTCTCCTGCTGCAGCCTTCCAGCTACCGCGTGTTCGACGGCGCCCGCGCCACCGCCTACAGCGAGAAGGACGAGCCGCTACCCCTGGGCCGCCGCGGCCAGGCGCTGTGGCGCATGGAACAGTGGGTCCGCGCCACCTGCCCGCGCCACGTGCTGCTGCGCTTCGGCTGGCTGCTGGACGACAGCCCGGGCGGCAGCCTGGACCGCTTCCTCAGCCGCGCCCTGGGCGAGGACGAGCTGTACCTGGCGGACGACCGTCGCGGCAACCCCACCCCGGTGGACGACGCCGCGCGGGTGATCCTCTCGGTGCTCAAGCAGCTGGACTGCCAGGCGCCGCTGTGGGGCACCTACCACTATGGCGGCCTGGAGGCCACCACCACCCTGGCCCTGGGCCAGGTGATCATCGCCGAGGCCCGCACCCTCACCGGCCAGGCCCTGCGCGACCCCGTCGCCCAGGCCCACGCGGCGCGCCCGGACGCCAGCGAGGAACCGCAGCACGCGGTGCTCGCCTGCAAGAAAATCCTTCACACCTTCGGCATCAAGCCGCGCGCCTGGCGTGCAGCGCTGCCGACCCTGCTGGACCGTTACTACCGTCATGGCTGACATCTCCCCGGCATCCGCCGCCCCCATCCTCATCACCGGCGGCGCCGGCTTCATCGGCTCGCACCTGGCCGACGCGCTGCTGGCGCGCGGCTTCAAGGTCCGCGTGCTGGACAACCTGTCCACCGGCAAGCGCGAGAACCTCGCCGCGGAGGTGGAACTGCTGGTCGGCGACGTCGCCGACGCGGCCGTGGTGCGCCGCGCCCTGCAGGGCTGCCAGGCGGTGGCGCACCTGGCCGCGGTGGCCTCGGTGCAGGCCTCGGTGGACGACCCGGTGGCCACCCACCAGAGCAACTTCATCGGCACCCTGAACCTCTGCGAAGCTCTGCGCGAAGCCGGGGTGAAGCGTGTTCTGTATGCCTCCAGCGCCGCCGTCTACGGCCAAAACGGCCAAGGCACGGCGATAGTCGAGGACCTGCCCAAGGCGCCGCTGACGCCCTACGCCGCGGACAAGCTGGCCGGCGAGTACTACTTCGACTTCTACCGCCGCCAGCATGGCCTGGAGCCGGCGGTGTTCCGCTTCTTCAACGTCTACGGCCCGCGCCAGGACCCGTCCTCGCCCTATTCCGGGGTGATCAGCATCTTCACCCAGCGCGCCCTCTCCGGGCAGCCGATCAGCGTGTTCGGCGACGGCGAGCAGACCCGCGACTTCATCTACGTCGCCGACCTGGTGCAGTTGCTGGTGCAGGCGCTGGAGGCAGCGCAGGTGCCGGAAGGGGCGGTCAACGTCGGGCTGAACCAGGTGACCAGCCTGAACCAGCTGCTGGGCGAGATCGGCGCGCTGGTCGGCGGCCTGCCGCCGGTGAGCCACGCCGAGGCGCGCCCCGGCGACATCCGCCATTCCCGCGCCGACAACGGCCGCCTGCTGGCGCACTACCGCCTGGAACGGCCGACGCCGATCGGCGAGGGCCTGGCGCGCCTGCTCGGGCGCTGATCACCACCAGGGCTTGTTCAGCGCCAGGTAGAAGATGCCGCCCAGGCAGGCCAGGGCCAGGGCGCTGAGCAGTGCCTTGGGCCCGCGCGCCGCGCTGCGCATGGCGAAGGCGGCGAGCACGATGTAGCCCACCAGCAGCCCCAGCTTGGCCTGCAGCCACAGCGGCAGCGGCCAGGGCATGGCCAGGTGCACCAGGCCCAGGGCGCTGAGCAGCAGCAGGCTGTCCACCAGGTGCGGCGCCCAGCGCTGCCAGCCGGCCAGGCGCCGGCCCCGCCAGCTCAGCCCCAGGCGCCAGAGGAAGAGCAGGCTGCTGAGGACTGCCAGGGTGATGTGCAGGTGCTTCAACCAGAGGTACATGGGGCGCTCACTTGTATTCGGTGGTGTAGAGCACGACGAACTCGAAGGGCCCCGGCCGGACCTCGGCGCCCGCCAGCAGCTCGGCCTCGAAGGCGGTGTCGAAGCTCAGCGAGCGCGGCGTGCGGACCACGTGCTCGACGGGCTGGTTGAAGACTACGTACCGCTCGTTCTGCAGGTCCTTGATCTTCAGCAGCAAACCGGCGGATTCGTGGAGCAGCGCGGTGTTGCCGTCGAGCAGCTCGCCGTTGGCCGGTGACAGCGTGGTGTGGATGACCGCGCCGCCGTCGCACTGCCAATGAAAGTCGAAACGCCGCTGCAGGGGCAACTGGTTCTTGCTGAAACTGCCGAAATCGACCCGCGTCGGCGCGTCGGTCATCTCGCAGGTGGTGGGCAGGAAGGTCAGGGCGACGCCCGGGAAGGGGTCGATGGGGTAGGCCGGCGGCGTGTTGTTCCAGCGCGAGCCGACGAACAGCGCCGGCTCGCGGAAGTTGATCGAGTACACCCCCGGGGTGTCGATCGGGCCGTTCTTCAGCACCTCGATGAAGCTGTTGGACAGCGAGCCGCTGACGCATTCGCTGGGGCCCAGGCTGCGGTCGCCGACGATGCCCAGTTGGATGCGCTCGGCCACCCCGCCCACCTGTTTGACGCCGACGCCGTCCTTGCCCGAGGGAATCACCCGGTAGACCAGGCCGTTGAGGTTGGTGGCGAAGTCGTTGCCCTGCATGTGGCTGGCCTCGCTGGCCACGCCCAGCACGATGTAGCGCCCGGCGTCCCCGGCCAGGTACTCCTGCAGGCGGCAGGCGTAGTCCAGGGACAGGTTCAGGGTGCCCAGCACGCTGCCCACCGGCAGGCCGGCGCTGATGTAGGTCTCGCCGTCGTAGGTGAACTGCTGGTTGGTGAAGTAGCACTGGTTCGGCTCGACCGGGCACTCGTCGGCGGCGGCCGGCAGCGCCTGCAGCAGGCAGGCGGCCAGGGCCAGGCAGTGGAACAGGGGGCGGCGGCGCGGGTGGATCATGATCTTTCCTCGCTTGGCGGGCCGCCGGCGGCGGCCTGGCAGTCGACCGGGATGGCCCGGTAGGTGTCCTGCTTGTCCTTCTTCGCCGGCATGGCGTAAGTGAAGCTGCATTGCTGCTCGTCCGCCTCGCCCCAGGATACCCGGTAGCTGTCGCGGCCCTTTTCCAGGTACAGGTAGACCAGGTTGTCCTGGCCGACGTAGGCGAGGACTTCGCCGGCGCCGCCGACCTCGGCGCCGAAGGGCACCTCCTGGCCTCCGGGGCGGCGCAGTTCGAGCAGCACCGAGATGCCGCTGCGGGTGCGGTAGGGCACCCGCACGATGGCGCCATAGCGCGGCGCGGTCTTCTGGATGTTCTCCTTGATCTCGACGTCGGCGGTGGCACTCTTGGCGTCCAGCACTATCTCGTTGTGGCGGTAGGGCGTCAGCCCCGTGAGCAGGGCCTTGCCGTCGTCGTCGAGGCGCACACGGCCGCGGGGCAGCAGGGCGCCCGCCGCGCCTTCGGCCTCGACTATCGCCATGGTCTCGCCCTGGCTCGGCGACAGCGCGATGCCGCCGGAATAGGCCACCAGGCTGCCGCGCGCCGACAGCGACTCGCGGCTGAAGCCGTCGCCGCGCGCCAGGCTGGCGCCCAGGGCGCTGGCGGAGGTGCGCAGGTTGAGGTTGCCGCCGTAGGACTGGGTGCTGGCGCTGTCGGCCTGGCTGTGGTTGCCGTACAGGTTGTAGTTCCACTGGCCGCGCTCGCCGGCAATGCCGCTGAGGCTGGTCTGCAGCGAGCGGTTGTGCGCGTCCTGCAGCGACAGCGTGCTGCTCAGGCGCGGCGCGCCGGCATCGCGGCCCAGCGGGATGCTGATGCTCAGCAGGTACTGGTTGTCGTAGCCGTCGACGCTCTGGAAGCGCGTCGCCGACAGGCCCAGGCTGCCCCAGTTGAAGGTGCGGCTGAAGCCGCTGCTGAAGGTCAGGCTGCGCCGCTCGCCGGTCCAGTAGCTCTGCCCCACGCCGGAAAGGTACAGGCTGCCGCCGGCCAGCGCCTGGCTGAGGCTGAGCTGGACGCGGTCGCGCTCGCGGAACAGGCTGGCGTTGTCGGTGTCCAGGGCGTCGGCCGCGGCGGCCAGCCCCAGGTAGCCCTTGTCCGAGCGGCGGTAGGACAGCTGCAGGTTGGTGCCGCCGAACGACTTGTTGTAGGCCAGGCGGTAGCTTTCGCCGTTGTCGGGCATGTCCTGGCCCGCGGCGTCGGCGGGCAGGGCGTCGAAGCGCGACAGGGTGGCGTCCAGGGAGAAGGCGCCGTAGCGCGTGTTCAGCGCGGCGCCGATCAGCGAGGCCATGTAGCTGTCGGCGATCACCGCGCCGGAATAGGCGCTGAGGTTGTTGCTCAGGCCCCGGCGGTAGCCGCCCTGGACGAACTTCAGCGGGTTGTCGACGTCCTCGCCGCGGTAGCTGCCGGAGGCCACCTGGTAGCGCGAGGCGCCGGGCCTGAGCAGTTCGGCGGCATAGGAATAGGGCACGCTGAAGCTCTTCTCGCGGCCGTCGGCCTCGATCACCGTGACCAGCAGGTCCTCGGTGTAGCCGGTGTTGTACAGGTCGTCGATGACGAAGGGGCCGGGCGGCACGCTGACCTGGTGGATCAGTTGCTGGCCCTGGTGGATCTTCACGGTCGCATTGCTGTCGGCGATGCCGCGCACCACCGGCGCGAAGCCGCGCTCGCTCTCGGGCAGCATGCGCTCGTCGCTCTCCAGCTGCACGCCGCTGAAGGGGATGCTGTCGAACAAGTCGCCGGCGGTGAAGTGCTGGCCGAGGGTCAGTTGCGAGGACAACGCGGTGATGTCGCGCTGGGCGTAGTTGTTCAGGGTGCGGTAGTGGCTGCCCTGGCGGGTGGTGTCGCCGTGGCTGAAGGTGGCGTTGTGGCGCAGGCGCCAGTCCATCAGGTTGAGGCCGCCGTTGAGGCCGAGGAACAGGTCGTTGCGGGTGTCCTGGCTGTTGCTGGAGCGGTCGAAGTTGCTGGTGTAGCTGACGAAGCCGGCGTTGATCCCCGAATCCCAGCTCTGCGGCGGCGCATAGTTGCGTGGGCGCTGCTTGACGTAGGCCTGGGGCAGGGTGAGGAGGATGGCCCCGCTGGCGCCGTCCAGCTCCACGCGGCTCTGCGGCACGCGTTCGGGCAGGTCGATGCAGTCGCCGCTGGCGGGCTTGGCGTCGGCGGCGGGCTCGGGCAGCAGCACGCCCCACTGTTCCAGTTGTTCCTGGGTGAAGCAGTAGACCTGGCGTTGCTCGGCGGTATGCACCACGCGCACTTCCTGCTGGCCGAAATACACCTTGTTCAGGGTCAGGTCGAGGGAGTAGGTGCCCGGCGGCAGCGCCGAGGGGTTCTTCTCGAACCCGGAAACGTCCGTGCTCATGCCCAGCGTCTCCAGCAGGCCGCGGTCGAAATGCACCTCGCCGGTGCCTTCGGCGGCCACTGCCGGGGCCGGGAGCAGGGCGCAGAAGAGCCCTCCCAGGCACCCCAGACGCAGGATGCGGGACAGTATCGAAGGGGACACGATGGACCTCGCGGGGGAGGGTTACTCGACGGTGGCTTCGGTTTCGATCAGGCCGCCGAAATCGTTGATCCAGGTGTAGCGGACCCGTGCGCCGGGCCTGGCCCAGGCCGCCGCGTCGCGGGGCAGGGCGATGCCGTAGCTGCCCTTGGCCGGGACCATGTCCAGGTCGTCGTTGTCGTATTGTCTGGCGCCCGAGCGCAGTTGCAGGCGGGCCAGGGACACCGAGTAGGGCAGGTCGTTGACCGCGCGCAGCATGCTCTTGCCGCCCTCGGAAACGACGCGCCACTTCAGCTGCTGCGCCGCGTCGGCGGCCACGCCCTTGAGCTTGGCCGGGCGGTAGAACAGCTTGAGCTGAGAACGGAAGGCCACCTGCAGCTTGCCCGCGCTGTTGTTGCTGGCGGCCGCGTCGGCCTTGTCCGGGCTGCTCGAGGGCACCTCCAGGACGTTCAGCCAGAATACCGATTCGCGGTCCTGGGGCAGCGAGCGGTCGATGTTGGCGATGCGCAGCAGCAGGCCCTTGTCCGGGTCGACCCGCGAGACCGGCGGCGTGACGATGAAGGGCGAGCGCCCCTGCTTGTCTGCGCCGGGCGTGCCCTTGCCGTTGTCCACCCAGGCCTTGATCAGCGACGGCGTCTTGCCGGTGTTGCGGATGTTGACGGTGATGTCCCGCTCGGCGGCCGGGTAGACCACGCGGGTGCCGGTGATGACGATGCTGGCATTGGCCTGGAACGCCAGCAGGCAAAGACCGAGCAGGAAGAACAAGTGGGTAGCGGGACGCATCGGGCAACCTCCTTCTCTGTAAAGAAGGACTTTGGGTGGAGTCTAGGCGGGGCCGGGGTACTGGCAAGTTCCCGGGCGGTGAAGTTGTCCGGAGAACTTGTAAGTGCGTTTATTCATTCAGACCGTGTATGAACTTTCGTCGATGTGTTCATGCGCGTGATGAATATTCCGAGTGCATCCCCCGATGGGGGAGGGGGATGCATCCGGGGCCGCTGTCAGTCGTAACGGATGGAATACAGCAGGGCGGTGTCGGCGGTACCGGGCGATACCAGCTCCGAGGTCTGTACGTAACGGGCGTAGTAGGCGAATTCCAGCGGGCCGGCTTCGTCCATGGGCTTACTGACGTTGTTGGCGTTGGTGCGCAGGTCGATGGCTTCCAGTTCTTCGTTGGCGATCTGCAGCTCGATGCCGGACATGCTCATGGCTTCGCCGTTGAAGGCGAGGTTGCCGGTGGTCGGGTTGACGTTGGCCGAGGCGAAGTCGACCTTGTAGGTCTGGCCGACGGTGCAGCCGTTCAGGGCGATGGTGAAGCGCTGCTCGCCGGCGGTGGAGCCCACGGTGTCGAAGTCGCTGGTGGAGATCGACGGCAGGTTGATGGAGGCATCGGCGCCGCCACCGTTCACGCTGACTTCGCAGGTGTCTTCCATAACGTGGCCGGTGAAGCTGATCTGGCCACCGGTCGCTGCCTGGGCGCCACCGGCTGCCAGGGCGAGGAGTACGGCTGCGGGAAGAGTGAGATTTTTCATGGTGTTTTTCCTTGCAGGTTTTTCGGTAGGTGAATTCTCCCTGCTTCCCGAAATTTCGAATATTAGGAAACTTCTGATGCGCCGTAGGTGTATTCCTATGAATGAGGTAGGCAACGGATATAAGTGGGTTACTAATTGAAAAGTAGGAAGTAAAACAAGTTGCCTGGAATGTAGGGCGTATAACCGTTGGCGGTTATACGCCGCCACACCCAAGCCTCCAGCCAACGCCCAGGCCAGCCCCGGAGCCGCCGCGCGCCAAGGCCAAACGGCGGATAACGCGGAGCGTTATTCGCCCTACGGATTTCCAGAGAAACATCCAAGCGCACCGGAACGCCCCTTCAGAAGGCCGAGCGAAACCGGCGCTCAGGAGGTCGTGCGACATGGATGTCGCGAGAGCCCCGATGGGCTACAGGGACGTACCCTCGGGGCGGGCCTTCGTGGCGGGGGAATTCGTGAGGGTAGCCCGACTCTGTCGGGCCCGTATGGCGGGGCAAGCCTTTTTGGTTCCTTTTGTGGCGATTGACAAAAGGGACTCGCCCGAGGGGGCGAAACAAGACGGTCGGGCAGACTCGGAGCGGCGCGTTACACCGAGCCCCAAGCCACTGGGCGGAGTTAAGGTCGGAGAGGAGGACAGACTTCGCGAGCCAAGCCACAGCCCCCCAAATGAAAAAATGCCGTTTCCCCCAGACAGAGAAACGGCATCCTTTCTTAAGTGAACAGCACTACCGGCATTTGCCGAAGGCTATCTCAGTTATACCGACGCGCAACAGATCGTGGTCAGGCTCTTAGAACTTGTAGCCGAAGCCAATCATGTACACCCACGGATCGACGTCTACGTCGACCTTGGTCTTCTGGATGCCCAGGGCGCCCGGGCCGTTGACGCTGGCCTTGGTGTCGATGTCCATGTACCACACGGCAACGTTGAACAGAGCGTGCTCGTTGAGCATGTAGTCGAAGCCCAGTTCGCCGGCCAGGCCCCAGGAATCCTGCAGCTTCAGGTTGCTGAAGCCCTGGTCCTTGCGGTTGCTGGCCAGGTCTTCGTCGAAGAAGGTGGTGTAGTTCACGCCCAGGCCGCCGTAGGGCTGGAAGGCGGAGTTGGTGCCGCCCATGGGGTAGTACTGCAGCAGCACGGTCGGCGGCAGCTGCTTGATGTCGGCCAGCTTGCCGTCCAGGCCGGTCAGGCCGGTGGCGCGGTTCAGGCCCTTGACGTCGACCTGGTGGTTGAACGGGGTGGCGGCGACCAGCTCGACACCGATCTTGTCGGTGATCAGGTAGCTGAAGGTCAGGCCCAGCTGGGTGTCGCTGTCCACGGTGGCCTTGGTGCCGCCGACCTTGCCGCCGTCCAGCTTGATGTCGCTGCTGTCGTCGTTGGGGGCTACGGTGGCGAAGCCGCCGCGGACGATGAAGTCACCGGCCTTGTGGCCCTGGATGTCCGCAGCCTGGGCGGCGAACGGCGTGGATACGGCGGCGGCGAGCAGGGAGGCGGTGAGCCAGGACTTGCGCATGATGGTGATGCTCCATGATTTTGGAATAAGCGTTGGTGGACATCATGGTAGACGGCGCTAAGCGATCCTTCTTGATTCAGCTCAATAAAGCCCCCCTGCCTCGTAGGGGTAATGCCTGTGGCGGATGGTCGCAGGCTATTCGCCCTCGTATTCGTACGGCGTGACCTCGTCGGCTTTGAGCTGGTAGCCGGCCTGGGCCAGATCGCTGTCGATGTGCTTCACCTGCATGCGCCCGACCACCCAGTAGGGCTGGTACAGCTCGTCCATCTTCACGCCGTGGGCCTGGTGCACGTAGACGATCTGGTTGGACGGCGGCGGTGGCACGTGGATGCAGGCGCCGTAGTAGGGCACCAGGAGGAACTCGTTGACCTCGCCGTCCTGGCCGACGTCCAGCGGCACTATGTAGCCGGGCAGCTTCACCTGCTGGCCGTCCAGCGCCTGCACCACCGGGGCGGCCGGCGACTGCTGCTTGGCCGCCGGGCCGCTCTCGGCGTTGAGCGCGTCGCTAAGCTGGGAAATGTCGTGCAGCGGCACCGGCGGCGGGGGCGGCGGCGCGCCCTCGGGGATCAGCTGCGGCCAGGTCAGCGTCTGCGGCGTGCCGGCCCAGGCCGCGCCGGCGGCGAGCAGGAGCAGGGCGAGGAAGGTGGAGGCGGTTCTTTTCATGGGGGCTACTCAGATGCGGATCGACAGGCCGTCGGCCAGCGACTGGCGATAGGCGCGCCAGGCCGGCACGCAGCCGATCAGTATGGCGGCCAGCAGTATGCCGCCGAGCAGCGACCACTCATAGGCGCTCGGCGCCGCCAGCGGCAGGAAGATGCCGTAGTTGGCCTGCACGTAGCCCTGGGCGGCGGCGATGCCGGCGTACAGCAGGCCCAGGCCGAGGGTGACGCCGGCCAGGGCCAGGGCGAAGGCCTCGGCCAGCAGCAGGCTGAACACGTGCCAGGGCCGCGCGCCCACCGAGCGCAGGATGGCCATCTCGCGGCGGCGTTCGTTGAGGCTGGTGAGGATGGCGGTGAGCATGCCGATCAGGCCGGTCAGCACCACGAACAGCGAGACCACGAACAGCGCCTTCTCCGCCGTGCCCATCAGCCCCCACAGCTCCTGCAGGGCCACGCCGGGGAGGATGGCCAGCAGCGGCTCGCCGTCGTACTCGTTGATCTGCCGTTGCAGGGCGAAGGTCGCCACCTTGCTCTTCAGGCCGAGCAGGAAGGCGGTGATGGCGGTCGGCTGCAGGTCCATGTGGCGCGCCTGGTCGGCGCTGATACGCCCCGCGCCGCGGGCCGGCACGCCGTTCTTCCAGTCGACGTGCAGCGCCTCCATGCCGGCCAGGGAAATGTGCAGGGTGCGGTCCACCGGGGTGCCGGTACGCTTGAGGATGCCGACCACGGTGAACGGCTTGTCGTCGTGCTGCACCAGGCTGATGGTGCTCACCCCGTGGCTGAGGACGATGTGATCGCCCAGCTTGTAGTGCAGCGCCTCGGCCACCTCGGCGCCGAGCACCACGTCGAACAGGTCCTGGCCGAAGGGCCGGCCCTCGGCCAGTTGCAACTGCTGGTCGCGGGCGTAGCGGTAGTGCTCGAAGTAGCCGGTGTCGGTGCCCATCACCCGGTAGCCGCGGTGCGAGTCGCCCAGGGAGATCGGGATGGCCCATTTCACCAGCGGGCTGGCCTTGACCGTCTGGAAGCTCTCCCAGCGGATGTTGTTGGTGGCGTTGCCGATGCGGAACACCGAGTACAGCAGCAGGTTGATCGAGCCGGAGCGCGCGCCGACGATCAGGTCAGTGCCGGAAATGGTGCTGGCGAAGCTGGCGCGGGCCTCGCTGCGCACCCGCTCCACGGCCAGCAGCAGACAGGCGGAGAGGGCGATGGCGAAGACCGTGAGCAACGCGGTGAAGCGGCGGTTGGAAAGGCTGGCCAGGGCCAGGCGCAACAGATACATGCTCAGATCCCGGGGGCGGTGGCGGCGCGGTTGAGGTCGGCCAGCGACAGACTGCGGTCGAACAGCGGCGCCAGGCTCTGGTCGTGGCTGACGAACAGCAGGCTGGCGCCGGCCGCGCGGCATTCGGCGAACAGCAGTTGGAGAAAGGCTTCGCGGGCGTCGGCGTCCAGCGCCGAGGTCGGCTCGTCGGCGATCACCAGTTCCGGCTGGCCGATCAGCGCGCGCGCCGCGGCGACGCGCTGCTGCTGGCCGATGGAGAGGTTGTCGGCGCGCCGCTGCAGCAGCGCCGCGTCGCCCAGGCCCAGGTGCGCGAGCAGGGCGCTGGCGGCTTCGCCGACGCTGCCGTGGCGCTCGCGAGCGCGGGCCGCGCGGCTGCGCGAGAAGTGGCAGGGCAGTTCGACGTTCTCCTGCACCGAGAGGAACGGCAGCAGGTTGAACTGCTGGAAGATGTAGCCGGTGTGGTCGACGCGGAAGTGGTCGCGGCGCGCGGCGGAGAGCTGCGCCAGGTCCTCGCCGAGCAGGCGGATGCTGCCGCGCCGGGGCTTCTGCACGCCGCCCAGCAGGCCGAGCAGAGTGGTCTTGCCGCTGCCGGAGGGGCCCTTGAGGAACAGCGTCTCGCCACGGCCGAGGGAAAACTGCGGGATGTCCAGCAGCTCCGCCTGGCCGGGCCAGGCGAAGCCGAGGTCGCGGAGTTCGAGCAGGGTGTCCATGGGGCGCGTCAGAACTTCAGCAGGCTGCTGGCCGGGGTCAGCTCGGCGCCCTGCTGGCCGTTCGGGCCGATCAGCTGCACCACCAGCTTCTGGGTGCCGGGGAAGCGCTTGAACAGCGGGGCGAAGTCGAGGCTGGTGAGGGCTTCGGGCGCGGCGCAGGTCAGCTTGTAGTGGGCGTTGATGTCGCTGTGCTGGTGGCCTTCGTGCTCGTCGCCATCGTCGTCGTGGTCATGTTCGTGGGCCTTGGCACTGCCGAACAGCGGACTTTCCAGCTCCACCTCGGCGACGCCGCACTTGGCTGCGGCCGGTGCCTGTACCAGCTCCAGGGGCTTGCCCAGCTGGGCGCGGGCGGCGGCCACGGTGGCCTGGTCGGCGGCGCTGCTGGCCGGGTGCTCGAAGCCGACGAAGTTCATCGCCGGGCTGTCCACTTCCAGCTCCAGGGTGTTGCCGTCCAGCGCGACGTTGAGCTGGGCCACGCCGTGCTCGTGCTTGCCGAGGCTGCCATGCTCGTGTTCGTCATGGGCCTGGGCGGCGGCGAAGGGGATCAGGGCGAGGGCGAGCAGCAAGGGGCGCATGGACGGTCTCCGGGAGGGAAAAATCGAGAGTGCGTTACGTTATAACGAAATATTGCGGCTGGCTAGAGGCGCCCCGGGAGATTGGCGTGGCCGGGCTGGCGTGGGAGCATGCCGACATGCAGGAGGAAACCGACATGCGAATCCGTGGAAGCATCGGCGACTGGCCGGTGGACCTGAGCCTGGAACTGGACGAGGAAGAGTGGCAGCGCCTGGGCGCGGCACTGCGCCATGCGCCCGCCGCACCTGTCGCCGCTCCGGTGGCGCCTGTGGATAACCCGCTGGTGGCGCCCAGCGGTACCGACCGCCTGTGGCAGGCGGCCCGCGACCTGTTGCGCCGGGCCGGCAGTTGCGAAGGCCCGCAACTGCTTGACGAACTGGCCGCCCTGGCTGGCAGCGCCGGCGCGGCCAAGGGGCTGCTGGTGCGTTTGCGGCATAGTCCGGATGTGAGGATCGAAGTGCGGGAGGGGACTCAGGTGTTTACCTGGGTTGGGGAGTAAGGGGCTTTTGGGCTTTTTGCTTTTCGTAGGAGCGAGCTTGCTCGCGAACGGAGTTTCCCGGCCATGCTGGTGCCAGGCATGAGAGCGCCCTCTCCCTAACCCTCTCCCTGAAGGGAGAGGGGACCGTTCGGAGCGCTTGGGTATTCCTGAGTTAGCCGGCTAGTCCGTTGGCTTCCAGCTGAAACCATCACCTCTCTCGGCACGGACAAGCCCCCTCTCCCTTCAGGGAGAGGGGACGGCGCCACACCCAGCACCAGAGCAGCCGGTTGGCACCGTTCGCGAGCAAGCTCGCTCCTACACGAAACGAACCCCCCTGCTCAATACAGCAGATTGGCCAACTTCCGCCGATAGGCGATCACCAGCGGATGCTCATTGCCCAGCAGGTCGAACACCTGCACCAGCGTCTTGCGCGGCAGGTCCTCGGCGTAGCCGCGGTTGCGTTGGAACAGGCGCAACAGGCCGTCCATCGCCGCTTCGTACTGCTGCCGCGCGAGTTGCTGCACGGCCAGTTGGTAGGCGGCCTCGTCGTCGCCGGCGTCGGCCGCCAGGCGGGTTTTCAGGGTGGCGGCGTCGGGCAGGTCGGCGGCCTGGCGCAGGAAGGTCAGCTGGGCGCGGGCGGCGGCCAGGGCGGACTTGTGCTCGTCGCTCTTCACCGCGTCCAGCACCGTCTCGGCTTCGCCCAGCTCGCCGCGCTCGGCCAGGCAGCGGGCGTAGAGGATCAGCGCCGCGGCATTGGTGTTGTCTTCGCCCAGCAGGGCCTTGAGCTGGGCCTCGGCCTCGGCGAAGCGGCCTTCGGCGAAGGCGGCTTCGGCAGCGTCCAGCGGGTTGCCGGCGGGGGCTGCCGGCGGCTGTACGTGCTGCTCCAGCATCTGCCGCACCGCCGATTCCGGTTGTGCGCCGGCGAAGCCGTCGACCGGCTGGCCGTCCTTGAACAGCACCACGGTGGGCAGGCTGCGGATGCCGAAGCGCATGACGATGTCCTGCTCGACGTCGCAGTTGACCTTGGCCAGCAGCAGTTCGCCCTGGTAGGACTCGGTGACCTGCGCCAGCATCGGCATCAGCGCCTTGCAGGGCGCGCACCAGTCGGCCCAGAAGTCGACGAGCACCGGCTTGTGGAAAGAGTTCTGGATCACCAACTGGTCGAAGTCGGCGCTGGTGACGTCGAAGATGTAGGGCGTGTCGCTCATGGGGGCTCTCGTCGGGCGAAAGGGGCGAAAGGGTGCTGGTCACTATAAGTGGGGGCGCGGCGGACGGAAACAAGGCAATGCCGCACCGCGCCCTACGTCCCAGGTGAGCACGGCTTCTCGTAGGAGCGAGCTTGCTCGCGAACAGACTCCGCTGCGGGGCTCATTCGCGAGCAAGCTCGCTCCTACGAAGAGCGCCTCGGCGCGGTCCTTACGACGGCGGTCAGGCGCCGCGTTGCGCGTGATACAGGCTGACCTTGCGGAATTCGTGGGGCTCGGCCAGGTCCGGCCAGGTGCAGGCGTCGAGGATGTCCAGGCGCCGGTACAGCGGGTGCTGGAAGTCGCGCACCCGCGAGTCGGCCACCAGGGCCTCGCGGCCCTTGCCGAGGAAGGCGTCGAGCAGCGGCAGGTTGGCGCGGTCGTAGAGCACGTCGGCGACCAGGATCAGGTCGTAGCGGTCCTCTTCGCCGAAGAAATCTTCTGAATAGCTCAGCTGCACGCCGTTCAGCTCGGCATTGGCGCGGCTGGCGGCCAGGGCCAGCGGGTCGAGGTCGCAGGCCACCACTTCGGCGGCGCCGGCCTTGGCCGCGGCGATGGCGGCGATGCCGGAGCCGGCGCCGAAGTCCAGCACGCGCTTGCCGGCCACCCACTGCGGGCGCTCGGCCAGCCAGCGCGCCAGGGCCAGACCGCTGGCCCAGCAGAAGCACCAGTAGGGCGGTTCTTCGAGGATGCGGCGGGTCTCGTCGGGGCTGAACTGGCGGTCCATGTTCTGCGCATCGATCAGCCACAGCGCTATGTCGGTGCCGGGCAGGCGCTCGGCGCCCAGGCGGGCGTCGCCGAGCAGCTCGCCCAGGGCCTGCTGCAGGTCCTGCGGGGCCTTCACGGCGCCGGCTCCAGGCGCAGCTCGCCGAGGACCTGGGACTGCCCGGGAGCGATGGTCAGCGGGCGCAGGCGCCAGGCCAACTGGCCGTTCTGCGCCACCCGCGCATGCAGTTCGATGCGGCCGCCGCTGGGGAAGTCGCTGGGGTCGTAGCGCAGGCTGAAGGGCAGGGCGCCGCCGTTGCCCACCAGGACCAGGCTGGCCAGGGCGCGCTGCGGCCGGTCGCGTTCATCCATCAGCAGCAGGGCCAGTTCCACCTCGGCGCCATCGGGCAACGCGCCGCGGCTGCTGGTGAGCACCCCGGACAATTCGCGCTGGTTGGCCGGCAGGGGCGTCGCGGCGGCCTTGGCCGGGGCACTGGCGGCGGGAGGCTGCGGAGCGGGTTGCTTGCTCGAACAGGCGGCCAGCAGGGCCAGGGCGAGCAGGCAGAGAAGGCGGAGTGGCATGGGCGATTTCCCTCGCGGCGGTTTCCAGGGCGGCGCCTGTATAGCGTAAAGCGTGCGGCTTGTCTCGGGGAGCGCGGCGCCGGATGTTTCGTCGAACGGCCGGTCGAAGGGCCCCGGCGGATGGGGTACCATGGGCCACCATTTCGTAGGGCCATTCTCTGCCATGCATTGTCCCTTCTGCGGTGCCCACGACACCAAAGTCATCGATTCCCGCCTGGTCGCCGAGGGCGACCAGGTCCGCCGCCGCCGCGAGTGCCTGGCCTGCGGCGAGCGCTTCACCACCTTCGAGACCGCCGAGCTGGTCATGCCGCGGCTGATCAAGCAGGACGGCAGCCGCCAGCCGTTCGACGAGGACAAGCTGCGCGCCGGCATGCAGCGCGCGCTGGAGAAGCGCCCGGTCAGCGTCGAGCGCCTGGAAGAGGCCATCGCCCACATCAAGCACAAGCTGCGCGCCACCGGCGAGCGCGAGGTGAAGTCGCGGGTGCTCGGCGAGCTGGTGATGGCCGAGCTGCAGAAGCTCGACGAGGTGGCCTACATCCGCTTCGCCTCGGTGTACCGGCGCTTCCAGGACCTCAACGAGTTCCGCGAGGAGATCGAGCGCCTGGCCCGGGAGCCGTCCAAGGAATGAGCGCCGTCGACCTGGCCTACATGGCCCGCGCGCTGGAACTGGCGCGCAAGGGGCTGTACTCCACCCACCCCAATCCCCGCGTCGGCTGCGTGGTGGTCAAGGACGGCGTGGTGATCGGCGAAGGCTGGCACGTCCGCGCCGGCGAGCCCCACGCCGAGGTCCACGCCCTGCGCCAGGCCGGCGACAACGCCCGCGGCGCCACCGCCTACGTCACCCTGGAGCCCTGCAGCCACTTCGGCCGCACCCCGCCCTGCGCCGATGCCCTGGTGAAGGCCGGCGTCGCCCGCGTGGTGGCGGCCATGCAGGACCCCAACCCGCAGGTCGCCGGGCAGGGGCTGCGGCGCCTGGCCGAGGCCGGCATCGAGGTGGCCTGCGGCGTGCTGGAGGCCGAGGCCCGGGAAATCAACGCCGGCTTCATCAAGCGCATGGAGACCGGCCTGCCGTTCGTTCGCGTCAAGCTGGCGATGAGCCTGGACGGGCGCACCGCCATGGCCAGCGGCGAGAGCCAGTGGATCACCGGCGCCGCCGCGCGCCGCGCCGTGCAGCGCCTGCGTGCGCGCTCCAGCGTGGTGCTCTCCGGCGCCGACACCGTGCTGCTGGACTCTGCCCGCCTCACCGTGCGCCCCGACGAACTGGGCCTGGACGCCGAACAGACCGCCCTGGCCGCCGCGCGCCAGCCGCTGCGCGTGCTGGTGGACGGTCGCCTGCGGGTGCCGACCGACGCCGCCTTCTACCAGGCCGGCCCGGCGCTGGTGGCCAGCTGCGCCGAACGCGACGGTTTCGCCGCCGAGGGCCGCGAGCTGCTGGTGCTGCCCGGCGCCGATGGCCACGTCGACCTGGCGAAGCTGCTCGCCGAACTGGGCGCGCGCGGCGCCAACGAAGTGCTGGTGGAAGCCGGCCCGCGCCTGGCCGGGGCCTTCGCCCGCCTGGGGCTGGTGGACGAGTACCGGATTTTCGTTGCGCCCAAGCTGCTGGGTTCCAGCGCCCGTCCGCTCTTGGAGCTGCCGCTGGAGAAGATGGCCGAGGCGCGCGAGCTGAAGATCGCCGACATCCGCGCCGTGGGCGACGACTGGCTGGTCACGGCGCGGCCGGTCTGACGGAATTGTCTGCGCTACCCCCTGCGAATGCGCGGGGAGAGCAAACTGAACCTTCCGACTTGCGCCGGCCTGTGGTAAAACGCCACACGCGGTCAACGCTGTAACGGCCGCGATTGACGTTCTCAGGGCGGGGTGCAAGTCCCCACCGGCGGTGATGGCGCGCAACGCGTCGAGCCCGCGAGCGCTTGCCACGACCGGCCCACCGCCGCAGTGGCAAGGTCAGCAGACCCGGTGCGATCCCGGGGCCGACGGTAACAGTCCGGATGAAGAGAGAACGGGATGAACCTGCGCAAGGTGCATCTGCACGCCTGCGCGTCGTGTCCCTTCGATCGGTATGCCCTGTTTTTCCCAAAACAGGAGTTCCAACACCATGCACCACCCCTTCGTTTCCACTGCGCTGGCTCGCGCCGGCCGGCACGCCTGCGCGCAACCGCATTGCGCCGTCCGGGAGGCCCCATGTTCACCGGCATAATCGAAGCCATCGGCAGCATCCGCTCGATCACCCCCAAGGGCGGTGACGTGCGCCTCTACGTGCAGACCGGCAAGCTCGACCTCGCCGACGTCAAGCTCGGCGACAGCATCGCCGTCAACGGCATCTGCCTGACCGCCGTGGAGCTGCCCGGCGACGGCTTCTGGGCCGACGTCAGCCGCGAGACCCTCGCGCGCACCGCCTTCGCCCAGCTCAAGGTCGGCAGCCGCGTCAACCTGGAGAAGGCCCTGACCCCCACCACCCGCCTGGGCGGCCACCTGGTCAGCGGCCACGTCGACGGCGTCGGCGAGATCGTCAAGCGTGAGGATAACGCCCGCGCCATCCAGTTCACCGTGCGCGCCCCGCGCGAGCTGGCCAAGTACATCGCGCTGAAAGGCTCGATCACCGTCGACGGCACCAGCCTCACGGTCAACGCGGTGAATGGCGCCGAGTTCGAGCTGACCATAGTCCCGCACACCTTGGGCGAGACCATCATGGGCGACTACCGCCCCGGTCTTCAGGTGAACCTGGAAGTGGACCTGCTGGCGCGCTACCTGGAGCGCCTGCTGCTCGGCGACAAGGCCGCCGAGCCCGCCGCCAGCAGCATCACCGAAGCATTCCTGGCCGAAAACGGCTTCATGAAGCATTGATAGGAGCTGCCCAGATGGCACTCAACAGCATCGAAGAACTGGTCGAAGACATCCGCCAAGGCAAGATGGTCATCCTCATGGATGACGAGGACCGCGAGAACGAAGGCGACCTGATCATGGCCGCCGAGTGCGTGCGCACCGAAGACATCAACTTCATGGCCAAGTACGCCCGCGGCCTGATCTGCATGCCGATGACCCGCGAGCGCTGCGAGCGCCTGGGCCTGTCGCTGATGGTGCAGCGCAACGGCTCGGGCTTCGGCACCAAGTTCACCGTCTCCATCGAGGCCGCCGAAGGCGTCACCACCGGCATCTCCGCCGCCGACCGCGCACGCACCGTGCAGGCCGCCGCCGCGAAGGAAGCGGTGGCCGCCGACATCGTCAGCCCCGGCCACATCTTCCCGCTGATGGCCCAGCCCGGCGGCGTGCTGGCCCGCGCCGGCCACACCGAGGCGGCCTGCGACCTGGCGCGCATGGGTGGCTTCGAGGCGTCCGGGGTGATCTGCGAGATCATGAACGACGACGGCAGCATGGCCCGCCGCCCGGAACTGGAAGCCTTCGCCGAGCAGCACGGCATCAAGATCGGCACCATCGCCGACCTGATCCACTACCGCCTGATCCACGAGCGCACCGTCGAGCGCCTCGCCGAGCAGCCGCTGGACACCGAGCTGGGCCAGTTCAACCTGATCACCTACCGCGACTCGGTGGAGGGCGAGGTGCACCTGGCATTGACCCTGGGCGAGATCTGCGCGGAAGAGCCGACCCTGGTGCGCGTGCACAACATGGACCCGCTGCGCGACCTGCTGATGGTCAACCAGGCCGGGCGCTGGAGCCTGCGCGCGGCCATGGCCAAGGTGGCCGAGGCCGGCAGCGGCGTGGTGCTGCTGCTGGGCCACCAGATCGGCGGCGAGGACCTGCTGGCCCACGTGCGCGAGATCGCCGCCAGCGCGCCGGCGCCCAAGCCCAGCACCACCTACAGCACCGTCGGCGCCGGTTCGCAGATCCTCCGCGACCTGGGCGTGCGCAAGATGCGCCTGATGTCGGCGCCGATGCGCTTCAACGCGATATCCGGTTTCGACCTGGAAGTTGTAGAATACCTGCCCGCCGAATGAACCCGCGCCGCCGTGCCCTGGCACGGCGGCGCCGTTCTTCTAGCCTAATTTCGCGGAGCGTCGCCGACGCTCCGGCTCTTTAACGAAACGAGACCTGTCCATGACCCTGAAGACCATCGAAGGTACCTTCATCGCCCCCAAAGGCCGCTTCGCCCTGGTGGTTGGCCGCTTCAACAGCTTCGTGGTGGAAAGCCTGGTGCAAGGCGCCATCGATGCGCTGGTGCGCCACGGCGTCGCCGAAGGCGACATCACCATCATCCGCGCCCCGGGCGCCTTCGAGATCCCCCTGGTAACCCAGAAAGTCGCCCAGCGCGGCGAGTTCGACGCCATCATCGCCCTCGGCGCGGTGATCCGCGGCGGCACCCCGCACTTCGAATACGTTGCCGGCGAGTGCACCAAGGGCCTGGCGCAGGTTTCCCTGCAGTTCGGCGTGCCGGTGGCCTTCGGCGTGCTGACCGTCGACTCCATCGAACAGGCCATCGAGCGCTCCGGCACCAAGGCCGGCAACAAGGGCGCCGAGGCCGCGCTGTCCGCCCTGGAAATGGTGAGCCTGCTGTCGCAGCTGGAGGCCAAGTGAGCAGCAACGACAACGGCACCCCGTCCAAGCCGGCCAAGCCCAACAAGATCGCCATGCGCCGCAAGGCCCGCAGCCTCGCGGTGCAGGCCCTGTACTCCTGGCAGATGGCCGGCCAGCCGCTGAACGAGATCGAGGCGACCTTCCGCACCGACAACGACTTCAGCGATGTCGATGGCGCCTACTTCCACGAGATCCTCCACGGCGTGCCGCGCCTGAAGACCGAGCTGGACCAGGAATTCACCCCCTGCCTGGACCGCCCGCTGGAAGAGATCGACCCGGTCGAGCTGGCCATCCTGCGCCTGGCCACCTACGAGCTGCGCAACCGCCAGGACGTGCCCTACAAGGTGGTGATCAACGAAGGCATCGAGCTGGCCAAGACCTTCGGCGCCACCGACGGCCACAAGTTCGTCAACGGTGTGCTGGACAAGCTGGCGCCGCGTCTGCGCGCCGCCGAGCTGCGCGGCGCCAAGCGCTGAGTCCGCCGCAAGGCATGGGTGAGTTCGAACTGATCCGCCGCTATTTCGCCGCGGCCGCCTGTGCGGCCGCGGCCGATGGCGTGGCCCTGGGCATCGGCGACGACTGCGCCCTGCTGGCGCCGGCCGCCGGCCAGCAACTGGCGGTGTCCACCGACACCCTGGTGGCCGGCGTGCATTTCCCCGCGCTGTGCGATCCCTTCCTGCTCGGCCAGCGCGCCCTGGCGGTTTCCGCCAGCGACCTGGCGGCCATGGGCGCCGCGCCCCTGGCCTTCACCCTCGCCCTGACCCTACCCGAAGCCGATCCGGCCTGGCTGGAAGCCTTCGCCCAGGGCCTGAACCGCATGGCCGCGGCCTGCGGCCTGGCGCTGGTCGGCGGCGACACCACCCGCGGCCCGCTGAGCATGACCCTCACCGTATTCGGCCAGGTGCCCGTCGGCCAGGCGCTGACCCGCAGCGGCGCCCGCCCCGGCGACCTGCTCTGCGTCGGCGGCCCGGTCGGCGAGGCCGGCGGCGCTCTGGAGCTGGTGCTCGGCCGCCTGGCCGCCGAACCCGAAGTGGCCGAGCCGCTATTGGCGCGCTACTGGGCGCCGCAGCCGCAGCTGGCCCTCGGCCAGGCCCTGCGCGGTCGCGCCACGGCGGCGCTGGACGTGTCCGACGGGCTGCTCGCCGACTGCGGCCACATCGCCCGCGCCTCCGGCGTGGCCTTGATCATCGAAGCCGAACGCCTTCCGGCCAGCGCGCCGCTGGAAAGCCTGCTGGGCGCCGAGCGCGCGCTGCAGGCCAAGCTCGGCGCCGGCGACGACTACGTCATCGCCTTCACCCTGCCGCCCGCGCAGTTGCCGGCCTTGCAGGCGCAGTGGCCGCAGCTGGCGGCCATCGGCCGCGTCGAGGCCGGCAGCGGGGTGCGCGTGCTGGACGGCGCAGGCCACGACATCACGCCGCGCCAGGGCGGCTACCTGCATTTCACGGAGTGACCGCAGTGCCCGAACATCCCGACCAAGCCCCCGCCCAGCCCGTGCCGCCGTCGGTCTGGCGCAACCCCTGGCATTTCCTGGCCTTCGGCTTCGGCTCCGGAACCCTGCCCAAGGCGCCGGGCACCTGGGGCTCGCTGGTGGCCATCCCCTTCGTCCCGCTGTGGCAGCTGCTGCCGGACTGGGGCTACTGGCTGATGCTGGGGCTGACCATGCTGTTCGGCTTCTGGTTGTGCGGCAAGGTCGCCGACGACCTGCGCGTGCACGACCACGAAGGCATCGTCTGGGACGAGATGGTCGGCATGTGGATCACCCTCTGGCTGGTGCCCGAGGGCTGGTGGTGGCTGCTGGTGGGCTTCCTGGTGTTCCGCTTCTTCGACATCCTCAAGCCCTGGCCGATCCGCTGGGTCGACCGCCACGTGCACGGCGGCGTTGGCATCATGCTCGACGACGTCCTCGCCGGGGTCTTCGCCTGGCTGGCCATGCAGGGCTTGGTCTGGGCCTGGGCCGCCTGGCTGCTCTGACAACAGCCGACTTCATCACTGACGGCGCAGCGGCGCCGGTGTAACGTGGCGCCATCCTCGCGCCAGCCGACAAGGAGCCCCACCATGCTGCGCCTGCTGCCTGCCCTGAGCCTCGCCCTTGCCGCCAGCGCGGCCCTCGCCGCCCCGCAGGTGTGGGTGGTGGGGCTGTTCCCCAACGCCGCGGTGGTGAACATCGACGGCCAGCGCAAGTTCCTCCGCGTGGGCGAGACCGGGCCGCAGGGCGTGCAGGTGGTCAGCGCCGACGCGCACAAGGCGGTGCTGCGCGTCGAGGGCGTGGAACGCACCTACGAACTGAGCCGCGAATACAACGCCAGCGGCTACTCGGCCCCGGCGCCGGTACAGGAAATGAGCATCGCCCGCGGCACCGGCGGGCATTACTGGGTGTCCGGCTCGATCAACGGCCAGAACGCCCAGTTCCTGGTCGACACCGGCGCCACCACGGTGGCGATGAACGAAGCCCAGGCGCGGCGCCTGGGCATCGACTACCGGGTGGTCGGCAAGCCCATGGTCGCCTCCACCGCCAGCGGCACCGTCAAGGGCTGGCGCATCGGCCTGAACAGCGTGAAGCTCGGCGGCATCGAGGTGCTGGGCGTCGACGCCAGCGTGCTGGAAGGCGAGTTCCCCACCGAGATTCTGCTGGGCATGAGCTTCCTCAACCGCGTGGGTTGGCGGGAAGAGCAGGGGATGATGTACATCCAATCCAAACACTGAGCGCCGGATCCATCGATGGCTTCGATAGCCAAGTTGCGGATTTCGCAATGACGGCGGCCCCGGCACTGCTGTTACAATGCCGGCTCCTTACTACTGTCTGACTTTCAGGAGTTTCCGGTGTCCGTCGTGTTCGTCGCCGCCTCCAAGCTGCCCACTCCCTTCGGCGAATTCACCATGCATGGCTTCCTCGACGAGGAAACCGGCAAGGAACATGTCGCCCTGACCATGGGCAAGATCGACGACGGCCAGCCGGTGCTCGGTCGCCTGCATTCCGAATGCCTGACCGGCGATGCCCTGTTCAGCCTGCGCTGCGACTGCGGCTTCCAGCTCGAAGGCGCGCTCTCGGCCATCGCCCGCGAAGGTCGCGGCGTGCTGCTGTACCTGCGCCAGGAAGGCCGTGGCATCGGCCTGCTGAACAAGATCCGCGCCTACGCCCTGCAGGACGAAGGCGCGGACACGGTCGAAGCCAACCTCAAGCTGGGCTTCGGCGCCGACCAGCGCGACTACGCCATGTGCCTGCCGATGCTGCAGCACCTGGGCGTCTGCTCGCTGAAGCTGATGACCAACAACCCGCGCAAGGTGAAGGCGCTGGAGGGCTACGGCCTCACAGTGGCCGAGCGCGTGCCCCTGCAGAAGGGCCTGAACCCGCACAACAAGCGCTACCTGGCGACCAAGGCCGGCAAGCTCGGGCACATGCTCGGCGAGCTGCACCAGGGCGAGGCGGAGATCGAGGCGCAGTGAACCGCGCCGCCGAGTTCGGCCGCCTGGGGCGTCTGTGGTGGCTGCACCTGGCCCTGGCTCTCGGGCCGCTGCTGGCGCTGCTGCTGTGGGGCTTCGAGATCGACGCCCTGGCCGTGCTGGCCACCCCGCTGTACGTCGCCGCGCTGGTCTCGATGTACTTCACCCTGCCGCTGTTCCGCCGCTACAAGCTCGCCCTGATCGACGCCGGCAAGGCCCGTGACACGGCCGAAGAGCCCGTCGCCTGGGCGGAGCTGGCGCGCACCTGGCGCAACGGCGTCCTCGGCGCCAGCCTGCCGGCCTGGATCGGCGTGCTGGCGTGTTTCACCGACCTGTCCGGCGTGGCGCTGATCCTCCTCGGGCTGACCAGCCTGCTGATCCTCTGGCTGTACCGCCTGCCGCGCCAGTTGCTCTGATGCGCCTGCTCGTTGCCGTCCTGCTGCTATCGCTAGGCCTGCCGGCACTGGCGGCGCAGCGGGTGGTGAGCCTGTCGCCCTCGATGACCGACAGCGTCCTGGAACTGGGCGCCGGCGCGCGCCTGGTGGGTGTGCTCGATGGCGACGAACGCCCGGCGCAACTGGCGGCGCTGCCATCGCTGGGGCGCTACGGGCAGCTGAACCTGGAACGCCTGCTGAGCCTGCGGCCGGACCTGGTGCTGGTCTGGCCCGGCAGCATTCCCGATGCGCAGATGGCGCGGCTGAAGGGCCTGGGCCTGAAGCTCTACATCGCCGAGCCGCACCGGTTGGAAGATATCCCCAGGCAGCTGGAAGAGCTGGGCGCGCTGCTCGGCGCCCAGGACAAGGCCGCGGCCTTGGCCGCCAGCTTCCGCCAGCGCATCGCCGAACTGCGCCAGCAGTACGCCCGCGAGCACCCGCTGCGGCTGTTCTACCAGGTATGGAACCGTCCGCTGTACACCCTGGGCGGACGCCAGGTGGTCAGCGATGCCCTGCAGGTGTGCGGCGCGCGCAATCTGTTCGACGACCTGCAGCTGCCGGCGCCGCAGGTGGGCATGGAAGCGGTGCTGGCCCGCGATCCGCAAGTGATACTGGCGCCCAACGCCGAACAGGCGGCGGAATGGCGGGCCATGAAACAACTGAGCGCGACCCGCCTGAACCAGCTCTGGGTGCTGCCCGACCGCAACCTGGAGCGGCCGAGCTACGCCATGCTGGCCGCCACCGAAAAACTCTGCCGCCTGCTCGCCAAGGCCGAGCCGTAGGGCGGATAACCGTTCGCGGTTATCCGCCGGCCGGGATGCCGTACCCCCCCATAACCTGTAGGAGCGGGCCCTGCCCGCGAATCGCGCGCAGGGCGCGCTCCTACATGGGAATGGCGCGGGTGGGCGCGTAGGCGCAACTGTCTTGCAGACCGCACCGGGGTGCTCTTCGTAGGAGCGAGCTTGCTCGCGAACAGACTCCGCTGCGGGGTTCATTCGCGAGCAAGCTCGCTCCTACGAAAAGCCGTGCTCGCCTGCAGCGTAGGACCTCATTCGCGAATTGCGTCGGTATGTCCGGCTCTTACGGGAGAGAAGCACCGTACCTCCCACCGCTCAGAACCCCTCCAGCACGATCTTGCCCTTGGCCTTGCCGCTCTCCAGCAGCGCGTGGGCGCGGCGCAGGTTGGCGGCGTCGATGCGGCCGAAGTGCTCGCCCAGGGTGGTGCGCAGCACGCCCTGGTCGACCAGGCTCGACACGCGCTGCAGCAGGCGGTGCTGCTCGATCATGTCGTCGGTCTGGAACATCGAGCGGGTGTACATGAACTCCCAGTGCAGCGACAGGCTCTTCTGCTTGAGCAGGCTCACGTTCAGGTTCGCCGGGTCGTCGATCAGGCCCAGGCGGCCCTGCGGGTGCAGGCTGGCGACTATCTGCTGCAGGTGCCCGTCGGTGTGCGTCAGGCTGGCCACGTGGCTCACCTGGCCGATGCCGATGCGCTGCAGTTCCTCGCTCAGCGGCTTGCCGTGGTCGATGACGTGGTGGGCGCCGAGGTCGCGGACCCATTCCTGGGTTTCCGCCCGCGAGGCCGTGCCGATCACGGTCACGCCGGTCAGGTGCCGGGCCAGTTGGGTGAGGATGGAACCCACGCCGCCGGCGGCGCCGACGATCAGCAGGCTCTGCCCGGCGCTGCCCGGGCCCTCGGCGATCTGCAGGCGTTCGAACAGCAGCTCCCAGGCGGTGATGCTGGTCAGCGGCAGGGCCGCGGCCTGGGCGAAGTCGAGGCTGGCCGGCTTGGCGCCGACGATGCGCTCGTCCACCAGCTGCAGTTCGGCGTTGCTGCCCGGGCGCGTCAGGTCGCCGGCGTAGAACACCTCGTCGCCCGGGCGGAACAGGCTGACCTCGCTGCCCACCGCGCGGACCACGCCGGCGGCGTCCCAACCCAGCACCTTGTATTCGCCGGCCGCAGGCTCGGCGCGCTGGCGCACCTTGGTGTCCACCGGGTTGACGGAAATGGCGCGGACTTCCACCAGCAGGTCGCGCGGGCCGGGCGTCGGCTCCGGCAGTTGGATGTCGAGCAGGGCGTCGTCGGCGTCGATCGGGCGGCTGTGGGTGTAACCGATGGCTTTCATGGCGGCTCCTCAGTCGATGCGGTTCATCAGGCGGATGTCGAGTTCGGCCAGGTCGTCCCGGCTGGACGCGACGAAGGCCTGGAAGTGCTCGCTGGCCTCGTGCTCGGCGAGGGCGGCCTCGTCGCGCCATTGCTCGATCATGTAGATCAGGTCGGCGTCCTTGCGGTCGCGGTGCAGGTCGTACTGGATGCAGCCGGGCTCGGCCCGCGAGGGCACGCGCAGCTCGGCCAGGCGGGCCTGCAGGGCGTCGGCGCGGCCGGGCTTGGCGCGGATGATGGCGATCAGGGTGAGGGGGCTGCTCATCGGGACTCTTCCTTGCGGCAGTGGGGGATGGGCGCATCCTCCGCTCTTTCGTTGTGAAGAAAAACCGCGTAGGAAGAAAGTCTCTTTCAAAGGAAAATTGAAAATGCTGCGTTTCGACGACCTCCAGCTGTTCGTCCGCACCGCCGAGCGCGGCAGCCTGTCCGCCGCGGCCCGCGAACTGGAGGTGTCGCCGGCGGTGGCCAGCGCCGCGCTCAAGCGCCTGGAGGGCGCCCTGCAGGCGCGCCTGTTCGCCCGTTCCACCCGCAGCCTGCGGCTGACCGCCGAGGGCGAGCTGTTCCTGGCCCATGCGCGGGCCTCGCTGCAGAGCCTGGAGGAGGGCCGCCAGCTGCTGGCCGGCGGCCGCAGCGAGATCGCCGGGCCGTTGCAGGTCTCGGCGCCCTCGGACCTGGGGCGCAACGTGCTGTTGCCCTGGCTCGACGAGTTCCAGGCGCAGCACCCGCGGCTGGTTTTGCGCCTGCTGCTCAGCGACCGCCAGGCCGACCTCTACCGCCAGCCGGTGGACGTGGCCATCCGCCTCGGCCAGCCGCCGGACTCCAGCCTGGTGGCGCTGCCCCTGGCGGCGGACAACCGCCGCGTGCTGTGCGGCGCGCCGGCCTACTTCGCCCAGCATGGCCGGCCGCAGCGGCCGCAGGACCTGGCCCGGCACAACTGCCTGCTGTACATGCTCGGCGGCCGTGTGCACGAACGCTGGCGCTTCGGCGACGAGACGGTCGAGGTGGGCGGCGACCGCGTCAGCGACGACGCCGACGTGGTGCGGCGCTGGGCGGTGGCCGGGCGCGGGCTGGTCTACAAGTCCTGGCTGGACGTGGCCGCCGACGTGCGCGCCGGGCGCCTGGAAGTGGCCCTGGCCGACCACCGGGGCGAGGCGGCGCCGCTGAACCTGTTCTGCACCCACCGCGCGCAGCTGAGCCCGTCGGTGACCCTGCTGCGCGAGTTCGTCCAGCAGCGCTGCGCCGAGCATCTGCGCGGCGCGCCCTGGCGCTGAGGCTCAGAGCGGGGTGTAGCGCGCCACGGCGTGGCTGAGGTCCCAGCCGACCGAGACCGAGAACACCAGCAGCAGGGTCGGCACCAGGCACCACCAGATGCGCTTGGGCAGGGCCGGCAGCGGCTGGCGCAGCTGGCTGGCCCAGAGCGCGGCGGCGCAGACGGCGGCGGCGAGCAGGGCGCCGGCGATCACGTCGCTGGGCCAGTGCGCGCCCAGGTACAGGCGCGAGCCGGCGATCCAGGCGGCCGGCAGCATGGCCAGCAGCAGCCAGGTCAGGCGCACCCGCGGCGAGCCCTCGCGGCTGGCCAGCACGCCGAGCACCAGGAAGCAGGCGAAGGACGCCGAGCTGTGCCCGCTGGGCATGCTGAAGGCGCTCAGCGGGTCGGCGATCACCTCCGGGCGGGCGCGGCCGAAGAAGTGCTTGAGGGTGGTGTTGAGCAGTGCCGTGGCCAGCAGGGTGCCGCCGGCGAACAGCGCATGGCGCCATTTGCCCAGGCCCAGCAGCAGGCCGCTGACGACGATGCCGACGATCACCTGGGTGCGGAAGTCGCCCAGGCGCGTCACCGCCACCATGATGTGGTTCAGCAGCGGGCTGCGTTCCTCCTGGATCAGCGTCATCAGGCCGTGGTCGAGGGCATCCAGGTGCGGCCAGCCGATCAGGATGCCCAGCAGCAGGGCGGCGCTCAGCCCGGCGGCGATCAGTGCGGTGCCGTGGCGCCGCTTCAGGCAGGCATGGATCAAGGCGCCGCCGAGCACGGCCAGGCCGCCGGCGACCACCGCCATCTCCGGCCAGAAGCCTTCCGGCAGTGGCAGGCGCAGGGCTGCGCCGGTGGTCCAGCCGGGCAGCAGGTAGGCCACCGACCAGCCGGCGGCGGCCAGGATGGAGACCGCCAGGAAGCGCCCGAAGGGCATGTCGAGCATGCCCGCCACCAGCGGCAGGAACGGCCGCAGGGCGCCGATGAAGCGGCCCACCAGCAGGCTGGTGACGCCGTAGCGGGCGACGAAGCCTTCTGCGCCGGCCAGCCATTCCGGGTGGTGGCGCAGCAGCGGCAGGCGGCGGATGTCCTGGTGGAAGCGGCGGCCGAGGAAGTACGAGCAGAGGTCGCCCAGCAGGCCGCCGGCGAAGGCCAGCAGCAGCGTCTGCCCCAGGCCCAGGGCGCCGCCGCCGGCCAGCACGGCCACGGCGAAGAGCATCACCACGCCGGGCAGCACCAGGCCGACCACCGCCGCGCATTCGAGGAAGGCGATGAGGAAGACCACCAGCCCCAGCCACTGCGGGTGGCCGGCGATCCATTGGTTGAACAGGTCCAGGCTCATGTGCGGTGCGCTTCCGAGCTATCCAGCAGGTAATAGTCGCGTCCTTCGACCTGGCCGCGGCGCAGCGGGTTTCGCGTGCAGAAGGGCGCGAAGGCGGCGTCGACGAAGCGGTACATCAGGTGCTCGTCGCGGCCGTGGGGGATGCCTAGGCGGGTGGTCTGGATGACCTGCGCCGGGGTGTCGCCGACGTCGTCGACGAACAGCCGCTGCACGTCGAACTGTCGGGCATCCCAGTCCGGCACCTTGAGGCCCATGGCCTTGCACAGCAGTGTCTGGCCGGCGCAGAGCTTGCCCAGCGGGCGCTCGCTGCCATCGGCGGCGGGGTTGAGCTGGCGCATGCGGGCCACGGCCTCGTCGCCGCTGACGCGATCCATCCAGGGGTGCCCGGACTTCATCAGCACGGCGTTGCCGGCGCCACCGGCGCTGAAGTTCAGCGAGTCGCCGCCACGCGCGTAGTACATGTAGATGTGCCCGCCGTCGAGGAACAGCGCCTTGCGCTTCTCGGTGTAGCCGAGCGAGGCGTGGCTGCCTTTCTCGGCCAAGTAATAGGCTTCGGTCTCGATGATCCGCGCGGACAGCCAGAGCCCGCCGACGCGGTGACGGATCACCTTGCCCAGCAGCTGGCGCGCCACCAGCAGGGCGTCGCGGTCGAAGAAGGAATGGGGCAGCGGCCGCGCTTCGGGCCAGGGCAAACCAAGGATGGGATCGGCAGGCATGGGATTGTCGTGGGTACCAGGGCGCTCTTAGGCTGGCGGATGATAACAACAAGAGACTGAATCATGGCTGAACGCATCCGCGCCGACAGCGCGCACATCACCCCCAGTGCGCACTACACCGGCTATGTCTGGTTCCGCCACAAGCTCGCCGAGCCGGCCTTCGCCACCGCCTTCGGGCGCTGGGTGCACGGCTGCATGGCGCCGATCGCCTGGGGCGCGCGCCTGGGCTTCGGGCTGAACATCGAGGACTTCCTGCTGCAGCGCCACCTGCTGATAGACGCGCGCCTGCGCCAGGCCATCGAGCAGCGCGGCGTCACCCAGGTGGTGGAGATCGCCTGCGGCCTGTCGCCGCGCGGCAGGCGCTTCCGCCAGCGTTATCCGCAGCTGGACTACCTGGAGGCGGACCTGCCGCCCATGGCCGCGCGCAAGTCGGCCCTGCTGCAAGGGCAGGGCTGGCTGGACGAAAGGCACCGGGTGCACCCCGTGGACATCCTCGCCGAGGACGGCCCGCATACCCTGGCCGCGCTCTTCGCCCAACTCGACCGCCAGCGCCCCGTGGTGGTGATCACCGAGGGCCTGGTGAACTACTTCCAGCGCCCGCTGATCGAGGGTTTCTGGACGCGCCTGGCGGCGGTCCTGGCCGACTTCCCGGCGGCCACCTACCTCACCGAACTCTACCCGGACCTGCGCGAACATCCGCGCTATCGGCAGATCCGCTGGGGCGTCGGCCTGATCGGCCGGCTCACCCGCGGCGGCTACCCGCTGCACTACCGCAGCGAGGCGGAAATAGCCGCGGCCTTCCGCGGCTGCGGCTTCGCCGGCGTAGAAGTGCTTGACCCACAGGTGCACGGCGCCGAACTGTGCCTGCCGCGCGGACGCATGCCGAGCCTGGTGCGCGTCATCGAAGCCCGCACCTGACCTGCCCCGACGGCTCTTCGTAGGAGCGAGCTTGCTCGCGAACCGCATCCTGCCCAAGGGTGGGTTCGGCAGGGTTCGCGAGCAAGCTCGCTCCTACAGGGGAGGGTGAACCTAGGCGGCATCGTGGTTCGCCCTTGGGTGTAGGGCGTATAACCGTTCGCGGTTATACGCCGTTCCGTTGCTTCAGGCCGCGCAGGCCCCTTGCTGCAACGGCACCACCAGCTCCGCCAGGCTGGCGCTGGCGCGGGGATCGCCGTGGGGGAAGATGAAGGCGACGCCGTCCGCTGTGCGGCGCAGCGGCAGGATGTCCAGTTCTTCCACGCCGGGGATGGCCAGGCGCCAGCCGCGTTGCGGCAGTTCGGCCGGCAGGTCGGCGTGGGCCAGGCCGCCGAAGTAGCCGATCTCCATCAGTTCGGCGCGCCATTGCCCGCCATCGGCATGGTGCAGCAGGGCGCGGGGTTGCGGTGGCGCCAGGCGCGGTTCGAAGCGGCGTTCCAGGTGCGGCAGTTGCTGGCGTTGGAAGCGCGTGCTGCCGGCGGCGTTGAGCGGCAGCGGCTGGCCGTCGAGGAAGGGTGTGTACAGCCGGGCGCAGGCGCCGCGGCGTTCGAACTGGGCCAGGTGGTCGGCGTCGTGGATCAGGGCGAACTGCGCGTCGGCGCAGGCGAGGGCGAATTCGGCGTGCTCCCAGGGCTGGGTGAAGTGGTCGTATTCGCCGGCCAGCACCAGGGTCGGGCATTGCGGGTGGCGCTCGAAGCCGCCGAAGGCCAGCAGGCGCCGGCTGTTCTGCCGGTAGCGTTCGACTTCCGCCGGTGTCAGGCGCTGTAACTGGCGCAGCAGGGCCTTGCGGAACACCGGGGAGACGCCGGTATCGGCCAGGCGCAGCGGATTGACCAGGCCGGTCAGCACGCCGTTGGCGAAGGCTTCGTGCTGGCCCAGGTTCAGGCGCGCCAGGGCTTCTTCCAGTAGCGCGCGGGCGCCGGGGCGGCCGAAGGCGGTGATGCCGGCCAGCAGCAGGCGCGCGCAGCGCCCGGGGTGGCGGGCAGCGAAGAGGGCGGCCAGGGCCGAGCCGTAGGACAGGCCGATGGGCATCAGCGGCGGCAGGCGCAGCGCCTCGGCGAAGGCGGCGATCAGGTCGGCCAGGTCTTCCAGGCTCAGTTGCGGCGCCAGTTGCAGGTTACCGCCCTGGCTGGGCAGGTCGAGGAGGATCACCGGGTGCTCGGCGAGCAGCTCGCTGACTTCGCTGGCGAAGGAGCGGAAGCTCTGGAAGGCGCCGCCGAGCAGCAGCACCGGCGGGTGCGGGTCGTCCGCGCGGTGGGCGAAGGCCTGGTAGTGGAGTTGCCAGCCGTCCAGTTCGAGCACCGCCGGGGCGGCGGTGAGGGCCTGGGCGCTGTAGTCGGTGCGGTAGCGCATGGCGAATCTCCGGCGGTGTTCCGCCTCTTGTTGTTCTTCCCTGGCGTGCCGGATGGCGAACGGCTGGCATTGCGCGGCGGGGTGGCTCCAAGGTAGACAGAGGCCGGCCTTTTGTTTACCCAACCTTCGGGCGGGGGAAATCGCAACGCGCTGTTGCGGGTGTCACCGTTCCGCAGCCGGGGCGCGGCCCGCGGCGCCCGGGCGGCGTTACCGGCGTGCCGGTGGGACGCCCTGTCTACCGGCTGGCTGCTGTGGCTGGGCGGGCGCAGGCGGGGTCGCTATAATCGCGCATTTCCCTCACGCAGACGCGTACGAACCATGACCGAGTCCGTCCTCGACTATATGAGCCGCCTGGGCCGCGCCGCCCGTGAAGCCTCGCGCGTGCTCGCGCGGGCCTCCACCGCGCAGAAGAACGCCGCCCTGCTGGCCGCCGCCGATGCCCTGGACGCTGCCCGCGAGCAGCTCGCCCACGCCAACGAGCAGGACCTGGCCGCCGGCCGGGCCAATGGCCTGGAGCCAGCCATGCTCGACCGCCTGGCGCTGACCCCGGCGCGCATCGACGACATGATCGAGGGCCTGCGCCAGGTGGCCAAGCTGCCGGACCCCATCGGCGAGATCCGCGACATGCGCTTCGTGCCCTCGGGCATCCAGATCGGCAAGATGCGCGTGCCCCTGGGCGTGGTCGGGATCATCTACGAGTCGCGGCCGAACGTGACCATCGACGCCGCCAGCCTGTGCCTGAAATCGGGCAACGCCACCATCCTGCGCGGTGGCTCCGAGGCCATCCATTCCAACCAGGCCATCGCCCGCTGCATCCAGGCTGGCCTGGCCGCGGCCGGCCTGCCGGCGAGCGCCGTGCAGGTGGTCGAGACCACCGACCGCGCCGCCGTGGGCGCGCTGATCAGCATGCCCGAGTACGTCGACGTGATAGTCCCGCGCGGTGGCAAGGGCCTGATCGAGCGCATCAGCCGCGAGGCCAAGGTGCCGGTGATCAAGCACCTGGACGGCATCTGCCACGTGTTCATCGACGAGTCGGCCGACCTCGACAAGGCCATCCGCATCGCCGACAACGCCAAGACCCAGCGCTACGCGCCGTGCAACACCATGGAAACCCTGCTGGTGCACAAGGCCATCGCCGCGCGCGTGCTGCCGCCGCTGGCCGCCATCTACCGCGACAAGGGCGTGGAGCTGCGCGGCGACGCCGCCACCCGCGCGCTGCTGGGCAGCGACGTGCTGGAGGCGACCGAGGAAGACTGGCGCACCGAGTACAACGCGCCGATCCTGTCGATCCGCATCGTCGACGACCTGGACAGCGCCATCGAGCACATCAACACCTACGGTTCGCAGCACACCGACGCTATTGTCAGCGAGAACTTCAGCAACGCCCGGCGCTTCCTCGCCGAGGTGGACTCGGCTTCGGTCATGGTCAATGCCTCGACGCGTTTCGCCGACGGCTTCGAGTACGGCCTGGGGGCGGAGATCGGCATCTCCACCGACAAGCTGCACGCCCGCGGCCCGGTCGGCCTGGAAGGCCTGACCAGCGAGAAGTACGTGGTCTTCGGCGACGGGCACGTGCGCACCTGATGAGTAAACGGCAAGCGCGGCGGATCGGCCTCTTCGGCGGCACCTTCGATCCGGTGCACATCGGGCATCTGCGCAGTGCGCTGGAAACCGCCGAGCTGCTGGGCCTGGACGAGCTGCGCCTGCTGCCGGCGGCGCGCCCGCCGCACCGCGAGACGCCGCAGGTCTCGGCGCCGCAGCGCCTGGCCATGGTCGAGCTGGCGGTGGCCGGCGTCGCGCCCCTGACGGTGGATGCCCGCGAGCTGGCCCGCGACAAACCGTCCTACACCATCGACACCCTGGAATCGCTGCGCGCGGAGCTGGGGAGCGAGGTGCAGCTGTTCCTGATGGTCGGCTGGGATGCCTTCTGCGGCCTGCCTACCTGGCACCGCTGGGACGAACTGCTGCGGCACTGCCACATGCTGGTGCTGCAACGCCCGGATGCCGACGTGGAAGCGCCGGAAGCCCTGCGTGACCTGCTGGCGGCGCGCAGCGTGGCCGATCCCAACGCCCTCGCCGGGCCGGCTGGGCAGGTCACTTTCATCTGGCAGACGCCCCTGGCGGTGTCGGCCACCCAGATCCGCGCCCTGCTGGCGCAGGGGCGCTCACCGCGCTTCCTGGTGCCGGACGCGGTATTGAACTACATCGAGGCGCACGGGCTGTACCGCGCGTCCCTGGCAAACTAGAGAGTCATTCAATGCAAACCGAACAACTGGTCGAGCTGGCCGTCGCCGCTCTGGAAGACATGAAAGCGCAGGACATCACCGTCCTCGACGTGCGCGACAAGACCAGCATCACCGACGTCATGGTCATCGCCTCCGGCTCCTCCAGCCGCCAGGTCAAGTCGCTGGCCGACAACGTCCTGGAGAAGGTCAAGGAACAGGGCGTCAAGCCCATCGGCAGCGAAGGCCAGGAAGGCGGCGAATGGGTGCTGATCGACCTGGGCAACGTCGTGGTCCACGTCATGCAGCCGGCCACCCGCCAGTTCTACGACCTGGAGCGCCTCTGGCTCGGCGCCGAACAGAGCCGCGCCCACCACAGCGGCGAGTAAGCGCCCTTGCGCCTGCGTCTGATCGCGGTCGGCTCGCGCATGCCGCGCTGGGTCGAGGAGGGCTGGCAGGAGTACGTCAAGCGCCTGCCCTCGGAGCTGTCCCTGGAACTGGTGGAGATTCCGCTGAACACGCGCGGCAAGAACGCCGACGTGGCCCGGCTGATCCGCCAGGAGGGCGAAGCCATGCTGGCCAAGGTGCAGCCCGGTGAACGGGTGGTGACCCTGGAAGTCGAAGGCAAGCCCTGGAGCACCCCGCAGCTGGCCGCCGAACTGGATCGCTGGCGCCTGGACGCGCGCACCGTCAACCTCATGGTCGGCGGCCCGGAAGGGCTGGCGCCGGAGGTCTGTGCGCGCAGCGAGCAGCGCTGGTCGCTGTCGCCGCTGACGTTGCCGCACCCGCTGGTGCGCATCCTGGTGGGCGAGCAGATCTACCGCGCCTGGACGGTGCTGTCCGGGCACCCCTACCACAAGTAGTCGTAGCCGTACCCGATGCCGCAGCCGATACAACTCAAGGACCACGAGAAGGACGCCCGCCTGGTGCGTCGCCGGGTCGTCGTCGGCGCGGTGGCGATCTTCCTCCTGGCCCTGGTGCTGGTGGCGCGCATGTACCACCTGCAGGTCACCCAGTACGAGTACCACTCGACGCTGTCGGAGAACAACCGCGTCCACGTCCAGCCGATCCCGCCGAACCGCGGCCTGATCTACGACCGCAACGGCGTGCTGATCGCCGACAACCGCCCCAGTTTCAGCCTCACGGTCACCCGCGAGCGCACCGAGAACCTGCAGCAGGAGTTGCAGGCGCTGGTGGAGATCCTCGGCCTGACCGAGGAGGACAAGGCGATCTTCGAGAAGCGCATGAAGCAGGGCCGGCGGCCGTTCGAGCCGGTGCCGATCATGTTCGAGCTGTCCGAGGAGCAGATCGCCCGCATCGCCGTGAACCAGTACCGCCTGCCGGGCATCGACGTCACCGCGCAGTTCGTCCGCCACTACCCGCTGGGCGAGCACTTCGCCCACTCGGTGGGCTATGTCGGGCGGATCAACGAGGCCGAGCTGAAGGTGCTCGACCCGGTCAACTATTCCGGCACCCACCACATCGGCAAGACCGGCGTGGAGAAGTTCTACGAGGCCGAGCTGCACGGCACCGTGGGTTACGAGGAGGTCGAGACCAACGCCCGCGGCCGCGTGCTGCGCGTGCTCAAGCGCACCGACCCGGTGCCGGGCAAGGACATCGTCCTGAGCATCGACAGCAAGCTGCAGGCCAAGGCCGAGGAGGCCCTGGGCGGGCGCCGCGGCGCCATCGTGGCGATCCAGCCGGCCACCGGCGAGGTGCTGGCGATGGTCAGCCAGCCGAGCTACGACCCCAACCTGTTCGTCACCGGCATCAGCTTCAAGGACTACTCGGCGCTGCGCGACTCCATCGACCGCCCACTGTACAACCGCGTGCTGCGCGGCCTGTACCCGCCGGGCTCGACGGTGAAGCCGGCGGTGGCCCTGGCCGGGCTCGACGCCGGGGTGGTCACCCCCGGTTCGCGGGTCTTCGACCCCGGCTACTACCAGTTGCCCAACTACGACCACAAGTACCGCAACTGGAACCGTTCCGGCGAGGGCTGGGTGAACCTGGAGACGGCGATCATGCGCTCCAACGACACCTACTTCTACGACCTCGCCCACAAGCTCGGCATCGACAGGCTGCACGACTACATGAGTCGCTTCGGCTTCGGCCAGCGCGTGTCCCTGGACATGTACGGCGAGTCGCCGGGGCTGATGCCCTCGCGCGAGTGGAAGCGCGCCACCCGCCGCCAGGTCTGGTTCCCCGGCGAGACGCTGATCCTCGGCATCGGCCAGGGCTACATGCAGTCCACGCCGCTGCAGCTGGCGCAGATGACCGCGCTGATCGCCAACCACGGCAAGTGGCTCCGTCCGCACCTGGCCAGGACCGTCGACGGCCAGCCGCCGGTCGACCCCGAGCCGATGCCCGACATCGACCTGCGCGAGCCGGGCAACTGGGAACTGATTGACTCCGACATGCAGCAAGTGGTGCACAATGCCCGCGGCACCGCGCACAAGGTCGGCGCCGCCTCGGTCTACCGCATCGCCGGCAAGTCCGGTACCGCGCAGGTGGTGGCGATCAAGCAGAACGAGCGCTACGACCGTTCCAAGCTCAACGAGCGCAACCGCGACCACGCGCTGTTCATCGGTTTCGCCCCGGCGGACAACCCGCAGATCGCGGTGGCGGTGATGGTGGAGAACGGCGAGTCCGGCTCCGGCGTCGCAGCGCCCGTGCTCAAGCAGGTGATGGATGCCTGGTTGCTGGACGAGAGCGGCAAGCTCAAGCCCGAATTCGCGCCACAGGTGGCGGAGGCGCCGAAGCCATGAGCATGAACATGAACCCCAACTTCGACCGCACGCTGTCCAACGAGGACGTGATGAAGCGGCGCGCCAGCCTGCTGCAGCGCCTGCACATCGACGGCCTGCTGCTGCTGCTGTTGCTGGTGCTGGGCGCGGCCGGCCTGTTCGTCCTCTATTCGGCCAGCGGCAAGAGCTGGGACCTGCTGCTCAAGCAGGCCTCGTCCTTCGGCCTGGGCCTGGTGATGATGTTCGTCATCGCCCAGATCGAGCCGCGCTTCCTGGCCCGCTGGGTGCCGCTGGGCTACCTGATCGGGGTGCTGCTGCTGGTGGTGGTGGACGTCATGGGCCACAACGCCATGGGCGCCACGCGCTGGATCAACATCCCCGGGGTGATCCGCTTCCAGCCCGCCGAGTTCATGAAGCTGTTCATGCCCATGACGCTGGCCTGGTACATGTCCAAGCGCAACCTGCCGCCGAATCTCAAGCACCTGGCGATCAGCCTGGCGCTGATCGGCGTGCCCTTCGTGCTGATCCTCAAGCAGCCGGACCTGGGCACCGCCATGCTGGTGCTGGCCTCCGGCGCCTTCGTGCTGTTCGTCGGCGGCCTGCAGTGGCGCTGGATCCTCGGCGCGGTGACCGCGGCGGTGCCGGTGGCGGTGGCCATGTGGTTCTTCGTCATGCACGATTACCAGAAGCAGCGCGTGCTGACCTTCCTCGACCCGGAAAGCGACCCGCTGGGCACCGGCTGGAACATCATCCAGTCAAAAGCGGCCATCGGTTCCGGCGGCGTATTCGGCAAGGGTTGGCTGCTGGGCACCCAGTCGCACCTGGATTTTTTGCCGGAAAGCCATACGGACTTTATCATTGCCGTGCTCGGCGAAGAGTTCGGCCTGGTGGGGGTATGCCTGTTGCTGGCCCTGTACCTGATGGTGATCTACCGCGGGCTGGTGATCACCGCGCAGGCGCAGACGCTGTATGGCAAGCTGCTGGCCGGCAGCATCACCATGACCTTCTTCGTGTACGTGTTCGTCAACATTGGTATGGTCAGCGGGTTGCTGCCGGTCGTGGGGGTTCCGCTTCCCTTCATCAGCTACGGCGGAACTTCGCTGGTGACGCTGATGTCAGGGTTCGGGGTTTTGATGTCGATTCATACGCACCGGAAATGGATCGCCCAGGTTTGAAGAAGAAACGTTGAGACCAGAGTGAAGAAAGGAATGCAGATACTGCGCGAGTGGGCAGTCAGGGGTGTCCATTGGGTGGGGCTGGCAGGGGCCATCGGCTTCGGCGGCGCTGCCCAGGCGGGCGACTACGACGGTTCGCCCCAGGTCGCCCAGTTCGTCGGCGAGATGACCCGCGACTACGGCTTCGCCGACGAGCAGCTGCTTTCGCTGTTCCAGGACGTCGAGCGCAAGCAGTCGATCCTCGACGCCATTTCCCGGCCCGCCGAGCGCGTCAAGCCGTGGAAGGACTACCGGCCGATCTTCCTCACCGACGCGCGCATCAAGCGCGGCGTGGAGTTCTGGAGCCAGAACGCCGAGGCCCTGGCCCGCGCGGAGAAGGACTACGGCGTGCCGGCCCAGTACATAGTGGCGATCATCGGCGTCGAGACCTTCTTCGGCCGCAACACCGGCAACTACCGGGTGATGGACGCGCTGTCCACCCTGGCCTTCGACTACCCGCCGCGCGCCGACTTCTTCCGCAAGGAACTCAAGCAGTTCCTCCTGCTGGCCCGCGAGCAGCAGGTCGACCCGCTCGGCCTGAACGGCTCCTACGCCGGCGCCATGGGCCTGCCGCAGTTCATGCCCAGCAGCTTCCGCGCCTACGCCGTGGACTTCGACGGCGACGGCCACATCAACATCTGGACCGACCCGACCGATGCCATCGGCAGCGTCGCCAGCTACTTCAAGCAGCATGGCTGGCAGGCCGGCGAGCCGGTGGTGTCGCAGGCCGAGCTGAGCATGGACAGCGCCCAGGACGCCATCACCCAGGGCCTGGAGCCGCAGATGAGCCTCGGCCAGCTGCGCGCCGCGGGCTGGCGTACCCATGACGTGCTGCGCGACGACCTCAAGGTCACCGCCATCCGCTTCGAAGGCGCCGACGGCCCCGAATACTGGGTCGGGCTGCCCAACTTCTACGTGATCACCCGCTACAACCGCAGCGCCATGTACGCCATGGCGGTCCATCAGCTGGCCGGCGAGATCGTCCGGGCGCGAGGTGTCCAGTGAACCAGCGACTGAAGCGACCGGGCTTCTGGTCGGCGGCGGCGTGCTTCGGCCTGAGCGCCGTGCTGCTCGCCAGCTGCACCAGCTCCCGGGCTCCGCAACCGGCCCAGAGCGGCGGCCTTTCCGGGCCGATGGACTACAACCGGCCGCACCGCGACGGCGCCCCCTGGTGGGACGTCGACGTGTCGCGCATCCCCGATGCCGTGCCGATGCCGCACAACGGCCCGTTCAAGAACAACCCCTACACCGTGCTGGGCAAGACCTACTACCCGCTGAACGACGCGCGCGCCTACAGCGTGACCGGCACGGCGTCCTGGTACGGCACCAAGTTCCACGGCCAGGCCACCGCCAACGGCGAGATGTACGACCTCTACGGCATGACCGCGGCGCACAAGACGCTGCCGCTGCCCAGCTACGTGCGGGTGACCAACCTGGACAATGGCAAGAGCGTCATCGTCCGCGTCAACGACCGCGGCCCGTTCTATTCCGACCGCGTCATCGACCTGTCCTTCGCCGCGGCCAAGAAGCTCGGCTATGCCGAGACCGGCACCGCGCGGGTCAAGGTCGAGGGCATCGACCCGCAGCGCTGGTGGGCCGCCCAGGGGCGCCCGGTGCCGATGGTCCTGGCGCAGCCGAAGATGGCGCCGGTGCAGAGCGCCCCGGCGGCCGGCGCACAGCCCCAGGCGGTGGCCATGGCCCAGCCGATCGAGGTCTACACCCCGCCGCCGGCGCAGCACGCCGCGCCCGTGGCGCCGGTGCAGGTCGACTCAAAAAAAAACGCTTCATTACCAGCCGCTGGCCTGTATCTCCAGGTGGGTGCCTTCGCCAACCCGGACGCTGCGGAACTGCTCAGGGACAAGATCAGCGGCATGACCTCGGCCCAGGTCTTTATCAGCTCGGTCGTGGTCAACAAGCAGACCCTGCACCGGGTACGCCTGGGGCCGATCGGAACGCAGGATGAAGCGGCGCGGATGCAGGACAGCATCCGCCTGGCCAACCTCGGCCAACCCAAGCTGGTGCGCCCGGACTGAACGCGGCGCACCGATGAAGCGGCACGCCAGAGGCCGCCCGGGAATTCCCCCAAGGGATTGTTTGACCATTAGTGAACCCAGAGAGACGGATGAACATCATCACCATCGCCAAACGCCTGTCCATGCTCGTGTTGCTCAGCGCCCCCGTGGCCGGCTGGGCGGCTGAATCCGTTGTCCCCGCCGCGCCGCAGCTGGCAGCCAAGGCCTGGGTGCTGATGGATGGCGCCAGCGGCCAGGTCCTGGTGGAGAACAACGCCGACGAGCGCCTGCCCCCGGCCAGCCTGACCAAGCTGATGACCGCCTACATCGCCACCAAGGAGATCGAGGGCGGGCGCATCGCCGAGAGCGACCAGGTCACCGTCAGCGAGCACGCCTGGCGCACCGGCGGCTCGCGCATGTTCATCAAGCTGGGCTCGCAGGTATCGGTCAGCGACCTGCTGCACGGCATCATCATCCAGTCGGGCAACGACGCCTCCGTCGCCCTCGCCGAGCACATCGCCGGCAGCGAGGACGCCTTCGCCGACATGATGAACAACACCGCGCAGAAGCTGGGCATGAGCAACTCCCACTTCATGGACGCCACCGGCCTGCCGAACCCGGAGCACTACTCCTCGGCCCGCGACATGGCGACCCTGGCCCGCGCCATCATCTACGGCGAGCCGACCCACTACGCCATCTACGCCCAGAAGGAATTCCTCTGGAACAACATCAAGCAGCCCAACCGCAACCTGCTGCTGTGGCGCGACAAGACCGTCGACGGCCTGAAGACCGGCCACACCGAGGAAGCCGGCTACTGCCTGGTGGCCTCCGCCGTGCGTGACGGCCAGCGCATGATCGCCGTGGTGTTCGGCACCAACAGCGAGCAGGCCCGCGCCGCCGAGACGCAGAAGCTGCTGACCTACGGCTTCCGCTTCTTCGAATCGCAGACCTTCTACAAGAAGGGTGCCGAGCTGACCAAGGCCCTGGTCTGGAAGGGCTCCGAGCACGAGGTCAAGGCCGGCCTGTCCGAAGACCTGACCATGACCGTGCCGCGCGGCCAGCTCAAGCAGCTGCAGGCCAACATGGTGCTGCAGCCGCAGCTGATGGCCCCGATCCAGCAGGGCCAGGTGATCGGCAAGGTGGAAGTGAAGCTGGGCGACAAGGTCGTGCGCACCTCCGATCTGGTGGCCCTGAACGCCGTGGAGGAGGGTGGTATCTTCCGCCGCCTGTGGGATAGCATCCGCCTGTTCTTCTACGGCCTGTTCAACTGACCGACGGTCCCCCGGGCTCGTACTTTTGTATACAAGCCCGGGAATTTCTACGCATGCGCGCGCCCGACTCAGGTAAAATGCGCGCCTGCGCCTGATCGACCTCCCCCGTGGCGTCGGCAGCCGTCAGGTCCGATCCATCCGGAACCTCCCGACCAGGGAGCTTCGTACGGAGGCGGGCTACCCGCCCGCGACAGCCATGACTGAAACCACTGATACCAGCACTCCTCCCGCGCCCAAGATCGAGTTCCCCTGCGAACGCTACCCGATCAAGGTGATCGGTGACGCCGGCGACGGCTTCGCCGACCTGGTCGTGGAGATCATCCAGCGCCACGCGCCGGACCTGGACGTCACCACCCTGGTGACCCGCGACAGCCGCAACGGGCGCTTCCTCTCGGTGCAGGTGCTGATCACCGCCACCGGCGTCGACCAGCTGCAGAACATCCATAGCGACCTGCGCGCCAGCGGCCGCGTGCACATGGTGCTGTGATGCCCGAGGCCGGTCCTTCCCTGGGCTTCCGCGAACTCGGCGTGCTGCCCTACGAGCCGACCTGGCACGCCATGCAGCGCTTCACCGCCGAGCGCGACGAGGGCACGCCCGACGAAGTCTGGCTGCTGGAGCACCAGCGGGTATTCACCCAGGGCCAGGCCGGCAAGGCCGAACACGTGCTGATGCCCGGCGACATCCCGGTGGTCAAGGTGGACCGCGGCGGCCAGGTGACCTACCACGGCCCCGGCCAACTGGTGGCCTACCTGCTGCTCGACGTGCGCCGCTCGCACCTGGGCGTGCGCGAGCTGGTCACGCGCATCGAACAGAGCCTGATCGGCCTGCTCGACAGTTTCGGCGTCAGCGCCGTGTCCAAACCCGACGCCCCAGGCGTCTACGTGGACGGCGCGAAGATCGCCTCCCTCGGCCTGCGCATCCGCAATGGCCGTTCCTTCCATGGCCTGGCGCTGAACGTCGACATGGACCTGGAGCCTTTCCGTCGTATCAATCCCTGCGGCTACGCAGGCATGGCCATGACCCAGCTGCGCGAGCTGGCCGGCCCCATCACCCTGGCCGAGGTGCGCGAACGCCTGCGCGGCGAACTCACCGAGCGTCTTGGCTACGCTGAACAGAAGACCCTAACGGGCGGGATCGAACTGAGATGAGCACTGTTGTGGAGACCCCGGGCCAAGGCAAGCCGGGCAAGGTGGAAGTCGGCGTGAAACTGCGCGGCGCCGAGAAGGTGGCGCGCATTCCGGTGAAGATCATCCCCACCGAGGAACTGCCGAAGAAACCCGACTGGATCCGCGTGCGCATCCCGGTCTCGCCCGAGGTGGACCGCATCAAGCAGCTGCTGCGCAAGCACAAGCTGCACAGCGTGTGCGAAGAGGCCTCCTGCCCGAACCTGGGCGAGTGCTTCTCCGGCGGCACCGCCACCTTCATGATCATGGGCGACATCTGCACCCGCCGCTGCCCGTTCTGCGACGTCGGCCACGGCCGGCCGAAGCCGCTGGACGTGGACGAGCCGACCAACCTGGCCATCGCCATCGCCGACCTGCGCCTGAAGTACGTGGTGATCACCTCGGTGGACCGCGACGACCTGCGCGACGGCGGCGCCCAGCACTTCGCCGACTGCCTGCGCGAGATCCGCAAGCTGTCCCCCGGCATCCAGTTGGAAACCCTGGTCCCGGACTACCGCGGACGCATGGACATCGCCCTGGAAATCACCGCCGCCGAGCCGCCGGACGTGTTCAACCACAACCTGGAAACCGTGCCGCGGCTGTACAAGTCCTCGCGCCCGGGTTCGGACTTCGAGTGGTCGCTGGACCTGCTGCAGAAGTTCAAGCAACTGGTGCCCCACGTGCCGACCAAGTCCGGCCTGATGCTCGGCCTGGGCGAGACCGACGACGAGGTCATCGAGGTCATGCAGCGCATGCGCGAGCACGAGATCGACATGCTCACCCTCGGCCAGTACCTGCAGCCCTCGCGCAACCACCTGCCGGTGCAGCGCTTCGTCCATCCGGACACCTTCGCCTGGTTCGCCGAGGAAGGCGCGAAGATGGGCTTCAAGAACGTCGCTTCCGGCCCGCTGGTGCGCTCCTCGTACCACGCCGACCAGCAGGCCCACGGCGGCAAGATCGGCTGACCGGCGCCCGATACCCCGGCCGGCCCGCAAGGGGCCGGCCGTTCATCCTGCGAATTTTCCCCTCCCTGCGGCACCTCTCTTTCCCCTCCGCGCCATACCCACGGACCGCGCTTGCTCCGGGCCTCTGTGCGGCCGGTCACAGATATGGCTTACGGGGATGGTGGCACATTGCCAGGAAATAAGTGGGGCTGAAGGCGCCTTTCCCTGACTGTATAGGGGAAAAGTTCGATTGGGCGTATAGGGCGTTTCCTACGTTTTTTGGGGGTTCCCTTACCTTAATTCATTTCCGAGTTTGTTCGACCATTTGTCCGGGCCTTTGAAGACGCCCTGACAACCAACGAGTCAGTGCCAGCCAAGCGCTGCCTGACGCCGTATCGACCTGGAGTTCGAACAAATGAGCAAGAAGCTAATCGCCGCCCTGGCGTGTCTTTCCGTGGCCGGCTTGTCCGGCGCGGCAACGGCTGCCGACGGTACCCTGACCTTCGAGGGCCTGGTCAACGCCAAGACCTGCACCCTCGAGCCCTCCAGCGCCAGCCAGCTCGTCACCCTGCAGCCGGTGAACGCCGACCTGCTGCAGGGCGCCGGCACGGTCGCCGGCTCGCAGACCTTCACCCTCAAGGCGACCAACTGCGAGGCCGATGCCATGGTCGCCGCGGTGTTCGCCAGCGGCGGCAACGTCGACCCCGCCACCGGCAACCTGAACAACACCATCCCTTCCGCGAACGGCGGCACCAATGCGCAGATCGCCCTGTTCCGCGCCGACGGCACCACCAAGATCGACCTGAACGACATCTCCAGCTCCGGTGGCTACCAGGCGCAGGCCGTTGGTGGCGAGGCCACGCTGGGGTTCGTCGCCAAGTATGCCGCGAGCAGTGCCACCACCACCCCTGGCGTACTGAAGACCAACCTGCAGTACACCATGAGCTACCAGTAAGTCCCGCTTCCCCCGGGAGGCGACTCCCGGGGCATCCACCGAGGTTTCCATGAGCATGCTGATTCGTGCTGTCGCAATGACGGCAGGGCTCGCCTTTGCCGCGTGCCTGAGCACTTCCGCCTGGGCCGCCGTCACCGTCCAGGGTACCCGCCTGGTCTACCCCGCCGGCGAGCGGGAAATCACCGTCCGCCTGAGCAACGACGGCAAGGTCCCGGCGCTGATGCAGATCTGGGTCGACGAAGGCGACATCCAGACGCAACCCCAGGATGCCGACGCGCCCTTCGTCATCACCCCGCCGATCTTCCGCCTCGACCCCGCCAAGGGCCAGTCGGTGCGCGTGGCCTTCAGCGGCGAGACGCTGCCGGACGACCGCGAGTCGCTGTTCTGGTTCAACGCCCTGGAGATCCCGCCGCTGCCGGACGCCAGCGAGCGCAGCTACATGCAGATCGCCGTGCGTTCGCGGCTGAAGCTCTTCTACCGCCCCTCGGGCCTGCCCGGCAGCGCCGCGGAGGCGGTGCGCAAGGTGCGCTGGCAGGTGCTGGAGCAGGCGGGCAAGCGCGTACTGCGCGGGGAAAATCCCACGCCTTACCACGTGTCCTACGCCAGCCTGGGGCTGAAGCAGGGCGGGCGCGGCCACGATCTCGGCCCGGGCATGCTCAAGCCGTTCTCCCACGAGGACTTCGCCCTGCCCGCCACCCTGAAGGCCGCCGGCGGCACCCTGGAGTACAGCTGGATGAGCGACTACGGCGTCGCCACCGACGACAAGGTCAAGCTGCCGTGACCGGCATGGGCTCCTGCACAGGCTTCATCCGGCGCTGGAGCGGGCGGCGCAGGACCACCGCCGCCCTGGGCTCGCTCGCCGCCGCCCTGGCCGGCCTGCCGAGCCTCGCCGGCTGGGCGGACGACCAGCCGGTGCGCTTCGACACCGACTTCCTGCGCAACGCGCCGGGCCAGACGGTCGACCTGACGCGCTTCGAGCAGGGCAGCCCGGTGCAGCCCGGCAGCTACACGCTGGACCTGTACCTCAACGACAACTGGCAGGGGCGGCAGCGCGTCGAGGTGCGCGAGGACGCCCGCGTGTGCTGGGCGCGCGAGCAACTGCCGCTGCTGGGGCTGGCCATCGACCGCCTGCCGGCCGAGGCCCGCGAGGCGCTGCAGGCCGCCGACCCGGCGTGCATCGACCTCCAGCGCCTGATCCCGGATAGCCGGGTTACGCCCGACCTGGCCGACATGCGCCTGGAGCTGAGCATTCCCCAGGCCTACCTGTGCCGCACCCGCGCCGACCACGTCGACCCGCGCGACTGGGACCGCGGCATCACCGCGGCCTTCGTCGACTACAACGCCAACGCCTACCACAGCGACGTCGGCGGCAGCAGTTCCAGCCAGTACTACGCCGGGCTCAACAGCGGGGTGAACCTCGGCGACTGGCGCCTGCGCCACAACGGCAGCTATAGCCGCTCCGACGGCGTTTCCGAGTACGACGCCATCAGCAGCTACGCCCAGCGCGACATCACCGCGCTGAAGTCGCAGCTGACCCTGGGCGAGTACTACACCCCCGCCGACCTGTTCGACAGCGTGCCCTTCACCGGTGTCCAGCTGGCCTCGGACGAGCGCATGCTGCCCGACTCGCAGCGCGGCTTCGCCCCGGCCATCCGCGGCACCGCCGAGACCAACGCCAAGGTCACGGTGCGCCAGGGCGGCAACATCCTCTACGAAACCACGGTGGCGCCCGGCCCCTTCATCATCGACGAGCTCTACGGCACCGGCTATGCCGGCGACCTGGAAGTCACCGTGACCGAGGCCGACGGCCGCGAACGGCGCTTCACCGTGCCCTTCGCCAGCGTGGCGCAACTGCTGCGCCCGGGCGTGTCGCGCTACAGCCTCAGCGCCGGCGAGTACCGCGACGAGCGCCTGGACGACGCGCCTAAGTTCCTCCAGGGCACCTACCAGCGCGGCCTGTCGAACCTGTGGACCGGCTATACCGGCGGCATCGTCGCCGAGAACTACCTGGCGCTGCAGGGCGGGGTAGCGCTGAGTACGCCGGTGGGCGCCTTCGCCTTCGACGTCACCCGCTCCAGCGCCTCCGGCCTGGACCCCGTCCACGGCCTGGGCGGCGATGCCAGCGGGGAGAGCTACCGGCTGAGCTACAGCAAGCTGGTGGAGTCGACGCGCACCAACTTCGCGGTCGCCGCCTACCGCTTTTCCAGCGAAGGCTACCTGGGGCTGGGCGAGTTCGCCGAACTGAGCGACGGCTCCGGCGGCACCGGGCGCTTCCGCCAGCGCAACCGCCTGCAGGCCAACATCAGCCAGCCCCTGGCGGACGGCTGGGGCAGCTTCTACCTCAGCGGCTCGGCGCAGAACTACTGGAACGTCGACGCCGGCAGCGACCTCAGCTACCAGGCCGGCTACAGCAACGGCTGGCGCTGGGGCAGCCTGAACCTGTCGGCCAGCCGCACCCGTTCGCAGTCCGGGCAGAGCCAGAACCAGTACATGCTCAGCCTGTCGCTGCCCCTGGGCCGCGCGCCCAGCTCGCCCTACCTGAGCAGTTCCTACAGCCGCACCGACAACGGCGCCAGCGATGCCCAGCTCGGCCTGTCCGGCTCCCTCGGCGAGCGCAGCGCCTTCAGCTACGGCGTCTATGCATCGCGCAGCCGCAACGACGGCGGCAGCAGCACCAGCAGCGGCGCCAACGCCCAGTATCGCGCCTCGGCCGCCTCGCTGTCGGCCAGCGTCAGCGATGGCGACGGCTACCGGCAACTGGGCGTGGGTCTGTCCGGCAGCCTGCTGGCCCATGCCGGCGGCATCAACTTCAGCCCCGACCAGGGCGAGACCAAGGTACTGGTCGAGGCCCGCGGCGCCAGCGGCGCCGGCCTGGTCAACAGCACCGGCGCGCAGGTCGCCGGCAACGGCTTCGCCTTCACCAGCGGCCTCACCCCCTACCGGCGCAATCGCGTGGGGCTGGACCCCAAGGGCCTGGGCGAGGACGTCGAACTGCAACTGACCGAGCAGACGGTGGCCCCGCGCTTCGGCTCGGTGGCCCTGCTCAAGTACCCGACGCGCAACGGCCAGCCGCTGCTGCTGACGCTGCGGGACGAGGACGGCGGCAAGCTGCCGGTGGGCGCCGAGGTGCTGGATGCCGAGGGCACCAGCCTGACCCTGGTGGGGCAGGGCAGCCGCGTGTTCCTGCGCGCCGAGCAGGCGCAGGGCGAACTGCTGGTGCGCTGGGGAACCAGCCCCGACCGCCAGTGCGGGGCCGCCTACCAACTGCCGGAAACGAAGGCCGAAGGCCAGCCGTTCTTCCGCCTCGAGGCGCTCTGCCGCCGATCCGCCAACTGACAGGTGGGCGCCCGGCGCCCACGGAGAGTCCCCATGCTGAGAACAACCCTGCCGCTCTGCCTGCTGCTGTTCGCCGCACCTTCGGCCTGGGCCTCCTGTGCCTTCGTGCCAGGCTACATGACCTCGGTCTTCAGCGTGCCCATCGATAACGTCCTGGCCGTTCCGCGGGACGTGCCGGTCGGCACCGCGCTGTTCGACAGCGGCTGGCAGCGCGCGACCGGCGTGACCATCCGCTGCGACAGCAGCGGCCACGCCCAGGGCCTGCTGGGCGGCGGCTTCGGTGCGCCGCTGCAGGGCATTCCCGGCTTCGGCAGTGGCGAGGTGCTGGACACCGAGATTCCGGGCGTGGGCATCCAGGTGTTCTGGTGCAACTACGATTCCGAGTGCGGCAACCCTCCCGCGCCGAACCGGAGCGTGTCGCTGGTACAGAAGCTGGACTGGCGAGTGCCTGCCGATACCTATGCGCCCAGGAACAACTGGTGGGTGCGGCTGGTGAAGACCGGGCCGCTCCAGGCCGGGCTGCACGGCTTCAGCGGCACGGCGACGGTGCGCTACCTCGACCTGGACGTCGCCACGCTCAGCGTCCACGGCGCGCTGAGCACCAGCGCGCCGACCTGCCGGCTGGACACGCCCAACCTGGTGGTGCAGATGCCCACCGCGCCCCTGGATGCCTTCCAGGGCCCGGGGGTATTGCCGGAGCCCTGGCAGAAGCGCTTCGACATCAACCTGCAGTGCGACGCCGGCATCCGCCTCAGCTACCGGGTCGACCCGCTGTCGCTGTCGGCCGCGGCGGTGGGCGTCATGGCCAACCGCGAGGGGCCGCACATGGCCAGGAACGTCGGCATCCAGCTGTTCCACGGCGATGGCGAGGACGCGCAACCGCTGCCCATCATGACCAAGCTGCTGCACACCCCCTCGACCGCGGCCGGCCTGGTGCGCATCCCGCTGTTGGCCAGGTACTACCAGATCACCCCGAAGGTCACCTCGGGGCTGGTGACCACTTCGGCCACGCTGACCCTGACCTACGAGTGAGGCCTCCCATGTTCAACAGAACCCTGGGTTGTGCCCTGTGCCTGCTGCTGTGCCTCGCCGCACCGGCGGCCTGGGCGAAATGCAGTTTCAAGCCGGGCTATATGAAGTCCGTCTACAACGTCGAGCTACCGGCGGACCTGGACTTCCCCCAGGACCTGGCGCCAGGCCGGATGCTGTATTCCAGCGCCTGGCGGAGCGCCACCGGCGTGCGCATCTCCTGCAACGCCTCGGGCAGGGTGTCTGGGCGGGTGGCGGGACACATCGGCCCGCTGCTCGAGGTGCCGGGCTGGTACAACGGCGGCGTGCATTCCACCAACGTGCCGGGCGTGGGCATCGCCGTGTACTGGTGCAACCGGGGCAACAGCTGCGAGCCCTCGCCGCCGGTGACCAGCCTGAACTGGGAGGTCGGGCCCTGGGACTACGATCCGGAGAACAACTGGCTGGTGCTGCTGGTCAAGACCGGGCCGATCGCCTCGGGCGTGCACGACTTCCTCGGCACCGCGACGGTGCGCTACGACAACCTGGACGTCGGCGAGCTGAGCATCCACGGGCGCTTGAAGGTGACCGCCCGGGGCTGCCGGCTCGACCCCGCCAGCAGCACCCAGACCATACGCCTGCCGACGGTCCCGGTGGATGCCTTCCAGGAGGGCGGCGTGTTGCCCGACCCCTGGCTGGGGCGGCCCTTCGACCTGCGCATGGAGTGCGATCCGGACATCCGCCTGAGCTACCGCATCGATCCGCTGTACCCCAGCAACTTCCCCGACGTCCTGGCCAACCGGCAGGGCGACGGCCTGGCGCGCAACGTCGGTATCCAGCTGTTCCGCGAGCTTGGCGGCAAGAGCGTGGTGCTGCCGCTGCGGATGACGGTGTTCGAGGGCTGGACCCAGGGCGGCGCGCAGCGTATCTCGCTGTTCGCCCGCTACTACCAGACCGGCGCGCGGGTCACGCCCGGCGCCCTCAACACCGCTGCGACCTTCAGCATGATCTACGAGTGACGCATTCGACATCCTGAGCCCTGGCGGCGGAACCCGTTTGCATTTGCGCGGACGGGCCGTTGAGCCAGGGCGGCGGCCCCACGATCATGGTCCGACCCGGCAGGCGCCTGCCGCCGAGCCGGGGCATATTGCCACGGAGCGGGGGAGTCGTGTGCGGAGGTTCCGGGCGCCGTTCGTCTGCCACTGGATGGAGAACGAAAAGTGTCACGGAAATGCTTGCGTGTCGGATCCTTGTCATTGCTCATGAAATCCCTGGGGTTGTCGATCGCCTCGGGCCTGGCGCTGCTGTCGTCGGCGCTGGCCCAGGCCGACTGTTCCTGGAGCAACGGTGGCTCGGGGTATGCCGGCCCCGGCAAAGTCGATTGGCCTCTACCTGCCACGCTGTCGGTTCCGCGGGATAAACCGGTAGGCGCGGTGCTCTGGCGTTCGGGTTGGAAATGGGGGGCCACCGGCATGCTCAACCGCTGTTCGGCGGGACGCATCAGCGGCCGCCTGACCAGCGACATCGGCCAGCCCACCAGCAATCCTGCGGTCCATGCCACGAACGTTCCCGGTATCGGCATCGCGGTGTTCTGGTGCAACGTGGGCCAGTCTTCCTGCGCGTCCGATCCGTTTCCGCTCGGGGTGACCGACAACCGCACCTGGTCGGAAGTCTCGGCGCTGAACTGGAGCTACCGGGCCGGCACCTACGATCCTTTCACGCACTTCATCGTGTATCTGGTGAAGACCGGCGACGTCAGCCCCGGAGTGATACGGATCGGTGGCCTGTCACAGGTGTTCTACAACGCCATCGAGGTCTCCCGGCTGACCCTGTCGGGGCAGACCATCGTCAGTTCGCCCGCCTGCCAGATCACCTCGGGCACCGACGTGCGCGTGCGGATGCCCCAGGTGACGGTCACCGACTTCCCGCCGAGCATCGGAGTGATGGCCGACGACAGCAAGGCCGCCCCGTTCAATATCGGCCTGCTGTGCAGCGGCAGCATGAAGGTCAGTTACAGGATCGATCCGCTGAACGCTGCGACCGTCGCCAACGTCATCGACAATGCGAAGGGTGCAGACTACGCGGCGGGCGTCGGTATCCAGCTGTTCCAGGGCGACACGTCCAGTTCCACGGTGCTGCCGCTGTCCACCCGCCTGACCCAGGCGAACGTCTCGGGCTCCAACCTGCCGCTGTCGATCCCGTTGGTGGCCAGGTACTACAAGACTTCCAACCGCATCAGCGGCGGCGCGGTGCGGGCTTCGGCGATGTTCACGCTGTTCTACGAATGAGACGGTCGGTGCGGGCCGGCATTGCCGGCCCGCACGGGACCTTTCAGTCGCCTTGCTGCAGGCGTGCCAGCAGCGCCGGGGTGGGGTAGCCGTCGGCCGGCAGGCCCTGGCTCTGCTGGTAGGCGCGGATGGCCGTGCGGGTGTTGGCGCCGATGATGCCGTCCGGGTTGCCCGGCTGGTAGCCGCGGGCGGCCAGGCCCTGCTGCAGGGCGATGCGCTCGCTGCGGCTGAGCGGGCGGTCTTCCACCGGCCAGCCGGCCTCGATGCGGCCCAGGCCCTTGAAGCTGTCCGACAGCAGCCCGACGGCCAGGGCGTAGTTGGTGGAATTGTTGTACCTGAGGATGGCGCGGAAGTTGTCCAGCACCAGGAACGCCGGCCCGCGGTAGCCGGCCGGCAGCAACAGCGAGGCCGTGGCCTGGGGGTTGCCCGGCAGGCGCCCGCCCACCGGTTGCACGCCCAGGCGCAGCCATTCGCTGATCGGCTTGCGGATGCTCATGTCGGCCTGGGCGTAGTCGAAGCCCTGGGCCAGGCGCACCTCGAAACCCCAGCTCTGGCCGGGCTTCCAGCCGGAGGCCTGGAGGTAGTTGGCGGTGGAGGCGAGGGCGTCGTCGGCCGAGCGCCAGATGTCGCGGCGACCGTCGCCGTCGAAGTCCACCGCGTACTGGTCGTAGGTGGTGGGGATGAACTGCGTCTGGCCCATGGCGCCGGCCCAGGAGCCGACCATGGCGCTGGCCGGCACGTCGCCGTGCTGGATGATCCGCAGGGCGCTCAGCAACTGGCCGTGGGCGTACTCCGGGCGGCGCCCTTCGTAGGCCAGGGTGGCCAGGGAGCGGATCACGCTGCGCTCGCCCATGTTGTTGCCGAAGTTGCTTTCCATGCCCCAGATCGCCACCACGGCCTCGGCATCCACCGCGTAGCGGCTGTCGATGCGCTGCAGCACGGCGGCGTTCTGCGTCAGCTTGCCCTGGCCATTGCGGATGCGCGCCGGCGACACGGCGCCGGCCAGGTATTCCCACACCGGCCGGGTGAACTCCGGCTGGCTGCGGTCGGCGGTGACCACCGCCGGGTCGGGCTCCAGGCCGGCGAAGGCCTGGTCGAAGGTCTGCGCGCTGATGCCGGCGGCCAGGGCCTGCTGGCGGAAGCCCTCGCGCCAGGTCTCGAAGCTGATGGACGGCAACGGCTGGCCATCGGCGTCGAGCAGCACGCTGGCCGTGGACGGCTGCGAATTCGCCGCCGGCGCGTCGGCGCAGGCGGAGAGCACGCAGGCACTGAGAAGGGTCAGGCAGAGGGGAAACAGACGGAAGGGTGAAGCGGGTGTGCGCATTGCGCTCCTCGGCGGGTTCTTCAGGCAGCGGCCACCTTAGCACGCGGACGCCGGAGCGTCTGCCGCCGGGCCGGGCGCCGCGATGACAGGTTGTTGTTGCAGGTTCAGGGGGCGGGCTTGGCCTTGGTGGCGCTCTGGTCCAGCTCCTTGAGCATCTGGTCGTAGGCCGCGCAGTCGTCCGGGCGCTCCTTGCTGGAACGGCTCTTCTTCATGGCGGCGAGCTGGGCGTTGAGGCGCTTGGCGGTTTCCGGGTCGCGCTGGGTGATGGCGGCGACCTTGTCCGCGACCTGGCGGCCCTTGGCCAGGGCCTGCTGGTCGGAACAGAAGGCCCAGGCCGAGCCGGCCATGGGCAGCAGGGCCAGCACCAGGCCGGCGGCGAGTGTCCTGGTGTTCATCGTGCTTCTCCGGGTGTTGTGCCTATTCCATGGAGGGCGCACGGTGGGCCGGAGTTCCATCGATCTTGGCCTCGGGCTCAGGATCCCTTCGCGGCGGGGAAGCCTCCGCGCTCCCCCGGCGCGTGGGCCGGGCCTCAGAAGTAGTAGCCGATGTTGCTGTACAGCTGGTTTTCCCAGTGGCCGGTGCCGCCGACGCCCAGGCTCTGGGTGTAGTCGCTGCCGCCGATGTACGGATCGTTCCTGCCGTGCAGCCATTCCAGGGCTATCCACAGCGGGCCGAGGCTGAAGGAGCTGCCGAGGATCAGGCGCTGGGAGTCGCTGAAGGCGCTTTCGTCCTTGTCGAACAGGCTGTAGTTGCCATAGACCTTGATGCCGGAGAGCCAGCCGTAGCGGCCGGGGATGTCGTAGCTGAGGTCGGCGACGTAGAGGTTGCCCTTGGCCGCGACGTTGAAGGTGCCGTCGAAGCTGCCGAAGCTGACCAGCCTGTCGCTGCCCGGGTTCTTCGCATTCATCTGCTGGCGCGTGGCCTGGGCCTGTATGCCCCAGGGGCCGCGCTTGCCGCTGTAGTGCAGGGCGAAGGCATAGCGGCTGCCGTTGTCGTCGGTGTCCCGGTTGTCCAGGGTCGAGCCCAGGACGGAGGCGCCGATCTCCGAGTTCCAGCCGCCGCCTTCGAACTTGCGGGCCAGCCGGCCGACCAGGATGTTGCGTTCATGGTTGTCGCTGCCGTCGACCACGTAGTCGTCGGCCGTCGCCACGCTGGTGCCGTAGGTGCGCCCGCCGCGGCTGGTGCCGCGCCCCTGTTCCGCCGGGATGGGGTAGTAGGCGGCCTGCAGGTCCCAGCCGGCGCTGTTCTGCAGGTATTTCACGCCGATGTCCTGGGTGTCTTCCAGGCCGATCACGTTGCCCAGGGTTTCGAAGAAGGTGCTGCCGAAATACGGCAGCAGGCCGAAGGGGATGGGCGTCTGGCCGACCTGCACCTGGCGCTGCGCGGAGAATTTGTAGCCGACCCAGGCGTACTCGGCGAAGGCGATGTCGCCGACCCGGTCGGTGTATTCATAGGGATAGGCGTCGCCGTAGAAGCGGTACTTGGCCGCGGCTATCCAGGTGTCGGAGTGGTAGTCGGCGGTGAGGAAGAAGGTGTCGAAGCTGAACTTGGAGATATCCCGGTCCGGGTCGTAGTCCAGGCGGCCGCGCAGGGCGCCGCCGAGGTCGAGATCGTCGGTGATGGATACCGCGTGGGCGCCGGTGGCCAGCAGGGCCAGCGGCAAAAGGCAGGCGATGAGCCGCAGATGCAGGTGCAGCATGGAGTGCTCCAGTGTTTGTCGGTTCTTGTTGTCGGGAGCGAGCGGCGCCGGGCCGCTCGGGGTCAGCCGATATCGCTTTCAGCGAGCGGGCGGCGGGCGAGGGAGGGCGCCCACAGGTAGCCGAGGAAGGCCAGGCAGAAGGAAGCCGGCGCGGAGAAGGTGGACAGCTCGGCGTGGCCGAGCAGGGCGATGCCCACTGCGGCGGAGACGAACCAGGTCAGCAGGCCGCGGGCGTTGAAGGCGGGCAGTTGCGCGGGATGGCGGCCCGGCTGGCTGCGTGTCCTGCGTATTTCCGCGAGGGCGATCGCCACCCAGGAAACGATGAAGATGCTCTGGTAGGACAGCGCCTGGAGGATGTAGCCGAAGACGTCCAGCAGCATCAGCAGGTAGACCAGCGCCCCGGTCAGCAGCGCCCAGGCCGCGTAGGGCACCCGGCGCAGGCCCAGGCGTCCGAAGAAGGCCTGCATGTTGGTCGCGGCGAGGAAGAAGTTGCCGGTGTTGATGCGCGTCTGGGTGATCCAGACGAACAGCAGGCCGCCCAGCCCCATCAGCTTGAGGATCGCCAGCACCACCGAGACCTCGCTCAGGCCGCCGTCGCTGGGGATGGTCGCGGCGAGGAAGATGCCGACCGCGCCGTTGAGCAGGAAGGTGACCATGTAGAACGGGATGCCGAAGTTCACCCGCGCGTGGTAGTCGCTATCCTCTGGGCGGCCGTAGCGGGCGTAGTCCCAGGTGTACATCATCAGCACCCAGACGCCCATGAAGTAGGTGAAGCAGTTCCACCAGCCGTGCGCCACCGGGCCGCCGGGCGGTGCCAGCTCCAGCCAGGCAGTGGAGTAGCCGTATTCGGCGATGCTCATGCCGACCAGGGCGAACAGGCCGATGAGGTAGAGCGGCAGCAGCAGGCCGTTGAGCTTGTCCAGCCGGCGCATGGCGTTGCCGAAGATCATCAGCACGCTGTAGACCACTACCACCAGCGCCGAGGCGTGCGTGCCCAACGCGGGAAAGCTGTGCTGCAGCGCCACGGCCATCACCGAGCCCTCGAACACGCTGTAGTAGACCGCCGTGGCGCAGAAGATCAGCGTGGCCAGGGCCGCGCCGGCCTTGCCGAACAGCACCTGGGAGAACAGCGCCACCGACAGCCCGCTGGCGATGGCATAGCGGCTGATGACCGCGTTGATCGCCCCGTAGCTGAGCACCGATAGCAACAGGCCGATGAGTGCGTTGAGGGTGCCGTAGCCCATTGCCAGCGCCGCGGCGACCACCAGGTAGAACATCGCGCTGCAGATGCCCCACCAGGCCATCGTCAGCGAGCCGCGGCCGAGCCGCTGGGCCTCGGGAATCACTCCCGCGGCGAGTTCCGTGGATGAAGCCGAATTCGAGATTGCTCCTGCCATGACCGTCCCCTTTGTTGTTGTTGAAATGAGCGGTCGCACGACATTAGGGGAACGGCTTCGCCGGGTATTTGCCGACAGCGCAGGAAGTTTTGTCGGCCAGCGCAAGCGGGTTCAGGGCGGGGGGATCGCTGGGAGGGGGATGGTGCGGGCGGTTGCGGGAGGGGGCTTTCGCGGGGATTTTCAGGCTGCCAGAAAGAACGAAGCCTCCCAGTTGTGGGAGGCTTCGCGGCGGTAGCTGCCTTTGCCTTTCTGCGGTTTTTCCTGGCGGCTGCGGAACAGCGGTTGGGCTACCAGGGACTTGGCCTTGTTCGGCCGCTTGGCTTTCTTCGCCATGGTCTTCTCCTCGGGATGAACGCCCGCCCATTGCGGGCGACAGCATCATCGGCGCTTTCTCCGGGGATGTCCAGGCCGCAGGTCAGTTGACCCGCGCAGCCCTGCGCAGCTCGCCGGGCGCGATGCCGTAGCGGGCCTTGAAGGCGCGGTTGAAGTGGGCCTGGTCGGCGAAGCCCCAGCGGTAGGCCAGCTCGCCGATGGACGGCGGTGGCGGCATGGCCAGCAGGGCATCGTGGCAGGCCTGCAGGCGCAGTTCGCGGACCCATTCCTGCACGCTGCGGCCGCTGCCCTGGAACAGCCGGTGCAGGTAGCGCACCGAAATGCCGCAGGCCTGGGCGATGCCGGCGGGGTTCAGGGCGCTGTCGTCGAGGTGGCGGTGGATGTGCTGCTCGACGCGGCGCAGGTGGGCCGCGGCGACGGCGCTGGACTGGCTTTCGCCGGGGTGCTGGCGCTCCAGGGCCATGCCCAGCAGTTCGAGCAGTTGGCGGCTCAGGCGTTGCCCGTCGCCGGGTTCGAGCTCGCCCAGGCGGCGCGCGCTGAGGGCCAGGTAGTCGGCGAACAGCGCGCCGGCGCCGCGGGTGGCGTCGAAATTCAGCGCGCAACGCTGGTCGGGCGTGGCGACGTGGCGGCGCAGGGTGCGTTCGGGCAGTTTCAGCACCCACAGGGCGTTGCTCTGGGCGTAGAGGAATTCGTAGGGTTCGCCGCTGCGTTCCAGCACGAAGCTGCCGGGCTGGCAAACGGTACGGCGGCCGCGCTGGGTAAATTCGAAACAGCTGCGCAAGGGCAGGGAGAGCAGAAACGACTCGTCCTCGCTCTGGCCGAGATGGTGGTTCTGGCGACGGTAGCGCAGGGGCGAGGAGTCGAGGTAGGACAGGCTCAGGTCGCCCAGGCTGAACAGCTCCAGCCGGCCTTGGAAGCGCTCGCCCGCCATGTAGTCCAGTTCCAGCGGGAAATAGGTGTCGCTGACGCAGCGCTTCCAGTAGTTCTGGCGCCGCTCGCTGGCGATATCGGTGGTGTCGAAGCAGGCTTGCTTGGTCATGGCGGCGGCGGTTGCAGCGTATTCGGGGTGGAATATCCATGCAGCTCTTGTGCCTTGCCAGGCGCAGGGGCGCCGGACCTCCGCGGGAGGCCCGGCGCTCCCGGCTCAGCGCTGGCGCGTCAGGCGGTAGCAGCCGGACTCGTGCAGCTCGACGACCCAGCCGGGGCGGATAAGGATGTTGGTGGTGGCTTCCTCGATCACCGCCGGGCCGTGCAGGCGGTCGCCGGCCAGCAGCAGGGCGCCCTGGTAGACCGGCGTGTCGGTGCGGATGCCGTCCTCGCCGAAGAGCATCGGCCGGCTGCCGGCCAGGGCCCGCTGGGCGTGGCCGTCGCTGGCCGCCAGGCTGGGGAAGGGCGGGCGCGAGACGCGGCCGATCACCTGGCTTTCCAGGTTGACGATCTCCACCGGGTTATCCGCCTCGGCGTAGGTGTAGAGCGCCTCGTGGCGGCGGTGGAAGGCCTCGACTATGGCCGGCAGGGTGTCGGCGTTGACCTGCAGGTCGCCGATTTCCACCGTGCATTCGTGGATCTGCCCGACGTAGCGCATCTCCAGGCTGCGCACCACGGCGATGTCCTCGTCGCGGAAGCCGTCGCCGCGCAGGGTGGCGCGGCCCTGCTGTTCCAGTTCGGCGAAGGCCGCTTCCAGGCCGGCCAGGTCGGCGTCCTCGCGGGCGAGGATGGGGTAGGTGGCCAGGTAGTTGTGCTTCACGTCGGAGAGGATCTGCCCGAGCGCGCACAGGCCGGAGGCGACCTTGGGGATCAGCACGGTGTCGATGCCCATGTCCTCGGCCAGCGCGGTCATGTGCACGCCCGCCGCGCCGCCGGCGCCGATCAGGGCGAAGTCGCGCGGGTCGTAGCCGCGCTCGATGGACACGCGGCGGATGCCGTTGACCATGTTGGCGTTGACGATGGCGTGGATGCCCCAGGCCGCCTTGTCCACGTCCATGCCCAGGGGCTCGGCGATCTTCCCGCGGATGGCCGCCAGCGCCGCCTCGCGGTCCAGGCTGATGCGCCCGCCCAGGCGCGCCGCGGGGTTGAGGTAGCCCAGGGCGAGGTTGGCGTCGGTCACCGTCGGCAGCTCGCCGCCCTGGCCGTAGGCTACCGGGCCGGGGCTGGAGCCGGCGCTTTGCGGGCCCACTTCGAGCATGCCGTAGGGGTTGATGTGGGCGATGGAGCCGCCGCCGGCGCCGAGGGTCTCGACCTGGATCATCGGCACGCCGATGCGCTGGCGCAGGAAGTCGGCATCGCGGCTGAGGTTGGTCTTGCCTTCGCGGGTCAGGGTGATGTCGAAGGAAGTGCCGCCCATGTCCACGGTGATGACGTTGCGGATGCCGAACGGCTGGGCCACGAACAGCCCGGCCTGGGGCGCCGAGGCCGGGCCGGAGTTGATCGCGTTCACCGCGCGGCCGCGCATGTGCTCGCCGGTGGCCAGGCCGCCGTTGGACTGGAAGTAGCGCACCGGGCGCTGCGCGCCGAGCTGGCGGAAGTAGTCGTCGATCTTCGCCACGTAGCGCGCCATCACCGGGCTCAGGTAGGCATTGACCAGGGTGGTGGAGGTGCGGGTGTATTCGCGGATCTGCGGGAACACCTCGGTGCCGCTGCAGACGAACACCCCCGGCAGCATCTCGCGCAGGATGGCCGCGGCGCGCTGCTCGTGGGCCGGGTTGCGCACCGACCAGAGGAAGGACACGGCGACCGCCTCCACGCCCTGCTCGGCGAACAGCCGCGCGGCCTCGCGCACGTCGTCCTCGTTCAGCGGCGTGTGCTCGCGGCCGTCGGCGAGGATGCGCCCGCGCACCGGGCGGCGCAGGAAGCGCGGGGCCAGTTGCGGCGCCGGCGGGTAGTCGGGGTCGTAGCGGTAGCCTTCTTCCTTGTGGCCGAGGCGGATTTCGATGCTGTCCTCGTGGCCGGCGTTGGCCAGCAGGCCGACCTTGACGCCCTTCAGTTCGATCAGCGCGTTGAGCGCCACCGTGGTGCCGTTGATGCAGAGGTCGCAGTTGGCGACGACCTCTTCCACCGGGCGGCCCAGCGCCTGGCTGATCTGGCGCAGGCCGTCGGCGATGGCCAGGGTGCCGTCCTGCGGGGTGGAAAGGGCCTTGAACAGGTGAACGCGGCCTTCGCGCTCGGCCAGGATGAAGTCGGTGAAGGTGCCGCCGGCGTCGACACCGAGGCGGTATTGGCTGTGCATGTCGGTTTCCTCAGGCGGTTTGGCGGCGTTGGGCGGTGGCGTCGTGGTCGACTTCGCCGGCGGGGCTCAGCACCACGCCGTAGTCGAGTTCGGCACCCTGCGGCGAAACCAGGCCGTCGCGCACGTCGCGGGCGACCGCCTCGGGCAGGCGGCGGAAGGCCGGGCCGTAGCCGCCGCCACCCGGGGTGCGGTTGACCAGGCGCTCGCCGGGCTTGAGCACGGTCATGACGTTGCGGGTGTGCTTCTCGTGCTCGCCGGCGCGGACGATCTCCACGCCGCCCAGCTTGGGCGCGTCCAGGCCGTTGGCCGCGCCGGCGGCGCCCATGGTGGTGCGCTGGCGGCCTTCGCCGAAGGAGATCACGGTCATCTCGTGGTCCAGCGGCTCCACTTCCAGGCAGGTGCCCGAGCCGCCGCGCAGTTGGCCGGCGCCGGCGCTGTCGGCCATCAGGCCGTAGCGGTGGATGAGGATCGGGTAGCTGTACTCCAGCAGCTCGATGTCCCCGGAGTAGAGCGCGCCGAAGCAGCACAGCGGACCGCAGGCGTGCCAGCCGTCCAGCTCCGAGGTGGCGCCGGCGCCGGAGATGATCGAGGCCAGCACCATGGTCACGTATTCCTCGCCGGTGCGCGGGTCGACGCCGGCGATGTTGACGCCGCTGGTGTGCCCCCAGGAGGCGGTGACGCGTTCCGGCGCGGCCTGTTCGAAGGCCTGGCGCACGGCGTCGGTGAGGGTTTCCATGGGCGTGGTGGTGCAGTTGACGTGGGGCGCCGGTTCCTCGGCGTTGCACAGGGTGCCTTTCGGCCCCAGGTCCACGGTCACGCAGCGGTACAGCCCGGCGTTATAGGGCGGCGGCACCTGGGCGAACATCATCAGCCCGAGGTAGATGCCCGACATCGAGTTGCCGGCGTAGGAGTTGATGAAGTAGGGCACCTGCGGCGGGCTCTGTACGGCGATGTGGCAGCTGTCGTCCTTGATGGTGACGGTGGCACGGATGGCCAGCTCGCCCAGGCCGTGGCCGGAGTCCTCCAGCACCGCGTGGCCGGTGTAGCTGCCGTCGGGCACCGAGCGGATCAGCTCGCGCATCTGCCGGTCGGCCATGTCCTTCAGCTCGGCGATGCACTCGCGCACCGTGGCTACGCCGTACTTGTCGAGCAGGGCGACCAGGTTGCGCTCGCCGACGCGGCAGGCGCCGTACTGGGCGTTGAGGTCGCCTTCCTGGTTGCGCCGGGCGCGCATGTTGGTGAGCAGCAGGTTGATCACGTCCTCGCGGCGGCGGCCCTTTTCCCACAGCTTCACCGGCGGGATGCGCAGGCCTTCGGCGTAGATTTCCTTCGCATCGGGGTTGTAGCCGGCCGGCACCGGGCCGCCGATGTCGGTGAGGTGGCCCTTGCACACGGTCCAGAACACCAACTCGCCCTGGTAGAACACCGGCTTGTACATGCAGCAGTCGATGATGTGGCTGCCGGCGTAGGTGGGGTCGTTGTGGTAGATCACGTCACCTTCGGCGATGTCGTCGCCGAAGTAGCCGGACACAGCCTTCATCGCCGGGATCAGCGAGCCCAGGTGGATGGGGATGTCCTGGCCCTGCAGGATCATTTCCGAGTGGTGGTCGAAGAGGGCGTTGGAATAGTCGTGGGCGAGGTTGAAGACGCTGGAACGGCTGGTTTTTTCCAGCGTCAGGGTCATCTCGCGCTGGGTCATTTCCAGCGCGCCGCGCACCACGGCCAGGGTAATCGGATCGGCCGGCATCGCTTTGTTCTCCTTATCGGCGGGTCGATGGGGCGACGATAGGGAGGCGCCGGCCGGGCGTATTGCGCGGCAGCGCAGTGGTTCTTGTCGTGCAGTGCACAGGTGCCGAACGGGGGCTTTCCGGCATCAACCTGTAGGAGCGGGCCCTGCCCGCGATTCGCGCGCAGGGCGCGCTCCTACCTGGGAACGGCGCGGGTGAGCAGCGTAGGAGCGGATCTCATCCGCGAATCGCGCCGGTACGTCCGGCCATCGCGGACAAGGTCCGCTCCTACGGCTCCGGCAAACCCGACACCCCGTAGGATGGGTTGAGCGAAGCGATACCCATCACCTGGGTCTGTAGGAGCGGATTTATCCGCGATTCGCGCGCAGGGAGACGGCAGGGGAGATCAGCCCGGCGGCAGCGGCAAACGCTGGCCGGCCAACAGCAGCGCCAGGCGCGCCAGGCCGTTCCAGGCGTCGCCCTGGGCCTGGCCCTTGATCTGCGCGTCGATCAGCTGGGCGTCCTGCAACAGTTGGTTCCAGCGGTTGCCGCTGTGGCGCTGCAGGGCGCGGGTGAGCAGGGGGCGACGCTTGTCCCACACCGGTGGGCGGCACTGGGCGAAGGCCTTGTCCAGGGGCACGCCCTGGCCGAACTGCTGGGCGATGCCGGCCAGTTGGCGGATTTCCCGGGCCAGGGCCCAGAGGATCACCGGCGGCTCCACGCCCTCGCCGCGCAGGCCTTCGAGCATGCGCAGGCTGTGCGCGGCTTCGCCGGCCAGGGCCGCGTCGATCAGGCCGAACACGTCGAAGCGCGCGCTGTCGGCCACCGCCGCCTGCACGGTGGCGGCGTCGAGCTGGTTGCCGTCGGCCAGCAGCTTGAGTTTCTCGATCTCCTGCGCGGCGGCCAGCAGGTTGCCTTCCACCCGCGCGGCGATCAGGTCCACCGCGTCCTGGCTGGCGGCGAGGCCGGCCTGGGACAGGCGCTGGCGGATCCACTGCGGCAGCTGGTGCACGTCCACCGGCCAGATCTGGATGAACTGCGCGGCCTCGCCGTCGATCAGCGCCTTGGCCCACTTGGTCTTCTGGGTGGCGCCGTCGAGCTTGGGCAGGGTGACCAGCAGCACCGTGTCTTCCGGCGGGCGCTGCAGGTATTCCTGGAGGGCGGCGGCGCCCTTGTCGCCGGGCTTGCCGGAGGGCAGGCGCAGCTCCAGCAGGCGCTTTTCGGCGAACAGCGAGAGGCTGGCGCCGGCTTCCAGCAGCAGGCCCCAATCGAAGTTGGCCTCGGCGTTGAACACCTGGCGTTCGCTGAAATCACGCTGGCGGCAGGCGGCGCGGATGGCGTCGCAGGCTTCCTGGCAGAGCAGCGGTTCGTCGCCGCTGACCACGTAGACGGGGGCCAGGTTGCCCTGCAGGTGCTTGGCGAGTTGGGCGGGATTGAGCTTCATGAAAGTACTGGGGCCGGCATGGCCGGCCCCCTGGTCCTCTTACTGCGCCTTCGGCAGTTCGATCGGCGATTGCTGCGGCTGCTGCCTGGCCGCCTCGTCCGCGGCCTTGAGCGCGTCGGCTTCGGCCTTGGCCTTGGCTTCGGCCTGCTGCTGCAGGTATTCCAGGCGGGCCGGGGTGAGCATCTGCAGGCGCAGGGAGAGCTGCTGCACCAGGTCGCGGCGCATTTCCTTGCGCAGCTGGGCCGCTTCCTGGTCGGAGCCGATCAGGTTGTTCTCGTCGTGCAGGTAGACCTTCTGCACTTCGACCTTGTCGGTCATCAGCAGCAGGTTGTCGGCGCCGCGCACTTCGTAGTCGACCGTGGTGGTCAGCTCGTACTCGGCACTGCGCGCCGAGCTGCTGTAGCTGGCGGTGCGCTGGGTCTCGGCCTCGCGGGCGAGGAACAGGTGGTAGGGCGCGCCCTTGGTCACTTTCACGCCGCTGTTCTCCAGCAGGCGCTGCAGGTCCTTGACGGTGTCGCCATAGGCGTTGCGCGCGCTCAGGTCGACTTCCTTGAGCGCGAAGTTCGTATCGCCCAGGCCGCGCAGGTGGAAACCGCAGGCGGCCAGCACGGTGGTCAGGCCGATCAGCGCGATGCCGGTCAGGATACGTTTCATCAAGCTTCCCTCACTCCTGTTGATCCGGGTTGCCCGCGGCAAGGCGCCGCGGGCGAATGCCATCAGTTGGCGACGATATTGACCAGCTTGCCGGGGACCACGATCACCTTGCGGATGGTCAGGCCGTCGGTGAAGCGCAGCACGTTCTCGTTGGCGCGGGCGGTGGCCTCGACGTCCTCGCGGCTGGCTTCGGCCGGCACCTCGATGTGCCCGCGCAGCTTGCCGTTGACCTGCACCACCAGTTGCAGGGTGTCCTGCACCAGCGCGCTCTCGTCGACCTGCGGCCAGGGCGCGTCGATCACCGCGCCGGTGTGGCCCAGCTCGTGCCAGAGCACGTGGCAGATGTGCGGGGTGATCGGCGCCAGCAGCAGGGCGACGGTCTCCAGGCCTTCCTGCAGCAGGGCGCGGTTGCCGGCGCCTTCCTGCGGGACCTTCTCCAGCACGTTCATCAGCGTCATCACCGCGGCGATGGCGGTGTTGAACTTGTGGTTCTGGCCGATATCCTGGCTGGCCTGCTTGATGGCCAGGTGGATGGCGCGGCGGATTTCCTTCTGCGCGTCGTCCAGCGTGTCCTGCGCCACGGCGGCGGCGAAGCCGGCGTTGACGTGGGCCTGGGCCAGGCGCCAGACGCGGCGCAGGAAGCGGCTCGCGCCCTCGACGCCGGAGTCGGACCATTCCAGGCTCATGTCCGGCGGCGAGGCGAACATCATGAACAGGCGGCAGGTGTCGGCGCCGTAGGCGTCGATCATGGCCTGCGGGTCCACGCCGTTGTTCTTCGACTTGGACATCTTCTCGGTGCCGCCGATCTCCACCGGCAGGCCGTCGGTCTTCAGGCGCGCGCCTATGACCTTGGCCTTGGCGTCACGCTCGACTTCCACGTCGGCCGGGTTGAACCAGTCCTTGCCGCCATTGGCGGTGGTGCGGTAGTAGGTCTCGGCGACCACCATGCCCTGGGTCAGCAGGTCCTTGAACGGCTCGTCGGAGTCGATCAGGCCCTCGTCGCGCATCAGCTTGTGGAAGAAGCGCGCGTACAGCAGGTGCAGGATGGCGTGCTCGATGCCGCCGATGTACTGGTCCACCGGCAGCCAGTAGTTGGCGGCCTTCTTGTCCAGCATGCCGTCCTCGAACTGCGGGCAGGCGTAGCGGGCGAAGTACCAGGACGACTCGACGAAGGTGTCCATGGTGTCGGTTTCGCGCTTGGCCGGCTGGCCGCATTTCGGGCAGCTGCACTCGTAGAATTCCGGCATTTTTGCCAGGGGCGAACCGGCGCCGTCCGGCACCACGTCCTCCGGCAGCACCACCGGCAGCTGGTCGGCCGGTACCGGCACGTCGCCGCAGGTCTCGCAGTGGATGATCGGGATCGGGCAGCCCCAGTAGCGCTGGCGGCTGATGCCCCAGTCGCGCAGGCGGAACTGGGTGCGCGCCTGGCCCAGGCCCTTGGCGGCCAGGTCGGCGCCGATGGCGTCGAAGGCGGCCTGGTAGCCGAGGCCATCGTACTTGCCGGAGTTGACGGTGCGGACGCTGTCGTCCTTGGCGCCGTACCACTCCTGCCAGGCGCTGGCGTCGTAGCCGTCGTCGCCGGCGGCCAGGGTGATCACCTGCCTGATCGGCAACTGGTACTTGTTGGCGAATTCGAAGTCGCGCTCGTCATGGGCCGGCACGGCCATCACCGCGCCTTCGCCGTAGGTCATCAGCACGTAGTTGGCGATCCACAGCGGCAGCTTCTCGCCGGTCAGCGGGTGCTCGACGAACAGGGAAGTGGCGACGCCTTTCTTCTCCTGGGTGGCGATGTCCGCTTCGGCGACGCCGCCGCGCTTGCACTCGTCGATGAATGCCTGCAGGGCCGGCTCGCGCTGGGCGGCCAGGGTGGCCAGCGGATGCTCGGCGGCCACGGCGACGTAGGTGGCGCCCATCAGGGTGTCCGGACGGGTGGTGAAGACCTTCAGCTGGCCGGCCTCGCCGATGGAGGCCTGGTCATAGGGGAAGGCGATCTCCATGCCGCGGGACTTGCCGATCCAGTTGCGCTGCATGGTCTTGACCTGTTCCGGCCAGCCCGGCAGGTGGTCGAGGCTTTCCAGCAGCTCTTCGGCGTAGGCGGTGATCTTGAAGTAGTACATCGGGATTTCGCGCTTCTCGATCAGCGCGCCCGAACGCCAGCCGCGGCCGTCGATGACCTGCTCGTTGGCCAGCACGGTCTGGTCCACCGGGTCCCAGTTGACGGTGCCGTTCTTGCGGTAGATCACGCCCTTCTCGAACAGGCGGGTGAACAGCCACTGCTCCCAGCGGTAGTAGTCCGGCTTGCAGGTGGTGACTTCGCGCGACCAGTCGATGGCCAGGCCCAGGCTGTTCAGCTGGGCCTTCATGTAGGCGATGTTGTCGTAGGTCCAGGCGGCGGGGGCGACGTTGTTCTTCATCGCGGCGTTTTCCGCCGGCATGCCGAAGGCGTCCCAGCCCATCGGCTGCAGGACGTTCTTGCCGCGCATGCGCTGGTAGCGGCTGATCACGTCGCCGATGGTGTAGTTGCGCACGTGGCCCATGTGCAGCTTGCCGCTCGGATACGGGAACATCGACAGGCAGTAGAACTTCTCCTTGCCGGGGACTTCCTCGACGCGGAAGGAGCTGTGTTCGTTCCAGTACTTCTGGGCCTGGGATTCGATCTCGAGAGGCTGGTATTGCTCGTGCATGGCGCGACTTGGACCTGTACGGAATAGACGGCGCGGCCGTGGGAGCGGAGCGGGCGCTCCCGTCTTGCCGGGGCACCGCGGCGGCCGGTCGGCAAGGGGCTGCATAAAGCCTCGTAGCATACATGAGCCCTCCCCGAGCCGGTAGCCCGCGCCGTTTGTCGCACGCTCGGTGGCCTGGGGGCCGGGACGCTAAGCTTGGCCTGAGGGCGGGAGGTTTCCGCCTGCTTGAGGTGACTGATGGCTGAGCTGCATCGTGCAAGTTTGTCGGGTCCCGGTCTTTATGAGCGGTTGTTGCATCGACTTGAACTGGCCCTGGACGAGGCCGAGACCGCGGAACGCCTGCGCGATGAGCATCCCGAGGAGTTGGAGCTGCGCGGCCTGAGCAGCGCCGAGATGCAGCTGATCCGCGCCTACCTCGACCAGGACGTCAACTGGCTGCGCGGCTGGCATGCCGCCGCCGAGGAACTGGCGCTGATCGAGCACGCTCCCGCCCGCTCCACGCGGGCGCGCCTGGGCGGCAGCGCCGGCAAGACGCGCCCGTCCCACCGTCACCTGCAATTGCTCTGCGCGCTGTGCGGCACGCCGGTGGTGTACAACCGCCAGCACGGGGTGATGCCCTGCGCTTCCTGTGGTTCGCAGTTGTTCCGCGGCTCCCGCGGGCGTTGATTCCGCGCGTTCATCCGCTAGGCTGTGGCGCTCCATGAAAGGAGCCGCCGATGCCGTTGCGCTATCTCATCAAGCAGATCCTGATGCCGCCGGGCATCCTGCTCATCCTCCTGTTGCTGGGCTTCGTCCTGCGCCGCCGCCGGCCGAGGCTGGCGCTGGCCTGCTTCGTCGCCGGGTTCGCCGGCTTCTGGCTGCTCAGCCTGCCGCTGACGGTGGAGTGGGGCGCGCGCCTGCTGGAGCGCCAGCCGCCCCTGGCCCGTAGTGAATGGGCAGGGCTGGCGCAGCGCGCCGAGGCCATCGTCATCCTCGGCGCGGGCCGCGAGCGCGGCGACCCGGCCTGGGGCGACGACCAGCCCGGCCTGATGGCCCGCGAGCGGCTGCGCTACGCCGCGCGCCTGGCCAAGGCCAGCGGTCTGCCGCTGCTGACTTCCGGCGGCCTGCACTACGGCACGCCGCCCAGCGAGGCGCAGATCATGGCCACCAGCCTGGCGGACGACTATGGGGTGAGCGTGCGCTGGCAGGAAGGGCGCAGCCGTACCACCTGGGAGAACGCCACCATGAGCGCGGAAATCCTCCGCCAGGCCGGCGTGCGCCGCGTGGTGCTGGTCACCCAGGCGCAGCACATGCCGCGTGCGGTCTGGAGTTTCGAGGCCAACGGCCTGGAGGTGGTGCCGGCGCCGATGGGCTTCATCGGCGTGGACAACGCCCGCCCGTTCGGCGGCTGGCTGCCGGAGGCCAAGGCGTTCTGGCAGAGCAACCAGTTGCTCAACGAGGCGCTGGGGTTGCTGGGGTACCGGTTGTTCTATCGCTGCGGGGATGCATCGCGGACCTTGTCCGCGATTCGCGCGCAGGGCGCGCTCCTACAGTAGGAATGGCGCGTGGCTGGCTATCGCGGATGAATCCGCTCCTACGTTCCCGGCGAGCATGGCTTCTCGTAGGAGCGAGCTTGCTCGCGAACAAACGCGGTGCCATGCGGTTCGCGAGCAAGCTCGCTCCTACGAAGAGCACCTCGGCGCAGTAGGAGCGGGCCCTGCCCGCGATTCGCGCGCAGGGCGCGCTCCTACAGGGGAACGATGTGGGTGGGGCAGCGTAGGCGGATAACCGTTCGCGGTTATCCGCCGCCTGACCTTGGCTGCATTCCGCTCGGTGTCGAGCACGGAGCCGCTGTTGAACTCAACCTCGGCGTACAACCGCGAACGGTTGTACGCCCTACGCTCAGCCGAACATCCGGCGCTGCTCGGGCGCGGCCTGGCGGCGCACCACGGCCCAGAGCGACAGGATCACCGCCAGGGCGCCCAGCGGCCACAGGCGCCATTTCAGGTAGGGCGTCAGGCCCTGCATCGGGGTGACCTCGCCGCGCAGCACGCCCTGCTGGAACTGCGGGATCTCGTGGGCGATGCGGCCCTGCGGGTCGATCAGCGCGGTGACGCCGTTGTTGGTGCCGCGGACCATCCAGCGCCCGGCCTCCAGGGCGCGCATCTGCGCCATCTGCAGGTGCTGCAGCGGGCCGATGGAGGTGCCGAACCAGGCGTCGTTGCTGATGGTCAGCAGCAGCTGGCTCTGCGCCGCCAGGCCGGCGGCGAATTCCGGATAGACCACTTCGTAGCAGATGTACGGCGCGATGGCGTAGCCCTTGGCCTTGAGCAGCGCCTGGTCGGCGGGGCCGCGGGCGAAGTCGGACATGGGCAGGTCGAAGAAGGTGATCAGGCCGCGCAGCAGGTCCTGCAGCGGCACGTATTCGCCGAAGGGCACCAGCTTCTGCTTGAGGTAGTCGCCGCTGCCGTCGCCGACCACGGTGATGCCGTTGTAGTAGTGCACGCCGTCGGCGTCGCGCTGGCGCATGGGCACGCCGGTGATGAGCGCGGCACGCTTCTGCCTGGCCATCTCGTCGAGCATGCCCAGGTAGCCGCCGGCCTGGTCCTTGAGCAGCGGCACGGCGGTTTCTGGCAGGACGATCAGGTCGACGTCATGCTGTTCGGCGCTGAGGTCGCGGTACAGCTCCAGTTGCGCGGTGACGTGCTTGGGGTCCCACTTCATTTCCTGGGCGATGTTGCCCTGGATGGCGGCGACGGTCAGCGGCGCGCCGGCGGGGGCGGTCCAGGCGTGGCCCTTGAGGACGAGGCCGGCGATCCACGGCGCGAGCAGCAGGACCAGGCCGACGACCAGTTGCGCCGGGCGGAAGGTCAGCTGCGGCAGGTTGATCAGCAGCGCGGCGCACAGGGCGATGCTGAAGGAGATCAGCCACACGCCGCCGATCGGGGCCAGGCCGGCCAGGGGGCCCTGCAGCTGGCTGTAGCCGGTGAAGAGCCAGGGGAAGCCGGTGAGGAACCAACTGCGGAACACCTCCAGGCCCAGCCACAGCGCGGCGAAGGCCAGGGCGTCGCTGACCGGTGCATTGTTGCGCCGCAGCAGGCGCGCCCAGGCCCAGGCCGGCAGGCCGAAGAAGAAGGCTACGCCGGCGCTGAAGCCGACCACCAGGAAGCCGGCCAGGGCCGGCGAGGCGCCGCCGAAGTCGTGGATGCTGTAGTAGATCCAGCCGGTGCCGGCGAGGAAGGCGCCGAAGCCGTACCACCAGCCGCGCCACAGCGCCGAGCCCGGGGTGACGCCACGCAGCCCGAGGTAGAACAGGGCGACGGAAAGCAGCGCCAGCGGCCAGATGCCGTAGGGGGCCAGGGCCAGTGGGGTGATGGCGCCGGCGGCGAGGGCCAGCAGATGGCCCGGCCAGCCGGGACGGGTGATCCAGCGCATCGGTATTCCTTGGAAGCGATTTGGCGATGCGCAAGAGTAATGGAGAGACGAACGGTCGGCTATGGGGACGAGGGCGAAAAGCCACGAGGCGTCTGCGACGCTGTGTTGCAGGATGTCAGAATGCCCCGTAGGCGCGGAGCTTGTCCGCGGCGGGAGGCGCTCTTCGTAGGGTGGGTTGAGCCTGCGAAACCCATCGGACCATGGTGATGGGTATCGCTTCGCTCAACCCATCCTACGCTGGAGCTGTAGGAGCGGGCCCTGCCCGCGATTCGCGCGCAGGGCGCGCTCCTACAGAGGGGTGTGGGAGCGGCAGGCCCGCCTCAGTCGCGCAGCGGCGTCAGGCGCAGCAGGTGCAGGCGGCGGCTGTCGGCGTTGAGCACGCGGAAGCGGAAACCGCCCAGCTCGGTGGTCTCGTTGCGCTTGGGCAGGTGGCCGAAGGCGCTCATCACCAGGCCGCCGACGGTGTCGAATTCCTCGTCGGAGAATTCCGCGCCGAAGAAATCGTTGAAGGCTTCCACCGGGGTCAGCGCCTTGACGATGAAGTCGCCGCTGGGCAGCGGCTTGATGTAGCTGTCTTCCTCGACGTCGTGCTCGTCCTCGATGTCGCCGACGATCTGCTCCAGCACGTCCTCGATGGTCACCAGGCCCGCCACGCCGCCGTACTCGTCGATGACGATGGCCATGTGGTTGTGGTTGGCGCGGAATTCGCGCAGCAGCACGTTGAGGCGCTTGGACTCGGGCACGAAGGTGGCCGGGCGCAGCAGGTCCTTGATGTTGAAGGCGTGGCTGCCGTCGTGGAGGATCAGCGGCAGCAGGTCCTTGGCCAGCAGCACGCCCATCACGTCGTCGAGGCTCTCGCCCACCACCGGGTAGCGCGAGTGCGCCGCGTCGATGATCGCCGGGAGGAACTCGCGCGGGCTCTGGCTGGCCTTGATGCTGATCATCTGCGAACGCGGCACCATGATGTCGCGCACCTGCAGGTCGGCGACCTGGATGGCGCCTTCGACGATGGACAGCGCCTCGCTGTCCAGCAGCTTGTTGTCGTGGGCGTCGCGCAGCAGCTCGAGGAGCTCCTGGCGGTTTCTCGGCTCATGGGCAAAAGCCTGGGTGATCTTGTCCAGCCAGGACTTATGCCCGTTGCTCGATCGGTCTTCGCTCATCTTTCCTTTGCTCGTTGGCTTTTATTCTTCATCCGCCGCGTACGGGTCGGGGTAGCCCAGTTCGGCCAGCAATTGCCGTTCCAGGGCCTCCATTTCCTCGGCCTCGGCGTCTTCGATATGGTCGTAGCCCAGCAGGTGCAGGCAACCGTGGATCACCAGGTGGGCCCAGTGCGCCGCCGGCTCCTTGCCCTGTTCGGCGGCTTCGCGCTCGACCACCGGCACGCAGATCACCAGGTCGCCCAGCAGCGGTATGTCCAGCAGTTCGTCGGGTACGTCGGCGGGGAAGGACAGCACGTTGGTGGCGTAGTCCTTGTGCCGCCAGGTGCGGTTCAGCTCGCGGCCCTCGGCCTCGTCCACCAGGCGGATGGTCAGCTCGGAGTCGGCCTGGCGCTGGCGCAGGGCCAGCTCGCACCAGCGGCGCAGCTGCGCCTCGGCGGGCAGGTCGGCGGCTTGGCTGGCGACCTGCAGGTCGAGTTCAAGCATCGCGGGTTTCCCTGGGCGCGCGTTCGCCGTCCAGGCGCACCGGCTGGCGTGCCTCGAAGCGTTCGTAGGCTTCGACGATGCGTTGCACCAGCGGGTGGCGCACCACGTCCTTGGGCTTGAAGTGGGTGAAGCTGATGCCCGGTACGTCGTGCAGCACTTCCATCACGTGCTTGAGGCCCGAGCGGGTGCCGCGCGGCAGGTCGACCTGGGTGATGTCGCCGGTGATCACCGCAGTGGAGCCGAAGCCGATGCGGGTGAGGAACATCTTCATCTGCTCGATGGTGGTGTTCTGGCTCTCGTCGAGGATGATGAAGCTGTTGTTCAGCGTGCGCCCGCGCATGTAGGCCAGCGGCGCGACCTCGATCACCTGGCGCTCGATCAGCTTGGCCACGGTCTCGAAGCCGAGCATCTCGTACAGGGCGTCGTACAGCGGGCGCAGGTAGGGGTCGATCTTCTGCGACAGGTCGCCGGGGAGGAAGCCGAGCTTCTCGCCGGCCTCCACCGCCGGGCGCACCAGCAGGATGCGGCGGATCTGCTCGCGCTCCAGGGCGTCCACGGCGCAGGCCACCGCCAGGTAGGTCTTGCCGGTGCCGGCCGGGCCGATGCCGAAGTTGATGTCGTGGTCGAGGATCGCCTTGACATAGCGCTGCTGGTTGGCGCCGCGCGGGCGGATGTGCGCCTTGCGCGTCTTCAGCGTGATGTTGGGCACGTCGCTGGCGCTGGCCAGGTCTTCCAGGCCGGATTCCTGGAGGAACAGGTGGACCATGTCCGGGGTCAGCTCGGTGCCGCTCTGTGCCTCGCGGTACAGGCGCTGCAGCAGGTGCTCGGCGGCCTGGGTGCGCGCGGCCTCGCCAACCAGTTCGAACTGGTTGCCGCGGTTGCGGATCTCGATGTCCAGGCGTTTCTCGATCTGGTGCAGGTGCTCGTCGAACTGCCCGCAGAGATTGGCGAAGCTGCGTGCGTCGAAGGGTTCCAGGGTGAAGCGGTGAAGATCCAGGGGGGCGTTCAAGGTGCTGTCGGTATGACCGTTGGGAAATTAGGGATGACCGAAGAATAACCCCGGCGGCCCCTGTGGGAAAGTCGGGCGCCGGGATGGACTTCAGTGACGGGTGGGCTCGATGAGGCGGCCGCGCAGCGAGTTGGGCAGCGCCTCGTAGATTTCCACCTCGGCGAACTGGCCGATCAGGCGCGGATTGTCGCAGGCGAAGTTGACCACGCGGTTGTTCGCCGTGCGGCCCTGCAGCTGGCCCGGGTCGCGCTTGGAGTAGTCGGTGACGAGGATGCGCTGCACGCTGCCGACCATGCGTCGGCTGATCTCGAAGCCCTGCTGCTGCAGGCGCGTGTTGAGAATCATCAGGCGCTGCTTCTTCACCTCGTCCGGGGTGTCGTCGACCAGGTCCGACGCCGGGGTACCCGGGCGCTGGCTGTAGATGAAGACGAAGGAGTAGTCGAAACCGACTTCTTCCACCAGCTTCATGGTCTGTTCGAAGTCCTTGTCGGTCTCGCCGGGGAAGCCGACGATGAAGTCCGAGCTGATGCAGATGTCCGGCGCCGCGGCCTTGAGCTTGCGGATGCGCGACTTGTATTCCAGCGCGGTGTGGTTGCGTTTCATGGCGGCCAGCACGCGGTCCGAGCCGGACTGCACCGGCAAATGGACGAAGGGCACCAGCTGCGGCAGCTCGGCGTGGGCGGCGATCAGCGCATCGCTGAACTCCAGCGGGTGCGAGGTGGTGTAGCGGATGCGTTCGATGCCGTCGACCTCGGCGACCACCCGCAGCAGCTCGGCGAAGTCGGCGATGCGCCCGTCGTGGGTGGCGCCGCGGAAGCCGTTGACGTTCTGCCCCAGCAGGGTGACTTCCTTGACGCCGTTCTCGGCCAGGTGGATGACCTCGGCGAGCACGTCGTCGAACGGCCGGCTGACTTCCTCGCCGCGGGTGTAGGGCACCACGCAGAAGCTGCAGTACTTGCTGCAGCCTTCCATCACCGAGACGAAGGCGGTGGGGCCGTCGACGCGCGGTTCGGGCAGGCGGTCGAACTTCTCGATCTCCGGGAAGGACACGTCCACCTGCGGTTTGCGGGTGGTGCGCGCGGCGTCGATCATTTCCGGCAGGCGGTGCAGGGTCTGCGGGCCGAAGACCACGTCGACGAACGGCGCGCGCTCGCGGATGGCGGCGCCTTCCTGGCTGGCCACGCAGCCGCCGACGCCGATCACCAGCTCCGGCTTCTGCTGCTTCAGAGTCCGCCAGGCGCCCAGTTCGGAGAACACCTTCTCCTGGGCCTTTTCGCGGATCGAGCAGGTATTGAGGAGGATCACGTCGGCTTCTTCGGCCTTCTCGGTCAACTCCAGGGCATGCTCCTCGCCCAGCAGGTCGGCCATGCGCGAGCTGTCGTACTCGTTCATCTGGCAGCCGTGGGTCTGAATGAAAAGCTTCTTGGCCATGCGCGTTTCGTCGGGGAAATCCAAAATGACCGGGCATTATAGTGGCGCGCCGGGCCCGTTCCTAGGGTTGCGCGCCAGGCGGCTGTGCTATGCTTCGCGCCCCCCTTTTCGCAGAGCTGTCATCCGTCGTTCATGAACAAGCGCGAGAACCCGATCTACAAAGTCGTCTTCCTCAACCAGGGCCAGGTGTTCGAGATGTACGCCAAGCAGATCTACCAGAGCGAACTGTGGGGCTTTCTGGAGATCGAGGAGTTCGTCTTTGGCGAGCGCACCCAGGTGGTCGTGGACCCCAGCGAAGAGAAGCTCAAGGCCCAGTTCGAGGGCGTGATCCGCAGCTTCGTGCCGCTGCACGCGATCATCCGCATCGACGAAGTCGAGCGCCTGGGCACGCCGAAGATCAGCGAGGCCAAGGGCGGCGGCAACGTGATGCCGTTTCCGATGCCGATGCCGGACAAGAGCAGCTGAAGGCTATAGGCTATAGGCTGAAGGCAAGAGCGAAGAGCACGCTGGAGTCGCTCCTACGAAAAGCCCGTATGCTCTTCGCCTCTAGCCTCTAGCCTCTAGCCTCTAGCCTCTAGCCTCTAGCCTCTAGCCTCTTTTAGGGCAACGGCGAAAACGGCGTATTGCCCGCCGTCTGCAGCTCGATCAGGTAGTTGCGGAAGATCTGCCCCAGCACCTTGCTGGCGATGTCCAGTTCGTCCTTGCTCATCTGCTCGGCGACCAGGTCGGCGCTGTCCATGGCGTCTTCGGCGCCGTTCACCGCGGCCATCTTCAGCACTATGTAGGCCTGGATGTTGTTGGCCTTGACCCCTTCGCCGCGGAAGAACATGGTCCCCAGGCGCCATTGGGCCTGGGCGTGGCCCAGCAGCGAGGCTTTTTCGTACCAGCGCAGGGCGGCCGGGAAGTCGCGCGGGGCGCGTTCGCCGGTGTAGTAGTACTCGCCCAGTTCGAATTGCGCTTCGGCGTCGCCGCCGTTGGCGATCTGCTGGCAGCTGGCCAGGGCCTGCTGCAGTTGCTCGGGCACCGTGTTCAGGGTGCAACGGCCGGTCGCCGGGACCAGCAGCGAGTTGCCTCCCGCCTGCGCGAGCAGGGGCGAGATGAACAACAGGCTGCCCAGCAGCAGGGCGCGACCAGAACGGTACATGGGGAGAAACGGCCTCCGGCAACGGGGCGGGCGCAATGCCCGGCCGGCGAAAACGTGCCGGCCTGCACATTATGAAATAAGCCGACGCTTCCTTACAAAGTCTTTACGGTGTTTTTCGCGGTTTCCGTCCGAATGGCCAAGAAACCGGCGTAGGACTCGCCTGGAAAGCGTAACGACGGAAAATTGGCCGCGGCGGGCGCCGCGGCCGGAGGGAGTTACTTGAGGGCGGCGAAGGCGCGCTCGGCGGCGTCCAGAGTCAGCTTCAGCTCGGTGTCGCCGTGGGCGATGGAGGTGAAGCCGGCCTCGTAGGCGCTGGGCGCCAGGTACACGCCGCCGTCCAGCATCAGATGGAAGAAGCGCTTGAAGCGCTCGGCGTCGCTGGCCATCACGTCGGCGAAAGTGATGATGTCGTCCGCGCCGCTGAAGTACAGGCCGAACATGGCGCCGGCCTGGGTGGTGACGAACGGGATGCCGGCGGCATCGGCGCGCTCCTGCAGGCCCTGCAGCATGCGGCTGGTGTAGTCGGTCAGCTCGTCGTGGAAGCCCGGGCGGCTGATCAGCTTCAGGGTGGTCAGGCCGGCGGCCATGGCCAGCGGGTTGCCCGACAGGGTGCCGGCCTGGTAGACCGGGCCCAGCGGGGAAATCTGCTGCATGATCGCGCGCTTGCCGCCGAAGGCGCCCACCGGCATGCCGCCGCCGATGATCTTGCCGAAGGTCGACAGGTCCGGGGTCACGCCGTACAGCGCCTGGGCGCTGCCGAGGTGGACGCGGAAGCCGGTCATCACCTCGTCGAAGATCAGCACCACGCCGTGCTTGTCGCAGGCCTTGCGCAGGCCCTGGAGGAAGCCCGGGGCGGGCGGCACGCAGTTCATGTTGCCGGCCACCGGCTCGACGATGATGCAGGCGACGTTCTGGCCGCACTCGTCCAGGGCCTTCTCCACCGCTTCCAGGTCGTTGAACGGCAGCGTCAGGGTGTGCTTGGCGAAGTCCGCCGGCACGCCCGGGGAGTTCGGCACGCCGAAGGTCAGGGCGCCGGAGCCGGCCTTCACCAGCAGGCTGTCGGAGTGGCCGTGGTAGCAGCCCTCGAACTTGATGATGTCGTCGCGGCCGGTGTAGCCGCGGGCCAGGCGGATGGCGCTCATGGTCGCCTCGGTGCCGGAGCTGACCATGCGCACCATGTCCATGGACGGCACCAGCGAGCAGACCAGGTCGGCCATTTCCACTTCCAGCGCAGTCGGCGCGCCGTAGGACAGGCCGTGCTGCAGCTGGCGGCGCACCGCGTCGAGCACTTCCGGGTGGGCGTGGCCGAGGATCATCGGGCCCCAGGAGCCGACGTAGTCGACGTAGCGCTTGTCGTCTTCGTCCACCACGTAGGCGCCTTCCGCGTGCTTGAAGAACAGCGGGGTGCCGCCGACGCTCTTGAAGGCGCGCACCGGCGAGTTGACGCCGCCGGGGATGTGCTTCTGGGCGTTGGCGAAGAGGAGTTCGGAACGGGACATGGCGACCTCTCGTTGGGATCCGTGAAAGCGGCGCGCAGCGGCGCCGCGGGAAAGGGTTAGAACAGCGCGGCGAAGGCGCGGGCGCGGCGCTCCACTTCGGCCGGGGTGTCGGCGGCGAAGAGCGCGTTGATCACCGCCAGCAGGTCGGCGCCGCGGCCGATCAGCTCGGGGGCGTTGTCCAGGCTCACGCCGCCGATGGCCACCAGCGGTACGTTGGCGAAGCGCGCGCGGGCCTGCTCCAGCAGCTCGGGGCTGGCCTCGGAGGCGCCGGGCTTGGTCAGCGACTGGAAGAAGCGGCCGAAGGCCACGTAGTCGGCGCCCTCGGCGACGGCCTGGTCGGCCAGCTGCAGGTTGCCGTGGCAGGTGGCGCCGATGATCGCCTGGCGGCCCAGCAGGGCGCGGGCGGCGGCCAGGGAGCCGTCGGTCTGGCCCAGGTGTACGCTCACACCCAGGCGCGCGGCCAGCTCGGCGTCGTCGTTGATGATCAGGGTGGCGCCGTGGCGCTCGCAGAGTTCGCGCAGGGCCTCGGCCTCGCGCAGGCGGCGCGACTCGTCGCTGGACTTGTCGCGGTACTGCAGCAGGCGCGCGCCACCGCGCAGCGCGGCCTCGACGTAGGGCAGCAGGCGGCCGTCGGCGAGCAGCTTGCTATCGGTGATGGCGTAGAGTCCGCGGAGTTTCATGAAGGCCTCGGCAGGTGAATCAGGAGCAGAAGTCCAGCGGCAGCCGGCGCGGGACGTACTGGCCGTGGCCGGGGGCCTCGGCGTCGCGCAGGGTGCGCCAGGTGTAGTCGAGGGCGCTGCGCACGGCGCTGGCCAACTCCTCGCCCAGGGCCAGGCGGCCGGACAGGGCGCTGGCCAGGGTGCAGCCGGAGCCGTGGTAGCTGCCCGGCAGGCGCTGGCAGGTGAAGCTATGCTGGCTGCCGTCGCGGCTGTACAGGCGATTGTGCACCTCGGATTCGTCGCCGTGGCCGCCGGTGATCAGCAGGTTGCGGATGTACGGCAGCAGCTTCTCGGCGCATTCGTCGGCGCTGCCTTCGGGCAGCTCGGCGAGGATGCGCGCCTCCGGCAGGTTCGGCGTGGCGATGGCGGCCACCGGGAACAGCCGCTCGCGGATCGCGTAGCCCACCTCGTCCTTGCCCAGGGCGCCGCCGCCGCCAGCGCGCAGCACCGGGTCGCAGACCAGTGGCACGCCGGGCAGCGACTGCATGATCTCGACCACGGTGTCGACCATCTCCACCGAGCCGAGCATGCCCAGCTTGACCGCGGCCACCGGCAGGTCGGCGATCACGGCGTTGGCCTGGGCCAGCACCCACTCGCGGTCGAGCACGCGGAAGTCGGCAACGTTGACGGTGTCCTGAACGGTCAGCGCGGTGACGGCGGGCGCCGCATGGCAGCCTTGGGCGATCAGGGCTTCGATGTCGGCCTGCAGGCCGGCGCCGCCACTGGGATCGTGGCCGGACAGGCAGAGCACTACGGGACGGGAGGTTGGCGTTTTCATGGCGCGGGAGCTTACCACTAAACCCGGCAGGCGTCGTTTGCCCCGACCCCCGGCCCGGCGCTGCTTGATCGTCATGCCGGCGTGCTAAAGTTGGCCGATTCGAAAATCACGCCCACAGGGCGCGCCGATCGCGGGGGATGGGGCCCCTGGGCGTCGTCCGGAGGGGCACTGCGGGGTAGCATGCAGCGCTGGCTGATCCTCTTCCTTCTCCTTCTTTCGCCGCTGGCCGGCGCGGTCAGCTTCGACGAGCACACCAGCCGCCTGCCGCTGGGCCACTCGATCGACGTCTTCGAGGACGTGCGCGGCACCGCCGACATCGCCGACATCACCTCCGCGGCCCTGGCCGACAGCTTCCGCCGCCACGACCGCGACGTGCTCAACGCCGGCTACTCGCGCTCGGTGTTCTGGATCCGCCTGGACCTGGACTACCGCCCGCAGGAGTCCCAGGACCCGGCGCCCTGGCTGCTGGAACTGGCCTACCCGCCGCTGGACCGCCTGGACCTCTACCTGCCCGACGCCGACGGCAAGTACCGCCTGGCCCAGAGCACCGGCGACACCCTGCCGTTCGCCAGCCGGCCGATCAGCCTGACCAACTACCTGTTCGACCTCAAGCTTGCGCCCGGCAAGCCGCTGCGGGTGTACCTGCGCCTGGAGAGCCAGGGCTCGATCCAGGCGCCGCTGACGCTCTGGTCGCCCAAGGCCTACATGGAAAACCTGCCGGGCAACGTCTACGTGCTCGGCATCATCTACGGCGTGCTGCTGGTGATGCTGGTGTACAACCTGTTCATCTTCGTCAGCGTGCGCGACACCAGCTACCTCTATTACATCCTCTACATCGCCTCTTTCGGCCTCTACCAGGTCTCGGTCAACGGCGCCGGCATCGAGTACTTCTGGCCCGACAGCCCCTGGTGGGCCAACGCCGCCACGCCCTTCCTGATCGGCTCCGCCGGCCTGTTCGGCTGCCAGTTCGCCCGCAGCTTCCTGCACACCCGCGAGCACAGTCCATGGGTCGACCGCACCCTGCTGGCGCTGATGGCCGTGGGCGTGCTGGTGATGCTGCTGGCGTTGTCGGCCAGCTACGCGCTGTCGCTGCGCCTAGCCACCTATCTGGCGCTGGCGTTCGTGGTGGTCATCTTCAGCGCCGGCATCCTCGCCTGGCTGCGCGGCATGCGCGTGGCGCGCTACTTCATCTTCGCCTGGACCGCCTTCCTCCTCGGCGGGACCATCAACACCCTGATGGTGCTGGGCTTCCTGCCCAACGTGTTCTTCACCATGTACTCCGGGCAGATCGGCTCGGCGCTGGAGGTGGGCCTGCTGTCCCTGGCCCTGGCCGACCGCATCAACGCCATGAAGGAAGAGCGCACGCGTATTCTCCAGGAATCCAGTCGCAAGCTGGAGCAACTGAACCTCGAACTGGCCAACAGCAACCGCCTGAAGGACGAGTTCCTGGCCACCGTCACCCATGAGCTGCGCACTCCCATGAGCGGGGTGATCGGTTCGCTGGAGCTGATGCAGACGGTGCCCATGGACGTGGAGCTGGCGCAGTACCAGAAGACCGCCACCGGCTCGGCGCGCGACATGATGCGCATGGTCAACGACATCCTCGCGCTGATCGAGCTGCAGGCCGGCAAGCTCTACCCGCGGCGCGAGCCCTTCAGCCTGCGCGGCCTGTTCGACAGCTTGCGCGCCCAGTACGCGCCGCGCGCCGAGGCCAAGGGCCTGCGCTTCGACCTGCAACTGGACGAGAACCTGCCGGACACCCTGGAAGGCGACGCCGGCAAGCTGGCCCAGACCCTCGGCTACCTGCTGGACAACGCCATCAAGTTCACCCATCAGGGCGGCGTGAGCCTGCGCGTGGACGGCCAGCGGCAGAGCGACGGCGTCGCCCTGCGGGTGACGGTGCAGGACTCCGGCATCGGCTTCGAGACGCCGGCCGACGATGCGCTGTACCAGCGCTTCCACCAGCTCGACGGCTCGCTGACCCGCGAGTACGGCGGCCTGGGCATCGGCCTGGCGCTGTGCCGCCAGCTCACCGAGCTGCTCGGCGGGCAGCTGCAGCACCATTCCAGCCCCGGGCGCGGCAGCCGCTTCGTCCTTGAACTGAACCTCGGCCAGCCGGCGCAGAGCTTCAGCGTGCCGCCGCGCCGCGCCGGCGGTCAGGCCCTGCGCCGCCCGGACCAGTGCACGGTGCTGGTGGTGGAGGACAACGCCATCAACCAACTGGTGATCCGCGGCATGCTGCTCAAGCTGGGCTACCGGGTGCGAACCGCCGACAACGGCTCGGAAGCCATCGACCTGCTGCGCCGCGAGAGCGTCGATGCCGTGCTGCTGGACTGCCAGATGCCGATCATGGACGGCTTCGCCACCTGCCGGGCGATCCGCACACTGCCCCAGGGCGGCGAGCTGCCGGTGCTGGCCATCACCGCCCACAGCCACAGCGGCGACCGCGAGCGCTGCCTGGCGGCGGGCATGAGCGACTACCTGGCCAAGCCGGTGAAGTTCGAGGAGCTGCAGACCCTGCTGCACGACTGGCTGCTGTGCCAGCCGGCGCTGCCCAGCCACGCCTGATCCGCCACGCCCGTTGCGTCACGCGGCGCGATCCGCTGGCCGGAACGCCCGCACCGCTGGCGCAATTCCCCCTATGGCCAAGTCCTGAACCGTGATTCACTGCTTGAAACAGTGAATCCGGATTCAGAGCATGGTCTACCGTCTCACCGAAGCCCGCCTGCAGAAGGACGTGGAACTGCGCGAGCGTATCCTCCAGCTGGCCCTGGCGCGGGTCGCCGAGGGCGGTTTCGCGGCGCTGACCATGCAGGGCCTGGCCGAAGAGGCGGGCATCGCCACCGGCAGCCTGTACCGGCATTTCCGCGGCAAGGGCGAACTGGCCGCCGAGGTCTTCGCCCGCGCCAGCCAACGTGAGGTGGACGCCCTGGCCGTCGTCCTGCGCGGCCCAGGCGGGCCCGCCGGGCGCCTGGCCCGTGGCCTGCGCCAGTTCGCCCGGCGCGCCTGGGAGAGCCGGCGCCTGGCCTTCGCGCTGATCGCCGAACCGGTGGACCCCGAGGTGGACGAGCAGCGCCTGCTCTACCGCGAGGCTTACGCCGAGCTGTTCATCGAACTGCTGGAAGAGGGCGTGCGCAGCGGCCACTTCCATTGCGGCCCCACGCCGCTGATCGCCGCCTGCCTGGTGGGGGCGATCGCCGAATCCCTGGTCGGCCCGCTGTCGCCGCCGGCCCGAGCCGCCCGCGATGCCGGGCAAGCCAGCCCTGGCCTGGAGCAAGTCAGCCAGGCCCTCGTCGATTTCTGCCTGCGCGCCGTCGGCGCGCCCCAGCCGGAGGAACAGCGATGAACCTGCACGAGTACGCCGAGACCCACGAAGTGACCAACCAGGTGCCGCCGCTGGACGGCGCCAACCTCTACCGCATCGACCTGCCGCTGCAGGAGTGGGTGCGCCGCTACGACGGCGGCTGGGCCGAGCAGCGTCTGGGAGCCTACGGCGCCCTGGCCGGCGGGCCGCTGATGGCCGCCGGCTTCCTCGCCAACGAGAACAAGCCGGTGTTCAAGAGCCACGACCGCTACGGCCACCGCATCGACCTGGTGGAGTTCCACCCGGCCTACCATGAGCTGATGCGCACGGCCATCGAGCATGGCATCCCGTCCATGCCCTGGACCGACCCGCGCGCCGGCGCCCACGTCGCCCGCGCCGGCCTGAGCTACCTGCACAGCCAGGCCGAGGCCGGCACCGGCTGCCCGCTGACCATGACCTTCGCCAGCGTCCCGGCGATCCGCCTGCAGCCGGACATCGCCGAGAAATGGCTGCCGAAGATCCTCGCCAGCGAATACGACCCGCGCAACCTGCCGATCGAACAGAAGGCCGGCGCCACCATCGGCATGGCCATGACCGAGAAGCAGGGCGGCACCGACGTGCGCGCCAACACCACGCGCGCCTACCCGGTGGGCATCCCCGGCCCGGGCCAGGCCTACGAGCTGGTCGGGCACAAGTGGTTCTGCTCGGCGCCGATGTGCGACGCCTTCCTCACCCTGGCCTATACCGACAAGGGCCTGACCTGCTTCCTGCTGCCGCGCCACCGCCCGGACGGCACGCGCAACGAGTTCTACGTGCAGCGCCTGAAGAACAAGCTGGGCAACTGGTCCAACGCCTCCAGCGAGGTGGAGTACCGCGGCGCCCTGGCCTGGATGGTGGGTGAGGAGGGCCGCGGCGTGCCGACCATCATCGAGATGGTGGCCATGACCCGCTTCGACTGCATGGTCGGCTCCAGCGCGCTGATGCGCCAGGCGCTGACCCAGGCCGCGCACCACTGCGCCTACCGCCAGGTTGGCGGCCGCGTGCTGGCCGAGCAGCCGCTGATGCAGAACGTGCTGGCCGACCTGGCCCTGGAAAGCGAGGCCGCGCTGGCCCTGACCATGCGCATGGGCCGCGCCCTGGACCACCTGCACGACGACGCAGAGGACAAGTTCGCCCGCCTGGTCACGGCGGTGGGCAAGTACTGGATCTGCAAACGCGCCCCGGCGATGATCAACGAAGCCGCCGAATGCCTGGGCGGCGCCGGCTACGTCGAAGACACCATCCTCCCGCGCCTGTACCGCGAGGCCCCGGTGAACTCCACCTGGGAAGGCTCGGGCAACGTCCAGTGCCTGGACGTGCTGCGCGCCCTGTCGAAGGAGCCGGGCGTGCTCGACGCGCTGTTCCACGAACTCGGTGACGGCCACGGCGACGCCCGCCTGGCAGCCTTCATCGGCAACCTCAAGGCCTCCTTCGCCGACACCGCCGACATCCAGTTCCGCGCCCGCCAGCTCACCGAGGACGTGGCCGTGGCCCTGCAGGCCAAGCTGCTGCTGGAAGCCGGCAACGCCACCGTCTCCGACGCCTACATCGGCAGCCGCCTGGGCGGCGGCGGCCGCGTCTACGGCACCCTGCCGCGCGGCACGGACGTCGAAGCGCTGGTGGCGCGGGCGACGCCGCATCTGGCCTGATGCCGCTGGCCGGGAGCCGCGAGGTTCCCGGCCTAGCCCGTAGGCACCTGTCTGTCGGCTGGCATCGCCGAGGACATGATTCAGTCATCCCCTTCCTGCGAATAAGCAGGCAAGATGGAGCTGATCGCTCAGACAGGAAGCCCACCATGAATGCCGAGCTCGGCGACGCTTTCGTCGTCGCCCATACCGCAGAAGAAGCGGTCGACCGCCTTGCCGCCTTGCACCAGCGCGCCACCGGGGCGCTCAGCCAGGCTCTGCGGCGCTACCTGAAGACCCGCGAGCAGCCGGGCGCCGAGGAGCGCGCGCTGTTCCGCTATCCGCAGCTGCGCCTGACCTACCTGTGCCAGGGCGAGGTGCCCTCGACCACCCGCGCCTACGCCAAGGTGCAGACGCCCGGCACCTATGCCGTGACCATCACCCACCCCGCGGCCTTCCGCAAATACCTGCTGGAGCAGCTGCGCCCGCTGATGGAAGACTTCACCGTGCGCATCGAGGTCGGCCCCAGCGAGCAGAACATTCCCTATCCCTACGTGGTGGAGCAGGGCGATGAGCTGGCCGGCTCGGGCGTGACCGCCGCCGAACTGGCGCGGGTGTTCCCCAGCACCGATCTGTCGGCCACTTCCGACGGCATCGCCGACGGCCTGTACCAGTGGGAAGGCGCCGACCCCATGCCGCTGGCGCTGTTCGACGCCGCGCGCACCGACTTCTCGCTGCGCCGCCTGGTGCACTACACCGGCAGCGACTGGCGCTGCGTGCAGCCGTGGATCCTGCTGACCAACTACCACCGCTACGTCGACCAGTTCATCCACATGGGCCTGGAGCGCCTGCACGAGGACCCGCGCTTCGTGCGCATGGTGCTGCCGGGCAACGTAGTGATCGAGCGCGACATGGATCGGGGCGAGGCCAACGCCATCATCGCCGGCGTCGAGTGGCACCGCTTCCAGATGCCGGCCTACCACCTGATCGCCAACGACGGCGACGGCGTCACCCTGATCAACATCGGCGTCGGTCCGTCCAACGCCAAGAACATCACCGACCACCTGGCCGTGCTGCGCCCGCACTGCTGGCTGATGATCGGCCACTGCGGCGGCCTGCGGCAGTCGCAGACCATCGGCGACTACGTGCTGGCCCACGCCTACATGCGCCGCGACGGCATCCTCGATCGGGTGCTGCCGCCGCACATCCCGATCCCGGCACTGGCCGAGGTGCAGGTGGCGCTGCAGGAGGCCGCGGCGCTGGTCACCGGCGAGCGCGGCGAGGCGCTGAAGCGGCGTCTGCGCACTGGCACCGTGCTGACCTACGACGACCGCAACTGGGAATTGCACTGGGCCCAGGAGCGCCCGCTGATCAACCTGGCGCGGGCCGTGGCGGTGGACATGGAGAGCGGCACCATCGCCGCCCAGGGCTACCGCCTGCGGGTGCCCTACGGCACGCTGCTGTGCGTCTCGGACAAGCCGCTGCACAGCGAGATCAAGCTGCCCGGCGCCGCCAGCGCCTTCTACCAGCGCGCGGTGAGCCAGCACCTGGCGATCGGCATCGCCGCCGTCGACCTGCTGCGTACCCAGCTCAACTCGCTGCACTCGCGCAAGCTGCGCAGTTTCGACGAGCCGCCGTTCCGTTGATCCGGCGCATGGCCACGGCCCTTTCCCGCCCGCGCGGGGAGGGCCCGTGGCAGGATGGCGCAAAGGCCGCAACCGGAGGACGCCATGGCTGAACCCCTGCAACCGACCCGCGCCGAACGCGCCGCGCGGGTACTGTCGCTGCTCGACCTGACCTCGCTGAATGCCGACGACGATATGCCGCGCATCGTCCAGCTCTGCCGTCGGGCGCTGACGCCCTATGGCGAGGTGGCGGCGGTGTGTGTCTACCCGCGTTTCGTGCATGTGGCGCGGCGTACGCTCAATGGCTTTGGTGCGCGCTCGGTGAAGGTCGCCAGTGTGTGCAACTTCCCCACTGGCGATGCGCCTTGGGCGGAGGTGGTGGAAGAAGTGCGGCGTACCCTCGCCGAGGGTGCTGATGAGATCGATCTGGTCTATCCCTGGCAGGCGCTCAAGGCTGGACGGGCAGATGGGGCGGTGGAGCTGATCCGGGCCTGCAAGGCGCTTTGCGGGCCCTACCATCGGCTCAAGGTGATTATCGAAAGTGGCGAGTTGGGCGAGCCTGAGTTGATTCGTACGGCTTGTCGCGAGGCTATTGCCGGTGGCGCCGATTTTCTCAAGACCAGTACTGGCAAGGTGGCCGTGAATGCTACGCCGGAGGCTGCGCGGGTGATGCTTGAATGCATCGTGGAGGCGGGTGGCAAGATGGGCTTCAAGGCTGCTGGTGGCATTCGTAGCCTGGACGATGCCGAGGTCTACTTGGCTATCGCGCAGGAGATGCTTGGGGATGATTGGATTACGTCCGAGCACCTGCGCTTTGGGGCTTCGGGGTTGCTCGATGAGCTGTTGCGCGAAATGGAGGAGTGACTTTTGTAGGAGCTAGCTTGCTCGCGAACGGTGCCTCTCTGCGATGCCTGGTGTTTATCCCGAAGAGCACCCTCTCCCCAGCCCTCTCCCTGAAGGGAGAGGGGGCTAGTCCGTGCCGACGTGGAAGACATGCCTCATGGAAATATCAGGCGTTATGCGGGGCATCAGGGAGTGCGGAAGTGCCAGCGCACGCCGAACGACTCCCTCTCCCTTCAGGGAGAGGGTTGGGGAGAGGGGCGGCGTTCGGATTGGCACCAATGGTTCCGGGAGACTCCGGTCGAGAGTCCCCCCACACACGAAGCTAAGGCCTACCCACCCATCCGCTCCACCAACCACTGCTCCCCCGGCTTGGGCGCGCGGAACGCCTGGCTTTCCACGCCCTGTTCATCCAACGCCCGGGCCAGGTCGTGGACGGGAGCGAACTGGCCTTCGTCGCTCAGGCGGAAGGTGCCGAAGTGGATGGCCATGCTGCACTGCGATTCCAGCGTGCGGTGGGCCTGCACGGCGTCGTCCGGGTTCATGTGGTGGTGGCGCATGAACCAGCGCGGTTCGTAGGCGCCGATGGGCAGCGCGGCGAAGCGCATCGGCCCGAAGCGTTCGCGGATCAGCGCGAATTCCGGGCCCAGGCCGGTGTCGCCGGGGAACAGCACGGGGCCGTCCGCCGATTCCAGCACGAAGCCCAGCCACAGGGTGCGGTTGGTGTCGTAGCGCGAGCGCGCCGACCAGTGCTGCGCCGGCACGCCGGTGAGCAGCATGCCCTCGTGCAGCGGCAGGCTCTGCCACCAGTCCAGCTCGTGCACGTCGACGAAGCCGCAGGCGCGGATCAGCTCGGCGTTGCCCAGGCCGGTCACCACCTTCGCTTCTGGGAAGCGCCGGGCCAGTTCGCCCAGGCTGCTGACGTCCAGGTGGTCGTAGTGGTTGTGGCTGACCAGGATCAGGTTGATCGGCGGCAGTTCGTCCAGGGCCAGGCCCGGCGGATGGTGGCGCTTGGGGCCGACGAAGCTGAAGGGGCTGGTGCGCTCGCACCACAGCGGGTCGGTGAGGATGTTCAGGCCGCGGTGCTGGATCAGCAGGGTGGCGTGGTTGATGTAGGTGATGCGCAGTTCCTCGCCGCTGACCTGCGCCGGGGTTTCCGGACGGCGTTCGGCGCCGGGCTGTTCGATCCAGGCCAGTTGCCTGTCGCGCTCCAGCTGCCACTTGAGGAATTCACGGAAGCCATGGTGCGGCTTGGCGTCCAGATTGCGGAAGCGCAGGCCGTCGAAGTTCGTGCTTTGCGGCCCGCTGTAGCCGCCGCCGAGGCGGCCGGCGAGGTTGAGCAGGGTGATCAGCCAGGGGGAGCGACGGGCCTTGGGCATGGTGGGATGCTCTGCGTGCTCTTGCGGGGGAACGGTGGCACAACCTAGCATGCCGGCCCATCCTTGTGCTCCGCCGACTCGTTGCCGTTTCTTGCCCATGCCCCGTCCGCCTCGTCCCACCACCCGCCGTCCCGCTCCCCGCCGCGTCGCCAAGGCGCCGCCGGAGCAGCCGCGGCTGATCCTGCTGAACAAGCCGTTCGACGTGCTGACGCAGTTCAGCGATGGCGAGGGCAGGGCGACGCTCAAGGACTACGTGCCGGTGCCCGGCGTCTATCCCGCCGGGCGCCTGGACCGCGACAGCGAGGGCCTGCTGCTGCTGACCAACGACGGCCGCCTGCAGGCGCGCATCGCCGACCCCAAGCACAAGCTGCCGAAGACCTATTGGGTGCAGGTGGAGGGTGAGCCGGACGAGGCGCAGTTGCAGCGCCTGCGCGAAGGCGTGCAGCTCAACGACGGCCCGACGTTGCCGGCCGAGGCGCGGCGCATCGACGAGCCGCAATTGTGGGAGCGGGTGCCGCCGGTGCGTTTCCGCAAGTCGGTGCCCACTGCCTGGCTGGAGCTGGTGATCCGCGAGGGACGCAACCGCCAGGTGCGGCGTATGACGGCGGCCGTCGGCCTGCCGACCCTGCGCCTGGTGCGGGTGCGCATCGGCCCTTGGGGCCTGGACGGGCTGCAGCCGGGGGAGTGGCGCGAGGTGCAGCCCTAGGGCTGGATCAGAAACCGCCTTCCAGGCCGGCGACCACGAAGGATTTGACCAGGAAGCCGAAGACGCCGAGGCCGAGGGCGAAGAACAGCACCATGGTGCCCATGCGTCCGGCCTTGGACTTCTTGGCCAGGTCCCAGACGATGAAGGCCATGAACAGGACCAGGGCGCTGACCAGCCCGTACATCATCCAGTCTTCGAAACTCTCGTTCATTGCTGCTCCTGCCCGGCGCGGGCGCTTGAGTGGGGGCCGGAAGGTCCGGCGGTCGCGAGGACGGGCGGCATTATAAGGGCTTGGTCGCCGGTTGATCAGCGCTGTTCAGAAAGTGAGCAGAATTTCCCGCGCGGGGCCGGCGACGGCCGAAGAAGTCCCGCCGCAGCGGCCCTGGCGGGAAATAGTCGAGCGCCGGGCGGCCCCCGCAGGACGTGAGGTGCGCGTATTTGTCGCAGTTGGCGCACTTCGTAGGAGCGAGCCTGCTCGCGAATGAGCCCCGCGGCGGAGTCTGTTCGCGAGCAAGCTCGCTCCTACGAGAAGCCGTGCCTGCCCATGCGGCCGTGGTGATGGGTATCGCTTCGCTCAACCCATCCTACGAGAAGCCATGCCCGCCGCCCCATCCACGCCATTCCCCTGTAGGAGCGGGCCCTGCCCGCGATTCGCGCGCAGGGCGCGCTCCTACATTTGCCGGGTCAGCTGCGCAGGTGCTCCAGCGGCAGTTCGGTGCTGGCCATGATGTTGCGCAGCACGAAGCTCGACCGCACGCTGGTCACGCCTTCGATGCGCGTCAGGGTGCCGAGCAGGAAGTGCTGGTAGTGCTCCATGTCCGGCACCATCACCTTCAGCTGGTAGTCCGCGTCCATCCCGGTGACCAGGCTGCATTCCAGCACCTCCGGGCACTGGGCGATGATCGACTGGAAGTGCTCGAAGCGCTCCGGGGTGTGCCTGTCCATGCCGATCAGGACGAAGGCGGTGAGGCTCAGGCCGAGCTTCTTGCTGTCCAGCAGGGCGACCTGGCGCAGGATGTAGCCGTCGTCTTCCAGCTGCTTGACGCGCCGCGAACAGGGCGAGGGCGACAGGCCGATGCGTTCGGCCAGCTCCTGGTTGGAGATGCGCGCATCGCGCTGCAATTCGGCGAGGATTCGCAGGTCGTAGCGGTCCAGTTTGTTCATTGTGGCCTCAAAAATTTATCGACTTGCATGTTTTTATACATTCTTGGTGATTTATTGCGCAATCGATAGTTTGATGCGCAATCTTCGCAATCCGCTGTCGCTTCGCTCCCCGTAACATGGCTCCAGAAATCACGGCCCGGACCCATACGTCCACGGCGATCCGCCCAATCAGGCGCATCGCGGCCTGCCGACCCGATCGGGTCGCCCAGGCCACCGGGCTACGCACCGCCCAGAAGGTGGAGCGAGGTGAGCCGGCGCCAGAAGCGACGAGCCAGGACGAATTCCCCGAGGGGAGGTCACTGACCTCCCTTTTTTCTTGCCTGCGATTTGCCCGCCGACCTTTACCTTGACTTTACCCTGGCCCCGGGGATGCGCGGTCTGCGCGGTTGTCTATCTGTCATGCAAATGAGCGAGGTCGGCCGGCAGGCCGCTGTGAGGCATTCATGAAGTCGGGCATCTGGCGTCTGGCATCCGTTGGGTTGCTGTCACTGGCCATCGCCGGCCAGGTCTTCGCTGAAGGCCAGGGGCCCGGGCAGGACGGCCATGGCGGACAGGGTGGGCATGGTGGCGGCAATGGGGGTGGCCAGTGGCAAGGTCGCCCGCAAGGCAATCAGGGTGGCCAGTTGCAGGGCCGACCGCAAGGCAACCAGGGTGGCCAGTGGCAGGGCCGACCGCAAGGTAACCAGGGCGGCCAATGGCAGGGCCGTCCGCAAGGCAACCAGGGCGGCCAGTGGCAGGGCCGACCGCAAGGCAACCAGGGCGGCCAATGGCAGGGCCGACCGCAAGGCAACCAGGGCGGCCAGTGGCAAGGCCGTCCGCAGGGCAACCAGGGCGGTCAATGGCAAGGCCGACCCCAAGGCAACCAGGCCAGCCAGGGCCAAGGCCGACCCCAGAACAACTGGAACGGCCAATCGCAGGGCCGTCCCGCCACCGGTCATGACGACCGCGGCCCCGACCGGCCTTCCGCCGGGGGCGGCTCCTGGCAGGGCCGGCCGCCGTCCGCGCCCGGCAATGCCTGGCATGGTCGCCCGGGCGGCAACTGGGGGCCGCATCCGTCGAACTGGCGGCCGGGCTATGTGGTGGACCGCGTGCCTTCGGGCTACTACCGGGTGCCCTGGCGCGGCAGCGACTATTTCTTCAACGACGGCTACTGGTACCGCCCCCATGGCGCGCGCTATGTGGTGGTGGCGCCGCCCTATGGCGTGCGGGTGAGCTACCTGCCGTCCTACGCCGAGCAGCTGTGGTTCGGCAGCATGCTGTACTTCCTCGCCGCCGGTACCTACTACCTGTTCGACAATTCCTCGCAGACCTACGAGGTGGTGCCGCCCCCGCCGCAGGTAGCGCAGGCCCCGCTGCCGACGAGCAACCCCTACGACGTGATCGCCTACCCGATGTACGGACAGAGCCCGCAGCAGCAGGCCCAGGACCACTACGAGTGCCATACTTGGGCGGTCGGGCAGAGCGGTTTCGACCCGGCCATGGCCGGTTACGCGCCGTCGCAGCAGGCCGTGGATACCTATCGCGGCGCGCTGGGCAGTTGCCTGCAGGGGCGTGGCTACAGCATCAACTGATGGTTTCCCGGCCCACCACTTCCAGCGGGTCGGCGTGCACCAGCACCTCGGCCCGGGGGAACTCGGCGCGGATCGCCAGCACGGCCTGGTCGCACAGGGTGTGGGCCTGGGACAGGCGCATGTCGCCGGGCAGTTCCAGGTGTAGCTGGACGAACCAGCGATCGCCGGAAATCCGCGTGCGCAGGTCGTGGGCGCCGACCACCCCGGGCACCTGGCGCACCAGTTCGAGCATGCGCTCGCTGACGTCCGCCGGCAGCTCCTCGTCCATCAGCACCGCCACCGATTCGCGGGCGATGCGCACGGCGCTCCAGAGGATGTAGGCGGCGATGCCCAGGCCGAAGACCGCGTCCATCCGCGGGAAGCCGTAGTGCGCCAGCAACAGGGCGACCAGGATGCTGCTGTTGAGCAGCAGGTCGGAGCGGTAGTGCAGCGAGTCGGCCTGCACCGCCAGCGAGCCGGTGCGCTTGATGACGTAGCGCTGCACGCCCAGCAGCGCGGCGGTCAGCGCCAGCGACAACAGCATCACCAGGATGCCCCAGCCGGTGGCGCCCAGCGGTTCGGGGTGCTGCAGGCGGTCCAGCGCCTGGGAGCCGATGAGCACCGCGCTGACCGAGATGAACAGCGCCTGGCCCATGCCCGATAGCGACTCCGCCTTGCCGTGGCCGTAGCGGTGGTCGTCGTCCGCCGGGCGCAGCGAATAGCGCACCGCCAGCAGGTTGAGCAGCGAGGCGGCGCCGTCGAGCAGGGAGTCGGTCAGGCCGGCCAGCAGGCTCACCGAGCCGCTGTGCCACCATGCCAAGGCCTTGGCCACCACCAGGGTGACTGCCACCGCCAGCGAGGCTCTGGTGGCCAGGTGCAGCAGGCGGGCGCGCTGGTTGTCCAAGTTCAGCGGGTGTCCTGGCGTTGCGGCAGGAAATAGATGTAGTCGAGTAGCGGCGCTGGCTGGCCGAGGGTGGTGAGCGCGGCGCTCATCTGCCCGCGGTGGTGGGTGCCGTGGTTGACCAGGTGCTGGACGATGTCGGCCAGGCTCTGGCGGTGGTCCTGGCCGGCCATGTTGCGGTATTCCAGCAGCTTGCCGAGGTCGCGCTCGTCCTGCCGGGCCAGCCACTGTTTCCAGCCCTGTACGCCCTCGCGGAGGAAGTCGGCCAGGGCGGCGCGGTCCGGCGCGGCCTCGCTGTCCAGGCGGGTGAACTGCCAGGTGCGGCCCTCGACGCGGTCGAGCCAGATGCGGTCGACCACCGCGAGGTGGTTGAGGGTGCCGTGCAGGCTGCCGAAGAACAGCCCGCGCGGTTCGCGGTAGGCGGCCTCGTCCAGGGGCGCGACGGCCTCGAGGATGCGTTCGTGGGCCCACAGGTGGTAGTCGAGGAGTTTTTCCAGGTGGCGCCCCAGTGCCGCGTGCATGTCAGCCCTCCAGCTTGAGCCCCAGGCTGGCCAACTGCTGCGGGTTGCCGACGCGCTGGATCAGGCGTGGGTCGTCCAGCGGCAGGGCACGGCCGGTCTCGCGTTCGATGATTGCCTTGAGTTTAGTCCGGTCCACCTGGCCGTCGGCGCCGACCGCCTCGTGCAGTTTCTCGGGGGCGACGGAGTATTTCTCGTCCGGCAGGTAGATGGCTCCGGTGGCGAAGTCTACGCCGAAGGCGATCAGCCCCGGGATGATGTAGAACAACAGTCCGATGGCGTCGAACACGGCGATGGCCGGGTCGATGCGGCCGTCGATCTGCCCGCGGCGGTCGGGGTAGAACAGGGTGCCGCAGGCGGCCAGCTGGCTCAGCAGGGCTGCGCTGAGAACCGCGCAGGAAACTCGGGTGGCAAGACGCATCTAGAACCTCCGGAATAGGCTTCGGGCAACTATATCAATGCGGCGCAGGGGCCTCTATCGTCGGCCGCCGCCCTTGTTGCATAGGACTGCGGCGGGTCGGTCGTGGTTCGCCGTTATAATCGCCGGTTCGTTATTTCCGCGTGCTTAAGGGTGGATGAAATATAGCCATGAATGCCCTTCCCATCGATGCCATTCTGCCATCCCTGCGCCAGGCCCTGGGCGAGCGCGACGAGGCCGTGCTGGAGGCGCCGCCCGGCGCCGGCAAGACCACCCGGGTGCCGCTGGCGCTGCTCGACGAGCCCTGGCTGGCCGGGCAGGGCATCCTCATGCTCGAACCGCGCCGCCTGGCCGCCCGCGCCGCGGCCGAGCGCCTGGCCGCGGAGCTGGGGGAGAAGGTCGGCGAGACGGTCGGCTACCGCATCCGCCTGGACAGCAAGGTGGGGCCGAAGACGCGCATCGAGGTGGTCACCGAGGGCATCCTCACCCGCCGCCTGCAGGACGACCCGGCGCTGGAAGGCGTGGGCCTGGTGATCTTCGACGAGTTCCACGAGCGCAGCCTGGACGCCGACCTGGCCCTGGCGCTGACCTTGAACGGCCGCGAGCTGCTGCGCGACACGCCGCTGAAGGTGCTGGTGATGTCCGCCACCCTGGAGGGCGAGCGGCTGTCCGCCTTGCTCGACGAGGCGCCGGTGGTGCGCAGCGAGGGGCGCATGTTCTCAGTGGAGCTGCGCTGGGGACGGCCCTGGCAGGCTGGCGAATTCGTCGAGCCGCGGGTGGTGCAGACGGTGCTTCAGGCCCTGGCCGACGAGCCTGGCAGCCTGCTGGTGTTCCTCCCCGGGCAGGCCGAGATCCGTCGCGTCGCCGAGCAACTGGGCGAGGCCCTGGCCGAGCGCGACGAGGTGCTGTTGTGCCCGCTGCACGGCGAGCTGGAGCTGTCCGCCCAGCGCGCCGCTATCGAGCCGGCGCCGCCCGGCAAGCGCAAGGTGGTGCTGGCCACCAACATCGCCGAGACCAGCCTGACCATTGACGGCGTGCGCGTGGTGGTGGACGCCGGGCTGGCGCGGGTGCCGCGCTTCGACCCGGGCAGCGGCATGACGCGCCTGGAGACCCAGCGCATCTCCCGCGCCTCGGCCACCCAGCGCGCCGGCCGCGCCGGGCGCCTGGAGCCGGGCGTGTGCTACCGCCTGTGGTCCGAGGCGCAGCATGAGCAACTGCCGGCCTACGGAACGGCGGAAATCCTCCAGGCCGACCTCGCCGGCCTGGCGCTGCAACTGGGCCGCTGGGGCGTGGCGCCGGAGGAGCTGGCCTGGCTCGACGTGCCACCGGTGGCGGCCTACGCCCAGGCCCGCGAGCTGCTCGCGCGTCTCGGCGCACTGAACGACAGCGGCGCGCTGAACGCCCACGGCCAGGCCATGGCCGAACTGCCGGCGCACCCGCGCATCGCCCACCTGCTGCTGCGTGGCCAGGCGTTGGGCCTGGGCAGTCTGGCCTGCGACGTTGCCGCCTTGCTGGGCGAGCGCGACATCCTGCGCGGCGCCGGTGCCGACCTGCACGAACGCACGGCGCTGCTTGCCGGAGAGTCGGCCGGCAACCGCGCCAGTCGCGGCGCAGTACAACGGGCCAAGCAACTGGCCCGGCAGTTCCGCGGCTACCTGCGCGGCAAGCCGAGCGAAGCGGTGGCCGACCCCGACCATCCACGCTGGCTGGGCGCGCTGCTGGCCTTCGCCTATCCCGACCGCGTGGCTCGCCAGCGTCGCGAGGGCGGCGGCGAATACCGCCTGGCCAACGGCCGCGCCGCGCAGTTCGGCGAGCCTGATGCCTTGATGAAGGAACCCTGGCTGGTGGTCGCCGACCTCGGCAGCCGCCAGGGCCAGCGCGAAGAGCGCATCTACCTGGCCGCCGCCCTGGACGCAGCGCTGTTCGACTCGGTGCTGGCCGAGCAGGTGAGGGTGCACGACGAACTGGACTGGGACGAGCGCGAAGGCGTGCTGCGCGCCGAGCGCCAGCGCAAGGTCGGCGAACTGGTGCTCAGCCGCGAGGCGCTGCCCGGCTTGGATGCCGAGGCCCGCAGCCGCGCGCTGCTCGGCCTGGTGCGGCGCAAGGGCCTGGAACTGCTGCCCTGGACCCCGGAACTGCGCCAGTGGCAGGCGCGGGTGAACCTGCTGCGCCGCCTCGATCTGGAAGGCAAGGGCGAAAGCGAGTGGCCGGACGTTAGCGATGCGGCCCTGCTGGCCTCCCTGGAGGACTGGCTGCTGCCGTACCTGGGCAAGGTCTCGCGCCTGGCCCACTTCGCCAACCTGGAGCTGCCCGGCATCCTCCACGGCCTGCTGCCCTGGCCGCTGCCGCAACGCCTGGACGAACTGGCGCCACGCACCCTGCAGGTGCCGTCCGGCTCGAGCATCCGCCTGGACTACAGCGAATTCCCGCCGGTATTGGCGGTGCGCCTGCAGGAACTGTTCGGCCTGGCCGACACCCCGCGCATCGCCGGCGGCCGCCTGGCGGTGAAACTGCACCTGCTGTCGCCAGCGCAGCGCCCGGTGCAGGTGACCCAGGACCTGGCCAATTTCTGGCGCAGCACCTACGCCGAGGTGAAGAAGGACCTCAAGGGCCGCTACCCCAAGCACTATTGGCCGGACGATCCGCTGATCGCCGAACCCACCGCACGGGCCAAGCCGCGCAAGACTTGAAAATGCCGTCTACGGCAAGCCCCGCGGGCGGTTTTCCGGCTGATTTCGAGGCGCTACGGGCGCAGCGCCGCGCAGGCCGCCTCGTCTACAATAGGCACAAACCATCCAGAGTCCCCCCATGTCCGAAACCGACAGCCGTGCGCTGCAAGACCTGCCGCTGGAGCAGCTGATCGCCTGCCATGAATGCGACCTGCTGATGCGCCGCGAGCCGGTCCCCACGGGCAACCGCTCGGTCTGCCCGCGCTGCGGCTACGAGCTGGAAATCCACCGGCCGCACATGGTGCGCCGCGCCATGGCGCTGGTGCTCACCGCGCTTTTCCTCTACATCCCGGCCAACTTCCTGCCGATCATGAAGATCGACATCCTCGGCCAGGTCGGTATCGACACCGTCTGGGGCGGGGTGCTTGGCCTGTACGCTTCGGGCATGCACGGAGTGGCCGTGCTGGTGTTCCTGTGCAGCATGGTGATTCCCCTGGCCAAGCTGCTGTGCCAGCTGTTCGTCCTCTGCAGCCTGCGCTTCGACGTGGCGCGCGCGCAGGCCATGCAACTGCTGCGCTGGTACCAGCACCTGCGCGAGTGGGGCATGCTGGAGGTCTACCTGATGGGCATCCTGGTGGCCATCGTCAAACTGATCGACATGGCCGAGCTGCACATCGGCGTGGGCCTGGCCTGCTTCATCGGCCTGCTGCTCAGCCAGATATGGCTGGAGGTGACCATGTCGCGCCACCAGGTGTGGGAATCGCTGGCCGGGGAGTTCGACGATGAGGGCCATTGACGCCGGCATCCTGACCTGCGGCGAATGCCACCAGCTCAACCGCGCCACCGACGAGGAGCCGCAGCACTGTTCGCGCTGTGGCTCGGTGCTGCACGCGCGGCGGCCGAACAGCCTCACCCGCACCTGGGCGCTGCTGATCACCGCGGCCATCCTCTATATCCCGGCGAACCTGCTGCCGATCATGACCGTCAACTTCCTCGGCAGCGGCACCCCGGCGACCATCATGGAAGGGGTGGTGGAGCTGATCCACGCGGACATGATCCCGGTGGCCGCGGTGGTGTTCGTCGCCAGCATCCTGGTGCCGACCTTCAAGCTGGTCGGCATCGCCCTGCTGCTTTATTCGGTGCAGCGCCACCAGCCGATGTCGGCGCGGCAACGCATCCTGATGTACCGCTTCATCGAGTGGATAGGTCGCTGGTCGATGCTCGATATCTTCGTCATCGCCATCCTCGTGACCCTGGTGAACTTCGGCAACCTGGCCAGCATCGAGGCGAACCTCGGTGCAGCCGCCTTCGCCACTGTGGTGGTGCTGACCATGCTGGCGGCAGTGACTTTCGATCCCAGGCTGATCTGGGATAACACGGACGCGGAAAACGACGATGAGTGAACTCCCCACCCCGAAACTGCGCAAGACCACCAACTGGTCGGCGATCTGGATCCTGCCGCTGATCGCCCTGGCCATCGGCGCCTGGCTGGCCTGGCGCGCCTACGACCAGGCCGGGGTGACCATCAACATCCAGTTCGAGAGCGGCGACGGCATCCAGCCGAACAAGACCGAGGTGATCTTCAAGGGCATCGCCGTGGGCAAGGTCATCGACCTGCACGTGAACAAGCCTACCCTGGGCGTCACCGCGGTGGTCGAGATGCGCAAGGAAAGCATCGAGTACCTGAGCAAGCGCACGCGCTTCTGGCTGGTCAAGCCGCGCGTGTCCCTGGCCGGGGTGACCGGGCTGGAGACACTGGTGTCGGGCAACTACATCGCCGTCGACCCGGTGAAAGGCGAGCTCAACCACGACTTCGTCGCGCTCAAGGAGCCGCCGCCGCTGTCCGACAGCCTGCCCGGCCTGCACCTGATGCTCAAGGCCGAGCGCCTGGGTTCGCTGGAGCAGGGCAGCCCCATCTACTACCGGCAGATCCAGGTCGGCCAGGTGAAGAGCTACCAGCTGGCCGACGACCAGAAGACCATCGAGGTGAAGATCCACATCGAGCCGGCCTACGCCAACCTGGTGCGCAAGCACACGCGCTTCTGGAACGCCAGCGGCATCACCCTGTCCGGCAGCCTCAGCGGTCTGAAGCTGCGCACCGAGTCGCTGGCCAGCATCGCCGCCGGCGGCATCGCCTTCGCCACCCCGGACAGCTACCCGGACAGCCCGCCCACCGACCCGACCAAGCCCTTCCGCCTCTACGAGGACTACGACGCCGCCCAGGCGGGCCTGGCGGTGCGCCTGAAGGTGGACGACGTCAGCGGCCTTTCCGCCGGCAGCACCCCGGTGATGTACAACGGCGTGCAGGTGGGCACGGTGAAGGCCATCGACATGAACAAGGACTTCAACGGCGCCACCGCCACCCTGTCCATGGACCCGCGCACCGAGGACTTCCTCAACGGCAAGACCGAGTTCTGGCTGGTCAAGCCGAGCATCTCGCTGGCCGGCATCACCGGGCTGGAGGCGCTGGTGAAGGGCAACTACATCGCCGTGCGCTTCTCCAAGGAGGGCGAGCCGACCCGCGAGTTCACCGTGCGCCCGAAGGCGCCGCCGCTGAACCTGGACGCGCCCGGCCTGCACCTGGTGCTGACCAGCGACCGCCTGGGTTCGCTGGAGGTGGGCACGCCCATCCTCTACCGGCAGATGAAGGTCGGCACCGTACAGAGCTACCAGCTGTCCCGTGATCGCCAGCGGGTGGTGGTGGGCGTGCACATCGAGCCCGAATACGCGGCCCTGGTGAACACCTCGACGCGCTTCTGGAACGTCAGCGGCGTGACCCTGAGCGGCGACCTCAACGGCATCAAGTTCAAGAGCGAATCGCTGCAGACGCTGATCAGCGGCGGCATCGCCTTCGACACCCCCGATCCCAAGGCCGCGCCCATCACCAAGGTGCGCCGCTTCGCCCTCTACGACAGCGAGGACAGCGCCCACGCCAAGGGCCAACTGATCGAGCTGCGCGCCGACTCGGCCGACGGCCTGCGCGAGGGCACGGTGATCCGCTACCGCGGCCTGGACGTGGGCCGTGTGGAGCAGGTGGACCTCAGCCGCGACCTCGGCGGCGTGGTGCTCAAGGCGCGCCTGACCCGCGCCCAGGACAGCATCGCCCGCCAGGGCAGCCGCTTCTGGGTGGTCTCGGCGCAGTTGGGCCTGGGCGGCGCGGAGAACCTCGGCACCCTGGTCAGCGGCCCGTACATCGAAGTGCTGCCGGCGGCCAAGCCGGGCCCGGCGCAGACCGGCTTCAAGCTGCTGGGCCAGGAACCCAACCGCCTGCTCGACGCCGACGGCCTGCGCCTGACCCTCAGCGCCGCCCGCCGCGGCTCGCTGAAGCCGGGTGTGCCGGTGACCTACCGCGAGGTGCAGGTGGGCAAGGTGACTTCCTTCGAACTGGGCGAGCAGGGCGACCGGGTGCTGATCCACATCCTCATCGAGCCGCGCTACGCGCCTCTGGTGCGCACCGGCAGCCGCTTCTGGAACACCAGCGGGGTAGGGGTGGATGCCGGCCTGTTCAAGGGGGTGAAGGTGCGTACCGAGTCCTTCGAGACCATCCTTGCCGGCGGTGTGGCCTTCGCTACGCCGGACAATGCGCAGATGGGCGCCGCGGCGCGGCCGGGGCAGACCTTTGCGCTGTTCGACGAGTACCAGGATGAGTGGCTGCAGTGGGCGCCGAAGATTCCGCTGGGGAAGGCGGTGGGCGAGTAGGGCGTATAACCGTTCGCGGTTATACGCCGCTTATCCGAGACCAAGCGCCCCGCCGGGAGACCGGCGGGGCGTTTTTGCTTGGGACGTTCGGGGGCTTTTGATTTTCGTAGGAGCGAGCTTGCTCGCGAATGGTCCCAGTCCGAAGAGCACCCTCTCCCCAGCCCTCGGCTGCGCGCCCCGCCCTGAAGGGAGAGGGGGCTTGTCCGTGCCGAGAGAGAGTATGGGTTCTACTGGAAACTACCGTGCTGACCGGCTGACTCGGGAAAGCCAGGCCGCGCCGAACGGTCCCCTCTCCCTTCAGGGAGAGGGTTAGGGAGAGGGGGCGGAGTGTCCCACCGCACCTATGTCACAAGGAGCTTGGTTCGCGAGCAAGCTCGCTCCTACGAAAAGCGCTTCCGCCTCAGCGCCCACCCCGCGCTGCCCGCGTCGTCAGCAGGTACACCGGCACCCCGGAAATCAGGATCAGCAACGCCGCATACGGCGCCGCCGCCGCATATTCCAGCGTCGACGTATGCACCCACACCGCCGTAGCCAAGGTCGTCAGCCCCGTAGGCCCGAGCACCAGGGTGGCGGTCAGTTCCTTCATGCTATCCAGGAACACCAGCACGAACCCCGCCCCCATGGCCGGCGAGATGATCGGCAGGGTGATGCGCAGGAAGGCGCGCAGCGGTGTCTGGCCCAGCGTGCGGGCGGCTTCTTCCAGTTGCGGCGAGGCCTTTTCCAGAGCCACGCGGATAGGCGCCTGGGCCAGGGGCAGGAACAGCAGGGCGTAGGCGATCAGCAGCAGCGCGCTGGTCTGGTACAGGTCCGGCACGTAGTGCAGGGCGAAGTACACCAGCGACAGGGCGATCACCAGCCCCGGCAGGGCCTGCAGCAGGTAGGGCAGGCGTTGCGCCCAGCGCGCCAGCGGGCCCGGGTAGCGCACCACCAGGATGCTCACCGGCAGCGCCAGCAGGCAGCCGAGCAGGGCGCCGCCGAAGGACAGCGACAGCGACGACAGCAGCGCCTGGCCGATCTCCAGCAGCGGGAAGGCCGCCGAGGCGCCGGTGAGCAGCCAGTAGCCGAGCATGGCCATGGGGATGCCGGTGCCGATCACCACCAGCGCCACCAGCAGCAGTTGCAGCGGCCATTTCCAGGCGTGCAGGTGAACGCGCTCGGCCTGTCGCGCGCTGCCCTGGCCGGTGCGCACCAGGCGGCCGCGGCCGCGCATGCGCAGTTCCAGCCACAGCAGCAGGAAGCACAGCGCCAGCAGCACCGAGGAGAGCATGGCCGCGGTGGCGTTGCTGAACTCCAGTTCGAACTCCTGGTAGATCGCCGTGGTGAAGGTCTGGAAGCGCAGGATCGACAGCGCGCCGAACTCCACCAGCATGTGCAGCGCCACCAGCAGGCTGGTGGCGGCCAGGGTCGGGCGCAGCAGCGGCAGGGTCACCCGCCAGAACACCTGGCGGCGCGACACGCCGAGCATGCGCGCGCTTTCCTCCAGCGACGGGTCGAGGTTGCGCAGGGTGGCGGCCAGCGGCAGGTACACCAGCGGGTACTTGGACATCGCCATGACCAGCACCGCGCCGCCCAGGCCCTCGTAGGCCGGGCTCAGCGACACCCAGGTGAAGCTGCTGACGAAGGAGGGGATGGCGAACGGCAGGCACAGCAGCACGTTCCAGTAGCGCCGCCCGGGCAGGTCGCTGCGCTCCACCAGCCAGGCACAGGCCAGGCCGAGCAGGGCGCTGAGCACGGTGACCAGCACCAGCAGCTTGAGGGTGTTGCCGAACAGGCGGAACACGTAGGGCCGCCAGAGCAGTTCCCAGGCCACGTGCCAGCCCGAGTCCCAGGCCTTGGCCGCGACGTAGAACAGCGGCAGCGCCGCCAGCAGGGCGAGCAGGAGCACCGGCGGCAGCAGCCACAGCGGCGCCTTGCGCCCGTGGCCGCCGCGGGACTGGACCACGGGCGCGGCGATGGACATCAGTTCAGGCCGACGTCGCGTTCGAGGTCCAGCGCGTCCTTGGCCTCACCCATGTCGGCGGGGCTGAGTTGCGGCGGGTTCAGCTCGGCGAACGGCTTGAGCTGTGGGTCGGCCTGCATGCCCTTGCGCAGCGGGTACTCGGCGGACTGGCTGAGGATGGCCTTCTGGCCCTCTTCGCTGAGCATGAAGGCGACGAACTGCTGGGCTTCCTGCGGGTGCTGGCTGGACTTGAGCACGGCGGCGCCGGAGACGGTGACCAGCGCGCCCGGGTCCTGGTTGCCGAAGAAGTACAGGCGCGAGTTCAGCTCGCCCTTCTCCTTCTTCAGGGTGTACCAGTAGTAGTTGTTGATCAGCGCCATGTCGACCTCGCCGTTCTCCACGGCTTTCATGGCGGTGACGTTGTTGGTGTAGATGCCGCCGAAGGCCTTCAGGCCGGTGAGCCAGTCCTCGGCGGCGTCGCGGCCCTTGAGCTTGATCACCGCGGAAACCTGTTCGAGGAAGGCGCCGCTGGTGGGGACGAAGCCGAAGCGCCCGGACCACTGCGGGTCGGACAGGTCCATCAGGCTCTTGGGCAGGTCCTTCTCGTCGATCTTCTTCGGGTTGTAGGCCAGCACCCGGGCGCGGGCGGTGATGCCCACCCAGTCGCCCTTGCCGCCGGCGTTCTGCGCCTCGACCAGGGCCACGGTGCCGGCGTCCAGCGGGGCCAGCAGGCCGGCGCCGGACAGGCGCATCAGCGGCGGCGATTCCTCGGTGTAGATGACGTCGGCCGGCGAGCGAGCGCCTTCCTCGGTGATCTGGCTGGCCAACTGGCCGTCGCCGCCCTTGCGGATCTTGACCGGGATGCCGGTCTTGTCGGTGAAGGCCTTGGCGATGGCGATGCCGGTGGCGGCGTGCTGGCCGTTGTACAGGGTGAGGGTGACCGGATCGGCAGCGGCGTGCAGAGACAGGCCGCCGAGCAGGCAGGCCAGGACAGCGCCCTTGACGCCGGCGAGCAGACGAACAGACATGGAAACTCCCGTGGTGTCGCCAATGAGAATGCAAGCCATTATATGTAACCTGGCCTTTCCGGCCAAACTCCATAGCTTGCTCATGAATGCCGCCGCCGGCTGCGCGCCGGCGGCGGGGGCGCTCAGGCCGGTTCCGCGGCCTCCTCGGCCGTGGCGGCGGGGTGGTCGACGGCCAGTTCGCGGCGGCGGATGAACTTCCAGTCGGCCTCGTCGATGTAGATGCCGTTGGGCCCGCTGCCGCCTTCCAGGTCGATGGCTACCTGCGCCGAGACCTGCGGCTTGACGCTCGCCAGGATCGGCACGAAGCCCAGTTGCAGGCTGGTTTCCAGCAGCGCGGCCTGGTTGCGTTCGTCGATGTCGGCGGCCTCGTCGAGGTAGTAGGGCAGGCGGATGCGCCCGGCCTGCTCGCGGTCCATCAGGTGCAGCAACAGGTACATGTTGGTCAGCGCCTTGATGGTCATGGTGGTGCCGTTGGAGGCGGCGCCGTCGATGTCGGTGTGGACGATCGGCTGGCCGCCGACCTTGGTGATCTCGAACGCCAGCTCGAACAGGTCCTTCAGGCCCAGCTGGTTGTTGTTCGCCGCCACCAGGCGCGACAGATAGTCCTTGGCTTCCTCGTTCTTGGCATCCTGCTCGGCGCTCTGCGTCAGGTCGAACACCGAGAGGTTCTCGCCTTCCTCGTACTGGCCGGCGCTGTGGATGATCTGGTCGATGTGCTTGAGCGCTTCCTTGTTCGGTGCCAGCACGATGCGGAAGCTCTGCAGGTTCGACACCTGGCGCTTGTTGATCTCGCGGTTGAACAGCGCCAGCTGGTGTTCGAGGTTGTCGTAATCGCTGCGGATGTTGCGCAGCGTTCGGGCGATGTCGGTCACCGCTGCGCGGCGCGCCTTGGCCAGGGTCAGGGCTTCGTCGGTGCGGTGCGCGTAGGCGTTGATCAGCAGTTGCAGGCGACGCTCGGGGTCGTCCTCGCTGTCGAACTTGGCCACGCCCTTCAGGCGCACCTGGGCGTACAGCGCCTCGATCTGGCCGTCGATGCGCTGCAGTTGCTGCCAGGTGTCCTGGTAGTCGTTGAGCAGCGGCAGCAGATTGTCCAGGGAGTCGTCCACCGGCTCCATGAACGGCGTGCCGAAGGGCAGGTCGGCGGGCAGCAGCTGGCGGCGGCGCAGGGCGTCGTCGAGGGTGCGCTGCTTGGCTTCCAGGTCGGCCAGCTGGCGGCCCACCAGCTGCAGCTTGGCGGAGAGCTGCTGGACGCGCTCGGTGAAGGCGTCGGCCGAGCGCTTGAGTTCGTCCTGGGTGGCTTCCAGTTGCGCGAGTTTTTCCAGCTTGGCCGGTTCCTCGGCGCTCAGCGTCTCGCTGCGGCGGAAGTCTTCCAGGGCCTTCTGCGCGTCGAGCACGTCCTGGTACAGCTTGTCGGCCTGGGCCTTGCTGGCGTTGCGGTCGGCGGCCACGGCCTGCTGCGTCTTGAGCTGCTTGAGCTCCTTCTCCAGGCGCTCCTTCTGGTCGCGCAGGGCGGCGCGGTCGGCCAGGGCCTGCAGCGCCGGCGGCTCGATGTGCGACAGGTCGATGGCAAGGCCCGGCACTTCGAAGCGCTCGCCCTTGAAGGCGTCGAGGATCTTCTCGACGCTGCCCACCCACTGGCCTTCCTCGTCCAGGCTCACGCCCTTGTCGCCCAGCGGCAGGCTGAACAGCGCGCCGTTGAACAGGCGCATCAGGCGCTCCACGTCCTGCTGCGAGAACTCCTCGCGCAGGCGCGCATAGCTGTTGTTGTCGGCGTGTTCGAGCTGCTGGCGCACGCTCTTCACGCGCTTCTCCAGGTCGCGCACGCGCTCGTCGAGGTCTTCGCTGGAGAACTGCCGCGAGTGGGCCAGGGCGCCGGCCAGTTCGTCGTGGGCGTCCTTGGCGGCGAGCAGCTGCTGCTCCAGGACCTTGGCGTCTTCGACCAGGGCGAAGCGGTTCTTCAATACCGCCAGCTCGCCCATCCAGCGCTGGATCTCGCTGATCTCGCGCTCCAGGCGCATCAGCTCGGCGGTGCCGCCGCGCTGTTCGTTCTGCAGGCCGTCCTGCTCGCTGCGGTAGTGCTCGGCCTGGATCACCAGCTCTTCCTTGCGCGCCCCGGCGTAGTCTTCCCAGGTGCCCAGCAGGTTGTCGAGCAGCGGCGAGAGGCGGTGCATCTTGCCGCGCAGGAATTCGCGCTGCTGCACGCCGTTGGCCAGCGCCTCGACCAGCGGGCCGGCGGCGACCAGGGCCTGGTAGTCGCCCTCCATGCGGCGCACGTCGCGGAAGGCTTCCTCGCAGGCGGCGATGTAGTCGACGCTGCCCGAGCGCAGGCTGTGCTCGAAGGCGTCGAGGAACAGCTGCTTGAGCTTGGCCGCGGTGATTTCGCGCATGTGCAGCAGGTTGATGAACAGCGAGCGGAAGGTCTTCAGGCTCTGCTCGCTGGTGGAGCGCAGCGGGATCAGCGTCAGGTCCAGCGGCACCGAGGTGTGGCCGCCGACCAGCAGCCGGCGCAGCTCGTCGGGCTTGAGTTCGTAGGCCTTCAGGCCGGCGCGCTCCAGGCTGGCGTACAGTTCGCGCAGGCGCAGGCAGGTGCCGTTCTTCTGGTAGTGCTCCAGGTCCAGCTCGCCCTGGTAGGCGAAGAACTGGTGGCCGAAGCCGCCGCCCGGGCCGCGCCCGCCGCAGCCGATGACGTGGCGGCCGTGGGGCAGTTCCAGCTCGATGAGGATGTAGCTGGTGTCGGTGGCGAAGTAGAACTTGCGCGAGGCTTCCAGGCTGTACTTGCCGAAGCTCATGTCCGACATGCGCGCCAGGATCGGGAACTGCAGCGCGTTGATCGAGGCGGACTTGCCGAGGTTGTTGGCGCCGTACACCGACAGCGGCTGCTCCAGGGGGAACACGCCGAGGCTGTAGCCGGCAGTGTTGAGCAGGGCGAAGCGGCGAATGCCGTAGCGTTCCTGGGTCATGCCTGGGCCTCCATGTCGGCTTGTTCTTCGGCGATGGCGCGGGCGAGGGCGTCTTCCTCACTTTCCACTTCTTCAATGAGCGGCGCGGCCGGCTCGGCGGGTTCTTCCAGGCTGACGATCGGCTCCTCGTCTTCCTCGGCCAGGGCCGGGGCGACGTAGGCCAGGTCCTTGGCGTGCAGGCTGGCGGCCAGGTCGCGGTCCTGCTGCACCGACAGGCAGACGTCGAGGAAGCGGTGCATCGGCGGCAGGAAGCGGTACACGCCGTTGTCCTCGGCGGCGAAGCCGAGCTGGGTCATCCGGCGCATGACCTTCTCTTCCAGTTCCTCCTGGGTGGTCACCTCGGCCTGCAGGAACAGGTCGCGGTACTTCTCCAGCAGCGGCGGCAGCTCGTCGCGGCCGATGCTGCCGCCGTCGAGCACGGCCAGCGGGTCGCGGCCCTGGTCGGCCAGGTGCTCCACCAGGATGAAGGTGAACAGCGCCAGGCGCTGGGCGGTCTTGTTGACCTGGGCGCCGATCTGCTCGGGGACGAAGTAGTAGAAGCCGCGGGTGTCGCAGACCAGCTCGAAGCCCAGCGAGCGGAACAGCGCGCGGTACTGGTCCTGCTGGTTGGACAGCTGGCTGTACAGCTCGGGGTCGCGGCGGCTGATGTGGAAGCCCTTGAACAGCTCGCGGAAGATCGGCCCGAGCTGGGTCAGTTCGGAAAGATTAATTTGCATGGGGTTCGCTCGCTTTGTCGGCCTTGCCGCTCGGGGCGGCGAGCAGGGCGAAGGAGCACAGGCTGACGCTGTGCTGGGCGGTATCGTAGTCGCGGCGCTCCAGGCGCTCGCGCTGGAAGCGGCCGTCGCGCGACAGGCGCGAGAACCAGTAGAGCAGCTCGTCGGTGGCGCCCTCGGGCTCCTGCTGCAGCAGCCAGACCATCAGGTCCGGCAGCGGCAGGGCGGCCTGGCAGCGCTCGAGCATCTCCCGCGCGGTGCGTGGCGCGTTGCGCGGGCCGTCGCCGCCGCGCTTGCCGGTCGCCTTGGGGAAGTGCGCGGGCTTGGGCTCGAAGCGGGCCAGGGCGAAGACGTAGCTTTCCACCTGCGAGGCGCTGCCGAGGAAGGTGCTCTGCGGCCGGGTGAACAGCGGCAGGGAGGCCTGGGGCACGGCGTCGATGCCCTTGCGGCGGATCACCGACAGGGCCAGCGCGGCGCCGCGAGTGATCGCGTTGTGCCGGCGGGCTTCCTCGCGCAGCGGCAGCAGCAGTTCGCGGGCGCGGCGCAGGGTGAGCTGGGCGGTGGTCTGCATCTCCAGGATGCGCGCGTGGGTGCGCAGCAGCTGGTCGTCGTCCACCAGTTGGCCGAGACGCTGCTGTTCGCCCAGCAGGCGCAGCAGCACCTGCTCGACGCGGCGCACGCCCTGTTCGAAGGCGCCGTCGGCGGAGACCAGCTGGATCATCGGCTCGACGTACTCGTCCCAGGTCGCCAGGACCTCGGCGTAGCGCTGGCGCAGGGGAATCTGCCGGTCGCTGGTCTTGGCCCGCTCGGCCACGGCGATCAGCGCCTGTTCGTCGTTGGCCAGCTTCTTCAGCACGTCGCGCACGCGCATGTCGAGCAGGCGCAGCTGGCGCGCCAGGTCGTTGCCGTCGCGCACCTCGAAGGCGTCGCGGATGTAGCCGGCCAGGCGCTCCAGGTGGCGCAGGTAGGCCTCGATCTCCAGGCACAGGCCCAGGCGGTGCTCGTGGCGCAGGTAGGCGAGGAAGTCGTGGATCTGGGCGTTCAGCTCGAAGCGGTTGGGGCTCTTGGCCACCGGCACCAGGATGTCCAGGCGGATCCACTGGTCGAGCAGGGCGGTGACGTCCGCCGGGCTGCCTTCGGGCAGCTGCGCCGTGAGTTGCAGGCGCAGCTCCGCCAGGGCCAGGGTGCCGCTGTCGAAGCGCTCGCAGAGCGGTTCGAGCAGGGCCCAGTGTTCGGCGAGGGCGCGCAGTACGCGTCGGGGGTCGATCATCGGGTAGCCGCTGTTGACGGGTAAAGGGGGCGATTGTACTGCAAAGGTCCGCCCGCGGCGGAAGGGGTGACGAAACGCGGCAGTTTACGCCGTGCGGGATGTCGCCAAGGCCCTGAAAAGCGGCGTTAACCCCCTGAAATTCCTGGCATGTTTTCTGCCAGTTGGCTAACAGCCAATAGCCAATTGCCGCCATGACATACGACGCCGCACTCGCCAAGGCCCGCTGGGCCGAACTGGAGCGCCAGGACGACCTGGACTGGGACCTGGACGCCATCACCGACCGCAGCGAGGCCATCGACTTCCTCAGGCGCTTCGAGAACCGCCTGTGCATCTATTCCTCCTACGTGGAGAAGCTCTACAGCAACTACAGCTTCGTGATCCCGGAGAGCCAGGAGGGCGGCATCACCATCCTGCCCAACGAGCAGGCCTGGTTCGACACCTTCCACGACATCCCCGCCGACGCCGTGGAACCCACCGGTATCCACATCCTGCCCGGCGAGACCATGGGCCACAGCGGCCTGTACCTGAAGATCCCCGGCGAGCACCGCCTTGTGGGTTCCGCCGAGCTGCCGTTCCAGGACGGCCTGAAGCTGCTGATCCGCCGCTACCGCATGCGCGACGAGCCCTTCCTGCCGGTGCTGGTCAAGGGCGACCTGCGCGAGTACGAGGCGCGCATGCCCTCGCTGCACCTGCACCGGCTGAACAGCGCGAAGCTGCAGGCGCAGTCGCGGCTGAACCTGGAGGCCATCAAGGGCGCCATCGCCGAGCACCTGATCGGGCTGTTCCGCCACGGCTGACGCGGCTGTTACGCCGGTGTGACCTTGGGTAACACGGCGGCCAGCTGCCAGCAGGCGATTCTCGACTATGGGTCGGGCCGCAAGGGCCGGCGACTCCCTATAGTGGCAGACAGGGCTTTTGCCCCTTGGTCGGCGAACGAGAAAAGAACAAGAGGTGGCCATGGCCAGCAGCCGTATCAGCCTTCCGCGCCCCGCCCGCATTGCGCTGGCGACCGGCGCCTGCCTTGCCTGGATGGCCCTGGCGGCGCGCGCCGACATGGTCGCCCTGGACGACGAGCAGCTGTCCGACGTGCAGGGCGCCGGCATCGGCTTCGTGGTGGACAACGCCATGATCGACGGCAGCAAGGCCACCACCAACATCACCGGGCTGAAGGACCCCAACGGCAAGGACGTCTCCATCGCGGTGCGCAACCTCTACCTGGGCGCCACCGGCAGCAACCACGGCAGCAACCTGCAGCCGGTGACCATCGGCCGCCTGACCTATCCCTTCAAGCTCAACCTGGCCAAGGGCTCGGTGCTCACCACCCAGCTCGCCGACGGCCGCGTGGTCAACACCCTGCCCAGCGATGCCGACGTGCTCGAACTGGCCTTCCCGCCGCTGATCGCCAACAACGCCGGGCAGCCTTGCATCAGCGGCTACGCCGGCGCCGGCAGCGGCTGTTCGAGCCGCGCCAGCGAGAAGGTCGACCTGGGCGCGCGCTTCGACTTCACCGTGCCGGTCAGTGGCGGCACCCGCACCGACGTGCTGGCCCTGGACTTCCAGGACCTGGCGATGGACGGCAGCTACCTGCGCCTGTGGGGCTCCAGCGCGCGCAGCCAACTGGTCGGCGAACTGCGCCTGAACCTCTACGCCAAGACACTGGACATCCTCTCCTGCGCCGCGGGCAACACCAACTGCGCCAGCGCGGCGGAGAAGGCCGCGCGCAGCGTCTACCTGACCAACGCCTACGCCAGCGTCGCCCTGGGCTACGGCAAGTCCCAGCCGCTGCTGCTGTCGGTGACCGCCGACGGCAACTTCACCTTCGAGCTGCCCATGCTGACCGCGGCCAACGCCGCGGACTTCTACGCCAACGCGCCGCGCACCAGCCTGGTGATCGACAACCTGAACATCGGCGGCACCCGGGCCTCCTACGGCGCGGTGCCGACCGGCGGGGTCAACCTGGGGCGCAGCGAGCTGTCCGGGTTGAGCTTCAACTACCTCAAAGTCACTTCCCACAACCTCTGACGGAGCACGGCACGATGAGCTTTCCACCGCTGCTTCCGCCCCGCCGCCGGCTCCGGGCCGCCGCCGTCGCCCTGCTGGCGATGCTGGCCGGCACGCTCGCCCAGGCGGAACTGCGCACCCTGCCGGACGACGACCTTGGCCAGGTGGTGGGCCAGGACGGCCTGAGCCTGGGCGTCACGGTCAACATCCAGAAGACCCCCAGCATCACCCGTTGCCCGGGCGGCTGCGGCGCGCGGGTGGCGATCCAGCCGGCGGGCAGCGGCAACAACTTCCTGGTGCTGGACAACATCAGCGGGACCTTCAGTTTCGACGAGGTCACCGTGGACATCCTCTCCATCAACAGCGGCTTCGGCGGCGACGGCGCGGCCTTCAACCGCCAGGTCCTGCGGGTCGGCCTGAAGGACGTCAACTTCAACGGCGTCAGCCTGACCCTGGCCGGTGCCAACAAGGCCCGCAGCACCGATGCCGGCCTGGTGCAGACCGACCTGCTCAGCGCCCGCGTCGACGGCGTGCTGCACGTGCAGGGCAACCTCAACCTGTTCCAGGTCCCGGCCCGATGAGGGGAGCGCGCATGGCCGGGACCAAGCTCCAGGGGGAAAACCCATGACCTTCCTTTCCGTACGGCGCCTGCTGCTGGCCGGCGTGCTGCTGTGCCTGGCCGGCGGCGCGAACGCCGAGCTGCGGGCGCTGAGCGACAGCCAGCTGTCCGACGTCACCGGCCAGGCCTTCATCAACCTGGCCACCGACGCCGCCGCGGGCATCAACTACACCCGCCTGAACATCGGCGCCACGGTGGAAACGCAGCTGAACATGAACAAGCTGCAGCTCGGCCTCTACGACCGCGCCGGCGAAGCCGCCAACAGCGCGGACATTTCCATCAACAACTTCGCCCTGGGCACGGTCAACAACCAGACCGGGCAGATCAACCCCTTCACCATCGTCGATCCGTACGTCGAGTTCGCCTACGACGGCAACAAGATGGTCGGCGTGCGCATCGGCTTCAACCAGGCCAAGGGCGTGCTTTCCGGCGACATCCAGTCGCTGACCGGGAACATTCCGGTGCACATCAAAGGCACTGCCGACGCCATCTACAACAAGGCCACGGTAGGGCAACAGCTGCTGCTCGGCCTGGCGGGCATCTACCGCAGCAGCACGGTGGAGGCGGATGCCGGCCTGGTCACCTCCGGCGGCGCCAGCGACCCGGTGCGCGGCACCTACGCCGGCATGACCAACGGCTCGCAGCTGGACTGCACCAATGGCTGCGTGCCGCTGTGGACGGACATCGTCACCGGGCTGTTCACCTCCAACAACTGCGCCATCCTCGGCATCACCACCTGCTTCAAGCTCAGCCAGTTCCAGTCGCTGCCGGTGGGCGACCTGAGCCAGGCCGGCCTGGCCGGCGCCGCCAAGGGCTTCTTCATCTCCCTGCAGAGCCAGGACGTGCAGTGGCGCGACATGGACACCGGGCAGATGATCACCGCGCTCAAGGGCGCCTTCATGAACATGCCCAAGTACCGCGACGCCAACGGCAACCTGGTTTCGCCGATCAACATCGACTTCAACCAGGCCTTCAACGGCATTCCCCGCCAGGACACCTGCGTCGGCATGAACAAGGGCTGCTGAGCGGCCCATCCGCCGGCCGGCCTTTCCGTCGGGCGCGTTTCACGCGACAATTCCGCTCCGTTGCGTTTAGCCCTGCGCCCGCAGGATGCCCACAGGTACAGGACTCTTGATCGAAGAAGCCCGCCGTCGCGCCTATCTCGGCGCCATGCAGGTCGCCTCCTGGCTGCCCCGCGTGGTGCTGCCCTTCGCCGCGCCTTCGCGCCCGCAGCTGCTGGAAGTGCCGGAGCCCGTCCAGGCTCCGGCGCCGAGCGCCGCGCCCGAAACCGCCAGCACGCCGCCGGCCGCCGCGCCGGAGAAACCGGCGCCGACGGCCGAGGCCCGGCCAGCGATCCCGGTGGTGGTGCCGCGCCCCGCTGCCCAGACCCGCACGCCGGTGGCCGCCGAGGCACCTGCCGAAGCCGAGGCGCCTGCGCCACGCGCGCCGGTCGAGCCGCCGCCGCGCTTCAGCCTGCAATTGCTGCGCGCCGGCGCCTGTGCGCTGCTGGTCGAGCTGCCCACCGGCGAGCCCCTGGCCAGCCGCGACCCGGCCTACCTGCTGCTCAAGGACCTGCTGCGCGCCGCCGGCTTGCCGGACAGCCCGCAACTGCTCGGCGAGCCGGTGCGCTGGCCGCTGCTTTCCGGCGGCAACATGGACCAGGGCCCGCAGGCGGCCCGCGAGTTCGTCCAGGGCTTCGTCGCCGCGCGCCTGGAAGACAGCGGCCCGTGCCGCTGCCTGTGGCTGGTCGGCCGGCCCGCCGTGCGCTTCGCCGGCGAGGCGGACGACGAGGCGATGCTGCGCGAGCTGCAGATCGAGGAACTGGGCGTGGCCTGGGCCATCCCCGGCCTGGAGCGGCTGAGCGACGAACCCGCCCTCAAGGGCGAACTGTGGCGCGCCATGCGCCGGGTGCGCCAACGCTGGCTGGACCAGGACGCAGAATGACTGACGCCATTTCCTTCCGCCCGATGACCGAGGCGGATCTCGACGCTGTGCTCAAGATCGAATACGCCGCCTTCAGCCACCCCTGGACCCGCGGCATCTTCACCGACGGCCTGAAGAGCTACGACTGCTGGCTGATGTTCGAAGGCACCCAGCAGGTCGGCCACGGCGTGATCCAGATCATCCTCGACGAGGCGCACCTGCTGAACATCACGGTGAAGCCGGAAAGCCAGGGCCGCGGCCTCGGCCTGCGCCTGCTCGAACACCTGATGGCGCGGGCCGGCGAGCTGGGCGCGCAGGAATGCTTCCTGGAAGTGCGCGAGACCAACCAGAGCGCCTACCGCCTGTACGAGCGCTTCGGCTTCAACGAGATCGGCCGCCGGCGCGGCTACTACCCGGCGGTGGGCGGGCGCGAGGACGCCCTGGTGATGGCCTGCACGCTGCTCGACTGACCGTCATCCAGGCCATATCCGGCCGCCGCGCACAGGCGTAGGCTGGGCGATCAATAACAAGAACAAGGTCGCGACATGAAGCCAACCGCTGCAGCGGCGGCGCCTGCCCGTCGTCATCCGCTTCCCGCCTCACATGCCGCCGGCGCGCGGCAGGAGGGCGTCCATGTGTGACACCCTCGTCCTGCGCGCCGACGGCTGCACCTGGTTCGCCAAGAACAGCGACCGCGAGCCCTCCGAACCCCAGCGCCTGCTGCGCCTGCCCGCGGTGCGTGGCGATACGGCCAGGCAGATGCGCGCCACCTACCTGGAGATTCCCCAGGTCGCCGACCGCCATGCCGTCATCCTCAGCCAGCCCGCTTGGCTGTGGGGCGCGGAAATGGGCGTGAACGAGCACGGCGTGGCCATCGGCAACGAAGCGGTCTTCACTCGCCTGGTGGACCAGACCGGCGAGGCGCTGCTGGGCATGGACCTGGTGCGCCTGGGCCTGGAGCGCGGCGCCAGCGCGCGAGAAGCCCTGGAAGTGATCACCGGCCTGCTGGAACGCCACGGCCAGGGCGGGCCGGCGGGCTTTCGCAACAAGCGCCTGCGCTACGACAACAGCTTCGTCATCGCCGATGCCGGCGAGGCCTGGGTGCTGGAAACCGCCGGCCGCCTGTGGGCGGCGCGGCGGGTGGAGCGCTGCGCCATCTCCAACGCCCTGAGCATCGGCCACGAATACGACCTGTGCAGCCACGACCTGCCGGCCCACGCCCGGCGCCTGGGCTGCTGGAACGGCCGCGGCGACTTCCACTTCGCCCGCGCCTTCGACGGCCGCCTGCTGCCCTGGGTAGCTGGGGCGCACCAGCGCCGGCGGATGAACCAGGAGTTCCTCGCCAGTTGCCCGCGCCAGCCTGGCTGGGAGGCCCTGGTGGTCGCCCTGCGCAACCATGGCCGGCGCGACCACAACTTCACCCGCCACGACAACCGCCAGGTGTGCATGCACGCCGGCAGCTTCTGGCGTCCCTCGCAGACCACCGCCAGCCTCATCGCCCGCCTGGGCCCGGACGGCCCGCGCCTGGCCGCCACCGGCACCTCGGCGCCGTGCCTGTCGCTGTTCCAGCCGCTGGGCTTCGAGGCGGCGGCCGGCGCCAGCCTGCTCAGCAAGGCCGATGAGCCGCTGGAGCAGTCCCTCTGGTGCCGCTTCGAAGCGGTGCACCGCCGCGCCCTGGTGGATGCCGAATTCGCCGCCGCCCTGCGCGCGGGGCACGCCTGGCTGGAGGCCGAGCAACTCGCCGCGCTGGACCGTCGCAACCCCGACTGGGCGCGCCTGGCCGCCGAAGCCGAGGCCTGGCACGCGGCCTGGCAGCAACTCGCCGGGCAACTGGAGCCGCGCCTGCCGCGCTGGTGGCGGCAGCACGCCACGCCTTGAGCCATAGTGCTTGTCAAAGGCCGCCGGCGTTACGTAAGGTGCGCCAGCCGCAGAGGAGGAGCCACCATGAGCGACCTGGAACAACTGTTCGAGAACAACGCCCGCTGGGCCGAAGCAATCAATCGCGAGGACCCTGACTTCTTCGCCAAGCTGGCCCGCCAGCAGGCACCGGAATACCTGTGGATCGGCTGCTCCGATGCGCGGGTGCCGGCCAACGAGATCGTCGGCATGCTGCCCGGCGACCTGTTCGTCCACCGCAACGTCGCCAACGTCGTGCTGCACACCGACCTCAACTGCCTGTCGGTGATCCAGTACGCGGTGGACGTGCTCAAGGTGAAACACATCCTGGTCACCGGCCACTACGGCTGCGGCGGCGTGCGCGCCTCGCTGCAGGACCAGCAGTTCGGCCTGATCGACGGTTGGCTGCGGACCATCCGCGACCTCGCCTACGAATACCGCGACCACCTGTCCCAGTTTGCCAGCGAGGAAGAGCGCGTCGACCGCCTGTGCGAGCTGAACGTCATCCAGCAGGTGGCCAACGTCAGCCACACCAACATCGTGCAGAACGCCTGGCACCGCGGCCAGCCGCTGTCGGTGCACGGCTGCATCTACGGCATCAAGGACGGCCGCTGGAAGAACCTCAATGTCACCGTCAGCGGCCTCGACCAGCTGCCGCCGCAGTACCGCCTGCGCCCCATGGGCGAGGCCTGAGCCGCCCCGTGCCGGTCGTCCGGCCCGCCTCGCCGGGCGCGCCGGGCAGACCGAAGATAGGGGAAGGTCACTGACGAAGAGGCGAGCATGCGCGAACTCTGCGTGATCCCCGGCGACGGCATTGGCCGTGAAGTCGTGCCGGCGGCCGTGGCCGTGCTGCAGAAACTGCTGCCCGACCTGCGTCTGCGCGAAGCAGAGGCGGGTTGGGATTGCTTCCAGCGCTATGGCACCTCGGTGCCGGAGGCGACCCTGGAGGCGCTGCGGGCATGCGGAGCCGGGCTGTTCGGCGCGGTGTCCTCGCCCAGCCACAAGGTGGAAGGCTACCGCAGCGCCATCCTGCGCCTGCGCCAGGAACTGGGCCTGTACCTCAACCTGCGCCCGGTGCGTACCTGGCCGGCGGTATCGCCCCACGCCGGCGTCGATCTGCTGATCCTGCGCGAGAACAGCGAAGGCCTGTACAGCGGCCGCGAGCACTGGGAGGCCGACGGCGTGGCCGTCGCCGAACGGGTGATCAGCCGCGCCGCCTGCACGCGCCTGGCCCAGGCCGCGTCGCGCATCGCCCGGCAACGCCAGGCGCGGCGCATCACCCTGGTGCACAAGGCCAACGTCCTGCCGCTGACCTGCGGCCTGTTCCGCGACACCTGCCGCGACCTGCTGGCCACCGAAGGCTGGGGCGACGTGCTCGACGAGCGCCTGGTGGACGTGGCGGCCCTGCAACTGGTGGAGCGCCCGGAAGCCTTCGACCTGATCGTCACCAGCAACCTGTTCGGCGACATCCTCTCCGACCTCGCCAGCCACTGGGGCGGCGGCCTGGCCCTGGCGCCCTCGCTCAACCTGGGCGAGCAACTGGCCCTGGCCGAACCGGTCCACGGCAGCGCCCCCGACATCGCCGGCAGCGGCCGCGCCAACCCACTGGCTGCCATCCTCAGCGCGGCCATGCTGCTGCGCTTCCACTGGCACGACGAAACCGGCGCCACGCGCATCGAGCGCGCGGTGGAAAGCTTCCTGCGCGAAGAAGGCCACCTCGACCACGGCCTGGAAACCACCCGCGTGGTGGGCGAGGGCGTCCTGCAGCGGCTCTAGAGTTACCCTAGCTCGGGATGGTCGGCCAGCCAGGCCGCGCAGCCGCTGCCCACGGCCAACAAGGGCAGCACTGTCAGCATTGCGCGCAAACCTCCGCCCATGGGCAACCCTTGGACGAACAGCGTCCATTCCTGGGCCGCCAGTCCGAGCAGCAGGGAAAGACAGACCACGATCAGCGTGCGGACGAGATAACGCATACAAACGCCCTGAAAAGCGGGAAAAAAGAAGCCATCGCCCGCTCGGAGCGGGGGCGGGCAATGGCTATGGGAGGGCAGGGAAATGGAAGAACCTGCGAAGGCAAAGGTAGCGTCCGGGGATAACATTAGCTAGCTAACGAATGCGCGAAGGAGTTTTTCCCGGGGTGAAACAATTCGGCGGGGCGATGAGCGGGGCGGCGTCCTACGGCATGCCTTCGCCTGTCATTACAGGAGAGGGGGAGGGGGCATACCGGCGTTGCGGAGAATTCCGGGGCACTCTTCGATCATCATGGGATGCGCTTTGAATGATCGCACTGGAGGCAGCCATGGCCAGCATCACCATCAGAAACCTGGATGACGACCTGGAGACCCGGCTCCGTGCGAGCGCCGACAGTCATGGCCGCTCTATGGAAGAGGAGGCCAGGGAGATCCTGGTTCGTGCACTCTCCAAGGATGAAAAGCGGGGAGGCCTGGGGAGCCGGATTCATACCCACTTCGCATCTGTAGGTGGAGCTGACATCGAGCTTCCAGTTCGCAGGCGCAAGGCTCGAGCGGTGGTCTTCGGAGAATGATCCTGTTCGATACCGGCCCGCTTGCGGAGCTGAACTTCGAGGTTTTCAGCGCTCGGCCTGTACGAGAAATACCCAGGAGGTGCCGTTATGCGTGTAGTCAACTTCTCCTATGCCCGCAACAACCTGAAGAAGCTCATCGAAGATGTTGTCGATGGCGAGGATTTCATCGTGATTTCTCGTCGAGACGCGCCGAATGCCGTGCTGCTTTCGCTCGATAGCTTCAACAGCCTGATGGAAACCGTCCATCTGCTGAAGTCCCCAGCCAATGCCGTGCGCCTGGCGCGTTCCTTGGCTCAAATGGAGCAGAGATAGTGGATTGCCACTGAGGGAGCTGGACCATGACAACCAACGGAATGCGCCCCATTCATCCTGGGGAAATCCTGCGTGAAGAGTTCCAGCAGGCGCTGGGGATAACTCCGGCCGCTCTGGCTCGCGCCTTGAACGTGTCGGTCCCGACTGTCAAAGACATTGTCCGCGAGCGCCGTGGCGTCACTGCGGATATGGCTATTCGGCTGGGCCGCTACTTCGACACCTCAGCCGGGGTCTGGATGAACCTGCAGAGCCAGTACGAGCTAGCGACTCAGGGTGAACTACTGGCTCGATGAAAGAGCCTCGTGGATGCGGTCCACTTAAGAAAGAATGCCGTTTCTCCCCATGGGAGAAACGGCATTTTTCATTTGAGATGGGTCATGGCTTTGCTTGTGGAGCTTGGTCCCGTACCCCCAGCCTGACCCCGCCATTCCCGCGAACGCGGGAACCCAGCGGCGTTGGGTTCGCGAGCAAGCTCGCTCCTACGAAAAGCAAAAGCGCGTTTGCTCTTGGACTTCCAGAGAAA
>NZ_FOLS01000002.1:193549-367095 GCF_900112375.1 Pseudomonas citronellolis | reverse complement strand
CTGGTCGTGCACTCGGATCGTGGTAGCCAGTACGCCAGCGAGGTTTATCGCGCGCTGCTCAAGCGGCATGGCCTGGTCTTGAGCATGAGCCGCAAGGGAAATTGCTGGGACAACGCGGTCATGGAACGCTTCTTCCTGAACCTGAAAATGGAGCGGGTCTGGCAACGTGACTACGCCAACCATGCTGAGGCTATGACCGACATTGCCGACTACATCGTCGGCTTCTACAACAACGTGCGCCTGCACTCCAGCCTAGGCTATCTGCCACCCACCCGCTACGAGCGCAGGCCACCCAGACAACCTATCGAAGTGTCCGAAATTATTTGACCACCACAGACTCGCAATCCCACCTCTACCCCCCCTCACCCCACGGCGCCGGCGCCCCGACCAACCGCCCCATCGCCCCCTTGATCCCCATCTCCCGCAACACCCGCAATTCCCCCTCGCTCTCCACCATCTCCGCGATCAGCGGCAGGTCGATGCTGTTGGTGGCGCGGAACACCGCCTCGATGAACAGGCGCTTGGCCTGGTCCTGGTCGATGGCGCGGATGTAGCTGCCGTCGAGCTTCAGATAGGCCAGGCCCAGGTGGGTGAGGTTGCCGATCAGGCTGAAGCGCCCGCCGAAATGCTGCAGGCCGAGGCTGGCGCCGGTGTCGCGCACGGCCTGGCCGAGTTGTTCCAGTTCGGCCGGCGGCGGCAGGTAGCGCTCGTCCAGCTCCAGGGTCAGCATGACGGCCTGCTGCGGGTTGGCCTTGATGGCTTCGAGCAGTTGCCGCAAGGCCCGGGGCTCGCGCACGCTGGCGGCCGACAGGCTCAGCGCCAGGGGCTCGGGGTGCTGGGCCAGGTGGGCCAGGGCGTGTTCGAGCATGGCCCGGTCCAGGCGCGCCGCCCAGCCGAAGCGCTCCACCCAGGGCAGGAACTGCCCGGCGGCCACCGCCTGGCCCTGCGGGTCGAGCAGACGCGCCAGCAGCTTCTGCTGCAGCAGGGCGCCGTCGGCGCAGGCGCGTACCGGTTGGAACCACAGTTGCAGCTGGCTCTTCTGCAGCGCGCTGTCGATCCAGGCGTGCCAGGCGTGGCTGTCCTGGGCCGGCTGGCCATTGGATTCGTCGAGGCGCTGCCAGGGCCGTTCGGCGCTGGCCTGGGCGCTGGCCAGGGCCTGGTCGGCGCGGGCCAGGACGCTGGCCGCCGCTTCCCCCGGGCGGAACGCGGCCAGGCCCAGGTGCGCCACCGGCTGGACGTCGCTGGCGCCGGTGCGCTGGAGGCTTTCCAGCTGGTCGCTGAGGGCTTCGGCCAGGCGCTCGGCGCCGCTGCCGTCCAGCCCCGGGGCGAGCAGGGTGAACTCGCCGCCGCGGCTGCGCGCGGCCAGCCAGTCGGGCTTGCCGTGCTGGGCCGGGGCGCCCTGCAGCAGGCCGGCGACTTCGCGGATCAGCGCGTCGGTGCGCTGGCCGCCCAGGCGCTGGTTGAGCCCGGCCAGGTCGTTCAGGCGCAGCAGCAGCAGGTAGCCGGCGGCGCTCTGCTCGCCGGGCGTCAGCTGGGCTTCCAGGCGGGCGTCGAACAGGCGCCGGTTGGCCAGGCCGGAGAGGCTGTCCTGGTAGGCCTCCTCGCGCAGCTTCTCGCTGCGCGAGGCCTCCTCGGCGAACAGCGCCTTGAGCTTCTCGACCATCTGGTTCATCGCCTGCACCACCCGGCGCAGTTCCGGGGTGCGCGGCTCGCGGGGCAGGGTGAGGAATTCGCGGCGGGTGATGGCCCGGGCCTGTTGCACCATCTGGTCCAGCGGCCGCAACTGGGTGCGCAGCAGCCAGCCGCCGAGGATCGCGCTGACCACCCCGCAACCGAGCAGCCAGGCCAGGCTGCCCAGGGCGCTGTCCCACAGCCGCGCCAGGGCGAACTGCGGGTGGCTGACCACCTCGACCCGCGCCGCCTGTTCCCAGCCGCGCATGATCAGGGCGTCGCCGCCTTCGGCCTTGAGGTTGACCAGGCGGGCGAACCAGCCGGGCACCTCGCCGTTGCCGGGGGCGGCCTTGCGCTCCACCAGCACCTGGCCGTCGGCGATGCGCACCACGCGGATGCTGGCGAAGTAGCCGCTGTCGAAGATGGAGCTGACCATCAGCTCGATCATCGCCGGATCGTCGACGTGGGGCGTCAGTGACAGCCCTAGGGCTGTGGCGGCGTCCTGGGCGTGGGAGCGCAACTGGCTTATGAGCTGCTCGCGGGAACTCTCCAGGCTGGTGGCGAAGCTGCCGGCGAAGGCCACCACCAGGAACAGGCAGATGGCCAGGAAGAGTTGCTTGAGTAGCGACATGCATGCCTCCTAGCGCGTCTCGTCGAGGATCAGCCCCTCGCCGCGCATCTTGGTCAACAGGTCCTGCCAGCGCGACAGCTGCTTGCTGCTGCCGCTGCGCTTGCCGCCGCCGGGGCCGGGCAACCACAGCCCTTCGGCGTTGAAGGCGTAGACCGGGAGCAGGTCCTGGCGCTGCGAGGCGGGGCGGATCTGCGGGATGAGGTTGTCGAGCACCAGCGGCTCGGCGTCGGGGCTGGCGTACCAGGTCAGCACCATGTGCGCCTGGTTCAGGCGCAGCGCCTTGACGTAGGTGATGCGCAGTTTGTCGCTGGGGATGCCGAGCTGGCGCAGGGTGACGTACTTGGCGATGGCGTAGTCCTCGCAGTCGCCGGCGCCCTTGTACAGGGCCTCGACGGGCGTCGCCCAGTAGTCTTCCTGGCCCCACACGCTGCGGTCGTCGCGGAACGCCAGGCTGGCGTTGAAGAAGTCGTTGGCGGCCTTGAGCTTGCCGGCCTCGTCCTGGCCCCGGGCGCTTTGCAGCAGCTCGCCCCAGTCGCGGATGCGCTGGCGCGCCGGGCCCAGGTCGCCCCAGCGTTGCTCGGCCTTGCGCAGGATGGCGTCGAAGTCCCACTGCGCCTGGATGCCCAGGGCCAGGACGAGGAGCAGCGCCAGGCCGGCCCCGGACGGGCGGACGAACAGCCGGAGGGCTCCTTGCAGTGGCCGCATCGCCGGGGCTCCAGGGGGAATGAGTGAAGTCTAGGCGTTGCCTGGCGGCTGTCGACGGCGGCGAAACTGACAGCATTGTCATCTTCGGGTCAGGGTGAAGTCCCGCGGCCTGGCCTATAAACGCAGGATGCGGTCCGCCGGGCCGCGACGAGGAGGAGGGCGGCATGCAGGTGCAAGGCAGGCGGATAGGGATGGCGGCGGGGCTGCTTGGCGTGGTGCTGGCGGGCGCCCTGGCCTGGGGGCTCGGCGCGCGCCAGGGCGAGCCGCGGGCGGCCGCCGCGGCGCCCGGGGTGCCGGTGACCCTGGTGCGGGTGGCGCGCGAGGACCTGGCGCAGAACCTCGCCGGCGTCGGCACCGTCACCTCCCTGCACAGCGTGCTGCTGCGGCCGCAGGTCGAGGGCCAGCTGACCGCCTTGCTGGTGGAGGAGGGGCAACTGGTCGAGCGCGGCCAGTTGCTGGCGACCATCGACGACCGCGCCATCGCCGCCGCCCTGGAGCAGGCCGAGGCCACCCGGCAGAGCAACCAGGCGCAGCTGCGCATCGTCGAGCAGGACCTGCAGCGCTACCGCACGCTGATCGAGCGTGGCTCCATCTCCCGGCAGATCCTCGAGCAGCAGGAGGCCCAGGCCGCGCAGCTGCGCGCCACCCTGCGGGCCAACCAGGCGACCATCGACGCCGAGCGCGTGCGCCTGTCCTATACCCGGATCACCTCGCCGGTGGCCGGCCGCGTGGGCATCCGCAACGTCGACGTCGGCAACCTGCTGCGCACCAACGATGACAGCAGCCTGTTCAGCGTGACGCAGATAGCGCCCATCTCGGTGGTCTTCGCGCTGCCCCAGGAAAGCCTGCCGCGACTGCAGCCGCTGCTCGGCGGCGACACCCTGGTCAGCGCCTACAGCCGCGACGGCGGCCAGTTGCTGGGCGAGGGCCGCCTGCGCAGCATCGACAACCAGGTGGCCAGCAGCACCGGCACCATCCGCGTGCGCGCGGTGTTCGACAACCCCGACGGCAAGCTCTGGCCCGGCCAGTTCGTCGCCGTGGACCTGCGCACCGGCGTGCTGCGCGACGGCCTGGTGCTGGACAGCCGCGCCGTGCGCCGTGGCCTGGAAGGCGCCTTCGTGTACCGGGTGGTGGACGGCAAGGCCGAGGTCGTGCCGGTGCGGGTGCTGCAGGAGGTCGACGGGCGCAGCCTGGTGGAAGGCCTGGAGGCCGGCGAGGCGGTGGTGCTCGACGGCCATTCGCGGCTGGTCCCCGGCGCCCGCGTCGAAGTGCTGGGCGAGGCGCCGGCCCTGGCCCTGCGCCGGAGCCAGCCGTGAGCGTGCGCGCCGGCATGTCCGGCTGGTGCGTGCGCCACCCCATCGCCACCTGCCTGCTGACCATCGCCTCGCTGCTGCTCGGCCTGCTGGCCTTCCTGCGCCTGGGCGTGGCGCCGCTGCCGCAGGTGGATTTCCCGACCATCCAGGTCAACGCCCTGCTGCCCGGCGGTAGCCCGGAGACCATGGCCTCGGCCGTGGCCACGCCGCTGGAGGTGCAGTTCAGCGCCATCCCCGGCATCGCCGAGATGACCTCCAGCAGCGCCCTGGGCTCCACCACCCTGACCCTGCAGTTCGAGCTGGAGAAGGACATCGACGTCGCCGCCCAGGAAGTCCAGGCGGCCATCAACGCCGCCTCCGGGCGCCTGCCGGCGGACCTGCCGAACCTGCCCACCTGGCGCAAGGTCAACCCGGCGGACAGCCCGATCATGATCCTGCGGGTCAATTCCGAGCTGCTGCCGCTGATCGAGCTGAGCGACTACGCCGAAGTGCTGCTGGCCCGCCAATTGAGCCAGATAGCCGGAGTGGGGCAGATCTTCGTGGTCGGCCAGCAGCGCCCGGCGATCCGCATTCAGACGCAGCCGGAGAAGCTCGCCGCCTACCGCCTGACCCTCGCCGACCTGCGCCAGGCGCTGCAGTCGGCCAGCATCAACCAGGCCAAGGGCGCGCTCTTCGGCGACGGCCGGGTGTCCACCCTGGCGGCCAACGACCAGTTGTTCAGCCCCGCCGACTACGACGACCTGGTGGTGGCCTACCGCGCCGGCGCCCCGGTGTTCCTGCGCGACCTGGCGCGGGTGGTCAGGGCGCCGGAGGACGACTACGTCAAGGCCTGGCCCAACGGCCGCCCTGGCGTGGCCCTGGTGGTGCTGCGCCAGCCGGGGGCGAACATAGTCGCCACCTCCGACGCCATCCAGGCGGCCCTGCCGCGCCTGCGCGGGATGCTCCCGGCCGGCGTCGAGGTGGAGGTGCTCAACGACCGCACTCGCACCATCCGCTCCTCGCTGCACGAGGTGGAGCTGACGCTGCTGCTGACCATGGGCCTGGTGGTGCTGGTGATGGGCCTGTTCCTGCGCCAGCTGTCGGCGACGCTGATCGTCGCCACGGTGCTGGCGGTGTCGCTGAGCGCCAGCTTCTCCGCCATGTACCTGCTGGGCTTCACCCTGAACAACCTGACCCTGGTGGCGCTGATCATCGCCGTGGGTTTCATCGTCGACGACGTCATCGTGGTGGTGGAGAACATCCACCGCCACCTGGAACAGGGCAAGGACCGCGTGCAGGCGGCCCTGGACGGCTCCGCGGAGATCGGCTTCACGGTCATTTCCATCAGCTTCTCGCTGATCGCCGCGTTCATCCCGCTGCTGTTCATGGGCGGCATCGTCGGCCGGCTGTTCCGCGAGTTCGCCGTCAGCGTCACGGCGGCCATCCTGCTCTCGGTGCTGGCCTCGCTGACGGTGGCGCCGATGCTCGCCTCGCGCTTCATGGGCGCGCCGAAGCACGCCGGCCACGGCGGCATTTCCGAATGGCTGCTGGCCCGCTACGCCCGCGGCCTGGACTGGTCGCTGCGGCACCAGCGCACGGTGCTGGCCGGCTTCGGCCTGTGCATCGCGCTGGCGGTGGCCGGCTACGCGGGCATCCCCAAAGGCTTCTTCCCGCTGCAGGACACCGCCTTCGTGTTCGGCACCACCCAGGCCGCCGAGGACATCTCCTACGCCGACATGGCCGAGAAGCACCGCCAACTGGCCGAGATCGTCGCCGCCGACCCGGCGGTGCAGAGCTACAACCACGCCATCGGCATCACCGGCGGCAGCCAGAGCCTGGCCAACGGGCGCTTCTGGATCGTGCTGAAGAACCGCGGCGACCGCGACGTCTCGGTGGAGGAATTCATCAACCGCCTGCGGCCGAAACTGGCCAGGGTGCCCGGCATCGTCCTCTACCTGCGCTCGGCCCAGGACATCAACCTGGCCACCGGCCCGGTGCGCACCCAGTACCAGTACGCCCTGCGCAGCAACGACAGCGCCGAACTGGCGCTGTGGGCGCAGCGCCTGACCGAGCGGCTGAAGCAGGAGCCGGGGCTGGCCGACGTGTCCAACGACCTGCAGGTGGGCGCCAGCGTCACCGCCCTGCAGATCGACCGGGTGGCGGCGGCGCGCTTCGGCCTGAGCGCCGAGGACATCAGCCAGACGCTGTACGACGCCTTCGGCCAGCGCCAGGTCGGCGAATTCCAGACCGAGGTCAACCAGTACAAGGTCATCCTCGAACTGGACGCCCGCCAGCGCGGCCGCGCCGAGAGCCTGGCCTGGTTCCACCTGCGCTCGCCGCGGAGCGGCGAGATGGTCCCGCTGGCCGCCGTGGCCAAGGTCGCCCCGGCGCGCTCGGGGCCGCTGCAGATCAACCACAACGGCATGTTCCCGGCGGCCACCCTGTCCTTCAACCTGGCCCCGGGCACGGCCCTGGGCGAAGCGGTGCGCCTGGTGCAGCGCGCGCAGCAGGAGATCGGCATGCCGGCCAGCATCGGCGGCGACTTCCAGGGCGCCGCGCGGGCCTTCCAGAGCTCCCTGGCGAGCCAGCCGCTGCTGATCCTCGCCGCGCTCTTCGCCGTCTACGTGATCCTCGGCGTGCTCTACGAGAGCTTCGTGCACCCGCTGACCATCCTTTCCACGCTGCCCTCGGCCGGCATCGGCGCGGTATTCCTGCTCTGGGGCTGGGGCCTGGAGTTCTCGGTGATGGCGCTGATCGGCCTGGTGCTGCTGATCGGCATCGTCAAGAAGAACGGCATCCTGATGGTCGACTTCGCCCTGGCCGCCCAGCGTCAGCGCGGGCTCTCGCCCCATGACGCGATCCGCGAGGCGTGCCTGGCGCGCTTCCGCCCGATCATGATGACCACCCTGGCCGCGCTGCTCGGCGCCATCCCGCTGATGATCGGCTTCGGCACCGGCTCGGAGCTGCGCCAGCCGCTGGGCGTGGCGGTGGTCGGCGGGCTGCTGGTGAGCCAGGCGCTGACGCTGTTCAGCACCCCGGTGGTGTACCTGGCGCTGGACCGCCTGTTCCACCGCAAGCCGGCCGCCGTGGCCCTGGGAGGTGCGGCATGAGGCGGGGCTGGTTAGCATGGCCGCACGCAGCGAACGGAGGCCGGGCATGCGCGTACTGATAGTCGAAGACGAGAGCAAGACCGCGGACTACCTGCAGCGCGGGCTCAGCGAGCAGGGCTTCACCGTGGACGTGGCGGCCGACGGCATCGACGGCCGCCACCTGGCGCTCAACGGCGAGTACGACGTGATAGTGCTGGACGTGATGCTCCCCGGCATCGACGGCTACGGCGTGCTGCGCGCCCTGCGCGAGCGGCGGCAGACGCCGGTGATCATGCTCACCGCCCGCGAGCGCGTGGAGGACCGCGTGCGCGGCCTGCGCGAGGGCGCCGACGACTACCTGATCAAGCCGTTCTCCTTCCTCGAACTGGTGGCCCGCCTGCAGGCCCTGACGCGCCGCGGCGCGCACCTGGAGAGCGCGACGCAGATGCGCATCGCCGACCTGTCCATCGACCTGGTCAGCCGCCGCGTGTTCCGCGGCGCCACGCGCCTGGAGCTGACCGCCAAGGAATACGCGCTGCTCTGCGTGCTGGCCCAGCGCAGCGGCGAGATCCTCTCCAAGACCGCCATCGCCGAGCTGGTCTGGGACATCAACTTCGACACCGACACCAACGTCGTCGAGGTCGCCATCAAGCGCCTGCGCGCCAAGCTCGACGGGCCCTTCGAGACCAAGCTGCTGCACACCATCCGCGGCATGGGCTACGTGCTGGAGAGCCGCAGTGGGCAAGGGGGCGGCGGATGAAAGGCCTGTCGCTGTCTACCCGCCTGGCCGGCATGTTCGCCGTCGCCGCGCTGGGCGCGTTCCTGCTCATCGGCTCGGCGCTGTACTGGGTGCTCGACCAGCAGATCGAACGCCTGCAGCGCTCGGAGCTGGACACCCGCTTCAACATGGTCGCGCGCATGCTCGACAAGCCCGACCTGGTGCAGCGCTGGCCGCACCTGCAGGGCAAGCTGAACACCCTGAGCCAGGAGTACGAGCTGATCCGCTTCTGGATCGACAGCGACGACGCGCGCCTGCGCTACGGCCAGGCCAGCGAGCCGGTGCGCCGCCTGCTGGCCGCCGGCAGCGGCTACGGCGAGCTGGAGCTGCCGGACCACGGCTCGCCGCTGTCCACCCGCGTCGGCCGCCTGCCGGCCAGCGGCGAGCGCCCGGCGCTGGTGCTGCTCACCGCCATCGACAGCGTGGCCTTCCAGCAGGCGCGCCAGGCCACGCTGGTGGCGCTGTTCGGCCTGTCGGCGCTGGGCATCGCCCTGGCCTCGCTGTGCGGCCACTGGATCGCCCGCGTCGGCCTGCGGCCCTTGCACCGGCTCAGCGACGAGGCCCGGCAGATCAGCCCGCGGCAGTTGTCCCAGCGCCTGCGCCTGGAGCGCCTGCCGGCCGAGCTGTCGGCCCTGGCCCAGGCCTTCAACGAAGCGCTGGACCGCCTGGAACAGGCCTACCTGCGCCTGGAGTCGTTCAACGCCGACGTGGCCCACGAACTGCGCACGCCCCTGGCCAACCTGATCGGCCAGAGCCAGGTGGCGCTGTCCCGCGAGCGCGACGCGCGGGACTACGAAGAGGTGTTGCAATCCAACCTGGAAGAACTGGAACGCCTGCGCGCCATCGTCAACGACATGCTGTTCCTCGCCCGCGTCGACCAGGGCAGCCTGGCCGCCGAGCGGGTGGAAACCTCGCTGCGCGCCGAGGTGGGCAACACCCTGGACTTCCTCGAAGTGATCTTCGACGAGCAGGGCGTCAGCGTGGCGCTGCATGGCGAGGCCCGCGCCAGCGTTGAGCGCGCCCTGTTCCAGCGCGCGGTGACCAACCTGCTGTACAACGCCGCCCAGCACACCGCGCCGGGCGGGCGTATCGAGGTGCGCCTGAGCGGCGAGGGTGGCGCCGCGCGGGTGGAGGTGAGCAACCCCGGCACGCCCATCGGCGACGAGGAGCGCGCCCGGCTGTTCGAGCGCTTCTACCGCGTCGATGCGGCGCGGGCCAACAGCCAGAGCAGCCACGGCCTGGGCCTGTCCATCGTCAAGGCGGTGGCGAGCATGCACGGCGGCAGCGTTTTCGTGCGCAGCGAGGCGGGGGTGAATACCTTCGGTTTCAGCGTGGCCGCCGTGCCGGCGCCAGCGGGGCCGGACGGGGAGGGCGGAGGCGAGCCGCTGCCGGCCTGAGCCTCAGATGCGGCGGGTCTTCACCTTCAGCAGGATGTACAGGCTGACCAGCACTGCGCTGCTGAGCATGAACACCCGGGCCCAGAGGTGCGGGACCAGGTAGCAGGAGAAGCCGATGCTGATCCACATCAGCCCCACGGTGTAGAGCTTGCCCTTGAGCGGGATGCCGTTGCCTTCCAGGTAGTCGCTGATCCAGGGGCCCAGCCTGGGGTGGCTCACCAGCCAGTCGTAGAAGCGCTGCGAACTGCGCATGAAGCAGGCCGCGGCGAGCAGCAGGAAGGGCGTGGTGGGCAGCAGCGGCAGGAAGATTCCGGCCACGCCGAGCGCCACGCTGAGCCAGCCGACGGCCAGCAGCAGGTAGCGCACCCAGGCGTGACGGCTACGGCGGATTTCCCGCGGTGCCATAGGCGCCGGATCAGTGTTGGCGGGGCTTGAGCAGCGCCGGCTTCTCTTCCGGGGCCTGGCAGAGCAGGAACAGGTTGGTCAGCAGCTCGGGGATCTGCGCGACCATGTCGTCCACCAGGTGGCGGTCGCGGGCGATCTCGTCGAACTCCGGCTGCTCGTCGAACAGCCCGGAACCGACCATGATCGGCAGCAGCAGCTCGCTGACTTCTTCCTCGGCCTGCTCGAACCACACGGCCTCGCGCAGGAACACGCCTTCCATGAAGCCGATGCACCAGCCGCGGATGTCGGAATCGTCCGGTTCGTCGCCCAGGTAGGGCTCGCAGGGCAGCTCCAGTTCCTCGTCGCCGGCCAGCTGGCGGGTGATGTGCGCCTTGAGCAGCAGCAGGGAGCCTTCGATTTCCTCGCGCTCGGCGTCGCTGCGGTAGTGCGGCGGCTCGGCGAAGAGCGCATCGATCCACTCGCGGTCGGGCACCTGGTCCGGGCAGATCGCCAAGGCGGTCAGGTAGCCGTGGGCCGCGACATAGTCCAAGGCTTCCTCGTGCAGGTCGTCGGCATCGAGAAAGGCTTGCAGGCGGGCCAGTTGGTCGGCGAAGGACATCGGTTACTACCTCGGCGGGGATGCGGGCCTGAATTGTAGTCTTTCCGCGGCCCGCGGGCCAGCCACGGGGCTTGGTGGCCGGCGTGGGGTTCTGCTTTTCGTAGGAGCGAGCTTGCTCGCGAACCTTGGTCCTGTGCTCCTATCCCCACCCCCGTCATTCCCGCGAACGCGGGACGCGGCTCCATCGCGAACAGCGCTTGCGCTGGCCCGAAGGGGAATAACCCAGTGACTTGGGGGCTCGGTGTAGCGCGCCGCACCGAGTGTTCGGATGTCTCTGGTTTCGCCCCCTCGGGCGAGTCCCTTTTGTCAAACGGTGGAAGGCCACCCCCGCAAAAAGGAACCAAAAAGGCTTGCCCCGACATACGGGCCCGACAGAGTCGGGCTACCCTCGCGAATTCCCCCGCCACGGAGGCCCGCCCCGAGGGTACGTCCCTGTAGCCCGCGGGGCTCTCGCGACATCCATGTCGCATGACCTCCTGAGCGGGGCTTCGCTCGGCCTTCTGAAGGGGCGTTCCGGAGTGCGCGGATGTTTCTCTGGAAATCCTTACGGCGTTATCCGCCGAATCGCGGACGGAGTCCGCTCCTACGGTTACAGGGAAGCACGGGCGTAGGAGCAACTGTCTGCGCCGAGGCGTTTTTCGTAGGATGGGTTGAGCTTGCGAAACCCATGCGGTTGCGCTGATGGGTATGGCTCCGCTCAACGCCATCCTACGAAAAGCCATGCTCGCTCATGCGGTAGGAGCGGACTTTGTCCGCGATTGGATTCTCCGGCCTCGCCGGACGCCCCGGTGGCGCGCTAATAGAGCAAGCGCCTTCAATCCATTGCGACGGCTGACCCACCCCCATCGCCCCGCTTGCGTATAATGCCCGGCTCGAAACGGAGTCCCCCATGCTCGACCAGGCCCAGCGCATCCTCAAAGACGTATTCGGCTACGACGCCTTCCGTGGCAACCAGGCGCGCATCATCGAACGCGTGGCCAGCGGCGGCGACGCCCTGGTGCTGATGCCCACCGGCGGCGGCAAGTCGCTGTGCTTCCAGGTCCCGGCGCTGCTGCGCGAGGGCCTGACCGTGGTGGTCTCGCCGCTGATCGCGCTGATGGAGGACCAGGTCGCCACCCTCGACGAGCTGGGCGTGCCGGTCGCGGCGCTGAATTCCTCGCTCAGCCCCGAGGCGCAGCGGGACATCGCCGCGCGCCTGCAGCGCGGCGAGATCAAGCTGCTCTACCTCGCCCCCGAGCGCCTGGTGCAGCCGCGCATGCTGGACTTCCTGCAGCGCCTGAACGTCGGCCTGTTCGCCATCGACGAGGCGCACTGCGTGTCGCAGTGGGGCCATGACTTCCGCCCGGAATACCTGCAGCTGGGCCAGCTCGCCGAGCTGTTCCCGGACGTGCCGCGCATCGCCCTGACCGCCACCGCGGACATGCGCACCCGCGAGGAAATGATCCAGCGCCTGCACCTGCAGAACGCCGAGCAGTTCCTCTCCAGCTTCGACCGGCCGAACATCTTCTACCGCATCGTGCCCAAGGAACAGCCGCGCAAGCAGCTGCTGGGCTTCCTCGCCGAACGCCGCGGCGACGCCGGCATCGTCTACTGCCTGTCGCGCAAGAAGGTCGAGGAGGTCGCCGAGTTCCTCTCCAACCAGGGCTTCCCGGCGCTGCCGTACCACGCCGGGCTGTCCAACGAACTGCGCGCCTTCCACCAGAAGCGCTTCCTCAACGAGGAAGGCCTGATCATGGTGGCGACCATCGCTTTCGGCATGGGCATCGACAAGCCCAACGTGCGCTTCGTCGCCCACCTCGACCTGCCCAAGAGCCTGGAGGCCTACTACCAGGAAACCGGCCGCGCCGGCCGCGACGGCCTGCCGGCGGACGCCTGGATGGCCTACGGCCTGCAGGACGTATTGCTACTGCGGCAGATGATGCAGAACTCCGAGGGCGACGAGCGCCACAAGCGCGTCGAACGGCACAAGCTCGAAGCCATGCTGGCGCTGTGCGAGGAGACCCGCTGCCGGCGCCAGGCGCTGCTGGCCTACTTCGACGAGGTGATGCCCAACCCTTGCGGGCATTGCGACATCTGCGTCGATGGGGTGGAAACCTGGGACGCCACCGAACCCGCGCGCCAAGCCCTGTCGGCGATCTACCGCAGCGGCCAGCGCTATGGCGTCGGCCATCTGGTGGACATCCTCCTCGGCAAGGAGACCGAGAAGGTACGCAGCGTCGGGCACCAGCACCTGGCGGTGTTCGGCATCGGCAAGGCGCGCGGCGAGGAGGAATGGCGCACGCTGTTCCGCCAACTGGTCGCCCGTGGCTTCGCCGACGTGGACGTCGACGGCTTCAACGGCCTGCGCCTGACCGAAGCCTGCCGCCCGCTGCTGCGTGGCGAGGAGACCCTGGCCCTGCGCCGCGATCCCAAGCCGCAGCGCAGCAAGTCCCCGTCCTCCGGCGGCGCCAGCCCGGCCAGCCAGCTGGTGCGCCAGGAAGAGCGCGAGATGTGGGAAGCGCTGCGCACCCTGCGGCGCAAGCTGGCGCAGGAGCATTCGGTGCCGCCCTACGTCATCTTCCCCGACGCCACCCTGCTGGAAATGCTGCGCAGCCAGCCGACCACGCTCACCGCCATGGCCCAGGTCAGCGGCGTCGGCGCGCGCAAGCTGGAGCGCTACGGCCAGGCCTTCCTCGACGTGCTCACCGAATCCGAGGCGGCGCCCGCCACGCCGGCGCCGGTGGTCGACCTGCGCCACGAACTGGTCAGCCTGGCCCGCGCCGGCATGACCCCGGCGCAGATCGCCCGCCAGCTCGACTGCAGCGAGAAAAACGTCTACAGCCTGCTGGCCGAGGCCATCGCCGCGCAGCAACTGAGCCTGGAACAGGCCCTGGACCTGCCCGAGGAGCTGCTGGCCGAAGTGCAGGACGCCTTCCTCGAAGAGGACGGCGAGCTGCCGCCGGTAGCGGCCCTGGCCGAGCGCTTCGAGGGCCGCGTGCCGCAGGGCGTGCTGCATTGCGTGCGCGCCGCGCTGCAGGCCGAGCTGGAAGTCTGAGACCGGCGCCGGCCATGCTGGCGCTTTGATGGCTGACAGAAAAGTGGCGTTTCGAGGCGACAAACTTGTGACGCGCTTCGCAACGGGCTAAGGTGTGCCCAAGACCTCCACCAGAAGAGGCGGACGTGCCACAACATGCCTGGCTCGACGACGTGCGCGCCAACCCCTATGCCGAACAGCTCGCCCGCGGTTTCCGCCGCCTGCGCTTCGACGCGCCCGTGGAAGGCGAGTACCGCGCCTACCTGCTGGAAGACAACTTCGCCCTCAAGTGCAGCGCCCTCGGCTTCGCCGTGCTGGCCTGGCTGGCGCTGGCGGCCATCGACCTGCTGCTGATCCCGGGGCCGGAGCACTGGAGCATGCTCGCCGTGCGCGCCGCGGTGCTGGTGCTGCTGGTTGTCTGCGGCGGGCTGATCCTGCAGCGGCGCTTCGTGCGCCTGGTGGTGCCGCTGAGCCTCGCCTGCATCCTCGCCGTGGGCATCGGCGCCGCCGTGGTGGTGGGCATCGCCCACCGCGTCGACCCCGGCTACCCCTACGAAGGCCTGCTGCTGGTCAGCATGGCCGCCTACTTCCTGGTCGGCCTGCGCTTCTCCGAGGCGCTGGGCTCGGCCTCGCTGATCCTCCTCGCCTACCTGGGCTGCGAGCTCTACGCCGGCCTGGCGCCGGCCAAGCTGCTGAACAACCTGGTGTTCCTGCTGCTGGGCAACCTGGTCGGCGCGGTGGGCTGCTACCTGCTGGAGTACAAGTCCCGCGAGCACTTCCTGGTCAGCCGGCTGATGCGCCAGATGGCCGACCACGACGCCCTCACCGGCCTGCACAACCGGCGCAGCTTCGACCGCCAGCTGGAGCGCCTGTGGCGCCAGGCCCAGCGCGATGGCACGCCGCTGTCGCTGCTGCTCTGCGACGTCGACCACTTCAAGGCCTACAACGACCGCTACGGCCACCAGGCCGGCGACGAGGTGCTGCGCCGCATAGGCAAGGCCCTGGCGGCCAGCGCGCGGCGGCCGCTGGACATGGCCGTGCGCCTGGGCGGCGAGGAGTTCGCCGTGCTGCTCTATGGCACCGACCTGGACGAGGCCCGGCACCGCGCCGAGGTGTTGCGCCAGGCGGTGCAGGGCCTGGGCATCAGCCACGAGGGTTCGAGCACCGCCGCGGAGGTGACGCTGTCCATCGGCGTTTCCTGCCTGAAGCCCGACATGCCTTTGGCCCTGCAGGCGATCTACGCCCATGCCGACCGCGCCCTCTACGAGGCCAAGGCGTTCGGCCGCAACCAGGTGGTGGCCTGACCCATTCGGTCCCCCGTCCTGGCGCCGCCGGTGACTGCGCCCGCTGGCACGCCGGTGCTAGGATGCCGCCGACCCCGCAGCCGAGCGCCCGCCATGCAGCGACTGATCCAGGCCAACGGCCAGCCCCACTACGGGGTGTTCGCCGATACCCCGCAGGACGTCAACCACCGCGACTTCGACTACCGCTCGCCCATGGGACGCAAGCTGGGCGCGCTGAGCAAGTGGCGCAACTTCCACCAGTTCCAGTACTTCGGCCTGATCAGCCCGCAACTGATCGGCGGCTGCGCCCTGGCCGAACTGAGCCTGGTGGCCGTCGGCTTCGTCTACCTCTACGAGCCGCGCAGCGGGCGCATGCTCGAACGTCGCTTCAAATGCCCGCTGGGCCTGGGCACGCGCTTCTCGCAGCGCCCGGACGACGGCGCCTGCGAACTGCGCCAGGGGCGCAACCGGCTGCGCCTGGAGAACTCTGCCGGGCCGCTGCGCAAGCGCCTGCTGGTGGAACTGGACGACGGCACGCGCATCGACGCCTGTTTCGACGAGACTGAGCCGGCCTTCCAGCCCATGAGCCTGTGCACGCCCGCGGCGGTGAACGGCTGGGTATACGCACGCAAGGTCGCCGGGGTGCGCTGCGCGGGCCAGGTGCGCAGCACCCTGGGCGACTTCGACCTGCGCGCCATCGACGCCTTCGCCCACCACGACTGGTCGGCCGGCTACATGCGCCGCGAGACCTTCTGGAACTGGGCCTGCCTGTCCGGCGAGGCGCAGGGGAGGCGGGTGGGGTTGAACCTGTCGTGCGGCGTCAACGAGACCAGCTTCACCGAGAACTGCTTCTGGCTCGACGGCGAGCTGTGCAAGGTCGACAGCGTGCGTTTCGAGTTCGACCGCGACCGGGAGCTGGGCCCCTGGCGCATCCGCTCCTTCGATGGCCAGGTGGACCTCACCTTCGAGGCCCACGGCCTGCATCGCGAACGCCTGAACCTGGGCCTGCTGGCGAGCAACTTCAAGCAGATCTTCGGGCGCTTCCGCGGCGAGCTGCGCCCCCATGGCCGCGCGTCGCTGGTCATCGACGACCTCTGGGGCTTCGTCGAGGACCAGTACGCCAAATGGTGAACGGGTAAAGCCCTGCGACAAAATGTCATTGTACGGGCTTGATTAGCCGACTAATAATTAGCCAAATCAATTAGCCTGAAACTGCTGCAGCACAATGACAGATAAAGACAAGCACTACTTCGGCACCCAACTGGCCCAGGCCTCGCGTGCATGGCGCGCCGAACTCGACCGCCGCCTCAGCCACCTGGGGCTTTCCCAGGCCCGTTGGCTGGTGCTCTTGCACCTGGCGCGCAATTCCGGCATCCCCACCCAGCGCGAGCTCGCGCAATCGGTCGGCGTCGAGGGCCCGACCCTCGCGCGCCTGCTCGACGGCCTCGAATCCCAGGGCCTGGTGCGCCGCCAGGCGGTGGCCGAGGACCGCCGCGCCAAGCGCATCTGCCTGACGCCCAAGGCCGACGTGCTGATCGCCGACATCGAGAACATCGCCGCCAGCGTACGCAATGACGTATTGGCCGGCATCGATGAGTCGGACATAGCAATCTGTCAGAAAATCCTCTCTCGCATCCTCTCCAATCTGGAAAAGAACTGAGCGATTCTTCACACTTTTTCGAGTAGAATTGCCAAACTTCTGACGGCTCCTACGGGGGCCGTCATCCGTTCGGAGTGGTACCCAGACCTTTCGCCGGGTTTCCGACGAATTGTCTTGACCTAGACGGGGCCTGCGCCTAATCGTGATGGCAATGAGCCTTTATGGCGTTGCCGGGCCAACCCACGTCCCGGATGGGCGTCTATATTGCATGGACAGCACGACCGATCGCACAGCGAGGTCAAGGATGGCCTGCAGACCTGGACACAACTGGGATGGGACCTATGGCTCGACTCACTCGCTTGCCGCTGGCAATGGCCGTACTCTCGGCTCTCATGACTTCCCAGGCCCACGCGCTGGGGCTCGGGGACATCACCGTGCATTCGGCGCTGAACCAGCCGCTGGATGCGGAGATCGAGCTGCTGCAGCCCGGTGACCTGAGCAGTGACGAGCTCATCGCCCGCCTGGCCGACATGGCGACCTTCGAGCGCATGGGCGTGGACCGCACGACCTTCCTGCAGAACCTGCGCTTCACTCCGGTGATCCGTAACGGCCGCGGCTACATCCGTGTGGTTTCCACCCAGCCGGTGCACGAGCCCTACCTGAATTTCCTCCTCGAACTGGAGCGCCCCAACGGCCGCCTGCTGCGCGAGTACACGCTGCTGATCGACCCGCCGGGCTACGCCGGCGGCAGCTATGCCCAGAGCGCTCCCACGCGCGGCGCCGACAGCGGCCCGGCGGCCAGCCGCCCGGCCAAGCGCAGTGCGGCGGCGCGCCCGGCACCCGTTCCGAGCGCGCCCATCGCTGCGGGCGAGGGGCGCTACACCACCGCCGCGGGCGACACCCTGTGGAGCATCTCCGGGCGCCTGGGCGCCAAGGGCGCCGCCCGCCAGGAACTGATGACCCAGCTGCAGCAACTGAACCCGCAGGCGTTCATCGGCGGCAACCCGCACCGCCTGCGCCTCGGCTACCAACTGGTGCTGCCCGCCGGCCAGGCAACGCCTGCGGCTGCCACGAACACCGCTGCCGCCGCCGCGCCTGCCGTGCCGGCGCCGAGCGAGGCGACGGTGGCGCAGGCCCAGGGGCAACTGGCCGACATGACCGCCGAGCGCGAGCGTCTGAACCAGCGCATGGACACCCTGCAACAGCAGCTCGACACCCTGCAGAAGGCCCTGGAAAGCCGCGACCAGCAGGTGCAGAGCCTGCAGGCCGAGCTGGCCCGCCGCCAGGCCGAGCAAGCGGCCGCGCCGGCCAGCGCTCCGCTGCCTGAAGCCGCGCCTGCGGCACCCGTGGCTGCACCGGCTGCCGCGCCCGCGCCGACGGCGGAAGCCGCCAAGCCGGCGCCTCAGGCGCCTGTCGCGCAGGACGAAGAAAGAGTTTCCCTGAGCCGCTACTGGCCGTGGGCCGCCCTGGCAGCCCTGGTGCTGGCCCTGGGCCTGGTCTACAACCGCCGGCGCAAGCCCAGCGGCGACGAGCCGCCCCAGGCGCAGTCCGAGGCCGCCAGCCTGCCGCCGCTGGCGCCGGCCGGCCCGGCAGCGCCGGCCAAGCCGGTGGTGGCTTCCGCCGTCGCGCCCCTGGCCAGCGCCAACGAAGCCTCCCTGGCACGGCTGCCGGCAGCCAGCAGCGACAGCCTGGAGGGGGCGAACATCTACATCGCCTACGGCCGCTTCGGCCAGGCCCGCGACATGCTGGTCAAGTCCGTCGCCGCCGAACCGCAGCGCCGCGACCTGCGTCTGAAACTGTTGCTGGTGCTCGCCGAGCTCGGCGACCTGGCCGCCTTCCACGAGCAGGAGCGGGCGTTGCAGGCGATGGGCGGCGACCAGAAGCAGATCGACCAGCTCAAGGCCCGCTACCCCGCCATGCTCGAACGCGAAGACGAGCAGGCCATCGGCGACGGCCTCGGCGAATGGGAAGGCCTGGAGCTCGGCGACGTCGGCGAGCACCCCGCGCCGGCACAGCCGCCGCTGAGCGACGCCGGCGACCTGAATCTGGGCGAGCTGTCCCTGGACCTGGACTGGAACAGCCTGGACGCCTTCGATTCGCCCAAGGGCTCGCCGGCCAAGGGCGGCAAGGACGACACCGACGATCTGCTGAAGGACTTCCGCAGCAACCTGCGCGAACTGCCCGAGGTCACCGAGTTCGACCTGGACGACGAGCAGGCCGGCGCCTTCGGCCTGCCGAGCCGTTCCGGCGGCGAACAGGACAAGCTGCTGGCCAGCCTCGACCAGGCCCGCGCCTGCATCGACCGCGGCGACCTCGACGAGGCCTACCGGATCCTCGAACAAGTGCTGCAGAAGGGCGACAAGCAGGAACAGGAAGAGGCCCGCGAGCTGTTGGCGCGGATTGCCTGAAGCATCCCCGGTTTACCCGGAGCCCGGCCTTGTGCCGGGCTTTTTGTTGCCTGAAGCCGGGGAGACTTGGTGTTGGGCTTTCCCCTCACCCCAGCCCTCTCCCGGAGGGAGAGGGGGCAGTACGTGCCGGCTGGGAGTGAGGTTTCAGCCGGAGAATCCTTACTCTCCGGCTAACTCCAATCTCCCCGAGCACGCCGAACGGTCCCCTCTCCCTCCGGGAGAGGGTTAGGGGGCTGCGGTAGGCGCAACTGTCTTGCAGGTCACGCCGGAGGGCTCTTCGTAGGAGCGAGCTTGCTCGCGAACAGACTCCGCTGCGGGGCTCATTCGCGAGCAAGCTCGCTCCTACGAGAAGCCGTGCCCGCCCGTACGGTAGGAGCGGATCTCATCCGCGAATCGCGCCGGGATGTCCGGCTATCGCGGACAAGGTCCGCTCCTACAGGGGAAGGAATACCGTGCCTCCCGGCGACCTGTAGGAGCGGGCCCTGCCCGCGATATCGCGCGCAGGGCGCGCTCCTACACCACCGCACACCCCGTAGGATGGGGTGAGCGAAGCGATACCCATCACCGTGGCCGCATGGGTTTCGCAGGCTCAACCCATCCTACGAAGAGCGCGCTGGCGCAGTCGGCAAGACCGTTGCTTCTACACCCGCGCCCGACCGTAGGGCGAATAACCGTTCGCGGTTATCCGCCGCCAGCCGGAGCAGGGCTTCCTCAGAAATTCCGCCCCAGGTTCAGGTACACCGCATGCTCGTCGGCATCGTTCAACCCGTAGCTGAACGACAGCGGCCCCAGCGGCGTCTCGAAGCCGAGCATGATGCTCATGGCGTTGATGTAGCCGGTGTCGTAGCTGTTGTCGTTGTTCCACACCCGCCCGCGCTCCAGGCTGCCGCCGAGGTAGAAGGGGAAGTCCAGGGGCAGGAACGAGCGTTCGGTCATGCGCCGGTAGTAGATCACCCGGCCGAGGCTGTAGTTCTGCCCGGCCAGGGCGTCCTGGCGGAAGCCAGAGAGTTCGCGCGCGCCGCCGAGCAGGAAGCTCGACACCACCACGTCGGCGTCGTCCAGGGTGCGCCCGTAGCCGCCGCCGAGCACCCAGGTGTTCGGCCCGCTGCTCAGCGCCTTGTCCAGGCGCAGTTCCCACTGGCGGTAGCGGTCGTCGTCGCCCAGCGACGGCGTGTGCTCGCGGTAGCCGGCCTGGATGTCCTCGCCCTCGCGGGGGAAGTCGACGTTGTCCATGGTGTCGAAGGAGTACTTCAGCTCGGCGTAGCCTTCGTTGAAATGGAAGTCCGGCAGGTCCCGCTGGCCCACGCGCACGTCGGCCTTGCCGAAGGCCTGGGCCACGCCCAGGCGGATCTCGCCGTTGTTGGCGATCTGCCGGCCGAGGTTGAGGCCGTAGCCGTAGCGCTCCAGGCGGTATTCGGCGATGGGGTCGTCGTTGTCGGTGGCCTCGACGTTGCGCGCCTCGTTGAACAGGTAGGGCGCCACGAAGTAGCGCGAGCCGGCGTCCAGCGGCTGGTAGAACTCGCTGTAGAGCTCCTGCTGGTCACCGATCTGCAGGCGCGTCAGCCATTCCGCGCCGAGGCGGTTGATGCCGTTGACGCGGTAGCTGGCGCCGACGTTGAAGGTGCTGTCGCCGCGCAAGTCGTCCGACAGGTTCAGGCCCAGGCGCAGGTAGTCGGTGCCGCTGCGCTTGCCCAGGGCATGGATGACCAGAGCGTTGCCGTCCTTCTCGCGGACCACGCGGTACTGCACCTGGTCGAAGTAGTCCAGGCCGTAGAGGGTGCTCATGTCGCTCTGCAGGCGCTCCAGGTCCAGCGGCTGGCCCAGCGGCTGGCGGATGTAGTGGCGGATCACCTCGTCGCCGACTTTGGAGTCGTTCTCCACGCGGATACTGCCGATCACCGGGGTGCGCTCGTCCGGCGTGCGCGCCTCGGCCAGGGCCACGGCCTCCTGGTCGCGGGGTTTGCGCAGGGCCGCCAGGCGCGTGGCGAGGATGCTGGTGGCGCGGTAGCCGGCGTCGATCAGCTGCGGCACGCGGCCGAAGTCGGTGGAGCTGTAGCCGCTGAGCGGCGGCTGGATGAGCACGTCGTCGGGCTTCAGGGTGGCCAGCTGCGCCTCGGAGTTCTTGCGCGTCATCAGGGTGACCGACTGGTTGAGCATGTCGACCACGGTGGTCAGTTGCTTGCGTTCGAGCAGCGGGTTGCCGATGTCGACCACGATGACCACGTCGACGCCCATCCTGCGCGCCACGTCCACCGGGATGTTGTCGACCATGCCGCCGTCCACCAGCAGCTTGCCGTCGACCTCCACCGGGGCGAACACCGCCGGGATCGACATGCTGGCGCGGATCGCCTGGGGCAGGTGGCCACGGTCGAACACCACCTTCTCGCCGGTGGCGATGTCGGTGGCCACGGCGCGGAAGGGGATGGCCAGCTTGTCGAAGTCGCGGGTGCCGCTGGTGTGCACCAGCAGGCTCTCCAGGAGCATGGTCAGGTTCTGCCCCTGGATGGCGCCCAGGGGCAGGCCGAGAGAGCCGTCGTCGCGGAAGCTGAGCTTCTGCTTGACCAGGAAGTCGCGGTCGTCCTGCTTGCGCCGGAAGGGCACGTCCACCCGCGGCGGCGAGTCGGACAGCGCCTGCTGCCAGTCCAGGCCGAGGGCGATGCGCTCCAGTTCCTTGGGCGTGTAGCCGGCGGCATAGAGCCCGCCGACCACCGCGCCCATGCTGGTCCCGGCGATGGCGTCGATGTGAATGCCCTGTTCGTCCAGGGCCTTGAGCACGCCGATGTGGGCCAGGCCGCGGGCGGCGCCGCCGGACAGCACCAGGCCGATCTTCGGCGGGTGCCCGGCGGCGAGGGTGGACAGCGGAAGGAGCAGCAGCAGGGCGAACAGCAGGCGGCGCATGGGGCGGGGTCCGATCGGGCTTCCAGGCGGCTATTATAGGCATCCCAGAGCAGGAGCCCGGTCGCCATGAGCCAGCCCAGAGCGGAAATCGTCATCACCTATTGCACCCAGTGCCAGTGGCTGCTGCGCGCCGCCTGGCTGGCCCAGGAACTGCTCAGCACCTTCGCCGACGACCTCGCCCGGGTGAGCCTGGAGCCCGGCACCGGCGGGGTGTTCCGCATCACCTGCGACGGCGAGCAGATCTGGGAGCGCAAGGTCGACGGCGGCTTCCCCGAGGCCAAGGTGCTCAAGCAGCGGGTGCGCGACCGCATCGACCCGCAGCGCGACCTGGGGCACAACGACCGGCCGTGAGTCGGGTATTTCGTTAGCGAGCTATCTTTTCCTGCCTTATATCAAAGGCCGCCGGCGATGCGCGCAATAGCCTGTGGGCAATCCATTCTCCCCAGGGGAGTGTTCCCACATGAGCATCATCGTCACCGGGGCGGCCGGCTTCATCGGCAGCAATCTCGTCAAGGCACTGAACCGGCGTGGTGAAACCGAAATCATCGCGGTCGACGACCTGACCGAGGGCGACAAGGTCCGCAACCTCGCCGACTGCGACATCGCCGACTACCTGGACAAGCGCGACTTCGTCGAACGCTACGCCCGCGGCGGTTTCGGCGTGGTCCGCGCGCTGTTCCACCAGGGCGCCTGCTCCAGCACCCTGGAAGGCGACGGCCGCTACCTGATGGACAACAACTACCGCTACAGCTGCGACCTGCTGGAGGCCAGCCTGAAACTGGGCGTGCCCTTCCTCTATGCCTCCTCGGCGGCGGTCTACGGCGGCGGGCGCGACTTCCGCGAGCTGCGCGAGTACGAGCGGCCGCTGAACGCCTACGGCTACTCCAAGTTCCTCTTCGACCAGCGCGTGCGCCGCGCCTTGCCGCAGGCGCACAGCCAGGTCGTCGGGCTGCGCTACTTCAACGTCTACGGCCCGCGCGAACAGCACAAGGGACGCATGGCCTCGGTGGCCTTCCACTGCTTCGAGCAGTTCCGCGCCAGCGGCAAGGTGCAACTGTTCGGCGAATACGGCGACTACCCGGCCGGCGGCCACCTGCGCGACTTCGTCTCGGTGGAGGACGTGGCGCGGGTCAACCTGCACTTCCTCGACAACCCCGGGCGCAGCGGCATCTTCAATCTCGGCAGCGGCCGCGCCCAGCCGTTCAACGACGTGGCCCTGGCAGTGATCAACAGCCTGCGCGCGCAGCAGGACCAACAGCCGCTGGACCTGCAGCAGGCCATCGCCCAGGGACTACTGGAATACGTCGAATTCCCCGACAGCCTGCGCGGCAAGTACCAGTGCTACACCTGCGCCGACATCGCCTTCCTCCGCGAGGCCGGCTACCGCGCGCCGATGCTGGGCGTGGAGGAGGGGGTGGAGCGTTATTGCCGGTGGTTGCTGGACCAGGCCTGATTCAGGCGAATTCGTCGATCAGCAACTGCGCCGGCACCGACAGGCTGGCGCCCTTGCGAGTGACCACTTCGTAGGGTTCGCTGCGCGTCTTCACGTTCAGCGCCAGGCGGGTGATGAGCCCTGCATCCAGGCCCACGCGCGCCACGTCCACCGGCATCAGCGCCACCAGCGCCTCGTCCTCCAGCAGCAGGCTCAGGGTGGTGAAAGTGGACGAGGTCTCGACGGGGTAGGGCGGGAAAGGCAGCCCGGCTTCGCGGAATTCCCGCTCCAGCAGCAGGCGCATCGGCATGTTCACCGGGAACACCACCCAGCGGTAGGCGGCCACGTCGGCCAGCTCCAGCGAATCCGCCCCGGCCAGCGGGTGGCGCGGGTTGGCCACCAGGGCCAGGCCTTCCTGTTCCAGGGCCCGGCATTCGTAGTTGTCCGGCCGCCGGCTGACGCTGGTGCGGCAGATGGCCAGGTCCAGGCGGCCCTGGTCGAGCAGGCTGAGCAGGCGCGCGCTGGTGTCCTCGACTATTTCCACCGACAGCTCCGGCTGTTTGTGCCGCAGCCGCGCCAGGCCCTCCACCAGCATGGGCACGGCGCCCATGATCACCCCCACCGAGAGCCGCCCGCCGTGGCCCTGGAGGATGCCCAGCATTTCCTCGCGCAGGTGCGCCAGGTCGGTGTGGATCAGCCGCGCGTAGCGGATCACGCAGCGTCCCAGGTCGTTCGGCTGCAGGCCCTTGGGCGTGCGCTCGAAAAGCGTCGCGCCGAGGGTCGACTCGATTTCGTGCAGCGCCTTGGTGGCGCCGGGCTGGGTGATGGCCACCGCTTCGGCGGCCTTGTGCAGCGAGCCGTGTTCGTCGAGGGCGATCAGCAGGCGCAGCTGCTTCAGGCGCAGGCGCGAGGCGATGGTGGTCAGCGAGGGCAGCATGGGGGATAAGGAAAAGTTATCGCTCAATCAGCAGCTCTCATTAGGCAGCATTTGCCCGCGAATTTACAGTGGCTCCCACGAGGTTCCTGCGCAGGGCCGTTGGACGATAACAATGCGAGCCGAATCATGAGACTGATCCAATTCCTCACCGACCAGGGCTGCCGCCGGGTCGGCGTCGTCGAAGGCCAGCAGGTCGAGACCCTGCGCGACTGCTCCAGCACCCGCGAACTGGCCCTGGCGGCGATCCGCGCCGACCGCAGCCTGGTCGACGAAGTGCTGGCGCGCGGCAGCGAGCCTTGCGCCGAGACCTACGCCCAACTGCTGGAGGCCGGCCGTGTACTGCCGCCGCTGGACCACGAGGACCCCGCCCACTGCCTGATCAGCGGCACCGGGCTGACCCACCTGGGCAGCGCTTCCACCCGCGACAAGATGCACCAGCAGAAGGACGAGGACGACAGCGCCCTCACCGACACCATGCGCATCTTCCGCTGGGGCATCGAGGGTGGCCGTCCGGCACCCGGCTCGGTGGGCGTGCAGCCGGAATGGTTCTACAAGGGCGACGGCAGCATCGTGGTGCCGCCCGGCGGCGCCTTCCGCGTCCCCGAATTCGCCGAGGATGCCGGCGAGGAGCCCGAACTCACCGGCCTCTACGTGATCGGCGACGATGGCCGGCCGTACCGCCTGGGCTTCGCCCTGGGCAACGAGTTCTCCGACCACGTGATGGAGCGCCGCAACTACCTGTACCTGGCGCACTCCAAGCTGCGCAGCTGCTCCTACGGGCCCGAGCTGCGGGTCGGCGAGTTGCCGCGCCATCTCGAAGGCCGCAGCCGTATCCTGCGCGACGGCCAGGTCGTCTGGGAAAAGGCCTTCCTCTCCGGCGAGGACAACATGTGCCACAGCCTGGAGAACCTGGAGTACCACCACTTCAAGTACGCCCAGTTCCTCCGCCCCGGCGATGTGCACGTGCACTTCTTCGGTACTGCCACGCTGTCCTTCGCCGACGGGGTTCGCACCCGGGCGGGCGACCGCTTCGAGATCAGCCTGGCCGAGTTCGGCGAGCCGCTGGTCAATGCCATCGAGCAGGTCGAGCCGGTGTTCGCCGCCGGCGGCGTCGTCCCGCTCTGAGCGACGCGCGGAGCCCCGGCCGGGCTCCGCCGCCGCGCTACGTCCACCCGCACGGCCATGGCCGCGCGGGTGCCCATAACAAACATAAGAAAGAGACGGCCATGAAAACCACCAACGCCCAGACGTTGTACGCCGATGTCGCTCCCGCCCGCGTGGCCCAGGCCACCACGGTGCGCTGGCGGATCTTCCTGCTCCTGCTGCTGCTCGCGGCGATCAACTACATCGACCGCGCCTCGCTGTCGGTGGCGCTGCCGCTGATCTCCCAGGAATTCAACCTGACCCCGGCCCTGGAAGGCCTGCTGCTCAGCTCGTTCTTCTGGTCCTACGCGCTGATGCAGATTCCCGCCGGCATGCTCCTGGACCGCTTCCAGGCGCGCAACATCGTCGGCATCGCCACCGTCGCCTGGGGCAGCTTCCAGGCCCTGGGCGCGGCCTCGCACAACTGGATACTGCTGCTGGCCACGCGCATCGGCCTGGGCGTCGCCGAGTCGCCGATCATGCCCGCCGGGGCCAAGCTCAACGGCGCCTGGCTGACGCCCAACGAGCGCGGCCGCGGCGCCACCCTGGTGGACGGCGGCGCACCGCTGGGCACCGCCCTGGGCGCGATCATCATCGCCGGGCTGATTTCCTGGTTCGGCTCCTGGCGCACCGCCTTCGTCATCGCCGGCATCGGCACCGTGGTGGTCGGCCTCTGGGCCTGGTGGTACATCCGCAACAACCCCGCCGAACATCCCGGGGTGAACGAGGAAGAACTGCGGCACATCCGCGAGGCCAACGAGGCCGCTGCCCGCGAGCATGGCCAGGGCCGCAAGGCGGTGCTGCGCGAGATGCTCCGCGACCGCTCGGTGCTGGCCATGATCTGCGGGTACATGTGCTACAACAGCGTGTTCTACGGCCTGATGACCTGGATGCCGAGCTACCTGCACCAGGCCCACGGCCTCGACATCAAGGCCATGGGCGGGGCGACCTTCCTGATCTTCATGTGCGGCTTCGTCGGCGAACTGGTCGGCGGCTGGCTGGCCGACAAGTGGAAGGCCGCCGGCGGCGCGCCGAACCGGGTGATGCGCAGCATGTTCGCCGGCTCGGCCATGATCGCCTCGCTGTGCATCCTGCTGGTGGCCTACACCGCCGATGCCGCCGGGGTCATCGCGCTGCTCTGCGTCGCGCTCTTCTTCATCCGCTGGTGCGGCATGTACTGGTGCCTGCCGGCGATCCTCGGCGGCAAGTCGCGCGCCGGCGTGCTGGGCGGCAGCATGAACTTCGGCGGCAACATGGTCGGGGTGATAGTGCCGATCCTCATCGGCCTGATCGTGCAGTTCACCGGCTCCTACTTCCTGGCCCTGATCTTCTTCGTCGTGATGGCCCTCGGCCTGGTGCTGTTCTCCAGCCTGATCGACTACCGTGAGCGCGGGCTGGCCTGAGCCGGCCCGTCGATGTGAGGTTGCTGTAATGGAACTGATAAGCAGAACCGGCGGGCCAAGCACCGCCAACGCCGTGATCCGCCTGAACCCGCTGGACGACGTGCTGATCGCCCGCCTGGCCCTGCCCGCCGGCCTTGAGCTGGCAGGGGAGGGGCTGAAGCTGCGCGAGGCGATCCCCGCCGGGCACAAGGTCGCCACCCGGCGCATCGAGGCGGGCCAGCCGCTGCGCCGCTACGGCCAGATCATCGGCTTCGCCAGCCGGACGATCGAGGCCGGCGAACACGTCCACGTGCACAACCTGGCCATGGGCGACTTCGCCCGCGACTACGCCTTCGGCGTCGATGCCGTGGCCGCAGCGCCGTTGCGTGAAGAGAGCTTCCTCGGCATCCGTCGCGCCGATGGCCGCGTCGCCACGCGCAACTACATCGGCATCCTCACCTCGGTGAACTGCTCGGCCACGGTGGCGCGGGCCATCGCCGACCACTTCCGCCGCGACATCAACCCCGCCGCGCTGGCCGACTACCCCAACGTCGACGGCGTGGTGGCCCTGACCCACGGCGTGGGCTGCGCCGTCGACCCGGGCGGCGAGGCCCTGGCCATGCTGCGCCGGACCCTCGGCGGCTATGCGATACACCCGAACTTCGCCGCGGTGCTGATGATCGGCCTGGGCTGCGAGACCAACCAGATTCCCGACCTGCTGGCGGCCCAGGGGCTGAGCAGCGGCGAGCAGCTGCGCACCTTCACCATCCAGGACAGCGGCGGCACGGCGAAGACCGTGGCCAGCGGCATCGAGCAGGTGAAGAGCCTGCTGCCCATGGCCAACCGCGTGCAACGCGAGCCGGTCAGCGCGCGCTACCTGACCGTGGGCCTGCAGTGCGGCGGCTCCGACGGCTACTCGGGCATCACCGCCAACCCGGCGCTGGGCAACGCGGTGGACCGCCTGGTGAGTGCCGGCGGCACCGCCATCCTCTCGGAAACCCCGGAGATCTACGGCGCCGAACACCTGCTGACGCGCCGCGCGGTGAGCCGCGAAGTGGGCGAGAAGCTGATCGCCCGCATCCGCTGGTGGGAAGCCTACTGCGAACGCATGGGCGCGGAGCTGAACAACAACCCCTCGGCCGGCAACAAGGCCGGCGGCCTGACCACCATCCTGGAGAAGTCCCTGGGCGCGGTGGCCAAGGCCGGCTCCAGCAACCTGGTGGACGTCTACGAATACGCCGAGCAGGTGCGCGCCCACGGCCTGGTGTTCATGGACACCCCCGGCTACGACCCGATCTCCGCCACCGGCCAGGTCGCCGGCGGCGCCAACCTGATCGCCTTCACCACCGGGCGTGGCTCGGCCTACGGTTGCGCGCCCTCGCCGTCGATCAAGCTGGCCACCAACTCGCGCCTGTGGGAGCGCCAGGAGGAGGACATGGACGTCAACTGCGGCGGCATCGCCGACGGCTCCACCAGCATCGAGGAACGCGGCGAGCACATCTTCCGCCTGATGCTGCGCATCGCTTCCGGCGAACGCAGCAAGAGCGAACTGCACGGATACGGCCAGAACGAATTCGTGCCCTGGCAGATCGGCGCCATCACCTGATCCGCCGTCACCGACGGGCGCCCACCCGCGCCCGCCGGCCTCTTCCCAGCGGGCATCACGCCCCACTTCTCACGCCCTCCGGGGCCGCGCCAGGCTCACGAGGCCTGGCAATCTTTTGCAGGAGACCAGCATGTTCGGACACAACTTCATCGGCGGCGCACGCACCGCCCAGGGCAACCTGACCCTGCAAAGCCTCGACGCCGGCACCGGCGAGGCGCTGCCCTACAGCTTCCACCAGGCCACCCCGGAAGAGGTGGACGCCGCCGCGCTCGCCGCCGAAGCGGCCTTCCCGGCCTACCGCGCGCTGCCCGACGCGCGCCGCGCCGAATTCCTCGACGCCATCGCCGCCGATCTGGATGCCCTGGGCGAGGACTTCATCGCCATCGTCTGCCGCGAGACCGCCTTGCCGGCGGCGCGTATCCAGGGCGAGCGCGCTCGCACCAGCAACCAGCTGCGCCTGTTCGCCCAGGTGCTGCGCCGCGGCGACTACCACGGCGCGCGCATCGACCGCGCGCTGCCGGAACGCCAGCCGCTGCCGCGTCCGGACCTGCGCCAGTGCCGCATCGGCGTCGGCCCGGTGGCGGTGTTCGGCGCCAGCAACTTCCCGCTGGCGTTCTCCACCGCCGGCGGCGACACCGCAGCGGCGCTGGCCGCCGGTTGCCCGGTGGTGTTCAAGGCCCACAGCGGACACATGGCGACCGCCGAGCACGTCGCTTCGGCCATCGTCCGCGCAGCGCAGGCCACCGGCATGCCGGCCGGAGTGTTCAACATGATCTACGGCGGCGGCGTCGGCGAACAGTTGGTCAAGCACCCGGCGATCCAGGCCGTCGGCTTCACCGGCTCGCTCAAGGGCGGCCGCGCGCTGTGCGACCTGGCCGCGGCCCGGCCGCAGCCGATCCCGGTGTTCGCCGAGATGAGCAGCATCAACCCGGTGCTGGCGCTGCCGGCGGCGTTGGCGGCGCGCGGCGAGCAGGTGGCAGCGGACCTGGCCGCTTCGGTGGTGCTGGGCTGCGGGCAGTTCTGCACCAACCCCGGCCTGGTGATCGGCATCGCCTCGGCCGAGTTCTCCGCCTTCGTCGCCAGCCTCGCCGGGCGCATGGCCGACCAGCCGGCGCAGACCATGCTCAACGCCGGCACCCTGAAGAGCTACGAACGCGGCATCGCCGCCCTGCACGCGCACCCCGGCATCCGCCACCTGGCCGGCCAGCCGCAGCAGGGCCGCCAGGCATTGCCACAGCTGTTCCAGGCCGACGCGCGCCTGCTGATAGAGGGGGATGAACTGCTGCAGGAGGAGGTCTTCGGCCCGGTCACCGTGGTCGTCGAAGTGGCCGATGCCGCCGAACTGCAGCGTGCTCTGCAGGGGCTGCGCGGCCAGCTCACCGCAACCCTGATAGCCGAGCCGGAGGACCTCTCGCGCTTCGCCGCCCTGGTGCCCCTGCTCGAACGCAAGGCCGGGCGCCTGCTGCTCAACGGCTACCCGACCGGCGTGGAAGTCTGCGACGCCATGGTCCACGGCGGCCCCTATCCGGCCACCTCGGACGCCCGCGGCACCTCGGTGGGCACCCTGGCCATCGACCGCTTCCTGCGCCCGGTGTGCTACCAGAACTACCCCGACGCACTGCTACCCCCCGCCCTCAAGGACGCCAACCCGCTGGGCATCACCCGCCTGGTGGATGGTGTCGCCAGCCGCGAGCCCCTCTAGCCGCCCCGCCATCGGCTGCATCGCCCGCGCCGGCGGGCGATGTATCGGTTGTTTTACCCAGTCTTTACCAAGCGCTGACAACCGACAGGCCCCGGACGAGCGATGATAGGCACCATGAAAGGCGGGCGCTTGGGCGCCCGTGTCCGGAGGTGCAATCAAGATGTCGTCGCAAGCTGTGCTCAAGTCGATCGCCGCTGTCCTGGCCCTGAGCCTGTCGGCCGCCGCCGTGGCCGGGCCGCCCGGTTATGGTCCCGGCCCGGGGCATGGCTGGGGGCCGGGCCCCGGGCATGGCCACGGCCTGCCGGATTACGCACGGTCGCTGTGGATCGGTAGCGCGCTCTATTTCGTCGCCGCGGGCACCTACTACCTGTGGAACGCCGACCGCCGCGAATACGTGGTGGTGGAGCCGCCGCCGGCGGTGCAGCAGGCTCCGGCGGGGGTGAGCTACGACGTGATCGCCTACCCGGCGCGCGGGCAGACGCCCGACCAGCAGAGCCGTGACCGCTACGAGTGCCACACCTGGGCCGTGGGCCAGAGCGGCTTCGACCCGGCCGCGGCCAGCCAGGCGCCGGTGCCGGGCGTGGCGGATACCTACCGGCGGGCGCTGGGTGCCTGCCTGAATGGGCGAGGCTACAGCATCAACTGAAACAACCGGCCCCGGGCCGGACCGAACAGGCCGCTTCGCAGGCAATCGTGCGGTGAGTCCTTGGCAATCCCTCCCCAGGGCAAGGAGTCGGGTTACGCATGCTGCGGGGCGGCCTTCTTATTTTTCCCGACGCTATTGGAGCGGAATCATGCCCTCACCCCAGCCCTCTCCCGGAGGGAGAGGGGGCCGTTCGGAGCGGGGCTGAGTCCGGAGCCATCCTGAAACGTCTACGGCGTATTCGCCGAATCGCGGACAGAGTCCTGCACCTTCCGGCAGTGCCCCGCAGGATGGCGTTGAGCGAAGCGATACCCATCGCCATGGTCCGATGGGTATCGCAGGCTCAACCCATCCTACGAAAAGCGCCCCGGTGCGCTGGGCAAGACAGTTGCTCCTACAGCTCCAGGGAAGCACGGGCGTAGGAGCGGACTCCGTCCGCGATTGGATTCACCGGCCACGCCGGACGTCCCGGCAACACAGGCTAAGCCGCACTCCGCGCACTGAGAAAGGTGGCGAAGATGATCAGCGCGCCACCGGCCAGCATCCGCAGGCTCGGCTGCTCGCCGAACAGTACGGCGGCGAAGGCAATGCCGTAGACCGGCTCCAGGGCGAAGATCACCGCCGCGGTGCGCGCCTTGATCAGCTGCAGGCTGGCGACGAACAGGCTGTGCGCCACGCCCGTGCACAGTACCCCCAGCAGCACCAGCCACAACCAGTCCAGCGCCCGCACCGCGGGCAGTTCGAACAGCGCCAGCGGCGCCAGGCAGAGGACGATGGTGAGGTTCTGCGCGAAGGCCGAGAGGATCGGGTCCAGCCCGCGAACGCTGGCGCGGTTGGCCAGCGACAGCAGGGCGAACAGCAGGCCCGAGACTATGCCCCAGAACAGCCCGGCGGTGGCGCCCTGGCTGAAGTCCAGGTTCGGCGTCACCAGCACCAGGCCCAGGCACACCAGCCCCACCACCAGGTACTCGGCGCGGCGGATGCGTTCGCGGAACAGCAGCCCTTCCAGCAGCACGGTGAAGGCCGGGAAGCTGGCGAAACCCAGGGTGGCCACGGCGACGTTGCCCACCTTCACCGCGAGGAAGAAGGTCAGCCAGTGCGCGCACAGCAGCAGCCCGCTGCCGGCCAGCGCGGCGGCCTGGCGCAGGCTTGGCCGCGGTTGCGCCGCCAGGTGCCCGGCGAAGGCGCCGCCCAGCGCCGCCAGGCCGAACAGCGCGCGGCCGAAGACGATCACCAGCGGGGCGGCGAGGATGAGTTTGCCGAAGATGCCGCTCAGGCCGAACATCAGGGCGCCTACGTGCAGGCCGATCAGGGCCGAGCGGGGTGTCAGTCGGGGAACGCGCATTGCTTCTCTATCTATCGCAGGATCGCAGGTGCTCGATGGGCCAGTCGCCCGGCGGTGAAAGGCCTCAGGCCAGGCGCGCGCCGTTGGGCAGCGGCTTGTCGAAGCCGGCCAGCACCACTTTGTCGTCGCTGTCGTAGACGCCGGTGACCAGCACTTCCGAGCGCACCCCGGCGATGGACTTGGGGGCGAAGTTGCAGACGCACAGGACCTGGCGGCCGAGCAGTTCGTCGAGGGAATAGTGCGCGGTGATCTGCGCGCTGGAGGTCTTCAGCCCCAGCGGGCCGAGGTCGACCTGCAGGATGTACGCCGGCTTGCGCGCCTTGCTGTTGGGTTCGGCGTGGACGATGGTGCCCACGCGCAGTTCGACGCGCTCGAAATCCTGCCACTCGATGGTCTCTGCCGACATCGCCGATCTCCTCAGTTCATCTTCTCAATGATGGAGCGGCAGTCTAGGGCGTGGCAGGGCGTTTGTCTGTCGCGCGGCTAGCGGGAATTGTCGCGCGCCTCGCGGCGGATCTGCCGCGGCGTGCTGCCGAACTGGCGGACCAGGGCGGCGGTGAAGGCGCTCTGCGAGGCATAGCCGACCCGCGCGGCGATCTCTCCCACCGCCAGGTGCGTGGCGCAGAGCAGTTCGCGGCCCAGTTGCAGGCGGCGCTGGCGCACGTAGTCCATGGGCGTCTGTCCGGTCTCGGCGAGGAAGCGGGCGTGGAAGCGCGCCGCCGACAGCCCGGCCAGACGCGCCAGGTCGGCGACCTGCAGCGGGTGCCCGGCGTGGCGCTCGACGTAGGCGTCCAGGCTGGCCAGCGGCAGGCGCGACGGCTCCTCGGCGGCGTGCATGCCGGCCAGGCTGGCGAGCAGCAGCAGGGCGCCCTGGCGGGCGATCACCGGGTCCTGCAGGGGGCTGGCGGCCAGCCAGTGCACCAGTTGCCCCTGGGCCGGGTTCAGGGCCAGGGCGGCGGGGCGTTCCAGCAGGCGGCGGATGCTCTGCGCGTGCTCGCCCAGGCCGCGCAGCAGCAGGTCCTCGTCTTCCAGGTCGAACACCAGGCACTGGCTGCCGCCGGGGGCGGCGCAGGCGTGGTGCGTGCCGCGCGGCACCACCGCGAAGTGCTGGCGGGTGACGCGGCTGCCCAGGCCGCCGACCTCGAATTCCAGGTCGCCGGACAGCCCCAGGACCAGTTGCGCGTGGTCGTGGCTGTGGGCGAGGTGCTCGTGGCTGTAGCGGCGCAGGGAGAGGATCTGACTCATGGCGGGCTCCGGGGGCAGGCCCACAGTCTAGCGCGGCGCAGGCTGTCACGGGACTGTCGCGCGGCTGTCACGCGCGGGTCACCGCCGGGCCGGAAAATCGACTAAACCCCGCCGGAGGCCGCCCATGACCAGCGCCCAACGCCTGATGCCGACCAAGAAACAACGGGTGCGCACCCTGTGGATATCCGACGTCCACCTAGGCACGCGCGACTGCCAGGCCGAGCACCTGGCGGGCTTCCTCAAGCGCTACCACGCCGAGCGCATCTACCTGGTGGGCGACATCATCGACGGCTGGAAGCTGCGCGGCGGCATCTACTGGCCGCAGGCGCACACCAACGTGATCCGCCGCCTGCTGACCATGAGCAAGCGCGGCACCGAGGTGATCTACGTCACCGGCAACCACGACGAGTTCCTGCGCCGCTATTCCACGCTGCTGCTGGGCAACATCCGCCTGGTCGACGAGATCGAGCACACCACCGCCGACGGCCGCCGCCTGCTGGTGATCCACGGCGACCAGTTCGACGTCATCACCCGCTACCACCGCTGGCTGGCGTTCCTCGGCGACTCGGCCTACGAGTTCACCCTGACCCTCAACCGCTGGCTGAACCACTGGCGCAGCCGCTACGGCTATGGCTACTGGTCGCTTTCGGCGTACCTGAAGCACAAGGTGAAGACCGCGGTGAACTTCATCAGCGACTTCGAGGAGGCGATCGCCCACGAAGTCCACAAGCGTGGGCTGAACGGCGTGGTTTGCGGGCATATCCACCACGCGGAGATCCGCCGGATCGGCGAGGTGGAGTACCTCAACTGCGGCGACTGGGTGGAGTCCTGCACGGCGCTGATCGAGCACTAGGACGGTAGCATCCAGCTCTACCGCCTGGCCGAGGAGCAGCTCCAGGGCGCCAGCGAGGCCATCGTCGCCGAGCCGGCGGTATGAGGCTGCTGATCGTCAGCGACGCCTGGGCGCCGCAGGTGAACGGCGTGGTGACCAGCCTGCGCGCGCTGGTCGCCGAACTGGAAGCGATGGGGCACCAGGTACGCCTGCTGTCGCCGGCCGAGTTCCGCAGCCGGCCCTGCCCTAGCTACCCGGAAATCCCCCTGGCCTGGGACCTGTGGAAGGTCGGCCCGGCCATCGAGGCCTTCGCCCCGGACTGCGTGCACCTGGCCACCGAGGGCCCGTTGGGCTGGGCCGCGCGGCGCTGGCTGTTGCGCCGCGGCCTGGCCTTCACTACGGCGATCCACACGCGCTTCCCGGAATACCTGAACAACCGCTGGCCCTGGCTGCCGCTGTCCTTCGGCTATGCCATGCTGCGCCGCTTTCACGCGCCCAGCGCAGCAGTGCTGGTGAGCAGCGAGCGCATGCGCGGCGCCTTCACCGACTGGGGCGTGCAGGCCTTGGAACTGTGGCGCAAGGGTGTGGATACCACGCAATTCCAGGCGGGAACGGGACCCGCCGAGGGCCCGGTGTTCCTCTATGTCGGGCGCCTGGCGCCGGAGAAGAATCTGGAAGCCTTCCTCGACCTGGACCTGCCCGGGCTCAAGCGGGTGGTGGGCGACGGCCCGTCACGCGGCGAGCTGCAGGCGCGTTATCCCCAGGTGGAATTCCTCGGCTACCGCCATGGCGAGGCCCTGGCCGAGGCCTATCGCGGGGCCAGTGTGCTGGTGTTCCCTTCGCGCACCGACACCCTCGGCCTGGTGATGTACGAGGCCCTGGCCTGCGGCACGCCGGTGGCTGCCTTCCCGGTGCCGGGCCCGCTGGACGTGCTGGAGGAGGGCGTCACCGGGGCCATCGATCCCGACCTGGGCAAGGCCTGCCTGCGCGCCCTGGCGCTGGACCGCCAGGCCTGCGCCGAGTGGGCCGCCGGGCAGTCCTGGCGGCTCTCGGCGCAACAGTTCCTGGCCCTGCAGCGGCCGCTCGGCGAGCCGGGCGGGGTGGTCGAGGCCGAGGTCCTGGCCGACTGAGGCCTAGTGGAACAGGTCGCGGTCGCTGTCCAGGCTCTGGTCCACCAGCCACTTGCCGTGGGCGATGGAGGCGTGCTGCGCGGCGTCCAGATCGGCGAGGAAGGCCATCTTCGTCGGCAGCGGCTGGCGCCGCGTGCTGCGTCCGTCCGGGGCGATGATCTGGCAGCCGCCGGCATAGGGCGTGGGCAGCCCCGGGTGTTCGAAGACACGGGCGATGATGGTGTAGTCGCGATGGGTGCATTGCAGGGTTTGCATGGCATGGACCTCGCTGTCGGGCCAGGGGGCGCCGCCTGCGCCATTGCCGGCGCCAGGCGCCGCGCCGCTCTGGCGTGGCTGTCCCGCCGGGGACGGGGCCTGTGCTTTCGCGTATCCCCACCTTAGAACAGCGGGCCGGCCGTGCAAGGACGGGGCGACGAAGGGCGCCGCGGCACTTTTCTTCCGCCGCGCCCGGCGCCAGACTGTCGGCATGCCTATCCACAGACTTTCCCGCCTCGGCGACCTCGCGCCCGGCCAGTGGGACGCCCTGCTGCCGGACGCCCAGCCGTTCCTTCGCCATGCCTTCCTCGCCAGCCTGGAGGACAGCGGCAGCGTCACCGCGCGCACCGGCTGGCGCCCGGCGCACCATGTGCTGCTCGACGACGCCGGGCGGTTGCGCGCGGCGCTGCCGGCCTATGTGAAGGCGCATTCCTACGGCGAATACGTGTTCGACTGGGGCTGGGCGGACGCCTGCCAGCGCGCCGGCATCCGCTACTACCCCAAGCTGCTGGTGGGCGTGCCCTTCTCGCCGGTGAGCGGTGCGCGCCTGCTGGGCACGGACGAGGGCATCGCCGAGTTGCTGGGCGTGCTGGCCGAGGGCACTGCGGAAGGCGTGTGGTCCGGCGTGCACGTGAACTTCACCGATCCGCGCGCCGATGGGTTGATCGCCGCGCAGGACGGCTGGCTGGAACGCCTGGGCTGCCAGTACCACTGGTTCAACCGCGATTACCGGGATTTCCAGGACTTCCTCGATGCTCTGGCCTCGCGCAAGCGCAAGCAACTGCGCAAGGAGCGCGAGCAGGTGGCGGGGCAGGGCATGGAGTTCCGCTGGATGGAGGGGCCCGAGCTGGCCGAGGCCGACTGGGACTTCGTCTATGCCTGCTATGCCAGCACTTACGAGGTGCGCGGCCAGGCGCCGTATCTGACGCGGGAGTTCTTCAGCCTGCTGGCCGAGCGCATGGGCGAGGCGATCCGCGTGGTCTTCGCCCGCCGCAACGGACGGCCGGTGGCCATGGCCTTCAGTCTGGTGGACGGCGACACCCTCTACGGGCGCTACTGGGGTTGCCTGGCGGAGTACGACCGCCTGCACTTCGAAACCTGCTTCTACCAGGGCCTGGACTACGCCCTGGCCGCCGGGCTGCGCCGCTTCGATGCTGGTGCCCAGGGCGAGCACAAGCTGATCCGCGGCTTCGAGCCGGTGCTCACGCGCTCCTGGCACCAACTGGGGCACCCGGGCCTGCGCGCCGCGGTGGATGACTTCCTCGCCCAGGAACGCGCCGGCATCCGCGCCTACGCCGAGGAGGCGCGGGCGGCGCTGCCTTACCGGCAGGCCGAGTAGGAGGAAGTCGGGTAGAAGGTCGGCCCCCGGCCGCTACGACAGGCTCGCGGGGTGGCCAAGTCGGCCAGGGACCGAGACCGGGCCGGGGCTCAGACGTGGCTCGCCTGGCCGCCCCATTCGAGGAAGCGCACGCGGTGCGTGGTGCCCTCGTGGTCCTGGTACACGAGGTAGGCGGGGACCATGCCCACCTTGTGCGAGTTGTCGGTACGGTGCAGCACCTTGTCGATGTCCAGCGGCATGCCGTAGTGGTATTCGACCGTCGGAAGGTCGGCGCCCGGCTCCTTGATCGCGTCCTGGGCGAAGACCATGGGAGCGAGGCTGGAAAGCACCGCCGATACGACAGAAGCAATCTTCATTCTGGTGGTCCTCATAGCGAAGGGGATGAAGCCCCGCCCTGGAGCACTGGCATCCGATGTCTGGCCGCGGGTCCGGGGGCGGGCAGGGGGCGATGCTTCAGGCGTCCACCGCATGGCGGGGCGTGGAACAGATATGACCACCGAACCACCCCACGCGAGAAATTGATGTGCTTGCTAATGATCATCGACCGGGGTGATGCGGCGACTTGTCGCAGGGTTCGGGATGGAGGCTTAAGGCTTCATTAACGGACAGGGCGATATGCCGCAGGAATCCTGTAGGAGCGGGCCCTGCCCGCGAAATCGCGCGCAGGGCGCGCTCCTACAAGGTGCGGTGCTTCGCGAATGGGCTGGGCAGGAGATTCGGCGTCAACCCGTAGGAGCGGGCCCTGCCCGCGATTCGCGCGCAGGGCGCGCTCCTACAAGGTGCGGTGCTTCGCGAAGCGGCTGGGCGGGAGATTCGGCGTCAACCTGTAGGAGCGGGCCCTGCCCGCGATTTCGCGCGCAGGGCGCGCTCCTACAGCCAGACCGCGTTCCAGAAGGGGTAGTCGCCAACCTTGGCCACCAGGCCGGCACGTAGGGGATTGGCGACGACGTAGCGTGCGGCGGCACGCAGGTCCTCGTCTCGGCGCAGTGCGCGATCATGATACGCCCGTGCCCATAGTGTTCCGGACCTGCCCAGGCACTGGTTCACGTGCCGGGCACTGCATGATTTCAGACGGTTCACAAGACTGTTCAAGCTCGCCCCAGAACCGATCTGGAGCAGCCAGTGGGCATGGTCGGGCATCAGTACCCAAGCCAGCATATGGCAGTCGTCGAGGAGCCTCGGGTCGCCGAAGCAGCGCGCTGCCGCACAGGCGGCAGGAAAGCAGCGAAAAATGGGTGTGCGGTCGTATGTGGTGGTCGTAACCAGGTAGGTCGTATAAGGCTGGGAAAACCGACCTTTGCGCAGCGCCGAATTGCCCGGGGATTGCTCGTCCATATTCAGTCCTCAGGGGAAAGGACTGAATATCGCTTCCAATCCCTGAGGAAAGAGCGCTGGCCGCTACCGAATGCGCTGCCCGCCCTGTAGGAGCGGGCCCTGCCCGCGAAATCGTGCGCAGGGCGCGCTCCTACAGGGGGGATTGCGGGTTAATCCACCCCCACGAACCCGCCGGTCTGGTGGCGCCACAGGCGGGCGTAGAGGCCGCCGTGTTCGATCAGTTCGGCGTGGCTGCCGCTTTCGACGATGCGGCCGTGTTCCAGCACCACCAGGCGGTCCATGCGGGCGATGGTGGAGAGGCGGTGGGCGATGGCGATCACCGTCTTGCCTTGCATCAGCGTTTCCAGGCTTTCCTGGATGGCCGATTCCACTTCCGAATCCAGCGCCGAGGTGGCCTCGTCGAGGATCAGGATGGGCGCGTCCTTGAGCAGTACGCGGGCGATGGCGATGCGCTGGCGCTGGCCGCCGGAGAGCTTCACGCCGCGCTCGCCGACGTGGGCGTCGAGGCCGGTGCGGCCCTGGGCGTCGTACAGCTGCGGGATGAACTCGCTGGCGCGGGCCTTGCGCACCGCCTCCTGCAGTTCTTCCTCGCTGGCGCCGGGGCGGCCGTAGAGCAGGTTGTCGCGGATCGAGCGGTGCAGCAGCGAGGTGTCCTGGGTGACCATGCCGATCTGCGCGCGCAGGCTCTCCTGGGTCACGTGGGCGATGTCCTGGTCGTCGATCAGGATGCGCCCGCCCTCGATGTCGTACAGGCGCAGCAGCAGGTTGACCAGGGTCGACTTGCCGGCGCCGGAGGGCCCGACCAGGCCGATCTTCTCGCCCGGGCGCACTACCAGGTCCAGGCCCTGGATCAGGCCGCTGCCCTTGCCGTAGCTGAAGTCCACCTCGTCGAAGCGCACCTCGCCACGCGCCACCACCAGCGGCTTGGCGTCGGGCGCGTCGACCACCTGGCGGGGGATGGCGATGGTCTGCATGCCGTCCTGCACCTGGCCGATGTTCTCGAAGATGCCGCCGACCACCCACATGATCCAGCCGGACATGTTGTTGATACGGATCACCAGGCTGGTGGCCAGGGCGATGGCGCCCACCGAGATCAGTTCCTGGCTCCACAGCCACAGGGCCAGGCCCGTGGTGCCGGCGATGAGGATGCCGTTCATGATGGTGATGCTGACGTCCATGGAGGTCACCACGCGCCCGGCGCGCTGGGCCTTGTGCGTCTGCTCGGCGATGGCTTCGCGGGCGTAGTCCTCTTCCTGGCGGGTGTGGGCGAACAGCTTGAGGGTGGTGATGTTGGTGTAGCCGTCGACGATGCGCCCCATCAGCTTGGAGCGCGAGTCCGAGGCGGCCACCGAGCGGCGCTTCACCTGCGGCACGAAGTAGGCGAGGGCGCCGACGTAGGCGATCACCCAGAGCACCAGCGGGATCATCAGCCGCCAGTCGGCCTCGGCGAACAGCACCAGGGCGCTGAGGGTGTAGATCGCCACGTGCCAGAGCGCGTCCACCACCTGCACCGCCGAGTCGCGCAGCGAGTTGCCGGTCTGCATGATGCGCTGGGCGATGCGCCCGGCGAAGTCGTTCTGGAAGAAGCCCAGGCTCTGCTTGAGCACGTAGCGGTGGTTCTGCCAGCGGATCAGGTTGGTCATGCTGGGGTTGATGCTCTGGTGCACTAGCATGTCGTGCAGGGCGTTGAACAGTGGGCGCAGCACCAGCGCCACCGCGGCCATCCAGGCCAGTTCGTTGCCGTGCAGGCGGAAGAAGTCGGCGGGCGCGGTGTTCTGCGCGAGGTCGACGATGCGCCCCAGGTAGCTGAACAGCGCCACCTCGATCAGGGCGACGATCAGGCCGACCACCAGCAGGATCGAGAACACCGGCCAGACCTGGCGCAGGTAGTAGGTGTAGAAGCGCCAGACGTCGGCCGGCGGCATGTGCTCGGGGGCGTCGCGGAAGGGGTCGATGAGCTTTTCGAAGCGGCGGTAGAGCATGATGTCTCTCGGTTGTCGCGGGCCCGTCCCGGGCCCGCCGTTTCAGGCCTCCGTCAGCGTGGGAATCGGGGATTCTCAGAGACGCTTGGCGGAGAGTATGACCACCGGCTCGGCGGGCACGTTCTGGTACATGCCGCGGTTGGTGGTGGGCACCTTGGCGATCATGTCGACCACGCCCATGCCGCGCACGACCTTGCCGAACACGGCGTAGCCGAAGTCGCGCTGGCCGTGGTCGAGGAAGTCGTTGTCGGTCAGGTTGACGAAGAACTGGCTGGTGGCCGAGTTCACGTCGCTGGTGCGGGCCATGGCCAGGGTGCCGCGGGCGTTGAGCAGGCCGTTGTCGGCCTCGTTCTTGATCGGCTCGCCGGTGTCCTTCTCCTGCATCTTCTCGGTGAAGCCGCCGGTCTGCACCATGAAGCCGGGGATCACCCGGTGGAAGATGGTGCCGTTGTAGAAGCCGCTGTCGACGTAGCCGAGGAAGTTCTTCACGCTGATCGGCGCCTTGGCGCTGTCGAGTTCCACCTCGATCTCGCCCAGGGTGGTGGACAGCAGCACGTGGGGTTTCGCCGGGTCGGCGGCGAGCGCCGAGGTGGCCAGGACGAGGGAACAGGCGGCGAGCAGGAAGCGTTTGAACAGGGTCATTTTGCGGATGTTTCCTGAGATGTTTTAGGAATGGTCTACCTGCTCGAGGAAGTCGAGCAGGGTGCTGTTGAAGGCTTGCGGCTGGTCCAGCGGGGTGGCGTGGCGCGAATCCTCGATCACCACCAGGCGCGCGTTGGGCAGGCGCTCCACGTAGGCCTGCTTGAGCGTCACCGGGGTGTAGTCGCGGTCGGCGCTGACCACCAGTGTCGGACAGGTTATGCGCCCCAGGCGCTCCTGCACACCCCAGCCGATGATGGCGTGCAGGCTGGAAAGGTAAGCGCGTTTGTCGTTCTGCGGCCAGCGCTGCTCGATCTTGCGCCGCAGGTCGGCCTGCTCCGGCTTGGGGAACAGCAGCTTGCCGAGGGCCTTGCCCACGGTGTCCAGGCCCAGCACGTGGGCGAGGAACAGCCGGCGCGCCACTTCCAGGTATTCGCGCAGGGTGCGCGGCTTCACTTCCGGTGCGCTGTTGACGATGGTCAGGCTCTTGAGCAGTTCCGGCCGGCGGGTGGCCAGCTCGAAGCCGATCATCCCGCCCATGCTGATGCCCACCAGGTGCACCGGGGCCAGGCGCAGTTCCTCGATCAGCGCCGCCACGTCCTCGGCGAAGCCGGTAATGCTGTAGCGCTCGCGGGGCTTGTCGGACTGGCCGTGGCCGCGCACGTCGAGGGCGATCACCCGGTGGCGCCGGAGCAGTTCCGGCACCTGGTACTCCCAGTCGCGGCTGCTCGAGCCCAGGCCGTGCACCAGCAGCACGGGCGTGCCCTGGCCGCTGTCCTCGAAGTACAGGCGCTGGCCGTCGTGGTGCAGGTAGGGCATCGGCGGTTCTCCGGGTCAGGCGCTCGGCGGCGCGGCGAAAGGGGCGTCCAGGGGCACGTTGGCGAAGGTCTTCAGCAGTTCGACGAGGATCTGCGTGGCCGGGCCCAGGGGTTTTTCCTTGTTCGGGTAAAGATAGAAGCGGCTCTCGCGGGTGACGCCCTGGGTCAGCGGCAGCGGCTTGAGCGAGCCGTCGCGCAGTTCGCGCTCGATCATGTGCCGCGGCAGCCAGGCGAAGCCCAGGCCGTTGCCGACGAAGGTGGCGGCGGTGGCCAGGCTGCCTACCGTCCAGCGCTGCTCGGCGCCCAGCCAGCCGACGTCGCGCGGCTGCAGGCGGCCGGAGTCGCGGATGACCACTTGCATCTGGCTTTCCAGGTCCTGGTGTGTCAGTTCGCGCTGCAGGCGGTGCAGCGGATGGTCCGGGTTGGCCACGGCGACGAATTCCACGGTGCACAGGTCGGCGCCCAGGTAGCCGGCGATGTTCAGGCCGCTGATGGCCAGGTCCGCATGGCCCTGCTGCAGTGCCTCCTCGACGCCGGACAGCACTTCCTCGCGCAGCAGCACGCGGCAGCCGCGACTCTGCGGCACGAACGCGGACAGCGCGCGGACCAGGCGCAGGGTGGGGTAGGCGGCATCCACCACCAGGCGCACTTCCGGCTCCCAGCCCTGCTCCATGTGGTGGGCCAGTTCCTCCAGTTGGCCGGCGCTCTTCACCAGTTGCCGCGAGCGCCGCAGCAGCACCTCGCCGGCCTCGGTGAGCACCGCCTTGCGGCCGTCGATGCGCAGCAGCGGCACGCCGAGCTGCTCCTGCATGCGCGCCACCGTGTAGCTGATGGAAGACTGCGAGCGGTGCAGGGCCTCGGCGGCCTGGGCGAAGCCGCCGTGGTCGACCACCGCCTGCAGCGTGCGCCATTGATCCAGGGTAACGCGGGGCGCTTTCATCCTCGCCTCCTCTTGTCTAATCTGGCGCTCTGCCTGAACCGAGCGAGACCGCCACATGAAAAGAATCTGCTGTGCGTTGCTGCTGTCGCTGCCGTTGACCGCCCTGGCCTACCCGATCGAGGTGGAGAAGTCCCTCAACGGCACGGAGATCGACGTCCAGACCCAGGACATCGGCGACAGCATGGGCGCCGTGCTGTTGCAGAACTACGGCAAGCAGGACGTGGCCTGCACCGCGGTGTTCCAGAACGGCCCGGAGTCGCCCAAGGTGCGCAAGACGGTGCTCGCCGCCGGCAAGTCCAGCAACCTCACCGCCAGCTTCGGCCGCGCCATCATCAAGCTGCGCATCAAGCTGACCTGCAACCCGGCCTGAGCCGGCAGCGCATGTTCTCCAGACTAGGAGCAGATGCGGTACAAATCAACTAAATCGATATTTTGAAGCAATTATTTCTGCTTTTTTATCGATAAGTCATTCCATAAGCTGGCCTCCATCGACGCAAACGACCGCTGGAGGTCAAGCCCATGTCCCGTGTTCTGGTAATCGAAAGCAGCGCCCGCCAACAAGGTTCGGTCTCCCGCCAGCTGACCGCCGAATTCATCGCCAACTGGCGCGCCGCCCACCCCGCCGACGAAATCCAGGTCCGCGACCTGGCGCTGGAACAGGTTCCGCACCTGGACGCCGACCTGCTGGGCGGCTGGATGAAGCCGGCCGAGCAGCACAGCGCCGCCGAGCAGGCCGCGCTGCAGCGTTCCAACCTGCTCACCGAGGAACTGCTGGCCGCCGACGTGCTGGTGCTGGCCGCGCCCATGTACAACTTCGCCATCCCCAGCACCCTGAAGTCCTGGCTGGACCACGTGCTGCGCGCCGGCGTCACCTTCAAGTACACCGAGACCGGCCCCCAGGGCCTGCTCGGCGGCAAGCGCGCCTACATCCTGACCAGCCGCGGCGGCGTGTACGCCGGCGGCCCGCTGGACCACCAGGAACCCTACCTGCGCCAGGCCCTGGCCTTCATCGGCATCCACGACGTCACCTTCGTCCACGCCGAGGGCCTGAACATGGGCGCCGAGTTCGCCGAGAAGGGCCTGGCCAAGGCCCGCGAGCAACTGGCCGCGGTGGCCTGACCATAGATTCCGGCTTACCACTTGCGCGCCCGTCGCTCCTGGGCGCGACGCCCGGTCGACGCACTTCCCCCGCGAATGTCGACCGGGCTTTTTCTTTGGCGGGGTTCGCGAGCAAGCTCGCTCCTACAGGAGCCCAACGCTTTTCGTAGGAGCGAGCTTGCTCGCGAACGAGGTTCTCCGCGATGACATGGGGCGCCGGCCCTGCGGCGGGATCGTGGATGAATCCTATCCACGTCGTTCCCATGTAGGAGCGCGCCTTGCGCGCGAATCGCGGGCAGGGCCCGCTCCTACAGGTTGACGCTGAACCTCCCGTTCATGCCGGAGAGCACCCAGGCCCTTTCTTCGCCCCGGCAAAACCGCTATTTTCCACGCCCCTTTTCGGTGCGCCTGTCCGGTCATGCCTTACCTGCTTTTCGTAACCGTCCTCTGGGCGTTTTCCTTCAGCCTGATCGGTGAATACCTCGCCGGCCAGGTCGACAGCTATTTCGCCGTGCTCACCCGGGTGCTGCTGGCCGGCGCGGTGTTCCTGCCGCTGACGCGCTGGCGTGGGGTGGCGCCGCGCTTCATCGGTGGGGTGATGCTGGTCGGCGCGCTGCAGTTCGGCATCACCTACGTCTGCCTGTACCAGAGCTTCCGTGTGCTGACGGTGCCCGAGGTGCTGCTGTTCACCGTGCTCACGCCGCTGCACGTGGCGCTGATCGACGACGCCCTGAACCGCCGCTTCAACCCCTGGGCGCTGCTGGCCGCGGCGGTGGCCGTGCTGGGCGCGGCGATCATCCGCTACGACGGCGTCAGCGGCGACTTCATCGAGGGCTTCCTGCTGCTGCAGCTGGCCAACGCCACCTTCGCCGCCGGCCAGGTGCTGTACAAGCACCTGGTGGCGCGCTACCCCTCGGACATCCCGCAGTACCGCCGCTTCGGCTACTTCTTCGTCGGCGCGCTGCTGGTCGCGTTGCCCGGCTGGGCGCTGCTGGGCAACCCGGCCAAGCTGCCGACCACCGACGTGCAGTGGCTGGTGCTGCTGTTCATGGGCCTGCTGGCCACCGCCCTGGGGCAGTTCTGGTGGAACAAGGGGGCTACGCTGGTGGATGGCGGCACCCTGGCGGTGATGAACAACCTGCACGTGCCGGTGGGGTTGCTGATCAACCTGCTGATCTGGAACGAACATGCCGACCTGGCCCGCCTGGCCCTGGGCGGCGGGGTGATAGTGGCGTCGCTCTGGGTGAACCGCCTGGGGCTGGCGCGGAGGGCCGTGGCATGAACATTTCCGGTCGCGGCGTCGTCCTCTCCCTGGCCGCCTCGGTGCTCTTCGTCACGCTGCCGGGCTACCTGCGCTGGCTGGCGCCGCTGGACAGCATCCAGATCGTGGCGCACCGGGTGGTCTGGTCGATCCCCATGGTCCTGCTGCTGGTGGCCTTCACCGGCCAGGGCGGCGTGCTGCGCGATGCCGGACGGCGCCTGCTGCGCGAGCGCTGGCTGCTGCTGTGCTTCCCGCTGAGCGCGGCGATGATGCTGGTGCAGTGGGGCGTGTTCATCTACGCGCCCATGGTCGGCCAGACCCTGCAGCTGTCCCTGGGCTACTTCCTGCTGCCGCTGACCATGGTGCTCTGCGGCCGGCTGTTCTACGGCGAGCGCTTGACGCCGTTGCAGGGCATCGCCGTGGCCTGCGCGCTGGTCGGCGTGCTCCACGAGCTGTGGCTGACCCGCGCCTTCTCCTGGTTCAGCCTGATCACCGCCCTGGGTTATCCACCGTATTTCATGCTGCGCCGGCGCATGGGCGTGGACGCGCTGTCCGGCTTCGTCTTCGAGATGCTGGTGCTGCTGCCCTTCGCCCTGTGGACCATCTGGCACTTCGGCGACCTCCACGTGTTCGCCGAGACGCCGCGGCTGTGGGCGCTGCTGCCGATGCTGGGGTTGATCAGCGCCCTGGCCTTCGCCGCCATGATGGCCTCCAGCCGGCTGCTGCCCATGGGGTTGTTCGGCATCCTCAGCTATGTCGAGCCGATGCTGCTGTTCCTGCTGGCGGTGCTGTTCCTCGGCGAGGCGTTCCAGCCTCAGCAGCTGTGGACCTATGGGCCGATCTGGCTGGCGATCCTGCTTACCGGCTGGGACAGCGCGCGGCTGCTGCGCAAGCAGGCGCGGCGGGAGCGGCGGGGTGGTGGGGCGTGATGAGGCACGCTTTCAGCCACGCCATTTCAATGTAGGAGCGCGCCCTGCGCGCGATTCGCGGGCAGGGCCCGCTCCTACAGCCCTGCCCAACCGTGGGGCGAATAACCGTTCGCGGTTATCCGCCGTTGGCCCCGCGTCCATGAAAAACGCCGTTTTCCCTGCCCGGGAAAACGGCGTCTTTTCTTGCAGCGCGGGCCCTTACTCGAAGCGATTGCCCGGCAGGTCGGCCTTGGCCAGCGTCTCCGGCAGCACGCGCTTGGCCGCCAGGTAATGGCGCTGCCAGTACTTGTCGTTGAGGTTGGCCACCTTCACCTTCTGCCCGCGGCGCGGGGCGTGGACGAAGCGGTCGTTGCCGACGTAGATGCCCACGTGGTCGACGTTGCGGCTGCGGATGCGGAAGAACACCAGGTCGCCGGGCTGCAGGTCGCGGCGCGCCACCTTGGGGTTGCTGCTCTGGTAGATGGCCCGGGCGGTACGCGGCAACTCGACGTCGTCGACGTCGCGGAACACGTACTTGACCAGGCCGCTGCAGTCGAAACCCTTGGGCGAGGTGCCGCCCCAGCGGTAGGGCGTGCCGATCATGCTGAAGGCGCGCTGGGTGACCTGGTGGGCGTCACTGGGCTGCTGCTTCGCCGGCGGGGCGATGCTCAGCAGCTCCTTGCCCTGTACCGGGACACGGAGTTCGAGGGGAGCGGGCGCGTAGGAACGCGTGGCCCGTGGAGAAGCTTCCACCCCGGTTACAACGGCGGCCAAACTGGCTGCCAAGCCTATGGAAAGGCATGTCAAAAGGGTACTGCGCATTCGGCATGTCTTCTTTCTGGTTGTGGATGTAACCCAGACTCCGCTGGATCGCCGTTGCTCTTCGGCGGGCGATGGTTTCCTTTGGTCCGCGAAAAAATTCCGCGCATTCTGACCGACTTTTCGTGACAGTGTTTTGACCGTCCGTCGCTTCCGGGGAGCGCCGTGTGACTCGGCGGGCATTCGGTGACATGTGTTCGGACTGCCCGGTCGGGCGCCGACCTTATAGCCGAAAGCCCTATGCCAGGCGGGTTGCCGGGAGATGGCCCAGGTTCGCGCGAGGGTGGCCGGAAGGGGGCGGGAAGGGCGTGGAGTGGGACCTGATGTCGCAGGGAAAAAACCGACGAAATGCAGGCCCTCTGACGATTTTCGTCAGTTGGCGAGGTGTTCGCGCAGCGCCGGCAGGACTTTTTCGCGCAGCAGCGGCGCCAGCGGCTCGGGGTGGCGGCCGTCCTCCAGCCAGGCCAGTTCCTCCAGTTCGGCGGCGGCGCTCACCGGGTGCGGCAGGCTGGCGACGAAGACGTGGGCGTCGACGCGGGTGTCGGCCTCGTTGGCCGCGGCGGCCTGGAAGTTGCCCAGCGGCTGCAGGGCGCTGGCCGGCAGGTTCAGGCCGAGTTCTTCCTGCAGTTCGCGCAGCAGCGCCTGCAACGGGCTTTCGCCGGGCTCGCGCTTGCCGCCGGGGAGCATGAAGGCGCGGGTGCCGCGCTTGCGCACCAGCAGCAGGCGGCCGGCGTCGTCGAGCAGGCAGGCGGCGGCGATGTCGAGGGTGGTCTGGGGCATGCGGGGGCTCACTTGAGGACCTGGTAGCGCACCTGCACGATGCCGCTGGGGAAGCTGCGCTGTTCCAGCAACTGCAGGCGCCGTTCGAGCCCGATGCCGAACAGCGGGATGCCGGCGCCGAGCAGGTGCGGAATGATGCTGACGATCACCTCGTCGAGCAAGTCCGCCGCCAGGCAGTTGCCGGCCAGGCTGCCGCCGCCCACCAGCCAGATGCGCTGGCAGCCGCGGGCCTCCAGGTTGGCCAGGGCCTCGCTGGGCGGGCAGTGCTGCAGCTCCACCCGGGGCGAGGCCAGCGGCAGGCGGTTGGCGCGGGTGAGGACGATGGCCGGCTTGTCCGGGTAGGGCCAGTCGCCGAAGTCCAGGCATTGCAGGTAGGTGCCGCGGCCCATCAGCAGGCCGTCGATGCTGGCGTAGAAGGCTGAATAGCCATGGTCGTCGTCATGGCCGTCGAATGCGTCCAGCCAGTCGACGCTGCCGTCGGGGCGGGCGATGTAGCCGTCCAGGCTGCTGGCCACGTAATAGATGAGGGTGGCGGACACGGCGTTTCTCCGGGAAAGGCGCGCGGAAGCGCGCGCCTGCCTTGAGCATGGCACCGGCCTGGCGAGGCAGCCAGGCCGGGGGCTGTCGCCCGTCCGATCGGAGCCTGGCGCGGGTTCTCAGGCCTGTTCCATGTCCAGCGCCGGGTGGCGTTCGCTACGAGCCGCCGGCGTCGGCAACAGGCCCTGCAGCCCGCCACGCAGGTCCTGGCCGCTGGGTTGCTGGTAGACGCCCAGGCCGAACTCCGGCAGCACCGCCATCAGGTAGTCGAAGATGTCGCCCTGGATGCGCTCGTAGTCCAGCCACGCGGTGGTGCGGGTGAAGCAGTAGATCTCCAGGGGCACGCCTTCGGCGCCGGGCTGCAGCTGGCGGACCATGCAGGTCATGTGCGGGTGGATGTCCGGGTGGGCCTTGAGGTAGGCCTCGGCGTAGGCGCGGAAGGTGCCGATGTTGGTCAGCCGCCGGCGGTTGGCCGACAGCGGCACGTTGCCGGCGTTGGCCTGGTTCCACTCGCTCAGCTCGTCCTGCTTGCGCCGCAGGTAGTCGGTCAGCAGGCGCACGCCGGACAGTTTCTGCGCCTCGGCCTCGTCGAGGAAGCGCACCTGGCTGGCGTCGAGGTACAGGCTGCGCTTGATGCGCCGCCCGCCGGACTGCTGCATGCCGCGCCAGTTCTTGAACGACTCGGACATCAGGCGCCAGGTGGGCACCGAGACGATGGTCTTGTCCCAGTTCTGCACCTTCACCGTGTGCAGGGTGATGTCCACCACGTCGCCGTCGGCGCCGACCTGGGGCATCTCGATCCAGTCGCCCACGCGCAGCATGTCGTTGCTGGTCAGCTGCACGCTGGCGACGAAGCTCAGCAGGGTGTCCTTGTAGACCAGCAGCAGGACCGCGGACATGGCGCCCAGGCCCGAGAGCAGCAGCATCGGCGAGCGGTCGATGAGGATCGACACCACCACGATGCCGCCGAAGACGAAGAGGAACAGCTTGGCCAGTTGCACGTAGCCCTTGATCGAGCGGGTGCGGGCATGTTCGGTGCGCGCGTAGATGTCCAGCAGGGCGTCGAGCAGGGCGCTCAGGGCCAGCAGCAGGAACAGCGCGGTGACCGCCATGGCCAGGTTGCGCAGGAAGGCCTCGGGCCTGCCGGCCAGGTTGGGGATCAGCACCAGGCCGAACTGCACCACCAGCGACGGCACGGTCTGCGCCAGGCGCTGGAACACGCGGTTGTCGCGCAGGTCGGCGAGCCAGCTCAGAGCCGGCTGGCGCGCCAGCAGGTCGGCCGCGCGGCGGACCAGGAAGCGGGCCAGGCGGCCGACGATCCAGGCCACTGCGAGGAGGATGACGAGGCCGAGGGCGGCGCTGGTCAGCGGGTGTTGGTCGAGCAGGGCCCAGTAGCCCTGGAGGGTGGCGAGGGGAGAGGAAAGGTCCATAGGCCGGAAACATCCTTTGGATCGGGGCGCCAGTGCGGGGTGGCGCGTGGTGCGGAGGCTACGGGGTAGCCGCGAAGGCCCGGCCGCGGTGGCCGGGATGAGCGCGGCATTGTAACGGCAGGCTAGCGGCAGGGCCGAGCAGGATATTTCCGAAATGTAACCTCAGCCCGCCAGCTCCTCCAGGGTGCGCCCGCGGGTCTCGATGCCGAAGCCCCAGACCACCGCCGCGGCGACCAGGAAGCACAGCGCGCCGAGGGTGAACACGCCGCCCTGGCCGGCCACCGGCAGGACCAGGCCGCTGACGGTGGGCCCGAGCAGCGAGCCGACGCGCCCCACCGCCGAGGCGAAGCCCGAGCCGGTGGCGCGCGCCGAGGTGGGGTACAGCTCCGGGGTATAGGTGTAGAGCACCGCCCACATGCCGAACAGGAAGAACTGCATGGCCAGGCCGAAGCCGATCAGCAGCGCCAGGCTGCCGCCGAACACCGCGGTCTGGCCGTAGGCATAGGCCATGGCGCCGCCGCCCAGGAGCATCAGCACGCAGCTGGGCTTGCGGCCCCAGCGCTCCACCAGCCAGGCGGCGCAGAGGAAGCCGGGGATGCCGGCCAGGGAGATCAGCACCGTGTAGTACACCGACTGCGTCACGGCGAAGCCGGATTGCTGCAGCAGCGCGCTGAGCCAGGAGGTCAGCCCGTAGAAGCCGAGCAGGGCGAAGAACCACAGGCTCCAGACCGTCAGGGTGCGGCTGCGGTAGGCCGGCGACCAGAGTTCGGCGAAGGCGCTGAAGAAGCCCGGGCGGTTCGGCTCGGGGCGCGCCAGGGCCTGCGGTTCGGGCAGGCTGGCGAGCTTCAGCGAGGCCATCACCCGCGCCTCGATGCGTTGCAGCGAGCGCTCGGCCTTGTCCGCCAGTCCGGCCTGTTCCAGCCAGCGTGGCGATTCCGGGACCATGAAGCGGATGGCCAGGACGAACAGCGCCGGGAAGGCCAGCAGCAGGAACAGGCTGCGCCAGCCGGCCGCCGGCAGCACGAAGTAGGACAGGCAGCCGGCGGCGATGAAGCCCAGCGGCCAGAAGCCGTCCATGAGGGCGATGTAGCGGCCGCGGGCCCTGGCCGGGATCATCTCCGAGAGCAGCGACTGGGCGATGGGGAATTCCATGCCCATGCCGATGCCCAGCAGCACGCGGTACAGCGTCAGGCTCTGCACGTCGCCGGCGGTGGAGCACAGGTAGCTGGCCAGGCCCCAGAGCACGATGCTCCACTGGAACACCGGCTTGCGCCCGAAGCGGTCGGCGAGCATGCCCGACAGCGCCGCGCCCAGGACCATGCCGAAGAAGCTGGAGCTGGCCAGCAGCCCGGCCTGGGCGCTGGACAGGCCGAACTCGGCTTTGATCGAGCCGAGCAGGAAGGTCATCATCGCCAGGTCCATGGAGTCGAAGAAGAACGCCAGGGCGATGATCACGAAGATCAGCCGGTGGTAGGGGCTCAGCGGCAGGCGCTCGAGGCGCTCGGCGGCGGTGGGGCGATGCGGCATCTCGACACTCCTCGGGCTGTCCTGCGGCCAGTCTGGGACGGGCCTGCGCGGTGGACTTGCCCGAGGGCGACACGGGGCGTGCGGATCGCGACCGGCGAATAAAACCTGCTTTCGGGCGCGGCAACCGTTAGGCTATGCAGCTATTTGGTCTTTTCGTCTTCCCGAGGTTTGCCTTGTTCGCCCAATTCGCCCTCCACGAACGCCTGCTCAAGGCGCTGGAAACCCTGTCCTTCACCGAGCCGACCGCCGTCCAGGCCGCGGCCATCCCGAAGGCGCTGGAGGGCCGCGACCTGCGCGTGACCGCGCAGACCGGCAGCGGCAAGACCGCCGCCTTCGTGCTGCCGCTGCTGCACCGCCTGCTCAGCGAGGAGAAGCCCAAGACCGGCGCCCGCGCGCTGATCCTGCTGCCGACCCGCGAGCTGGCCCAGCAGACCCTCAAGGAAGTCGAGCGCTTCGCCCAGTTCACCTTCATCAAGGCCTGCCTGATCACCGGTGGCGAGGACTTCAAGGTGCAGGGCGCGCGCCTGCGCAAGAACCCGGAGATCATCATCGGCACCCCCGGCCGGCTGAACGAGCAGTTCAACGCCGGCAACCTGCCGCTGGGCGACGTCGAGGTGCTGGTGCTGGACGAGGCCGACCGCATGCTCGACATGGGCTTCGCCGAGGACGTGCTCAAGCTTGCCGGCGCCTGCCCGGCGCAGCGCCAGACCCTGTTGTTCTCCGCCACCGCCGGCAGCGGCCTGCACGCGATGGTCGAGCAGGTCCTGCGCGAGCCGGAAAGCCTGCAGCTGAACCGCGTCAGCGAGCTGAACGAGGACATCGCGCAGCAGGTCATCCTGGTCGACGACAACGCCCACAAGGAAGCCATCCTGCACTGGCTGCTGGAGAACGAGACCTTCGAAAAGGCCATCGTCTTCACCAACACCCGCGTGCAGGCCGACCGCCTGACCGGCCGGCTGATCGCCGCCGGGCACAAGGTCTTCGTCCTGCACGGCGAGAAGGACCAGAAGGACCGCAAGCTGGCCATCGAGCGCCTGAAGCAGGGCGCGGTGAAGATCCTCGTCGCCACCGACGTGGCCGCCCGCGGCCTGGATGTCGAGGGCCTGGACCTGGTGCTGAACTTCGACATGCCGCGCCGCGGCGACGAGTACGTGCACCGTATCGGCCGCACCGGCCGCGCGGGCGAGGCCGGCCTGGCCATCTCGCTGGTGTCGCACAGCGACTGGAACCTGATGTCGAGCATCGAGCGCTACCTCAAGGTGCGTTTCGAACAGCGCACCATCAAGGAGCTCAAGGGCAGCTACAAGGGGCCGAAGAAGGTCAAGGCCTCGGGCAAGGCCGCCGGCACCAAGAAGAAAAAGACCGATTCCGGCAAGAAGGCCGGGGCCAAGCCCGCCGCCAAGCGCAAGCCGGCGAACAAGCCGAAGGCGGCGCCCTCGTCGGTGGTCAGCAACGACGGCATGGCGCCGCTCAAGCGCAAGAAGCCGGCTGCCGAGTAAGCCTCCGCTCCTGTGATGCGGACCCTGTCCGCGATTCGCGGATGAATCCGCTCCTACAGGATTGCGCCGACCCTTGTGCTTGCTCCGGACGGCTCCCTCTCCCGCTTGCGGGAGAGGGCTGGGGAGAGGGCGCTCTCAGCCCCGTAGGATGGGTTGAGCGAAGCGATACCCATCGCCATGACCGCATGGGTTTCGCAAGCTCAACCCATCCTACGAAGAGCGCCTCGGCGTAGTTTGCGCCAGGGCTTTTCGTAGGAGCGAGCTTGCTCGCGAACGGATTCCGCAGCGGGGCTTGTTCGCGAGCAAGCTCGCTCCTACAACAACTGCCGGGACCTGGCGGGCGTCCCGGTTCACTCGAAGGCGAAATGCTCCGCCTTGAGCCCCATCACCGAACGCACCGGCTTGGCCATGGCCGCCGCGTGGCCCTTGGCGCGGGGCAGCAGGCGGGCGAAGTAGAAGTCGCTGGTGGCGATCTTGGCCTTGTAGAAGTCGCTCGACTCGCTGCCGCCCTGGCGCAGGCGCTTGCGGGCCGTGGCTTCCTGCAGGGCCCAGGCGTAGGCCAGGGCGACGTAGCCGGAGAACATCAGGTAGTCGTGGCTGGCGGTGCCCACCAGGTCGCGCTGCTTGCGGGCGCTCAGGGCGATGCGCAGAGTCAGCAGGTTCCACTGCGCGCACAGTTTCAGCAGCGTCAGCGCGCGGCCGCGCATGGCCGGTTCTTCCTTGAGCAACCCCGTGGCGAATTTCGCCACCACCCTGGTGAAGTCGCGCACCGCCTTGCCCTGGGTCATCAGCAGCACCTTGCGCCCGAGCAGGTCGAGGGCCTGGATGCCGGTGGTGCCTTCGTAGAGCGTGGCGATGCGCGCGTCGCGGACGATCTGTTCCATGCCGTGCTCGCGGATGTAGCCGTGGCCGCCGAACACCTGCATGCCCAGGTTGGCGCTCTCCAGGCCCAGCTCGGTGAGGCAGCCCTTGAGGATCGGGGTGAGGAAGCCGAGCTTGTCGTCCCAGCGTTCGTACTCGGCGTTGTCGCTGGTCAGCAGGCCCTGGATCATCTTGTCGGCGTACTGCGTGGCCAGGTAGACCAGCGTGCGGCCGCCCTCGGCCACGGCCTTCTGCGTCAGCAGCATGCGCCGCACGTCGCCGTGGTGCATCAGGCTGTCGGCCACCTGTTCCGGTTCCTTGGCGCCGGACAGCGCGCGCATCGAGCGGCGCTCGCGGGCGTAGGCCAGGGCGCCCTGGTAGGCCAGTTCGGCGGTGGCCACGCCCTGGATGGCGGTGCCGATGCGCGCGCTGTTCATGAAGGTGAACATGCATTCCAGGCCCTTGTTCGCCGGGCCGATGAGAAAGCCCGTGGCGCTGTCGAAGTTCATCACGCAGGTGGCCGAGGCCTTGATGCCCATCTTCTTCTCCAGCGCGCCGCAACTCACGCCGTTGCGCGGGCCGAGGCCGCCGCCTTCGCCGGGCAGGAACTTGGGCACGATGAACAGCGAGATGCCGCGGGTGCCCCTGGGCGCGTCGGGCAGGCGGGCGAGGACGATGTGCACGATGTTCTCGGTGAGGTCGTGCTCGCCGGAGGAGATGAAGATCTTGGTGCCGGTGATGGCGTAGCTGCCGTCGGCGTTGGGCTCGGCGCGGGTCTTCACCTGGCCGAGGTCGGTGCCGCACTGCGGTTCGGTGAGGCACATGGTACCGCCCCAGCGGCCTTCGGTGAGGGGCGTCAGGTAGGTGCGCTTCTGCTCTTCGGTGCCGTGCTGCATCAGGGTGTTCATGGCGCCCAGGGACAGCCCCGGGTACATCGAGAACGGCCAGTTGGCGGTGCCGAGCATTTCCTGCTTGAGCGCGCCCAGGCTCATCGGCAGGCCCTGGCCGCCGTATTCCACCGGGTGCGACAGGCCTTGCCAGCCGCCGGCCACGTAGGCGTCGTAGGCTTCCTTGAAGCCCTTGGGCGTGCGTACCTCGCCGTTCTCCAGGTGGCAGCCTTCCTCGTCGCCGGAGTGGTAGAGCGGGGCGATCACTTCCTCGCAGAGCTTCGCGCATTCGCCGAGGATGGCGTCGACCATGTCCGGCGTGGCCTCGGCGCCGTTGATCAGGTTGCGGTAGTGTTCGGGGAAGTCGAAGACCTCGTTGAGCAGGAAGCGGGTGTCGCGCAGCGGGGCTTTGTAGACGGGCATCGCGGTGATCTCGCAGGGACTGTGGGCGCAGTTATACGGCCGCGCACCCGGCCTGGCCTTGGCAGCGGCAACAGCTGGCGCCTGGCAGATCGGACAATCGACCGCGATTGACCTTCACGGGTATCGCGGGTATATACACGTATCATGCTGACCACCCAATGCCTCTGCACCCAGTTGCGCCGCGCCGCCCGAGGTGTCACCCGCGTCTATGACGATGCCCTGCAGGGCATCGGGCTGACGGTCGCGCAGTTTTCCCTGCTGCGCCACCTGGCGCGCCTGGAGCGCCCGAGCATTTCCGAACTGGCCGAGGCCATGGGCCTGGACCGCAGCACCCTGGGGCGCAACCTGCGCCCGCTGCAGGCCGAGGGCCTGGTGGAGCTGCAGGGCGACGCCGGCGACCAGCGCAACCGCCTGGTGCTGCTCACCGCCGCCGGGCACGAGCGCCTGGAGCAGGGCACGCAGCCCTGGGAAGCGGCGCAGCGGCGGATGTACGAACGCCTCGGGGTGGAGCGCCGCGAGCAACTGATGGCGTTGCTGGGGGAGCTGGAAGCCCTCGATTGAACGCCTTGCCAAGGGCGTTCGTATGGATGAATGCGGGTATATACCCCTGTTGGAGCGAGAAGAACAATGTCCAAGCTGTCGCGTGCGGGTTTCTGGATACTGCTGTCCGGCGCCCTGATCCTGGCCCTGTCCCTGGGCGTCCGCCACGGCTTCGGCCTGTTCCTCGCTCCCATGAGCGCCGAGTTCGGCTGGGGCCGCGAGGTGTTCGCCTTCGCCATCGCCCTGCAGAACCTCATCTGGGGCATCGCCCAGCCCTTCACCGGCGCCCTGGCCGACCGCTTCGGCGCGGCGCGCGCGGTATTGGTGGGCGGCCTGCTGTACGCCCTGGGCCTGGTCATGATGGGCTATTCGGACTCGGCGGCCAGTCTGTCGCTGTCCGCCGGGTTGCTGATCGGCATCGGCCTGTCCGGTACCTCCTTCTCGGTCATCCTCGGCGCCGTCGGCCGCGCCGTGCCGCTGGAGCGGCGGAGCATGGCCATGGGCATTTCCGCCGCCGCCGGCTCCTTCGGCCAGTTCGCCATGCTGCCCGGCACCCTCGGCCTGATCGGTTGGCTCGGCTGGTCGGCGGCGCTGCTCGCGCTCGGGCTGCTGGTGGCGTTGATCGTGCCGCTGGCCGGGCTGATGCGCGACAAGCCGCTGCCGGTGCAATCCCATGAACAATCCCTGGGCGAAGCGCTGCGCGAGGCCTGCGGACATTCCGGTTTCTGGCTGCTGTCGCTGGGCTTCTTCGTCTGCGGCTTCCAGGTGGTGTTCATCGGCGTGCACCTGCCGGCCTACCTGGTGGACCGCCACCTGCCGGCCACCGTCGGCACCACGGTGCTGGCGCTGGTGGGGCTGTTCAATGTGTTCGGCACCTACATCGCCGGCTGGCTCGGCGGGCGCTTCAGCAAGCCGAAGCTGCTGACCGGGCTGTACCTGATCCGCGGCCTGGTGATCCTGGCCTTCCTCTGGGCGCCGCTGACGGTGTGGACGGCCTACGCCTTTGGCATTGCCATGGGCCTGCTGTGGCTGTCCACGGTGCCGCTCACCAATGGCACCGTGGCCACCCTGTTCGGCGTGCGCAACCTGTCGATGCTCGGCGGCATCACCTTCCTGTTCCACCAGATCGGCGCCTTCCTTGGCGGCTGGCTGGGCGGCTACGTCTATGACCACACCGGCAACTACGACCTGGTCTGGCGGATCGCCATTCTCCTCTCGCTGCTCGCCGGCCTGCTCAACTGGCCGGTGCGCGAGCGCCCGGTGGCGCGCCTGGGCGTCGCGGAGGTAGCGTGAGGCCGCTATTGCGCCTGGGCGCGGCCGTGCTGGCCGCGGCGCTGCTGGGCCTGGCCTGGTGGGGCTGGCGGCATGGTGGCCTGGCGTTGTTGCAGGCCGGCCTGGGCCATTGCTTCTGAGGATTGCCGCGGGCGGGGCAGGGGAGTAGCGTCCTTCGATCGAAGAAGGAGAATCGCCATGTCCCGCTACCTGTTCCTCGGCCTGCTGTGCTGCCTGCCCCTGGCCGCCCAGGCTGCCGACTGCCCGCCGCTGCTGGCGCAGCAGGGGCACCTGCAGAAGCTGCGCTCGAAGGTCGACCTCGACCTCTGCGGGCTCTACGCCGGCAAGCCGCTGCTGGTGGTCAACACCGCCAGCCACTGCGGCTTCACCCCACAGTTCAAGGGCCTGGAGGCGATCTACCAGCGCTACAAGGGCCAGGGCCTGGAAGTGCTGGGCGTGCCCTCGGACGACTTCAAGCAGGAGGCCGATGACGCCGCCGAGACCGCCCAGGTCTGCTACGGCAACTACGGCGTGACCTTCAACATGACCCAGGTGCAGCCGGTGCGCGGCGACGACGCCATCCCGCTGTTCCGCGAGCTGGCGCGCCAGGCCGACCAGGCGCCGCGCTGGAACTTCTACAAGTACGTGGTGGACCGCCAGGGCAAGGTGGTGGCGCAGTTTCCCAGCCTGACCAAGCCGGATGATCCGGCCTTGCAGGCGGCTATCGAGAAGGCGATCGCTAGCCAGCCGTGAAGATGGAAAGGCCGTTCGTGCCACCGGGGCGTCTGGCGCGCTCGGTGAATCCAATCGCGGACAAAGTCCGCTCCTACGCCCTCCGGCAAACACCAGACCCGTAGGATGGCGTTGAGCGAAGCGATACCCATCACCCCGGCCGCATGGGTTTCGCCAAGGCTCAACCCATCCTACGAAAAGCGCCTTGGCGCAGCCGGCAAGACAGTTGCTCCTACGCCCGTGCTTCCTGGAACCGTAGGAGCGGACTCCGTCCGCGATTCGGCGGATAACGCCGTAGGCGTTATGCGCCCTACGGATTTCCAGAGAAACATCCGAGCGCACCGGAGTGCCCCTTCAGAAGGCCGAGCGAAACCGGCGCTCAGGAGGTCATGCGACATGGATGTCGCGAGAGCCTCGCGGGCTACAGGGACGTACCCTCGGGGCGGGCCTCCGTGGCGGGGGAGTTCGTGAGGGTAGCCCGACTCCGTCGGGCCCGTATGCGGGGCAAGCCTTTTTGGTTCCTTTTTGCGGGGGTGGCCTTCCACCGTTTGACAAAAGGGACTCGCCCGAGGGGGCGAAACAAAAAACATCCGAGCACGCCGAAGCGGCGCAAACACACCCAAACAAGACGTCTCTGGGTTCCCGCGTTCGCGGGAATGAGGGGGGTGAGGATCGGAGCGAGGGATCAGGATTCGCAAGCGAAGCCACAGCCCCATCCCAAATGAAAAAATGCCGTTTCCCCCATGGAGAGAAACGGCATTCTTTTTAAGGGAACAGCATCAGGACATCTACCCGGCTTTCCCCATGCGCTGGCGACTAACTGTCAGAAGCGATAGGTCACCTGCGCAGTCAGGCCGTGGGCGCTGTTGTCGTACTTGGCACTGTAGGCCGGCTGCACGTTCAGGCCGAGGACGCTCGGGCCGTCAGGCTGGTTCACGCTCGCGGTGTTTTCCCACAGGTAGGCGTAGGCCACGTCGACGGTCAGGTCGGCGTTCGGCGACCAGCCGGCGCCCAGGGTGAAGATCTTGCGATCGCCCACCGGGATACGCACGTTGCGGTCCGCGTTGCTGGTCGGCGACGGATCGTAGGCGAAGCCGGTACGCAGCACCCATTCCGGGGTCAGCTGGTAGGAGGTGCCGACGGCCACCGACCAGGTGTCCTGCCAGTTCAGCTCTTCGCCGATGGTGTTGAACTGGGCGACCGGGGCGCCCTGGTTGCGCACGCTGATTTCCTTCAGGCGGCTCCAGCGCGTCCAGGTGGTGCCGCCGTACACGGTCCACTTGTCGTCCAGCTTCTGGGTGATGGACATGTCCACCGATTCCGGCAGGGTGATGTCCAGCTTGGCGTCCATGCGCGAGTCGAACAGGCCCAGCGGCGAGCCGGACACGGTGGTGTGGCCGCCCAGGTGGTAGTCGACCTTGGAGTGGTAGGTCAGGCCCAGGCTGGTGCTGTCGGTCGGGGTGACCAGCACGCCGACGTTGTAGCCGATGGCGGTGTCGTCGCCCTTGATGCTGATCTTGGTGTCGTTGGCGGCGCCGGCCAGGCCGGCGGTGGCCAGGTAGTTCTCCAGCTTGCCGTCGATGCGGTTGAAGGTGGGGCCGAAGCCGACCGACACGACATCGTTGAACTTGTAGGCGATGGTCGGCTGGACGGTGATCACCTGGACCTTGCTGTAGGAGCCGTGGGCGCGGCCCTGGAAGCTGCTTTCGTAGTCGTTGATGATGCCGTAGGGCACGTAGATGCCCAGGCCGAAGGTGAAGTCTTCGTTGATCGGCGTGGAGAAGTAGCCGAACGGAACGGCGGCCAGGGGCACGGAGTCGCCCTTGTTGGTGCCGGTGCCGCCACCGTGGGCCTGGCTGATGTCGTCCTTGGCGTCGACGACGGCCAGACCGCCGCTGACTTCGGTGCGCTTGAGCTTGGACAGGCCGGCCGGGTTGCCGTAGATGGTGCTGGCGTCGAGCGCGGAGGAGGCACGGCCCGCGTAGGCGGTGCCGGCGCCGCTGGCGCTTTGTTCGTTGATGGCGATGCCGTTGGCCAGGGCCTGGGCAGAGGCAGCGCTAATCGTCAGTGCGAGAGTGGTTTTGAGCCATGTTGTTTTCATTGTAAGAGCAACTCCTGTGGTCAACGGCGCGCAAGCTACCAAGATTCCCAGGCCTTTGGTAGTACCTCTGGGGGCTCTATATCGGGCATTTGCGCGTAAAGTGCCGTCCTTGTGCGAGGTTTTCCCTTCGTTAATGTATGTAAATGAAAGTTGACTGATCGGTCATTGATCGCGATCAGGCGGCGAGCAGTGGATCGCCTATGTACGCCTGCCAGGCGTCGAGGAAATCACGCAGGTGGCCGTGGGGCTGGAACACCCGCCGCCAGACCCTGGCCTGGCCGAGGTGATCGGTGGGGGCGGGCAGTGGCAGGCGTTCGGCCTCCACCAGCATCCAGGCGATGGCGGTGCTGTAGCGCAGGTTCACGGTCAGTTCCAGGTGCGGGGCGTCGAGGAAGGCGTGCTGGCTGGCCAGGCCGCGTACGCGGCTGGCGAGGTTCGGGTCCAGGGCCAGGTAGCGGTCCCAGAGCTGCTGGTGGCGGTATTCGTCGATGCGGAACAGGCCGTGTCCGCGGCCATTGTCCAGGCTGCTGCCAAGCGCCGATTGACAGGCCGCCGCTCCCAGCAACAGCGCCTCGGCCTCCCCGCTGTGACGTTCCAGGTACAGCAGGGTGGGCCGGATGACGTGCTGTCGCAGGTCGCAGGCGGCGATTCCCATGGTCTTGTCCCTCAATGAACGGCGGGGCTGGGCGTCTTGGCAGCTTCTGATGTTCTCCTGGGCCCCGCCGTAAGCGGACTTAGCCGCTCGATTTGAAGTGTAGTGCGATAAACCCGCTGTAAAGGACTGTTTTTAAATTGTTTTGACTTTCTGTGGCCCAGGCATATTCCTCGATGTGATTAATCGATAGCGGGTTACTGTGCCGGGGAAGGAACCCCAGGCCGCGTCAGCCGCGGCCTGGGCGGGGGCGTCAGGCGCCGGTGGCCACCGGGTGCCGCGGGTCGGTGATCCACTCGCTCCAGGAGCCGGCATAGAGGCGGCCCAGGGGATAGCCGGCCAGGCTCAGGGCGAACAGGTTGTGGCAAGCGGTGACGCCGGAACCGCAGTAGGCCACCAGCTCCTGGGCCGGACGGCCGCGCAGCAGGTGGGCGAAGCGCTGGTGCAACTGCGCCGGCGGCAGGAAGCGGCCGTCGCTGCCGAGGTTGTCGGTGAAGGCCGCGCACTGCGCGCCGGGGATGTGCCCGGCGACCGGGTCGATGGGCTCCACCTCGCCGCGGAAGCGCGGCTCGGCGCGGGCGTCGATCAGCGGCAGCTGCGGGTCGGCCAGCAGCGCCGAGAGTTCGCCGGCGTCGATCAGCAGGCCGTTGTCCGGCTCGCCGTGGAAGGCGCCCGTCGGCACCGCCGGCTCGGCGGTGGTCAGCGGCAGGCCGGCGGCGCGCCAGGCGTTCATGCCGCCGTCGAGCAGGTACACGCCGTCGCGCTTGCCCAGCCACAGCAGCAGCCACCAGGCGCGGGCGGCGAAGGCGCCGGGGCCGTCGTCGTAGAGCACCACCTCGTCGCTGTTGTCCAGGCCCCAGGCGCGCAGGCGCTGGATCAGCGCGTCGGCGTCGGGCAGCGGGTGGCGGCCGGTCACGCCCTTGACCACCGGGGCCGAGAGGTCGCGTTCGAGGTCGGCGTACTGGGCGCCGGGAATGTGGTTCTCGGCGAACACGCGGGCGCCGTAGCCCGGGTCGTCCAGGGCGAAGCGGCAGTCGAGGATCAGCAGGCCGGGTTCGTCCAGGCGGGCTGCCAGTTGTTGCGGGCTGAGCAGGCGGGCGAGTGACATCGTTCGGGTTCCTGTGTCGTGACGGTTTCCTCGCGCATCATAAGGCTTGTGCAATGGAAAACGCCGGTTCGCGGCGGCTTTCTTCGATCCGATGGAGTTTTCGCCCATGTTCAGTCTGCAACCGGCGACCCAGGCGGCCTCGCGGGCGCGCGTCTGCGCCATCGCCCTGGCGACCGGCCTGATCACCCTCTACTACAGCCTACTGGTGCTGTCCCTGGCCACCATCGGCCGCCTGCGCCGCGAGCGCGTGGACCGCTACACCCGCCAGTGGTCGGGCCTGCTGCTGCGCCTGGTGCGCATGCGCCTGAGCGTGCACGGGGCCCTGCCGGACTTCGGCGACGGGCGGCGCTACATGATCCTCTGCAACCACTCCAGCCACTACGACATCCCGGCCAGCTTCGCCGCGCTGCCCGGCTCGATCCGCATGCTGGCCAAGAGTGAGCTGTACCGCATCCCGGTGCTCGGCCGGGCCATGCGCGCCGCCGAGTTCCCCTCCATCGACCGGCACAACAGCCAGCGCGCCCGCGCCGACCTGCAGCGCGCGCGGCAAATGATGGAGAGCGGCATAGTGCTGTGGGCGGCGCCGGAAGGCACCCGCTCGGACGACGGGCGCCTGCTGCCGTTCAAGAAGGGCTGCTTCCGCCTGGCGCTGGACACCGATGCGGTGATCATCCCGGTGGCCATCCGCGGCATCCACCGGGTGCTGCCGGCGCGCACCTTCGACCTCAACCTGGGCCAGCCGGTGGACCTGCTGGTGGGCCGCCCGGTGGACGCCGCGGCCTTCCACGGGCAGAGCCTGGATGCCCTGATGGGCGAGGTGCGCGGGCGCATGCAGGAACTGCTGGAGCCGGGCGCCGCGAAATGCGCCGAAGCGGCCCGCGAGGAGCCGCTGGCGCTGGGTTGAGGCGCTTCAGCGAATCTTCAGGCGGCCGATGCGGTCGTTTTCCAGGCTGCCGAAGTAGAGGTAGTCGCCCACCGGCTTGGCCGAGGTGATCATGCGCAGGTGCTGGCCGCTGGTGTCGTGCAGGCTGCGCACGATCTGGCCGTTCTCGTCCACGGCGATGACCAGGCCGTAGGGCACCGGCTTGGGCAGCAGCGCGCGCGGCAGCTTGGTCAACTGGCGCTTGAGCCAGGGCTGGCCGAGGATGAAGTCGGCGTCGGCCTTGCGCGGCGTCGGCAGGGCCACCCAGAAGGTGCCCTTGCGGTCGCCCTGGAGGTTGTCCGGCAGCCCCGGCAGGTTGTCGATGAAGATGTCCTGCTGCCCGGCCTTCGGGCCTTTCAGCCAGTAGCGGGCGATACGGTAGCGGTAGGTCTCGTTGACCAGCACGAAGTCCTCGTTGGCCGACAGCGTCACGCCGTTGGCGAAGTACAGGTCCTTGAGCAGCACCTCGGTCTTGCCGCTCGCCGGGTCGTAGCGCAGCAGGCGGCCGTGGGGGCGGGTCTCCAGGTAGTCGAGGATGTAGTCGGGCTGGTGGAAGCGGCTGGAGGCGTCGCTGAAGTAGATGCGCCCGTCGCTGGCGATGTCCAGGTCGTCGGCGAAGGCGAAGGGCAGGCCGTCGGCCTCGGTGCTGAGCACCGTGATCTTGCCCTGCGCGTCGATCTTCAGCAGGCCCTTCCAGGCGTCGGCGACGATCAGGTTGCCCTGGGCGTCGAAGTCCATGCCCAGCGGGCGGCCGCCGGTCTCGGCGAAGGTGCTGACCTGGCCGTTGTCCAGGCGCACCACGCGGCCGTCGTCCAGGCCGGCGTAGACGCGGCCCTGGGCGTCCACCGCGGTGTCTTCCGGGCCCTTCACCTGGCCCAGGCCGAGCAGTTCGGCCTTCATCAGGGTGTCGTTGGGTTCCAGCACGCCGGTCATCGGCGGCGCCGGCGGCGGGTTCCAGGCCACGGGGTCGATGGGGCTGGGGGTGATGGCGAGGTAGACCGCGGCGGCGGCGATCAGCAGTACCAGCAGGCTTGCGAGTTTCTTCATCATGAAGGCTTCTTGTCGGGGTTCCTGGGGCAGGAAAGATAAGCCTTCGTTCGCATCTGTACAGCCTTGCAAGCAAAAGCGGAATGCTCGGACATCATCCAGCCCGATATACTGCGCTCCACGTGAAGCAAGGAGATGTTCGTGAGCGCCCTCGATATCCGGTGGATCCGCGACGATGCCAGCCTGGCGCAGCAATGCCGGGACTGGAAACAACGGCCGTACCTGGCACTCGATACCGAGTTCATGCGCGTCGATACCTTTTACCCCGAAGCCGGCCTGGTGCAGGTCGGCGACGGCGAGCGGGCGTGGCTGATCGACCCGCTGCTGATCCGCGACTGGTCGCCCTTCGCCGAGGTGCTGGAGGCGTCCTCGGTGGTCAAGGTGTTCCATGCCTGCGGCGAGGACCTGGAAGTCTTCCAGCGCCTGACCGGCAGCCTGCCGCAGCCGCTGTTCGACACCCAGCTGGCCGCCGCCTACCTGGGCATGGCGCATTCCATGGGCTACTCCAAGCTGGTGCTGGAAATCCTCGGCCTGGACCTGCCCAAGGACGAGACGCGTTCGGACTGGCTGCAGCGCCCGCTGACCGACATGCAGGTGCGCTACGCCGCCGAGGACGTGCAGCACCTGGCCGAGGTCTACGTGAAGCTGGCGCCGCGCCTGCCCGAGCACAAGCTGGCCTGGCTGCTGGCCGACGGCGCCGACCTGGTCGCCAACCAGACCCGCGTCAGCGACCCGCGCCAGGCCTGGCGCGACGTCAAGCTGGCCTGGAAGCTGGCCCCGCAGCAGCTCGCCGTGCTGCGTGAACTCTGCGCCTGGCGCGAGGAGCAGGCGCGCCTGCGCAACCAGCCGCGCAACCGCATCCTGCGCGAGCAGACGCTGTGGCCGCTGGCGCGCCTGCAGCCGAAGGACAAGCTGGCGCTGTCGCGCATCGACGAGATGCACCCGCGCACCGTGCGCCAGGACGGCGACACCCTGCTGGCGCTGCTCGCCCACGCCGCCGCGCAGCCCGCCGAGCAATGGCCCGAGCCGCTGCCCGAGCCGTTGCCGCGCGAGGTGACGCCGCTGCTCAAGCAACTGCGCGAGGTCGGCCAGCGCGAGGCCGAGCGCCAGGGCATGGCCCCGGAGCTGATGCTGCGCAAGAAGATTCTCGAGGCGCTGCTCAAGAGCGGCTACCCCGATGGCCCCTACCGCCTGCCCGATTCCCTGCAGGGCTGGCGTCGTGAACTGATGGGCCAGGCTCTGCTGGACTGCCTGGCCGCCCCGGAGAAACCATGAAACGCATCTGCTCCATCTACAAGAGCCCGCGCAAGAACGAGATGTACCTGTACGTCGACAAGCGCGAGGCCCTGAGCCGCGTGCCCGAGGCGCTGCTGGCGGCGTTCGGCGCGCCGCAGCACGCCTTCGACCTGGTGCTCAGCCCCGAGCGCAAGCTGGCCCGCGAAGATATCCACAAGGTGCTGGAGAACATCGAGAAGCAGGGTTTCCACCTGCAGATGCCTCCAGTGGAGGAGGAATACATCGAGCACCTGCCGGAAGAGTTGCTGCGCATGAACGATCCGTTGTAAGCGTCGAAAAGTCGTCGCTGTCGCGAATTGGTACGAAATTGCTGTGCAAGTTGTAGGCTCAAGAGCATTATTGCGTCAGAAATTGCCTGAGTAAGCGGAACGCCTGGGCTTCCTGCCGGTCTACAGGCCCTTCGTTCAACTCGCAAAAAATCGCCGCTGCATGCAGGGACGATAACGACAATGCCAATCAACGTGCCTACGCCTTGCCACCCCGGTGCGATCTAGACCATGCGCCTGCTCATCCTCGATCGCGAACACACCCTCTACGCCGCGCTGACCATGGCTGCCGAGCCCAGCCTCAGCGTGGTGTCCGGCGACAAACCCGACAACCTCGTCGAGGCCGCCGCCGAATGTCCCGTGTGGCTGGGCGAGCCCGACCTTGTGGCGCAACTGCTGCGCAAGGGCGTGCACCCCGTCTGGGTGCAGTCCACTTGGGCCGGCATCACCCCGCTGCTGGCCGACGACCTGCCCAAGGACTACGCGCTGAGCCGCGCGGTGGGCATCTTCGGCCAGGTGATGAGCGAATACCTGCTGACCTACATGCTGGCCCACGAGCGCCAGTTCCTCGGCCGCCTGGCCAGCCAGGTCGGCAGCCAGTGGGACGACCGCGCCCCCGGCAGCCTGCGTGGCCGCCACGTGCTGCTGGTGGGCACCGGCGAGATCGGCCTGGCCGTGGCGCACATGCTGGCGGCCTTCGGCGTCGAGCTGACCGGCGTGGCGCGCACGCCGCGGCCGCTGCAGCCGTTCCAGCGGGTGGGTTCGCTGGCCGAGTTGCCGCGTCTGGTGGAGACTGCCGACTACGTGGTCAACCTGCTGCCCGACACCCCGGATACCCAGGACATCTTCGACCTGGCGCTGTTCCAGCGGATGAAGCCCTCGGCGCTGTTCATCAACGCCGGGCGTGGCGTCGCGGTGGTCGATGCCGACCTGGTCAGCGCCCTGGAAAGCAACCGTCTGGCCGGCGCCGTCATCGACGTCTGCCGCCAGGAGCCGCTGCCGCCGCAGCACCCGTTCTGGAGCGCGCCGCGCCTGCTGCTCACCGGCCACACCGCCGCGCCGACGCTGCCGGGGCCGATGGTGGAACTGTTCCGCGAGAACCTGTCGCGCTTCTGGGCCGGGCAGCCCATGCGCGGCGAGGTGGACTTCACCCGCGGCTATTGAAAGCGGGCGCCCCGCGCGGGGCGCCCTGTCCCTCACAGGCTGAAATCGCCCTCGGCGGCCAGTTGCTCCAGCGGCCGGCGCGGGCTGGGGATTTCGCGCGCCTGCAGGCTTTCCGAGAGGATCGACTTGTCGCCGAGCTTGCCGATGGCGATGGCGGCGTGGATCTCATGGTCGTCCGGCACCTTCAGCTCGACGCGGGTGGCCTCGCGGTCGAAGCCGGCCATGCCGTGGCTGTGCCAGCCGGCCAGGCTCGCCTGCAGGGCCAGGAAGCCCCAGGCCGCGCCGGTGTCGAAGGTGTGCCAGAGCGCCGGTTTCTCCTCGCTGGAGCCGGGCGGGGCGAAGGTGGTCTTGGACAGCACTATCACCAGCGCCGCGGCGTTCTGCGCCCAGCCGCGGTTGAACTCGCCCAGCAGGTCCAGGTAGCGCTGCCAGTTCGGCGTGTCGCGGCGCGCGTAGAGGAAGCGCCAGGGCTGCGAGTTGAACGAGGAGGGCGCCCAGCGCGCGGCTTCGAGGAAGCCCAGCAGGGTTTCCTCGGGGATGCTCTCGCCACTGAAGGCGCGGGGCGACCAGCGATTGATGAACTGCGGGTCGATGGGGTAGTCGGCAACGCGGGGATTGGCGCTCATGGCGGCTCCTGCTGGCAAAGGGGGATGGTGCCGTGGACGGCTGGGCATCGCGGATCGTGGGTGAAGCGGCGGCCCGCTCGGGCCTGATGGTGGGGGAAAGCTACCCAGCCGCGCGGCCCCTGGCAAGCGCTCCGGTGGTCACCTGCGCTTGGCCGGCGCGGCGCCTGGGCATAGACTTGGCGCCCCCGTGAAAAGCCCTACCTAGAAAAACGATGGCCGCCAAAGTCGAACCCTTCTGGAAACGCAAGACCCTCGAACAGCTCGATCAGCAGGAGTGGGAGTCGCTGTGCGACGGCTGCGGCCTGTGCTGCCTGCAGAAGCTCGAGGACGAGGACGACGGCACCGTCTACTACACGCGCATCGCCTGCAAGCTGCTGGACCTGAAGACCTGCCGCTGCACCGACTACGCCAACCGCCGCGCCAGCGTGCCCGACTGCATCCAGCTCACCCCGGCCCAGGCCGACGAGTTCCGCTGGCTGCCGCCGACCTGCGGCTACCGCCTGGTGGCCGAGGGCAAGGACCTGCCGCTGTGGCATCACCTGGTCTGTGGTGATCCCGATGCGGTGCATCATGAGCGGATTTCGCAGTCGGGGCGGATGCTCAGTGAGACTGTGGTGGCTGAGGATGATTGGGAAGAGCATCTGATCTTCCGGGCGGGGTGAGATGCTGGGCGGGAATTGATTTTCGTAGGAGCGAGCTTGCTCGCGAATGGCATTTCCCGGCTGCATTGGTGTTTCGGGGTTACTCCGCGCCCTCTCCCCAGCCCTCTCCCTGAAGGGAGAGGGGGCTGTCCTGAGCGGTGTGTCGGTCAGGCGTCATCCTCCCAACCCCGTCATTCTCGCGAACGCGGGAATCCAGTGACTGCGGGGTTCGCGAGCAAGCTCGCTCCTACGAAAAGCAAACGCGCGCCCGCGTTTGCTCTTGGGACTTCCAGAGAAATATCCGAGCGCACCGGAACGCCCCTTCAGAAGGCCGAGCGAAACCCGCGCTCAGGAGGTCATGCGACATGGATGTCGCGAGAGCCCCGCGGGCTACAGGGACGTACCCTCGGGGCGGGCCTCCGTGGCGGGGGAATTCGCGAGGGTAGCCCGACTCTGTCGGGCCCGTATGCGGGGCAAGCCTTTTTGGTTCCTTTTTGCGGGGGTGGCCTTCCACCGTTTGACAAAAGGGACTCGCCCGAGGGGGCGAAACAAGAAACATCCGAGCACTCGGAGCGACGCGCCACACCAAACCCCAAAGTCTCTGGGTTCCCGCGTTCGCGGGAATGACGAGGTGAGGTTAGGCGTTTCAGGATGACTCAGGATTTTCCTCCCGCTCCGAACGGCCCCCTCTCCCTTCAGGGAGAGGGTTGGGGAGAGGGCGCTCTTAAATAGGGAAACGATGCAGACAGCAACACACCGAACTGGCTCTTTTTTCCCGCAACATTGGCTCGGGGCCAGACAGACTCTACGTCACCTAACGCCCACTCGGCACCGGTCGCAACCAGTAGCAGGCTTCCTCCCCAGCCACCAGCGGGCCGCCGCTGTCTTCTTCCAGGCTCGGGTAGTCCGCTCGGCGTTGCCACAGGGCGAACCAGCGTTCGTCCTTCTCGTCCTCGATGGTCGGCGGCCGCACCTGCTCGCGGAAGCGCCTTTCGCAGGCGCCCCACTGCACGTAGTTCACCTGCGCCTCGATCAGGCTGACCGCGTTGGCGCCGCCGCGGGCGTCGGGGAAGCACAGTTGCAGCAGGTCGTCTTCCCAGAAGCAGATCGGGCAGATTTCATACGAGCCCGGCGCGTCGGCGAAGCTGAAGTGGCCGCAGCACGGGCAGGTGTAGAGCATCAGGCCAGCTCCAGCAGGCCCAGCACCTTGAGCACGAAGGCGTATTCCAGGGCCACGTCCTTCAGCCCCTGGTAGCGCCCGCTCATGCCGCCGTGGCCGGCGCCCAGGTCGGTCTTGAGCAGCAGCAGGTTGTCGTCGGTCTTGCTGGCGCGCAGCTTGGCCACCCACTTGGCCGCTTCCCAGTACTGCACGCGGCTGTCGTTGTAGCCGGCCACCACCAGCAGCGCCGGGTAGTCCTGGGCGCAGACGTTCTCGTAGGGCGCGTAGGCGCGGATGCGCTCGTACACCTCGTGCTCCTGCGGGTTGCCCCACTCGTCGTACTCGGTGACGGTCAGCGGCAGGTCCGGGTCGAGCATGGTGTTGAGCACGTCGACGAAGGGCACCTCGGCGATGCACGCGGCGAACTGCTGCGGGCGCTGGTTGAGCACCGCGCCCATCAGCAGGCCGCCGGCGCTGCCGCCGCTGATCACGGTCTGCTGCGGCGTGCTGTAGCCCTCGGCGCAGAGGTGCTCGGCGCAGGCGATGAAGTCGCTGAAGCTGTTCTGCTTGTTGGCCAGCTTGCCGGCGCGGTACCAGGCCTCGCCCAGTTCGCCGCCGCCGCGCACGTGGGCGATGGCGAAGACGAAGCCGCGCTCCAGCAGGCTCAGGCGGGCGTGGGAGAACCAGGGATCGAGGCTCGCCCCGTAGGCGCCGTAGCCGTACAGGTAGAGCGGCGCCGGGCGGCCGGCGGCGATGCCCTGCAGCACCTCGCGGCGCGCCACCAGGCTGATCGGCACCTGCACGCCGTCGACGCTGCTGGCCCAGAGCCGGCGGCTTTCGTAGGCGTCGGCGTCGAAGGGGCCTTCCACCGGGGTTTCCTTGAGCACCTGCTGGGCGCCGTCGAGCAGGCCCAGTTGGCGGATCTGCGCCGGGCGGTTGAGCGCCTCGTAGCGCAGGCGGATGACCGGGCTGTGGAATTCCAGACTGTCCTGCACGTACAGGTTGTAGGCCGCGTCCGGCAGCTCCACGCGGCGAGGCGCCTGGCCGGCGGCGTGGACCTCGACGATCGGCAGGCCGCCCTCGCGTAGGCTGAGGGTGAAGGCGTCCTGGTTGAGGGTGATGTCTTCGAGCATCACGCTGTCGCGGTGGGCGATCAGTTCGCGCCAGTGCTCGCGGCCGGGCGCCGCTTCGCTGGCGCTGTAGAGGGCGAAGTTGATGCCGCTCTGGTTGCTGCGGATGAACCAGGTCCATTCGCCGTCCAGCAGGCCGTGGTCGACGTGGTACTCGTGCTCTTCCTGGCGCGGGGCGACGCAGCGGAACTCGCCGCGCGGCTGTTCGGCGTCCAGCACCCAGGCCTCGCTGGTGGTCTTGCTGCCCAGCAGCAGCACCAGCTGGCGTTCGGAGCTGGCGCGGTAGCAGTGCAGGAAGAAGCGCCCGTCGCGCTCCTCGAACACCTGCTCGGCGCCGGCTTCGCCCAGGGTGTGGCGGTACAGCTTGTGCGGGCGGTGGGTGTCGTCCAGCTCGCCGAAGAACAGGGTGCGGCTGTCGTTGGCCCAGGTCATGCTGCCGTCGCAGTCGTCGAAGGGCAGTTCCTCCACGGTGCCGCTGGCCAGGTCCTTGACGTACAGGCGGTAGATCTCGTCGCCGCTGGTGTCCAGGCTGTAGGCCAGGCGCGAGTGGTCGGGGCTGATGCTGAAGGCGCCGAGGGAGAGGAAGCCGCCGGCGGCCAGCTCGTTGGGGTCCAGCAGCAGTTGCTCGGCGCTTTCGTCCACGCTCAGCGAGTCGTCGGCCGGGCGCGGGCAGCGGTAGTGGCGCGGGTACTCGTCGCCGGCGGTGGTGCGCTGGTAGTACAGCCACGGGCCCCAGGGCGAGGGCAGCGACAGGTCGGTCTCGCGGATGCGCCCCTTGATCTCCTGGAACAGCTGCTCGCGCAGTTCGGCCTGGCCGGCCAGTTCGGTTTCGAGGTAGGCGTTTTCCGCCTTGAGGTAGTCGAGCACTTCGGCGCTGTCGCGGTGCTGCAGCCAGGCGTAGGGATCGGCGGCGGCTTCGCGGCGGGCGACGGGGGGCTGGCGGTCGGTCATGGCGGCTCCTTGGCGGGGCAGGGGTGACACCCGGCTGCGCACCCGTGGGGAAAAGCGGCTATCATAAGCCCCCTTCCGCCGCCATCGCACGCACGCGCATGAACGAACACGATTATCAACTCGCCTGGGGCGTCTACCTGTTCGCCGCTTTCGGACTCCTGGTCGTCTGGTTCCTGATGACCGGCTGGATGTGGCGCTGGCTGCGCGAACCGCTGCGGGTGATCGTGCTCGTGCTGTTGTTCACCCCGACGCCGGTCGACCCGGCCAACAACGAATACGCCCCGGCCATCGCCATCACCGCCCTGGACGTGCTGTTCAAGGTCGGCAACAACGCCTGGCGCGCCGTGTCCGACCTGGCCCTGGTGCTGCTGGCGGCCTTCGTCGTGTACCTGATCTTCGTCGCCGTGCGCTGGCCCATCGAGCGCGCTGCGCGCAACCGCCGCCAGCGCGCCGAGGCGGAGGACGAGCCGACCATGCGCCAGCTCATGCAGCCGCAGTTGATGCCCGACGTGGACGACAGCCGCGCCGACGAGCGCAACGGCAACCGCGGCATGCGCATCGAGCCGCGCCTCTGAGCGACCCCGGCGCCGCCCTTGCGCGGCGCCCATCCGGCGTTCAGCATGGCGGCATAGCCGTAGCGGAACGAGCCCGATGCAGCCCAAGACCTTCACGCCAGGCCGGCGCCTGATTTCCCTTTTCACTTTCCACCGCGTGCCGGGCGACCGCCTGCCACAGGAGCGCTGACCATGTGCGAACTGCTCGGCATGAGCGCCAACGTCCCCACCGACATCGTCTTCAGCTTCACCGGCCTGATGCAGCGCGGCGGCGGCACCGGCCCGCACCGCGACGGCTGGGGCATCGCCTTCTACGAGGGGCGCGGCGTGCGCCTGTTCCAGGACCCGAGCGCCAGCGTCGAGTCGGAGGTGGCGCGCCTGGTGCAGCGCTACCCGATCAAGAGCGAGACGGTGATCGGCCACATCCGCCAGGCCAACGTCGGCAAGGTCTGCCTGTCCAACACCCACCCCTTCGTGCGCGAGCTGGGCGGGCGCTACTGGACCTTCGCGCACAACGGCCAGCTGGCCGACTTCGCGCCGCCGCCGGGGCTGTACCGGCCGGTGGGCGACACCGACAGCGAGGCGGCCTTCTGCGACCTGCTCAACCGCGTGCGCCGGGCCTTCCCCGAGCCGGTGCCGGTGGAGGTGTTGCTGCCGACGCTGGTCTCCGCCTGCGCCGAGTACCGGCAGAAGGGCGTGTTCAACTGCCTGCTGAGCGACGGTGATTGGCTGTTCACCTTCTGTTCCAGCAAGCTGGCGTACATTACCCGCCGCGCGCCCTTCGGCCCGGCGCGGCTGAAGGACGCCGACCTGACCGTGGACTTCCAGTCCGAGACCACGCCCAACGACGTGGTCACGGTGATCGCCACCGAGCCGCTGACCGACAACGAGCACTGGTCGGTGCAGCAGAGCGGCGAGTGGATGCTCTGGTGGCGCGGCGAGATTCTCGACCAGGGCCGCGTCTGAGAGGGGGACTCCCATGTTGCGCAGTTACATCCGCCTGGTGCTTTTCGCCCTCGGCCTGCTGGTCGGGGTGCAGGTGCCGGGTTTCATCAAGGACTATTCGATCCGCGTCGATGCCCATCGCCAGGAATCTCTGCAGGCCCTGGAGGGCTATCGCAACACCGCCGGGCAGTACTTCCAGGGCGACCTCGACGCCCTGGTGGCGCACTACCGCGGCAGCCCGGACCCGGTGTTCCAGCGCGACGGCGACAACGTCGAGCGCCTGCTGCGCCGCGCCAAGCTGTTCGACAACGAATGGCAGGCCTTGCAGGGCCCCTGGTACGCCCGCGCCTGGCACCTGCTGAGCGCGCCGAACCGCGAGCTGCTGCAGGAGACCCTCGACGGCTACAGCTACCAGGTGGTGCTGGCGCCGGAGGCCATCGGCTGGGCCCTGGGCGGCGGTTTGCTGCTGGCCTGGATCGTCGAGCTGCTGATCGTTTCGGTCGGCGCGCTGGCGGGATTGGGGGACAACCGCAACGTTGCGCGGCGGCATTGGAGCTGAGGGCCGGTTGGACTCCGTGCGGGACGGGGAGGGCGGTCAGGCGGCATATAACCGCGAACGGTTATACGCCTTACGCCAGGGGTGAGCTTTGCGTAGGGCGGATAACGTTCGACGTTATCCGCCGTTTTCCTAACCGCGGGCGTTGATGGCCCGCTGGTTGGAGGCGTAGATGTTGTCGCGCTCCAGGGCCTTGCCGCTTGCCACCGCCGCCAGCCAGTCGGCGGTGCTGGCCACCGCGGCGAACGACGAATGCAGCACCACGCTGAACACCCGGTGGATTTCCTCGGCAGTGGCCGCGCCCGCGCTATTGGCGTAGGGCAGCGAGCCGCTGGCGTCGTCGAGGAATTCCACCTGCCAGCCTTCGTGGGCGGCCTGGCGGGCGGTGGAGTCGTCGCAGTTGTGCGTCATGTAGCCGACGAGTGTCAGGGTGTCGACGCCGCGCTCGCGCAGCCAGTCGCCCAGCCCGGTGCCGCTGAGGGCGCTGGCCTTGCTCTTGTCCAGCAGCAGGTCGCGGGGGCGCTCGGCCACCTGCGGGTGCAGTTCCACGCCGTGGCTGCCGGGGGCGAAGATGGGCGCGCCGGCCGGCGCTTGGTGGCGCACCACCACCACCGGGATGCCGGCGGCGTGGGCGGCGTCCATGGCGCGCAGGATGTTCGGCAGCGAGTCGCCGACCGGCGGGTATTCGATGCGCAGGTTGCCGCTGAAGTACTCGTTCTGCACGTCGATGACGATCAGGGCGCGTTTCGGGGCGTTGCTCATGCTGGGTGTCTCCGCTGGAGTGGGGATGGGGCTATTCTGCGCAGGGGCCGACGGTCGGCGTGAGTGGCCCGCAAGACAGCTTTCGCTAGAATCGGGCCAAAGCCTTGCCCGGATGATGTCCATGGAAACCCATCGCGTGGCCGTGGTGGCCTTCGACCAGATCAGCCCCTTCCACCTCTCGGTGCCCTGTCTGGTGTTCGGCGAGGGCGACCCGGGCGGCTCGCGCACGCGCTTCGAATTGCAGGTCTGCGCCGCCGAGCCGGGGCCGCTGAACACCACGGCCGGTTTCGTCATCGATGCGCGCCACGGCCTGGAGGTGCTGGAAACCGCCGATACCCTGATAGTGCCGAGCTGGCGCGAGCCGGCGGAGCGCCCGCCGCAGGCCCTGCTCGACGCCCTGGTGGCTGCGCATGCGCGCGGCGCGCAGCTGGTGGGCCTGTGCCTGGGCGCCTTCGTCCTGGCCGAGGCTGGTCTGCTCGATGGCCGCCGGGCCACCACCCACTGGCTGTGGGCAGACTATTTCACCCAGCGTTATCCCCAGGTGCGGGTGGAGCCGGACGTGCTCTACGTCGACGATGGCCCGATCCTCACCTCCGCCGGCACCGTGGCCGGCATCGACTGCTGTCTGCACCTGCTGCGCCAGCGCTGCGGCGCCGGCCTGAGCAACCAGCAGGCCCGCCGCCTGGTGGTGGCGCCGCACCGCCAGGGCGGCCAGGCCCAGTTCATCGAACAGCCGCTGCCGGCCACGGCGCGGGACAACCGCCTCTCCGGCCTGCTCGACTGGGTACGCGAACGCCTCGACCAGCCCCACGACCTGGACAGCCTGGCTGAACGCGCGCTGATGAGCCGGCGCAGCTTCAGCCGGCACTTCCGCCAACTCACCGGCAGCACCCTGGGCGACTGGCTGCGCGGCGAACGCCTGGTGCTGGCGCAACGGCTGCTGGAGTCCACCGAACAGCCGATCCCGGAAGTGGCGGCGCTGGCGGGGTTTGGTTCGGTGGCTTCGTTGCGGCAGCATTTCAGCGCGGCGCTGGGGGTGTCGCCAAGTGCCTATCGGCAGGCGTTTCGGGGGTGAGCAGGAGCTCCGGCTTTTGTAGGAGCGAGCTTGCTCGCGAACGGCATTTCCCGGTGACGTAGGTGTTGGGGGTAAGAGCGCCCTCTCCCCAACCCTCTCCCTGAAGGGAGAGGGGGCTGTTCGGAGCGAGGGGAGAATCCAGAGTCATCCTGATACTCCTAACCCCGCCCCGTCATTCCCGCGAACGCGGGAACCCAGTGACTGCGGGGTTCGCGAGCAAGCTCGCTCCTACGAAGAGCACGCCCGCTCTTGCTTTTGCTCTTGGGACTTCCAGAGAGACATCCGAGCGCACCGAAACGCCCCTTCAGAAGGCCGAGCGAAACCCGCGCTCAGGAGGTCATGCGACATGGATGTCGCGAGAGCCCCGCGGGCTACAGGGACGTACCCTCGGGGCGGGCCTCCGTGGCGGGGGAGTTCGCGAGGGTAGCCCGACTCTGTCGGGCCCGTATGCGGGGCAAGCCTTTTTGGTTCCTTTTTGCGGGGGTGGCCTTCCACCGTTTGACAAAAGGGACTCGCCCGAGGGGGCGAAACGAGAAGGTCGGGCAGACTCGGAGCGGCGCGGTACACCAAACCCAACCCCAAAGAAGTCTCTGGGTTCCCGCGTTCGCGGGAATGACGGGGGTGGGGATCGGAGCACGGAATAAAGGTTCGCGAGCAAGCTCGCTCCTACTCCTCCAACACCTTCTCCGGCAACTCATTACGCCGATAAGGAAACACGTCTATCACTTTGCCCGCCCGTATCTGCGCCTGCAGCCCCTTCCAGTAATCCGCGTCATAGAGATCGCCATGCAACTTGGCGAACAACCGACGCAGCTTCAGATCGACGAACAGGAAACGCGGAAACTCCTCGGGAAACACATCCATCGGCCCCACCGAGTACCAGGGCTCGGAGGACATCTCGTCCTCCTCGTAGCGCGGCGGCGGGATGTGGCGGAAGTTCACCTCGGTGAGGTAGCTGATCTCGTCGTAGTCATAGAACACCACGCGGCCGTGGCGGGTGACGCCGAAATTCTTCAGCAGCATGTCGCCGGGAAAGATGTTCGCCGCCGCCAGCTGCTTGATGGCCAGGCCGTAGTCGTACAGCGCCTCGTGCACCTGGGCCTCGGTGGCGTGCTCCAGGTAGAGGTTCAGCGGGGTCATGCGGCGCTCGGTCCAGCAATGGCGGATCAGCACCACGTCGCCCTCCATCACCACGGTGGAAGGCGCCACCTGCAGCAGTTCGGCCAGGCACTCGGGCTCGAACTTGGCCACCGGGAAGCGGAAGTCGGCGAACTGCTGGGTGTCGGCCAGGCGGCCGACGCGGTCGTGGTTCTTCACCAGTTGGTACTTCTGCACCACGGTGGCATGGTCCACGGTCTTGGCCGGGTTGAAGTTGTCCTTGATGATCTTGAACACGGTGTTGAAGCCGGGCAGGGTGAACACGCTCATCACCATGCCGCGCACCCCGGGGGCCATGACGAAGCGGTCGTCGGTGCTCGCCAGGTGGTTGATCAGGGCGCGGTAGAACTCGCTCTTGCCCTGCTTGTAGAAGCCGATGGAGGTGTACAGTTCGGCGATGTGCTTGCCCGGCAGCAGGCGCTTGAGGAAGGCCACCAGCTCCGCCGGCACCGGCACGTCGACCATGAAGTAGGAGCGGGTGAAGGAGAAGATGATCGACACCTCCGCCTCGTCGGTGATCACGGTGTCGAAGCGGATGCCGCGGCCCTCGCGGTGGATCAGCGGGAACACCAGCGGCCACTGCTCGTCGGGGGTGAACAGGCGGCCCACCAGGTAGGCGCCCTTGTTGCGGTAGAACACCGAGCCGATCAGCTCCAGGGCCAGTTCCGGGTCCTTGCACACCCAGTCGGGCAGGTTGCTGTGCAGCAGGGCGTCCAGGCGCGCCAGGTCGCCTTCGGCATCCTCGTAGGGCACCTGGAAGCGATAGTCGGCGAAGATCTGCTGCAGCGCCTGGCGCAGGTTGCCCCGGGGCCGGTAGAGGCGGGTGTGCGGGTCGCGCGCGTGGGGCCGCAGCGACGGCCGCGTGGTGTGCACGAACATGGTGCCGTCGCTGATGTTGTCGTGGCTGAACAGGCCGCAGAAGATCGAGTTGAACCAGGTTTCCGCCAGCTCGTCGTCGTTGCGCGGGTCGATCAGGGCGATGTAGGCGCTCTTGATCAGCGGCCAGCGCTCCACGTCCAGCAGCTCCGCGGGGCTGAACCTGCTGCCGACCCGCGCCACGGTCTCGGCGACCTTCTCCTCGTAGAGGTCGATGCGCTCGGCCGAGGTCCGCTGGATCTCCTGCCACTGCGCCTGCTCGAAGCGCGCCTGGGCGCCGTCGGTGATCTGCTTGAAGCGCTCGCGGTAGACGTCGAAGCCGTCGAGGATGGTCTGCGCGATCTGGGCATGGCTCATGGGGCGCATCTCGTTCATGGGATGTGCAGCGAGCTTAGCCAGACTCCGGGGGCGGCGAAAGCGACATGGCCGACCGGCCGGTCAGGAAGCGGGGGCGTCGCCGCCCCCGTTCGTTCAGTACGTCGTGCGGGGCCTTACTTGCCGGTCTTGACGTTGGTCCAGATGCGCGTGCGCAGGCGGTCGATCTTCATCGGCATGGATTGCAGGGCGAACAGCTTGGCCATCTTGTCCTGCGGCGGGTAGATCGCCGGGTCGGCCTTGATCGCCGCGTCCACCAGCGGCTCGGAGGCCAGGTTGCCGTTGGCGTAGTGCACGTAGTTGCTGATGCCGGCCATTACCTCCGGGCGCAGCAGGTAGTTCATGAAGGCGTAGGCGGCCTTCTCGTCGGGCGCGTCGGCCGGCATGGCGATCATGTCGAACCACAGCGGCGAGCCTTCCTTGGGCGTGGAGTAGTGGATCTCGATGCCGTTCTTGGCTTCCTTGGCGCGGGTGGCGGCCTGCAGGATGTCGCCGGAGAAGCCGACGGCCACGCAGATGTTGCCGTTGGCCAGGTCGCTGACGTACTTCGAGGAGTGGAAGTAGGCGATGTACGGGCGCACCTTGAGCAGCGCTTCCTCGGCCTTCTTGTAGTCCTCGGGGTTCTGGCTGTGGTGCGGCAGGCCCAGGTAGTTCAGGGCGATGGGCAGCAGCTCGGGGCCGTTGTCCAGCACCGCCACGCCGCACTTGGCCAGCTTCTGCATGTACTCGGGCTTGAAGAACAGGTCCCAGGAATCGACCGGTGCGTCTGCGCCCAGCACTTCCTTGACCTTGGCCGGGTTGTAGCCGATGCCGGTGGTGCCCCACAGGTAGGGGAAGCCGTACTGGTTGCCCGGGTCGTTGACCTCCAGCGCCTTCATCAGCACCGGGTTGAGGTTCTTCCAGTTGGGCAGCTGGCTCTTGTCCAGCTTCTTCAGCGCGCCGGCCTGGATCTGCTTGGCCATGAAGTGGTTGGAGGGCGCCACGATGTCGTAGCCGGACTTGCCGGTCATCAGCTTGCCGTCCAGCGTCTCGTTGCTGTCGTAGACGTCGTAGGTGGTCTGGATGCCGGTTTCCTTGCTGAAGTTGGCGACGGTGTCGGGGGCGATGTAGTCGGACCAGTTGTAGATCTTCAGGGACTCGGCCTGGGCGCCGGCGGCGACGCCCAGGGTGAGGGAAAGCGCTAGGGCACTGGACAGCGGTGCGGTCGTTTTCATTGTTGTTTCCTGACGGCAAACGGTAGTGGCGCGGCCGGGGTGGGGCCGCGGCTGCTCAAGGAATAACCGGATTGCCGGAGGATTTGGAGGGGGCGCGGTTGCCCGCGGGTCCGCAGACAGTGGCAAAGGGCCGCCGCGCGGGGCGCCGCCCCGCAGTGGGGCGGCGCGGGGGCTTACTGCACCATTTCCTGTTCTTCGAACACGCCTTCGAAGAGCATGCTCGACAGGTAGCGCTCGGCCGAGTCGGGCAGGATGACCACGATGGTCTTGCCCTGCATCGCCGGTTCCTCGGCCAGGCGCACGGCGGCGACCATGGCGGCGCCGCTGGAGATGCCGCAGAGCACGCCTTCCTCCTGCATCAGGCGCAGGGCCATGCTGCGGGCCTCGTCGTCGCCGACCAGCTCGACGCGGTCGACCATGGCCAGGTCGAGGTTCTTCGGCACGAAGCCGGCGCCGATGCCCTGGATCTTGTGCGGCGAGGGCTTGACCTCTTCGCCGGCGAGGGTCTGGCTGATCACCGGCGAGCTGGTCGGCTCCACGGCCACCGAGAGGATCGGCTTGCCCTTGGTGTTCTTGATGAAGCGCGACACGCCGGTGAGGGTGCCGCCGGTGCCGACGCCGGCCACCAGCACGTCCACCGCGCCGTCGGTGTCGTTCCAGATTTCCGGGCCGGTGGTCTTCTCGTGGATCGCCGGGTTGGCCGGGTTGTCGAACTGCGCCGGCATGAAGTACTGGGCCGGGTCGCTGGCCACCAGCTCCTCGGCCTTGGCGATGGCGCCCTTCATGCCCTTGGCCGGCTCGGTGAGGACCAGCTCGGCGCCGAGGGCCTTGAGCACCTTGCGCCGCTCCAGGCTCATGGAGGCGGGCATGGTCAGCACCAGCTTGTAGCCGCGCGCGGCGGCGACGAAGGCCAGGCCGATGCCGGTGTTGCCGGAGGTCGGCTCGACGATGGTCATGCCCGGCTTCAGGCGGCCGCTGGACTCGGCATCCCAGATCATGTTGGCGCCGATGCGGCACTTCACCGAGTAGCCGGGGTTGCGGCCCTCGATCTTGGCCAGGATGGTGACGCCGCGCGGGGCCAGGCGGTTGATCTGGACCAGCGGCGTGTTGCCGATGGACTGCGCGTTGTCTGCGAAGATGCGGCTCATGATGGGTGTCCTTGTGGATCGATGCTGACCCACCAGCCTATTCCCCGGCGCCCTGGCCGTAAAGCTGCGAAACCGTCGGAAAGGTCGGCTCCAGGGCAGCGGCGTCGGTGAGAGGGTGGTGCGCGGTCGACGTCGTTCGACGAATGGACGAGTGGCTGCGCATTCAGTGACTGAATGCCATGCCTGCGTTCACAGTCGACGGAGCTGCGCGGTATAGTCGCAGTCTGTCTCCCAGTTCCTACAGCCCGGGCATAGGCCCGGCCGATACCGTTCGAGGATTCCCCGATGAAGTTCGAAGGCACCCAGTCCTACGTCGCCACCGACGACCTCAAGCTGGCGGTCAACGCCTCCATCACCCTGCAGCGCCCGCTGCTGGTGAAGGGCGAGCCGGGCACCGGCAAGACCATGCTCGCCGAGCAGCTGGCCGAAGCCTTCGGCGCCAAGCTGATCACCTGGCACATCAAGTCCACCACCAAGGCCCACCAGGGCCTCTACGAGTACGACGCGGTGAGCCGCCTGCGCGACTCGCAGCTGGGCGTAGACAAGGTCCACGACGTGCGCAACTACATCAAGAAGGGCAAGCTCTGGGAGGCCTTCGAGGCTGACGAGCGCGTCATCCTGCTGATCGACGAGATCGACAAGGCCGACATCGAGTTCCCCAACGACCTGCTGCAGGAACTCGACAAGATGGAGTTCTACGTCTACGAGACCAACGAGACCATCAAGGCCAGGCAGCGGCCGATCATCATCATCACCTCGAACAACGAGAAGGAGTTGCCGGACGCCTTCCTGCGCCGCTGCTTCTTCCACTACATCGCCTTCCCCGACCGCGAGACGCTGCAGAAGATCGTCGACGTGCACTATCCGGGCATCAAGGCCTCGCTGGTCAGCGAGGCGCTGGACATCTTCTTCGACGTGCGCAAGGTGCCGGGCCTGAAGAAGAAGCCCTCCACCAGCGAACTGGTCGACTGGCTGAAGCTGCTGATGGCCGACGACATCGGCGAGGCGGTGCTGCGCGAGCGTGACCCGACCAAGGCCATCCCGCCGCTGGCCGGCGCCCTGGTGAAGAACGAGCAGGACGTGCAGCTGCTCGAGCGCCTGGCCTTCATGAGCCGCCGCGCTTCACGCTGAATTTGACCGGCTCTTCGTAGGAGCGAGCTTGCTCGCGAACAGACTCCGCGACGGGGGCTCGTTCGCGAGCAAGCTCGCTCCTACAGGGCATGTGCTTCACGAGAGGACGCAGCCATGCTGCTCAACCTGTTCAACGAAATGCGCGCGGCCAAGGTGCCGGTGTCGGTGCGCGAGCTGCTGGACCTGATCAACGCGCTCCAGCAGCGCGTGGTGTTCGCCGACATGGACGAGTTCTACTACCTCGCCCGCACCATCATGGTGAAGGACGAGCGCCATTTCGATAAGTTCGACCGGGCCTTCGGCGCCTACTTCAAGGGCCTGGAGAAGCTCGACGACCACCTCAAGGCGCTGATTCCCGAGGAATGGCTGCGCAAGGAGTTCGAGCGCCTGCTGACCGACGAGGAGCGCGCGCAGATCCAGTCCCTGGGCGGGCTGGACAAGCTCATCGAGGAGTTCAAGAAACGCCTTGAGGAGCAGAAGGAACGCCACGCCGGCGGCAACAAGTGGATCGGCACCGGCGGCACCAGCCCGTTCGGCTCCGGCGGCTTCAACCCCGAGGGCATCCGCGTGGGCGACGCCGGCAAGCGCCAGGGCAAGGCGGCCAAGGTGTGGGACCAGCGCGAGTACAAGAACCTCGACGACCAGGTCGAGCTGGGCACGCGCAACATCAAGATCGCCCTGCGTCGCCTGCGCAAGTTCGCCCGCGAAGGCGCGGCGGAAGAGCTGGACATCGACGGCACCATCGACCACACGGCCAAGGACGCCGGGCTGCTCAACATCCAGATGCGCCCGGAGCGGCGCAACACCGTGAAGCTCCTGCTGCTGCTGGACATCGGCGGCTCCATGGACGCCCACGTGAAGGTCTGCGAGGAACTGTTCTCGGCCTGCAAGACCGAGTTCAAGCACCTGGAATACTTCTACTTCCACAACTTCATCTACGAGTCGGTGTGGAAGAACAACCTGCGCCGCGGCAACGAACGCACCGCCACCTTCGACCTGTTGCACAAGTACGGGCCGGACTACAAGGTGGTGTTCGTCGGCGACGCGGCCATGGCGCCCTACGAGATCACCCAGGCCGGCGGCAGCGTCGAGCACTGGAACGAGGAAGCCGGCTACGTGTGGATGCAGCGCTTCATGGAGAAGTACAAGAAGCTCATCTGGATCAACCCGTACCCGAAGGACACCTGGAACTACACCGCCTCCACCAACCTGGTGCGCGAACTGGTGAAGGACCAGATGTACCCGCTGACCCTGCGCGGGCTGGAAGAGGGGATGCGCTTCCTTTCGCGCGGTTGAGCCCGCTGTGCTGCACCAACCATCGCGCTCCCCTGTAGGAGCGCGCCCTGCGCGCGAATCGCGGGCAGGGCCCGCTCCTACAATTGCCGCCTTTGCCTTGCCAAATCCCATGCCCGCGACGGTAACATCGCGGGCACAGCGCAGCGCACCGATGGGCAAGACATGACCGGAACCAGCTTCTCCCGCAACACCTGGCTCAACTCCCTGCACATGACCACCCTGACGGTTTCCCTGCTGGAAGCCGAAGGCCATGAGCGCGACGGCATCCTCGAAGGCAGCGGCATCACCGCCGCCGACCTGGTGGACCTGCGCCGGCTGGTCAGCCCCTGGCAGGAGCAGCAGGTGTTCGCCAACGCCGAGCGCCTGGCCGCCGAACCCGCCCTGGGCCTGCGCCTGGGCCTGCGCACGCGGATTTCCGCCTACGGCCTGCTGGGCTATGCGCTGCTTTCCGCGCCGACCCTCGGCGAGGCGCTACGCATCGGCCTGAGCTACCCGGTGCTGCTGGGCACCTACTTCCACCTGTCTCTGCAGGTCGAAGGCGAGGTGGCCTGGCTGGTGGCTACCGGCTACAGCGAGGACGAGGCCCTGCGGCCGTTCAACACCGAACTGTGCCTGGGCTCGATGAAGGTCACCTGCGGCGACCTGCTGGGCCAGCCGCTGGAGCTGCTGTGCGCGGAGTTCGACTATGCCGGCTCGCCTGAGCGCGAGGCCGCCTACGCCGAAGGCTTCGCCTGCGGCCTGCGCTTCGGCGCCTCGCGCAGCGCCTTCGGCTTCCCCGCCGCCTGGCTGGAGCGCCGCCTGCCGCTGGCCGACCCGGTGACCCACCGCGAGATGCTCGAACAGTGCCGCCGGCAGAACGTCGACCTGGCCGCCCGCCGCGCCTGGCTGGACAAGGTCCGCGGCATCCTCGGCGAGCGCCTGCAGTCGCCGCCGGGCCTGGAGGAACTGGCGCGGCGCCTGAACTGCTCCTCGCGCAGCCTGCGCCGCCACCTGCAGCAACAGCAGACCAGCTACCAGCAACTGCTCGACGAACTGCGCTTCGCCCGCGCCAAGGAACTGCTGCAGGGCGGCGACATGCCCATCTACCGCATCGCCGAGGAACTCGGCTTCAGCGAAACCGCCAGCCTGCGCCACGCCTTCCAGCGCTGGAGCGGCCAGCCGCCGAGCCATTTCCGCGCCTGAGCGGCCGTTCCAACCCGTAGGGCGGATAACGCCTACGGCGTTATCCGCCGTTTGACCTTGGTTACCGGCCCGCTCGGTGTTGGGCTTGGCGCTGGCCATGCATTCCCCCGGATCGGCCGAGGCAGGGGCGGTGAGAAAGGTGAGGCGGCGTATAACCGCGAACGGTTATACGCCCTACGCAACCCCACCCGCGCCATTCCCATGTAGGAGGCACGGTGCCGGGAATGGCGTAGGAGCGGATCTTATCCGCGATAGCCGAACGTACCGGTGGGCACGGCTTCCCGTAGGAGCGAGCTTGCTCGCGAACGGAACCCCGCAGCGGAATCTGTTCGCGAGCAAGCTCGCTCCTACGAAGAGCAGCCCGGCGCGGCCTGCAAGACAGTTGCTCCTACGATTGACCACTCATGGCCGCGCCTCCAGGATCAGGTTGAACGGCGTCTCCGCCGCCCGGCGGAAGCGGGTGAACCCGGCTTCTTCGAACACCGCGCGCAACCGCGCCTCGCCCGCCTGGGCGCCCAGGCCCAGGCCCACTTCCTGGGACAGCGAGTTGGGCGTGCAGATGAAGGTCGAGGCGGCGTAGAACAGCTTGCCGATGGGCGTCAGGTTGTCTTCCAGGCGGTCGCCGGCGTAGGGCTCCACCAGCAGCACCGAGCCGTCCGGCGCCAGGTGGCGCAGGGCGTGGCGGGCGGCGCCCACCGGGTCGCCCATGTCGTGCAGGCAGTCGAAGTAGCAGATCAGGTCGTATTCGCCCAGGTAGTCCTTGGCGCTGGCCTGGGAGAAGTCCACGCGGTCTTCGACGCCGGCCTCGCGGGCGCGCTGGCTGGCGGTTTCCACCGAGGGCGCGTGGTAGTCGAAGCCGGCGAAGCGCGAGGCCGGGAAGGCCTGGGCCATGATCACCGTGGAAGCGCCGTGGCCGCAGCCGATGTCGGCCACCCGCGCGCCGTTCTGCAGCTTGGCCACCACGTCGTCCAGCGCCGGCAGCCACTCCTCTACAAGGTGCGCGCGGTAGCCGGGGCGGAAGAAACGCTCGGTGCCGCGGAACAGGCAGGGGTGGTGGTCGCCCCAGGGCAGGGCGCCGTCGCCGCGCATGGCGGCCAGCAGCTTGTCCTTGTCTTGGTACAGCGAAGCCAGCACGCCGGCGCCGCCGGCCACGTACACCGGCGAGTCCTCGATGGCCAGGGCCATGGCCTGTTCCTCGGGCAGGCGGAAGTTGCCGCCTTCGTGCTCCAGGTAGCCGGCGGCGGCCTGGGCGCTGAGCCATTCGCGCAGTAGCCGCGGGTTGCAGCCGGTGCGCTCGGCCAGGGCCTGCGGGCTTACCGGCTGGTTGTCGGCCATGGCCCGGTACAGGCCCAGTTCGTCGCCGAGGATGACGTTCGCCAGCATGGCCGCGCCGCCCATGTCGGCGACCAGGCGGCCCATGAAGTCGTTGAGTTTGGCTTCGTCCATGGCAACTCCTCCGCTGTCGGGCGCCCGCGCGGCGGCGGGGGGCTCCGGGTGGATGGCGGGAGGTGCCGGTTCTCCGTACGCGAGGCGAACAGCGGGGCAGGGCAGGCGCCGGCCCGGGACGGGCGCGTGCCGGCAGCCGCGGTTCGCGCGTCATTGCCGGCCCGGGGCGGGCGGCCCCTCGGCGGGGCGTCGTTTCAGTCTAGCGCTGCGGCCGCGGCGGGTGGCGCCGGCCGATGCCCGGCGTCAGCGCGCGGCTTCGCCCAGGCCGCCGTTGCGCATGATCTGCGCGATGATCGGCACCGGCGTCATCAGGTGGTTGCGCATCATCTCGCTGGCCTTGGCGGCATCCCGGGCGAGGATCGCCTCCACCAGCGCGGCGTGTTCCTGGCGCTTGAGCTCCAGGGCCTGTTCGGAAAACACCGTGTGCGTCAGCCACAGGTGGCGGTAGCGCTCGGCCTGGTCGAACAGGTAGGTGCGCGCCTGCAGCAGGTGCTTGGAGCCGCAGCCCTGGGCGATGGCGGTGTGGAAGGCCTTGTGCCGCTCGTCCCAGACGTCCAGGCGCTGCTCGCGGGTCTTCACCTCCACCACCTTGGCCAGGGTGTGCGAATTCGCCAGCACCTGCGCCTCCCAGGCATCGTCGCCGCGCTGGATGGCCAGGCCGACGATCATCGCTTCCAGGTTGGCGCGGGCGTCGTAGATGTCCTGCATCTCTTCCAGCGACATGGGCGCCACGCGGTAGCCCTTCTGGCTGATGGCCACCACCAGGTGCTCCGCCACCAGTTGCGACAGGGCCTCGCGCAGCGGACCCACGCCCAGGTCGTAGCGCTCCTTCAGGGTGCTCATCAGCAGCTTTTCGCCGGGTTTGAAGACGCCGCGGATGATGTCCTTCTTGAGCCACTCGTAACCGCTGACGGCCGAGTTCTGACGGGGGGCGATCGCTTCCAAATCCAGCTCCTGTGGGGATTTGCGCTGGATCATACCCAAATGTCGTATGGACGAAAAACAATAGACAGGACGCATATTTGTCGTCGAAAAATAAAAATGTAGACATTTTTAGTTTGTGACGATATTTTTCTCCTGCCCGCCTGATCCAGGTCATTGCCGGACGGCGCCACCCCATCATTGCCAGGACACCGCCATGAACGCCTTCACCTCCATCCAGGACCTCGCCATGCCCCTGCCGCTGGAGACCCGCGGCTACTCGGTCGCGCCTTCGGCGCAGTCGCCGCGCCTGCTGGAACTGACCTTCGCCCGTGAAACCGTGCAGGCCTTCGTCAAGGCGGTGGCGCAGTGGCCGGTGCAGGCCCTGGAGTACAAGTCGTTCCTGCGTTTCCGCGTCGCCCAGATCCTCGACGAGCTGTGCGAAGGCACCCTGCGCCCGGTGCTGCTGAACACCATCCTCGACCGTGGCACCGGCGGCATGCTGGTCAAGCCCGAGGGCCTGGATGACGTGGCCCAGGCCGAGGACATGGTGAAGTTCTCCACCGCCATCGCGCACCTGATCGGCCGTTCCAACTACGACGCCATGAGCGGCCAGTTCTACGCCCGCTTCGTGGTGGTCAACAGCGACAACTCCGACAGCTACCTGCGCCAGCCGCACCGCGTGATGGAGCTGCACAACGACGGCACCTTCGTCAATCAGATCACCGACTACGTGCTGATGATGAAGATCGAAGAGAAGAACATGGAGGGCGGCAACTCGCTGCTGCTGCACCTGGACGACTGGAACGAGCTGGACGAGTTCTACCGCCACCCGCTGGCCCGCCGCGAAATGCGCTGGACCGCGCCGCCGAGCAAGAAGGTCAGCGAGGACGTGTTCCATTCGGTGTTCGACTGCGACGCCGAAGGTCGCCCGACCATGCGCTACATCGACCAGTTCGTGCAGCCCAAGGACTTCGAGGAAGGCATCTGGCTGAACGCCCTGTCCGACTCCCTGGAGACCAGCCCGGCCAAGCTCTCGGTGCCGGTGCCCCAGGGCTGCTTCCTGCTGATCAACAACCTGTTCTGGCTGCACGGCCGCGACCGCTTCACCCCGCACGAGGGCCTGCGCCGCGAGCTGATGCGCCAGCGTGGCTACATCGCCTACCAGAAACCGCTGTACCAGCGCGGCCAGTAATTCCGACAGCGTCACCCTTGCCACAGGAGCGGGCTCGCCCGCGAAGGTCCGCGCACGGTCTTCGCCGGCGGCCCGCTCCTGTGGGTCTTTTTCAGCTGAGCCAGTGCGCGAGGTAATGGCTGTGTACGATTTCATCATCATCGGCGGCGGCATCGTCGGCATGTCCACCGCGATGCAACTCACCCAGGTCTACCCGGACGCGAAGATCCTCCTGCTGGAGAAGGAATCCGGCCCGGCGCGCCACCAGACCGGGCACAACAGCGGCGTGATCCACGCTGGCGTCTACTACACCCCCGGCAGCCTCAAGGCGAAGTTCTGCCTGGCCGGCAACAAGGCCACCAAGGCCTTCTGCGACAAGCACGGCATCCGCTTTGATGAGTGCGGCAAGCTGCTGGTGGCCACCAACGAGCTGGAGATGGAGCGCATGCGGGCGCTCTGGGAGCGCACCGCGGCCAACGGCCTGGAGCGCCATTGGCTGAGCGCCGGCGAGCTGCGCGAGCGCGAGCCGAACATCGTCGGCATGGGCGGCATCTTCGTGCCCTCCAGCGGCATCGTCAGCTACGCCGAAGTCACCGCCGCCATGGGCCGCGAGTTCCAGGCCGCCGGTGGCGAGATCCGCTACAACGCCGAGGTGACGGCGCTGGACGAGCGCGCCGAGGAAGTGGTGGTGCGCACCACCGACAACGAGTTCCGCGGCCGCTACCTGGTCACCTGCTCGGGCCTGATGGCCGACCGCATCGTGCGCATGCTGGGCCTGGAGCCGCAGTTCATCATCTGCCCGTTCCGCGGCGAGTACTACCTGCTGCCCAAGCAGCACAACCAGATCGTCAACCACCTGATCTACCCGATCCCCGACCCGTCCATGCCGTTCCTCGGCGTGCACCTGACGCGGATGATCGACGGCACCGTCACCGTCGGCCCCAACGCGGTGCTGGCGATGAAGCGCGAGGGCTACCGCAAGACCGACGTCAGCCTTTCCGACCTGTTCGAGACACTGACTTCGCCGGGCATCCTCAAGGTGCTGGCGAAGAACCTGCGCCCGGGCCTGATCGAGATGAAGAACTCGCTGTTCAAGGGCGGCTACCTCAAGGAAGTGCAGAAGTACTGCCCGAGCATCGTCAAGAGCGACCTCACCGAGTACCCGGCCGGCGTGCGCGCCCAGGCCGTGTCGCGCGACGGCAAGCTGATCGACGACTTCCTCTTCGTCAACACCAGGCGCAGCGTCAACGTCTGCAACGCGCCGTCGCCGGCCGCCACCTCGGCCATCCCGATCGGCGCCTACATCGTCGAGAAGGTCCGCGAACAGGTCGCAGCCCAAGGCGGCAACTTCGCCAAGGCCGCCACCCCGGACAACAACCTGCGGGCCGCCGGCTGAGCCGCCCGCCACCGATAACGAGGAAGAACGCGTGCAACTCAAAGACTCCAGCCTGTTCCGCCAGCAGGCCTACATCGACGGTGCCTGGGTGGATGCCGACAACGGCCAGACGCTCAAGGTCAACAACCCGGCGACTAACGAGATCATCGGCAGCGTGCCGAAGATGGGCGCCGCCGAGACCCGCCGCGCCATCGAAGCCGCCGACCGCGCCCTGCCGGCCTGGCGCGCGCTGACCGCCAAGGAGCGCGCCAACAAGCTGCGCCGCTGGTTCGAACTGATGATCGAAAACCAGGACGACCTGGCCCGCCTGATGACCCTCGAACAGGGCAAGCCGCTGACCGAAGCCAGGGGCGAGATCGCCTACGCCGCCTCCTTCCTCGAGTGGTTCGGCGAAGAGGCCAAGCGCGTCTACGGCGACATGATCCCCGGCCACCAGCCGGACAAGCGCCTGATGGTGATCAAGCAGCCCATCGGCGTCACCGCGGCCATCACCCCGTGGAACTTCCCCTCGGCGATGATCACCCGCAAGGCCGGCCCGGCCCTGGCCGCCGGTTGCACCATGGTCCTCAAACCCGCTTCGCAGACCCCGTACTCGGCGCTGGCCCTGGCCGAGCTGGCCGAGCGCGCCGGCATTCCGAAAGGCGTGTTCAGCGTGGTCACCGGCAGCGCCGGCGAAGTCGGCGGGGAGCTGACCGGCAACCCCATCGTGCGCAAGCTGACCTTCACCGGTTCCACCGAAATCGGCCGCCAGCTGATGGCCGAGTGCGCCAAGGACATCAAGAAAGTCTCCCTGGAGCTGGGCGGCAACGCGCCCTTCATCGTCTTCGACGACGCCGACCTGGATGCCGCCGTGGACGGCGCGCTGGTCTCCAAGTACCGCAACAACGGCCAGACCTGCGTCTGCGCCAACCGCCTGTACATCCAGGACGGCGTGTACGACGCCTTCGTCGAGAAGCTCAAGGCTGCCGTGGCCAAGCTGAACATCGGCAACGGCCTGGAGCAGGGCATCACCACCGGCCCGCTGATCGATGCCAAGGCCGTGGCCAAGGTCGAGGAGCACATCGCCGACGCCGTGGGCAAGGGCGCCAAGGTCGTCGCCGGCGGCAAGCCCCACGCCCTGGGCGGCACCTTCTTCGAGCCGACCATCCTGGTCGACGTGCCGAACGACGCCGCCGTGGCCAAGGAAGAGACCTTCGGTCCGCTGGCGCCGCTGTTCCGCTTCAAGGACGAGGCCGAGGTGATCGCCATGTCCAACGACACCGAGTTCGGCCTGGCCGCCTACTTCTACGCCCGCGACCTGGGCCGCGTGTTCCGCGTCGGCGAGGCGCTGGAGTACGGCATCGTCGGCATCAACACCGGAATCATTTCCAACGAAGTCGCGCCGTTCGGCGGCATCAAGGCCTCGGGTCTGGGCCGCGAAGGCTCCAAGTACGGCATCGAGGACTACCTGGAAATCAAATACCTGTGCATCGGCGTGTAACGCGCGTCCGCCTACCCATTCCTGACCTGGAGACAGCATGAACAGCAACCAGAGCCTGCAACAACGGCGCATGGCCGCCATCCCGCGCGGCGTCGGCCAGATCCACCAGATCTACGCCGAGCGCGCCGAGAACGCCACCATCTGGGACGTGGAAGGCCGCGAATACCTGGACTTCGCCGGCGGCATCGCCGTGCTCAACACCGGCCACCTGCACCCGAAGGTGATGGCCGCCGTGCAGGCGCAGATGGCCAAGCTGACCCACACCTGCTTCCACGTGTTCGGCTACGAGGGCTACGTGGCCCTGGCCGAGAAGATCAACGGCATGCTCCCCGGCGACTTCGAGAAGAAGACCCTGCTGGTGACCACCGGCGCCGAAGCCGTGGAGAACGCCATCAAGATCGCCCGCGCCGCCACCGGCCGCAGCGGCGTGATCGCCTTCACCGGCGCCTACCACGGCCGCACCCACTACACCCTGGCGCTGACCGGCAAGGTGGTGCCGTACTCCGCCGGCCTGGGCCTGATGCCCGGCGGCGTGTTCCGCGCGCAGTACCCGAACGCGCTGCACGGCGTGTCGGTGGATGACGCCATCGCCAGCATCGAGCGCATCTTCAAGAATGACGCGCAGCCGCGCGACATCGCCGCGATCATCCTCGAGCCGGTGCAGGGCGAGGGCGGCTTCAACCCGGCGCCGAAGGACTTCATGCAGCGCCTGCGCGCCCTGTGCGACGAGCACGGCATCGTGCTGATCGCCGACGAAGTGCAGACCGGCGCCGGCCGCACCGGCACCTTCTTCGCCATGGAGCAGATGGGCGTCGCCGCCGACCTGACCACCTTCGCCAAGTCCATCGCCGGCGGCTTCCCGCTGGCCGGCGTGGCCGGCAAGGCCGAACTGATGGACGCGGTGGCCCCGGGCGGCCTGGGCGGCACCTACGCCGGCAACCCGATCTCCTGCGCCGCCGCCCTGGCGGTGATCGAGGCCTTCGAGGAAGAGAACCTGCTGCAGCGCGCCCAGGCCGTGGGTGAAATCCTCGGCGCCGGCCTGCGCAAGATCGGTGAGCGCCACGCCAGCGTGGGCGACGTGCGCATCCTCGGCGCCATGGTCGCGGTGGAATTGTTCGAAGCCGACGGCCAGACCCCGGCCGCCGAGCTGACCGCCAGGATCGTCGCCAAGGCCCGCGACAAGGGCCTGGTGCTGCTGTCCTGCGGCACCTACTACAACGTCCTGCGCATCCTCGTGCCGCTGACCGTCAGCGACGCCGACCTGCAGCGTGGCCTGGGCATCATCGGCGAGTGCTTCGACGAACTGGCCTGACGTTCATCCGCGTGCGCCGCGGTCCCTTTCCCTGAAGGGGCCGCGCCGAAGAGAACAAAGACGGACCCCGTACCCGCCCGTGCCCACGCACGGGTGGGCCGGGCCATTTCCGCCGCAGGGACGCAGCTTTACAAGGTGAGACCATGCAACAGCTCAACAAGAACAACCTGAGCCATGGGTTGAAATCGCGGCATGTGACCATGCTGTCCATTGCCGGCGTGATCGGCGCCGGCCTGTTCGTCGGCTCCGGCCGCGCCATCGCCGAGGCGGGCCCGGCGGCCATCCTCGCGTACATGCTGGCCGGCGCCCTGGTGGTGATCGTCATGCGCATGCTGGCCGAGATGGCCGTGGCGTCGCCCGACACCGGCTCCTTCTCCACCTACGCCGACCGCGCCATCGGCAAGTGGGCCGGCTACACCATCGGCTGGCTGTACTGGTGGTTCTGGGTCCTGGTGATCCCCATCGAGGCGAACATCGCCGCCACCATCATCAACAGCTGGGTGCCGCAGCTGGATATCTGGGTGCTGTCCCTGGCCATCACCCTGCTGCTCACCGTCACCAACCTGTTCAGCGTGAAGAACTACGGCGAGTTCGAGTTCTGGCTGGCGCTGGTCAAGGTGATCGCCATCGTCGGCTTCATCGTCCTCGGCGCCTGCGCCATCCTCGGCCTGCTGCCCGATACCGGCGTCAGCGGCGTATCGCGCCTGTGGGACAACGGCGGCTTCATGCCCAACGGCTTCGGCGCGGTGCTCAGCGCCATGCTGATCACCATGTTCTCGTTCCTCGGCGCGGAAGTGGTGACTATCGCCGCCGCCGAGTCGGACGCGGCCGAGAAGCAGATCTCCAAGGCCACCAACTCGGTGATCTGGCGGATCACCCTGTTCTACATCCTGTCGATCTTCATCGTCGTCGCCCTGGTGCCCTGGACCGATTCGCGCCTGGCCGCCGAAGGCTCCTACGTGACCGTGCTGGAAGTGCTCGGCGTGCCCCACGCCAAGGCGCTGATCGACGTGGTGGTGCTGACCTCGGTGACCAGCTGCCTGAACTCGTCGCTGTACACCGCCTCGCGCATGCTCTACTCGCTGAGCAGCCGCGGCGACGCCCCGGCCGCCGCGCGCATCACCAGCCGCGCCGGCACCCCGGTGGTGGCGGTGCTGCTGTCGACCGCCGCGGCCTTCGCCACGGTGATCGCCAACTACCTGGTGCCCGCGCAGGTGTTCGGCTTCCTCATGGCCAGCTCCGGCGCCATCGCCCTGTTGGTGTACCTGGTGATCGCCATCTCCCAGTTGCGCATGCGCAAGCGCATGAACGCCGAGGGCCAGGTGCCGCAGTACCGCATGTGGCTGTTCCCCTGGCTGACCTGGGGCGTGATCCTGTTCATCGTCGGCGTACTGGTGCTGATGCTGCTGCGCCCGGACCACCGCGTGGAAGTGACCGCCACCGCGCTGCTGAGCATCCTCATCGTCTGCTCCGGCCTGCTGGTCACCCGCCGCCGGGCGCGTGGCGAGCAGGGCGCCACACGCCTGAGCGTGGCCGAGCGCTGATGGGCTCTTCGTAGGAGCGAGCTTGCTCGCGAACGGCTCCGCAGCGGGGTTGGTTCGCGAGCAAGCTCGCTCCTACAGGTTACCCATACGCCGTGCCCTTGTAGGAGCGCGCCCTGCGCGCGAATCGCAGGCAGGGCCTGCTCCTACAACAGGTTTCCGTGAGGCACGTAGTTCAACCGTAGGAGCACCTTGTCCGCGATAGCCGGCCATCCCGGCGCGATTCGCGGATGAGATCCGCTCCTACAGGTTGCCCATACGCCCTGCCCTTGTAGGAGCGCGCCTTGCGCGCGAATCGCAGGCAGGGCCTGCTCCTACAGGTTGCCCATACGCCGTGCCCTTGTAGGAGCGCGCCCTGCGCGCGAAATCGCGGGCAGGGCCCGCTCCTACAGGTATCCGTCACTCCCAAATGAAAACGGGGCGCCAATGCGGCGCCCCGTTTTCGTTTCCTCAGGCCAGCTTCAACAGCGCCATCCCTACCACCAGCAAGCCCAACCCGAGCCAGCCACGCCACACCAGGCGCTGGCCGAACAGCGCCCAGCCCATGGCCACGGTGGCGAGGATGCCGAAGCCACCCCACACCGCGTAGGCCACCGACAGTTCTATGTCCTTCACCGCCTGCGCCAGGGCCGAGAAGGCGCCCAGCACGCAAAGGATCGAGGTGACGCCCAGGGCGCGCCTGCGGAAGCCGTCGGAATACTTCAGCAGCAGGTTGGCGATCACTTCCAGCACGATCGCCAGGCCCAGCCAGGCGAACGGAACCCAATCGAGGCTCAGCATGTGACGGCCTCCTCTGCGGACGGCTCGCGCTTGCTGCGGGTGCCGGACTTGACCAGCAGGATGCCGGCGATCATCACGGCCAGGCCCAGGACCTTCTCCGGGGCCAGGTTCTCGCCCAGCCAGGCGACGCTGACCAGGGTGATGAGGACTATGCCGATGCCTTCCCAGAGGGCGTAGGCCACGCCCACCGGCACGCGCTTGATGGCCAGCGACAGGAAGTAGTACGACAGGCCGACCATGGCGTACATCAGCAGGTGGCCATAGAACGGGGCCAGGGTGGTGGTGAGTTTCATCGAAGTGGTGCCGACCACTTCGAAACCGATGGCGGCGAACAGATAGATCCAGGAACGCATGATCGAGCCCTCCCTTGGGCAAGCCGCTGCCCTCGCGAACGGACGCGTGGCCAGGCGGAAAGTCGGAACGGGGAGGTGACGCTGGGCGAGCGGCGATACGCTCGTGCGCATCGTCACCAAAGACGTGACTTCGGGGAGGGCGCTAGAGGTCGCCGGTCCAGTGACGCTCGCGGGCGACCAGGCGGGAAGTGGAGAGGCGGTAAAGCGTTGTGTTCAACATAATGCACAGTATATTGCCTGAGCTTAGGGAAATTGGCAAATCGATAGGCTCAGGCAATGAGTCGATGACAACGGATCTCCCTGTTTTATTGGGGGGAGCCCTAGGCAGGGAATCAGCTGTTCAAAAGTTGTGTGCAATATTTTGTTCATGTGCTGTGCGCCCACCTGCTTCCGGCATCCTGGCTGGGCAAATCCGCCGGAAAGGAGTAGCCTTCATTTGACGGTTTGTTTTTCATCATTTGAGGAGGTCGCATGTTGGCCATCAAGACGGAAGATCGTCGTCGCAGCGACTCGCCGTCCCCGGTGTTCTGGCATCTGGTGCACGACCATGCCAGCCTCACCGAGGCCCAGCGGCTGCAGCACATCCGCCACGGCTTGAGCTGGCGCTGGGTCGAATCGGTGCGCGATACCTTCCGCATCAGCGGCCCCGGCTTCGTCGAGCTGTTCAACATCTCCCTGTCCACCTACGAGCGCAAGAAGAAGGCCGACCAGGCGCTGGACGTAGTCACTTCGGAGCGCCTCGACCGCCTGGCCTCGGTGGCCGTGCTGGCCGAACAGGTGTTCGAGGACAAGGACGCCGCGGCCCAGTGGCTGGAGCGCCCCAACCAGGCCCTCGGCGGCCAGACGCCGCTGAGCCTCTGCGACACCGAGATAGGCGCCAATCAGGTACGCCGCGTGCTGCACGCGCTGGAGTGGGGCGGGGCCGCCTGATGCGGGCCTGGCGCGTCGCCAAGGCGGCCCGGGCCAGCGACCTGAGCGGCCAGGGCGCGGCCATCCTCGGCGGGCGCTGGAACCACCGCGACGTGCCGGTCGTCTACCTGGGCCTGACGCCGGCCATCTGCTGCCTGGAAACCTTCGTGCACGCCAGCGGCCGGCCGACCTTCCCGATGAAGATCACCGCCTTCCGGCTCCCGGAAGGCGACGACCTCTACCTCAAGCCCGATCCCCGGGACCTGCCCGAAGGCTGGAACAGCCTACCGGCGGATCGCCCGAGCATGGACTACGGCACCCGCTGGCTGCAGGCCGGCGAACAGCTCGGCCTGATAGTGCCCTCGGCGGTGCTGCCGCTGGAGTGGAACCTCCTGCTCAACCCGCGGCACCCGGCGATGAGTCGGGTGCGGGTCGAGGACAGCTACGACTTCATGTATGACGAGCGGATGTTCCAGGCGCGTGCTTGAGCCGACGGAGAAGGCGAGTCAGCCGTCGTAGTGGTAGCGACATTGCACGATGAAGAGTTGGCTGTCTTCGAACAGGTAGACCAACCGGTGTTCGCGGGTTATGCGGCGGGACCAGAACCCGCTGAGGTTGCCCTTCAGCGCTTCGGGCTTGCCGGTGCCGCTGAAGGGGGTACGCAGGCACTCGCCGATGAGTCGGTCCAGGGTTGCGGATATCTTCGGGTCCTGGCCCTTCCAGTATTGGTAGTCATCCCAGCCGTGATCGGTGAAAGCCACTGAGACCGTCTTGCGGGCGCCGGCCTTGTTACGTTTCTTCTGCGTCGTCACTGAGGCTCAATTCCCTTGGCACGCTCTTGCCGACTCGTAACTGCTCGATGGATTCATGCAGCCGTTGTGCGTTGGCCGAGGACTGCAGCAGGTACATGGTCTCGCGCATGCCGTTGTAGTCCTCCAGCGAAAGCAGAACCACAGGTTCGCCTCTTTGCCGGGTGATGACAGTCGGCTCATGGTCGCGGCATACGTCATCCATGGCCTGTTTCAGGCTGGCTCGCGCTTGGCTGAATGTCAGAATTTGCATGGCGGGTACCTCCTGGCGAAGCCAGGGCTGATTGAATCTTCCGACGGGAATGGATTGCGGATGGCTGATCCTGTGCTGGACGAGAGAATTGTACAGAACGTTGTACTTTGATCAAGCGCAGCCATTGCTAGTGTTGCTGCGTTCTATGGCTACCCCACCAACCCCGCCGCCAGCCGTCCAACCTCCGCCAGCACCGCTTCGCGCTTTTCCGCCGGGGCCGGGCTGCCGGTGAGGTAGGCTGCCACCAGGATCGGCGCTCGGCCCGGTGGCCGGAGGATGGCCACGTCGTTGCTGGTGCCGCGCTCGCCGGTGCCGGTCTTGTCGCCGACTTTCCAGCCCGTTGGCAGGCCTGCGCGGATACGTTTGTCGCCGGTCTTGTTGGCCGCCAGCCAGGCGTTCAGCTGGTCGCGCGAGGCGGGTTGCAGGATGTCGCCCAGCAGCAGGCGCTGCAGGGTGGCGACCATTGCCCGTGGGGTGCTGGTGTCGCGCGGGTCGCCCGGGAGGGCCTGGTTGAGGGTGGGTTCGTTGCGGTCCAGGCGGCTGATGTCGTCACCCGTGCTGCGCAGCCAGTCGGTCAGCCCGGCGGGGCCGCCCAGGCTGGCCAGCAGCAGGTTGGCGGCGCCGTTGTCGCTCAGGGTGATCGCCGCCTCGCAGAGTTCGGCGACGCTCAGGCCCGGCTGGCCGACGTGGCGTTCGCTGACCGGCGAATATTCCACCAGGTCCGCCTGGCTGTAGACGATGCGCCGCGCCAACTGCTCCTCACCACGATCCACGCGGGCCAGGACGCAGGCGGCGAGCAGCAGCTTGAAGGTGCTGCACAGCGGAAAGCGCTCGTCCTCGCGCAGTCCGAAGCGGCGGCCGTCTCCGGTGTCGAGCACGGCCACGCCCAGGCGCCCGCCGCTGTCGCGTTCCAGTTGCTTCAGGCGTTCCAGCGTGGATTGCCCATCCGCCCGCGCGGTGCCGGCGAGCAGGCCTGCCAGGGGCGCCAGGAGCATGGCGTGGTTGATCTGTCTTCTGCTGAACATGCTGCCTCCTTGTCGAAGCGCGACTATCGGCCAGCCGGGCGGGGTGGGGCAAGCGGGCACGCCCATCGGTTTTTCCCGGCCGGCGCGGTGAGCGCTTCTACCCTGAAAAGGTGCGGCCCCGAGGACAATTCGTTGCAACCTTTGTCCGGGGCCGCGGCTCGAACCCGATGAGTGCGCCGCAGCGGTGCCTTCCACCCGGAGAAGGTCAACCTCGAGAACGAATGACCGCCTGCGTTCCGAACCCGCCCACGGAAAAGGGGACCACCCCATGTCCAGCAAGGCCCCGTCTCTGCTCGATGCCTACCGCCAGGTGCGGCGGCACAGCGAGGAACTGATCGCCCCCCTCAGCGCCGAGGACGCGGTCACCCAGTCGATGCCCGACGCCAGCCCGGCCAAGTGGCACATCGCGCACACCACCTGGTTCTTCGAGACCTTCCTGCTCAAGCCGCGGCTGGCCGGTTACGTCGAGTTCGACGCCAGCTTCGGCTACCTGTTCAACTCCTACTACGAGGCCCTGGGCGCGCGCCAGCCGCGGCCGCAGCGGGGAATGCTGACGCGCCCGCCGTTGCACCGGGTGCTCGACTACCGGCTGCACGTCGACGAGCACATGCAGGCGCTGCTCGCCGGGGAAGCCGATGCCGAACTGGAAGCCTTGGTGCGCCTGGGCCTGGCCCACGAGGAGCAGCACCAGGAGCTGCTGCTGATGGACATCCTCCACCTGTTCAGCCTGTCGCCGCTGGCGCCGGCCTATGGCGACGGATATGCGCCCCCGGCCTGCGGGCCGCAGCGCTTCCTGGCGATCCAGGGCGGGCTGCTGGGCATCGGCCATGACGGCCAGGGTTTCGCCTTCGACAACGAGGCGCCGGCGCACCGCTGCTTCCTGGCGCCCTTCGAGATCGCCGAGTCGCTGGTGAGCAATGGCCAGTGGCTGGCGTTCATCGAGGATGGCGGTTACCGGCGCGCGGAATTCTGGTTGTCCGACGGCTGGGCCAAAGTGCAGGAGGAGGGCTGGGAAGCGCCGTTGTACTGGCGACGGCAGGACGACGGCTGGCACGAGTTCGGCCTGGCCGGCCTGCGCCCGCTGGACGTGGACGCGCCGGTGCTGCACGTCAGCTACTACGAGGCCAGCGCCTACGCCAACTGGGCCGGCGCGCGGCTGCCCACCGAGATGGAATGGGAAGTGGCCGCCCGCGACGGCCGCCTGCGCCAGCTCTACGACGCCGCCTGGCAGTGGACGCAGAGCGCCTACGCGCCGTACCCGGGCTTCCGCCCCGGCGCCGGGGCGGTGGGCGAGTACAACGGCAAGTTCATGGTCAGCCAGATGGTCCTGCGCGGCGGCGCCTGCATCACCCCGGCCGGGCATTCGCGGCCCAGCTACCGCAACTTCTTCCACCCCGAGAAGCGTTGGATGTTCGCCGGCCTGCGCCTGGCCCGCGACCTGCCCGAACAGGCCGCGCTGGACCCGCGTGCCCGCGAGCTGGCCGAGGACCTGGAGGCGGGCTTCTCGCTGCAGCCGCGACAGCTGTCGCCCAAGTACTTCTACGATGCCGCCGGCTCCGAGCTGTTCGAGGCCATCTGCCGAACCCGCGAGTACTACCCCACGCGCAGCGAGACCGCGTTGCTCAAGCACATCGCCCCGGCCCTCGCCGAGCGCATCCCGGCCGATTGCACCCTGGTGGAGTTCGGCAGCGGCGCCAGCGAGAAGACCTGCCTGCTGCTGGACGCGGCGTCGCATATCCGCCGCTACGTGCCCATCGACATCAGCCCGGCGGCCCTGGACAAGGCTGCCGCGCGCCTGCAGCGCGACTACCCGGCGCTGCGCGTCGAGCCCCTGTGTGCCGACTTCACCCGCCTGGAGGCGCTGCCCCCGGCGCTGGCCGACGGCCCGCGGCTGGGCTTCTTCCCCGGCTCCACCATCGGCAACTTCGCCCCGGAGCAGGCCCTGGCCTTCCTCCAGGGCGCCCACGAACTGCTGGGGCCGGGCGCGAGCTTCATCGTCGGGGTCGACCGGCGCAAGGACGTGAAGGTGCTGGAGGCCGCCTACAACGATGCCGAGGGCGTGACCGCGCGCTTCAACCTCAACCTGCTGCAGCGCATCAACCGCGAGCTGGGTGCCGACTTCCAACTCGACCAGTTCGACCACCTGGCCTTCTGGAACGCCGAGCACAGCCGCATCGAGATGCACCTGGTCAGCCGCGTCGAGCAGCGCGTGCGCATAGCCGGTATGGAGTACCTGTTCCGCGCCGGCGAGCGCCTGCACACGGAGAACTCCTACAAGTACGCCATCGACGACTTTCGCGCGCTGGCCGAGCGCGGCGGCTGGCTGGTGCGCGAGCACTGGACCAGCGCCGAGCCGGCCTTCGCGGTGTTCCGCCTGCAGGCCTAGCGCTCCAGGCCCAGGCGCCGGTGCCAGTCGGCGATGGATTCCTCCGGGTAGCCGTCGAAGTACAGGTCGCGCGGGTGCTTTTCCACCTCCACCCAGGGGGCCTTGGAGTCCAGCAGCAGGTGGGTGTGTTCCGGCGGCACCGGCAATGGGGTGTCGATGGCCGAGGCGAAGGGGTGGATCAGCTCCGGCCATTCCGGGCTGAACAGCCACAGGGCGCTGCCGCATTCGCCACAGAAGTTGCGCTCGGCGGTGCTGGTGCGGGTGCGCTGGCCGGGCTCGCGCAGCTTGGCGTGATAGACGCGCAGGTGCTTGCGCCCGCGCACCTTGAGGCTGGCGGCGTCGCCGCCGAGGTTGATGGCGTAGCCCCCGCCGCCCTGGGTCTTGCGGCAGATCGAGCAGTAGCAGCGCTGGTAGGGATAGGGGTGGGCGCTCTCCAGGCTGAAGGTCACGGCGCCGCAATGGCAGGAGCCTTCCAGTCGCATGGCTAATCTCCTCTGTAGGGATACGGGGCCTGGGCAAGGGTGGTCGATCGCGCCCCGCCGCGCCGGGCGCGACGACGGATGGTCGGCTCGCCCGGGATGTTATATGTTGGTCGTAATTCAATGATGGCAAAGCCATCCTCAGGCAGGTGAAATCATGGCTGTACAACGCATCGTGGTAACCGGGACCGGGGTGGTCAGCCCCCTCGGATGTGGCACCGAGAAGGCCTGGCAGCGCCTGCTGCAGGGGCGCTCCGGCATTGTCCGGTTGGCCGACGAATTCGTCCGCGACCTGCCCTGCGAGGTGGGCGGCCCGGTGCCGGACATCGCCGTGGACGCCGAGGCCGGCTTCGATGCCGAGCGTGCCGCGCCGGCCAAGGAGCAGAAGAAGATGCACCGCTTCATCCTCTTCGCCCTGGCCGCCGCCGAGGAGGCCCTGGCCCAGGCCGGCTGGGCGCCCCAGGATGAGCGCGGGCAGACGCGCACGGCCACGGTGATCGGCTCGGGCATCGGCGGCTTCAGCGCCATCGCCGACGCCGTGCGCACTACCGACGGGCGCGGGCCGCGGCGCCTGTCGCCGTTCACCATCCCGTCGTTCCTGGTCAACCTGGCGGCCGGCCACGTATCCATCCGCCATGGCTTCAAGGGGCCGATCGGCGCGCCGGTGACCGCCTGCGCCGCCAGCGTCCAGGCCATCGGCGACGCCGCGCGGATGATCCGCGCCGGCGAGGCGGACATCGCCCTGTGCGGCGGCGCCGAGGCTTCCATCGACCGCGTCGCCCTGGGCGGCTTCGCCGCGGCGCGGGCACTGTCCAGCGGCTTCAACGACCGCCCGCAGCAGGCCTCGCGGCCCTTCGACCGCCAGCGCGATGGCTTCGTCATGGGCGAGGGCGCCGGGCTGCTGGTGATCGAGTCGCTGGAGCACGCCCTGGCCCGCGGCGCGCAGCCGCTGGCCGAGGTGGTCGGCTACGGCACCAGCGCCGATGCCTACCACCTGACCGCCGGCCCCGAGGACGGCAGCGGAGCGCGCCGGGCCATGCAACTGGCCATCGCCCAGGCCGGCATCGACCCGGCGTCGATCGGCCACCTGAACGCCCACGCCACTTCCACGCCGGTGGGCGACAAGGGCGAGCTGGCGGCCATCCGCTCGGTGTTCGGCGACACCGGCTCGGTGGCGGTGAGCGCCACCAAGTCCGCCACCGGCCACCTGCTGGGCGCGGCCGGCGGGCTGGAGGCGATCTTCACCCTGCTGGCCCTGCGCGACCAGTTGGCCCCGGCGACCCTCAACCTCGACGAGCCGGACGAAGCCGCCGCCGGCATCGACCTGGTGCGGGGCGCGCCGCGGGCGCTGCAGACGGAATACGCGCTGTCCAACGGTTTCGGCTTCGGCGGCGTCAACGCCAGCGTGCTGTTGCGCCGCTGGACCGGCGCCTGAGGCGAACGCAAGGCGCCCGGCGCTGTCGGATCGTCACTGAAACCCCTTATCATTCAGCGACATCCTCCAGGGCCGGAGCCTTCCGATGCTGTCTGCCGTAAGGCGCTACAAACTGCTGTTGTCCGAATCCCTGGCGCGGTATTTCCCGCGCACCACCGCCTACCTGCGCGAGCAGAACGAGGCCGCCCAGGCGCCAACGGCGAAGAAGCCGCGCGCCACGGCGCGGAAGAAGGACGGCGCCGCGGCCAAGCCCCGCGCGCCGCGCAAACCCAAGGCCGAGGCGGGCGAGAAACCTTCGGCGAAGCCCGCGGCGGAAGGCCCCGCCGGCATCTACCCGGCGCGCGCCCTGGCGGTGCGCCCGGAGCAGGTCGAGGCGATGCGCGAGCGGGTGCGCCAGGCGGTCAGCGCCGGCGTGATCAGCCCGCCGTCGGACGAGCAGTGGGCGATGATCCTCTGCCGCCAGCCGCTGGCGCGCATCTTCGCCGGCGCCGGCTCGGGCAAATCCACCACCCTGGTGCTGCGCCTGGTGTTCATGCTCTGCCACCTGGGGATCGAGGCGGACAAGGTCACGGTGATCTCCTTCACCAACGCCTCCTGCGCGCAGTTGCGCGAACAGCTGGTGCGCGTGCTCGCCTTCTGGCAGTACCCCTTCGACATGGCCCGCGCCCGCGAATGCGTGCGCACCTTCCACTCGGCCATGGGCGTGCAGGCCCGCGAGCTGCTGGGCAAGCAGCGCTGGTTCGAGCAACTGGAAGAGCGCAACCCCGACGAGCCGGACAACCCCCTCACCGGCGGTCGCCTGCGCCCGGCGCAGCAGCGCCTGCTGCTGGAGGCCTACGAGGAGTGCTACGCGGTCAACGGCGCTTTCCGCGCCAAGGTGCACCGCCTGCTGGGCCTGGAGAAGCCGGAGGAGGTGCCGGGCCCGGCGCCGGTCCAGCCGTTCCGCCTGCCCGGCGAGTTCGTCGAGGCGCCGCTGGTGGAAGTCTTCCACACCCAGGCCGGCTTCATGGAAAGCCTCGGCCTGCGCCCCCAGGACCTGAAGGTGGCCGAGCTGGGCTGCTCGACCCGCGAGAAGATCTTCCTCGAGGCCCTGGCCATCTACTGGAGCTTCTTCCTGGCCCTGCTCAAGCGCCAGCGCCTGACCACCTTCAACGCCGCCTTCCAGCAGCTCACCAAGCGCTTCGCCGAGGGCGACGCCAAGCTGGAAGCGGCCGAGCCGATGACGCACCTGCTGATCGACGAGTTCCAGGACATCTCGCCGCAGATCGTCCTCTGGCTGCAGGCCCTGCACCGTTTCCTGGCGCGCAGCGGCAAGGCGCCGAGCCTGATGGCCATCGGCGACGACTGGCAGTCGATCTACGGCTGGCGCGGCAGCTCGCCGGAGCTGTTCATGGACTTCGACAAGCACTTCCCCAGCAAGGGCCGCAGCCGCCAGAGCACGGTGCTGCTGCTGGAGACCAACTACCGCAGCATCGAGCCGGTGATCCGCGATGCCGAGTCGGTGCTGGCCGAGGTGAACTTCAAGCAGGCCAAGACCTGCCGCGCCTTCAAGCCGATGCAGCCGGGCGACCACGGCGTGCGCGTGGAAACCCGCTTCGACCTGGCCCGCGACCTGCCCAGGCTGGTGGCCGACATCCGCGCCCAGTGCGAGCACGTGGCCCAGCGCGGCAGCCGCGAGAGCACCGCGGTGATGCTGCTGAGCCGACGCAACGAGCCGCTGCAGCAGATCCAGGCGCAATTGGACGCCAAGCTGCCGGTGAAGGCCATGAGCATCCACCGCGCCAAGGGCCTGCAGGCGGAGGTGGCGATCATCATCGACGACTGCGCGCCGCCGGAGCGCCATCCGTTGCGCAACGTGCTGTATGCGCACAGCGGGTTCTTCCGCAACAGCTATGACCAGGCGATGCAGGATGAGAGCTTGCGATTGGCCTATGTGGCCGTGACGCGCGGGGTGAGCCGGGTGTTCTGGTACTCGCGCAAGGCGCAGGGAGCGGCGGCGTTGTTGGCGAGGAAGGGCTAGAGGGCGCTCTGGCTTTTCGTAGGAGCGAGCTTGCTCGCGAACGGATGTTCGCCGGAGATTCCGCTGCGTCGTTTGAGTCCGTTCCCTCTCCCTAACCCTCTCCCTGAAGGGAGAGGGGACCGTTCGGAGTGAAGCGGCACCTCGATGCACGCCTGAGACAGCGGAGTTGCAGGATGACTCTGTCCTAGCCGCCGGCACGGACAAGCCCCCTCTCCCTTCAGGACGGGGCGCGCAGCCGAGGGCTGGGGAGAGGGTGCTCTGGCTTTTCGTAGGAGCGAGCTTGCTCGCGAACGGATGTTCGTCGGAGATTCCGCCGCGTCGTTTGAGTCCGTTCCCTCTCCCTGAAGGGAGAGGGGACTGGTTCTGAGCGGCTATATGTCCCGCGTCATCCTGATAGCCAGGTGTTGCTGGCGAGCGCCATCGCTTCGCTTCACACCGAACGGCTCCCTCTCCCTTCAGGGAGAGGGCTGGGGAGAGGGGCTCTCAGGCTTTGGCTTTTCACCCGAGGCAGAATCCTCCACCAACCGCCCATCACCCCCCACCAGGCGCAAACTCCTTGGCGCCACCAGGCTGATGCCTTCCTCGCGCAACCTGCCGAAGATGGTGAACAGCAGGTCGCTCCGGGCGCTGGAGACCCCGCGCGGGCTGCTGACGCTGCCGCTGGCCGCCAGCGTCAGGCCTTGCTCGGTGAGCTGGGTGAAGCTCACCGAGGGCCTGGGGGTTTCCAGGATCGCCGGGTGCTCGGCGTAGGCCGCCAGCAGCAGTTCGCGGACCTTGTGCACGTCGGTGTCCAGCGGCAGCGTGAGGCTGATGCCGACGCTGCCCAGCGCGCCACCCATGGTCACGTTGCGTACGTTCTGGGTGATCAGTTGCGAGTTGGGCACTATCACCGTGGAGTTGTCCGACTGCTGGATTTCCGTGGCGCGCACGTTGATCCGGCGGATGTCGCCCTCCACGCCGCCGAGGCTGACCCAGTCGCCGACCTTCACCGGGCGCTCGGTGAGCAGGATCAGGCCGCTGATGAAGTTCTGCACGATGGCCTGCAGGCCAAAGCCGATGCCCACCGACAGGGCGCTGACCACCCAGGTCAGGCTGGTCAGGTTGATGCGCAGGGCCGAGAGCGTCAGCAGGCCGAGCAGGACGAAGCCGAGGTAGCCGACCAGGGTCACCAGCGAGGCGCGCATGCCGGCGTCCATGCTGGTTTCCGGCAGCAGCCGCTCGGCCAGCCAGCGCTTGAGCAGGCGCAGGGCGAACAGCCCGCCGAGCAGGGTGAGCAGGGCCAGCAGGATGTCCTGCGGGACGATGTTGAGGTTGCCCAGGGCCTGGCCGCCCTGGGCCAGGCGCTCGACGCCGGCGAGCAGTTCGTCGGGGGTGCTGGCGGTGGGCGAGAGCATCACCATCAGCGTCATCAGCACCAGCAGGGTGCGGCCCACCCCGGACAGCAGGGTGGCGGCCTGGGCCTGGTGCTGTGGCGACAGGCCGAGGGCGCGGGCGAGGGTCTTGCCGCTGTCCTGGCGCGGTGACAGCAGGGTGTCGCAGAGGTCGCCGAAGAAGGCCGTGATCAGGTAGCCGGTCGCCGCCACGGCGCTGATCCACAGCAGCTTGGTGGCCAGGTAGAAGGCCAGCGACAGGTAGCCGCTGAGCAGCGCCAGGACGATCAGCAGCACCACCAGCAGGGCGATGAGGTGGATCACCCCGGCCAGCGCCGGGCGCGGGTGTTCCTCGTCCTCCTCGTCGCTGCGGCGCAGGCGCAGCAGGGCCAGGCCGAAGAGCACGGCGATCAGCAGCGCGGTGAGGCCGTTGACCGCCACGGTCAGCGCCAGGCTGGCGCCGATGGCGCTGTTGATGCGGTCCTGGGCGCCGAGCAGCATGGCCACTATCGCCAGCAGCCCGGGGAAGTGGGCCACTGCCCTGGCGGCAGCGTCCGGGATCGGCAGCAGGCGCCAGGAGGGCCGGCTGACCATCAGCAGGGCGCGGCCCAGGCCGGTGATGAAGGCGCTGAACACCGCCAGGGTGACCATCTGCCCGGCCAGGTTGGCCAGGCCGTTGTCGAAGCCCTCGTTCCAGTCCAGGCCCTGGTGGACCAGCGCGGCGGCGCCGCCGAAGGTGACCACGCTGGCCAGGGCGATGGCCAGGGCCAGGCTGCTGCGGCGCAGGCGGCCCTCGGGGATGAAGTGGCTGGCCAGGTAGCCGGCGAACCTTTCCAGCAGGCGCCGGCCCGGTATCCACAGCAGCACGGCGGCGACCAGGCAGGCCAGCAGCGGCAGGCGCGCACCATGCCAGGTGTCCTCCAGGCTGGCGGTGAGCTTGTCGCCCAGGTTGCGCAGGCGCGCCAGGTCGTCCTCGGTGGGGCGCGTCAGGGTGGACCAGAAGACGGGGCTGAAGGGCGGCGCGGAGCGGGTGGCGATCTGCGAGTTGAACAGGCTGCGGCGCAGGTTGACGATCTGCGCGGCCAGGTCCTGGGCCGAACGCAGGATCTGCGCGGCCTGGGTGGCCTGGGCCTGCAGCTCGGCCTTCTGCTGGTTCAGCTCGGTGCGCTGCAGGGCCAGGGCGGCGGCCTCGCCCTCTACCGGCGGGCCGAGCACGTTGAGCTGGTCGGACAGGCGGTCGAGGCGGGCCTGCAGTTCGTCGCCGTGCTGGCCCGCCATCCTCTGCACTTCCAGGGTGGCCAGGCGCAGGCGCGCCAGCTCGTCGTCGCCGACCTGCTCGGAGACGCCCTGGCGGATGCTTTCCAGGCGCTCGGCCAGGGTTGGCAGGCCAGCGTCGTCGGCCAGCGCCGGCAGCTCGTCGGCGGGCAGGCCCGGGGCCGGCGCGGCCAGGGCCCAGCCGGCGCAGAACAGGTTCAGGATCAACAGGCAACGGAGCAGGATCTTGCGGTCCCCCGACATCTCTTCTTCCTTCCTTCGCCAGGTGCACGCTGTTCGACCGATGGGGCCGGCAGCCATTCCCCAGAGCATAGCGAGCCGGCGGGGATACGCAGGTTCGCTGTAGTAAAGGGCCATAAATGTTGGCCATATCTATCCCCTTTTGGCCGCCGCCACCGTTCAGCCGAGGCCGCCCGAATGGGCAGAATCCCCCCACCAAGAACAACAAAGCCGAGAGGTTTTACTCATGCTGACCGTCTACAGCGACGATCACCGCCTGCATTTCGGCCAGTCCGAACTGGTCGATGGCAAGCTCCAGCCCTGCTTCGAAATGCCCAGCCGCGCCGACACCGTGCTGGCCCGGGTGAAGTCGCAGCAACTCGGCGAGATCATCGCGCCGAAGGATTTCGGCCTGGATGCCATCCACCGCGTGCACGATCCGAAGTACGTTGCCTTCCTCAAGGGCGCCTGGGCCCGCTGGGCCGCCGAGGGCCACAGCGGCGACCTGGTCTCCACCACCTTCCCGGGCCGCCGCCTGCGCCGCGACGGCCCCATCCCCACCGCCCTGATGGGCGAGCTGGGCCACTACAGTTTCGACACCGAGGCGCCGATCACTGCCGGCACCTGGCAGGCCGTGTACAGCTCGGCCCAGGTCGCGCTGACCGCCCAGGATCACATGCGCCAGGGCGCGCGCACCGCCTTCGGCCTGTGCCGCCCGCCGGGCCATCATGCCGGCAGCGACTTCATGGGCGGCTACTGCTTCATCAACAACGCTTCCGTGGTCGCCCAGGCCTTCCTCGACCAGGGCGCCAAGCGCGTGGCCATCCTCGACGTCGACTACCACCACGGCAACGGCACCCAGGAGCTGTTCTATAACCGTGGCGACGTGCTGTTCGCCTCGATTCACGGCGACCCGCTGGTGGAGTACCCGTACTTCCTCGGCCACGCCGACGAGCGTGGTGAAGGCGCGGGCGAAGGCTTCAACCACAACTACCCGCTGGCCCACGGCACCGGCTGGGACGGCTGGTCCGCCGCCCTGGAAGACGCCTGCCGGAAGATCGCCGCCTACGCGCCGGACGCGGTGGTGGTGTCCCTGGGCGTGGACACCTACAAGGACGACCCGATCTCCGAGTTCAAGCTGGACTCCCCGGACTACCTGCGCATGGGCGAGCGCATCGCCGCCCTGGGCCTGCCGACGCTGTTCATCATGGAAGGCGGCTACGCGGTCGAGGCCATCGGCGTCAACGCGGTCAACGTCCTGCAGGGTTACGAAGGCGCCGCCCGCTGAGGGCGCGCCGTTTCGAGGAGCGAGTCATGCGCGAGAACAACAAGATCATCCGCGGCCTGCTCGGCGCCGCGCTGCTGGCAGCCGCCGGCATCGCCAGCGCCGAACCGGTGGTGCGCATCTACAACTGGTTCGACTACATCGGCCCGGACACCCTGAAGGGCTTCCAGAAGGACAGCGGCATCGCGCCCAAGTACGACGTCTACGACAGCAACGAGGTGCTGGAGGCCAAGCTGCTCTCCGGGCATTCGGGCTACGACCTGGTGGTGCCCAGCGACAGCTTCCTGCCCAACTACCTCAAGGCCGGCGTGTTCCAGAAGCTGGACAAGAGCAAGCTGCCGAACTGGAAGAACCTCAACCCGGCGCTGCTCAAGGTGCTGGAGAGCAAGGACCCGGGCAACCAGTACGCCATGCCGTACATGTGGGGCACCAACGGCGTCGCCTACAACGTCGACAAGGTGAAGGCCATCCTCGGCGATAACGCGCCGGTGGATTCCTGGGACCTGATCTTCAAGCCGGAGAACCTCGCCAAGCTCAAGCAGTGCGGCGTGGCCTTCCTCGACTCGCCCACCGAGGTGATCCCCGAGGCCCTGCATTACCTGGGGCTGTCGCCCAACAGCCACGACCCCGCGGACTACGCCAAGGCCGAGGCGCTGCTGAGCAGCCTGCGCCCGTACATCACCTACTTCAGCTCCTCGAAGTTCGTCACCGACCTGGCCAACGGCGACGTCTGCGTGGCCATGGCCTGGTCCGGCGGCGCCATGCAGTCGGCCAACCGCGCCAAGGAAGCGAACAACGGTATCCACATCGAATACCGCATTCCCAAGGAAGGCACCGCGGCCTGGTTCGACGTGCTGACCATCCCCAGGGACGCGCAGAACGTCGAGCAGGCCCACGCCTTCCTCAACTACCTGCTGCGCCCGGAGGTGGTGGCGCCGATCTCCGACTACGTGGCCTACGCCAACCCCAACCAGGCGGCGGACAAGCTGATTTCCGCCGACCTGCGCGACAACCCCAACGTCTACCCGCCGGCCGAGGTGCAGGCCAGGCTGTACTCGGTGGAGATGCTGCCGCCGAAGCTGGAGCGCATCCGCACCCGCACCTGGAGCAAGGTCAAGACCGGGCAGTGACGCCCTGGCGGCCGGCGGTGTCGGATTGGCACTGGTGCCGCTCGTCGCTTAGCTGGAATAATCGGCGGTACACCCTTGGGGTACCGCCGTTTTCACGTCTTGGTGCCCGCTCATTGCCGAGCCTTGCCATGAAACTGCCTTGCTGCCGTTGCCCCCTTCCTTCGTCCGGACCGCGGAGGTGCGCATGACGCCGCTACCCCCGCGCAAGGGCGCCGACGCCTTCGCCCTGCAAGCGATGCTGCTGCTGTGCCTGATCTGGGGCGTGCAGCAGGTGGCGGTGAAGCTCGCCGCCGGCGACATAGCGCCGATCATGCAGGCCTTCGGTCGCAACCTGCTGGCCGCCACGCTGGTGGGCCTGCTGGTGCTCTGGCGCGGCGACTGGAAGGCCGCGGGCGGCACCCTGGCCGGCGGCGCGCTGGCCGGGCTGCTGTTCGCCATGGAGTTCCTGTTCATCGCCCAGGGCCTGGTGTACACCAGCGCTTCGCACATGGCGGTGTTCATCTACACGGCGCCGATCTTCTCCGCCCTGGGCCTGCACTTCCTGCTGCCCAGCGAACGCCTGCGGCCGCTGCAGTGGTTGGGCATCGCGGTGTGCTTCGGCGGCATCGCCCTGTGCTTCGGCGGCGGCTTCGACCTGCAGCACATGGACAGCCGTATGCTGCTGGGGGATTTCTTCGGCGTGCTCGCCGGGGCCTCCTGGGGCGCCACCACGGTGGTGGTGCGCAGCACGCGGCTGTCGGAGGCGCCGACCAGCCTGACGCTGTTCTACCAGCTGTTCGCCGCCGCGCTGCTGCTACCCTTCATCGCCCTGGCCCTGGGCGAGTTCGGCAACGTGCGCTTCACCGCGCTGGGCGTGGGCAGCGTGCTGTTCCAGGGCGTGGTGGTGTCCTTCTTCAGCTATTTCGCCTGGTTCTGGCTGCTGCGCCGCTACCTGGCGTCGAACCTGGCGGTGTTCTCCTTCATGACGCCGCTGTTCGGCATCGCCTTCGGCGTGCTGTTGCTGCACGAGCCGCTGGCCTGGAACTTTATCGCCGGGGCGGCGCTGGTGCTGGCGGGGATTTCCCTGGTCAGCGGCGAGGCGTGGGTGCGCCGGGCATTGCGCGGCAAGCGTGCCTGAACTTGATCCAGGTCAGCGGATCGCGGCCGGCCGACGCGTAGTCTTTGTTGCAAGGAGTGAGTGGCACGGGCGGAGAGTGGGACGCCGGGCTACTCTACTCTTAGGGCGGCTCGGAAGCGGGCCGCCCGACCCTTCCACCGCAAAGGAGGCATCCCATGAAACTCTGGCTGCAAACCCTGGCATGGAAACTGGGTGTCACGCTCGGCCTCATCGAGCCTCCGCGCCTGCAACCCATTCCCATTCCAAGCGATGAGCAACGGCGTTATGCACAGCAACGCCGACGCTGACTCCTGAAGCACTTGCTGGACACACCTTCTGCCCGCTCACGCGGGCAGATTGTGTTGGGCCCCGGTATTTCAGCCGTGGGCCGCGAACCACTCGTCGATGATCTGCCGCAGGCGTTCCCCGGAAAAACTCGGGAAGTGCCCGCCATGCACGGTGCGCACCGGTAGCTGGCGCAGACGCTCCAGGCTGCGGGCGTAGTCGTCCAGGTTGGAGTGGTAGGCATCCTCGATCAGCGGTCCGTCGTAGACGATGTCGCCGGAGAACAGCGTTTGCGTCCGTGCTTCCCACAGGCTGATGCCGCCCGGCGAATGGCCGGGGGTATGCAGCACCTCCAGCACGCGGTCGCCCAGGTCGAGCACGTCGCCTTCATCGATGGTGCGCGTGGCCGGCGCGGCCTTCACCCGATACTCGGCGTAGCACAGCGGGCAGTCCGGGTGCGCTTCGAACATCTCGTCGCCGACGAAGGCCGTGGCCAGGGTGCGCTCGCCGTCGGGGCTGGCGAGGATGTCGGCCTCGGCCGGGTGGCACAGGCGTTCGGGGAATTCGTGGTGGCCGGCGATGTGGTCGAAGTGGGTATGGCTGGCCACCGCCAGCAGCGGCCGCTCGGTGAGCCAGGGCAACTGCTCGCGCAGGCTGACCAGGCCGGAGCCGCTGTCCACCAGCAGGTCGCGCTCGCGGCCCTGGATGTGCCACATGTTGCAGCGATAGAAGGGCCGCACCCAGGGCTCGTGGATCAGGCTGACGCCGTCGTAGCAGTGGCGGACTTCGAACCAGCGGTCGCGGGTGACGATTTTCATGGTGGGGCCTGGTGTCTTTGTGCTTTGTGTAGGAGCGCGCCCTGCGCGCGATTTCGCGGGCAGGGCCCGCTCCTACAGGGTGGCATACCTGTGAGGGTGGTGCCGGGTGGGGGGCCTTTCCCTCTCCCTAACCCTCTCCCTGAAGGGAGAGGGGACCGTTCGGCGTGAAGCGGTACCTCGATGCACGCCTGAAACAGCGGAGTTGCAGGATGACTCCGTCCCACCAGCGGGCACGGACAGGCTCCCTCTCCCTTCAGGGCGGGGCGCGCAGCCGAGGGCGGGGGGAGAGGGTTGCCGAGCCTCACTCCATCACCTCAAGGCGCGAACGGCGCCGCCTCCATCACTTCCACGATCAACGGCCGATCGCTCGGCGCGTTACGCAGCAACTCCTGCAGGTGCTCGTAATCCCGCGCCCGCTCCGCTTCGCAGCCGAAGCCGCGGGCGATGGCGAGGAAGTCCGGCGTGTAGATATCCACACCCAGCGGGGTGATGTCGCGGCGTTCCATGTAGCGCTTGATCTCGCCGTAGCCGTGGTTGTTCCACAGCAGCACGATGATGCCCACCCTGGCCTCCACGGCGCTGGCCAGCTCCGGCAGGGTGAACTGCAGGCCGCCGTCGCCCATCAGGCTGATCACCGGGCGGCCCGGTTCGCCGAGCTTGGCGCCGATGGCCGCCGGCAGGCCGTAGCCGAGGGTGCCGTAGCCGCTGGCGGAGTTGAACCAGCGGCGGCCGCCGTCCAGTTCCACCAGGTGGTTGCCGCTGTACACGGTCTGGGTGGAGTCGCCGACGAAGCGGGCGTCCGGCAGCGCTTCGAGGATCTTGCCGAACAGCGTGCGGTAGTGCGCCCAGCCGCTGAAGTCCTCGGCCAGCTGCGCGCGCACCTTGGCCGCGCGCTGGGCGCCGGGGCTGGCGGCGCTGGCCTGGCGGGCCGGCAGCAGTTCCAGCAGGGCGCGCATGGCGGTGCGGGCGTCGGCCTGGATGGCGACGCTCGGGACTTGGTTGCGCATCAGCTGCTGCGGGTCGATGTCGATGCGGATCAGCTCGCCGCCGATGCGGAAGTTGCCGTCGAACACCACGTCGTAGTCGGTCTCGCCCAGCTCGGTGCCGATGGCCAGGACCACGTCGGCCTCCAGTGCCAGTTCACGCACCGGCACCAGCGACTGGTTGCTGCCGACCAGCAGCGGGTGTTCCGGCTGCAGCAGGCCCTTGGCGTTGACGGTCAGCGCGGTGGGGGCGTCCAGCGCGGTGGCTAGGGCGCGGGCTTCGGCTTGCGCCGCGACGCAACCGCCGCCGAGCAGCAGCAGCGGCTTCTGCGCCTTGGCCAGCTTGGCCGCCGCTTCGTGCAGCGGCGCGCGCGCCGGGGCCGGGCGGGCCAGTTGCACGCGTGGGCGCACCTGCATGTGCTCGGCCGGGGCGGTGATGATGTCCAGCGGCAGCTCGATGTGCACCGGGCGCGGGCGCTCGCTGTCGAACACGGCGAAGGCGCGGGCCAGCACCGCCGGCAGTTCCTCGACGCTCATCAGGGTGTGGCTGAAGGCGCTGACGCCGGCGGTCATGGCGCGCTGGTCGGGCAGCTCGTGCAGGTAGCCGTTGCCGTGGGCCAGGCGCGAGCGCTCGTTGACGCTGCTGATCACCAGCATCGGGATGGAGTCGGCGTAGGCCTGGCCCATGGCGGTGAGGATGTTGGTCATGCCCGGGCCGGTGATGATGAAGCACACGCCTGGCTTGCCGGTGACGCGCGCGTAGCCGTCGGCCATGAAGCCGGCGCCCTGCTCGTGGCGCGGGGTGACGTGGCGGATGGCGCTGCCCGGCAGGCCGCGGTAGAGCTCGACGGTGTGCACGCCGGGGATGCCGAAGACGGTGTCCACGCCCCAGGCTTCGAGTTGCTTGACGAGGAATTCGCCGCAGGTGGTCATGGCAGTTCCTTTTGTTCGTGGGTGAGGAAGTTTCTCAAACGAAGAGGGCGCGGAGATCGACTCGCCGCGCCCTTGTTCATCGCAGCGTGCGCGTCAGGCGACGCTGGCGGCCGCCTGCGGGCGGCGCGACAGCAGGCTGACCACGACGAAGCTCACCAGGCCGATGGCCAGGCTGTAGTAGATCGGGGTGTTGGCGTCGAAGCCATCCTTGAGCATGAACACCAGAGCGGTGATGAAGCCCAGAGTCATGCTGGTGATGGCGCCGGCGGTGGTGGCGCGCTTCCAGTAGATGGCGCCGATCAGCGGGATCAGCATGCCGCCCACCAGCAGGTTGTAGGCCAGGGTCAGGGCGCTGATCACGTCGTTCACCACCAGGGCGATGGCCAGCACCACCAGGCCGGTGAGGGCGGTGAACAGGCGGTTGATGCCCAGGCTGGAAGTCTTGCCGCCGCGCAGTTTCGGCAGCAGGTCCTCGGTCAGGGTGGTGGAGGCGGCCAGCAGGCCGGCGCTGGCGGTGGACATCATCGCGGCCAGGGCGGCGGCGATCACCAGGCCGCGGATGCCGTCCGGCAGCGAGGCCTGGACGATGGCGGCGAAGGCGTTGTTGACGTTGTCCAGGTCGGGCAGCAGGACCTTGGCGCACATGCCGATCAGCGCGCCGACCAGGCCGTAGATCACGCAGTACACGCCGGCGGCGGTGCCGGCGTACTTGGCCACGCCCTCGCTGCGCGCGGTGAACACGCGCTGCCAGATGTCCTGGCCGATGAGGATGCCGAAGAAGTAGATCAGGAAGTAGGTGATGATGGTGTCGTAGCCGATGGTGTGGAAGCTGAAGGCGCTGGCCGGCAGCTTGGCCACCAGCTCGTCCCAGCCGCCCACGCGGTACAGGCAGATCGGCAGCAGCAGGAACATCAGGCCGACGGTCTTGATGATGAACTGGACGATGTCGGTGAGGGTCAGCGACCACATGCCGCCGATGGTCGAGTAGACCACCACCACGCCGCCGCCGAGCAGCACCGAGATCCAGAACGGCAGGCCGAACAGCACCTGCATCACGGTGCCGATGGCCAGGGTGGAGACGGTGCCGATCATCAGCGCGTAGGCGAACATGATCACCGCGCTGGCCTGGCGCGCCATGGGGTTGTAGCGGCGCTCCAGGACCTGGGTGACGGTGAAGATGCGCAGCTTCAGCAGCGGCTTGGCCAGGAACAGGTTCAGCGCGATGATGCCGGCGCCCAGCGCGGCGCACAGCCAGAAACCGGAAATGCCGTGGACGTAGCCCAGGCGCACGGTGCCGACGGTGGAGGCGCCGCCGAGCACGGTGGCGGCCATGGTGCCCATGTAGAACGACGGACCCAGGTTGCGTCCCGCCACCAGGAAGTCCTCGTGGGTCTTCGCCCGGCGCATGCCGTACCAGCCCAGTACCAGCATGCCGGCGGCATAGATCAGAACGACGATTATATCCAAGGCCATGATCGGCTCCTCACACTCGAATTGTCATTGTTGCCGCCCGCGGCTGGCGGGCGGTAGGCCGGCGGACCGGTGGTAACCGGCCCGTCGGCGTCTCACGGGTACTGCGGTTGGCGCTGCGCTCCAGGCAGGAAGCGCGGATTCAGGCCGCCGGCTCGTTGATGCCGAGCACCGGGCGGTCGTGGCTGCCGACCCAGCGCGGGCCTTGCGGGCCGTACACCCCGGCGGATTCCGGGAAGGTGCGCAGCAGCGTCAGGTAGAGCAGGGCGGCCAGGCCCAGGGTCACCGGCAGGCTGATGTCGATGCCGCCGGCCAGCTCGCCCAGGGGGCCGACGAACTGGCCCGGCAGGTTGACGAAGCACAGGCCGGCCAGAGCGCTGGGGATCCAGGCGCCCATGCCGCGCCAGTTCCAGCCGTGGTGGAACCAGTAGGCGCCGCCTTGCTGGCCACGGGTGAACACCTGCAGGTCGTCGGCATGGTAGAAGCCGCGGCGCACGATCAGGCCGAGGATCATGATCACCATCCAGGGGCTGGTGCAGGTGATGATCAGCACGGCGAAGGTGGACACGCTCTGCACCAGGTTGGCGGCGAAGCGGCCGATGAAGATGAAGGCGATCGACAGCAGGCCGATGAACAGGGTGGCCTGCACGCGGTTGAGCAGGCGCGGGAACACGCTGGACATGTCCAGGCCGGTGCCGTACAGCGAGGTGGTGCCGGTGGACATGCCGCCGATGGTGGCGATCAGGCACACCGGCAGGAAGAACCAGCTCGGCGAGATGGCCAGCAGGCCGCCGACGTAGTTGTTCGCGGCGATGTAGTCCGGCGCTTTCACGGCGACGATGGTGGCGGTGACCAGGCCGAAGAAGAACGGGATCAGCGTGGCCAGCTGCGACAGCAGCACCGCCAGCATGATGCGCTGCTTCGAGGTTTCGCGCGGGATGTAGCGGGCCCAGTCGCCGAGGAAGGCGCCGAAGGACACCGGGTTGCTCATGGCCAGCAGGGTGGCGCCGATGAAGGCGGCCCAGAAGCCCGCGCTGCCCAGCTGCACGCTACCGGCGTAGCCGGCGTCGAAGGGGCCGGCGAAGGCGAACACGCCCAGCAGGAACAGCAGGCTGGCGGCCCACACGGCGATCTTGTTGACCAGCAGCATGAAGCGGAAGCCGTAGATGCACACCACCAGCACCAGCACCGCGAACAGGCCGTAGGCCAGGCCCAGGGTGAGGTCGGTTTCCGGCAGGCCGAACAGGCGCTTGGCGCCGCCGACCAAGGCATCGCCCGAGCTCCACACCGACAGCGAGAAGAAGGCGATGGCGGTCAGCAGCGACAGGAAGGAGCCGACGATCCGCCCGTGCACGCCGAAGTGCGCGCCGGAGGAGACCGCGTTGTTGGTGCCGTTGATCGGGCCGAACAGGCCCATGGGCGCGAGGATCAGCGCGCCGACCAGCACGCCCAGGACGATGGCCCAGGCGCCGGCCTGGAACGACAGCCCGAAGAGCACCGGGAAGCTGCCGAGCACGGCGGTGGCGAAGGTGTTGGCGCCGCCGAAGATCATGCGGAACAGGTCGGTGGGCGTGGCGTTGCGCTCGGCGTCGGGAATCTGCTCGACGCCGAATGTCTCGATGGTGGTGATTGCGTGTTGGTTGTTCTTGTTATCCATGACTTCCTCCCGGGAAAGTCCTGTCTCAGGGCGTGGGCGACAGGTGCTCGTGGACGGCCAGCCAGCGGCCTTGTTGTTGTTCACGGCGGAAGACGATGGTCTCCCGCTCGTGGTTCAGGCTCTCCGTTCCCTGGATGCGCAGCCGCGTGGCGACGTCGTGGCTGAAGATCGCCACGTCCTCGCCCTGCAGGCTGACGAAGGTGTTGCTGGACTGGCAGTCGAGGACCTCGAAGCCGTCGTCACGCAACCAGCTCTCCCACACCTCGCGGTAGGCCGCGCGGGTGCGCAGCGGCTGCGGCCAGTTGTGGAAGATGAAGCTGGCGTCTTCGCTGAAGGCCGCGAAGTAGGCCTCGGTGTCGGTGCGCGCGAAGGCTGCCACGAGCGCGCGGGCAGCCTCCAGCACCTGTGCTACGCAGGCGTCGTTATGCATTTGGGGTCACTCAGCGGCGCTGTACGCCCGGGAGGATGCAGAGCATTTCGTACAGCAGGTTGGCGCCGAGCAACGAGGTGTTGCCGGTGGTGTCGTAGGGCGGGGAGACCTCGACCAGGTCGCAGCCGATGATGTCCAGGCCCTGGCAGCCGCGCACGATCTCCATCGCCTGGATGGTGGTCAGGCCGCCGATTTCCGGGGTGCCGGTGCCCGGCGCCCAGGCCGGGTCGATGCCGTCGATGTCGAACGACAGGTACACCGGGCCGCCGCCGACCTTCTCGCGCACTTCGGCCATCAGCGGCGCCAGCGACTGGTGCCAGCACTCCTCGGCCTGGACCACGCGGAAGCCCTGCTTGCGGCTCCAGTTGAAGTCCTCGGCGGTGTAGCCCTGGGCGCGCAGGCCGATCTGCACCACGCGGTCGCAATCCAGCAGGCCTTCTTCCACGGCGCGGCGGAAGGTGGTGCCGTGGGCGATCTTCTCGCCGAACATGTGGTCGTTGACGTCGGCGTGGGCGTCGATGTGCACCAGGCCGACCTTGCCGTGCTTCTTGTGGATGGCGCGCAGGATCGGCAGGGTGATGGTGTGGTCGCCGCCGAGGGTCAGCGGGACGATGCCGTGGTCGAGGATCTTGTCGTAGGCCTCCTCGATGATGCGCACGGCCTCCAGCAGGTTGAAGGTGTTGATCGCCACGTCACCGATGTCGGCGATGTTCAGCGAATCGAACGGGGCGGCGCCGGTGGCCATGTTGTACGGGCGGATCATCACCGACTCGGCGCGGATCTCGCGCGGCCCGAAACGGGTGCCGGAGCGCAGGGAGGTGCCGATGTCCAGGGGCACGCCGACGAAGGCAGCATCGAGCTCGTTGAGCTCTTCCGGAGACTGGATATGCGGCAGGCGCATCATGGTGGCGATGCCGCCGAAGCGCGGCATTTCGTTTCCGCCCAGGGGCTGGTGGAGTTTCTTGTCCATGGGTAGGCCTCACGGGATTCGCTGTTTTCGTGGAAACAGGCTTGTTGATACTGAGGCCGGATTCTGGTCATGCCCGGTAGTGGGAAGAATCGCTGGCTACAAATAATCAGTTCAGAGTTTTCTAAACTTATTTCCACGGCTAGACTGCGTTGCCCTGTCGCAGCCCCCGCGGCGCCAGCCCCGTCGTATGTGCCTTGCAGGCCGGGTGGCGACGGACGGTCTGGCCGATTGCCAGTCCAGTGACTGCTGAACTGGAGCCCCTCCACCTCGAATTGCGGAGCCCTTCATGAGCGCCAGCGCCCTGCCCGACGTCAAGCTTCTGCGGATTTTCGCCTGCGTGGTGCGCAACCAGGGCTTCGCCTCGGCGCAGCAGGAGCTGAACCTGTCGACCTCGGCCATCAGCACCTACATGAGCCAACTGGAGAACCAGTTGGGCATCGTGCTCTGCCACCGCGGCCGCGGCGGCTTCGGCCTGACCAGCAAGGGCGAGCTGTTCCACCAGGAAACCCTGCGCATCCTCGGCGAACTGGAAGGCTTCGAACGCTACGCGGCGACCTTGAAGGGCGAACTGCGCGGCACCCTCAACCTCGGCGTGCTCGACTCCACGGTGAGCGACCCGGCGCTGCCGCTGGCCGACGTCATCGGCTCCTTCAGCAGCCTGCACCCGGCGGTGCACCTGCACCTGCAGGTACAAAGCCCCTACGAACTGCAACTGGCGGTGCTGGACAACCGCCTGGACCTGGCCATCGGCTCCTTCTTCAGCCGCATGAACGGCCTGGTCTACCAGCCGCTGTACCGTGAGCAGCACTGGCTGTACTGCAGTGACCGCCATCCGCTGTTCGATGGCCGGCGCATCCCCGCCGAGCTGATCACCCAGCAGCGCATGGTCGGCCGCGGCTACTGGAGCCAGGCGGAATTGGCGCGCCACGGCTTCAAGCACAGCGCGGCGACGGTGGAGAGTATGGAAGCGCAGCTGATCCTCATCCTCTCCGGAGGCTACATCGGCTACCTGCCCGAGCACTACGCGCATTCCTGGGTGGAGCAGGGCAGGCTGCGCGCGCTGCTGCCGGCCACCTTCGGCTACCAGGCGCCGTTCTCGCTGATCCTGCGCCGCGGCCGCTCCCGCGAGCCGCTGATCCAGAACTTCCGCGACCTGCTGCGCACGCAGCCGGGCAAGCCATGAGCCGCGCCCGCTGCGAACGCTGCCTGCGCCCGGCCGGCCATTGCCTGTGCGCGCTGATCCCGCGCCTGGACAACCGCACCCGCGTGCTCCTGCTGCAACACCCCAGCGAAGCCGGCCACGCCCTGAACACCGCCCGCCTGGCGGCCCTCGGCCTGGCCAACGCCGAACTGCGGGTGGGCGAGGACTTCCGCGACCTCGACCTGAGCGGCGAGGGCGCCTGGCTGCTGTTCCCCGGCGAAAACGCCATCCCCCTCGCCGAACTGGCCACCCGCCCGGCCACCCGGCCACGCCTGCTGGTGGTACCCGACGGCACCTGGCGCAAGGCACGCAAGCTGCTGCACCTCAACCCCAACCTGGCGGCCCTGCCGCGGGTAGTGCTGCCCGAAGGCCTGACCTCGCGCTACCGCCTGCGCAAGGCGCCGGCCGAGGGCGCGCTGTCGACCATCGAGGCGGTGGTGCATGCATTGAACGCGCTGGATGCACCGCAGCCCTTCGACGCGCTGCTGCGACCGTTCGACGCGCTGATCGACGGGCAGATCGCGGCGATGGGGGAGGAGACTTTCCAGCGCAATCACCAGCGCGAGTTGAAGCCTCGGCACGAATCGTAGGGCGGATAACCGTTCGCGGTTATCCGCCGACACTCCGCGGCTATAGCCAACGCCAAGGTTGGCCCCGGAGCCGCCGGGAACCGAGGCCAAACGGCGGATAACGCCTTAGGCGTTATGCGCCCTACAAGACAGGATGCAATCATGCTTATTCGCCAGCGCTTCGCCGCGGACAACCCGATCCTGCTGGACATCTGGCTACGCTCCGTGCGCGCCACCCACGACTTCATCAGCGAAGCCGACATCGCCGAACTGCTGCCCCAGGTGCGCGACCTCTACCTGCCGGCGGTGGAAGTGTGGGTCGCCGTTGATGATGAGGATCGCCCGCAGGGCTTCATCGGCCTGGACCAGGCACACGTGGAAATGCTCTTCATCGCCCCCGAATTGCGGGGGCAAGGCCTAGGCACGCGCTTGCTTGACTACGCGCGCGAACTGCGCGGGCGGCTTAGCGTCGACGTCAACGAACAGAACTCGCAGGCGGTAGGGTTCTACCGGTGCTATGGGTTCCACGACATCGGCCGCTCTGAGACCGATGGCCAGGACCGGCCGTTTCCGCTGCTGCACATGAGCCTGTAGAGAGAAGCCGGCCTGGCGGCCGGATCGCGGACGGAGTCCGTTCCTACGGGGAGGCGCCATTTCTCACGACAGCTTGTGGGCGGGGTGATGGGTTTCGCTCCGCTCTACCCATCCTACGGCGGCATTTTCCTGCACCTTGGAGCAACTGCCTTAAAGGCTGCGCCGAGGTGCTCTTTGTAGGGCTCCGTCTGTGATTGGTCCAACAGTCAGGCCGGCCGCTCCGCCACCAGGAAACTGTCGAAGTGAATGCTGTTGGCCCCAGCCGCAGCAGGATGTCGCTGAACAGCTCGCCGCGGGTGGCGCCGCAGTCTCAGGTGGCTTCCCAGTCCTTGCGGCTGCGCCAGCACACGTAGCCGAGCAGATGGCGGCTGTCCGCGCCGAGCTGCTGCACCCGTGCGAGGTGCTGATCGACGGGCAGATCGCGACGATGGGGCGGAGACTTTCAGGAGCAACTACTAGTTGGTGGTGGGTGTCTCGCTAGGGCATTTCCAAGGGGCGGCGGAGACTCGTAATGCATAGTCCCGTAGACCGCAGCGGGAACAGCAACGAAACACCTTGACTAATAGTCTGGGTGGCTGGGTGTATAAGAGCGCAAGTCTTTCCTATCGATTCTTGAATTTTATGTTTGTTTAGGAGTTTTCATATTCCGAAGGTTAGATCGTGAATTTTGTTTTCATGGGCTGAGCGTGTCTCGTTGATGCTCGCGTGGTTTGTGTTGCGTTTTTTCTCCTTGGGTTGTAGGCGTTTTCCTTTGCTCCTGGGCGTATGTTTGAGGTCTTCGCTTATCCTTGGTTGATTTTTCTTTTTTTCTCAGGGGTATAGGTTTGCGAGCGAGGTTTGGTATGGATGAGCTTATGCGTTTCTATCGCGGTGTTTTCGACTGGGGTGTCTGGTAGCTTAGTTGGGTGTTGTCGGGGGCGAGCCAGATAGGTATCGATAGGAGGTCTTATGTGGAGGTTGGCTACATTGTTCTGGTCGATTTTTTGCGGAGTTCCTCTATCTCATGCATTGAGCTGGGATCTGGAAATGGTATCTCGGGCGAATTGCGTGAATAATGAATCTTTGTCGTTTACCTGGAATGTTTCGAATCCGAATCAATGGTTTCTGCAGACGCAATCCATGCAATATAACTACACCACTGGCGAAAGCGTGCATATAGAGTCGCCTGCCGAGGTTACTTGGCGATCGGCGGCAATATGCTGGGGGTGCGGTATTACGGGGGATTGGATAGTCCATGGGTTGCATGGCGTGACTACGGCTAATGCCTCCCAAGATTGTGAGGATATCGAGAGACACTGTCAGGCTATGCAGGGAAACAATATCGTTTGTTCAGGGACTCCCGAGATAGACTTTTGCGGTGAGACGATAACGACGAATTGTAGTTTCTAGGGGGCGTGAATGAGGTTTTCTGTTGCGTTATTCATAGGTTTTTTTCTAACAGGCCTGCTACAGGGCGAGTGGGCGTTGGCAGATGCTCCTTCTGTTCAAGACTCAAAGTTGCCGCAGGGTTTTTTGCAAATAATAGAAGATGCGGCAAAAGGTGAGGGGCGAGGGAAGGATTCTGGTTTTTCAGAAGCATCTAGAATGAGTCGGCTTGATAGGTATAGGGAGGATGTCACCGGGCGAGATTTGAAAACCTCAATGAATGCTGTTCGAGTGTCCGAGTCGCCGCTGAAGGCTTGCAAAGAAATTTCTTCACAGGCGGTGGGGGTTCGTCGAGCCGAAGGGTTGGATGGTCTGCTCAGAGTTTATCAGTGTGCGGAGCAAGGGGGGATAACGCTGAAGGAACAAGGTGGTTCTTCGGTTCTTTACAGAGAATTGGTGAACTTCAACGTCAATGGAAAAAGTGCCAGGAAGACAGTTGGGTCAGGTAGCTCGCAGATTACCAGTATCCTATGGGTTGAGCCCGATAGGACCGTGTTGCTCCAAATGAATCGAATAGATGAGAAAAGTGTTGCGTGGCTAGAAACGGTGGCAGAGAGCTTGTCGGAGAATATTGTCAGGAACGCATTGTCTTCTGACTTGTGATCTATCTTCAGGGGGATCCCATGCTCATTCGCCAGCAGCTCCGCTGCGGACAACCCGGTTCTGCTGGACATCTGGCTGCGGGTGGCGCCGCAGTTCCAGGTGGACTTCCCAGTCCTCGCGGCTGCGCCAGCACACGTAGCCGGTAGCGGCCCTCATCGCTGGCGCGCAGTTCCGCGCCGAGCTGCTGCGGCCATTCGAGGCACTGATCGACGGGCACATCGCGGCGATGGGGGAGGAGACCTTCAGGCGCAATCACCAGCGCCCACACTGATTCCGTTCGTCTCGCCGGGGGCTGACGGCCGTGGCTGCCGCTCTTTATAGTGCGCGCTTCATTTCCTTTCGCGAGGTGTTCGTCCGATGCGCAATTGATGCTGCCGTGCCCGCACGGCCCGTTTCCGTCCCAGGCTGTGTGCCCTGGGGGATTCATGGCATCCAATTGGAGTCGGTATGACGAGCCCCTTCACCCTGGCGCTGCAAGGCGTCACCTGCCAGTTGCTCACTGGCGAAATCCTCTTCCGCGATATTGACGAAAGCCTCGACGAACGCCGCACCGGCCTGGTGGGGCGCAACGGCGTGGGCAAGTCGCTGCTCGCGCGCATCCTCGCCGGCGAGCTGGCGCCCAGCGCCGGGCGTTGCCTGCGCCAGGGGCGCGTGCACTACCTGGCGCAGCACCCGGTGGGCGCCGCCAGCGTGGCGGAGCTTGCCGGCGTGGGGGCTCCCTTGCAGGCCCTGGCGCGTATCGAGGCCGGTGGTGTGGACGCGGTGGACTACGAACTGCTCGACGGCCGCTGGGACGTTCGCCAGCGCCTGGAGGCGGAGCTGACCGCCTGCGGCCTCGGCCACCTGGAGGCGGAAACCCCGGCGGCGCGCCTGAGCGGTGGCGAAGCCACGCGGGTGGCGCTGCTCGGCGCCTGGCTCAGCGGGGCCGACTGCCTGATCCTCGACGAACCCAGCAACCACCTCGACCGGCCTGCCCGCGAGGCCCTGCACGAACAGTTGCAGCGCTGGCGCGGCGGCCTGTTGCTGGTCAGCCATGACCGCCTGCTGCTGGAGGGCATGCAGCGCATCCTGGAACTGTCGGCGGATGGGCTGCGCAGTTACGCCGGAGGCTATTCCGCCTATCGCGAGGCGCACCGCCTGGAGCGGGATGGCGCGCTGCGCGAATTGCAGCGGCGCAAGCTGGAGCGCGAACGCCAGCAACGCGCCATGCAGGCCCAGCGCGAGCGCCAGGAGCACCGCCAGGCCAGGGGCCGGCATCAGGCCCGCGAGGTCAATCAGGCGGCCATCCTGGTGGACCGACAGAAGGAGCGAAGCCAGGCCAGCATCGCCAGGCTGCATAGCCAGCACGGCGAGCGCCGCGAGCGACTCGACGACGAGGTTCGCGAAGCCTTCGCCCGGGTGCGCCAGGACGCCGAGGTGCTGCTGGACGCACCGGACTGCGAGCTGCCGGCTCAACGCGGGGTGCTCGTGCTGGAAGGGCTGCGCCTGCCCTTCGGCACCTGCCGTGCCCCGCTCGACCTGCAGCTCTGCGGGCCTCGCCGGCTGGCCATGACCGGGGCGAATGGCTGCGGCAAGTCGACCCTGCTCAAGGTCTTGGCCGGCCACCTGGCGCCGCTCGCCGGCTACTGCGAGACGACGGTGCGCACGGCCTATCTGGATCAGCATCTGCACAGCCTGCGCGCGGATAGCTCGGTGTTGCAGTCATTGCTGGAGCGCAACCGCCGCATGGCGCCTTCCGACCTGCGCACGCGCCTGGCCCGGATGGGCCTGGGCGCCGCGCGCATCGAACTGCCCACGGCACTGCTCAGCGGCGGCGAGCGGGTCAAGGCGGCGCTGGCCTGCGAGCTGTACGCCGAACAGCCGGCGCAATTGCTGCTGCTCGACGAGCCGGACAACCACCTCGATCTCCCGGCCCTGGAGGCTCTGGAAGCGTTGCTGCGGCAGTACCGTGGCGCGTTGCTGGTGGTCTCCCACGACGAGGCCTTCCTCGCCGCCCTGGAACTGGACGGCCAACTGCAGGCCAGTGCCGAGGGTTGGTGCTGGGCGGTGCCCTAGCGGCTCTACCCGGTCGCTGCAGCCAGATCGCTACATCGCAGGCGAGCAAGGCTTTTCGTAGGAGCGAGCTTGCTCGCGAATGAGCCTCGCAGCGGAGTCTGTTCGCGAGCAAGCTCGCTCCTACGAAGAGCACCTCCGGACCCACCTGTAGGAGCGCGCCCTGAGCGTGATTCGCGGCCATGGGCCGCGGAAATTCCAGCGTAGGATGGTGTTGAGCGAAGCGATACCCATCGTCACGGCCGCATGGGTTTCGCCAAGGCTCAACCCATCCTACGAAGAGCGCCTCGGCTTCGCCCCTCAGGCCAGCCGCTCCGCCACCAGGAAACTGTCGAAATGAATGCTCCTGGCCCCCAGCCGCAGCAGGCTGTCGCTGAACAGTTCGCTGCGCGTGGCGCCGCAGTCCCAGGTGGTTTCCCAGTCCTCGCGGCTGCGCCAGTGCACGCAGCCGAGCAGGTGCTGGCCGTCGTCGCTGGCGCGCAGTTCCGCGCCCAGGTAGCCCGGCGCCTGGTGGAACAGTTCGCGCAGTTGCTCCAGGTAGCGCTCCAGGCGTTCGGCGATGTCGGGCTGTTGCGCCGGCGCTACCTCGATGTCGATCAGCAGGGCGAAATGCGTCGGGGTCTCGGGCTGGTCGGCGTCGGTGCTGCAGTAGGCGCTGGGAATGATCATGGATGGGCTCCTGGGCTTGAAGGCAGACGCTGGCGAGGGTAAAACCTCAACTTAACTTGAGGTCAAGCCCGCCATGCCGAAAAAACACCAGGCCCTGCACGTACCCCATGAACTGAGCGTCGGCGAACTTGCCAGGCGCGCCGGCGTGGCCGTGTCCGCGCTGCATTTCTACGAGGCCAAGGGGCTGATCCACAGCACCCGCAATGCCGGCAACCAACGCCGTTACCCGCGCGACGTGCTGCGCCGGGTGGCGGTGATCAAGGTGGCGCAGCGCGTCGGCATCCCGCTGAACGAGATCGCCGAGGCCCTGGCCAGCCTGCCCAGCGGGCGTTCGCCCATGGCCGCCGACTGGGCACGGCTTTCAGCGCGCTGGCGCGACGATCTGGACGAGCGCATCGCCAAGCTGGTGCTGCTGCGCGACCAGCTCAACGGCTGCATCGGCTGCGGCTGCCTGTCGCTGGAGACCTGCCCGCTGCGCAACCCCGGCGACAGGCTGGCGGAGCAGGGGCCGGGCGCGCACTGGGACGCTCAGCCGCCGGACAGCTCGCGGGCGTAGACCTCGCGGTCGACGTTGCCGCCGCTGAGCACCAGGCCCACCTTCAGCCCGCGCAGCGCCTCGCGCTCCTGCAGGGCGGCGGCCAGCGCCGCGGCGCCGGCGCCCTCGGCGACGTTGTGGGTGGCGGTGAACAGCAGGCGCATGGCCGCGCCGATTTCCGCATCGCTGACCTGGACGAAATGGTCGGCGCCGGCGCGGATCATTGCCACCGCATTCGGCTCCGGGGTGGTGCAGGCCATGCCATCGGCCAGTTGCGTGCTGGTGGCATGGAACACCGGCTTCCCGGCGGCGAAGGACAGCGCATAGGCCGGCGCATGGCTGGAGACCACGCCGACGATGCGCGTCTTCAGGCCCAGGGCGTCGCGCGCGGCGATCATCCCGCAGATGCCCGAGCCCATGCCCACCGGCACGTAGCACACGTCCAGGTCGGGGTGGGCGCGCAGCAGCTCCAGGCTGTAGCTGGCCACGCCGGCCACCAGCCAGGGGTGGAAGGAGGGAATCAGGTGCAGGCCGTCGCGCTCGGCCAGTTCGCCGGCGTACTCGCGGGAGGCCTGAAAGTCCTCGCCGTGCTCGATCAGGTTGGCGCCCAGGGCGCGCATGGCGGCGTTCTTCTCGCGGCTGTTGCCGTGGGGCACGACTATGGTCGCCGGCATGCCCAGGCGCGCCGCGGCGAAGGCGATGGACTGGCCGTGGTTGCCGCGAGTGGCGCTGATCACCCCGGCCGGGCAGGGCGCCTGGGCCGCCAGGTGGTGGAAGTAGACCAGCCCGCCGCGCAGCTTGAAGGCGCCCACCGGCGAGTGGTTCTCGTGCTTGACCCAGGCTTCGCAGCCCAGGGCTTCCACCAGCAGGGGCCAGCGGATCTGCGGGGTGGGCGGCAGGCTGCGGTGGACGATGGCGGCAGCGGCTTCGAGGGCGGGCAGGCTGAGCGGCATGGGGGTTCTCCTATGGGGAGAGGGCAGTCTAGGACGCTGCGCCGGGAATGCGACAGGTACAGCTGGGAAGAGGATTTTTCGTAGCGCTCCAGTAGCGCTTCCGAGCGCCTGCGCCCGAGTGTGCCGTCGGACCGGTACAGTTGTATCGCCGAACTGTTCCTGTCGAGCGCCACCGACGCTGGCTTAGCATGGCTGACCGCACACGCGAAGGGCTGTCCTCCATGCACGTTTCCTCCGGCCGCTGGCAATTCGGCCTGTTCCTCTCCCTGGTCACCGCCGTGCTCTGGGGCATCCTGCCGATCAAGCTGAAGGAAGTCCTGAAGGTGATGGACCCGGTCACCGTCACCTGGTATCGCCTGGTGGTGGCCGGTGGCGTGCTGTTCGTCTGGCTGGCCGTGCGCGGCCAACTGCCGCGCTTCCGCCCGCTGGGCCGGCGTGGCGGCGGCCTGGTGCTGCTGGCGGTGCTGGGGCTGACCGGCAACTACGTGTTCTACCTGGTCGGCCTGCGCATGCTCACCCCGGGCACCACCCAGCTGGTGATCCAGATCGCGCCCATCCTGCTGCTGCTCGGCAGCCTGTTCGTCTTCAAGGAGAGCTTCAGCCTTGGCCAGGGGCTGGGCCTGCTGGTGCTGCTGGGCGGCTTCGCGCTGTTCTTCAACCAGCGTCTCGGGGAGCTGTTCGGCTCGCTGGGCGACTACACCCTGGGCGTGCTCATCGTCCTGCTGGCGGCTTTCGTCTGGACCTTCTACGGGCTGGCGCAGAAGCAGTTGCTCACGCAGTGGAACTCGCTGCAGGTGATGATGGTGATCTACCTGGGCTGCGCGCTGCTGCTCAGCCCCTGGGCGCATCCGCAGCAGGTGCTGCTGCTCGATGGCGTGCAGGCCTGGCTGTTGCTGGCCTGCTGCCTGAACACCCTGGTGGCCTATGGCGCCTTCGCCGAGGCCCTGGCCCATTGGGAAGCCTCGCGGGTCAGCGCGACCCTGGCGCTGACGCCCCTGGTGACCATCGCCAGCGTGGCCGTGGCGGCCAGCCTGTGGCCCGGGCACCTGCAGCCGGAAAGCCTCGACGGCCTGGCCTACCTGGGAGCGCTGCTGGTGGTGTGCGGTTCGGCGCTGACCGCGCTGGCGCCGTCGCTGCTGCGCAGCTACCGGGCGCGGCGGGCGAGGGCGGCGCTGTCGTCCTGAGTTGTCCCTTTAATCTCGCGAATGATATGTATTATCATTTGTGAAATTGCAGCAGTGGTCCGGCGCGGATGAAGCCGGTGCGGGGACGTTATCGTGAATGCGGGAAGGGCGGCCGACAGGGCTGCAAGGCGGCGGGAGCGGGGCCGTGGATGAGGGCTTCCGCCACTCGGTGGCGCAGGCCTACCAGGCTTTCCACGGCGAGCTGCTGCGCTTCCTGCACCGCAACCTGGGCAGTTCGGCCGATGCCGCGGACATGGCCCAGGACACCTTCGCCCAGTGGCTGAAATCCGCCTCGCGCCAGCAGGTGCGGCAGCCGCGCGCCTTCCTCTTCCAGATCGCCCGTAACCTGCTGCGCGACCATTGGCGCCGCCAGGACGGCCGGCGCCCGTCCGCCGCCGAGGGCGAGGCCCGGGAAAGCGCCGAGCCGGCCAGCGAGGGCCGCGAACCCATGCTGCAACTGGAACGCCAGCGCTACCTGCGCCACCTGGCCTCGGCCCTGGACAGCCTGCCGCCGCGCCGCCGCGAGGCTTTCGTGCTGCACAAGTTCGACGGCCTGTCCCAGGCCGAGGTGGCGCAGCGCATGGGGATATCCCTGAGCATGGTGGAGAAGCACGTGGCCGCCGCCCTGCTGCATTGCAAGCGGCAGATGCAAGGAGAGGACGAGGCATGAGCCCGCAGCAGGAGCGACAGAGGATCATCGACGAGCTGGCCGCCAAGTGGTTCAGCCGCCTGCGCGCCGGCGCCGACGAGCGCGAGCGCCAGGCCTGGCGCCAGTGGCTGGCCGAGGACGCGGCGCACGAGCGTGCCTACCGCGCCATCGAAAGCCTGTGGGACGACTTCGACCTGCTGCCGCGCCCGGTCCTGGCGCCGGCCCGCCATATGCCGCACTGGCGCGGCCTGGCGACTGCCGCGGCAGTGCTGGCTGCGGTGGTGCTCGGCGCCATGCCCTGGGGCCGGCCGCTGGTGGACCCGCAACTGAGCCAGGCCAGCGCCCCCGGCGAGCAGCGCGAGCTGCGCCTGGCCGACGGCTCGCGGCTGTTCCTGGCCGGCGACTCCGCGGTGCGGGTGGACTTCAGCGGCGCCTACCGCGAGGTGCGGCTGCTGCGCGGCGAAGCCTATTTCGAGGTGGCCCACGACAGCGCCCGGCCGTTCCGCGTGCGCGCCGGCGACAGCCGCGTGCGCGTGGTGGGCACGCGCTTCGACCTGCGCCTGGCGGAGGATGGCCTGCAAGTGGCGGTCAACGATGGGAAGGTGGCCCTGCAACCGCGGCTGGACCGCGCGCAGGAACAGCCCCTGGTGCGCGGCGACCTGGCGCGGGTGGCCGCCGACGGCGCGCTGCAAGTCGAACGTATCGACCCGGCCCGGGTGGCCGACTGGCGCGACGGCCTGCTGCGCTTCCGCGAGCGGCCGCTGGGCGAGCTGGTCGAGGAACTCTCGCGCTACCGCAGCGCGCCCATCCGCCTGGGCGACCCGCGCCTGGCCCGGCGGCAGCTGTCCGGCAGCGTGCGCATCGCCCGCCTGGACGACTTCCTCGCCGCCTTGCCGGCGCTGGCGGACGTGCGGGTGCGCCGGCAGGCCGATGGCAGCGCGCTGATCCTGCCGCGCTGACGACAAAGAAGAAATATTTTCATTCGCAGGTGCGGGTTTTTCGCGTTTGCACGTCTTCCCCGTCGTTCGCCGCGATCTTGCGGCCCTATCGTCCCCGGGGAGGACTCGCCATGTTGTCTCGCTTCACCCTTCCGCTTTCCCGCCCGCTGGCCTGCGCGGCGCTGCTCGGCGGCCTGCTGCTGGCCGAATACAGCCGCGGCGCCGACCTGCAGCTGGCGCTGCCGGCGCAACCGCTGAGCGCGGCGCTGGGCCAACTGGCCGAGCAGGCGCAGGTCCAGGTGCTGTTCGACGAGGCCCAGTTGCAGGGCCTGCAGGCGCCGGCGGTGCAGGGCCGCTACGGCGTGCGCGAAGCCCTGGAGCGCCTGCTGCAGGGCACCTCGCTGGAACTGGTGGAGGCCGGCGAGGGCTTCGTGGTGCGCCGCCGCGGCAAGGTCGACGCCTTCCAGGACAACGCCCTGCAACTGGACTCGCAGACCATCGTCGGCACCGGCGACTCGGTGGACGCCAGCAGCGTCGGGCGCTCGACCCTGACGCGCAAGGACATCGAGCGCATCCAGGCCGACAACGTCCCCAGCCTGCTCGACACCCTGCCCGGGGTGAGCATGGGCGGCTCGCCCAAGCCCGGCGGGCAGACCGTCAACATCTGGGGCCTGGGCGACGCCGAGGACGTGCCCTTCACCCTCGACGGCGCGCCCAAGAGCGGCTTCGAGCGCTACCAGCAGGGCACCGTGTTCATCGAGCCGGAGCTGATCAAGCGCATCGAGGTGGAGAAGGGCCCGCACTCGGTGTTCAACGGCAACGGCGGCTTCGGCGGCACCGTGCACATGGAGACCAAGGACGCCGGCGACCTGCTGCGCGACGGCAAGGACGTCGGCGCCATGCTCAAGTACGGCTACCACTCCAACGACCAGCAGAAGATCTACAGCGGCGCCGTCTACGGCCGCAGCGAGGACCGCAAGGTCGACGCCCTGGCCTACCTCACCGCGCGCGATGGCCGCGACATCAAGCTGGCCGGGCACATCCCCGACCCGGAAGGGCGCTACCCGATCAACCCGCAGCGCCTGCCCAACAGCGCCCAGGACCTGGACGCCGGGCTGTTCAAGCTGAATCTGCACCCGAACCCGGACAACGACCTGGGCTTCTCCTACAGCCGTTCGGAAAGCACGCGTTGGACGCCGTTCTCCTCGGCCAGCTACCCGACGCCGCCGACCCAGTCGAGCATCGACAAATACGGCTACGAGGCCGCGCTCAAGCGCCTGCTGGCGCACCGCGACACCACCGACACCACCTGGTCCGGCAAGTACCAGTACCACCCCGTCGACAACCCGCTGCTCGACCTGCTGCTGCAGTATTCCGAGTCCCATGTCGAGCAGACCGACGAGCGCAACCCGGACGCCTTCTTCCAGGTCGCCACCGGCGGGCAGAAGATGGACACCGACTACCGCGACAAGGTGCTGGAGCTGCGCAACACCAGCCTGTTCGACACCGGCCCGCTGCAACACGCCTTCACCGTCGGCGCGCAACTGCACAAGCACACCCGCGACACGCAGATGTACATCCCCGGCTCCACCTACGACACCGCGCGCTACAACTACGGGCACTTCCAGCCGGCCTTCATGCCCAGCGGCAAGCAGCTCACCCGCAGCGCCTACGTGCAGGACGCGCTGACCTGGGGCAGCGTGACCGTCACCCCGTCGCTGCGCTTCGACCAGGTGCGCAACGCCGGCAAGGCCAACGATGCGCCGCTCTACGACAACCCGGCCCAGGGCCACGACTACAGCTCGCAGACCTACAGCGGCTGGTCGCCGCGCCTGTCGCTGTTCTGGACCGCCACCGAGCGCGTGGCCTTCTTCGCCGACTACTCGCGCACCTGGCGCGCGCCGGTGATCGACGAGCAGTACGAGGTGCAGAACAGCAGCACCATCAGCGCCACCAGCCGCGACCTGGACGCCGAGCGCATCCACGCCCTGCGCCTGGGCAACATCGTCAACCTGCCGGACCTGTTCGTCGCCGGCGACAACCTGCAGGTGCGCACCACGCTGTTCCAGAACAAGATCAAGGACGAAATCTTCCGCACCCGCAGCGTGGCCTGCGAGCAACAGTCCATCGACGACGGCAGCATCGGCGGCAGCTGCGCCGGCATGCTGCCGCTGAGCAACTACCGCAACCTGCCCGGGGCGACCTACAAGGGCTTCGAGATCGAGAGCTTCTACGACAGCGAGCGGCTGTTCGCCGGGCTGTCGTACAGCTGGGTGGAAGGCAAGCACGACGGCGCCTACAGCAACCCCTGGGGCCCCAACGTCTGGGCCCGCGACGTGCCGCCGGCGAAGTGGGTGGCGACCCTCGGCGTGAAATTCCCCGACTGGGACGCGCAGATGGGCTGGCAGGGCGAGTTCGTCCGCCAGACCGACCGCCTGCCCAGCGACAAGTACTCCGGCGGCATGGGCACCGTGGCGGGCGACAGCTACTGGGACCAGACGACCAACGACAGCTACGACACCCAGCGTGTCTTCGCCAGCTGGAAGCCGCGGCGCCTGGGCCTGGAGAACACCGAGCTGAACCTTACGGTGGATAACCTGTTCAACCGCGACTACCACCCGGCGCTGTCGGGGGACAACGTGTACAGCCAGGGGCGCAATGCGAAGTTCAGTGTGACTCAGTACTTCTGAGGTTGCGGTGGTGATGGGTATCGCTTCGCTTCACCCATCCTGCGGGGCGGTGTGTTTGGTGGGGGAGGTGAGGGGAAAGCCCGAGCGCCGATGTCATTCCCCTGTAGGAGCGCGCCCTGCGCGCGAATCGCGGGCAGGGCCCGCTCCTACAAGTGCATGGCCTCATGGAGCGTGTGGGGAACGGAATCGAGCGAGCAGGCCTGCGGCCCCCTCACCCTAACCCTCTCCCGGAGGGAGAGGGGACCGTTCGGAGTGCGTTGGTGTTTCGGCGTTAGCCGGCTAGCACAGGGATTGCCGGCTGAAACCAGGCCTCCTCTCGGCACGGACTAGCCCCCTCTCCCTCCGGGAGAGGGCTGGGGTGAGGGGAAAGCCCGCGCGCCGACGTCATTCCCCTGGTAGGAGCGGACCCCATCCGCGAATCGCTCAACGCCCGCGAATAACCCGCCAGGCCAGCGCACCCACCACCCCGCCGGCCAGCGGCGCGACCCAGAATGCCCACAGCTGCTGCAGCGCCCAGGGATCGGTGAAGGGCGCCACGCCCAGGCTGCGCGCCGGGTTCACCGAGGTGTTGCTGACCGGGATGCTGACCAGGTGGATCAGCGCCAGGGCCAGGCCGATGGCCAGCGGCGCGAAGCCGGCCGGGGCGTCGCGGTCGGTGGCGCCCATGATGATGAACAGGAAGACCGCGCTCATCAGCACTTCGCACAGCAGCACCGCCTGCAGGCTGTAGCCGCCCGGCGAGTGTTCGGCATAGCCGTTGGCGGCGAAGCCCTTCGACGGATCGAAGCCGGCGGCGCCGCTGGCGATGCAGTAGAGCGCGGCGCCGGCGAGCAGGCCGCCGGCCACCTGGGCCAGCACGTAGGGCAGCAGCTGGTGGGCGGGGAAGCGCCCGCCGACGCACAGCCCCAGGCTCACCGCCGGGTTGAAGTGGCCGCCGGAGATCGGGCCCACGGCGTAGGCCATGGTCACCACGGTCAGGCCGAAGGCCAGCGATACACCGAGCAGGCCGATGCCGACATTGCCGAATTGCGCGGCCAGCACGGCGCTGCCGCAGCCGCCGAAGACCAGCCAGAACGTGCCGAGCAGTTCGGCTCCCAGTTTGCGGAACATGTTTCCTCCCTAGACAGGCAATGCGCCGCCAGGAATGGCGGCAAGGGCCGGGATGCTAGGCGAGGAGGGTGGGAGGGGGCTTTAGGGAACGTCTGGAAAAGCCCCGGCTCCCGGAGGAAGGATGCTGGGCGGGCCATCGGCCCGCCCGGTGCTCACACCTGCGTGCCCAACTGCTCGGCGCGCTTGAGCCAGGCCTGGCGCTGTTCCTCGCTGGCGCCGCGCATGGGGCTGAACTCTTCTAGGTGGCGGGTGGCGATGCCGCACGGGCCGAGGATGCAGCGCACCATCTGGCGGTGCGCCGGGGCGCCCTGGCGCAGGCGGTAGCGCCAGTGCGTCTGGTCGTGGGTCACCAGCAGGTCGGCGCTGCGCCCGCCCAGCAGCGGCTCCCACTCGCGGTCCTGCGGGGTGCGGTAGCGGAAGGCGAAGCCGGGCAGGAACACCCGGTCGAAGAAGCCCTGCAGCAGCGCCGGCAGGCCGCCCCACCAGATCGGATAGACGAACGCCAGGTGCTGCGCCCAGTGCACCTGGCGCTGGGCTTCGAGCAGGTCCGGCTCCAGGTCCTGGCTGCGTTCGTAGCCGCCGCGCAGCACCGGGTCGAAGCGCAGTTCGCCGAGCTTCAGGGTACGCACCACGTGGTCCTGGCTGCGCGCGCCGTGCTGGTAGGCGTCGGCCAGGGCGTGGCAGAAGCCGTCGGCCTTGGGCGTGCCGAGGATCACCAGGATGCGCTTGCCGTCGCCCTCCAGGGGCGTGGCGCCGGATTTGCCGGATTCAACCATGCTGCCCGGCCTCCAGCATGTCCTGCGGACGGACCCATTCGTCGAACTGCTGGTCCGTCAGGTAGCCCAGCTCCAGTGCCGCCTCGCGCAGCGAGGTGCCTTCCTTGTAGGCCTTCTTGGCGATCTCCGCGGCCTTGTCGTAGCCGATGTGGGTGTTCAGCGCGGTGACCAGCATCAGGCCGCGCTCCAGGTGCTCGGCCATGCGCTCGGCGTCCGGCTGCAGGCCGGCGATGCAGTGGCTGTTGAAGTTGCGGCAGCCGTCGGCCAGCAGGCGGATGGATTCCAGCAGGTTGTGGATGATCACCGGCTTGAACACGTTCAGCTGCAGGTGGCCCTGGCTGGCGGCGAAGGTCAGGGCGGCGTCGTTGCCCATGACCTGGCAGGCCAGCATCGACAGGGCCTCGCACTGCGTCGGGTTGACCTTGCCGGGCATGATCGAGCTGCCCGGCTCGTTGGCCGGCAGGCGCACCTCGGCGATGCCCGCGCGCGGGCCGGAGCCGAGCAGGCGCAGGTCGTTGGCGATCTTCATCAGCGCCACGGCGAGGGTCTTCAGGGCGCCGGAGAGCGTCACCAGCGGCTCGTGGCCGGCGAGGGCGGCGAACTTGTTCGGCGCCGAGACGAAGGGCAGGCCGGTGAGGCCGGCCAGTTCCGCGGCAATGTCCTCGGCGAAGCCCGCCGGGGCGTTCAGCCCGGTGCCCACCGCAGTGCCGCCCTGGGCCAGCTCGTAGACCGCCGGCAGCGCGGCGCGGATGGCGCGCTCGGCGTAGTCGAGCTGGGCGACGAAGGCCGATAGCTCCTGGCCGAAGGTGATGGGCGTGGCGTCCATCAGGTGGGTGCGCCCGGTCTTCACCAGGTCGGCGTGGCGCGCCGACTGCGCGGCTATGCCGCCGACCAGCTCGGCGATGGCCGGCAGCAGCTCCTGGTGCACGGCCTGGGCGGCGGCCAGGTGCATGGCGGTGGGGAAGCTGTCGTTGGAACTCTGCGCGCGGTTGACGTGGTCGTTGGGGTGCACCGGCGCCTTGCCGCCGCGGGCGTTGCCGGCCAGTTCGTTGGCGCGGCCGGCGATCACCTCGTTGACGTTCATGTTGCTCTGGGTGCCGCTGCCGGTCTGCCAGACCACCAGCGGGAACTGGTCGTCGTGCTGGCCGGCGAGGATTTCGTCGGCGGCCTGCTCGATCAGCTGGCCGATCTCCGCCGGCAGCTCGCCCAGGCGCACGTTGATGCGCGCGGCGGCCTTCTTGACCAGCGTCAGGCCGTAGACCACGGCCAGCGGCATGCGCTGCCCGCCGATGGCGAAGTTCTCCAGCGAGCGCTGCGTCTGCGCGCCCCAGTAGGCCTGCTCGTCGACCTCGATGGGCCCCAGGCTGTCGGTTTCGGTCCGTTTCATGAAGGCGTCCTCCCGGAATGATCTGAGGGAGTTTAGGCCTTGTGCCGGCTTTCGGGTTCCGCGCTGCGTCAATGGCGCCGATAGCGCCTACCAGCGCGCGTGGGTGGCGCCTATCCAGCCCAGGGCGCGCTTGACCGGCACCTGCTCGCCGGCGGCGCTGCGCAGGAAGCCGTCGTAGTGGCCGAACCACTGGCTGGTGTGGGCATAGAGCAGGCCCAGGCGCGGCGAGGCCTCGTGCAGCTTGAGCGGGGTGAAGGCGAGGTCGACGCGCTGGTCGGCGGTGCTCAGGCGCCAGGGAGCGAGCGGGTCGTTGGGCTCCTGGCGGATGTCCACCTCGCCGCGCAGGCGCTGCAGCTCGCCGCCGAACCACAGGGCGTTTTCCTTGTGTTCGCTGTGGTCGGTCCAGCCCGAGCCGAAGTTGCCGGCGATGCCGCCGGGCGCGGCGAAGGCGGCGCGCGTCCAGAAGCTGCGGAAGGGCCACACGCCACGGCCGAAGTCCAGCGCGGCGAAGCTCTGCCCGGCCTGGGCCTGGTAGGTTTCCTCGCCCAGTTGCAGGGCGCCGGTGAAGGGCAGGCCCATCTGCCGGCTGCAGGCGTGGAAGTGGTTGCCGCCCATGGGTACCACCAGGTTGACCGAGTCCAGGTGCGCCGGGCGCTGCACGTCCAGCGCCAGGGACAGCGGCAGGCCGCCCAGGTCGCCGGCGTCGGCGTGGATGCGCAGGCGCGCGCCCTGGTCGTCGAAGCCCAGGTTGAGGCGTTCGTGGCGGAAGGCGTGGTTCTGGTTGGGGTGGTCGGGCAACTCGCAGCACAGGCCCAGCGGGCAGATCTGGGTGCGGGAATAGGCCTTGCCGGTGTTCAGGTCGAGGAAGTAGAGGGCGCCGTAGCCGAGGTAGTCGAGGTCGGCGATGGTCAGCGAGAGCATCCAGCCCGGGCTGATCAGGCACCAGTGGTTCCAGCGCTTGCGCCGGCCGCGCTGGCCGGGCAGGGCGCAATCCAGCAGCGGCCGCGACGACCAGCCGATGGCGTCCGGGTCCAGGTGGCCTCGCGCATCGCACAACATCGGTAGGGCAGGAGGCAGCGTGAGGCGGGCCTGTGAGGTCATCGAACACATCCATGTGACAATCTGACCCAGCATGCCGATTCGCCGCTGACAGAACAAGGGTAGGCAGTAACTTTCAGCCATTTCTGCCACTGGGCTGGCATAAACGCCGTTGCTCGGCTCCCGCTTGAGGGCTTTCAGAACTTAGGCGCAGAATGGCGGGTCCCAAGGGACACACCAGACAGACTCAAGGACTGCCCATGACCGCCCTTCGCAAGATTTGCACCGCCGCACTCCTCGTTGGTTTCAGCACCATGGCCCTGGCCGATTCCGCCGCCGAGGCCGAGAAATTCCTCAAGCAGGTCCACGCCGACAAGCTCACGGTGCCGGTCTACGCCCAGGTGCAGCAGATGTTCGCCCAGCACTTCGCCCAGGCGAAGGCGCCGGACAGCAAGAAGGCGGTGCTCGACCGCTACCAGGCCAAGGCCAACGCCGAGCTGGACCGCGCGGTGGGCTGGGAGAAGATCAAGCCGGAGCTGGTCAAGCTCTATTCGGACAACTTCACCGAGTCCGAGCTCAAGCAACTGAACGACTTCTACGCCTCGCCCCTGGGCCAGAAAGTGCTGCAGAAGATGCCGCGCCTGACCGCGCAGTCCGCCCAGCTGACCCAGGCCAAGCTGCAGACCGCGGTCGACCCGGTGAACAAGCTGCTGGCCGACATGGACAAGGAACTGGGCGTGAAGGCCCCGGCGAAGAAGTGACGGAAACAGCGACATGAGCATGCAGGAACGTATCCAGTCCGCCCTGGCAACCGGCCTCGAACCGCAGCACCTGCAGGTGCTGGACGAGAGCCACATGCACAGCCGCGGCCAGGAAACGCACTACAAGGCCGTGATCGTCAGCCCGGTATTCGCCGGGCTGAATTCGGTCAAGCGGCACCAGAAGGTCTACGCCACCCTCGGCGAGCTGATGGGCCAGTTCCACGCCCTCGCGCTGCACACCTACACCCCCGAGGAATGGGCCGGGCAGGGCGCCGCGCCCGACTCGCCGACCTGCCGCGGCGGCAGCAAGCACGACCACTGACGCTGCCCGGTCGTTGCGGTAGAATGCGCCAACGCCGGCAACCGATGCCGGCGTTGTCTTTTCTGACCCGGTCCGCCCTTTACGCGGGCGACCACTGGAGGATGTACCCCATGACCCGCTCCATCGTCGTGGCGGCGCTGTACAAGTTCGTTTCCCTGCCGGACTACGTCGCGCTGCGCGAACCCCTGCTGCAGACCCTGCTGGACAACGGCATCAAGGGCACCCTGCTGCTCGCCGAGGAAGGCATCAACGGCACCGTGTCCGGCACCCGCGAGGGCATCGACGGATTGCTCGCCTGGCTGCGCCGGGACCCGCGCCTGGCCGACGTCGACCACAAGGAATCCTACTGCGACGAGCAGCCGTTCTACCGCACCAAGGTCAAGCTGAAGAAAGAGATCGTCACCCTGGGCGTGCCCGGCGTCGATCCCAACCGCCGCGTCGGCACCTACGTCGAGCCGCAGGACTGGAACGCGCTGATCAGCGACCCCGAGGTGCTGCTGATCGACACCCGCAACGACTACGAAGTGGCCATCGGCACCTTCGAAGGCGCGGTCGATCCCAAGACCCAGTCGTTCCGCGAGTTTCCCGATTACGTGAAGGCCCACTACGACCCGGCGAAGCACAAGAAGGTCGCCATGTTCTGCACCGGCGGCATCCGCTGCGAGAAGGCCTCCAGCTACATGCTCGGCGAGGGCTTCGAGGAGGTCTTCCACCTCAAGGGCGGCATCCTCAAGTACCTGGAGGAAGTGCCCGAGGAACAGAGCTTGTGGCGCGGCGACTGCTTCGTGTTCGACAACCGGGTGACGGTGCGCCATGACCTCTCCGAGGGCGACTACGACCAGTGCCACGCCTGTCGCAACCCGATCTCGGCCCTGGACCGCGCCAGCGAGCACTACGCGCCGGGCATCAGCTGCCCGCACTGCTGGGACACGCTGAGCGAGAAGACCCGCGCCAGCGCCCGCGAGCGGCAGAAGCAGATCGAGCTGGCGAAGCTGCGCAACCAGCCCCACCCCATCGGCCGCGACCCGCGGCAGGCCGTCCTGGAGGACTGACCCTTGGCCAACGCCCGCCTGCTCTACGTGATGGACCCCATGTGCTCCTGGTGCTGGGGCTTCGCCCCGGTGGCCCAGGCGCTGATCGAGCAGGCGGGCGCCGCCGGCGTACCGCTGGCGCTGGTCATGGGCGGGCTGCGCACCGGCCATGGCGCGGCCCTGGAGCCGGCCACCCGGCGCTACATCCTCGAGCACTGGCAGGCGGTGCACCTGGCCACCGGCCAGCCGTTCCGCTTCGAGGGCGCGCTGCCCGAAGGCTTCGTCTACGACACCGAGCCGGCCTGCCGCGCGGTGGTCGCCGCCCGGCGCCTGGACGAGGAGGCCGCCTGGGCGCTGGTCAAGGCCATCCAGCAGGCCTTCTACGTCGAGGGACGCGACGTCACCGAGGCCGCGACCCTGGCGCAGCTGGCCGAAAGCGTCGGCCTGCCGCGCATCGAGTTCGCCGAGCTGTTCGACAGCCAGGAAAACCACCTGACGACCCAGGCCGACTTCTCCTGGGCCCGCGACCTGGGCATCGCCGGCTTCCCCACCCTGCTGGCCGAGCGCAACGGCCAACTGGCCCTGCTGACCAATGGCTACCAGCCGCTGGAAGAGCTGGCGCCGATGCTCGAGCGCTGGCTGGAGCGCGGCCGCCAGGGCTGATTCCTGTTTCGCTGTTGGTGGTGATGGGTATCGCTTCGCTCAACGCCATCCTACGGGCGTGGTGTATGCCGGAGAATGAATGTAGGAGCGAGCTTGCTCGCGAACGGCACTCCCCGGCGGCAACGACACACCGGCGAACCCCTCCCCCTCACCCCAGCCCTCTCCCGCAAGCGGAAGAGGGCTGGGGTGAGGTCTGATCGCTCGGCGTCACCCTGAATCCGCATCGCTGCGCTTCGCATTCGCGAACGGAATTGCCCTGCAGCGCCGACACGCCCACCACCGACGAAGTGCACCACTGTCGCCCATCGGCTGGCCGAAGGCCCTGGCGCAGGCGTTGGCAACGACGCAGGCGGCGGCCGGCGGCATATTGTCGGACAATTTTGAGATTTTCCTCGGCCCAGGCCCTGTACCCCCGCCTTGTGGAATGGCTACCATGCGCTAAGAGTAAGGAGGGGCCGTTGCGCTCCAGTCCGGCTACGGCGGGCTGCCGCAGCGGTAAGGACACGAAAGGAATCCGACAATATCCATGGGTGCTACTGGGCAGAGCCGTATTCGCCATGACTCCCGGCTGTGGAAGCTGGTATGGCCGTTCATCGCCGTGGTCCTGCTGCAGGGATTGCTTGGCGTAGGCAGCCTTTACCTGATTTCGGGGGCGCGCGCCTACGTTGGCGGCGAGAGCCTCTGGTCCAAGGGCCAGAAGGACGCCATCCACTACCTGCAGCGCTACGGCGAGACGCGCGACACCGACGACTACCGGCGCTACCAGGAAGCCATCGCCATCCCCCTCGGCGACCGCCTGCTGCGCACCGCCCTGGACAGCCCGCAGCCGGACTACGAACTGGCGCGCAAAGGCATCCTCGCCGGCGGCAACCATCCCGACGACGTCGGCGCCATCATCACCCTCTACCGCTATTTCCACGACTTCAGCTACTTCAACGAGGCGGTGCGCTACTGGAAGGAGGGCGACCGCTACCTCGACCAGCTCCAGGCCATCGCCGAAGAGATGCACCAGCGCATCCAGGCCGGCCAGGTCGGCCCCGGCGACATCAGCTACTGGGACCAGCGCATCCAGGCCATCAACGAAGGCGTGACCCCCGCCTCCATGGCCTTCAGCGCCGCGCTCGCCCAGGGTTCGCGCTCGGTGATGCGCCTGCTGCTGGCGGCCAACATCGTCAGCGGCCTGGCCCTGATCCTTCTGGCGGCCTGGCGCACGCGCAACCTGCTGCTGGCCCAGCGCGCCTTCCAGAGCGCCCTGGACAGCGAGCGCGAGAAGGCCCAGACGACCCTGGCGGCGATCGGCGACGCGGTCATCACCATCGACGAGAACGCCCACATCGCCTACCTCAACCCGGCCGCCGAACGCATGATCGGCTGGGACAGCGAGATGGCCGTGGGCCTGCCGCTGAAGTCGCTGCTGCGCATGCTCGACGAGACCTCCGAGGAAGAGGACCTGGCCCTGGTCGGGCAGGTCCTGCGCGGCGAGGTGGAGGCCGGCAGCGAAGTCAGCAAGCTGCTGCAGCGCCTGGACGGCAGCGGCGTGGTGGTGACCCTGGTGGGCACGCCGATCCGCGTTGGCGGGCGCATCGTCGGCGCGGCGCTGGTGCTGCACGACATGACCCGCGAGCGGCAGTACATGGAAAGCCTGTCCTGGCAGGCCACCCACGATTCCCTGACCGGCCTGAGCAACCGCCGCGAGTTCGAGTACCGCCTGGAGCAGGCGCTGGAGCGCTCGGCGCAGCGCAACGACCGCCACAGCCTGATGTACCTCGACCTGGACCAGTTCAAGCTGGTCAACGACACCTGCGGGCACGCCGCCGGCGACGAGTTGCTGCGCCAGACCTGCAGCGTCCTCGAGCGCTGCCTGCGCGAGGGCGACACCCTGGCGCGCCTGGGCGGCGACGAGTTCGGCGTGCTGCTGGAGAACTGCCCGCCGGAGGTCGCCGAGCAGATCGCCGAGAACCTCCGCCAGGGCGTCGAGAACCTGCACTTCGTCTGGGACCGGCGGCCCTTCAACATCACCGTCAGCATCGGCGTGGTGCACGTCTCGGCCATGCTGGTGTCGGTGGAGGAGGCGCTGCGCTGCGCCGACATGGCCTGCTACCTGGCCAAGGAGAAGGGCCGCAACCGCGCCCAGGTGTTCAGCCCGGATGACAGCGAGCTGTCCATGCGCTTCGGCGAGATGGCCTGGGTCCAGCGCATCCGCCAGGCCCTGGACGAGGACCGCTTCCGCCTGTTCGCCCAGCGCATCCGCGCGGTCGACCCGCAGGCCGAGGAGGGCCTGCATGTCGAGCTGCTGCTGCGCGTGCTGGACGAGAACGGCCGCCTGGTGCCGCCCAACGACTTCATCCCGGCCGCCGAGCGCTACGGCCTGATGCCGCTGATCGACCGCTGGGTGGCCAACCGCGCCTTCGAGATCCTCGCCGAACGCCGCGAGGCCGGCTGCGAGCCGATCGCCACCTGCGCCATCAACCTGTCCGGCGCCACCATTGGCGACGCCAGCTTCATCCAGATGCTCCGCGAACTGCAGCCGGCCTACGGCCTGGCGCCGGAGAATATCTGCTTCGAGGTCACCGAGACCAGCGCCATCGCCAACCTGGTCAGCGCCACCCAGTTCATCCACGAACTCAAGGCCATGGGCTACCGCTTCTCCCTCGACGACTTCTGCGCCGGCATGTCGTCCTTCGTCTACCTCAAGCACCTGCCGGTGGACTACCTGAAGATCGATGGCAGCTTCATCAAGGACATGCTCGACGACCCCATCGACCGCGCCATGGTCCAGGTGATCAACCAGATCGGCCACGTCATGGGCAAGCGCACGGTGGCGGAGTTCGTCGAGTCGGAGGAAATCCTCGAGGCGCTGCGGGAAATCGGTATCGATTATGCCCAGGGTTACGCCGTGGGCCGCCCGCTGCCGTTCAACCGTCACTATTCCGGGCAGGCGGAGCCGGCCCTGGTGGAGCCGGACACCACCTCCGGACGGTGACAGCCGGCGGCCCGTCATCTAGTCTGGCGGTCGATTTCGTCGACGCACAAGGATGGGCCAGCATGAACGAAGCATTTCTCCGCGTCGGGTCCCTGAAGGACCTGACCAGCTACCCGCAGTGGGCACAGGACCTGGTGGCCGCCTGCGAAGGCGCCCGCCGCGCGGTCTCCGGGCACGAGTTCTACCGCCGCCTGCGCGACGGCCAGATTGGCGCCGCGACCATGCGCACCTACCTCATCGGCGGTTGGCCGGTGGTCGAGCAGTTCCCCCTCTATATGTCGCAGAACCTGCTGAAGACACGCTTCGGCCGTTCCCCCGGCGAGGACATGGCGCGGCGCTGGCTGATGCGCAACATCCGCGTCGAACTGAACCACGCCGACCACTGGCTGCGCTGGGCCGAGGCCTATGGCGTGGGCCTGGCGGCGCTGCGTGCGCAGGAGGTGCCCGAGGCGTTGCACGCCCTCGGCCACTGGTGCTGGCACAGCAGCGCCTCGGACGACCTGGCGGTGGCCATGGCGGCCACCAACTACGCGGTGGAAGGGGTGACCGGCGACTGGTCGGCGCTGGTCTGCTCCAGCGACGCCTACGAGCAGACACTGCCGGCGGAACTGCGCAAGAGCGCGATGAAGTGGCTGCGCCTGCATGCGCACTACGACGATGACCATCCCTGGGAAGCGCTGGAGATCATCTGCACCCTGTGCGGCCAGGAAATCGCCTCCGGGCGCTGGGACGAACTGCGCGCGGCCATCTGCAAGAGCTTCCGCTACATGGAACTGTTCCTCGACCACTGCCTGGCCCAGGAACAGGTCGGCACCTCGCGCCGCCCGCAGGTGCGCGTGGCCGGCTGAAGCCCGCCTCAGGGCAGCAGGATGTGCTTGTCGCTGCTGCCCTCGTTCACTTCGCGATAGCGCTGCAGGCCCTCGCTCAGCGGCGATTCGCGCAGCCCGCCGGGCAGCGGCAGGCGGCCTTCGTCGAAGCCGCGGCCGAACTGCTCCAGCATGCGCGCGCAGGCCACGCTGTCGTACAGCAGCGAGTTGACCCCCACCAGCGAACCCCCGCGGCGGTACAGCGCCAGCGCCGGCAACTGCACGTGGCCGTCCACCGGCGCGGCGATGATGGCGATGCGGCCGAAGGTGGCCAGGGCGCTGACCGATGCCGGCAGCCAGAAGCCGGTGGTGTCGAAGATCACCTCGGCGCCGCCGGGGAATGTTGAATTCACTTGCTCGGCCAGGCGCTCCGGCTGCTCCAGCAGCAGGCTGGCGATGCCGCGGGCCTGCAGTTCGGCGGCCTGTTCGGCGCGGCGCACCCCCGCCAGCACCTCGGCGCCGCGGGCGCGGGCCAGGTCCAGCGCGGCCGAGCCGACCGCGCCGGCGCCGATCACCAGCAGCCGGGTGCCGGCCTTCACGCCGCTGCGCTCCAGGGCGTCCCAGGCGGTGGTATAGGGCACCCCGCAACTGGCGGCCTGGGCGAAATCCAGGCTCCCGGGCATCAACGCCACGCCGCGCGCCGGCAGGGCCAGCAGGCCGGCATGGCTGCCGTCGCGGAGGAAGCCGAGCTCCTTGCCGGTACCCCACACGGCCTGGCCGAGCAGCGCCTGCGGGCCTTTCACCACGACCCCGGCGAAATCGCGGCCGGGCACCCGGGGCAGGGTGGTGTAGGGGAAGCGGCCGAGCACGTTCTTCACGTCGCTGGGGTTGAGGCCGGCGGCGCGGACCTCCACCAGCACCTCGTCGGCGGCGGGGATGGGGTCGGCCAGCTCGACCCGCTGGAGCGCGTCGAGGTCGCCGGTACGGGCGAATTGCAGGGCTTGCATGGAAGTCTCCGTCGAAAGGTTTCAGTGGAACCAGCGCAGCACCAGCTCGCGGCCGACCGGCAGCAGGCTCTCGCCCAGCTGCATGCCGAGCAGGCCGACCAGCGCCACCAGGGGCGGCGCCGGCGAGCGGAAGTCGAGCAGGTTGTAGAGCACGCCGACGGCGACGCCGATGGCCAGCGAGATCAGGTAGTTCATGGGGCCTCCGGGACGTTCGGCTGGGTGGAGGCAGTCTAGGGCGGACGGCGGGCGGGTATCGGTCAAGGACTTCGGAATTTCGGACAGATTGCGCCGTCGGACGGCTGTCTTGCCGACTGCGCCGAGGTGCTTTCGTAGGATGGGTTGAGTTTGCGAAACCCATGCGGTCGTGGTGATGGGTATCGCTTCGCTCAACCCATCCTACGATGGTGTTTCTCCTGCACTTGTAGGAGCGGGCCCTGCCCGCGATTCGCGCGCAGGGCGCGCTCCTACCAGGTTTCCACCCCCCACTCCGAAGGCACCACCCCCAGCTCGCGGCGGAACATCTCGCTGAATGCCCCCGGCGTATAGCCCAGCTCGTGGGCGATGCGGTTCACCGGGGTGCCGGCGGCCAGCGCGGCCACGGCGGTGGCCAGCTGCACCTGGCGGCGCCAGGCGGCGAAGCCCATGCCCAGGCTGCGCTGGAACAGGCGGGCGAGGGTGCGCACGCTGGCGCCGACGTCGGCGGCGTGCTGCTCCACGGAGATTTCCGCGCTGGGGTTGGCCATCACCGCCCGGCACAGGGCGAGCAGGCGGCGGTCGTCGTCTTCCGGCAGGGAGATGCGCGGCAGGCTGCTGCGGGCGCGGCGCAGTTCCAGCACGCAGAGGTCGGAGAGGGCGCGGTAGTACTCGGCGTCGGGCTGCCTTTCCTGTTCCACCAGGCGCAGGATCAGCTCGCGCAGCAGGGTGTCCACCTCGAACACCTGCACGCGCTCCTCCAGCACCCCGGCCAGGCTCGGGCGCAGGTAGATGTTGCGCATCTGCAGCTCGCTGACCACGCGGATGCCGTGGGGCACGCCCGGCGGCAGCCAGACGGCGCGCTGCGGCGGCAGCAGCAGGGCTTCCTGCGGGGTTTCCAGCCACATCAGCCCGGACATGGCGTAGAGCACCTGGCCCCACTCGTGCTCGTGGGGCTCGATGTACAGCCCGCGCGGGTAGCTGCGCGCCAGGCCGCGCAGGGGCACCTGGGTATCGCTGAGGTCGGGCGGGGCGGCGCGGGCCATGGCTCACCGGAAAACGAAAGTCGATGCCGCGCATGGTAGCGGCGGCGCGGGCGCCTTGCATCTGCCCTGGAAAGCTGGCGAACCGCTGTGTAACGAAGGCTTTACGCGGCCGCCGGTGCACTGCGCAGCCCGCCATGGCTGTAACGAAAAGCTGCCGCCCGCGACGCTGGCCGGGCGCTTTCCCACAAGGCTCGCAGGCTTGTTCGCAGCGACCGCAGCGGCTGATATGGCGCCTGCCCCGCGCCCGGCGGCAATTCGTCGCGGCGCGATGCGCCTTGCATGCCGCGCGGCCACGAACCGCGGGGCCCGATCCGTCACAGATAACAACAAAAGGTGACGCAATGACGCGTGATACCCAGCACGCAGGCCAGTTGCAGCGCGGCCTGAAGAATCGCCATATCCAGCTGATCGCCCTCGGCGGCGCCATCGGCACCGGCCTGTTCCTCGGCTCGGCCGGGGTGCTCAAGTCGGCCGGGCCGTCCATGCTGCTCGGCTACGCCATCGCCGGGGTGATCGCCTTCCTGATCATGCGCCAGCTCGGCGAGATGATCGTCGAAGAGCCGGTGGCCGGCTCCTTCAGCCATTTCGCCCACAAGTACTGGGGCGGTTTCGCCGGCTTCCTCTCCGGCTGGAACTGCTGGGTGCTGTACATCCTGGTCGGCATGTCCGAACTCACCGCGGTGGGCAAGTACGTGCACTACTGGTGGCCGGATGTGCCCACCTGGGCTAGCGCCGCGGTGTTCTTCGTGCTGGTCAACCTCATCAACCTGGCCAACGTCAAGCTGTTCGGCGAGGCCGAGTTCTGGTTCGCGATGATCAAGGTCAGCGCGGTGGTCGGCATGATCCTGCTCGGCTGCTGGCTGCTGTTCTCCGGCCACGGCGGCGAGCAGGCGAGCGTGAGCAACCTGTGGAGCCACGGCGGCTTCTTCCCCAACGGCGCCAGCGGGCTGGTGATGGCCATGGCCTTCATCATGTTCTCCTTCGGCGGCCTGGAGATGCTCGGCTTCACCGCCGCCGAGGCCGACCAGCCGAAAACGGTGATCCCCAAGGCGATCAACCAGGTGCTCTGGCGCATCCTGATCTTCTACGTCGGCGCCCTGGCCGTGCTGCTCGCGCTGACGCCCTGGGACAGCCTGCTGCAGAGCATCAGCGCGGCCGGCGACGACTACAGCGGCAGCCCCTTCGTGAAAGTGTTCTCGCTGCTCGGCAGCGACACCGCCGCGCACATCCTCAACTTCGTGGTGCTCACCGCGGCGCTGTCGGTCTACAACAGCGGCACCTACTGCAACGGCCGCATGCTGGTCGGCCTGGCCGAGCAGGGCGACGCGCCCCGCGCCCTGGCGAAGGTGGACAAGCGCGGCGTGCCGGTGCGCGCGCTGCTGGTGTCGGCGCTGGTGACCTTTCTCGCGGTGGTGGTCAACTACGTGATCCCGCACCAGGCGCTGGAGCTGCTGATGTCGCTGGTGGTGGCGGCGCTGGTGATCAACTGGGCGATGATCAGCTACGCGCACCTGAAGTTCCGCCAGCGCATGGACCGCGACGGCGTGCGCACCGCCTTCCGCGCCATCTTCTACCCCTACGGCAACTGGCTGTGCCTGGCCTTCGTGCTGTTCATCCTCGGGGTGATGGCGATGATTCCGGGCATCCAGGTCTCGGTGTACGTGATCCCGCTGTGGCTGCTGGTGATGTTCGCCTGCTACCGCCTCAAGCGCTCGCGCGCCGCGCAGCCGGCCTTGGCGCTGGCCGAATGAGGGCGAGCCGCGCGCCCGACTTTTCGCCGGGGCGCGCGGCGTTGCCGCCGGCGGCGAACCTTGGCTAGAGTGTCCTGGCCATTTTTCGTCAGAGGGACACCCATGAAAAAAGCATTCTGGCTGCTGGCCGCCGCCGTTCCCGTGCTGCTGGTCGCCTGCGGCGGCGAGGAGAAGAAGGCGCCGCCGGTGGACGCGCTGGTCCTGCCGGGCGACGCCAAGCTGGATTCGCGCAGCGTCGACTACAAGTGCGACGACGGGCGCAAGTTCAGCGTCCAGTACCTGAACAAGGGCGACAATCACCTGGCGGTGGTGCCGGTGAGCGACAGCGCCAACCTGGTGTTCAGCAACGTCATCTCGGCCTCTGGCGCCAAGTACGCCGCCGGCCAGTACATCTGGTGGACCAAGGGCGAGGAAGCCACCCTGTACAAGGACTGGAAGGGCGGCGAGCCGGCCGACGGGGTTTCCTGCAAGGAGCGCTGAGTTCGTCGCGATGAAGAAAGCCCGGCCTGCGCCGGGCTTTTTCGTTGGTGAGGGCTGCGCCGAAATGCTCTTCTGCTCTTTGTAGGAGCGAGCTTGCTCGCGAATGGGCCCCGCAGCGGAGTGTGTTCGCGAGCAAGCTCGCTCCTACGAGAAGCCGTACCCGTACCGAGGCCCGAACCTCAGAAACTGAACTCCAGGTTCACCGTCGGCGTCGAGGTGCGGCTGCCGGTGCCGCCGTCCACGCCGAACTTGTTGTGCCAGTACTCGTAGCCCACGCCGAGCCAGAGGTTCGGCTGGCGCTTGGCGCCGGGCAGGGCCGCCACCATCAGCGAGGTGCGCACCAGCGTCTCGGCGGCGGTGTCCTTGTCGTTGTAGTCCTCGCCCTTCTCGCCGACGTGGTTGAGGAAGCCCTGGAACTTGGCCATGCGCTCGCCGAGCTGGAAGGGCTTCAGCCAGGTCAGGTTGAGCATGTAGGTGCCGTCGAAGGTGTGGTCCGGATGCTTTGCGCCGGGCACGCCGAAGTGGTTCTTCTCGCGGTAGTACATCAGGCTCAGGTCGAGCACGCCGGCGCCGTTGAACTTCACCGTGGGGCCGATCACCAGGGCGCGCTTCTTCGCCGAGGCCAGGTTGTTGTTGCGGCTGGCGTCGAAGCCGAAGGTCAACGCATGGTCCTTCACCAGGCCCTTGCCCAGCGGCACGTCGAACACCCGCGAGGCGTACAGCTGGTGGCGGTACACCGCGTAGACTTCGCTGCCACCGTGGTCGGTGCCCTTGCGCGGGTCGCGGCTGTCAGAGAGGAACACGTCCAGGTGGAAGAAGTTGCTGCCGTAGCGGTAGCCGTCGGCGTGGCTGAAGCTGTAGATGCGCTTGGCGAACTTGTCCGGGTTGTTCGGGTTGGTGAACTGCTGGCCGTAGCGGAAACCCAGTGTGTTGCTGGTCCACTCGAAGAAGCGGTCGTCGTCGGCGAAGGCCGCGTCCAGGGGGAGGCCGGCCAACAGGGCGGCGCTCAGGGCGATACGGCTGCCGGTGCTCAGGCGGCGGGACGTACGCGGGTGTTGGCGGACGGCGCTGGGCGCCGGCACGGATGATACCGGGCGGAACATGCTGCACCTCGATCTTGTTGTTGTTATGGGGCCGGTTGCCGCGTGACTGCCCGCGGCCGGACAGGGACGGTTCTAAAGATCTGTTGGATTCATTGCAAGAGATTTTTGTATACACAAGTGTATTCAAAAATTGATCCGCGAGTCAGGAATCGGCCTTGCGCCGCGGCGGGCTGCGTTCTGTGCCTGCCGGCGTTTGCGCGTTATGCTGTGCTTTCCCTCCGTCCGAATTCCCCGCCATGCTCGTCATCTCCAACGCCGTGCAGATCCCCGACGCCGAAATCGAGCTGAGCGCCATCCGCGCCCAGGGCGCCGGCGGGCAGAACGTCAACAAGGTGTCCAGCGCGGTGCACCTGCGCTTCGACATCCGCGCCTCGTCGCTGCCGGATTTCTACAAGGAGCGCCTGCTGGCGCTGAGCGACCAGCGCATCAGCGGCGACGGCGTGGTGGTGATCAAGGCCCAGCAGTACCGCACCCAGGAGCAGAACCGCGAGGACGCGCTGGAGCGCCTGGCCGAGCTGATCCGCTCGGCGGCCACGGTGCAGAAGAAGCGCAAGCCGACGCGGCCGACCCTCGGCTCCAAGACCCGCCGCCTGGAGGGCAAGAGCAAGCGCGGGGCGATCAAGGCCGGGCGCGGCAAGGTGGATTACTGAAAGGGGCTGCCGGCTTCGTAGGATGGGACGAGCGAAGCGACTCCCATCAATGGGTATCGCTGCGCTCAACGCCATCCTACATGACCGGCGCCGTGGCCCTGGCGCTGCGCCGGCTGGACAGCAGCACCAGCGTGGCCAGCAGGATGAGCACGCCGGCATAGCCGTTGGTGGTGGGGACCAGGCCGTAGCGCTGGGTGGCGGCCCCCGCCAGCACCGCCGGCAGGCTGAAGGCCAGGTAGCTGAGCACATAGAAGCCGGCCATCAGCCCACCGCGTTCGTGGGCATGGGCCAGCGGCACCACCGTGCGCAGGGCGCCGAGGAAGCCGCCGCCGAAGCCCAGCCCGGCCACCGCGGTGCCGAGGAAGAACAGCCAGGCGCTGCCGCTGTCGATGCCCAGCAGCGTCAGCAGCAGGCCGCCGACCAGGGCCAGGCCGCCGCGCCGCAGGATGAGCGGCGCCGCGCCGTGGCGCAGGGCGAAGATCGCCAGGGCGCCGCAGGCGGTCAGCAGGAACACCAGCACGCCGCCGGTGAGCGGCGCCTGCAGGCCGCTGACCTGGCGCGCCAGGCTCGGCCCCAGCGACAGGTAGAACCCACCCAGGGCCCAGAGGCTGGCATTGAGCGGCGCCACGCTCCAGAAGGCGCGGCGCGCTTGGGGCGGGATGCGGATGCGCGGGCGCAGCGAAGCCAGCGCGCCCGGCTGCGGGCTGACGCTCTCCGGCAGGCGCCACAGCAGCATCAGGCACAGCGCGAACAGGCCGAACAGCACCCGGTACACCAGGTGCAGCGGCTCGCCGGCGAACTGCACCAGGGCGCTGCTGCCCAGGGCGCCCAGGGCCAGGCCGAGCATGGGCGCGATGCTGTTGACCAGCGGACCGCGCTCGCGGTCGAAGTCCAGCAGGGCGGCGCCCAGCACGCTGGTCGCAAGGCCGGTGGCGAAGCCCTGCAGCAGGCGCGCCAGGATCAGCGCCTGGACCGAGCCCGCGGCCAGGAACACCGCCATCGCCAGCAGCTCGATGAGCAGCGCGGCGCGGATCAGCGGGCGGCGGCCGAGGTGGTCGGACAGCGAGCCGAACACCAGCAGCGCCAGCAGCAGGCCGCCGGCGTAGATGCTGAACACCAGCGTCAGCAGCGTGGGCGAGAAGCCCCAGGTCTCGCGGTACAGCGCATACAGCGGGGTGGGGGCGCTGGCGGCGGCGAGAAAGCCCATGAGGATGGCGCCGAGCAACACGCTGGCAGTCCGCGGGGACAGGCCGGGGCGGCGCTCGCTCGTGCTTTTGGGTAAGGTGGCTGTCATGATCGGCCTCGCAAAGGCTAAGATTTAGCTTTTGCGAGATGCTGGACCTGTTTCGGCACAAAAGCAAATTCTTTGCGTTAGGGTGATTATGGCGATCAATCAGGGCGCGCGGCCGGGGGGCCGCAGTGCGAGGGTGCAGGCCTCGGTGCACAAGGCGGTGGCGGAGCTGCTGGAGGAGCGCGAACGCGGCGAGCTGACGGTGCCGCTGATAGCCGCCCGCGCCGGGGTGACGCCCTCGACCATCTACCGGCGCTGGGGCGACCTCAACGAACTGCTGGGCGACGTCGCCCTGCAACGCATCCGCCCGGACGCCGAACCGGCGGACACCGGCAGCCTGCGCGGCGACCTGCGCGTCTGGGGCGAGCAGTACATGGAGGAGACCGCCTCGGTGCCCGGCCGCGCCGTGGTGCTCGACCTGCTGGCCGCCGGCGGCGGCTGCTCCGGCCGCTGCCTGGAGATCGCCCGCGGCCAGTTCGAATGCATCCTCGCCCGCGCAGCCTCGCGCGGCGAGGCGCTGCCCGAGGTGGATCGAATCGTCGACCGGCTGATGGCGCCGCTGGTCTACCGCATCCTGTTCTCCAGCGAGGAACTGGGCGCCGACTACCTCGAGCGCCTGCTGGACGTCACCCTCGAAGGCCTCTAGCGCGCGCTTTCCAGCGCGACGGCCCAGGCCTGCAGGGCATCGCGGGCTGCGAGGGCGATCTGCTCGTCGCTGCGCCCGGCGAACTGGCGCTCCACGGCGTCGGCGGCGATCAGCCCGGCCACCGTCGGCACGCCCACGGCGTCGGTGAGGTCCAGCCATTCGCCCCAGCTGGCCGGGCTGTCGTACCAGCGCAGGTAGCCCGAGGGCGAGCGTGGCCACCAGCGCCGCTCGAACTGCAGCACCACCTTCTCCAGGCGGCCCATGCCCAGATGGGCCAGGGCATCCTGCTGCGCCGCCGGTAGCGCCGGGGTGAAGCGCAGCGTCTTGAGCACGCCCAGCGGCACGCTGCAGATGCAGAAGTCGCCGCGCTCGTCGTTCACCCGCACCTGCTCGCCCGACCAGTCGATGTGCGTCACCGGCTGGCCCAGGCGGATGTCCAGGCCTTGCGCCAGGTGCGCGATCAACTGGCCATAGCCGCCGGGGAGGAAACGGTCGCCGTTGCCGACGCCTTCCTCGTCCAGGGCGTCCACCGAGAGCTGCGCCAGCGGCAGGCAGGCTTCGAGGACGAGGTTGGCGTCGATGGCGAAACCTGTGGCGCGGGCCTGCGCAGCGTCCAGGTCAGCCAGGTAGCGCTCGACCGCCTCGGCCAGCGGCAGTTGCCGGTCCAGCCCCTTGCGCAGGGCCTGCCAGGCCGCGTCTATGTCCGGCAGCGGACCGTCGCAGGCGGCGGCCAGTGGTTGGCCGAAGTCGGTTTCCACCAGCGCCAGGTCCAGCGCCAGCGCCTCGCGGGCCAGGGCGTTGTCGGCGAACTGCTGCAGCCAGGCGGCGCCGACGTCCACGGTGGCCTCGCCCAGGCGGATGCTGTGGGTGCGCCCGCCGATGCGCTCGCGGGCCTCCAGCAGCACGCAGTCGACGCCTTGCTCGCGCAGGCGCCGCGCAGCGGCCAGGCCGGCGCACCCGGCGCCGATGACGATCACCCGGCGGGCGCCCGCGCGCAGGGCCAGCTCGGCGGCGCGCAGGCCGTCGTCCCAGGCACCGTGGGTCATGGCCGGCGCCCGCGGGTTGCAGGCTTCGCCGGCGAGCGCCAGGCGGCCGTCCAGGCAGGCGCCGAGGGTGGCGCGGTGCGCGGGCGTACCGCCGGGCAGCAGGGTACTGTAGGCGCCGAGGCTGAAGGGGTCGTCGCTCCAGTGGGTGACGTGCCAGGCGGTGGGGCGGTGCATGGGGGCTGTCCTTGGCCGAATCGAAGGGTTTCCGATCTTGGACGCCCACGGCTGCGCACACAAGGCGCTGCGCTTCAGGCGTGGCTCAGGCGGATCACCAGGCGGGCGATGGACACGCCGCTGAACAGCACCACGAACAGCCGCAGGGTCTGCATGGCCAGCACCAGGCCGACGTCGGAGTGGGTATCCACCGCGATGATCGCCATGGCGTCCAGGCCGCCGGGGCTGGTGGCCAGGTAGAGGGACAGGAAGTCCATGCCGGTGACGGCCGCCAGGGCCCAGGCGAAGAGCGCGCAGCTGAGGATCAGGCCGAGGGCGCTGACCAGCATGGCCGGCAGGTGGCGGCCGACGTAGGCCAGGCTGGCGCGGTCGAAGCGCAGGCCGATGTAGCAGCCGATCACCCCGTAGGCCAGCACCAGCAGCCAGTGCGGCAGGGCGATCTGCAGCAGCCCGCCCAGTTGCAGCGTGGCGCCGGCCACCAGCGGCACCAGCAGCGGGCCGGCCGGCAGGCGCGCGCCCAGGCTGACGCCGACGAAGATCAGCAGCAGGCAGTTGACCAGGTCGGGCAGGTGGCCGGCGTCGTTCAGCGGCGTGCTGTGGGCCGCCGAGCCGCCGCCTTCCAGGCCCAGCAGGCGGCCGACCAGGGCGCCGGCCATGACCACGCAGACCACCCGCACGTACTGCATGGTCGCCACCACCCGCGGATCGGCGCCGTGGGACTCGGCCATCGCCACCATGGCCGCCGCGCCGCCGGGCGCGGTGCCCCAGGCGGCGGTGCTGCCGGGGATGCCGCCGAAACGCACCATGGCGTAGCTGACCAGGGCGCTGAGCAGCAGGGTGAGCAGGGTGGCGCATAGCATCAGCGGCCAGGACGCGGCCATGGCTTGCAGCACCGACCAGTTGATGGCGTGGGCCACCAGCAGGCCGATGCAGCCCTGGCTGAGGCGGAAGGCCTGGCGCGGCAGGCGGATGCCGGCGCCGCCGACGCCGAAGGCGATGGCCACCAGCATGGGGCCGAGGAACAGCGCGGCGGGGATGCCCAGCCAGGCGAGCAGCTGCCCGGCGCCGCCGGCCGCCAGGATCAGGGCCGGCCACTGCAGGCTGGCGGGGATACGGCTGAGGCTCTGGGCTTGAGGGCTGGACACGCGAAGGCTCCCGACTGCGGACAACGGGGAAAATTATCGATAGCGCAATCCATCAAGTCCATTTTCTAATAGTCATGAATTCATTCCTGAAATCTATCGGTGGCCGCCATGGACCTGCGCGATCTCGCCTATTTCGAAACCATCGCCGAGCTCGGCCACCTGGGCCGCGCGGCGGACCGCCTGGGGCGCAGCCAGCCGGCGCTGACCAAGAGCATCCAGCGCCTGGAGCAGTCCCTGGGCGCCAGCCTGTTCCAGCGCGAGGGCCGGCGCATCCGCCTGACCCCGGCCGGCGAGCTGATGCTGCAGCGCGCCCGCCAGCTGCGCCAGGACATCGAGGAGACGCGCCGCGAGGTACGCGACTTCGCCAGTGGCCTGGTGGGCAACATCCGCCTGGGCTGCGCCGCGACCATGGCCGAGTACCTGCTGCCGCCGCTGGTGGAGGAGCTGTTGCGGCGCGCCCCGGAGGTGACCATCAGCCTGTCCCTGGGCCAGGACGACGTGCTGCGCGAGGCCCTGCGCGGCGGGCGCCTGGACATGGCGATCTGCTCGCGCATCCTCGACGACGCGCACCTGGTCAGCGAGCCGCTGCTGCAGGACCAGGTGGTGGTGGTGGCCAGCCGCGAGCACCCGCTGTTCGACGGCCCGGTGGCCATCGCCGACCTGTGCCGCTACCGCTGGGTGCTGCCGGCGCCCAGCGTGTCGTCGCGGCGCTGGATGGACGCCACCTTCCAGGCCCACGGCCTGCCGCCGCCGCGGGTGCAGATAGAGACCAACGCCATTCCCATGCTGCCCAACCTGATCGCCCGCACCCGGCTGCTCAGCTTCGTTGCCCGCGAAACGCTGGACGGCGGGTTGCATGGGATGAGCCAGCTGCGCGAGGTGAGGCTGGCGGAAACCACCTTGACGCGGACCATGGGCCTGGCGGTGCGGGAGGGGGCCTATCTGTCGCCGGCGGCGCAGTTGTTGCGGGGGATGTTGCGGGAGCATGCGGGGGTGTGAGATGGGCTTTTCGTAGGAGCGAGCTTGCTCGCGAACAAGCTCCCCGGTGACTCCGCTGCCGGGCCCACCTCTGTTCCCTCTCCCTAACCCTCTCCCTGAAGGGAGAGGGGACCGTTCGGTGTGCGTGGGTATTCCTGAGTCAGCCGGCAGCACCGAAGGTTTCCGGTTGAAACCATTCCTCCTCTCGGCACGGACAAGCCCCCTCTCCCTTCAGGGAGAGGGCTGGGGAGAGGGAGCGGAGTCAATCTGAAACACAGTTGCCGCCGGTAAACGCTGTTCGCGAGCAAGCTCGCTCCTACGAAAAGCAGCAAAGCAGCCGTCTCTTAGCGACTCGGCACTTCGCCCACCACCGTAGTCCGATACATCTCACGCCGCATCCCATGGTAGTCCGACACCGGGTAGTGCCAGGTGCTGCGGTTGTCCCAGATCGCCAGGGTGCCCTGGCTCCAGCGCATGCGGCAGGTGAAGGCCGGTTGGGTGGCAATGCTATAGAGGTAGTCCAGCAGCGGCTGCGCCTCGGCCGGGCGCATGCCCTTGATGCCGCTGGTGTAGGCCGGGTTGACGAAGAGTATTTTCTTGCCGGTCTCCGGGTGGCGCGTCACCAGCGGGTGCGAGCGGGTTTCGCCGTCGGCGTTGCCGTAGCGCACCGCCATGTTCTCCATCAGGTCGTTGTGCTTGGCCTCGGCGCCGTAGGCGCGTTCCGGGCTGTGGACGGCGTCCAGGCTCTCCAGTTGCGCGCGCAGCTTGGGCGACAGCCATTCGTAGGCCAGCGCCAGGTTGGCGTAGAGGGTGTCGCCGCCGAACGGCGGAATGTCGTGGCCGTAGAGCAGGGTGAAGGCCGGCGGGCGCTCCTGGAACGACCAGTCGCTGTGCCAGGCGCCGCCGAACACCACCGGCGTCTTCTCGTCGGCCTCCTTGACCACCCGTACCACGTGGGGATGGTCGGGCAGGCCCTGCACGTAGGGCTCGCGGCCGAATTCGCCGAGGCGCAGGGTGACCGCCTCCAGGTCCTCGACACCCAGCGACTGCCCGCGGATGAACAGCACCTTGTGCGCCAGCAGCGCCTGGCGCAGCTCGGCGAAGCCTTCCTCGCCCAGGCTGCGCAGGTCGACGCCGCTGACGTCCGCGCCTATGGCGCCGGTGGCTGGGAGTATCTGGAAGTGGCGGTAGCCGGCGGCGCGGTTCTGGCTCGGCAAGGCGTAGAAGAACTCGAACATGGGGTGCCCTCTTGTTGGTGTTGTCGGCCTGTTGAGGATGGTCGCCGTGGCGCACTTGCGCCATGATGATCGGCGCCAGAAATTGATGATTCCCGCCACTTGCAGGAGGCCCCATGGACTGGCGACAGACCCGTGACATCACCGGCGTGCGCCACCTGCTCGACTGCGCCCGCAGCGAGGGCCTGGCCGCGGAGGCCTGCCTGGTGGGCAGCGCCATCGAGCCGCGCGAGCTGTCTGGGCGCCACGCGCAGATCCAGGCCTGGCAGGAGCTGGCAGTGATCCGCAACCTGCTGCAACAGGGCGCTCGTCCTGGCCTGGGCTTCGCCGCCGGGCGCCGCTACCACCTCACTTCGCTGGGGCTGCTGGGCTTCACCATGCTCGCCTGCCGCAGCCTGCGGGAAGCCTTCGAGACCTTCGGCCGCTACCAGAGCCTGGCCCTGACGCTGTGCCCGGTGAGCCGCGAGGCCGAGCCGCGCGGGCACTGGATGATTTTCGACGACCAGGTGCTGCCGCCGGACGCCCGCGCCTTCGTGGTCGAGCGCGGCATCGCCGGCTGCCTGCAACTGGCCGGCGAACTGCTGCAGCGCCCGGTGCAGCCGCTGGCATTGGAGCTGCGCGCCGAGGCGCCGGCCGACCTCGACGCCTACGCCCGCGCCTGGCCGTATCCGGTGCGCTTCGGCGCCCCGCGCAATGCCCTGCTGTTCGCCCGCGCCGACCTGGAGGCCAGCCTGCCGCAGGCCAACCCGGACAGCCGCAGCAGCGGCGAGCAACTGTGCGAGAAGCTCTGCGAGGAACTGGCGCTGCCCCTGGCCGCCACGCCCACCGCGCGGGCGGTGCAGCGCCTGCTGGTGCGCGATGCCGCGAGCCTGCCGGGTTGCCGCGAGGTGGCGCAGCGCCTGGGGCTTTCCGAACGCACCCTGCAGCGCCGCCTGGCCACCGAAGGGCAGCGCTTCCAGCCGCTGAGCGACGGCATCCGCCTGCACCTGGCCGAGCGCCTGTTGCTGGAGTCGCGCATGGACCTGAACGGCGTCGCCCAGTGCCTGGGCTATGCCGAGGCGGCCAGCTTCTGCCGGGCCTTCCAGCGCTGGACCGGGACCACCCCGGGGCGCTGGAAGCGCCAGGCCGGGCCGCTGTCGCTGCTCTGACCGCGGGCAAAAAAAGACCGGCCAGCGGCCGGTCGAGCGAGGGTGGAAATAGTTTTCAGGCGCAGACCGCGGCGATGGCCCTGGCCAGGTCGTCCAGGCGGCTGGCGTCCAGCCCGGCGACGTTGGCGCGGCCGCTGCCGACCAGGTACACGCTGTGTTCCTCGCGCAGGCGGCGCACCTGGTCCGGGCTCAGGCCGGTGTAGGAGAACATGCCGCGCTGGATGGCGATGTGCGCGAAACGCTCGGCCAGGCCGTGGGGCTGCAGCGCCTCGACCAGGCCCAGGCGCAGCCCGGCGATGCGCGTGCGCATGGTGGTCACTTCCTCCAGCCACACTTGCTTGAGGTCGCGGTCGCCGAGAATGGTCGCCACCACCTCGGCGCCATGGGCCGGCGGCGTGGACCAGAGATTGCGCGCCAGGCTGGCCAGCTGGCTGCGCACGTTGCCCAGTTGCTCGGCGTTGGCGGCGCAGACGATCAGCGCGCCGACGCGGTCGCGGTAGAGGCCGAAGTTCTTCGAGCAGGAGCTGGTCACCAGCAATTCCGGCAGGCTCTCGGCGAACAGCCGCACGGCGCGGGCGTCTTCCTCCAGGCCGTCGCCGAAGCCCTGGTAGGCGAAGTCGATCAGCGGCAGCAGCTCGCGGCGGCGCACCACTTCCAGCACTTTCTGCCAGTCGTTGTAGGCCAGGTCGAAGCCGCTGGGGTTGTGGCAGCAGGCGTGCAGCAGCACCACGTCGCCGTGGGGCACCTGTTCCAGGGTGGCGAGCATGCCTTCCACGTCGAGGTGGTTGTCGGCGCCGACGTAGGGGTAGTGGTGCACCTTCAGGCCGGCGGCGGCGAACAGCGTCTTGTGGATCGGCCAGGTCGGGTCGCTCACCCAGATGCCGCGGCCGGGCAGGCAGCGGGCGATGAAGTCCGCGGCCAGGCGCAGGGCGCCGGTGCCGCCGGGCGTCTGGCTGGCGTCGGCGCGCTGGCTGGCCAGCAGCGGCGAGTCGCTGCCCAGCACCAGTTCGCACAGGCGCGCGGCGAACAGCGCATCGCCGTGGCCGCCGACGTAGCTCTTGGTGGTCTCGTGCTCCACCAGGCGCTGCTCGGCCAGCTTCACCGCGCGGGGGATCGGCGTCAGGCCCTGGGCGTCCTTGTAGACGCCCACGCCCAGGTCCAGCCTGGCCGGGTTGGGGTCGGCGCGGTAGGCGTCGAGCAGGCCGAGGATGGGGTCGCCCGGCACGCGCGGGATGGGGGCGAAGTGGTTCATTTGCGGCCTTCGGCGACCTTGGCCAGCTCGTCGGTGCGCGCGGCCATGATGAAGTCGTTGCGGTGCAGGCCCTTGAGCTCGTGGCTCCACCAGGTGACGGTGACCTTGCCCCACTGGGTGAGCAGGTCCGGGTGGTGGCCTTCTTCCTCGGCGATGGCGCCAACGGCATTGGTGAAGGTCAGGGCGTGGCGGAAGTTCTTGAACAGGTACACGCGCTCCAGCTCCATGTGGCCGTCGCGGACCTCGATGTTCCAGTCCGGGATCTGCTTGATCAGGGTCGCCAGTTCCTCGTCGGAGACGTGGGGCGCGTCGGCGCGGCAGGCTTCGCAATGGGCTTGGTTGAGGGCGGTCATGGGGTTCTCCTTGTAGGGTTCGTCACGCAAGACATTGAGCTTAGGAGTGTAGGAGCGAGCTTGCTCGCGAACCGCATGGCACTGCGTTTGTTCGCGAGCAAGCTCGCTCCTACGAAAAGATGTCGGGCAGGCCTCGGGGCTCAGGCTGCCTGCTTCGGCGGGAACTTGGGCGCGTGCAGGCCCAGCTGCATGGCCTGGCGGACCAGCGCCATGATGTCCTGGTGGGCCAGTTCGAACAGGCGCTTGAGTTCCGGCAGCACGAAGTACAGCGGCTGCAGGATGTCGATGCGGTAGGGCGTGCGCATGGCCTCCACGGGGTCGAAGGCCTGGTGCTCGGGCTCGCCGGAGAGGCTGTAGACGGTCTCCTTCGGCGAAGAGAGGATGCCGCCGCCGTAGATGCGCTGGCCCTGCGGGGTGTCGAGCAGGCCGAACTCGATGGTCATCCAGTACAGCCGCGCCAGGTACACGCGTTCTTCCTTGCTGGCGGCCAGGCCGAGCTTGCCGTAGGTGTGGGTGAATTCGGCGAACCAGGGGTTGGTCAGCAGCGGGCAGTGGCCGAAGATTTCGTGGAAGATGTCCGGCTCCTGCAGGTAGTCCAGCTCCTCCGGTGTGCGGATGAAGGTGGCCACCGGGAACTGCTGGCTGGCCAGCAATTCGAAGAAGGTCTGGAAGGGGATCAGCGCCGGGACGCGGGCCACGCGCCAGCCGGTGGTGGCCTGGAGCACCTTGTTGATCTCGCCCAGTTGCGGGATGCGCTCATGGGGCAGGGCGAGCTGCTCGATGCCGTCCAGGTATTCCTGGCAGGCGCGGCCTTCGATCACCTTGAGCTGGCGGGTGATCAGGGTGTTCCAGACCTGATGCTCGGTTTCGGGGTAGTGGATGAAACCGTCTTCGTCAGGTTGGCGGGCCACGTACTGCGTTGTCTTCATGGGTCCTCCGGCTTCGAGGCCTTTGTTGTTTTGATGCCTCATCAATAGCCGCGTCGGCGTGCCCATGCAGCCCCCGTGGGCCTTGGGCGAGCGCTGGAAATCCCCTTCGCCCGTAAAGAAAAGATTACGAATCGCGCCGAATCGCGAGTCATCGGCTTGCTGCTGGCGTCTGCTGTCACATATTCTTGACGGAAATTTCCGCCTCGCCGGCGAAATCCGGCCGGGTACCGCCCCGCACAACGACAATCTCCGGGCTCGCCATGCGTATCAAAGTCCACTGCCAGAACCGCGTCGGCATCCTGCGCGACATCCTCAACCTGCTGGTCGACTACGGCATCAACGTCAACCGCGGCGAAGTCGGCGGCGAGCAGGGCAACGCCATCTACCTGCTCTGCCCGAACCTGATCAACCTGCAGTTCCAGTCGCTCAAGCCCAAGCTGGAGGTCATTCCCGGGGTGTTCGGCGTCAAGCGCGTCGGCCTGATGCCCAGCGAGCGCCGCCATCTGGAGCTGAACGCGCTGCTGGCGGCGCTGGACTTCCCGGTGCTGTCCATCGACATGGCCGGACAGATAGTCGCCGGCAACCGCGCCGCCGCGCAGCTGCTCGGGGTGCGCGTCGACGAGGTGCCGGGCATTCCCCTGGCGCGCTACGCCGAGGACCTCGACCTGCCGGAGCTGGTGCGCGCCAACAAGGCGCGGATCAACGGCCTGCGGGTGAAGATCAAGGGCGACGTGTTCCTCGCCGACATCGCCCCGCTGCAATCCGAACACGACGAAAGCGAGGCCCTGGCCGGCGCCGTGCTCACCCTGCACCGCGCCGACCGCGTGGGTGAGCGCATCTACAACGTGCGCAAGCACGAGCTGCGCGGCTTCGACAGCATCTTCCAGAGTTCACGGGTGATGGCCGCGGTGGTGCGCGAGGCCAGGCGCATGGCGCCGCTGGACGCGCCGCTGCTGATCGAGGGCGAGACCGGCACCGGCAAGGAACTGCTGGCCCGCGCCTGCCACCTGGCCAGCCCGCGCGGCCAGGCGCCGTTCATGGCGCTGAACTGCGCCGGGCTGCCGGAATCCATGGCCGAGACCGAGCTGTTCGGCTACGGCCCCGGCGCCTTCGAGGGCGCGCGCCCGGAAGGCAAGCTCGGCCTGCTGGAGCTGACCGCCGGCGGCACCCTGTTCCTCGACGGCGTCGGCGAGATGAGCCCGCGCCTGCAGGCCAAGCTGCTGCGCTTCCTGCAGGACGGCTGCTTCCGCCGGGTGGGCAGCGACGAGGAGGTGTACCTGGACGTGCGGGTGATCTGCGCCACCCAGGTGGACCTGTCCGAACTCTGCGCCAAGGGCGAGTTCCGCCAGGACCTGTACCACCGCCTCAACGTGCTCTCGCTGCACATCCCGCCGCTGCGCGAATGCCTCGACGGCCTGGCGCCGCTGGTGGAGCACTTCCTCGACCAGGCCAGCCGGCAGATCGGCTGCCCGCTGCCGCAGCTGGCGCCCCAGGCCATGGACCGCCTGGGCCGCTACCACTGGCCGGGCAACGTGCGCCAGCTGGAGAACGTGCTGTTCCAGGCGGTGTCGCTGTGCGAGGGCGGCACCATCAAGGTCGAGCACATCCGCCTGCCGGACTACGGCGCGCCGCACCCGCTGGGCGACTTCTCCCTGGAAGGCGGCCTCGACGCCATCGTCGGCCGCTTCGAACGCGCAGTGCTGGAGCGCCTGTACCGCGAGCACCCCAGCAGCCGGCTGCTGGGCAAGCGCCTGGGCGTGTCGCACACCACCATAGCCAACAAGCTGCGCCAGCATGGGCTGGGGCAGGGCGGGGAGTCCTGACATCGGGGCTCCGCGCCTGGTCCGGGCTCCGCCCCTGTAGGAGCGAGCTTGCTCGCGAACCCGGATTCCCGGCCGACTCCAGACTATCCGCCCACACCGGACAGCCCCCTCTCCCGCTTGCGGGAGAGGGCGATCGCGGATGAATCCGCTCCTACACCCGTGCCCGACCGTAGGGCGGATAACCGTTCGCGGTTATCCGCCGTTGGCCGTGACGTCGGTCAAACGGCGGATAACGCCGTAGGCGTTGTGCGCCCTACGGGTTGTCCCGTGCCGCCGTAGGATGGTGTTGAGCGAAGCGATACCCATCGCCACAACCGCATGGGTTTCGCAAGCTCAACCCATCCTACGAGAAGCCGTGCCCGCCGGTATGGCAGGAGCGGACTCCGTCCGCGATCACCGACACACGCCAGCCGGATCGCGAATAAGATCCGCTCGGTTTGCCTCTTTGCACCGTGCCTCCCTGTAGGAGCGGGCCCTGCCCGCGAATCGCGCGCAGGGCGCGCTCCTACATGGGAATGGTGTGGATGGGGATCGCGTAGGAGCGGACTCCGTCCGCGATAGACTCCGCCGGCGGATGTCACCAGGTCCTTACCCGCTGCCCCTTCACGCAGGCGCGCACCTCGTCGTCGATCAGGTTCCCCGGCTTGATGCACTCGGTCAGGCTCCGGGAACTGTCGGTGTACTTCATGGGCTGGGCCGTGACCTTGCCGGCCGGGCGCTCCAGGCCCAGGCGGCCGAGCAGGGCGTGCCAGCGCGCCTCGCCCCACTGGTGGCTGGCAGGGTTCTGCCAGAGGGCGCCGGCGCCTATCGCCAGCGCCACCAGCAGGGCCAGTTGCAGCAGGTGCCTGAACGCCCGGCGCAGGTGCCACTGCCGCCGGCGCGGCGGTGGTTCGCCGGGCTGGCCGGGGTTCTTCAGGTTCTGCCAGTACCAGTCGCGGTCTTTCTCGGCCATGTCTCGCGGTCCGTCGGGGGAATCCGCGAAGGGTAGCGCCCGGCTCAGCCGCCGGAAAGCAGGCGGCGGGCCAGGCGTTCGTTGCCGGTGAGGTCGGCCAGGTGTTGCAGCTGGTTGTTCTCGTAGGCCTGGTTGAAGGTCGCCACGTCCAGCGCCAGGACCTTGCGGAAGGCCGTCAGCGCCTCGGCGCCGGCCTGGCCGGCCACCTCTTCGCCGTAGCGGGCGATCAGGTCGAGCATGGCCAGCGGGTAACGCACCGGCAGGCCGATGCGCACGTGGATCAGGCCGATGTTCAGGCGCTTGAGCGCATAGGTGTCGTCGTAGACGCCGCCGAACAGTTCGCAGAACCAGGTGGCCAGGGATTCCCCCAGGCGCTTCTGGTCGGTGATGAACTCGCGGGTGGCCTCCTGGCTCAGCAGGCGTTGGTAGAAGTCTTCGATCAGCGCCGGGCTGATGGCTTTCGCCTGTTCGGCGAGGCCTGCGAGTAGTGCGCATTCCTTGTCGGACAGGTTCAGCAGGGCGATCAGTTCATGAACGATGGCGGCGTCCTTGGTGGCCCAGGACAGGCGGTCTGCGTGCATGGGGGCTCCTCAGAGAATGCCGTCGAGCGTGGCGAGGCTGTCCGCCACTTCGAGGTTGATCAGGCCCACGTTGCTGTCGCGCGCGGCGACGATCGCCAGGCAGGCCTTGTCGCCGGCCAGGTGGATGAACACCCGGCCGTCTTCCGCCAGCAGGCTCAGTTCCTTCATCGCGCCGCTCTTGAGGGTTTCGCCGATGCGCCGGCCCACGCCCAGGGCGGCGGCGGCCATGGCTGCGATGCGCGCCGGCTCGATGCCATGGTCGCTGATGGCGTCGACGATGGGCATGCCGTCCAGGCTACCGAGCAGCACCCCGCGGATGCTGGGGACCGACTGCCGGAGGCGGTCGAGTTCGGCTTGCAGGCGTTCTTGTCGGGTCATGGGGTTTCTCCGTGGTGGGGGTCGGGTGATGGGGCGTCGTTGGCCAGCAGCTGTACCAGAACATCGCAGGCGCTCTGCCGGTCGCGGGCGTCCGTGGCGATGACGTGCTGCGGTGGCAGGTCGAAGTAGGCGGCGACCTCGGCCGGCACCCAGGCCTGGTCGTCGGCGTCGCAGTGGGTGAGGGCAACGATGAAGGGCACCGGCTGCACGCTGGTGATCGCTTCGAGGATGCTGCGGGCCTGGCCGAACTGTTCCGGGTGGTCGGCGGCCAGCATCAGCACCAGGCCGTCGGCGCCTTCGCTGAGCAGTTCCCACATGAAGCTGAAGCGCTCCTGGCCGGGCGTGCCGAACAGATGGATGTCGGTGGCGCCCAGGGTGATCCGGCCGAAGTCCAGCGCTACAGTGGTGTTCGCCTTGCCGATGGCTTCGCTGCTGGGCACCTCGGTGTCGACGACGGGGATTTGCGAGAGGTTGCGGATCAGGGTGGTCTTTCCCGAGCCCACGGGCCCGGAGACGACGACCTTGATCGGATGTGCGCTGTCCTGGTTCATGGACGGAAGAGCCTCTTCAGACGGCTGGCGAGGGTGGGGTTGGCATGCCGGGTCGATGCGCCGGCGCTCTCGTGGGCGCGCACCGGCCAGATTTTCTTGATCTCCCGCAGGTGCTGCAGGGATGCGCAGGTCTCGCGGACTTCCAGCTTCAGCGCCTGGGCCAGCTGCCGCGCGCTGCAACCCTCGGCCAGCAGGGGCATGGCCCTGGCCAGGAAGGCGTCGAGTTCGGCCGGCAGCGTGACCGTGCGCCCGCGGATCAGCACGAAGCGCGTGTCCGGGTGCACCGACGGCTCCGCCCGGGACGATGGCGCCAGGCTGGCGAGCACCTGGTCGATGGGCAGGCGCTGGCCGGGTTTCGCCTCCATGGGCGGCGTGGGTTCGAAGTGAAAGCTGGCGTCGCCGATCGACTGCAAGGCCCGCTTGATCTCGCCTGGCTCGCCGAGCGGTTGTTCGAGGGTCAGGCCGAGCAGCTGTTCGTTCTGCAGCCGCAGGCGGAGCCGCCTGCCGTCCGGTTCTTCAAGCGTCAGCTGGCCTGCGCGCTTGCCGATGACCGACAGGACTTCCGCGAGCGGGAAGTCGGAGAGCTTGCCGAAAATTGCCAAACGAAATGTCCTCCAGGGCGGGCTGGGCGCCCTGTCCTGGTAGGAAGTCAGTGCGCGATTCGTGATGCGCCGAGATGATAAGGGGACGCGTTGTTATGACATGCCCGTACTGCTTGTAGGTGATCTCCGAGGGGCGCTGTCGTTTGTGTAGAGTGCTAAGGCTGTTTCCTTCGGTCCCCCATGACCTGGCCACGCGATGCCTGCGCCGCGCCAGGTAAGCCACGATCGGCGGTGCTTGAGGGCCATGCCCGCCGCCACCATATTGGTGTCCATGAACCGACTCGCCAGCAGCGCCACGCCCGCCGACGTCCTGCAGGGCTTCCACCCCGCCGTCGCCGCCTGGTTCGCCCGCCATTTCGCCGCGCCGACCCCGGCCCAGGTGCAGGCCTGGCCGTCGATCCGCGCCGGGCGCTCGACCCTGGTGGCCGCGCCCACCGGCTCCGGCAAGACCCTCACCGCCTTCCTCTCGGCCATCGACCAACTGGTGCGCGAGGGCCTGGCCAACGGCGGCGAGCTGCCGGACCGCACCTGCGTGGTCTACGTCTCGCCGCTCAAGGCGCTGTCCAACGACATCCGCATCAACCTGGAAGAACCCCTGGCCGGCATCCGCGCCGAGCTTGAGCGCCAGGGCCTGCCGGCCGTGGATATCCGCAGCGCGGTGCGCACCGGCGACACCAGCCAGGGCGAGCGCGAGGCCATGCGCCGGCGGCCGCCGCACATCCTGGTGACCACCCCGGAATCGCTCTACGTGCTGCTCGGCTCCGACTCCGGGCGGCAGATGCTGGCCGGCGCGCGCAGCGTCATCGTCGACGAAATCCATGCCCTGGCCGGCAGCAAGCGCGGCAGCCACCTGGCGCTGTCGCTGGAGCGCCTGCAGGCCTTGTGCGCCGAACCGCTGGTGCGCATCGGCCTGTCCGCCACGCAGAAGCCCATCGAGGCGGTGGCGCGGTTCCTCTGCGGCAACGCCGACTGCCGCATCGTCGACATCGGCTACAGCCGCGCCCGCGACCTGGGCATCGAAGTGCCGCCGGCGCCGCTGGAGGCGGTGATGTCCCACGAGGTCTGGGACAGCGTCTACGACCGCCTCGCCGCGCTGGCCGAGGAACACCGCACCACCCTGGTGTTCGTCAACACCCGCCGGCTGGCCGAGCGCATCACCCGCCACCTGGGCGAGCGCCTGGGGATAGACAAGGTCGCCGCGCACCACGGCAGCCTGTCCAAGGAACAGCGCCTGGGCGCCGAGCAGCGGCTCAAGGCCGGGCGCCTGAAGGTGCTGGTGGCCACCGCCTCGCTGGAGCTGGGCATCGACATCGGCGACGTCGAGCTGGTCTGCCAGGTCGCCTCGCCGCGTTCCATCGCCTCTTTCCTGCAGCGCGTCGGGCGTTCCGGGCACAGCGTCGGCGGCACGCCGAAAGGGCGGCTGTTCCCCACCTCCCGCGACGAACTGATCGAATGCGTGGCGCTGCTCGACAGCGTGCGCCGCGATGAACTGGACGCCCTGGCGATCCCCCGCGCGCCGCTGGACGTGCTGGCCCAGCAGATAGTCGCGGAAGTGGCCTGCCGCGAATGGAACGAGGACGAGCTGTTCCAGCTGCTGAGCCACGCCCAGCCCTACGCCGACCTGCCGCGCGAGCGCTTCGACGCCGTGCTGCGCATGCTCGCCGAGGGCTACGCCAGCCGCAACGGCCAGCGCGGCGCCTACCTGCACCGCGACGGCGTCCACGGCCTGCTGCGTGGCCGGCGCGGCGCGCGGCTGACCGCGGTGACCTCCGGCGGCACCATTCCCGACGCCGGCGACTACCAGGTGCTGCTGGAGCCCCAGGGCCTGACCGTGGGCACGGTGAACGAGGACTTCGCCGTGGAAAGCCTGGCCGGCGACGTGTTCCAGCTGGGCAACGTCTCCTATCGCATCCTCCGCGTGGAGCCGGGCAAGGTGCGCGTCGAGGACGCCCAGGGCCTGCCGCCGAACATCCCGTTCTGGCTGGGCGAGGCGCCGGGGCGCAGCGACGAGTTGTCGGTGAGCGTGTCGCGCCTGCGCGAGCGCCTGGACGTCCTGCTCGCCGAAGGGCAGGGCAGCGACGCCCCCCTGGCCCCGGCGCTGCGCTGGCTGGAGGACGAGCTGGGCCTGCAGGAAGCCGCGGCCCGGCAACTGGTGGAATACCTGGCCCGCGCCCGCGCCGCCCTTGGTGTGCTGCCGAGCCAGTCGGCGCTGGTGCTGGAGCGCTTCTTCGACGAATCCGGCGGCATGCAGCTGGTGCTGCATTCACCCTACGGCAGCCGCATCAACCGCGCCTGGGGCCTGGCCCTGCGCAAGCGCTTCTGCCGCACCTTCAACTTCGAGCTGCAGGCGGCGGCCACCGAGGACGCCATCATCCTCTCGCTGTCCACCAGCCATAGCTTCCCGCTGGACGAGGTGTGGCGCTATCTGAATTCGAAGAGCGCCGAGCACGTGCTGATCCAGGCCCTGCTCGACGCGCCGCTGTTCGGCGTGCGCTGGCGCTGGAACGCCACCACCTCGCTGGCCCTGCCGCGCTTCCGCGGCGGGCGCAAAGTGGCGCCGCAACTGCAGCGCATGCGCAGCGAGGACCTGCTGGCGGCGGTGTTCCCCGACCAGGTGGCGTGCCTGGAGAACATCGTCGGCGAGCGCGAGATTCCCGACCACCCGCTGGTGGCCCAGACCCTCGACGACTGCCTGCACGAAGCCATGGACTGCGAGGGCTGGCTGGCCCTGCTGCGGCGCATGGAGGCCGGCGAGGTGGCGCTGCACGCCCGCGACCTGCCGGCGCCTTCGCCGCTGGCGGCGGAAGTGCTGAGCGCCAGCCCCTACGCCTACCTCGACGACGCCCCGCTGGAAGAACGCCGCACCCAGGCCGTGCTGAGCCGGCGCTGGAGCGACCCGGAATCCGCCGACGACCTCGGCGCCCTCGATCCCGAGGCCATCGCCGCGGTGCGCGCCGAAGCCTGGCCCGAGGCCCGCGACGCCGACGAGATGCACGAGGCGCTGACCGGCCTGGGCTGCATCCTCGCCGAGGAAGCCCGCGCCAACCTGGGCTGGGAACTGCTGCTCGGGCGCCTGGCCAAGGCCGGGCGGGCGACGCGCCTGCGCAGCGGCGCGGCCGACCTCTGGGTGGCCGCCGAACGCCTCAGCCAGTTGCGGGCGGTCTATCCACAGGCACGGCTGGTGCCCGAGCTGGACCTGCCGCTGGCGTTGCAGGAAGGCTGGTCCGCCGAAGACGCGCGCCTGGAACTGCTGCGCGCGCGCCTGACCGGCTTCGGTCCGCGCACCCAGGCGCAACTGGCCATGGACCTCGGCCTGCCGCCTGCCGACATCGCCTTCGCCCTGGCCGGCCTGGAGCGCGAGGGCTACGTGCTGCGTGGCCGCTTCAGCCCCGGCATCGACGACGAGGAGTGGTGCGAGCGCCACCTGCTGGCACGCATCCACCGCTACACGGTGCGCCGCCTGCGCCGCGAGATCGAGCCGGTGGAGCGCGCCGACTTCATGCGCTTCCTGTTCGACTGGCAGCGCGTCTCCAGAACCACCCGGGCGCGCGGCGCCGAGGCCCTGGCCGGCGTGCTCAGCCAGCTGGAAGGCTTCCAGGCCGCCGCCGGGGCCTGGGAAAGCGACCTGCTGCCGGCGCGGGTGGCCGACTACGGCATCAACTGGTTGGACGACCTGTGCCGCGCCGGCCGCCTGGTCTGGGCGCGCCTGCCCAGCCGCGGCACGGCGCGCGGGCGCAGCGGCGCCGGGCCGCTGCGCAGCACGCCCATCGTCCTGCTGCCGCGCCGCCAGTTGCCGCTGTGGGGCGCGCTCTGCGCCGATGCGCCGGAGGCCGAGCTGTCCTCGAAGGCGCAGAAGGTGTTGCAGGCGTTGCAGGAGCAGGGCGCACTCTTCTTCGACGAACTTACCAGCGAGGCGCATCTGCTGCGCAGCGAACTGGAAATGGCCCTGGGCGAACTGGTGGCGGTGGGCCGGGTGAACGCCGACAGCTTCGCCGGCCTGCGCGCGCTGCTGCTGCCGGCGGCCAAGCGCAGCCGCCAGGAGCGCCGGGCCCGCACCCCACTGTTCGGCATGGCCGACGCCGGCCGCTGGGCGCTGCTGCGCCGCCCGCGCAGCGAACTGATCGAAGGTCAGCCACCGCGCCTGCAGGCGGAAGTGCTGGAACTCGTGGCCATGACCCTGCTGCGCCGCTACGGCGTGGTCTGCTGGCGCGTGCTGGAGCGCGAAGCCGACTGGCTGCCGCCCTGGTGCGACCTGCTGCGCGTCTACCATCGCCTGGAAGCCCGCGGGGAAATCCGCGGCGGACGCTTCGTCGCCGGCCTCACCGGTGAACAGTTCGCCCTGCCCGAGGCCGTCGGCCTGCTGCGCGAAGTGCGCCGGCGCGAAAAGGACAGCGAATACCTGGTGCTCTCGGCGGTGGACCCGCTCAACCTCGCCGGCACCCTGCTGCCGGGCAGCAAGGTACCGGCAGTAGCCGGCAACCGCGTGCTCTACCGCGACGGCGCCGCCCTGGGCGCGCTCATCGCCGGCAAGCCGGTGCTCTGGGCGGAACTGCCGGCGGAGGAAGTGGCGAAGGTGCGGGAGCTACTGATCCGGCGCTAGATCACGCTTCATGCTTTTCGTAGGAGCGAGCTTGCTCGCGAACCCATGTCGCTCGCGAGCAAACCGCTGCAACCTCAGAACCTAATCCGCCCCGTAAAGGCATCCCTGAGCATCACCCAGTCGCCCATGAACGACCACAGCGGGTACTTGAAGGTGGCCGGGCGGTTCTTTTCGAAGACGAAGTGGCCGACCCAGGCGAAGCCGTAGCCGGCGAAGGGCAGGGCGATGAGCCACAGCAGGTTGCCGCTGACGATGGCGTAGGCGAGGATCGCCAGTACCAGCAGGCTGCCCACGTAGTGCAGGCGGCGGCAGGTGGGGTTGCTGTGTTCCTGCAGGTAGAAGGGGTAGAACTCGGCGAAGCTGTGGAAACGCTCGGCGGTGTGGGTGGTCATGGCGCACCTCCTGTTGTTGTGATGGCCGCAGTCTACGAAGGCGGCCGATGACTTGCAGATGACCCCTGCAGCCAGTTTAGTATCCGACCCCGCCATTCCTTGCGCGCGCCGACAACAAGAAGAACCGAGATGCCTGAGCGTACCACTCTGTCCAGTTGGGTTCGTGGGATCCTCCTCGCCATCGAGCTGGAGGGGCTGGACGGCCGCGAGCTGTTCGCCGAGCTGGGGCTGGACCTGGCGGCCCTGGCCGAACCCGATGCACGCTTCCCCCAGGACGACATGACGCGCCTGTGGCAGCTGGCCGTGCAGCGCAGCGGCAACCCGGCCATCGCCCTCAATTTCGCCCGCGTGCACACCCCGGCGTTCCCGGTGCTGGGCTATTCGATGATGTCCAGCCGCAACCTGGCCGAGGCCTTCGAGCGCCTGGAGCGTTACCAGCGGATCATCGCCGAGGGGGCGGACGTGAGTTTCCGCCGCCTGCCCGAGGGCTGCCTGTACAGCGTGCAGGTGCACGGCGACCGCCTGTTGCCGCCGCGGCAGAGCGCGGAGAGCGCGCTGGCCAGCATGATCGCCCTGGTGCGCTGGATCACCGGGCGCGACATCCGCCCGCTGGAGGTCCGCCTGGCGGGCGAACCGCCGGTCGACCTGGCGCCCTACCAGGCGCTGTTCCAGGCGCCGCTCAGCCATGGCCACGGGCAGTGCGCCATGCTGTTTTCCCACGAGGACATGAATGCGCCGCTGCCGACGGCCAACGCCGAACTGGCGCGCCTGCATGACCGTTTCGCCGGCGAGTACCTGGCGCGCTTCGGCAGCAGCCGCTTCAGCCACCAGACGCGCCAGGTGCTGTGCCGCCTGCTGCCCCAGGGCGAGCCGCGGCGCGAGGTGGTGGCGGAAATCCTCCACTTGTCCGAGCGCACTCTGCAGCGGCGCTTGCAGGAGGAGGGCAGCAGCTACCAGCAACTGCTCGACGACACCCGCCGCGAGCTGGCCCAGCAGTACCTGGCGACGCCGCACATGACGCTGCTGGAGATCGCCTACCTGCTGGGGTTCTCCGAGCCGAGCAACTTCTTCCGCGCCTTCCGTCGCTGGTTCGGGGTGACGCCGGGGGAGTATCGGGAGCGGTTGTAGGCGGTCGAGGGAAATGCCATGCCTCCCCGGTGATCGAGCGGGCCCTGCCCGCGAATCGCGCGCAGGGCGCGCTCCTACATGGCTGTGGCGTATGGGGCAACCCGCAGGAGCGGATCTCATCCGCGAATCGCGCCGATACGTCCGGCCATCGCGGACAAGGTCCTACCGCATGAGCGAGCATGGCTTTTCGTAGGATGGTGTTGAGCGAAGCGATACCCATCACCGCAACCGCATGGGTTTCGCCAAGGCTCAACCCATCCTACGAAAAGCGTCTCGGTGCAGCCGGCAAGACAGTTGCTCCTACGCCCGTGTCTCCTGGAACCGTAGGAGCGGACTCCGTCCGCGATTATCCGCGCAGGCTCAGAAGAACGACCGCGACGCCTTGAAGGTCACGGCGCTGTCGCAGTAGGCGTTGTGCCCCGAATAGGCGCTGCAGTCCGTCCCGCTCAGGCTGCTGCCGCTGTAGGAGAAGTTCAGGTCCAGGCCCAGCCAGGGGCGGCTGAGGTTCACCGACCAGTCGTTGAAGCCGCTGACGTAGCCATTGGTCACGCTCACCGGGTTTTCCAGGCTGTAGCTGGCGTATTTCAGCGTCAGGTCGAAGCCCAGCGGCGGCGTCAGGCCCAGGTCGGCGAACAGGGTGGCGCTGCTGCGCCCGGCGCTGTTGCTGTAGGCGGCGCCCAGGCGGCTGCCGAAGATCGACAGGCCGCCGTAGACGTCCTGGGTGTCCAGGTCCGGCCGCTGCGGGTGCACGTAGCGGATGCTGCCCAGCTCGTAGCCGAGGTGGCCACTGCCCAGCGGGCGCTTGAAGCCGGCGTAGGAGTCGACTTCGGTGGGCTTGTCCGGCTCCAGGTTGGCGGCCCAGCCGCCGAAGTACCAGCCCGAGTCGTGGCTGGCGTCGAGCCCGCCGTGCAGGCTGTCCAGGCCGCCGGGCTGGACCAGGCCCTGGGCCATGCTGCGGGCCGGCGAGGTGGCGAGCTTGAGGTCGAAGTCGCCGAGCTGGCGCTGCATGACCTGGGCATTGGCGGCCAGGCTGGCGCACAGCGTGGCGCCCAGCAGCAGACGGTGGATGATCATGGCTCCCCCCTCGATCTTCGAAATGCTCCTTGGCAGGTGCGGTCCCCTCCGCACCTTTACAGGGTAAATCCATTCCTTGACCGGGCAATGACCGGCGGTCCATTTGTCGGCCGGAGCGAACCTTTGCGTACCGGCGTTCATCGAGGTTGCCGGGCCGCGGACTAGCTGCTAAATCTTCCCCAGCATGCGCAGTTCATTCAGCAGGGAGGCCTCCATGGCCATCACATCCGTACCTTCGGCCGACGGCCAGGAACTGACCATCGTCGTTCAGGGCCGCTTCGACTTCGGTGCGCACCAGGAATTCCGCGACGCCTACGAGCGCGTCGAGACCACCCCGCGGCGCTACGTCGTCGACCTCAAGGGCGCCACCTACCTGGACAGCTCGGCGCTGGGCATGCTCCTGCTGCTGCGCGACCACGCCGGCGGCGAACATGCGCAGATCAGCCTGGCGCACTGCAGCCCGGACGTGCGCAAGATCCTCTCCATCTCCAACTTCGAACAACTGTTCCGCATTTCCTGAGCCGTGGCGGTCATGGCCAACTTCCTCACGGTCCTGATCGCCGACGACAACGCCGCCGACCGCCTGCTGCTGTCCACCATCGTCAGCCGCCAGGGCCACCGCGTGCTGACCGCCGCCAACGGCCTGGAGGCCCTGGCGCTGTTCGAGCAGGAGCGCCCGCAGTTGGTGCTGATGGATGCCCTGATGCCGGTGATGGACGGCTTCGAGGCGGCCCGGCGGATCCGCCGCCAGGCCGGCGAGGAGCTGGTGCCGATCATCTTCCTCACCTCGCTGACCGAGACCGAGGCCCTGGTGCAGAGCCTGGAGGCCGGCGGCGACGACTTCCTCTCCAAGCCCTACAACCGGGTGATCCTCGAAGCCAAGATCCGCGCCATGGGCCGCCTGCACCACCTGCAGCGCGAGGTGCTGGCGCAACGCGACCTGATCGCCCGGCACAACGAGCACCTGCTCAACGAGCAGCGGGTAGCCAAGGCGGTGTTCGACAAGGTGGCGCATTCCGGCTGCCTGAACGCGCCGAACATCCGCTACCTGCAATCGCCCTTCGCGCTGTTCAACGGCGACCTGCTGCTGGCCGCCTACAAGCCCTCCGGCGGCATGCACGTGCTGCTCGGCGACTTCACCGGCCACGGCCTGCCGGCGGCCATCGGTGCCATGCCGCTGGCCGAGGTGTTCTACGGCATGACCGCCAAGGGCTACCCGATCGCCGACATCCTCCGCGAGATGAACGCCAAGCTGAAGCGCATCCTGCCGGTGGGCGTGTTCTGCTGCGCCAGCATGCTCAACCTGAGCTTCCAGCGCGGCCTGCTGGAGGTGTGGAACGGCGGGCTGCCCGACGGCTACCTGTTCCGCCAGGGCCGCGAACTGCAGCCCCTGGTGTCGCGCCACCTGCCGCTGGGCATCCTGGAGCCGGCGGCCTTCGACGAGGCTTGCGAAGTCTTCCCCATGGAGGACGGCGACCGCGTGTTGCTGTTCTCCGACGGCGTGCTGGAGGCGCGCAACCCGCAGGGCGAGATGTTCGGCGAGCAGCGCCTGCGCCAGGTGTTCGAGGAGCAGCGCGACGCTTCGCGGCTGTTCGACGGGGTGAAGGCGGCGCTGGTGCGCTTCCGCGGCGAGGCCCAGGACGACCTGAGCATGCTGGAGGTGGCCCTGGTGCCCGATGCCAGCCTGCAGCGGCCGCCGCTGGCCTTCTCCGAGAGCGGGCTGGGCGGCACCCAGGACTGGTCCTGCAGCTTCGAATTCCGCTCCCCTACGCTGCGTCACTTCAACCCCCTGCCGTTCCTGTTGCAGCTGCTGATGGAGGTGCATGACCTGCGCCCCCGCGGCGGGGCGCTGTACACGGTGCTCGCCGAGCTCTATTCCAATGCCCTGGAGCACGGCGTGATGGGCCTGGAGTCGCGCCTGAAGTGCGACGCCCAGGGCTTCGCCCGCTACTACGAGGAGCGTCGCAAGCGCCTGGAAAGCCTCGACCACGGCTTCGTGCGCTTCCACATCGACCTCGCCCCCCATGGCGACGGCGGCCGCCTGCTGGTGCGGGTGGAGGACAGCGGCAACGGCTTCGACGTCAATGCCGTGCTGCAGGCCCAGGCGCACTGCGCGCCGGGCTCCTTCAGCGGCCGCGGCCTGACCCTGGTGCGCAGCCTGGCCGACCGCTGCCAGTGGTCGGCGGACGGCAAGTCGGTGTCCGTGGAGTTTTTCTGGTCCGCTCAGGCATAATCCGGCACTTCCCGTGCGCCGGCCCTGGCCATGGGTAGCCAGGGAGCGAGCGAATGTCCGATGTGCATCTCGACGATGCCGTGCTGAAGGCTTTGCGGGAGGTGATGGCGGAAGAGTTTCCGCTGTTGCTGGACACCTTCATCGGCGACTCCGAAGAGCGCCTGCGCAACCTCCACGAGGCCCTGGCGGAACTCGACGGCCAGGCCCTGCGCCATGCCGCGCACAGCTTCAAGGGCAGCTGCGGGAACATGGGCGCGCCGGCCCTGGCCGCGCTGTGCAAGCGCCTGGAAGACGCCGCCCGGCAGGGCGACATGGCCAAGGCCGCCGGGCTGATCGAGCAGGTCGAGCGCGAGTTCGCCATCGTCCGCATCCTCCTGCGCCAGCAGCGCCTGCAGCGTTCCTGACGAGCGATCCGGGAAACTGGCCCGGCCCTTGCTATCTCCGTGTCATCGACGCAAACGAAAACGGAGATCGCCGATGGCTGTCGCCCCGGACATCCTACTTTCGCCGAGCCCGCCAGCGAGCCCCCGGACATCCCCGTCCAGGGCCGCGCAGGATTCGGCCAACACCAGCAACGACAAGGGTTCCAGCTTCGCCGACGTGTACGCCCAGGAAAGCCGGCCGGCGGCCAAGGAGCGCCCGCAGGCCCAGGCCAAGGCCAAGGGCGACAAGCCGCGCGCGCAGGACGACGCGCCGGCCAAGGACAGCGCCAAGGCGCCGGAAGCCGGCAGCGAGCAGCCAAAGGTTGCCGATGGCGGCAAGCCCTTGCCGGCCCAGGAGCAGGCGTCGGCGGACGACGACGGCCAGCAGCCGCCCGACCCCAGCCTCGATCCGCTGCTGGCGCTGGCCATGGGCGTGCAGCCGACGGTGCAGGACAACGCCACGCAGCTCGGCCAGGCCCAGCTCAATGCCGCCAACAGCGATGGCGACCTGCAGAAGCTCAACCAGGCCCAGGGTGTGGCCCTGTTGCCGGAGGCGGGCGCCGAGGAGGTGACCCAGGCCCTGCAGCTGCCCACCGCCGGCAAGGGCGAAATCAACCTCAAGCTGGCCGACGACCAGGGCAAGGGTGACGCCAAGCTGGACATGAGCAGCCTGCTGGCCGGCCTCAAGGACGCCCAGGGCTCGATCGAGACCAAGACGGCTGGCGCCGCCGACGAACTGGCCGGGCAACTGGCCGACAGCGTCGGCCAGCCCAAGACCGAGACGCGCAACGAGGCCTTCGCCCATCGCCTGGAGGCCATGACCCAGGCGCTCAACGGCACCCCGCAGGCGCTCACCAGCCGCCCGGTCAACCCGCAGGTGCCCGGCCAGCCGGTGGCCATGCAGCAGAACGGCTGGACCGACCAGGTGGTGGACCGGGTGATGTGGATGTCCAGCCAGAACCTGAAGTCCGCCGACATCCAGATGGAGCCGGCCGACCTCGGGCGCCTGGAGGTGCGCATCCACATGACCAGCGACCAGACCCAGGTGACCTTCGCCAGCGCCAGCGCCGGCGTGCGCGAGGCCCTGGACAGCCAGCAGCACCGCCTGCGCGAGATGCTCGGCCAGCAGGGCATGAACCAGGTCAACGTCAACGTCTCCGACCAGTCCCTGGCCCGCGGTTGGCAGGGGCAGGGCCAGCAGCAGGGCAACGCCCGCGGCGGCGCGGCCACGGCGGGCGCGGAGGGCGATGACGAGCCGGTGCTCAGCGGCGTCAGCGAAATCCGCGCGCGGCCGCAGTTGGGTGGGTTGGGGATGGTGGATTATTACGCGTAGGGCGTATAACCGTTCGCGGTTATACGCCGATACACCGCGGCCACAGCCAACGCCAAGGTCAACCCCGGAGCCGCCGGGTGCCGCGGCCAA
>NZ_FOLS01000002.1:0-193359 GCF_900112375.1 Pseudomonas citronellolis | reverse complement strand
GACCATGACGTAGGGCGTATAACCGTTCGCGGTTATACGCCGCTTCACGTGAATCCTGTACCGCCCCTCGCTCCGCTCATCGGCAGCCTGTAATATCCGCCGCGGCGGCCGGGCATGACCTGGCACAGCCCTTGCTCCTGTCCTTTCAGACAGGCAACGGACCGCGCAAGTGACGGATTTCTGGCATGGCTAAGAACGATCAGCAGACCACTCCACCCGCCGAGGGCGGCGCCGGCAAGGGCCGGCTCAAGCTCATCATCATCCTGGGCCTGGCCTTCCTGCTGGCGGTCGGGGCGTCGGTGGGCGGCACCTGGTTCTTCCTCAGCCGCGGCGCCAAGCCGGCCGAGGCGCCGGCCGCCGAGGCCGGCAGCGGCAAGAAACCGGCGCTCTACGAGATGCTGGCGCCGTCCTTCGTGGTCAACTTCAACCAGGGCGGACGGCAGCGCTACCTGCAGGTCGCCGTGGCCCTGATGGGCCGCGACCAGGCCCAGCTGGACGCCCTGCGCGAACAGATGCCGCTGGTGCGCAACCAGCTGGTGATGCTGTTCTCCAGCCAGAATTTCGACACCTTGACCACCCCGGTGGGCAAGGAGATGCTGCGACAGCAGGCGACCGCCAGCATCCAGGAACTGGCCAAGAAGGCCACCGGTCAGTTGACCGTGGAACAGGTGCTTTTCACCAATTTCGTACTCCAGTAGGTAAGCCGCCATGGCTGTGCAAGATCTGCTCTCCCAGGACGAAATCGACGCGCTGCTGCACGGCGTCGACGACGGCCTGGTGGAAACCGAAGTCGATTCCGACCCCACGGCGGTCAAGTCCTACGACCTGACCAGCCAGGACCGCATCGTCCGCGGTCGCATGCCGACCCTGGAGATGATCAACGAGCGCTTCGCCCGCTACACCCGCATCAGCATGTTCAACCTGCTGCGGCGTTCGGCCGACGTCGCCGTGGGCGGCGTGCAGGTGATGAAGTTCGGCGAGTACGTGCACTCGCTCTACGTGCCCACCAGCCTCAACTTGGTGAAGATGAAGCCGCTGCGCGGCACCGCGCTGTTCATCCTCGACGCCAAGCTGGTGTTCAAGCTGGTGGACAACTTCTTCGGCGGCGACGGCCGCCACGCCAAGATCGAGGGCCGCGAGTTCACCCCCACCGAGCTGCGGGTGGTGCGCATGGTCATCGAGCAGGCCTTCGTCGACCTGGCCGAGGCCTGGAGCGCGGTGCTGCCGATCACCTTCGAGTACGTCAACTCGGAAGTGAACCCGGCCATGGCCAACATCGTCAGCCCCAGCGAGGTGGTGGTGGTCTCCACCTTCCATATCGAGCTGGACGGCGGCGGCGGCGACCTGCACATCACCGTGCCCTACGCCATGATCGAGCCGATCCGCGAGATGCTCGACGCCGGCTTCCAGTCCGACGTCGACGACCAGGACGAGCGCTGGCAGAACGCCCTGCGCGAGGACATCCTCGACGTCAACGTGCCGGTGGACGCCACCGTGGTGCGCCGCCAGCTGCGCCTGCGCGACATCCTGCACATGCAGCCGGGCGACGTGATCCCGGTGGAGATGCCCGAATTCATGGTGATGCGCGCCAACGGCGTGCCTTCCTTCAAGGTCAAGCTGGGTTCGCACAAGGGCAACCTGGCCTTCCAGATTCTCGATCCGCTCGAGCGCCCGCGCTGAGCGCATCCCCCCAGAGGACCCGACAATGGCAGATGAAGACAAAGTGACCCCCGAGGAGCAGGCCCTGGCGGACGAATGGGCCGCGGCCCTGTCCGAGGCGGGCGACGCCAGCCAGGACGACATCGATGCGATGATGGCCGGCAACGCCGCGCCGGCCGCCCCGGTGGCGCCGCGCGCGCCCATGGAGGAGTTCGGCATGGCGCCGAGGGCGCCGACCATCGCTGGCCTGGAAGGGCCGAACCTGGACGTCATCCTCGACATCCCGGTGACCATCTCCATGGAGGTCGGCCACACCGACATCACCATCCGCAACCTGCTGCAGCTCAACCAGGGCTCGGTGATCGAGCTCGACCGCCTGGCCGGCGAGCCGCTGGACGTGCTGGTCAACGGCACCCTGATCGCCCACGGCGAGGTGGTGGTGGTGAACGAGAAGTTCGGCATCCGCCTGACCGACGTGATCAGCCCCAGCGAACGCATCAAGAAGCTGCGCTGATGATGGCCCGCCTGCTCGCGCTGTTCTGCGCCCTGCCGCTGGCGGGGCTGCTGCCCCTGGCCCAGGCCGCCGATGAGCCGGCCGCCGCGCCGGCGCCGGCCATCGTCCACGCCAGCGCCTCGCCGAGCCTGATCACCGGCAGCGCCGGGGCCCAGCTGCTGCAGCTGCTGTTCGGCCTGGTGCTGGTGGTGGCGCTGATCTTCCTGCTCGCCTGGCTGGTGCGCCGGGTGCAGCAGATCGGCCCGCGCGGCAACCAGGCGATCAAGCTGGTGGCCAGCCAGGCCCTGAGCCCGCGCGACCGCCTGCTGCTGGTGCAGGTGGGCGAGGAGCAGATTCTCCTCGGCCTGACCCCCGGGCGCATCACCCCGCTGCACGTGCTCAAGGAGCCGGTGCGCGGCGTCGAGGCCGGCGAGCAGCCGGCGCCGCCGGAATTCGCCCAGCGCCTGCTGGAGCTGCTGAACAAGGACAAGGGCCGCCCGCAATGAGCTTCCCCGCCTTCGCCCAGGCACTGCGCCGTTGCCTGCCGCTGCTGGCCGTGCTGCTGGCGCTGTTCGCGCCCCAGGCCTTCGCCGCCGACCCGCTGCAGGTCTCGGCGATCACCGTGACCACCAACCCGCAGGGCCAGCAGGAATACTCGGTCAGCCTGCAGATCCTGCTGATCATGACGGCGCTGAGCTTCATCCCGGCGTTCGTCATGCTGATGACCAGCTTCACCCGGATCATCATCGTCTTCGCCATCCTGCGCCAGGCGCTGGGCCTGCAGACCACGCCGTCGAACCAGATCCTCGTGGGCCTTGCGCTGTTCCTCACCCTGTTCGTCATGGCGCCGGTGTTCGACAAGGTCAACAGCACCGCGCTGCAGCCCTACCTGAACGAGCAGATCCAGGCCCCGGAGGCGCTGAGCCGCGCCGAGGTGCCGCTGAAATCGTTCATGCTGGCGCAGACGCGGCAGTCGGACCTGGACCTGTTCGTGCGCCTGTCCAAGCGCACCGACATCGCCAACGCCGACGCCACGCCGCTGACCATCCTGGTCCCGGCCTTCGTCACCTCGGAGCTGAAGACCGCGTTCCAGATCGGCTTCATGATCTTCATCCCGTTCCTGATCATCGACCTGGTGGTGGCCAGCGTGCTCATGGCGATGGGCATGATGATGCTGTCGCCGCTGATCATCTCGCTGCCGTTCAAGATCATGCTGTTCGTCCTGGTGGACGGCTGGGCGCTGATCATCGGCACCCTGGCCGGCAGCTTCGGCACCGTTTGACTAGAGAGGAGGGCGCGCCATGACCCCGGAAGTCGCCGTCGACCTGTTCCGCCAGGCACTCTGGCTGACCGCCATGATGGTCGCCATCCTGGTGCTGCCGAGCCTGCTGGTGGGCCTGGTGGTGGCCATGTTCCAGGCCGCCACGCAGATCAACGAGCAGACCCTGAGCTTCCTGCCGCGCCTGCTGGTGACCCTCGGCACCCTGATCGTCCTCGGCCCCTGGCTGGTGCGCGAGCTGATGGAGTACACCCAGGGCCTGATCACCAGCATCCCCACGCTGATCGGCTGATGCTGGAACTCACCAACGCGCAGATCGGCGCCTGGGTCGGCAGCTTCGTGCTGCCGCTGTTCCGCATCGCCGCGCTGCTGATGACCATGCCGATCTTCAGCAACCAGATGGTCCCGGCGCGGGTGCGCCTGTACCTGTCGCTGGCCATCGCCGTGGTGCTGGTGCCGACGTTGCCGCCGATGCCCCAGGTCGACGCCCTGAACCTGCGCGCCATGCTGCTGGTGGGCGAGCAGGTGCTGATCGGCGCCATGCTCGGCTTCACCCTGCAGCTGTTCTTCCACGTCTTCGTGGTCGCCGGGCAGCTGCTGTCGATGCAGATGGGCCTGGGCTTCGCCTCCACCGTGGACCCGGCCAACGGCATCTCGGTGCCGGTGATGGGGCAGTTCTTCAGCCTGCTGGTGACCCTGCTGTTCCTGGCCATGAACGGCCACCTGGTGGTGCTGGAGGTGATCGCCGAGAGCTTCGTCACCCTGCCGGTGGGCCAGGGCCTGTCGGGCGAGCACCTGTACACCGTGGCCGGCAAGCTCGGCTGGGTGCTCGGCGGCGGCCTGCTGATCGCCCTTCCGGCGGTCACCGCGCTGCTGGTGGTGAACCTCGCCTTCGGCGCCATGACCCGCGCCGCGCCGCAACTGAACATCTTCTCCATCGGCTTCCCGCTGACCCTGGTGATGGGCTTCGTCATCGTCTGGATCGGCACCGCCGAAATCCTCTCGCAGTACCAGGACCTCGTCCGCGAGGCCCTGGCGCTGCTGCGTGAACTGGTGGGAGCGCGCTGATGGCGGAAAGCGAGAGCGGCCAGGACAAGACAGAGGAACCCACGGAGAAACGTCGCCGCGAGGCCCGCAAGAAAGGCCAGCTGCCGCGTTCCCGCGAGCTCAACACTCTCTCCGTGCTGATGGCCGGGGCCGGCGCGCTGCTGGTCTACGGCGCGCACCTGGCCGAGGTGCTGATGGGGGTGATGCGCAACAGCTTCGAGATGTCCCGCGAGACGGCGATGCGCAGCGAGAGCATGCTGCAACTGCTGGGCACCGCCGCGCGCGGGGCCGCCGAGGGGCTCTGGCCGATCCTGCTGGTGCTGCTCTGCGCCGCCCTGCTCGGGCCCATCTCCCTGGGCGGCTGGCTGTTCTCCGGCGAGGCCCTGGCACCCAAGTTCAGCCGCATGAACCCGCTGGAAGGGATCAAGCGGATGTTTTCCGCCAAGTCGGTGCTGGAGCTGTTCAAGGCGCTGATCAAGTTCGTCGTGGTGCTGGCGGTGGCGGTGCTGGTGCTGCGCTCGGACAAGGAGGCGCTGTTGGCGCTGCTGCACCAGCCGCTGCAGACGGCCATCGTGGAAAGCGTCAAGGTGGTGGGCTGGAGCGCCTTCTGGATGGCCTGCAGCCTGCTGCTGATCGCCGCCGTGGACGTGCCCTACCAGCTCTGGGACAACCGCCAGAAGCTGCTGATGACCAAGCAGGAAGTGCGCGACGAGTACAAGGACTCCGAGGGCAAGCCCGAGGTCAAGGCCAAGGTCCGCCGACTGCAGCGCGAGATGGCGCAGCGGCGCATGATGCAGGCGGTGCCCGATGCCGACGTGGTGATCACCAACCCGACGCACTTCGCCGTGGCCCTGAAGTACGACGCCGCGGCCGGCGGCGCGCCGCGCCTGCTGGCCAAGGGCAACGACTTCCTCGCCCTGAAGATCCGCGAGGTGGCCCAGGAGCACAAGGTCACGGTGCTGGAGTCGCCGGCCCTGGCCCGTGCGGTCTACTACTCCACCGAGCTGGACCAGGAGATTCCCGCCGGCCTCTACCTGGCGGTGGCCCAGGTGCTGGCCTACGTCTACCAGCTCAGGCAGTTCCGCGCCGGCAAGGGCAAGCGCCCCGGGCCGATGCCCGACGTGCCCATCCCACCGGACCTGCGCCGCGACGAGTGAGACACCGCGTTCGTCGCCCGCCATTGACGGCTGCCGCTGGCGGCCTTCACTTTCACTTGAGGGCCGGTGGCGCGTGCCGTGGTACGACCTGAACGGAGTCGGACCACAACACGGGACTGCTGCCATGGCCAAGGTACTGCTGACCGCCGCGCTGCGCGGCGAATACGAACAACTCTTCAACAGCTGCCAGATCCGCCCGGCGCGTGCCGCCGAGGTGGAGGCGCTGGTCGAACGCATCGAGGACAACCAGCCGCGCTACGCCGAGGTCGGCAAGGCCCTGGGCATCCCCTGGGGCTTCATCGGCGTGGTGCACTGCATGGAAAGCGGCCTGCGCTTCGACCGCCACCTGCACAACGGCGACCCGCTGACGGCGCGCACCGTGCAGGTGCCGGCGGGGCGGCCGAAGGAGGGCAAGCCGCCGTTCACCTGGGAGGAAAGCGCCGAGGACGCCCTGCGCCTGAAGCGCCTGGGCGCGGCCACCGACTGGAGCCTGGCTGGCACCCTCTACCAGCTGGAGGCCTACAACGGCTTCGGCTACCGGCTGTACCACCCCCACGTGCTCTCGCCCTACCTGTGGAGCTATTGCAACCACTACCAGAGCGGCAAGTACGTGCAGGACGGCACCTGGTCCGATAGCGCCCAGTCCAAGCAGTGCGGCGCCGCGGTGTTGCTGCGGCGCATGGCCGAGCGCGGCCTGCTGGAGTTCGTCGACCAGCCGAAGCCGAGCGCCGCCCAGCCGCTGCTGGTGAACTACTCCATGAGCCTGTCCGAGGACGCGGCCGAGGTGCGCCGGGTGGAGGAACTGCAGACCTGGCTGAACAGCTTCCCGGGCGTCTTCGTCAAGATCGACGGGGTGCCCGGCAAGCGCACTTCCGAGGCCTGGCGCCTGGTCACCGGCGCCTACCTGCCGGGAGATCCGCGCGCGCGGCGGGCGGCCGCCTGAGGCTCACCAGATGGGGATGCTGTAGTTGGCGATCAGGCGGTTCTCGTCCATGTCCGCGCCATGGCTGCTGCGCGCGGTCACGTTGCGCCAGCGCAGCGACAGCCCCTTCAGCGGCCCGTCCTGCAGGGTGTAGGCCAGGTCGGTGTCGCGCTCGTACTCGTGGCCGTCCTCCAGGCCCGCGCCACGGCGGATGTCGTCGCCGCGGGTGTAGCGGGTCATGAAGCTCAGGCCGGGAACGCCGAGGGAGGCGAAGTCGTAGTCGTAGCGCAGCTGCCAGGACTTCTCCCCCGGCTGGGTGAAGGTCTGGATGGTCATCAGGTTGTGCGAGTAGGGCGGGGTATAGCCGTTGAGGGTGGGGAAGCCGTCGTCGCCGATCATCTTCTGGTAGGCCACGCCGATGGCATGGGCGCCGGCGCGCAGGGTGAACATCATGCTCAGGTTGCGGTTGTCCACCGGGCCGGAGATGGCCTTGCCGTCGTCGTCGCTGTCGAAGTAGCGCAGGTCGCTGCGCAGCGACAGGCCCTCGGCCAGCGGCAGGGTGTGCACCAGGCCGTAGTAGTGCTGCTGGTAGATGTCCTTGAGCTGGCCGTAGAAGTAGCTGGCGGTCAGGTTCGGGGTGAAGGCGTAGCTGGCGCCGGCGAGGTTGAACTCGTCGCTGGCGAAGGCCTTGCTGCGGCCCATGATGTACATGTCGTCGTTGCCCGCCGACTCGCGGGTGCGCGACTTCCACAGCTGGCCGGCGGTGAGCGTCAGCTTGTCGATCTCGTTGGAGGTCAGCAGGGCGCCGTCGAAGGTCTGCGGCATCAGGCGCACGTCGTCGCGGAACACCACCGGCAGCTGCGGCTCCAGCAGGCCGATGTTCAGCTGCGTCTTCGAATAGCGCAGCTTGGCGGTCAGCCCGGCGTGGCTGTAGTCGTCCACCGGCTCGCGGGAGTTCGGCCCGAAGGGCAGGGTGCCGTCGCCGCTGCGCCCGCGCCCGGAATCGAGCTTGACGCCGAGCAGCCCGGTGGCGTCCAGGCCGAAGCCGATGGGGCCATCGGTGAAGCCCGACTGCAGGCGCAGGACGAAGGCCTGGGACCAGTTGCCGGCCTGGGATTGCGCGGCGTTGTCCTGGCGGTAGTCGCGCAGCTGGTAGAAGTTGCGCAGGTCCAGGCGGCCGCTGCTGTCGTCGATGAAATCGGCCTGGGCGGCCAGCGGCAGCAGGCCGGTGGCCAACAGGCCGAGGCGGAACGGAATGCGCTTCTGAATGTGTGTGGCGGACATGCTCTTCCCCTTGTTGTTCTTGTTCTTCGCTCCTCGGCGGGAGCGAGCGGGGAGAGGTTGTACCACATAATTAATTTGTTAACGATATGCCGGAGCAACCCGGAACTTTCCTCCCGCGGATCGGCTGTTTTCCGTGGAGCGCGCGCCGTTGCCTGCTTGAGAAAGCCTTCAGTCCGGTGCCCATAGGCCTTTCAGGGGCGTCTCATAACATTTTGTCACATTTGCCCGGATGGCAATCCGCCGCCTGATTCGCCGGACGTATTGTTAAAATATTAACTATGTGCCTGAATCTAGCCCCCGGGCGCCGCCAGGTGTCCACCCGACGATAAGAACAACACCGAGGTAACGGCATGAAGAAATCCTCCTTCCTGGCCCTGCTGCTCGCCTGTGGCAGCCTGGCCCCGGCCGTGGCGGCCGAACGCGTGACGCTGAAGATCGCGCACTTCCTCCCGGCCAGCTCCAATGCCCAGCAGCACGTCATCCAGCCCTGGTGCGACACCCTGGCCCGCGAGTCGGAGCAGCGCATCCAGTGCCAGATCTACCCCTCCATGCAGCTCGGCGGCACCCCGGGGCAACTGCCGGACCAGGTGCGCAACGGCGTGGTGGACATCGTCTGGACCGCCCCCGGCTACTCGCCCGGGCGCTTCCCGCGCAGCGAGGCGGTGGAGCTGCCGTTCATGCTGCCGGCCAACGGCGTGCAGGCGTCGAAGATCATCTGGCAGTTCTACCAGCAGGCCCTGCAGGAGGATTACAAGGGCTACCGCGTGCTGGCCCTGCACAGCGACGGCGGCATGCAGCTGCACACCACCGGCAAGGCCGTGCGCAGCCTGGAAGACTTCAAGGGCCTGAAGCTGCGCGCCTCCTCGCGCATGAGCGCACGCCTGGCCACCGGCCTGGGCGCGGCGCCGGTGAGCATGCCGGCGGCGCAGCTCACCGAGTCGCTGTCCAAGGGCGTGATCGACGGCGCCCTGGCCAGCTGGGAGCTGATCCCGGCGCTGAAGCTAGACGAGGTGACGCAGCACCATACCGACGTGCCGGAAGGCCGCCCGACCTTCTCCATCACCCTGCTGGGCATGCTGATGAACCCGCGCAGCTACGAGCGCATGCCCGACGATCTCAAGGCGATCCTCGACCGCAACAGCGGCGACGCCCTGGTGCAGCGCTTCGGCGAAGCCTGGGAGAACGAACTGGCGCGGGCCCGCGACATGGTCGCCAGGGACAGCGTGGCCAGCTTCGAGCCGGCGGCCTACCAGAGCCTGCGCGAGGCCGGCGACAAGGTCACCGCCGAGTGGGTGGCCGACGCCGAGGGCAAGGGCCTGGCGGGCGGGCAACTGGCCGACCGGCTGCGCGAGCTGTCCCGGGCCGCCGGCGTCGAGCTGTAAGGGGTGGCCGCGATGAGCGAGATGCTGTCCCTCGAAGGCGCCGTGCCGGCCCGCGGCAAGGGCCTGCCGGTGCGCCTGCTGGAATCCGTGGCGCAGGGCTTCGCCTATGCCGGCGGCGCCCTGCTGCTGGCCCTGGTGGGCATGTCCCTGGTGTCCATCGTCGGCCGCAAGCTGTGGTCGACGCCGGTCACCGGCGACATGGAGCTGCTGGAAATGGGCGCGGCGGTGGCCATCGCCGCCTTCCTGCCGCTGTGCGAGATGCGCAACAGCCACATCCGCGTGGAGATGTTCTCCAACTGGATGCCCCTGGCCGTGCGCCGCGGGCTCGATGCCGTGGCGCACCTGCTGTTCGCCGCGGTCGCCGCGGTGCTGGCCTGGCGCACCGGCCTGCAGGTGCTGGAGGCCCACGCCCACGAGGACAGCAGCACCCTGCTGGCGGTGCCGCACTGGATCCCCCTGGCGCTGGTGGTGCCGAGCCTGGCGCTGCTGTGCCTGTGCGCCCTGTGCCGCAGCCTGCTGGCGCTGCTGGAAGAAGGAGCCGGACGATGAGCGGAATGGCCCTGGGCCTGTGGATGTTCGCCGGCCTGCTGGCGATGCTGGTGCTGCGCGTGCAGGTCGGCGTGGCGATGTTCCTGGCCGGCGCGCTGTGCTTCCTGGTGATCAACCAGGGCGACCTCGACGCCTTGCTCTATACCCTCAACAACCTCGCCTACGCGCGCCTGTCCAACTACGACCTGGCGGTGATCCCGCTGTTCGTGCTGATGGGCCAGTTCGCCACCCACGGCGGCCTGTCGAAGGCGCTGTTCCGCTGCGCCTCGGCCTTCATCGGCCACTGGCGCGGGGGCCTGGCGCTGTCGGCGGTGGGCGCCTGCGCCGGCTTCGGGGCGATCTGCGGCTCGTCCCTGGCCACCGCGGCGACCATGGGCCAGGTGGCCCTGCCGGAGCTGGCGCGGCACAAGTACTCCGGGCGCCTGGCCACGGCCTCGGTGGCGGCCGGCGGCACCCTGGGCATCCTCATCCCGCCGTCGGTGCCGCTGATCATCTATGCGGTGCTGACCCAGGAATCCATCGCCAAGCTGTTCGTCGCCGCCATGCTGCCGGCGCTGGTCGCGGTGATCGGCTACATGTTGGTGATCCGCATCCAGGTCGCCCGTGATCCCAATGCCTGCCAGCCGGCGCCCAAGGCCAGCGGCCGCGAAAGGCTGGCGGCCTTCGTGCAGATCCTGCCGATCCTGGCGATCTTCCTGGTGGTGATCGTCGGCATCTACGGCGGCTGGGCCAACCCCACCGAGGCGGCTTCCATCGGCGCCGCGGCCTGCGGCCTGCTGGCGGCGCTGCGCGGCGGCATGCGCTGGGACGGCCTGGGCAAGAGCCTGACCGGCACCGCCGAGGCCAGCGCAATGATCTTCCTGGTGCTGCTGGGCGCCGACCTGCTCAACTCCGGCCTGGCGCTGACGCAGATGCCGGTGGAACTGGCCACCTGGGTCCGCGACAGCGGCCTGGCGCCGTTGCTGGTGCTGGCGGTGATCCTGCTGATCTACCTGCTGCTGGGCTGCGTGATGGACTCGCTGGCGATGATCCTGCTGACCATCCCGATCTTCTACCCGATGATCATGGGCCTGGAGTTCTTCGACCTGACGGCGGGGGAGAAGTCCATCTGGTTCGGCATCCTGGCGTTGATGGTGGTGGAGATCGGCCTGATCCACCCGCCATTGGGGATGAACCTGTTCATCGTCAACAAGCTGGCGAAGGACGTGCCCTACATGGAAACCGCCAGGGGCGTGCTGCCGTTCCTCGCCTCCGACCTGCTGCGCATCGTGCTGCTGGTGCTGGTGCCGGGGTTGTCGCTGTGGTTGTTGAGTTTCTGAGCCGAGCGTTCGTCCCGAACCTGTAGGAGCGGGCCCTGCCCGCGATATCGCGCGCAGGGCGCGCTCCTACGTGGGGGGGTGTGGGCGGGGATCTCATCCGCGAATCGCGCCGGTGGTTCCGGTTATCGCGGACGGAGTCCGCGATTGGGCTCACCGGCAAACTCCCCAACCCTCACCTCAATACGCAATACAAACCGACTTCCCCTCCGTGAACCCCTCGATCGCCGCCCGTCCGAACTCCCGTCCCAGCCCCGACTGCTTGTAGCCGCCGAACGGCAGGTTGGGGTCCACCGGCACGTGGTTGTTGACCCACACCGTGCCCGCCTCGATCCGTGGGATCAGGTCCATCACCCGGCCCAGGTCGTTGCTCCAGATGCTCGCCGCCAGGCCGTAGGGGTTGTCGTTGATCTGCGCCACGGCGGCGTCGAGGTCGTCGTAGCTCAGCACCGAGAGCACCGGGCCGAAGATTTCCTCGCGGGCGCAGGCCATGCCGGCGTTCACCCCGGCCAGCACCGTCGGTTCGACATAGTAGCCGGGCAGGTCCGGGCGGCCTCCACCGCAGATGAAGCGCGCGCCCTGTTCCCGGGCCAGGGCCAGGTGGCGCAGCACGCTGTCCTGCTGGCGGCGCGAGACCAGCGGGTTGACCTGGGCCTGTGGGTCGAGGCCCGGGCCGATGCTCAGCTTGCCCACCTGTTCGCCCAGGCGCTCGACGAACTCGGCGTGGCGGCTGGCGTGGACGAACAGCCGCGAGGCCGCCGCGCAGACCTGGCCCTGGTTCAGCAGGCCGCCGCCGATGGCGCCGGCGATGGCCTTGTCCAGGTCGGCGTCGGGCAGCACCAGCATGGGGTTCTTGCCGCCCAGTTCGAGGGTGAAGCGCGTCATGTTCTGCAGGGCCGCGCCGCCCACCAGCTTGCCCACCGCGGTGGAGCCGGTGAAGGACACCTTGTTCAGCAGCGGGTGCGCCACCAGCGCCGCGCCGGCCTCGGTGCCGCCGAGCAGGACGTTGAAGACGCCGGCGGGGATGCCCGCCTCGATGGCCAGCTCGGCCACGCGCAGGGCGGTCAGCGGCGTCTCGTCGGCCGGCTTGATGACGATGGCGCAGCCGCAGGCCAGGGCCGGCATGACCTTCCACAGGGCGATCATCAGCGGGAAGTTCCACGGCACTATGCCGGCCACCACGCCCACCGGTTCGCGGCGGGTGTAGGCGGAAAAGCGCGCGCCGGCCGGCATCGGGATGGACACGTCCAGCGTCTGCCCCTCGATCTTGGTGGCCCAGCCGGCCATGTAGCGCATGTAGCCGAGGGAGGCGCCGACCTCGATGGCGCGGGCGATGTGGATCGACTTGCCCTGTTCCAGGCTTTCCAGCTGCGCCAGTTCCTCGGTGTGGCGCTCCACCAGCTCGGCGAAGCGCAGCAGCAGGCGTTCCCGCTCGCTCGGCGCCAGGCCGCTCCAGATGCCGGAACGGAAGGCGCGGTGGGCCGACTGCACGCAGGCGTCGACCTGCTCGAGGTCGGCCAGGCGCACTTCGGCCAGGGGGCTGTCGTCGGCGGGGTTGCGCAGGGTGCGGCGGGCGTCGCCGTGCGGCGCGCATTGTTCGCCGTCGATGAAGGAAGCGTGGGGGCGGGCGAGGTAGGCCTGCACCTCCGGGAGGATCGGAATCAGCGGGCTGGACATGGGCAACTCCTGGGCTGCGATGGTCGATGGCCCAGGCTAGCCGCGGCGCGCGCCGGCGGCTTGTCCGAGCCTGCCAGTCGGGCATGACCCTCACTGCCGCCCTGGCAGCCATGGACAAGTCCGCCGGCAAGCCTGGGCAAGACGCCAGCAGGCGCCGGGCGCAGAGTGTCAGCCAGGCCCCACCGTGCCGCCCCTTCATGCCTAAGCCACAACAAACCAGAACATCTGCTTAGAGGCTCACCACCATGTCCATCCAGCAGCAGCTCGACGCGCACCTCAAGCGCGGCACTGTCGGTTTTCCCACCGCCCTGGCCAGCACCATCGGCCTGATCATGGCCAGCCCGGTCATCCTCACCGCCACCATGGGCTTCGGCATCGGCGGCAGCGCCTTCGCCGCGGCCATGGTGATCGCCGTGCTGATGATGCTGGCGCAGTCCACCACCTTCGCCGAGGCGGCCTCGATCCTGCCCACCAGCGGCTCGGTGTACGACTACATCTCCTGCGGCATGGGGCGCTTCTTCGCCATCACCGGGACCATCGCCGCCTACCTGATCGTCCACGTCTTCGCCGGCACCGCCGAGACCATCCTTTCCGGGGTGATGGCGCTGGTGAACTTCGAGCACCTCAACACCCTGGCCGAGTCCGCCGGCGGTTCCTGGCTGCTGGGCGTGGGCTTCGTGGTGGTGTTCGGCATCCTCAACGTGTTCGGCGTCAACGCCTTCGGCCGCGCCGAGGTGGTGCTGACCTTCGGCATGTGGAGCACCCTGATGGTGTTCGGCGTGCTCGGCCTGCTGGCCGCCCCGGCGGTGCAGCTGGACGGCTGGTTCGGCGCCTCGCTGGTGGGCACCGACCTGCAGACCATCCTCTCGCTGGTGGGCATGGCCATGTTCATGTTCGTCGGCTGCGAGTTCGTCACCCCGCTGGCGCCTGATTTGCGCAACTCGGCCAAGGTGATGCCGCGGGCCATGGCCCTGGGCCTGTTCGGCGTGGCCTCGTGCATGTTCATCTACGGCGCGGCGATGAAGCGCCAGGTGGAGAACGTGCTGCTCGACCCGGCCGCCGGCGTGCACCTGCTGGACACGCCCATGGCCATCCCACGCTTCGCCGAGCAGGTGATGGGCCAGGTCGGCCCGCTGTGGCTGGGCGTGGGCTTCCTGTTCGCCGGCGCCGCCACCATCAACACCCTGATGGCCGGCGTGCCGAGGATCATGTACGGCATGGCCGTGGACGGCGCGCTGCCCAAGTGCTTCGCCTACCTGCAGCCGCGCTTCAAGACGCCGGTGCTGTGCATCCTGGTGGCGGTGCTGATCCCCTGCCTGCACGCCCTGTGGCTGCGCGGCAACACCGACCACATCATGAACCTGGTGTTGGCCGCGGTCTGCGCCTGGAGCACCGCCTACCTGCTGGTGACCCTCTCCGTGGTGCTGCTGCGCATCCGCCGCCCGGACCTGCCGCGGGCCTATCGCTCGCCGCTGTTCCCGCTGCCGCAGATCGTCTCCAGCGTCGGCATCCTCATCGGCATGTGGTACATCACCCCGCCGGGCATGAACCCCGCCGACATCTACGTGCCCTTCGCCGTGATGCTCGGCCTGACCGCCGCCTACGCGCTGGTCTGGACCCTGCTGGTGCAGAAGGTCAACCCGTTCCGCCCGGTGCCGGTGGAAGAGGTGCTGGAGAAGGAGTTCCGCGCCGAACCCGGCATCCATTCCAGCGAGTTCTACGGCCATGCTTCCAAGGCTGTCTGACTGGCTGCGCCGCCCGCCCTCGGGCTACCGCCCGGGGGTGACCCTGGAGCAGGCCCGGCGCAACCTCGGCGGCCTGGCCTTCGAAGCGCTGGAGCCCGGCGCCGGGCGCTTCAGCACGGTGGACGGCGGGCTGGTCTTCGAGCTGCGCGAGCGGCCCCAGGCGCAGTTCCTCATGCACCTGGTGCTCACCGAGTTCGTCGTCGAGGGGCCGGCGGCGTACGCCGGCGAGGCGCGCTTCGAACTGCGCCACCAGGGTGTGCTGCGGCGCCAGGGCGTGGAATGCCGCCAGCGTGCCGGCGACCCGGCCCTGGGCGCGCGCCTGGCCGAGCGCCTGGCGGCCGACGAGCACCTGCAACGGGCGCTGCCGCCGCTGGACTTCAAGCGCCTGGAGCTGGAATTCGACGCCGGGCGCTGGCGCATCCGCCTGGAGCACATGGCCGCCAGCGAGGTGGTCAACCGCCTGCCCAGCTTCCGCCGCTACCTGCGCCTGGAGCGCGAACAGCGCGACCACCTGCTGCGCGCGCTGTTCCACCTGGGGCGCCTGCTCGGCGAACTCTGAGCGCGGCTTGCCGCGCTGCTTTCATTTACAGGTTATCCACGCCCACTGGCATGCCAGCTGCATAGGAAACGGCTGTCAGAAATTCGTTGCGGGCATTTCGATAACATGTTAACTGTTTCGCGACAACAACAACGCCACCCCACGGAGGTGCGTATGCAAGCCCATCATGCCGCCCAGGTCGGGCTGGAAGGCTGGAGCGCGGCGCTGCGCTCGATCTGCGGTCAGTTCGAGACGCAGCTGGCCTTCAGCCGTTCGCTGTTCATCGGCGAGATCCACGCGCAATCGCACTCCGGCCTGACCATGGCGCACCTGCGCACCAATGCCGGGCTGATCGCCCGCAAGCGCCTCAATGCGGACCAGGACGACGACCGCCACTGCTTCCTGATCAGCCAGCGCAGCGGCTTCTCCCAGGTCAGCCAGAACGGCGTGGACATCCAGTTGGCCCCCGGCGAGCTGCTGCTGATGGATTCGGTGGGCAGCTGCGAGATCACCCCCTTCGGCCTCATCGAGCACGCCTCCCTGCACCTGCCGCGCGCGGCGCTGGACAAGGTGCTGCCCGGGCGCAGCAAGTTCGGCAAGGTCTCCGCCGCCTGCGCCAGCGGGCGCATGTTGCACCTGCTGGTGGACCAGCTGTGCCGCGAGTCCGGCTCGAACCCCGCCGGCGCCGAAAGCGAGGCCCTGGAGAACGCCTTCATCGCGCTCCTGCCCACGGCCCTCGGCGCCCACGGCGAGACGCCCGGCAGCGAGGCGCTGCAGGGCGGCAACCTGCGCAGCTACGTGCAGAAGGTCATCGACGAATCCCTCACCCAGCCGGGCCTGAACCCCCAGGGCCTGGCGCAGCGCCTGAACATCTCGGTGCGCCACCTGTACCGGCTGTTCGAGGAGCAGGGCGACAGCGTCTGCCGCTACATCCAGCGCGCGCGCCTGCAGCGCAGCGCCGACGACCTGGCCAACCCCATCCTGCGCGGCGAGTCGATCACCACCATCGCCTACAAGTGGGGCTTCACCGACTCGGCGCACTTCAGCCGCGCCTTCAAGAAGCACTTCGAGCGCTCGCCCAAGGACTACCGGGCCAGCGCCCTGAGCGTGGCCTGAGTCAGAGCAACTGGTCGATGAGCACGGCGTTGCTGTAGATCAGGCTGCCGTCGCTGGCGCGGTGGCCCACCAGGTGGAAGTGGCCGCGTTCCTCCTGGTCCAGGTAGACGCGCATCCGGCAGTCGGACAGCGGGCCGTAGCCCTCGGGCAGGTCCAGTTCCAGGGTGCTCATGTCGACGTCCACCCAGGCCTCGCGCTCGTGGGTGCGCTGCAGTTCTTCCTCGGCGTCTTCCAGGTGCCGGCGGTCGGTGCCGCTGAGGTAGAAGTGGATGTCCTCGATGGGCATGGACTTGGCGTCGGGGTCGGGCTTGTACCAACCTTCGATGGTCAGGGTGCTCATGGCGTGGCCTCCAGTTCTTCGTCGGCCGGCACGGATGCCCGGCCTTCTCCTGGATTGGACCACGGGTTCGCCGGGCTTTCTTCCACGCCTGGACAAACGGATCGGCGGCCGCCGCGGGTGCGCCGGCCGCCGATGGCTCAGGCCGCCAGTTGCCGCGCCAGGTCCCGCACGCGCTGGCGGAGGAAGGCCGCCGCCTCGCTGCCCGGTTGCTGCAGGCCGAGGAATTCCAGCAGCGGGTCTTCCACCGCGGTGCGGATACCGCTCAGTTCCTCCAGCACCGCCAGGCCGCAGAAGGGCACGTAGGCTTCGGCGTAGCCGCCCTCGTGGACCAGCACCAGGCGCCCGTCGCAGAGCTGCTCGGCGGCTTCGCGCAGGCGCGCGGTCATGGCGCGGAAGGAGCCGCTGTGCAGCAGCATGCGCGCCAGCGGGTCCACGGCGTTGGCGTCGTAGCCGCAGGCGACGATGATCAGTTGCGGGCGGAAGCGCCGCAGGGCCGGCAGGACGATTTCGTCCAGCGCCTGCAGGTAGGCGTCGTGGCCGCTGCCGGCGGGCAGCGGCACGTTCAGGTTGGCGCCCAGGCCGGCGCCGCGGCCGCGATCGGCGACGCCGCCGTAGCCCGGCGGGAAGCAGTTCTCCTGGTGCAGCGAGACGCTCAGCACGTCGCCGCGCTCCTCGTAGATGGCCTGGGTGCCGTTGCCATGGTGCACGTCCCAGTCCACCACCGCCACCCGCTCGATGCCGTGCCGCGCCCTGGCCGCCTCGATGGCGATGGGGATGTTCGCCAGCATGCAGAAGCCCATGGCCTGGTCGGCCAGGCAGTGGTGGCCCGGCGGGCGCGACAGCGAGTAGGCGTTGTCCGCCTCGCCGTGCAGCACGCAGTCCACCGCGGCCATGGCCAGGCCGGCGGAGAGCCTGGCGATCTCGTAGCTGCCCGGGCCGATGGGCGCGTGGTCGCCCAGCTCGCCGCCGCCGGCGTCGCTCAGGGCCTTGAAGCGCTGCAGGTAGTGCTCCGGGTGGACGCGCAGCAGGTCCTGCTCGCTGGCCGGCTCGGCGCTGCGCAGGTCCAGCTGGCGGGTGAGGCCGGAAACGTCCATCAGGTTCTTCAGGCGCCGTTTGCTTTCCGGCGACTCGGCATGGCCGCCGCCGGCCGGCGGCTGCACCCAGCCGCCCACGGGCAGGAACAGGGCGTGCTGGCTGGCGCTGTGCCAGAGGCTCAGCTCATCGAAGAAGAATGCGGTGCGTCGGGTCATGGAAGGCTCCATTCATAGGTGTTCATAGGTGTTCACAGGGGTTGCGCAGTGGCGGCCGCCGCGCGCGGGCGGCTGCCGAGGATCAGCGGCAGGGACAGGGCGGTGAGCGCGGCGGCGCCCAGCAGCAGGCCGTGGAAGCCGCCGTCGGCGCCGATCAGCCGCCCGCCGAGGGCAGGGCCCAGGGCCAGGCCGGCGCCTATCACCAGGTTGCTCAGGCTCATCAGCCGGCCGCTGGCGTCCAGCTCGGCGAGGCAGGCGAGGATGAAGGGCAGGGCGTAGGTCCAGGTGAACTTGAACAGCAGCGCGGCCAGGGCGAAGCGCGCCAGGCCCGGGGCGCCGAGCAGCAGGAGGATGGCCAGGGCCATCAGCGCGAAGCCGGCGGCCAGCTGGCCCTCGCGGCGCCAGCGCTCGCCCGCCAGGCTGGCGCAGGTGGCGCCGGCGATGCCGGCCAGGGTGGCCACGGCCAGCACCTCGCCGCCGAGGGTGGCGGCCAGCCCGGCGCGTTCGCCGATGGCGCCGACGAAGGTCCAGACCGCGCTCAGGGCGACGTAGAAACCCAGCAGGCCGAGGATGGCGGCGGCGATCTTCCAGCGCGGCGCCTCGACGGTCCTGCGCGGGCCGGTGGCGGCCATGGCGCCGCTCGGCAGGGCGCGCACCAGCGGCAGCGCCAGCAGCATCAGCGCGGCCAGGGCCAGGTAGCCGGCGCCCAGGCCGTAGGCCTGGTACAGGCGTGGCAACACGGCCAGGCCGACGGCGCCGAGCACCAGTTGGCCCAGCACCCAGATGCCGTAGGCGCGGCTGGGGTTGGGCATGCCGGCGGCGCAGGACAGGCAGAGGATCATCAGCGAGCCGCCGCAGAAGGCGCTGAGGGCGCGCAGCACGAGCAGCGCCTGGTAGCCGCCGGCGTTCGCCGAGGCCAGGTTGGCGAGGATGAAGCCCAGCGCCGCCAGCAGCCCGGCCAGGCGCCAGTCCACGCGCCTGAGCCAGAACAGCGAGGGCAGGGTGGCCAGGCTCATGGCGCCCAGCTCGACGGCGAACAGGTCGCCGATGCGCGCCGGCTCCAGGTGCAACTGGGCGGCCAACTGGCTGGCGATGGCCGGGGCGGTGAGCAGCACCGCGGGAGTGATGGCGGCGAACAGCACCACGGCCGCCAGCAGGGCCGGCGAGGGAGTACGTGGAACAGTCATGGCGGCGACCTCAGAAGGCATGGACGAAGCGCAGCAGCAGGTTGTCCTGGGCATACGCGTTGGCGGTGGAGACATTGCGGGTGAGGCCGAGCAGCACCTGGTTGCGCTTGTCCAGCCAGTGGCCGACCTCGAAACCGGCCTGGGTGTAGCGCTGGTGGCTGTCGTCGATGTCGTGGCCGCCCAGGCGCAGGGCGCCGCCGTCGGCGGCGATCAGGCGCAGCGCGGCGTAGGTGGCGGGGGTGAAGTCGTAGGAGGCGAAGGCCTGCAGGCGGTACAGCGGCTTCTGTTCGAGGGTGGCGCCGAGGTAGTCGTCGTTGTTGCCGTAGAGCTGGGCTTCCAGGTTGGCCTCCAGCACCCAGTTCTCGCCCACGCCGCGGGTGTAGTTGTAGTTCAGGTGCAGCGCCCAGCGGTTGGCGCCGGGCGACACGCCCGGGTCCTTGGCGTGGTATTCGCCCAGGGGCAGGCTGACCAGGGCCAGCAGGCCGCTGTAGGTGCGCGTCTGCGGCTCGTCGATGAAGAACAGCGTGCCGCCCACCTGTGGGTCGCCCACCCCGCGTTCGCGGCTGCGTTCGGCGGCGCCGGGGCCGCGCGCCTCGATGTCGGCGTAGGGCACGATGAACTGCGGCGTGCACAGGCGCCCGCAGATGTCGCTGAACCACAGCTGGCGGTAGGCCAGGGCATTCACCTTGAGGTCGGCCTTGCCGCTGCTGTCCGCCGCGCCGTGGTAGTCGTCGGAGCGCGTCAGCGGCAGGTAGGTCACCCCCAGGCTGGTGCCCACGGGGGCGGAAAAGAAGTCGCGGGCGTTGAGGTCGGCGGCCTGGGCCGGGCCGAGGTACAGCGCGCCAAGGGCGCAGAGCGAAAGGCTTCGGTGCAGCTTCATGGTGGTTTTCTTCTTCTGTCGGTGAGGCGGGCGAAAGCCTCCCCTGGCGCCGCGCGCGGGCGCGGCGTCGGGATGTGGAGGCGTTGGGGAAATGCGGCCGGCGGTCAGCCGGGCGGGTGGTGCAGCAGCTGGGCGATGCCGGCCTTGCCGTTGACGCCGAGCTTGCTGTAGATGCTGCGGATGTGGTGGCGCACGGTGTTCGGCGCCAGGCCCAGGTCGCGGGCGATTTCCTTGTAGGTGCTGCCCAGGCCGAAGCGCTGCGCCACCTCGGCCTCGCGGGTGCTCAGGCGGGCCATGGCCGGGCACAGGCGGGCGCTGAGCAGCAGCAGGTCGTGCACGGCGGTGGCCTGCAGTTGCAGGTGCTGGCCGCTGTAGCCGGCGGCCGGGTCGACCTCTGCCGGCAGGCGCGGGCCGGTCCAGCGCGGCCATTCGCGCAGCAGCAGCTCGACGAAGCCGCGCTCGGCATAGTGCAGCAGGCCATGCCGGTCGCACACCGCCAGGGCCAGCGGGTTGGGCGCGTCCAGGCGCTCGCGCAGTGCCACCAGGGCGCGGATCTGGTTGGCCCCTTCGGCGGCCACCAGGTGCGGCATCATCTGGTCCACCAGGAAGCGCTCGCTGGCGTCGAAGGGGCGCGCGCCGGCGCGGCTGTACAGGCTCAGGTGCAGGCTGAGCTGGGTGCGCGGGTCGATGTGGATGATGCAGAGGAACTCGCCGAAGCCGTGGCGCTCGGCCAGCCAGCGCAGGCCGGGGGTGCAGTCGGCGGCGCGGGTGTCGATGCGCACCGAGTGGCCGGGCGTGGCGTAGACGCGCTTGACGGTGATGTCCTGGTGGCGGATCGCCTGCCAGTCCTCCAGGTAGCTGTCCGGCAGCCGGTAGAGGTGGCTGCTGTGCTCCAGCGGCAGGCCGTCGACCAGGGCCGCGCGGCCCCACCAGGCCATGTCGAAGTCCAGCAACTGCTGCAGGCGGCCCATGGCGGCGGCGTGGAAGCCGGGCAGCGCGCATTCCTGGGCCAGGCGCTGGAGGTCCAGGACCAGGGCGTTGAATTCGCTGAAGCGCCGGGCGCCGAAGGACAGGTCGAGGGTGCTGCTCATGGGGTTCCCCTGCTGCGACTTTAGTTGTTGTTGTCAGTCATCAGTGAGCGGCCGGGTGTCGGAACGACAGGGCAGGGCCTGGGGCTGAGTATCCGCATCGCGGCGCGCGCGCACCATCCTGCAGATGCAGGATGGGCGGGTGGTTCAGACCAGCGCGGCACTGCTTTCCGGGAGGGTGGCGCCGCCGTCCACCACCAGCGTCTGGCCGGTGATGTAGGCGGCGGCGTCGGAGGCGAGGAAGAGCATGGCGCCGGCGATGTCCGCCGGCTGGCCGAGGCGGCCCAGGGGGATGCCGGCGGCGATGCGCGCTTCCAGTGCTGCGTCGCCCAGGTTGGCCATGGCCGGGGTGTGGATCATCCCCGGCTCCACGCCGTTGACGCGGATGTTGCGTGGCGCCAGTTCCAGCGCGGCATTGCGGATGAAGCCGTTGACCCCGGCCTTGGACGCCGCGTAGTGGCTCAGCCCCGGGTAGGCCACCCGGTTGCCTGTGACCGAGGAGGTGGCCAGCACGCAGCCGCCGCCGCGCGCGGCGAACAACGGCAGGGCGGCCTGGGTCAGCCAGAACAGCGCGCCCAGGTTCACCGCCAGGGTGCGTTGCAGCAGCTGCGGGGTGATGGCGGCGAACTCGGTCAGCGGGAAGTAGGCGGCGTTGTGCACCAGCACGTCCAGGCCATCGAGCCCGGCGAGGGCGGTGGCGATGGCCGGTGGATCGGCCAGGTCCACCGCCAGCGCCCGTGCCTCGTGGCCCTGGCTGCGCAGTTCGCTGGCCAGGGCTGCGACGGCCTGCTCCTGGCGGTCGAGCAGCAGCAGCGAGGCGCCGGCTGTGGCGAAGCCCTCGGCGATGCGGTGGCCGATGCCCTGGGCCGCGCCGGTGACCAGCACGCGCCGGCCGCTGAAGTCGAAGCGCGTCATGGCTGGTTCTCCATGCGTTCGAAGGCGAGGGTGGGCAGGTCCACCACGCTGGCGCCGCCGTCGGCCACCAGGCAGGCGCCGGTGACGATGGCCGCCGCCTCGCTGGCGAGGAACTGGCACAGCCCGGCGATCTCGTCCGCCGTGGCCGGGCGGCGCAGCGGCACCTCGGCGGTGACCCGCGCGTAGGCGGCGTCCAGGCTTTCGCCATGGTGCTGCATCAGCGGCTGCATCTCGGCATCGGCCATGGGCGTGCGCACCCAGCCGGGGCACAGGGCGTTGACGCGCACGCCGCGCGGGCCATAGTCCCGCGCCAGGGAGCGCATCAGCCCGAGCAGCGCGTGCTTGGCGACGGTGTAGCCGCACACGCCGGGCCCGGCCACCAGGGAGGCGATGGAGCCCACCAGCACCATGTTGCCGCGCCGCGCCAGCAGCGATGGCAGGCAGGCGCGGGCGCTGGCGAAGGCGCTGTCGAGGTTGCCGCGCAGGGCGTCGCGCCAGGCCTGGTCGCTGGTCTCGCCGGCCGCGCCCAGGCCGTGGCCGCCGGCGCAGGCGACCAGCACGTCGATGCCGCCGAAGGCCGCCTCGATGCGCTGCACGAAGCCCTGCCAGGTTTCGCCGTCGGCGGCGTCGCCGGCCAGCACCAGGCCGCCGCACTGGGCGGCGACCTGTTCCAGGGCCTCGCGGCGGCGGCCGATCAGCACCACCCGGTCGCCGGCTTCGGCGAAGCGCTGCGCGCAGGCCGCGCCTATGCCGGTGCCGGCGCCGGTGATGACGACGACGCGGCCGCTCATGGGTACACCGTGCGGTTGAGTTCGTCGCAGTAGGAGGCGACCGGGAAGTTGGACAGCTCGTCGAAGCCGCTGCCGGCGTAGCCGAAGATCTTGCCGTCGCTGCGGTGCTGCTGCAGGTCGATCATCACCAGGCCGAGGGTGGGGACGATCTTCTCGCGCCAGACGAACAGGTACAGCTGCTCGGCGACCTTGTAGTAGTGGCAGCGGTCGGTGTCGCACAGCCCGGCCTCGACGCCGGCCAGGCACTGCCAGGTGTAGAAGCCGTCGTTCAGGTAGATGTGCTCGTAGACCTCGGTGGGGCTGTAGCGGTAGCGGTTGCGCAGGCCCACCAGCTCGCTGCTCGGCGCGTGCGGGCAGGCGCATTCCTGCCAGGGGCGGTCGAGGCTGCCGTGGAGGATCTGCACCTGCACGCCGGTCAGGTCCTTGCCGGCCAGGGCGCGGGCGTAGAGGCCTTCGCCGGTCTCGGCGGCACCGGGCAGCTGGCCCAGCACGGCGGTGAAGGACTGGCTGTGGCGGTCCAGCACCAGGCTGACCGACCAGGCCTGGCCATCCTCGCGCTTGATGAAGTCGACCAGCACGATGCCGGGGCGCACCGAGGTGGCGCGGTAGGCCGCCTCGCCCGCGGAGTGGCCGTCGGCGGCGCGCCAGCGGGTGGTCTCGGCGTCGAACCGGTGCTCGATGCGCCAGCCGTTGGCGAAGTGCAGTTCCAGGCGCTGCCCGGCGAGGTCGGCCAGGCGCGGCAGGATGAAGGCCTCGGGGGCGAAACCCTCGGCGAGGGCGCCGACGGTGATCCAGTCGGAAGAAGCGGTCATGGGTGGGACTCCTGTGTTGGTGGAGCCCCCATGCTGCGCGGCGGGGCGCGCGGGGAACATCAACCGGATGGTTGATCCAGGAACAGCCGCGCCAGCAGCTCGGTGCGGCTGGCCACGCCGGCCTTGCGGAACAGGTGGATGAGGTGCGTCTTCACCGTGGCCAGGCCCAGGCCGAGCTGGCGCGCCAGGTCCTTGTTGCTGGCGCCGTCGCGCAGCAGCAAGGCGATCTCGCGTTCGCGCGGGGTGAGCTGGGCGAGGGCGTCGTGGCTGCGGGGCAGGGCCTGGGCGGCCAGCTCCAGCAGCCCCTGCAGGGCCCGCAGGCGGTCGAGTTCGTCGCTGGAGAAGGGCGCCTCGCCGACGTGCCGCAACAGCGAAAGCCCGGCCAGCGGGCGGCCGCGGTCGGCGGCGATGACTTCCACCACGTCGATCACCCCGTGCCGGCGCAGGAAGCCGTGGTAGCGCTCGCGCTGGTCGCCGGGCTGCTGCGCCATGCCCACGGCCAGCGGCACCACCGGCAGGCCGGTGGCCAGGCACGCGCCGGGGCGCAGTGGGTCGAGGCGGTGGTAGTGGTCTAGGTAGTCGGCGTGCATCTGCCGGCCCATGCCGAGCAACTGGAAGTCGCAGGCCTGCAGGTCGGAGTCGATGCGGTAGAAGGCGGCGCGGGTGCTGGGGACCAGTTGGTGGAAGCTGTGCAGGCAGCGTTGGCCGATCTGTTCGGGGGTGGGCATGGGCTGGGTCCTGCGTGGGGGTGGGGGGAGGTGTTTCAGGTTAGCGCGGTTCCCTCTCCCCAGCCCTCTCCCTGAAGGGAGAGGGGGCTTGTCTGTGCCGAGAGAAGGAATGGTTTCAGCCGGTAATCACTGTACTAGCCGGCTAACGCCGAACTATCAGCGTCTGCCCAACGGTCCCCTCTCCCTTCAGGGAGAGGGTTAGGGAGAGGGGCTCTTCAGGCTTCCGAACCAGCCCTCAAACCACCGCGTAATAGTGCTTCACAAACCCCTCCCCCAACACCTCCCAAAGCACCTGCGTGCCCTTGGTCACGAACCAGCTATCCCCAGCCTTGTACAACTGGCTCTGCCCGGTGGCCTCGTCGGTCAGCCGCACCTCGCCGCTGACCACCGTGGCCTGTTCGTTGAACGGATAGGTCATGCGGAACTTGCCGCCGGTGGTGCCGAAGTAGGCGGCGCTGACCGGGTCGGTGGGGGCGCCGGCGGTCATCTTGCCGAAGGCGCGGACCTCGCCTTCGAGGATTTCCGAGCCGAGGTCGGCCACGGTGCCCCAGGCGTCCAGCTCGTCGAGGGTGATGCCTTGTTTGATAGGGGTGAGTGCCATGTGCTTGCTCCTGTGCAAGTGAGTGGAAAGAGGGTTCAGCGGCGCCCGGACCAGTAGCCGGACACCTGGTGCCAGGTCTTGCCGGCGCTGAGCAGCAGCGGGCGGAACGGGTCCTTGCCGTGGACGCGGATGCGCCGCACCGAGCTGATCAGGTCGTAGCGCGCCGAGCCTTCGCTCATGCCCTCGGCCAGCACCTTGCAGATGATGTGGCTGGGGGTGACGCCGAAGCCGGAGTAGCCCTGCACGAAGAAGGCGTTGGGGCGGCCGGGCAGGGCGCCGATCTGCGGGAACAGGTTGGGGCTGCAGGCCATGGGGCCGCCCCAGGCCAGGTCGATCTTCACGTTTTCCAGGTAGGGGAAGATCTTCAGCATCAGCGCCCGGTTCCAGGCCTTGAGGTCGCGCGGGATGTGCTCGATGAAGGGCGTGGCGGCGCCGAACAGCAGGCGGTTCTCGCGGGTCACGCGGTAGTAGTCGATGACCGGGCGGATATCGCTGTAGGCGCCGCGGATCGGGCTGATGCGCTGGATGAGTTCGTCCGACAGCGGCTCGGTCATCATCTGGAAGGCGTAGGTGTTGATGGTGCTCTTGTGCAGCTCCGGCTCCAGCTTGTTGAGGAAGCTGTCGCAGGCCCAGAGCAGCTTGCCGGCCTTCACCGAGCCCTTGGCGGTGCGCACGGTGATGCGCTCGCCGTAGGTCACGTCCAGCGCCGGGCTGTACTCGAAGATCTTCACCCCGTGGCTGGCCAGGGCCTTGGCCTCGCCGAGCAGCAGGTTGAGCGAGTGCACGTGGCCGCCGCCCATGTGCAGCAGGGCGCTGGAGTAGGCGTCGGAGCCGATGATCTGGCGCACTTCGGAGCCGTCCAGGTAGCGGATTTCGTGGGTGGAGTTGAGCGACTTGAACTCCTTCTCCCAGGCCCGCAGGGTCTTCGCCTGGCGGGCGTTGAAGCCCATGTAGCCGTAGCCGTGGCAGAAGTCGGCGTCGATGCCGTACTTCTGGATGCGGCCCTTGATGATGTCGGCGCCCAGGTCGCTGATCTCGAATATCTGCCGCAGGCCGTCCTCGCCGACGTCCTTCCTGATCTTCTCCAGGTCGTGGCCGATGCCGGCCATGATCTGCCCGCCGTTGCGCCCGGTGCCGCCGAAGCCGAGGTAGCGCGCCTCCAGCACGACGATGTTGGTGATGCCCTTCTCGGCCAGCTCCAGGGCGGTGTTGATGCCGGAGAAGCCGCCGCCGATCACGACGACGTCGGCCTCCAGGTCCGCCTCCAGGGAGGGGAAGGACAGGTCGTATTTCTTGGTCGCGGTGTAGTAGGTGGGGGTCTCGATGTTGATCATGACTGCAGCCTGGAACCGGAGGAATGGAGCGCGACGGTTGCCGCGCGGATGGCCTATTAGGGCCCGCGCGGTAGGGTTTGTCTTGATCCAGGCTGCCCGGCTGCTTGTCCCGGGCTGACAGCGGCGGCTCAGTCGGCCAGCAGTTGGCGCACGCGCTCGACGGCGGCGCGGGCGCAGAGCATGTCCTGCGCCTCGGAAGCGCCGGAGACGCCGACCGCGCCGATGACCACCTCGCCCAGGCGCAGCGGCTCGCCGCCGCCGAACAGCACCAGCCCGGTCTGCAGTGGCAGGCCCTGGCGCACGGTCGGCGCGCTCTGTTCCAGGTAGGCCTGCCAGTCGCCGGTGGGTTTGTCGAAGGCGGCGGCGGTGCCGGCTTTCTTCAGGGCGATTTCGCGGCACGGCTGCGCGGCGCCGTCCATGTGCGCGGTGAGCACCGGCAGGCCGCTGGCGTCGACCAGCGCGATGCTGAGCCGCAGGCCCAGCTCCTCGGCGCGCGCGAGCGCGGCCTGCAGCGCCTGCTGGGCGAGGTTCAGGGTGAGGTGTGCCTGCTGGCGGACGAGTGCGGTCATCGAGGGGACTCCGAGTGGGAAGGTGGCGGGGGAGGATCATGACCGAAAGGGGGCGGGGCTTTGCAAGGGCCAGGAAAATCCTTGCCTGGGCGCCGCCCGGCAGCCGCGCCTTCCCGCGCGGGCCCGGCGGGCGGCGGGGGCTTCAGTACACCGAGGGGGCGGACGGGGCCTGGGGCTGGGCGCCGCCCTTGAACTTGCCGGCCAGTTCGCGCAGCGAGCGCATCAGCAGGCTGGTGTCGACGCCCACGGCGACGAACTTCGCGCCCAGCTCCAGATAGCGCCGCGCCAGCTTCTCGTCGGCGCTGAGAATGCCGGCGGCCTTGCCGGCGCGCTGGATGCGGGCGATGGCGTCTTCGATGGCGGCCTGCACTTCCGGGTGCCCGGGGTTGCCGCGCTGGCCCATGGCCGCGCTGAGGTCGGCCGGGCCGATGAACACGCCGTCGACGCCGTCCACCGCGGCGATGGCGTCGAGGTTGGCCAGGCCTTCGAGGTTCTCCACCTGCACCAGCAGGCACATCTGCTCGTCGGCCTCGTCGAGGTAGCCGGGGATGCTGTTCCAGCGCGAGGCGCGGGCCAGGGCGCTGCCCACGCCGCGCACGCCGAACGGCGGGTAGCGCATGGCGCGCACCAGCTCACGGGCCTGCTCGGCGGAATCCACCATGGGCACCAGCAGCGTCTGCGCGCCTATGTCGAGCAGTTGCTTGATCAGCGCCGTGTCGCCGAGCACTGGACGGATGATCGGCTGCACCGGGTAGGGCGCCACCGCCTGCAACTGGCCGAGCAGGCTGCGCAGGTCGTTGGGCGCGTGCTCGCCGTCGATCAGCAGCCAGTCGAAGCCGGCGTTGGCCGCCAGCTCGGCGCAGTAGGGATCGGCCAGGCCGAGCCAGAGGCCGATCTGGGCTTCGGCGGATTGCAGGCGTTGCTTGAAGGTGTTGATGGGCACTTTCATGGGGCTACCTCGGAGCGGTTCGCGAGCAAGCTCGCTCCTACAAGGGATGGCGCAGACAAGGGACGGCTCAGACGAAGCGGCAAGAAATGCTGCCGAGCTGGTCATAATCGACATGGAAGGTATCGCCCGGCGCCGCCGCCACCGGGCGGGTGAAGGAGCCGCCGAGGATCACCTGGCCGGGTTCCAGGGTGACGTCGTAGGGGGCCAGCTTGTTGGCCAGCCAGGCCACGCCCTTGGCCGGGTGGTTGAGCACCGCGGCGGAGACGCCGGATTCCTCGATCACGCCGTTGCGGTAGAGGATCGCCGGCACGCGGCGCAGGTCGATCTCGCTCGGCCGCACCGCGCGGCCGCCCATGACCACGCCGGCGTTGGCGGCATTGTCGGAGATGGTGTCGAAGACCTTGCGGGTGACCTTCGTCTGCGGGTCCACCTGCTGGATGCGCGCGTCGATGATCTCCAGCGCCGGGATCACCCACTCGGTGGCCTCCAGCACGTCGAACAGGGTGACGTTCGGCCCCTTCAGCGGCTTGCCGAGGATGAACGCCAGCTCCACTTCCACTCGCGGCACGATGAAGCGCTCGAAGGGGATGTCGCTGCCTTCGTCGAAGAACATGTCGTCGAGCAGGGCGCCGTAGTCCGGCTCGGTGATGTTCGACGAGACCTGCATGGCGCGCGAGGTCAGGCCGATCTTGTGGCCCTTGAGCACGCGGCCATCGGCGATCTTTTTCTGCACCCAGGCGCGCTGGATGGCGTAGGCGTCCTCGATGGCGATGTCCGGGTAGTCGAGGGAGAACTGCCGCACCTGCTGGCGCGAACGCTCGGCGGCGTCGAGGCGGGCGGCGGCTTCCTGGATGAGGCTGGAGTCGAGCATGGCGATATCTCTTTAGCGGGGGTTGACCACGGCGGCCGGGGTGCGCAGGACCAGGGCGGCGCCGAGGGCGATGAGGATGGCCAGCAGGTACAGGGCCAGGCTGGAGCTGTGGGTGGTGTCGCGCATCCAGCCGATGAAGTAGGGCGCGGCGAAGGCGGCGATGCTGCCGAAGGAGCTGATCAGGGCGATGCCGGCGGCCTGGGCGCGGTCGGCGAGGAAGGCCGGCGGCAGCTGCCAGAACATCGGCAGCGCGGCGCTGGCGCCCATGCCGGCGAGCACCAGCCCGGCCAGCACCAGCCACGCGTTGCTCGGCGCCAGGCCCGTCAGGGCCAGGCCGGCGGCGGCCAGCAGCAGCGGCACGGCGAGGTGCCAGCGGCGTTCGCGGCGGCGGTCGGAGGAGCGACCCAGGGCGATCATGAACACGCAGCCGGCGAGGTACGGCAGGGCGCTGAGCAGGCCGACGCGGCCGTTGGAGCCGATGCCTGCGCCGTGGATCAGGCTGGGCATCCAGAAGGCCAGGGTGTTCACCGCCAGCATCACCGCGAAGTAGATGGCCACCAGCAGCCAGACCTGGCGGTCGCGGAAGATGCCGGCGAGGGAGGTGATCTGCTTGCGCTGTTCCTCGCCCTGCATCTCCGCGCGCAGGCCGGCCTTCTGCTCGTCGCTGAGCCAGGCCACGCGTTCGAAGCTCTCCGGCAGGCGGCGCCAGACCAGCAGGCCGAGCAGCACCACCGGCAGGCCTTCGATGAGGAACATCCACTGCCAGCCGCGCAGCCCGAGGAAGTCGTGGAAGCCCTCGAGGATGCCGCCGGACAGCGGCCCGCCGATCACCCCGGCCATGGGCACGGCGATGGCGAACAGCGCGGTGACGCCGGCGCGGCGGCGCGCCGGGAACCAGCGGTTGATGTAGACCAGTATGCCGGGGAAGAAGCCGGCCTCGGCCACGCCCAGCAGCAGGCGCAGGCTGTAGAAGCCGGCCGCGCTCTGCACCAGCAGCATGGCGGTGGACAGCAGGCCCCAGGTGACCATCAGGAAGGCGATCCAGCGGCGCGGGCCGACGCGCTCCAGCATCAGGTTGCTGGGCACGCCGAACAGCGCGTAGGCGACGAAGAACAGCCCGGCGCCCAGGCCGTAGACGGTGTCGCTGAAGTGCAGGTCGGCGCTCATCTGCAGCTTGGCGAAGCCGATGTTGATGCGGTCCAGGTGGGCGAAGACGTAGCAGATCAGCAGCAGCGGCATCAGGCGCCAGACCACGCGGGCGTGGGTGGCGTCGCTGCCTGCTGGCAGGGCGGCGGAGGTCAGGGTGGCGGTGCTCATGGTCTTGTCTTTGTTCTGCGAGTGGCCGGGGGCGCGGCGGGCTTCAGCCCGCCTGGCCGTTGAGGAAGGCGTGGACGTTGTTCTGCTTGTAGTTGAGCTCGGCGTTCAGCTCGCTCATCTCGAAGGACAACGCCAGCAGCCGGCGCGCCTGGAGGTCGGCGAAGTGCGCCTTGATCACCTCGAACAGCGCGTCGGCGACCTGCCTGCGGGTGGCCAGGTCGCGCCCGGCGCCCACCTTCAGGCTCATGTGGACGAAGGCGTAGTCGTGCGCGCCGTCGGCCATGCGCCAGGTGTCCAGGCGCACGGCGCGGCTGCGGATGCCGCCGAGCGGGAACACCCCGCTCGCGCCGAGGCAGGCGTGGACCTTCTCGAACAGGCCGGGCAGGTCGGCCTCGGCTTCGATGTTGTGCGTGTACTCGGCGATGAAGTGCGGCATGGCGGGCTCCTCAGAGGCGGCTGGCGGACGGGTTGCCGGCGGGGTTGGAGGCCTGGGCGGCGGGGATCGCCGAACCGTCCTGCGGGGTGACCGGGAACACCGCGTTGATCTGCCCGGTGCCGGAGGAGCCGAAGTAGGGCGTGACCACCTCGGCCTTGCCGTCGTAGTCCGACCAGCCCAGCGCGCCGAGGAGCATGGCGGTGTCGTGCATGAAGCCTTCGCCGTGGCCCTTGGCCGCGTACTCCGGGAGCATGCCGCAGAAGGCCTGCCAGTCGCCGCGCTGCCACATCCGCACCACCTCGTGGTCGAGGGTTTCCAGGAACGGGCTCCAGACCTTGTCGGCGAATTCCGGGGCCTGGCCGTTCTGGGCGAAGCGGTGGGTCAGCGAGCCGCTGGCGAGGAAGGCCACGGTGCCGTCGTAGTGCTCTTCCACCGCCTTGCGCATGGCCCAGCCCAGGCGCGCGCTGTCGTTGAGGTAGTGCACGGTGCACAGCGCCGAGACCGAGACCACCTTGAAGTGCTGGTCGGCGTTCATGTAGCGCATCGGCACCAGGGTGCCGTACTCCGGGCCGAGGGTGGTGGCGTCGTGGGCCAGCACGTCCACGCCCATGGCGGTGCAGCCCTCGGCGAGGATGCGGCCCAGTTCGGGGTTGCCGGGGAACTCGTACTCCATGTTGGCGATGAAGTGCGGCAGCTCGTTGCTGGTGTACAGCCCCTGGAAGTGCGGCGCGCAGTTGATGTGGTAGCCGGCGTTGACCAGCCAGTGGGTGTCGAACACCACGATGGTGTCCACCCCCAGCTCACGGCAGCGGCGGCCGATCTCCTTGTGGCCGTCGATCGCCGCCTGGCGGCAACCCTGGCGCGGGCCGGGCAGTTCGGAAAGGTACAGCGAGGGAACGTGGGTGATCTTGGCAGCCAGAGCGAGTTTGCCCATGGTGGTTCTCCTGGTGCGGGGCGCCTGCGCTGGGGCGCCCGGATTCTTGTGATTGTGGCTGCACGCCGGCGATGCAGGCGGCCTGGGCGGCCGCTCTCATCGGGCCGCCTTTTTACACGCCCCAGCGGGGGATGTGGTGGCTGCCCATGGAAATGCACACGTTCTTGATCTCGGCGAAGACCTCGAAGCTGTACTCGCCGCCCTCGCGGCCGGTGCCCGAGCCCTTCACCCCGCCGAACGGCTGGCGCAGGTCGCGCACGTTCTGGCTGTTGATGAATACCATGCCGGCCTCGATGCCGCGCGCCAGGCGGTGGGCCTTGCCGATGTCCTGGGTCCAGATGTAGGAGGCCAGGCCGTATTCGGTGTCGTTGGCCAGGCGCAGGGCCTCGGCCTCGTCCTTGAACTTCAGCAGGCAGACCACCGGGCCGAAGATTTCTTCCTGGGCGATGCGCATGCGGTTGTCCACGTCGGCGAACACCGTGGGCTGCACGAACTGCCCGCGGGCCAGGTGCGCCGGGAGGTTGGCCGGGCGCTCCAGGCCGCCGGCGACCAGGCGCGCGCCTTCTTCCATGCCGATGCGGATGTAGCCGGTGACCTTGTCGTAGTGCTGCTGGGTGATCATCGAGCCGACCTGGGTCTTAGGGTCCTGCGGGTCGCCGACGATCAGGCGCTTGGCGCGGGCGGCGAACTCCTCGACGAAGCGCTCGTACACGCTCTCCTGGATGAAGATACGGCTGCCGGCGGTGCAGCGCTCGCCGTTCAGCGAGAAGATGGTGAACAGCGCGGCGTCCAGGGCGCGGTCGAGGTCGGCGTCGTCGAAGATCAGCACCGGCGACTTGCCGCCCAGCTCCATGGAGTACTTCTTCAGGCCGGCGGTCTGCATGATCTTGCGCCCGGTGGCGGTGCCGCCGGTGAAGGAGATGGCGCGCACGTCGGGGTGGCGCACCAGGGCGTCGCCGGCGGTGGCGCCGTAGCCCTGCACCACGTTGAGCACGCCCGGCGGGATGCCGGCTTCCAGGGCCAGGCGGCCCAGCTCGTTGGCGGTCAGGGGCGAGAGCTCGCTCATCTTCAGCACCGCGGTGTTGCCCAGGGCCAGGCAGGGCGCGGTCTTCCAGGTGGCGGTCATGAACGGCACGTTCCACGGCGAGACCAGGCCGCACACCCCCACCGGCTGGTACAGGGTGTAGTTGAGCATCTGGTCGTCCACCGGGTAGCTGTGGCCGTCCATGCGCGTGCAGACCTCGGCGAAGAAGTCGAAGTTGTGCGAGGCGCGCGGGATCAACACGTTGCGCGTCTGGTGGATCGGCAGGCCGGTGTCGAGGGTTTCCAGCTCGGCCAGGTTGGGCACGTTCGCATCGATCAGCTCGCCCAGCTTGCGCATCAGCTTGGCGCGTTCCTTGGCCGGGGTGTTGGCCCATTTCGGGAAGGCTTCCTTGGCCGCGGCCACGGCCATGGCGATTTCCTCGGCGCCGCCGCTGGCGACCTCGGCGATCACTTCGGTGGTGGCCGGGTTGATGGTCTGGAAGACTTCTTTGCTCTCGACCTCGCGGCCGTTGATCCAGTGCTTGATCATGCTTGTATCTCTATCTCGATTAGGGACGGGCGCGGTTCGCGAAGAACTCGGCCTCGCTGACGATGCGGTTGACCAGGCGGCCGACGCCTTCCACTTCCACCACCACTTCATCGCCCGGCACCACGTCGGCCAGGCCTTCCGGCGTGCCGGTGGCGATCATGTCGCCCGGCTGCAGGGTCATGAAGCTGGAGAAGTATTCGATCAGGTAGGGGATGTCGAAGATCATGTCCGCGGTGGTGCCTTCCTGCTTCAGCTCGCCGTTGACCCAGGTGCGCAGCTTCAGCTTCGACGGATCGGCCACATCGGCGGCGTCGACGATCCACGGGCCGACCGGGGTGGTGGCGTCGCGGTTCTTCACCCGCAGGTTGGGGCGGTAGTAGTTCTCCAGGTAGTCGCGGATGGCGTAGTCGTTGCACACGGTGTAGCCGGCCAGGTAGGCGAGGGCGTCCTCGCGCCTGACGTTGCGCGCCGGCTTGCCGATCACCGCCACCAGCTCGCACTCGTAGTGCATGTAGGCGACGTTGTCCGGGCGCCAGGTGACCTGGTTGTGGCCGGTGTAGGTGCCCCTGGACTTGATGAACGCCAGCGGCTCGGTGGGCGCCTTGAAGGCCAGTTCGGCGGCGTGGTCGGCGTAGTTCAGGCCGAGGGCGAACATGCTCCCTTCGGCCGGCGGCAGCCACTGCACCTCGTGCTCGCCGAGCAGGCGGCCATCGGCCAGGCGCACGGCGTTGTCGGCTTCCACGGTCACTGCGTGGACTTCGCCCTGGTAGCGGATGCGTGCGTGTTTCATCTCAGGCTTCCTCCGCCACGACGTGATTGACCAGGCGGCCGAGACCTTCGATCTCCACCACCACCTCGTCGCCCGGTTGCACGTTGACGCGGCCCTCGGGGGTGCCGGTGATGAGCACGTCGCCGGCGTGCAGGGTCATGAACTCGCTGATCTCGGCGATCAGCCTGGGAATGCTGCGCACCAGGTTGGCGGTGCTGTTCTGCTGGCGCACTTCGCCGTTGACCAGCAGGCGCAGCGGCAGGGCGTGCGGGTCGGCGATCTCGTCGCGGCCGACCACTTCGCTGCCCAGCGGGCAGAAGCCGTCGCGGCACTTGGCCTTGACCGCCGGGCGGTAGTAGCTGTCTTCCGGCAGGCTGAATTCGTTGACGATGACGTAGCCGGCCACGTAGGCCATGGCCTCGTCCTCGCTGACGCGGCTGGCGTCGCGGCCGAGCACCACGCCCAGGGCCGGGCCCGGCTGCAGGCGCTCGACGCCGGCGGGGAAGACCACCGCCTGGCCGTCGCCGTTGCGGGTGTTCGGCGTCTTGATGAACAGCACCGGCTTGACCGGCGGCTTCTGGTAGGGCGGCTGCTGGAATTCCTCCAGCCGGCTGTGCAACAGGCCCTGGTAGTTCAGCGCGACGCCGAACAGGGTGCCCGTTGCGGCTTCGCTGATAGCGCGACGCATGGCTTCGTTCTCCTGCTTCACCCGGGCTGTGGATACCTGGGTATCGTTAACATGTTAGCGTTATAGTTAATATGTTAACTATGGTCAAGCCTCGTCCATCGGGGCCTGGTTTCGCTGCAGGCATTGGAGCAGGCGTGCCGGCGCCGGGATTGTCCGGCGCTGCCATGGCCTTGACCGACGCTGCCAGGGCGCGGTGCGGGTCGTCGCAGGGTTTGCCTATGCAGGGGCTATGCTGGTTAAAATCTTTCCTATTTTCAGTCGAGTAGCCCATCTACATGTCCACGCCGCGTCCGTCCCTGACCCTCACCCTGCTGCAGGCCCGCGAGGCCGCCATGGCTTTCTTCCGCCCCTCGCTCAACCAGCACGACCTGACCGAGCAGCAATGGCGCATCGTGCGCATCCTCCGCCAGCAGGGTGAGATGGAGATCTACCAGCTGGCGCAGCAGGCCTGCATCCTCAAGCCGAGCATGACCGGCGTGCTGGCGCGCATGGAGCGCGACGGCCTGGTGCGCCGCTGGAAGTCCGAGCACGACCAGCGCCGCGTGCTGGTGTGCCTGAGCGAGAAGGGCCAGCAGTGCTTCGTGGCCATGAGCGACGACATGGAGAACAACTACCGGCGTATCCTCGAACAGTTCGGCGAGGACAAGCTGCAGCAATTGCTGGGGCTGCTGGACGAGCTGAAGAAGATCAAGCCCTGAGGCTCTTCGTGTAGGAGCGAGCTTGCTCGCGAACCTGCCTCTCGCGCCGAAATCGGATTCGTCATCCCCGCGAACGCGGGGAACCAGTGGCTTCCAGTGTACGCGACCGAAGTCTCTGGGTTCCCGCGTTCGCGGGAATGACGGTTCGAGGTGAGGCGCTGGAGCTAGTTCGCTCCTACAGGTATACAGGCAGGTAACCCCATGGCCCGCGCACCCATCCCCAACATCGACATCGGCCAGGTCTACGACCTGCGCTACAGCGATTCCGAGGTGCACTACGAGGAGCTGGGCAAGCTGGCCGACTTCTTCGGCCGCAACATGCCGGTGCACCGCCACGACCGCTTCTTCCAGGTGCACTACGTCAAAAGCGGCTCGGTGCGCGTCTACCTCGACGAGCAGCTCTACCACCGCCAGGGCCCGCTGTTCTTCCTCACCCCACCAACCATCCCCCACGCCTTCGTCACCGAGAACGACGCCGACGGCCACGTGCTGACCGTGCGCCAGCAACTGCTCTGGCCGCTGCTGGCGCCGGAGCAGGGCTTGGCCGCCGGGCCGGACATCGGCCCGGTGTGCGTGGCCTTCGACCAACTGGACGAGACCTTCGCCGGCGAGGTGGCGCGGGTGGACGGCCTGTTCGAGCTGCTGCGCGAGGAATTCCGTGGCGAGCGCCCCGGCCGCGAGCTGGCTCTGGCCGACCTGGTGCGGCTGATCTTCGTCAGCCTGCTGCGTCTGTCGGCCCGCTCGCTCAAGGCGCAGCCCATGCGCCGCGAGGACCTGCGCCTGTTCCAGCGCTTCAACCAGCTGATCGAGCAGCACTACCCCGAGCACTGGCCGCTGACGGCCTACGCCGAGCGCATCGGCGTGACCGAGGCACGGCTGAACGACATCTGCCGGCGCGTCGCCGGGCTGCCGTCCAAGCGCCTGGTCCACGAACGGCTGATGCAGGAGGCGCGGCGCCTGCTGCTGTTCAGCGGCAGCTCGGTGAACGAGATCTGCTACCAGCTGGGGTTCAAGGACCCGGCCTACTTCAGCCGCTTCTTCGCCCGCAATGCCGGGATGGCGCCGGGGGAGTACCGACAGCGCAGGGCGGGTGACAAGGAAGAAGCCTGGCGGTAGGGCGGGGCTTTTGCCTGCTTTTCGTAGGAGCGAGCTTGCTCGCGAACGGGGTTCGTCGGTGACTATGGGGGCTGGGTTTGAGAGCGCCCTCTCCCTAACCCTCTCCCTGAAGGGAGAGGGGACCGTTCGGTGCATTTGGGTAGTTTGGAGTCAGCCGGCAAGCACCGTGGCTGCAAGCTGAAGCTGTCATCTTCTCGGCACGGACAAGCCCCCTCTCCCTTCAGGGAGAGGGCTGGGGAGAGGGTTACGGACTTCTATCCCGCTCCGTTGCTGAACCTGGCACCGCTGTTCGCGAGCAAGCTCGCTCCTACGAAAAGCATCCCGTTGCCCCGACAGAAAACCCGTGGCTTCCGGTCTTTTGGTTAACTTGTTAACTTTATACTCCGCTCTCACCCGGACCCGCCCATGCCCACCCCAGCCCACCCCCAGCGCCTGATCCTGCCCCTGGCCGCGCTGGTCGCCTTCGCGCCCCTGTCCATCGACACCTACCTCCCCAGCCTGCCGCTGATCGCCGCCGACCTGGCCGCCAGCGCCGCCGAGGTGCAACTGACCATCAGCCTGTTCCTCGCCGGCCTGTGCCTGGGCATGCTGTTCTACGGGCCGCTGTCGGACCGCTTCGGCCGCCGGCGCCTGCTGCTGGGCGGCATCTGCCTGTACCTGCTGGCCACCCTCGGCTGCCTGTTCGCCGGCACGGCTTCGGCGCTGATCGCCTGGCGTTTCTTCCAGGCCCTCGGCGGGGCGGCGGCCTCGGTGCTGGCGCGGGCCATAGTGCGCGACCTGTTCCCCTTGCAGCAGTCGGCGCGGGTGCTTTCGCTGATGCACCTGGTGACCATGCTCGCCACCCTGGTGGCGCCGCTGCTGGGCAGCCTGCTGGCCCAGGCCGCCGGCTGGCGCGCGGTGTTCGCCGTGCTCTTCGCCTTCGCCGCGCTTTGCCTGCTCACGGTGCTGTGGCGGATTCCCGAGAGCCTGCCGGCGGCGCAACGCGGGCAGTCGGTGGCGCAGGTGTTCCGCGCCTACGGGCGCATCCTCCTGCAGCCCAGGGCGCTGGGCTACATGCTGTGCATGGGCCTGTCGTTCGGCGGCATGTTCGCCTTCATCACCGCCTCGCCCTTCGTCTACATCGAGCATTTCGGCGTGTCCCCGCAGGCCTATGCCTGGCTGTTCAGCCTGAACATCGCCGGCATCATCCTGGCCACCAGCCTCAATGCGCGCCTGGTGGGACGGCTCGGGCCGCAGCGGATGCTCGCCTGCGGCGCTGCCATGGCCGCGCTGTCGGGGCTGCTGCTGTTGGTCTGCGGCTTCACCGGCTGGGGCGGGTTGCCGGCGCTGGTGCTGGGCGTGCTGCTCTACGTCAGCGTCACCGGCCTGCTCGGCGCCAACTGCGTGGCCAGCCTGCTGGCGCTGTTCCCGCGCGAGGCCGGGGCCGCCGCCGGGCTGGCGGTGACCGGGCAGTTCGCCCTGGGCACGGCGTGCAGCGCGCTGGTCGGCGCGCTTTCCGATGGCAGCCCCTGGCCGATGTGCCTGGTGGTCGGCGGTGCCGGCATCGGCTGCCTGCTGGCCTTCCTCCTGGCCCGCCGGCACGCTCCGCAACCCTTGGCGGAAGCGGCCTGAGCTAGGCCGGCTGCTGTTCCGTCCGCGCCGTGCGGCGCAGGCCCTGCCAGGCGCAGTAGGCCAGCAGCAGGGCGCCGGCCGCGGCCATCGCCCAGGGCCCGCCGTAGCGCGCCGCCAGCAGCCCGGCGAGCAGGCCGCCGATGGCGTCGAAGCCGAAGCGGGTGGCGGTGTAGATCGACACCACGCGGCCGCGCAGCGCTTCCGGCGCGCTGCTCTGGATGACGATGTTGGTGCCGACGTTGTTCACCGTGACGCCGAAACCCAGCACCGCCATGGCCGCCAGCGACAGCGGCAGATCGCGGCTGAGGGCGAACGCCAGCAGCGCGCCGGCGCTGGCCAGGGCGGAGAGCAGGATGATCCGCGGCAACCGCGCCGGGTCCTGGTGCTGCGCCAGGAACAGGCTCGACAGCAGCGAGCCGAAGCCGGCGGCACCCCACAGCCAGCCGAGGGTGCGCGCATCGCCGGCGAAGACGTCGCGGGCGAAGACCGGCAGCAGCGCCGCGTAGCTGGAGGCGGTGAGGTTGACCAGCAACACGCCGAGCATCAGCCGGCGCACGCTCGGAGTACGCAGGGCATAGTCCAGGCCCTCGCGGAACACGCTGCCCATGCTGCCGCTGGCGCGCACCCCCGGCGCCAGGCGCACCCGCAGCAGGCCGGCCACCAGCGCGAGGTAGGACAGGGCGTTGAGGGCGAAGCACAGGCTCTCGCTGGTCAGCCCCAGCAGCAGCCCGGCCAGCGGCGGGCCGACGAAGCGCGAGCAGGTGAACAGCGAGGCGTTCAGCGCCAGGGCGTTGGGCAGGTCAGCACGGTCGTCGACGAAGCGGCTGAGCAGCGACTGCCGCAGCGGCGTGTCGAAGGCGCTGAGCACGCCGAGCAGCGCCGACATGCCGACGATCAGCGCCGGGGTGATCAGCCCGCTGGCGGTCAGCCCGGCCAGGGCCGCGGCCTGCAGGGCCATCAGGCTCTGGCTGGCGAGCAGCAGGCGGCGCTTGTCGTGGCGGTCGATCCAGGCCCCGGCCAGGGGGCCGATGAACAGCTGCGGCAGCAGCGCCACGCAACTGGTGATGCCCAGCAGCGCCGCCGAGCCGGTCAGCCGGTAGACCAGCCAGGCCAGCGCCACCTGCTGGACCCAGGTGCCCAGGGTTGAGACCGCATGGCCGGCGAAGTACAGGCGGAAGTTGCGGTGGCGCAGCGCGCGCAGGCTGTTCGGCCAGGAACGGGAAGCGGACATCGGCGGCTCGCTCGGGCGGAGGGCGAATGAGGGAAGGGCGCCATGATAACGGAAAAATTCCGTCAGAACGTTCAGATGTTAACGAAAGCCGCGCGGCGCCTGGCCCGGCGCCGATTTCGCCGCTTCCAGGGGCCGCTAAATCCCATGAAAAGTGCAATCGAGTCCGCGGAAGTTGCATTCAAGGCCCCGCCGGGCGGCTCCCATAATCGGCCCTGCCACTCTCGCCACGAGAGCCCTGCCGCCCGTCGCCAAGCACTTCGCGACGGCGGCGCGCCTCCAATAACAATCAAGGGCCGCCAAGATGAAAAAGCCAAACCCCCTGCTCGAAGACCTGAAATCCGTCCTGCCCGCCATTGCTGCCAACGCCGCCAAGGCCGAACAGGCGCGCACCGCGCCCGCCGAGAACATCGCCCTGCTCAAGGGCATCGGCATGCACCGCGCCTTCCAGCCCAAGTGCTATGGCGGCATGGAAATCTCCCTGCCCGAGTTTGCCGACTGCGTGGTCGCCCTGGCCGGCGCCTGCGCCAGCACCGCCTGGGCCTTCAGCCTGCTGTGCACCCACAGCCACCAGCTGGCGATGTTCTCCAAGCAACTGCAGGACGAGGTCTGGGGCGAGAACCCCGATGCCACCGCCAGCAGCAGCATCGCGCCGTTCGGGCGCATCCAGGAGGTCGAGGGCGGCATCCTGTTCAACGGCGAGATGGGCTGGAGCAGCGGCAGCGACCACGCCGAATGGGCCATCCTCGGCTGCCGCCGGCAGAACGCCGAGGGCGAGCAGGTGTACTGCTTCGCCGTGCTGCCGCGCAGCGACTACGAGATCCGCGATGACTGGTACGCCGCCGGCATGAAGGGCAGCGGCACCAAGACCCTGGTGGTGAAGGACGCCTTCGTGCCCAACCACCGCATCCAGGCGGCCAAGGACATGATGGAAGGCCGCTCCGCCGGCTTCGGCCTGTACCCCTACAGCAAGATCTTCTACACCCCGTACCGCCCGTACTTCGCCAGCGGCTTCGCCTCCATCGGCCTGGGCATCGCCGAGCGCATGCTGGAAGCCTTCAAGGAGAAGACGCGCAACCGCGTGCGCGCCTACACCGGCGCCAGCGTCGGCACCGCCACCCCGGCGCTGATGCGCCTGGCCGAGTCCACCCACCAGGTGGCCGCCGCCCGCGCCTTCCTCGAGAAGACCTGGCAGGACCACGCCGAGCACGGCGAGCGCCACGAATACCCCAGCCGCGAGACCCTGGCCTTCTGGCGCACCAACCAGGCCTACGCGGTGAAGATGTGCATCCAGGCCGTGGACCGCCTGTTCGAGGCCGCCGGCGGCACCGCCTGGTTCGAGAGCAACGAGATGCAGCGGCTGTTCCGCGACTCGCACATGACCGGCGCCCACGCCTACACCGACTACGACGTCTGCGCGCAGATCCTCGGCCGCGAGCTGATGGGCCTGGAGCCTGATCCGAGCATGGTCTGAGCCACCACGCCCACACCCGTCCTGCGGGTCGCACCGAACCGCTCTTCGTAGGAGCGAGCTTGCTCGCGAACCAACCCCGCTGCGGAACCCGTTCGCGAGCAAGCTCGCTCCTACAAAGTATCGCAACGACTTTCTTCAATCCCGCCGGCCCCCGCGCCGGCGCGGAGGAACCGCCATGAACCAGAACAATGAAGCGGGCCTGGACCCGCGTGCCTTCCGCCGTGCCCTGGGCAACTTCGCCACCGGCGTCACCGTGATGACCGCGGCCGCCGACGGCGAGCGTGTCGGCATGACCGCCAACAGCTTCAACTCGGTATCCCTCGACCCGCCGCTGGTGCTCTGGAGCATCGACAAGCGCGCCACCAGCCTGGCGCTGTTCGACAAGGCCAGCCACTACGCGGTGAACGTGCTGGCCGCCGACCAGATCGACCTGTCCAACCAGTTCGCCCGGCCCAGCGCCGACAAGTTCGCCGGCGTGGCCTGCGAGCAGGGCGCCGGCGGCGCGCCGCTGCTGCCGGACTGCGCGGCGCGCTTCCAGTGCGAGCTGCAGCAGAAGCTCGACGGCGGCGACCACTGGATCCTCATCGGCCGCGTGCTGGCCTTCGACGACCTGGGCCGCGCGCCGCTGCTCTACCACCAGGGCGTGTACTCCAGCGTGCTGCCGCACCCGCGCCTGCGCGAGGCCCAGGCCGGGGTGCCGCGCACCGCCTTCCAGGGCCGCCTGAACCACAACCTCTACTACCTGATGACCCAGGCGCTGCGCTGCTACCAGGCCGACTACCAGCCGCGGCAATTGGCCAGCGGCCTGCGCACCAGCGAGGCGCGCATGCTGATGGTGATGGAGAAGGACGCCGCCCTGGACACCACGGCGCTGCAGCAACTGGTGGCGATGCCGCTGCGGGAGATCGAGGAGGCCCGCGCCAACCTCGAACGCAAGGGCCTGCTACAGGTGGGCGAGGGCGGCTGCGCGCTGACCGCCGCCGGCATCGACCAGGCCGAGACGCTGTGGAGCATCGCCGAGGAACAGCAGGCCAAGGTCTTCTCGCGCTTCAGCGACGAGCAGGTGGATACCTTCAAGACCGTGCTCAGGGGCCTGGCCCAGCCGCTTTAGAAGCTGTCAGAAGCGCTCGCTGGGCAGCAGGTAGCGCCACTGCCCCGGTTCCATCTTGCCCATGGACACGCCGCCCAGGCGCAGGCGGCGGATGCCCACGACCTTCAGGCCGACCTGGCGGCACATGTCGGCGATCTGCCCGGGGCGGAAGCCCTTGCCGGCGAAGCGCAGGCGTGTCTCGTTCTGCCAGCTGACCTTCAGCGCCGGCAGCGGCCGGCCCTGGTACAGCAGGCCGTGGCGCAGGCGCGCCAGGCCGGCGTCGTCGAGGCTGCCGGCGACTTCCACCAGGTACTCGTGCTCGATGGTCGCCGCGTCGTCCTGCAGGCGGTGCAGCACGCCGTAGTTCTGGGTGAACACCAGCAGCCCGCCGGCCTGGTCGTCCAGCGGCGTGGTGCTCTGCTGGCGGGCGAAGTGCTTGCTCAGCGGACGTTGCTCGGCGCTGTCGGCTTCCCAGCGATTGGCCGCCACCAGCAGGCCCTGGGCCTGCTCGGCGGAGTGGCCGGCCGGCTTGTACAGCAGCAGGGTGGCCGGCGGAATCGGCGCCGGGATGGCCCCGGGCAGCAGCTCGACGCGCTGTTCGGCGACGCGGAAGTGCGGCTCGTCGACGGGTTGGCCATCCACCGTGACCCAGCCTCCCTCGATGTACAGCTCGGCCTCGCGGCGGGAGCAGGGCAGCAGTTCGGCGAGGCGCTTGGACAGGCGGGTGGTTTCGGTCATGGCAGGGAGTCGGCGGCGGGAAAGGCCGCCATTGTACTCCCCGGCCGCGGGTTCAGGGCGAGACGTCCTCGGCTTCCGGCGGCCGGGCGCCCTCGCGCACCCAGGTCATGAACAGCTGGAAGCCCAGGGCCAGCACCACCGGGCCGATGAACAGGCCGATGATGCCGCCGGTGAGCATCCCGCCCAGGGCGCCGAGGAGGATCACCGGCATCGGCACGGCGACGCCGCGGCCGAGCATCAGCGGCTTGAGCACGTTGTCGGAAAGCCCGGCCAGCACCGTCCAGACAGTGAACAGCACCGCGCTGACGGTGCCGTAGTCGCCGCTCCAGAACACGTAGACGATGGCCGGCAGCGAGATCACCGCCACCGGCAACTGGACGATGCCCAGCAGCAGCACGCCGAGGGACAGCAGGCCGGCGGCGGGGATGCCCATGACGATGAAGCCCAGGCCCAGCAGCAGGGTCTGGATGAAGGCCACGCCGACCACGCCCTGGGCCACCGCGCGGATGGTCGCGGTGCTCAGCCGGGACAGTTCCGGGCCGCGCTCGGGGCCGGAGACGCGCACCGCGATGTCTTCGGCGGTGCGCGCGCCCAGCGGGCCGTAGGCCATGATCACGCAGGCCACCAGGAAGGCGCCGAGGAACTGCAGCAGCTCCATGCCCACGCCGGCGGCCTTGGCCAGCACCGTGCGGGCCACGCCCTGCAGGTGCGGCGCGGCCTGCTGGGCGGCGCCGAGGAAGTCCTCGGCCAGCCGCTGCCAGGCGTTGTAGATGTAGGGCCCCACCAGCGGCCAGCCCGCCACCGCCTCGGGCGGCGTCGGGATGCGCAGGCCGCCGGCCTGGAAGCGGTGCGCAAGGTCCGCCACCGAGTCGGCGATGGAGAAGCCGATCAGCACCACCGGCACCAGCAGCAGGGCCAGGCCGACCACCGCCAGCAGCGTCGCCGCCAGGGCCGGCCGCTGGCCCAGGGTGCGCTGCAGCATGCCCTGCAACGGGTAGAGGGTGACGGCGAGGATCAGCGCCCAGAGCATCAGGTCGAGAAAGGGGTGGAAAATGCGGAAGCAGAACACCGCCAGGAACAGGATGAGACCGGCGCGTATCAACACGTCCAGCAGGTTGCGCGACAGTATCCGGTCCGCCGATGGCAGCATGACATCTCTCCTTGGAAAGCCTCGTGGGGTTCCTCAGAGCATTGGCGGTGCGCGGCGGAATGCAAGTCGGGCGGGAGAAATCGCAGGATGTCGAGCGAAAGTAGGAGTAGCGGGGGAGGGTACGCAGGGCTCTTGCTCGCGAACGCCCGGGCCGGAAACGGCGGGGTCCGCGAGCAAGCTCGCGCCTACGGGAGGAGCGGGGGGATTACTTCTTGCCGAGGCTGATGTGGCGGCTGGCGGCGCCGTTGGGCTGGCCGGTCACGCCCTTGGCGACTTGCTGGATCTCGCCGCCGGACTTGAGGAAGGCGGCCACCTGGGCTTCCAGGGCCTCGCGGCTGGTCACGGCCGCAGCGGGTTTCGGGGCGGACTTCTGGCGGGAGATGGTTTTGCTGGACATGCTTGCCATTACCTGTTCATTCGCGAAATGGCCGCCCATTGTACAGGAAATGACCGTCCTTCGGGGTGAAAATCGACCGAAGGGCCATTGCAGCGCCATCGCCGGGCCCGCGGCGGGGTGTTAACCTCGGTCGATTCCCGGTCGCCACGAGCCTTCCATGCCTCTGCTGTCGTCCCGCCAGCGCAATGCCCTGCGCCTGGCCCGGGCCTTCCTCGGCCCCTACCGCTGGCGCGCCCTCGGCGCCCTGCTGGCGCTGCTGTTCACCGCGGCCATCACCCTGTCCCTGGGGCAGGGCATCCGCCTGCTGGTGGACCAGGGTTTCGTCACCCAGTCCGAGCACCTGCTCAACCGCTCCATCGGCATTTTCTTCCTGCTGGTGCTGGGCCTGGCGCTGGGCACCTTCGTGCGTTTCTACCTGGTGTCGTGGATCGGCGAGCGCTTCGTCGCCGACATCCGCCAGCGCGTCTTCGACCACCTGATCGAGCTGCACCCGGGCTTCTACGAGAGCAACCGCGCCCTGGAAATCCAGTCGCGGCTGACCGCCGACACCACGCTGCTGCAGACGGTGATCGGCTCGTCGCTGTCCATGGCCCTGCGCAATGCCCTGACCCTGGCCGGCGGGGTGATCCTGATGTTCGTCACCAACGCCAAGCTGACCAGCATAGTGGTGGCCTCGCTGCCCCTGGTGATCGCGCCCATCCTCCTGTTCGGCCGCCGCGTGCGCGAGCTGTCGCGGCAGAGCCAGGACCGCGTGGCCGACGTCGGCAGTTACGTCGGCGAGACCCTCGGGCAGATCAAGACGGTGCAGGCCTACAACCACCAGGCCCAGGACCGCGCGCGCTTCGGCCGCACGGTGGAGGCCGCCTTCGGCACCGCGCGCAAGCGCATCCTGCAGCGTTCCTGGCTGGTCAGCGTGGTCATCCTGCTGGTGCTGGGCGCGGTGGGGGTGATGCTGTGGGTCGGCGGCATGGACGTGATCGCCGGGCGCATCAGCCCCGGCGAACTGGCGGCCTTCGTGTTCTACAGCCTGATCGTCGGCATGGCCTTCGGCACCCTCAGCGAGGTGCTGGGCGAGCTGCAACGCGCCGCCGGGGCGGCCGAGCGCATCGCCGAGCTGCTGCGCGCGCGCAACCAGATAGTCGCGCCGCAGGAAGGGCTGCTGCGCCTGCCCGAACGCGTCGAGGGGCGCATCGAGTTGCGTGGCCTGCGCTTCGCCTATCCATCGCGCCCGGAGCACTGGGCCATCGACGGTATCGACCTGGACGTGCGCCCCGGCGAGACTCTGGCCCTGGTCGGCCCCTCCGGCGCCGGCAAGTCCACCCTGTTCGACCTGCTGCTGCGCTTCTTCGACCCGCAGCAGGGCGAGGTCCGCATCGACGGCACGCCCATCACCCGCCTCGACCCCGCCGACCTGCGCCGCTGCTTCGCCCTGGTGTCGCAGAACCCGGCGCTGTTCTACGGCACGGTGGACGACAACCTGCGCTACGGCCGCCCCGACGCCAGCGACGAAGCGCTGCGCGCCGCGGCCCGCGCGGCCCATGCCGACGACTTCATCCAGCGCCTGCCCGAGGGCTACCGCACCCACCTGGGCGAGGGCGGCGTGGGCCTGTCCGGCGGCCAGCGCCAGCGCCTGGCGATCGCCCGCGCGCTGCTGGTGGACGCGCCCATCCTGCTGCTCGACGAAGCCACCAGCGCGCTGGACGCCGAGAGCGAGCACCTGATCCAGCAGGCCCTGCCGCAGCTGATGAGCGGGCGCACCACCCTGGTCATCGCCCACCGCCTGGCCACGGTACTGAACGCCGACCGCATCGCCGTGATCGACCAGGGCCGCCTGCTGGCCCTGGGCACCCACGCCGAGCTGGTGGCCGGCAACCCGCTGTACGCACGCCTGGCGGAATTGCAGTTCGGCCAGGTGCAGAGCGTGTAGAATGCGCGCCTTTTCCCCGGAGTCCCGCACATGGCAGCCATCGGCCGTTTCAATTCCCTGCAGGTGGTCAAGCACACCGAGATCGGCCTGTTCCTCGACGGCGGCCCCCACGGCGAAATCCTCCTGCCCAAGCGCTACATCCCCAAGGACGAGCCCACCGAGCCGGGCGAGTGGCTGAATGTCTTCATCTACCTCGACAGCGAAGACCGCATCATCGCCACCACCCTGAAGCCCAAGGTGCAGGTCGGCGGCTTCGCCAGCCTGAAGGTGGTGGAAGTCAGCCGCGTCGGCCTGTTCCTCGACTGGGGCCTGCCCAAGGACCTGCTGCTGCCGCACTCGGAAGAGAAGCGCCCGCTGCAGGTCGGCGACTACTGCGTGGTGTACTGCTACATCGACGAGCGCACCCGGCGCATCACCGCCACCGCGCGCCTGGACCGCTACCTGGACGACACCGCGGCGCACTACCAGGCGGGCCAGGAAGTGGACCTGCTGGTGGTGGAGCGCACCGACCTCGGCTTCAAGGCCATCATCGACGGCAGGCACTGGGGGCTCATCCACAAGAACGAGCTGTTCAAGTTCGTCCGCAGCGGCATGCGCGAGAAGGGCTACATCAAGGAAGTGCGCGCCGACGGCAAGATCAGCCTGAGCCTGCAGCCGGTCGGCCAGGCCGCCCGCGACGACCTCGGCGAGCGCATCCTCGCCGCCCTGCGCGAGGCCGGCGGCAGCCTGGCGCTGTCGGACAAGAGCCCGCCGGAGGCGATCAGCCGCGAGTTCGGCGTGAGCAAGGGCAATTTCAAGAAGGCCATCGGCGGGCTGTTCAAGCAGGGCCTGATCACCATCCTCGACGACCGCATCGAGCTGCGCTGATTTCGCCAGGCCGCAGCTGCCCCCGGCAGCCCCGCGGCCGCCCGCAGCGCGATCATCCAGCGGCAGGTCCGGCCGCCGCGGTCGCTACATCATGCGTTTGAAGCGGTGCCAGGCCTGTTCCCAGGCCAGCACCCAGCGCGGCATGGGCGCGCCGAAACCGGCCACTTCCAGGCGCGGGTGGTGGCCGACGACCATGTCCAGCAGCGGCTCCTGGTCGGTCCGCACGTCGACGAAGAACACATGCCGGCCGGCCTGCAGCGAAGGCGCGAAGCGCCGCACGTCGCCGCTGGGCCGTTGCAGGCCGAAGAAGCTGCCTTCCCACAGGCTGAAGCCCAGCAGCACGGCCGCCAGGAACAGCACCGGAATCCAGCCGGCGGCGCTTTCGCTCCAGCCGCCGAAGTAACCCAGCGCCAGCACCAGGACCGCCAGGGCGACGCCGATGCCCAGCCCGTACTTGCCGCCGCGCACCAGGTCCTTGCGCATCACCTCCGGCACTTCGTGCAGGTGGCGCTGGTCGAGCTGCGCGTCCTGCTCGCTGAGCACGTGCATCTGCTCCTCGGCGATGCCGTTGGCCTTCAGCTCGCTCTCGACGTTCTCCAACTCGTCCAGGTCGTTGCTGATGTAGTAGTGCCTGTTCATGGAGCACCTCCAGGTCAGTCCCCCGGCTCCCCCTCGGCGAACGCTCCGGCGTTCGCGGCAGTTCCACGCGGATCGCAGCCCGATGGCCGCGTGTCACTCTTTGAATTTTACGCCCCTGGACGCTCCCGGCCCCCCGGGGCGACGGGCGTAGCGGGCCTTGCCAGGCGCCGGGCAAGGGGCGAGGATGCCAGCTCACGCACAACCGCCAGCCAGGGGCCCAGGGGCATGATCCGCGAGATTCTCAAGATGGGCGACGAGCGCTTGCTGCGCGTCGCCCCGCCGGTGCCGGCGCAGATGATCGGCAGCGCCGAACTGCGGCAACTGATCGACGACATGTTCGACACCATGCACCACGCCGGCGGCGTCGGCCTGGCCGCGCCGCAGATAGGCGTGGACCTGCAACTGGTGATTTTCGGTTTCGAACGCAGTGAGCGATATCCGGATGCTCCGGCGGTGCCGCCGACCATCCTGCTCAATCCGGTGATCACGCCGTTGGGCGAGGATATGGAGGAGGGTTGGGAGGGCTGCCTGTCGGTGCCCGGCCTGCGTGGGGCGGTGAATCGCTACAAGCGTATTCGCTATCAGGGGCTGGATCCGCAGGGGCAACCTGTCGATCGCACGGTGGAGGGGTTTCATGCCAGGGTGGTGCAGCATGAGTGCGACCATCTGATTGGTCGGCTGTATCCGTCGCGGATCACGGATTTCGGTAAGTTTGGTTTTACTGAAGTGCTGTTCCCGGGGTTGGATCCGAAGGCGGATGATTGAGGGGCCGCCTCCTGGGCATTTGGCGTGGCCGGTGAATCCAATCGCGGACAAAGTCCGCTCCTACGCCCGTGCCTCCCTGGAGTTGTAGGAGCGGGCCCTGCCCGCGATTCGCGCGCAGAGCGCGCTCCTACAGGGGAATGGCGCGGGTGGGGTTGCGTAGCGGATCTCATCCGCGAATCGCGCCGGGACGTCCGGTTATCACGGACAAGGTCCGCTCCTACCGCATGAGCGAGCACTGCTTTTCGTAGGATGGCGTTGAGCGAAGCGATACTCATCACCGCAACCGCATGGGTTTCGCAAGCTCAACCCATCCACCGACCCCCTGAGTAATTCGCGGACAACCGCCCCCAAGCGGCCGTCCGCAGCCGTTGGACTCAGGACGTCTGCCCGTGACTGCCGAGCAGCGCATTGCCGGATTTCTTCTGCTTTTTCGCCATGCGTTTCTCGTGGGCCGTCTTCAGGGGCTTCTTCTTGCCTTCCTTGTGGGCGTTCAGACCTTTGCTCATGACCGTTACCTCGTGGACTGGGAAGGACTGGCATCCCTGCGGTCGGCGCTCCGTCGGCCCGCAGGCGCGGGCCGGTGCTTCTTCAGCATAGACCTGCCGGGCGCTTCAGGCTTGGCCGCTGAGCCGCTCCAGCTCGCGGCGGACCATGGCCGCGTACTGCGGCGGGCCCAGGCGGTAGAGTTCGCCGGCCACCCAGGCCAGCCAGCGCCCGCCCAGGGCCTGGCGCTCGGCCAGTAGCCGGCGGGCCTCGGCTTCGGCCCGGGCGGCGTGTTCGCGGTGATAGTCGGTGCGGCTCATCCCTGGCACTGGAGTTTCTGCGGGTCGATCTCGATGCTCGCCAGCGGCTTGCCGTCGCTGCCGTCGTAGTCGTGGGCGACGCGGATGCCGTGCTCGCGGATGCGCTGCAGCAGCGCCGGCTGCTGGCAGGTGGCGCGTTCCAGGCGGGTGCGCTGCTCGCCCTTGAACTTGTCCAGGGCATCGGCCTGCATGCCCTCGGCCTTCATGCTGGAAATGCCGTAGCGGTAGTGCAGCACCTTGCTGTCGGTGTCCAGGCGCACGTTCTCCAGGCGCGTCACCTGGTCCACCTGCACCGGCAGCTGCTTGCTCTGCTGCTCGAAGAAGGCGGCCGACTCCTTGAGGAAGGTGGCTTCGTCCTCCGCCCGGGCCTGGGGTTGCAGGCTGGCGAAGGCAGCGCCGGCGAGCAGCAGGGTGGCGCCGAGGCGGCGGGCGGGGCGGAGCATCGGGATGGGCATGCGGGGTTCCTCCGGCTGTGGTTGCGCTGAAGTGTATAGGCCATTTCCGACACCTGCCCGTCGCCTGCGCAACTTCCCCTGGCCGCGGCGAGTGGCTAGGCTTGGCCGCAAGGACCGAACTTGAGCCGTGCCGGCGGGTCAACCGTCGACACGGAGCCGCGCCGCGGCCGGACTGCGGAGGAAGGAAACCAGGCATGCGATTCATGGATTTTCGGGGCCTGCGCCTGGGCCCCTGGCAACTGCTGAAACTGACCGTCAAGGAATTCCTCGACGACGAGATGCCCACCTACGCGGCGGCGCTGGCCTACCAGGGGCTGTTCTCGCTGTTCCCGTTCCTGCTGTTCCTCATCGCCCTGCTGGGCTTCCTGCACCTGCCGGAATTCTTCGACTGGCTGCGCGAGCAGGCCGCCTACGTGCTGCCGGGCCAGGCCCTGGAGCAGGTCAACCCGATCATCGACCAGCTGCAGCAGCGCCAGGGCGGGCTGCTCTCGGTGGGGATCGTGGTCGCGCTCTGGTCGTCCTCGGCGGCGGTGCGCTCGTTGATGAACGCGCTCAACGCCGCCTACGACGTGCGCGAGGCGCGCCCGGTGTGGAAGCGCGTGCCGCTGTCGCTGCTCTACACCCTGGGCCTGGCGGTGATGCTGATGCTGGTGACCGCGCTGATGATCCTCGGGCCGCAGGTGATGGGCTGGATCGCCGAGCGCATCGGCCTGCAGGAATACGTGGTGGTGCTCTGGTCGCTGCTGCGCTGGCCGGTGATGGTCCTGCTGATGATGATGGCGGTGGCGGTGATCTACTACGCCACCCCCAACGTCAAGCAGAAGTTCCGCTTCATCACCCCCGGCTCGGTGCTGGCGGTGGTGGCCTGGGTGGCGGCGTCCCTGGCCTTCGGCTTCTACGTGAAGAACTTCGCCGACTACAACGCCATGTACGGCAGCGTCGGCGCCATCATCGTGCTGCTGCTGTACTTCTACATCTCCGCCGCGGTGCTGCTGCTGGGCGCCGAACTCAACGCGGTGATCGAACACCACCTGCCCCACGGCAAGAACCCCGGCGAGCGCACCTTCGAACAGGCCGAGACGCGCAGCCCCGAGGAGGGCTGAGGCTCACTGCGCCGGCTGCTGGCTGAGCAACTGGTCGACGATCTGCCCGGCGCGCTCGAAGTTCGGGTAGCCGCTCTTGGCCACGTCCAGCTCGGCGTAGGCCTTGCGGTATTCCTCGGCCTTCAGCGCGTCGGCATCCTGGCCGAGCAGGGGCTGGCTGTAGACGCGGTAGAGCAGGGCGATGGCGTAGGGCTGGCCGGCCTTGGCGGCGCGTTCCAGCAGGGGCAGAGCCTGGTCCGCCGGGGCCTGCTGGCGGATCTTCAGCAGCGCCTCGTAGAAGGCCACCTCGCCGCGCTGGTCGGCCTCGCGGGCGCGTTCGAGCAGGTCGTTGGCGCGGGCGTAGTTGCCCGGGTCAGCGGAGGCGATCAGCAGCTTCGCCTCGAGCATGTCGTTGCGGTACAGCTGGTGCTGCTGCTCGGCGTCATGGCTGGCGCAGCCGGCCAGGCACAGCGGCAGGCCGATGACGGCGAGGCGGGAGAACGGGTGGCGCATGCCCATGAAGGTCCCTCGATGGCGAACGGGCGCGGAGCCGACGATTTTGCCGTCTCCGCGTGGGCAAGCATAGACGGCCGGCGTGCCGTTCAGGAACCGGGCGCGCGCTCCCATGCCGAGGCGCCCTTCGTAGGAGCGAGCTTGCTCGCGAATGAGCCCCGCTGCGGACTCTGTTCGCGAGCAAGCTCGCTCCTACGAAAAGCCGTGCCGGCCTTGGGCCCAATCCTCGGCGAGCAGCCCATAGAGTGCCGAGTCCGATACTTCGCCGGCGACCATCCAGCGCTGCCGCAGCAGGCCCTCGTGGCGGAAGCCCAGGCGTTCCAGGGTGGCGGCGGAGGCCAGGTTACGCGGGTCGATGTCCGCCTCCAGGCGGTTCAGGCGCAGGTCGCCGAAGGCGTAGTCGAGCAGGCTGCGCAGGGCCTCGTTCATGAGGCCCTGGCCTTGCGCGGCGCTGGCCAGGCAGTAGCCCAGCTCGGCTCTTCTTGACGTCTCGGCGATGTCGAACAGCGTGCAGGTGCCGATGAGTTCGGTCTCATGGCGGCGGGTGATGGCCAAGGTCAGATATTCCCCCCTGGCGAATGCCTCCATGTCCCGACGGATGCCATGCACGGCTTGCTCCGGCTCGGTCCAGGGCGGGGTGTTCCAATAGCGCATCACCTGCGGGTCGGACATCATCGAGAACAAGGCGTCGGCGTCGTCCAGGCACAGGGGGCGTAACTGCAAGCGGGCGCTCTGAAGGCCTTGGGTGAAGTTCATCGGCTACCTCCTGGGGCGTAGGTGAGCCGGGAAGCCTAGCAACCGCGGGGTTCCCCGCCGCGGCGGATATACGTGTGGATGTTTCTTGAGCGGGGCAGGGAGCACGCGGCGTTTGGCTCGATCCCCGTAGGAGCAACTACTTTGCCCGCTGCGCCGAGCTGCTCTTCGTAGGAGCGAGCTTGCTCGCGAATGAACCCCGCTGCGGACTCTGTTCGCGAGCAAGCTCGCTCCTACGAAAGGCGCTGTGCCCTACGCCCAGTGAGGCACGGAATACCGTAGGAGCGGATTTTATCCGCGATTGCGCCGGCAGGGCCGGCGATGGCTGGCGGAGGGCAGGGCTCAGATACCGAAGGCACTCCCACCCTCGTCGCCATCGAAACCGCGCTCCAGCTTGATCTTCAGGCTCAGGTCGGTGCGTGAGTCGGCGAACTTCAGGGCGTCGGCGACGCTGATGCGGCCGGCTTCCAGCAACTGGTACAGGCTCTGGTCGAAGCTCTGCATGCCTTGTTCCAGGGCGCGTTCGATGGCGCCGCGCAGTTCCGGCAGTTCGTCGCGCTGGATCAGCCCGCGGATGTGCGGCGTGCCCAGCACCAGTTCCACCGCCGCCACGCGGCGCTGGGTGGTGCCCGGCACCAGGCGCTGGCCGACCAGCGCCAGGAGGTTCTGCGACAGGTCGGCCAGCACCTGCGGGCGGGCCTCGTCGGGGAAGAAGCGGGCGATGCGCTCGATGGCGTGGCGGGCGCTGGTGCCGTGCAGGGTGGCCATGCACAGGTGGCCGGTCTCGGCGTAGTGCAGGGCGTGCTGCATGGTCGCGGCGTCGCGGATTTCGCCGAGCATGATCACGTCCGGCGCCTCGCGCAGCACGTTGCGCAGGGCGTCCTCGAAGCTGTGGGTGTCCAGGCCGACTTCGCGCTGGTCGATGATCGAGCGCTGGTGGCTGTGGAGGAACTCGATGGGGTCCTCGATGCAGACGATGTGTCCCGAGCGGTGGCGGTTGCGGAAGTCGAGCATCGCCGCCAGGGTGGTGGACTTGCCGGCGCCGGCCGCGCCCACCACCAGGATCAGGCCGCGGTCCTGCACCGCCAGTTTCTCCAGGATCGACGGCAGGCCGAGGCTGGCGGCGTCGGGGATGACCTGCCTGATCAGCCGCACCACCATGGCCACCTCGCCGCGCTGCAGGTAGACGTTGACGCGGAAGCGCCCGCTGCCGGGCACCGCCACCGCCAGGTTCATCTCCAGGTCGCGCTCGAAGTCGGCGATCTGCTGCTGCGACATCAACTGGTAGGCCAACTGCTTGACCTCGCCGCTGCGCAGGCGGCGCTCGCCGGCCGGGCGGCTGACGCCCTCGACCTTGATGTGCGGCGCCGCGCCGACGCTGAAGAACATGTCGGAACCGGCGTGTTGCGCCAACTGGTGCAATTGGCTGAAGACGTCGGGCAGGGCGCTGTCGCTGGCATCGCTCATGGGGAATCCTCGCAAGGGCGGGCGCCCGGGTGGGGCGGGCGCATGTTCTCAGCCTAGCCGGCCTGGCGGACGGTGGCCTGTTGGGTGGCGCGCAGCCTAGCGTGCCGGCGGCGCCGATTTCTTGACCTGGGTCGTCCCGGCGATGTCGATGGGGCTGCGCCAGATTGGTCGATTACCTACGCAATACAAAGCCAAATCCTTCGTTGCTTGCGGACGTGGATGGCTGACTTGCGCGGGCATTTCTCAATGCTTCGTCTTGGTGCTGCCAATGACCGTCGCCATCCCCCATTTGCGGTTAGGCACTCCCCCGTTTTTACCGCTGTCCGTAGCCGGCAGCTTCCCATACTGCCGTGCCGGAAGGCGGCAGGAAGGCCGCCAGGTCCGTGCAGACACGCGACAGGACTCGATCCCCTGGCGGCCGGCCGGGTCCACCTGTGCGTAGCGCATCCTGGCTAGTGTCTGGATGCGAAAGATACGCAATACCCACTCGACCAACGGAGACAACCCTTTCCGGCCGCCCGCACCACCGCCGGTGATCCGCGCCATGCCCGGGGCGCCGGCGCCACCTGGAGAACGTATGGGAACTGCAAGCATGAGTACGTTGGCCGATGGCCGTTTCGCCCCGATCGTCGACATCAGTGATTCACTCCTCCGCCAGCGCCTGTTCGACGCGCTGCTCGGCGCCGCCCCGAGGGACGCCCGCCTGGTGCTGGTCTGCGCCCCGGCGGGCTTCGGCAAGACGACCCTGCTGGCGCAGGTCGAGCGGCTGCTGGCCGAGCGGGGCGAGTACACCTTCTGGGTGAACTGCGGCGAGAGCGACTGCCGGCCGGAACTGTTCCTCGAAAGCCTGCTGCAGTGCCTGCACCAGGGCGGGCTGGGCCCGGCGGAGGATGCCGGCCTCGGCGCGCTGCTCGGCCTGCTCGAAGCCTGCCCGCGCAATTGCAACCTGTTCGTCGACCAGCTGGACCTGGCCCTGGACCTCGAAGTCGAGCGGTTGCTGGAGGACCTGGCCCGGCGCCTGCCTTCGGGTTGCCGCCTGCTGCTGGGCAGCCGGCGGCAACCGGCGCTGCCGCTCACGCAACTGCAACTGGCCGGGCTGCTACGCGTCGTCGAGGCCGACAACCTGCGGTTCACCGAAGAGGAGACGCAGCAACTGCTCGGCGCGCAGCTGGGCGAGACGCGCGCCCGCTACTGGGCGAACTACACCGAGGGCTGGCCCTTCGCCCTGCAACTGCTGCGCTTGCGCTGCAACGGCAACCTCGACGGCCAGGCGCCGCCGGAGACCGACCCGTACGCCTCGCTGGGCGGCATCTTCGATTACCTCGCCGAGGAGGTGTTCGCCAGCCTGCCTGTGGAGCTGAGCGGGTTCCTGCTCGACTGCAGCATCCTCGACAGCGTGGACGTGCCCAGCGCCAATGCCCTGCGCGGGCGCGACGACGCCGAGCACTGGCTGCGCGAGGCCGCGCGCCTGGCGCCCATCGTGGTGCCCGAGCAGCCGCTGCGGGTGCGCCTGCATCCGCTGCTGCGCGAATTCCTCCTCGGCCGCCTGGAAAGCCGCGAGCCGGACCGCTTCGCCCTGCTGCAGGGGCGCGCGGCCGACTTCCATGCCCAGCGCCAGCAGGTGTTCCGCGCCGTCGAGCACGCCTCGCAAGGGGGGCTCTACTACCAGGCCGTGTCGATCATCCTGGAAGCCGGCGCGGTGCGCCTGCTGGTCAGCGAGGGGACGGCGCGCACGCGGGCGCTGCTCGAACTGCTGCCGCTGACCCTGGTGCGCCGCGAGCCGCGCCTGCGCCTGATGCTCATCTGCCTGCACATGCTCAGCGGCGAGACGCTGCAGGACAGCCTCGACCTGTCGCGGCTGGAGGCCGCCTACGGCGGCGTGACCTCATCGGCGGAAGACGCGGAGACGCGCACCGACCTGCTCTACGTGCGCGCGATGATGCTCATCGGCTGCGTGCAGCGGGCCGGCGACGGCGCCTCCCGCGAGGTGGTGGCGCGGGCCATGGCCGATGCCCGCGCGCGCTTCTTCGAGGACCCGCGCTACCTGTGCCTGGTGCTGCCGAGCGAAATCATGCTGCTGCTGCGCTACGGCAGCATAGACGAAGCGCGCCTGCGCCTGGAGGAGTTCATCGAGGTCAACCGCGGCGAGGGCTTCCGCGAGAACCAGCCCTGGTCGCTGGTCTACCGGGCCCTGAGCGACAGCGCCCAGGCGCGCTTCGACGAGGTGCTGCAGGCGGTGACCTTCCTGCTGGCCAAGGACGGGCCGCTGGCCTCGCCACAGGCGCGGGTGCTCTTCCACCTGGTGCATGCGCTGCTCGGCCATGTCCACTACGTGCGTGGCGAGCTGGAGCAGGCGCGGCAGGCGTTCGCGCACTGCGCCTCGCGCCTGGGCAACGCCATGGCCGAGGCCTGGGAGCGTGGCCTGATCGGCGCGGCGCGGGCGGCCTACTTCCTCGGCGACAGCGCCCAGGCCATGGCCAGCCTGGAGGCGGCCTGGGCCGGGCGGGCCCTGGAATACCCGCTGCGCCGCGCGGTGGCCGCGACCCTGGTGGAGCTGCGTCTGCGCCAGGGCGAGGTGGAGGCCGGCCTGGAACTGGCGCTGGAGATCAACCTGGCGAAGCTCTGGCAGGAGATCCTGGACGGGCGCCCGCTGTTCTGGGCCGAGCTGGTCGCCATCGCCCAGGCCCACTACTGGCTGCAGGCCGCCCAGGGGCAGATGGCGGCGGCGCTGCTGACGGCGGAGGCCTTCGAGCGCCTGGCCCGCGATAGGCGCAACCGTTCCGGCGTCGGCCGCGCCCTGGCGCTCAAGGCCCACGCGCTGCTGGCCGGCGAACTGCCCGGCCAGCCCACGGCGGTGCTCGACGAGGCGCTGGAATTGCTCGGCCAGGGCGGCGCGGTACAGAGCTTCATCGAAGCGGGCGCCGAGGTGATCACCCACCTGCGCGAGATGTCGAGGCGCCAGGGCCACGCCCAGGCGCAGTTGATCGCGCGCTGCATCGAACTCTGGGAAAGGCACTTCCGCGCGCGCCTGGATGCCCAGGCCCTGTTCACCCGGCGCGAACTGGATGCGCTGATGGGCCTGGCCGGCGGCCGCACCACCAAGGTCATCGCCCGCGAACTGGGGATTTCCCCGGAGACGGTCAAGCAGCACCTGAAGTCGGTCTACGCCAAGCTGGGCGTGCACCGGCGCCGGGAGGCGCTGGCCATGGCGCGGCGCCGGGCCATCCTGCCCTGAGCCAGGGCGCCGTTCCGGCCTGCAGGAACGGAAACCGGGGCGCGGCCTCGATCCTTCGCCGGGGGATCGGCTGCTTCCCCCAGGTTCCTCCGTGGGCTGCGTCCGCATATCCCGCGCGGCCGAACGCCAGGACGCCGTCCAGGCCACTCCCGCCAGCGCCGTAGCGACGGGGGGCAGCGCTCCCCCGATTTACCCGCCACCTTCCCTCATCCCGGGACGGCTCGCGCCGTCCGGGCCTTCGCATACTGCGCCCGGCAGGCAGCGGTGGCACTGCGCCGCGCGCTAAGCCCATGACAACGACAATCCGCGGCCCGCGAGGCCGCAGGCTTCGCCAGGCCGTGAGCCGCGATGGCTCAGCCGGCAGGGCGCAGGAGGCGTGCAATGAACCTTCGAAGAACGACCGCGGTACTCCTTGGCCAGGCGGCGCTGCCCCTGGCCTGCGCATTCGCCGCCGAGGGGGCCAGCTACGGCGGGCCGGTGGGCGGCACCGACCTGGGGGCGGCGCTGCTGCCGGCCACCTCCGGTCTGTATGGCGGGCTGGTGCTCGGCTACGCCAGCGGCGATCGCTTCCATGGCAACGACGGCGGGCGCGACCCGGCGCTCGAAGGCCGCATGGCGTCCCAGGTGGCCGCCCTGGGCCTGCTCTACGTCTACCCCGGGCAGGTCTTCGGCGGCACCCTGGCCTCCAGCCTGCAGGGCAGCGTCAACGGCGGGCGCATGGAGCTGAACGGCGAGGCCCAGCACTACCAGGGCTTCGGCGACCTCTACGCGGACCTGCTGATGTGGAGCCGCTACCTGGGCGACGCCGCCCCCGGCCAGCGGCCCACCGGGGCGACGCTCAAGCTGGCGTACTCGATGGTGTTCCCCAGCGGCCGCTACAACACCTCGGACCTCTACACCTCCGGGCGCAACGTCTACTTCTTCGTGCCCAACGCCGCGCTCACCTACCTCGGCGGGCCGAACGCCCTGGGCGAGGGCCTGGAGCTGAGCCTGCACGCCTTCGTCAACGTCGCTTCCCGGAACCGCGCCACCGACTACGAAAGCGGCACCGTGGCCAACCTCAACTTCGCCGTCGGCCAGCGCATCGGCCGCTGGCAGCTGGGCCTGGCCGGCTACCACGCGCGCCAGCTCGATGATGACCGCCAGCACGGCGCGCGCGTCGAGCCGGACGGCCGGCGCTACCGCGCCACCGCGCTGGGGCCGGTGCTGGCCTACGACCTGCCGCGCGCCGCCGGCTCGCTGAAGTTCAAGGCGCTGGCGCCGCTGAGCACGCGCAATTCGCTGGCGGCCAATACCGCCTACGTCGTCTGGTCACGTTCGCTTTGAGGAGAGAGCCCATGGTCCGCAAGGACACCCCTGCGCTGCGCATCGGCATCGATGTCGGCGGCACCAATACCGACGCCGTGCTGATGCGCGGCCGCGAAGTGCTCTGCGCCCTGAAGCGCCCCACCACCGCGGCGGTCGGCGACGGCGTGGCGGCGGCGGTCGACGAACTGCTGCGCGAGGCGGCGGTGGAGCCGGCGGCGGTAGCCGCGGTGATGCTGGGTACCACCCAACTGCTCAACGCCTTCCTCGAACGCCGGCACCTGGCGCGGGTCGCGGTGGTGCGCCTGGCGCTGCCGCGCGGCGACGGCGTGCCGCCGCTGCTGGGCTGGCCGGCGGAGCTGTGCGAGGCGATCGATGGGCAGGTCTTCCTGGCCGACGGCGGCGCGCTGTTCAACGGCCGCACCTACAGCGCGCTGGATGTGCGCCAGCTCGAACGGATCGGCGCATCGATCCGCCAGCGCGGCGCCGAGGCGCTGGTGCTGTCCACCACCTTCGCCCCGCTGCGCCCGGACATCGAGCAGGAAGCGGCGGCGGTGCTGCGGAAGGTCTTGGGTGACGCGGTGCACCTGACGCTGTCTTCGGATGTCGGCGGCATCGGCCTGCTGGAGCGGGAGAACGCGGCTATCGTCAACGCCAGCCTGCAGCCGCTGGCGCAGCGGGTGGTCGGCGACCTGATGCGGGCCTTCCGCCGCCTGCAGCTGAACGCGCCGCTGTTCATCAGCCAGAACGACGGCACCCTGATCACCCCGTCGATGGCCACGCGCTTCCCGATCCTCACCTGCGCCGCGGGGCCGACCAACAGCCTGCGCGGCGCGGCCTTTCTCACCGGCGTCGAGGACGCCCTGGTGCTGGACATCGGCGGCACCACCAGCGACATCGGCGCGCTGGTCCAGGGCTTCCCGCGGCAGACCGCCGGCCCCCTGGAGCTGGGCGGGGTGCGTTGCAACCTGCGCATGCCCGACACCCTGTCCGTCGCCCTCGGCGGCGGCACCCTGGTGCGTCTGGCGGAGGATGGGCCGGTGCTCGGCCCCGAGTCCCTGGGCCTGCACTTGCGCCAGCGGGCCCGGATGTTCGGCGGCGACGCGCTGTGCGCGACCGACATCGCCGTGGCTGCCCACGGCCTGCAGGGCATCGGCGACCCGCGGCGCCTCGTCGATCTCGAACCGGCCCAGGTGGAACAGGCCATGGCCGCCATCCGCGGGACACTGGAGCACGCCCTGGAGCGCATGCGCACCAGCAGCGCGCCCTTGCCGGTGGTGCTGGTGGGTGGCGGCAGCATCCTCCTGCCCATGCACCTGCAGGGCGCCGCGCAGGTGCTGCGCCCGGCCCGCGCGGAGGTGGCCAACGCCATCGGCGCGGCCATCGCCCAGGTCAGCGGGCGTGTCGACCGCTTGTTCGAGATGCACCCGGGCAACCGCGAAAGCGTGCTGCGCCAGGCCCGCCAGGAGGCCATCGACGCCACCGTGGAGGCTGGCGCCGAGCCTGCCAGCGTCGGCGTCGTGGAACTGAACGAACTGCCCATGACGCACCTGCGCGCCGGTGCCACCCGCGTGCAGGTCCGCGCCGTCGGCGATCTGGCCCTGGCCGCCGCCCACTGAACTCCCGAAGAGGACCCGAGCATGCCTTGCTTCGATACCATCTCCAGCCAGGACCTGGCGCGCGGCGCCGTGCTGCTGGGCACCGGCGGCGGGGGCGACCCCCATGTCGGCGAGCTGTTCCTGCGTCGCCAGCTGCAGCGTGGCCTGCAGCCGCGCCTGATGCCGCTGGCCGAGCTCGCCGACGAGGCCTTCGTGGTCAGCGTCGCCGGGATAGGCGCGCCCACCGTGCTGGTCGAACACCTGCTCAGCGAGGCCGCCCTGCGGCACCTGCTGCAGCAGGCCGAGGCGTTCTACGCGCGGCCGATAGACGCGCTGATCTGCGCCGAGGTCGGCGGCGCCAATGCCATGCTGCCGCTGGCCGCCGCGGCCCTGAGTGGCCTGCCGCTGGTGGATGCCGACGGCATCGGCCGGGCCTTCCCGCACATCGACATGACCACCTTCGGCATCCACGGCTGCAGCGCTTCGCCGGCCCTGTTCAGCGATGACCTGGGCAACCTGGCGCGCCTGAGCGCGGTCGACAACCCGAGCCTGGAACTCATGGTCCGGGCCCTGGCCGCGAGCCTGGGCGGCAGCCTGTACGGCGTGCTCTATCCGCTGAGCGGGGCCCAGGCGAAGCGCTTCGCGGTAGCGGGCAGCATCACCCAGGCCCTGCGCATCGGCCGCCACATCCGCGAGGCGCGCGCCGGCAGCGCCGACCCGGTGGCCGGGCTGGTGCGCTTCCTCGACGGCCTGGAGCCGGGGCGCCGCGCCCGCGAGCTGTTCGACGGCAAGGTCGCCGACGTGCGCCACGAGACCCGCGACGGCTTCCACTGGGGCCAGGTGTTGCTGGAGCCGGCCAGCGGCAGCGGCGAAGCGGTGCTCATCGACATCCAGAACGAGTTCCTCCGCGCCCGCCAGGGCGAGCGCGTGCTGGCGGTGGTGCCCGACCTGCTGTGCCTGCTGGACAGCGAGAGCGCCGAACCGCTGACCGCCGAGAACCTGCGCTACGGCATGCGCGTGCGCCTGCTGGCCTACGCCGCGCCGCCGTGCCTGCTCAGCGAGGCGGCGCTGGCGGTGGTGGGCCCGGCGCGCTTCGGCCTGGACTCGCCGTGGCGCTCCTTCCTGGCCGATGACCAGGGGAGGGCGCCGGCATGAACGACCTACCTGACGCGCAGCCCGACGGCGACCCTGCCACCTGCGCCCTGCCACACGGCGAAGGCCTGGGCGCCTGGCGCCTCGGCCTGATCCTGATGGGCGCGCTGATCGCCCTGCCGTGCTTCGTCACTGGCGCCGAACTGGCCCACGCCCTGGGCCGGCAGCAGGCGCTGCTGGCCTGCCTGGGCGGCGGCGCGGTGCTCCTGCTGCTGGCGCTGCCCGCCGCCTACGCCGGGGCGCGTTCGCGGCTGAGCACCTACATGCTGATCCTCGACGCCTTCGGTGCCGTGGGCGGGCGCTGCGTCAACCTGGTGCTGTCGCTGGCGCTGCTGGGCTGGTTCGGCGTGGTCGCCGGCCTGTTCGGCCAGGCCATGGCGGCGGCCGCGCCGGCCTTCCTGGCCGGCGTGCCGGCGCTGGGCTGGAGCCTGGCCGGCTGCCTGCTGATGCTGCTCACCAACCTGGTCGGCTTCCGCGCCCTGGACCGGCTGTCGCAACTGGCCACGCCGCTGAAGCTGGGCCTGGTGCTGTGGGCCTGCTGGGTGGCGCTGAAAGGCCACGGCATGCCGCCCGCGGGCGGTGGCGCCGGGGATTACTCGGTGCTGCAGGGCATGTCGCTGGTAGTAGGCGGCGTGGTCATCGGCTGCATCCTGCTGCCGGACATCTGCCGCCACGCCCTGTCGCCCGGCCGCGCGCTGGCGGCGGTGTTCTGCGCCTTCGGCCTGGGCTTCCCGCTGGTGCTGACGCTGGCCGGGCTGCCCAGCCTGGCCACCGGGGAGCGGCAACTGGTGGCGATCATGCTCGCCCTCGGCCTGGGCCTGCCGGCGATGCTGATCATCCTGCTCTCGGCCTGGTCGACCAACGCCTACAACCTCTACGCGGCGACCCTGGTGTGCGCCAGCGTGGCGCCGCAGGTGCAGCGCCGGCGCCTGGCGCTGTTCACCGGGCTGGTCGGTGTGGCGCTGGGGCTGGCCGGTCTGGGCGACGTCCTGCAGCATTACCTGGCGCTGCTGGCCGTGGCCCTGCCGCCGGTGGGCGGGGTGTACCTGTGCAACTACTACCTGAATCTGCGGGGCACCGTGCGCAGCCCGCGCCGTTGGCGGCCGGAGGCCTTCGGCGCCTGGGGTTGCGGGGTAGGGGCGGCGGCATTGCAGGTGCTCTGGCCGTTCACCCTGACCTGGGTGCCGGCGCTGGATTCGCTGCTGCTGGCGGCTGGCTGCTATCTGCTGCTACGCGCCATCGCCGCGCGCCGCGGAGTGCGGAAGCCGGGCGTGGCCCGGCAAGGCAGCCGGGCGCTGTTGCCCTGAGGCGCGCCCGGCTGGGAGGGATCAGTCTTCGCGGCTGGTGACTTCCACCAGGTGGTAGCCGAACTGGGTCTTCACCGGGCCCTGGACCTGGTTCAGCGGCGCGCTGAACACCACCTGGTCGAACTCGCGGACCATCTGGCCCGGGCGGAAGGAACCCAGGTCGCCGCCGCTGCGGCCGGACGGGCAGGTGGAATGCTCGCGGGCCAGGGCGGCGAAGTCGGCGCCACCTTCGATGGCGGCCTTGAGTTCATTGCACTTGGCTTCGCTGGAAACCAGGATGTGACGGGCGGAAGCGCGGGCCATGGTGATGCTCCTGAAAGGCAGAGGGGAGGGAGGCAGAGACTAGCGCATTTGCCGGTGGGGTGCGGAGGTTTCTGCCGGGGTGGGGTAGGTGCGGAAGAATGCCGCGTTCGTCCAGGGAGGCACGGCTTCTCGTGGGAGCGAGGTTGCTCGCGAACAGTGGTTACCGGTGACGTAGGTGTTGGGTTCAAGAGCGCCCTCTCCCCAACCCTCTCCCTGAAGGGAGAGGGGGCTGTCCTGAGCGGAGGGAGAATCCTGAGCCATCCTGAAACGCCTAACCCCACCCCGTCATTCCCGCGGACGCGGGAACCCAGTGACTGGCGGTTGGGTTCGCGAGCAAGCTCGCTCCTACGAAGAGCACGCCCGCGTTTGCTCTGGCTTTTGGATTTCCAGAGGGATATCCGAGTGCACCGGAACGCCCCTTCAGAAGGCCGAGCGAAACCCGCGCTCAGGAGGTCATGCGACATGGATGTCGCGAGAGCCCCGCGGGCTACAGGGACGTACCCTCGGGGCGGGCCTCCGTGGCGGGGGAATTCGCGAGGGTAGCCCGACTCTGTCGGGCCCGTATGCGGGGCAAGCCTTTTTGGTTCCTTTTTGCGGGGGTGGCCTTCCACCGTTTGACAAAAGGGACTCGCCCGAGGGGGCGAAACAAGACGGTCGGGCAGACTCGGAGCGGCGCAGAAACACCTAAGCCAAGGCAGCTGGGTTCCCGCGTTCGCGGGAATGACGAGGTGGGGTAAGGAGCGGAGGACGAGGTTCGCGAGCAAGCTCGCTCCTACGAAAAGCGGGGCCCCATCATGTAGGAGCGGGCCCTGCCCGCGATTTCGCGCGCAGGGCGCGCTCCTACAGGGGAATGGCGCGACCGTGCCTCAACGCTTGCCGAACACCTCATCCAGATGCCGGCGATAACGCTCCACATCCGCCTCGACGCTCGGCCGCTTCATCACATCCACACAGAGGAAGGTCGGCAGCGCCTGCATGCCGAGGAACTGGTTGGCCTTGTGGAAAGGGAAGTAGACCGCATCCACGCCCTTGCCCTCGAAGAAATCGCTGGGGTCGTCGAAGGCCTGCTGCGGGGCGTTCCAGGTCAGCGAGAGCATGTAGCGCTTGCCGTGGATCAGGCCGCCGCTGCCGTACTTCTGCGAGGCGTCGGAGCGGGTGCGGCCGTCGTTGGCGTAGAGGCTGCCGTGGCCGGCGGTGAACACCTCGTCGACGTACTTCTTCACGGTCCAGGGCGCGCCCATCCACCAGCCGGGCATCTGGTAGATCACCACGTCGGCCCAGAGGAATTTCCGCACCTCTTCGTCGATGTCGTAGCCGCCGTCGATGAAGGTTTCCTTCACGTCGAAACCGGCATGGTCCAGATGGGCCAGGGCCGCTTCGTGCAGGGTGGCGTTGTAGCGGCCGTTGGAATGGGCGAACTGCTTGCCGCCGTTGAGCAGGAGGATGTTTTGCATGGGAAGGCTCCGAAAGCTGTGAGTGGCCGGCAGGATAGCCAGGCCGCGGAAGCGGAAAAACCGGCCCCGCGGCAATTGATTTGTGTTTCTAGCTCACGAATCGGCGCCGGGAATTGCTCCAGGTTATGCAATCGGCGACTGCGACCCCGCGCCAGGGGGCAGCGAAATCCCGCCGGATCGCGCATCATGTCCGGCAGTCCACCAAGGGAGCCTTTCATGCGCGTCTTGCCGTCCGTTCTGCGATGCCTCCTGCCGTCCCTGGCGCTGCTGGCCGGCGCCGGCCATGCCGTGGCGGCCGAGCCGCTGCTCGAAGCCATCAACCTCTACCGCAGCCAGCCGCAGGCCTGCGCCGGCCGGGCCAGCGAGGCGCTGCCGCCGCTGGGGCAAGATTCGCGGCTGGTGCTGGCGCCGGGGGTTTCCGACTGGCAGTCGGCGCTCAAGGCTACCGGCTACCCCATGAGCAGCGCACGCATGCTCAGCCTCAGCGGGCCGAAGGACGAGCAGGCGGCCATGGCGGCGTTGCAGGAGAGTTTCTGCCAGGTGCTGCTCGACCCGCAGTTCATCGAGGTCGGCGTCAGCCGCCAGGGCAACGACTGGCGCGTGGTGCTGGCGCGGCCGCTGTTGCAGGGCAAGCTGGGCGACTGGCAGGCCGAGGGGCAGAAGCTGTTGCAGGCGGTCAATGCCGCGCGCGGGCAGGCGCGCCAGTGTGGCGGGCAGGGCTTCGCCAAGGCCGCGCCGCTGGGCTGGAATGCCGTGCTGGGCAGCGTGGCCGAGGAACACAGCCGTTCCATGGCCAACAACAACTACTTCTCCCACCTGGACCGCGACGGTCGCACTCCGGGCGACCGCGCCGAGCTGGGCGGCTACAGCGCCGGCGCCGTGGGCGAGAACATCGCCGCCGGGCAGGGCACCGCGAATGCCGTGGTGCAGGCCTGGCTGGCCAGCCCCGGGCACTGCGCCAACCTGATGAGCCCGCAGTACCGCGAGCTGGGCGCGGCCTACGCGGTGGACCCGAAGAGCGACGCCGGCATCTACTGGACGGCGATGTTCGGCGCTCCCTGAGCGCGCCTCAGGCGAGGCTGCGCTGCAGCTGCTCGATGGTGTCGCCGAGGCTGCCCAGGTACTGGCGGCGCACCTGCTCGACGCTGCCCTGGTCCTGCGGCCAGTGCAGCGCGACGCTGCCCAGCAGGCGTTCGCCGGCGCGCACCGGCAGGGCGATGGCGCGGATCAGGAAGGGCAGGCGCACCGAGTATTCCCAGTGGCCTTCGGTGCGTTCGCCGAAGCCGCGATGGTGCGCGCGCTCGTGCAACTGCAGTAGTTCCTCGCCTTGCAGCGCGTGGCGTTCGGCCAGGCTGCGCACGTGCTGCTCGTCCAGCGCCGCCAGGCAGGCCTGGCCCATGGCCGAGTGGAACAGGCTGGCCTTGAGCCCGACGATCATGCGGTTGCTCGGGTAGCGCTTGCGCAGGCGCTCGGGCACCGAGCTTTCCATCACCCGCAGGTCGGCGCCGTCGAAGAACGACAGGTCGGCCACCAGCCCGGTGCGCTCGCTCAGCGCCTTGAGCAGCGGCGCGGCTTCCTCCACCAGGCGCCGGCTCTGGCGCTCGCTGGCGTCGCCGAACAGCCGCCGCGAGCTCAGGCGGTAGCGCCGGTCGCACAGGCCGCGGTACAGCCAGCCCTGCTCCTGCAGGGTGTGCAGCAGGCGCGAGACGGTGGCCTTGGGCAGGGCGGTGAGGTAGTGCAGTTCCTCCAGCCCCAGGGAGCCGTGCTCGCCGAGCAGTTCGACGATCGCCAGGGCGCGCTCCACCGAGCGCACCGTGCTGCCTTCCTCTTTCCCCTGCATCGCCGTTCCCCATGTGCCCAATGCCGTCGGCAATGGGGAGGCAGGATGCGTGCCATGCCCGAGCGGGCGCCGCGCCTCAGCGTTCATCGAGCAGCGCCGGCGGCCGCCGGGCGACCCAGCGCGTCCGTTGTTCATGGGCGTGGGCCAGTTGCAGCACGGCCAGGTCCGCCTGCGCCGGGCCGAGGATCTGCACGCCCATGGGCAGCCCGGCGGGGTTGAAGCCCACCGGCACGTTCATCGCCGGCAGCCCGGCGAGGGTGGCGCCGATCACCACTTCCATCCAGCGGTGGTAGGTGTCCATCGGGCGGCCGGCGATGGCATCCGGCCATGCCAGTTGTGCATCGAAAGGGAACACCTGGGCACTGGGCAGGAGCAGGTAGTCGTAACGCTCGAACAGCTTCTGCAGGGCGCGGTACCAGTCGCTGCGGTCCAGCGAGGCCTGGTAGACGTCGGCGGCGCCCAGGCCCAGGCCCGACTCCACTTCCCAGATCGCCTCCGGCTTGAGTTGCCGGCGCAACGTCGGCTCGGCATAGGCCTGGGCCAGGCTGCCGGCCACCAGCCACTGGCGGTGCACCAGCCAGCAGCGCCACAGGCGCGCCATGTCGTAGTCCGGGCGGCACGGCTCGACCTCGGCGCCCAGGGCGCGGAAGTCCGCCAGGCCCGCCTCGCACAGCGCGAGCAGGCCCGGCTCGGTGGGCAGGTAGCCGTCGAAGTCGCCCAGCCAGCCGATGCGCGCGCCGCGGAAGTCGCGCTCCAGCGGCCCGGCGAGGTCGTCGCTGCCACGCAGCGAAAGCGGCGCGCCGGGCGCATGGCCGGCCTGGGTGCGCAGCAGCGCGGCGACGTCGGCCACGCTGCGGCCCATGGGCCCTTCGCTGGCCAGTTGCTGGACGAACAGTTCATTGGACGGGCCGAAGGGCACGCGGCCCTGGGACGGGCGCAGGCCGTAGACGTTGTTGAACGCCGCCGGGTTGCGCAGCGAGCCCATCATGTCGCTGCCGTCGGCCACCGGCAGCATGCGCAGGGCCAGGGCCACCGCGGCGCCGCCGCTGCTGCCGCCGGCCGTCAGGCGTGGGTCGTAGGCGTTGCCGGTGATGCCGAACACGGCGTTGTAGGTGTGCGAGCCCAGGCCGAACTCGGGCACGTTGCTGCGCCCGACGAAGATCGCCCCGGCCTTGCGCGCGCGCTCCACCACGTAGGCGTCGTGCTCCGTCACCTGCCTGGCGAACAGCGGCGAGCCCATGCTGGTGACCAGCCCGGCGCAGGCCGCCAGGTCCTTCGGCGCCTGGGGCATGCCATGCAGCCAGCCGAGCCAGCGGCCCTGGGTGAGCAGGCGGTCGTGCTCGTCGGCCTCGCGCAGCAGTTCATCCTCTGGGCGCAGCGAGACCAGCGCGTTGACCCGCGGGTTGTAGCGTTCGATCTGTTCCAGGTAGGCCTGCATCACCTCGCGGCAACTGAGCTGGCGGTTGCGGATCGCCTCCGACAGCGGCAGCGCGTCGAGGGCGACGATGTCCTGCTGCAGCGGGGTGGCGTAGGGCGCGGTCATGGCGATCATTCACAGGCTCCGGGCAGTGGCGGAAAGGGTGGCGCGGGCGCGGCGCCGGGCCAGGGCCTCGGGCGCGCCTTCGCGGAGGAAGGCCAGGGCGAACAGGCCGATCAGCGAGGCCGCCAGCACGTACCAGGCCGGCGCCACCGGGGTGCCGCCGACCTTTGTCAGCCAGGCGACGATGAACGGGGCGAAGCCGCCGAACAGCATCACCGCGACGTTGTAGGCCAGGGCCAGGCCGGTGGAGCGCACGCGGGTGGGGAACTGCTCGGCCACGGCGGTGGGCGCCGGGCCGTAGCTGATGCCGATCAGGCTGCACAGCACCAGCTGCATCACCAGCAGGTTGCCGATGCTCGGCGCGCCGGCCACCCAGGCGAACAGCGGGTAGACCAGCAGGGTGAAGCCGAGCATGCCGGCGAACAGCACCGGGCGCCGGCCGTAGCGGTCGGAGAGGGCGCCGGCGACGGGGATGATCACGGTCATCAGCGCCACCGCCAGCATCTGCACCATGAACACCTGGTCCAGCGGCTGGCCGAGCTGGGTGTGGGCGAAGGTCGGCATGTTCACCAGCACCACGTAAAAGGCCACGGTGCCGTTGATGGTCGAGCCCATGGTCACCAGCACCGCGCGGCGGTGCTCGCGCAGCACCTGGCGCAGGCCCACGGGTTTTTCCTGGCTGCTGGCGCGGACGAAGTCCTCGGTCTCTTCCATGTGCCGGCGCATCCACAGGCCCACCGGGCCGATCAGCAGGCCGAGCAGGAAGGGCACGCGCCAGCCCCAGGCGTCCAGCGCCTCGGGCGACAGGTTGTGGGTGACCAGCGCGCCCATGCCGGCGCCGGCGAACACCGCCAGGCACTGGCCGAACAGCTGCCAGGCGCCGTACAGGCCGCGGCGGTTGGCCGGCGCCGACTCCACCAGGAAGGCCGTGGCGCTGGCGTATTCGCCGCCGGTGGCGAAGCCCTGGAGCATGCGCGCGATGACGATCAGCGCCGGCGCGCCAACGCCGATGGCGGCGTAGTCCGGGGCGAAGGCGATCAGCGCGATGGCCAGGGTCATCAGCGCGATGATCAGCTGCATGGCCGCCTTGCGGCCCTTGCGGTCGGCGTACATGCCCAGCAGCACGCCGCCCACCGGGCGCATGAAGAAGCCCACGCCGAAGGTGGCCAGGGCCATCAGCAGCGAGGCGTAGGCGCTTTCGGCGGGGAAGAACAGCCGGGCGATCAGGCTGGAGAGGAAGCCATAGACGATGAAGTCGTACCACTCGAGGGCGTTGCCGATCACGGCGGCCGCCACCTGGTGGTTGCGCGACACGGCGCGGGAGGAGGTCTGCATCACGGGGTGCTCCAGAAAGGGGGAGGGCAGCTCGGTAAGGCGCTCAGGAGCGCAGCCAGCGCTCGGCCAGCGCCGCCCAGTAGGCGGCGCCGCGCACCAGGATGGCGTCGTTGAAGTCGTAGGCCGGGTTGTGCACCATCGCCCCGGCGCCGTTGCCGATGAACAGGTAGCTGCCGGGGCAGCGCTGGAGCATCCAGCCGAAGTCCTCGCTGCCCATCACCGTGGGCGCCTCGCGCACTTCGTCGGCGCCCACCAGTTCGATGCCGACCTCGCGGGCGAAGGCGGTTTCCGCCGCCGTGTTGACCAGCACCGGGTAGGCTGGGCGGTGCTCGACCTGCGCCGTGCAACCGTAGCTCTGCGCCTGGCTGTGGATGATCGCCTGCACCCGCTCCAGCACCTGTTCGCGCACCTTGCCGTCGAGCGCGCGCAGGCTCAGGCGCAGCAATGCCTGCTGCGGGATGACGTTGGCCGCCTCGCCGGCCTGCAGCGCGCCCACGGTGACCACCGCGGCCTGCTGCGGGTCGACGTTGCGCCCCACCACTGTCTGCAATGCCATCACCACGCTCGCCGCCGCCACCAGCGGGTCGACGCTCAGGTGCGGCATCGAGCCGTGGCCGCCGACGCCTTCGATGCGCACTTCCAGCAGGTCCTGGGAGGCCATCATCGGCCCGCTGCGGAAGCACAGGTGGCCGGCTTCCAGCCCCGGCATGTTGTGCATGCCGAACAGCGCGTCACAGGGGAAACGCTGCAGCAGGTCGTCCTCCAGCATGGCCAGGGCGCCGCCCTGGCCTTCCTCGGCGGGCTGGAAGATCAGCGTCAGGCTGCCCTGGAAGTTGCGCGTGGCGGCCAGATAGCGCGCCGCGCCGAGCAGCATCACGGTGTGCCCGTCGTGGCCGCAGGCGTGCATGCGCCCGCTGTGGCAACTGCTGTAGGGCAGGCCGGTGGCCTCCTCGATGGGCAGCGCGTCCATGTCGGCGCGCAGGCCCAGGCGCCGCGGCGAGTCGCCGTTGCGCAGCACGCCGACCACGCCGGTGCGGCCGACGCCGCGGTGCACCTCGTAGCCCCACTGGCCGAGCAGGTCGGCCACAAGGTCAGCGGTGCGGCGTTCTTCGAAGCCCAGTTCGGGGTGGGCGTGGATGTCCTGGCGCAGGGCCTTGAGTTCGTCGGCGCTGTCGTTCAGCCAGGCGAGGATGTGAGCGTGGAGGGGCATATGGGGCTCTCCCGGGGTAGCCGGACTGGAGTCCGGTCTTGTTGGTGGTTGCCGGCGGCGGGGCCGCCGGCTCGGATGGCTACCAGCAAAGCGCGGGCGCCGTGGCGGGGCAATGCGCGTTGGTTCCACCCTGTGGAACCGCGCGCGCTCAGAAGTGGTAGTAGATGCCGATGGCCACGCTGGACGGGTCGTCGCCGGTCTGCTCCACGGGGATGCCGGCGTAGCTCACGGCGGCCTGGCGCTGGTTGTCGATCAGCGCCACGCGGCCGTACAGCGCCAGGTTCGGGCGCAGGAAGTGGTCGTAGCCGAGCATCACCCCGGTGGCGTCCTGCTCGCCGCTGTCGACGTTGCGCCGGGTGGCCACCAGCCGCGCCAGGTCGCGCTCGCCCACCGGCAGCATGAAGCCGAGGGTCCAGGCGGTCATGCTCGGGGTGCCGTGGTAGTCCACGTCCTGGCGCTGCCAGGTGAGGTTGGAGGAGAAGGGGCCGAAGTCGTAGAAGGCCGAGGCGCTCTTGAACACGTTGTGCGTCTGCCGGCTGCGCCCGCCGTCGTCCCACGGGTCGCTCAGGTAGTCGTTGTAGGAGCCGAGCAGGATCAGCCGGCTGTCGCGGTACTGCAGGCTCACGCCCTTGCCGCGCACCGTGCGTCCGGAACTGGCGGCGTCGTCGAAGCCGAAGCTCATGGCGCTGCCGAGGCTGAAGCCGTGGTAGCTCGGCGTGGTGTAGGCGAGGGTGTGCTTGGGCCGCACGTCCAGGTAGTAGGCGCCCTTGCCGCGCGGCGGCAGGGTGAGGAAGGTGTAGGGCGAGCCGTACACGGCGAGGAAGGGGTCGGCGTAGGTCGGCGTGCTCATGTTGTAGGTCTTGCCGAGCTCCAGCTTGCCGTAGTGGCGCGTGCGCAGCGCCACCAGCGCCAGGCGTAGCGCGCCGACCTGCTTCCAGTGCTGGTCCAGGGCCTGGCCGTTGAGGTTGAAGCCTTCCTCGACGTCGGCCTCCAGCACCGTGTCCTCGTCCAGCGCCTTGCGCAGGTACAGGCCCAGCTTGTTGGTCCAGGCGCCGCCGCCTTCCAGGCGCCAGCCGGAGTGGTGGCCGGAATCGTGGTAGTCGCTGAAGACGTCGAGGGTCCCGTAGACCCTGGCCTTGTCGTCGAAACCCTTGTCGATGTTGTAGTAGCCGAACCCCGAGGCGATGCGGCCGATGCCGGGGAAGCCTTCGGCCTGGGCCGCGAAGGGGGCGGCCAGCAGGGCGGCGAGGAGGAACGGGGAAGGTTTGCGGTGGTGAGCTTGGGTGTGCACGGCGCGGATTCCTGGTTGTGGTTGTTGTAGGCAGGTACCGGGGCGGCAGCGGGGGCCGCCGTCGCCTTTCCAGCAGAATCCGGACGGGGCCGGCGCGGCAATGCACAGCGGTTCCATGGCGCGGAACCGCTGGCAGGCTGGGTCAAACGTTACGCTCAGGTTAATGATCGTGCGCCGCGCTTGATTGATGCAGCGGGCGGCGGGTCCCTAAGGTGCGTCCACGACAGCAGCGTTCGTGGAGGTTCCGATGATCCAGACATCCCCCCCGCCCCAGTGGTCGCGGCGGCGCGCCGAGAAGGCGCGACGCCTCGAACGGGTGCGCCACCTGGCCGACGGCGCGGTGCTGCCGCGCGAGCACCTGGTGCGCGCCCTGGAGGCGCTGATCGCCCCGGGCGACCGCGTGGTGCTGGAGGGCAACAACCAGAAGCAGGCCGACTTCCTCTCGCGCAGCCTGGCCCGGGTGGACCCGGGCAAGGTCCACGACCTGCACATGATCATGCCCAGCGTCGGCCGCCCCGAGCACCTGGACCTGTTCGAGCTGGGCATCGCGCGCAAGCTCGACTTCTCCTTCTCCGGCCCGCAGAGCCTGCGCATCGGCCAGCTGCTGGAGGACGGGCTGCTGGAGATCGGCGCCATCCACACCTACATCGAGCTGTACTCGCGCCTGGTGGTGGACCTGATCCCCAACGTCGCCCTGGTGGCCGGCTTCATCGCCGACCGCGACGGCAACCTCTACACCGGCCCCAGCACCGAGGACACCCCGGCGCTGGTGGAGCCCACCGCCTTCAGCGACGGCATCGTCATCGCCCAGGTCAACCGCATCGTCGACGATCCGCGCGACCTGCCGCGGGTGGACATCCCGGCCAGCTGGATCGACTTCGTGGTGGAGGCCGACCGGCCGTTCTACATCGAGCCGCTGTTCACCCGCGACCCGCGCCACATCAAGCCGGTGCACGTGCTGATGGCGATGATGGCGATCCGCGGCATCTACGAGCGGCACAATGTGCAGTCGCTGAACCACGGCATCGGCTTCAACACCGCGGCCATCGAGCTGATCCTGCCGACCTACGGCGAGTCCCTGGGGCTGAAGGGCAGGATCTGCCGGCACTGGACGCTCAACCCGCACCCGACGCTGATCCCTGCCATCGAGAGCGGCTGGGTGGAAAGCGTGCACTGCTTCGGCACCGAGCTGGGCATGGAGCGCTACATCGCCCAGCGCCCGGACGTGTTCTTCACCGGCCGCGACGGCTCGCTGCGCTCCAACCGCATGTTCTGCCAGCTGGCCGGGCAGTACGCGGTGGACCTGTTCATCGGCGCCACCCTGCAGGTGGACGGCGACGGCCATTCCTCCACCGTCACCCGCGGCCGCCTGGCCGGCTTCGGCGGCGCCCCGAACATGGGCCACGACCCGCGCGGCCGGCGCCATTCCACCCCGGCCTGGCTGGACATGCGGCCCGAGCCCGAAGCCCTGCTGGAACGCGGCAAGAAGCTGGTGGTGCAGATGGTCGAGACCTTCCAGGACGGCGGCAAACCCACCTTCGTCGAGCAACTGGACGCGGTGGACGTGGCGCGCAAGGCGAACATGCCGCTGGCGCCGGTGATGATCTACGGCGACGACGTCACCCACGTGCTCACCGAGGAAGGCATCGCCTACCTGTACAAGGCGCGCTCGCTGGAGGAGCGCCGGGCGATGATCGCCGCGGTGGCCGGCATCAGCCCCATCGGCCTGCGCCACGACCCGCAGGACACCGAGCGCATGCGCCGCGAAGGGCTGATCGCGCTGCCCGAGGATCTGGGCATCCGCCGCGCCGACGCCAGCCGCGAACTGCTCGCGGCCAAGAGCATCGCCGAACTGGTCGACTGGTCCGGGGGCCTGTACGAGCCGCCGGCGCGCTTCAGGAGCTGGTGATGGCCCAGGCATACGAACTCGAACCCCGCGCCGGCCTGGGCGAGCGCCTGGCCGACCTGGCGGTGGACGCGCTGATCGACGAAGCCGAGCTGTCGCCCAAGCCGGCGTTGGTGGACCGTCGCGGCAGCGGCGCCCACAGCGACCTGCACTTGGGCCTGATGCAGGCCTCGGCGCTGAGCCTGTGGCCGTGCTTCCAGGCCATGGCCGAGGCCGCCCGGGCCCATGGCGAAATCGGCCTGCCGCTGCGCGAAACCCTCGGCCGCCTCGGCCGCGAAGGCGAGGCGGACATGCTGCGCACCACGGCGGGGGTGAACACCCATCGCGGCGCCATCTGGGCCCTGGGCCTGCTGAGCGCCGCCGCCGCGCTCGACACTTCGCGGCTGGCGGCCGAAGCGGTGGCCGCCCGCGCCGGGCGCATCGCCGTGCTCGCCGACCGCGCGCAACCGCAACTGCCCAGCCATGGCGCCAGGGTGCGCCAGCGCTACGGCGTCGGCGGCGCCCGCGAGGAAGCCCAGCTGGGCTTCCCCCGCGTGGTGCTGCACGGCTTGCCGCAACTAAGGCGCAGCCGCGCGGCCGGCGCCGGCGAGCAGAACGCCCGGCTCGACGCGCTGCTGGCGATCATGGCCGTGCTGGACGACACCTGCGTGCTGCACCGCGCCGGCAGCGCCGGCCTGCAAGCCATGCAGGGCGGCGCGCGGGCGGTGCTCGATGCCGGCGGCAGCGCCAGCCTGGCCGGGCGCCGCCAACTGCGCGAGCTGGACCGTGCGCTGTTGGCGCTCAACGCATCTCCCGGCGGCGCCGCCGACCTGCTCGCCGCCTGTCTCTTTCTGGATCGCCTGCCCGCCGCGCTCGGCGGGTGGGCCGGGAGCCTCTGACCATGGAAACCCTGTCCTTCGAATACCCCGCCACTTCGTCGGTGCGCGGCCGCGCCCTGGTGGGCTGCGTCGGTTCCGGCGACCTGGAGGTGCTGCTGCAACCGGCCGCGGCCGGGGCCCTGAAGATCGAGGTGGTGACCTCGGTGAACGGCAGCGCGCCGCGCTGGCGGCAACTCTTCGAGCGGCTGTTCGCCGCCGTGCCGGCGCCGGCCGCGCAGATCTGCATCCACGACTTCGGCGCCACCCCCGGGGTGGTGCGCCTGCGCCTGGAACAGGCGCTGGAGGAGGCCGGCCATGAGTGACGTCGCCCAACTGCTGGCCCTGCGCAGCTTCACCGAACTCTCCGCCCGCCAGCGCGCCCGCGAACTGCTGGACGCCGGCAGCTTCCGCGAACTCATCGACCCCTTCGCCCGCGTGCAGTCGCCCTGGCTGGAAGGGCAGGGCATCGTGCCCCAGGCCGACGACGGCGTGGTCATCGCCCGCGGCACCCTGGATGGCCAGCCGGCGGTGGTGGCCGCCATCGAAGGCGCCTTCCAGGGCGGCAGCATGGGCGAGGTCAGCGGGGCGAAGATCGCCGGCGCCCTGGAACTGGCCGCCGAGGACAACCGCCAGGGCATCCCCACCCGCGCGCTGCTGTTGCTGGAAACCGGCGGCGTGCGCCTGCAGGAGGCCAACCTGGGGCTGGCGGCCATCGCCGAAATCCAGGCGGCCATCGTCGACCTGCAGCAGTACCAGCCGGTGGTGGCGTTGATCGCAGGCCCGGTCGGCTGCTTCGGCGGCATGTCCATCGCCGCCGGGCTGTGCAGCTACGTGCTGGTCACCCGCGAAGCGCGCCTGGGGCTCAACGGCCCGCAGGTGATCGAGCAGGAAGCCGGCATCGAGGAATACGACTCCCGCGACCGTCCCTTCATCTGGAGCCTCACCGGCGGCGAGCAACGCACCGCCAGCGGCCTGGCCGATGCCTGCCTGGCGGACGACGTGGACACCCTTCATCAGGCGCTGCGCGACTACTTCGCCAAGGGCTTGCCGGCGCACCCGCGCAGCCGCTGCGCGCGGGACTTCCTGGCGCGCCTGGAAAGCCTCGATACGAGCGAGCAGATCGACGCCGCCGGCGTGCGCCGCCTCTACGCCGGCCTGAACCAAGGAGACGCGCAATGAGCCAAGCACCTTCTTCCCGTGGCCTGGCCTGGTTCCAGGCGCTGGCCGGCGAACAGCCCGCGCGGGCGCAGGACGGCGCTTCGCTGCGGGTGGCCGACGTCGAGCTGGACGGTCAGCCGTTGCGCTACCTGGCGGTGACCGCCGATGCACAGAGTCCCTTCCCCCGCGCCCGCAACGGCGAGGTCGGCCTGCTCGAAGGCTGGCGCCTGGCGGCGGCGGTGGACGAGGCCATCGAGGCCGACCGCGATGCGCCGCTCAAGCGCGCCCTGGTGGCGATAGTCGACGTGCCCAGCCAGGCCTACGGCCGCCGCGAGGAAGCCCTGGGCATCCACCAGGCCCTGGCCGCGGCGGTGGACGCCTATGCCCGCGCCCGGCTCGCCGGCCACCCGGTAATCGGCCTGCTGGTGGGCAAGGCCATGTCCGGCGCCTTCCTCGCCCATGGCTACCAGGCCAACCGGCTGATCGCGTTGCGTGATGCGGGGGTGATGGTCCACGCCATGGGCAAGGCCGCCGCCGCGCGTATCACCCTGCGCAGCGTCGAGGAACTGGAACGGCTGGCCGCCACGGTGCCGCCGATGGCCTACGACATCGACAGCTACGCCTCGCTCGGCCTGCTGTGGGACAGCCTGGAAGTGCCGTCCATAGACGCGCCCGGCGAAGCGGACGTGGCCCAGGTGCAAGCCAGCCTGCGCCGCGCCCTGGACGATATCGCCGGCGCCCCGCGCGACCTGCGCGGCCGCCTCGGCGCAGCCAACCGCGCGGCGTCCGGCCGCGTGCGCGAACTGCTGCGCGAGCAGTGGTGAGAACTCAGGAGCGGGCCATGGCCATCGTCGATAGCTCACAGCGGGGCTCGCGCCGGGACTGGCCCGCTCCTGACCTTTTCCGCGCCCACGACCTGCTCTGGGGCATGGGCACCGAACACTTGCCGGAGGATGCTCCGGCCTGGGCGGGCGAAGTGCTGGCAGCCGGTTGGCCTGTTGTCGTTCGCCGTGCGCCGACGCGTCCGGGCTGGCTGGCGGTAGGCCTGCGCGGCCACAGCCGCGACCAGCGCTGGGCCGGCTGGTTGTCGGTAGCCGCGGTGCAGCGTTGCGCCACGCCCGAAGCGTTGCGCCAGGTCGCGCCGCAACGCGAGCTGCCCTCCTGGCAGGCCCTGCGCCAAGTGCGCGAAGTGCTGGACGCCAGCGGCCTGGCCTGGGGCATCACCGGCGGCGCCGGCTTCGAACTGGCCACCGGCGTGCCGGTGCTGCACGACGCCAGCGACCTCGACCTGCTGCTGCGCACTCCGCAGCCGTTTTCCCGCGACGCGGCCCGCGCGCTGCTCGCCGAACTGAACCAGGCCGCCTGCCGCATCGACCTGCAACTGCAGACCCCCGCCGGCGGCCTGGCCCTGGCCGAATGGGCCGGGGAGGGCGCCCGCGTCATGGTCAAGGGCGACCACGCGCCGGCGCTGCTGGCCGATCCCTGGGCGCGTGCCGAGGTGGCCGCATGAGCAACTTCTTCGCCTTCCCCGGCCAGGGCGCGCAGTACCCCGGAATGCTCTCGGCGTTGCCCGGCGAGCCGGAAGTGCGCACCTGCCTGGAAGAGGCGGCGGACGTGCTCGGCCAGCCCATGGCCAGCCTGGAAAACGCCGAGGCCCTGGCCTCTACTCGCGCCGTGCAGCTGTGCCTGCTGATCGCCGGTGTCGCCGCGGCACGCCTGCTCGGCGCACGCGGGCATCGGCCGGCGATGGTGGCCGGGCTGTCCATCGGCGCCTATCCGGCCGCCGTGGTCGCGGGTGCCCTGGCCTATGCCGATGCGCTGCGCCTGGTCGCCCTGCGCGGCGAGCTGATGCAGCGGGCCTGGCCCAGCGGCTACGGCATGAGCGCCATCCTCGGCCTGGAGCAGGCGCAGCTGGAGCCGCTGCTGGCCCAGGTGCACAGCGCCGAACGCCCGGTCTACCTGGCCAATATCAACGCCGAACGGCAACTGGTGGTGGCCGGCAGCGACGAGGCCCTGCAAGCCATCGCCGAACTGGCCCGCGCCCAGGGCGCCAGCGCGGCGAAGCGCCTGGCGGTCAGCGTGCCCTCGCACTGCGAACTGCTGGCCGAACCCGCCGCGCGCCTGGCCGAAGCCTTCGCCGGCGTGCAACTGAAGCGCCCGCGCCTGCGCTACCTGAGCGGCAGCACGGCGCGCCTGGTCATGGACCCGGCGGCGCTGGCCGCCGACCTCGCCTGGAACATGGCGCGCCGCGTCGAGTGGCGCGCCACCCTGCGCAGCGCTTACGAGCGCGGCGCCCGCCTGCACCTGGAGCTGCCGCCCGGGCGCATACTCAGCGGCCTGGCCAGGCCCTGCTTCGGCGCCGCCGCCATCGCCTTCGACGGTGCCCGCGCGGACACCCTGGACGCGCTGCTGCGCGAGGAGGAACGCCGCGACCCCTGAGCCGGTCCCAACATCCCCAACCCCAACGACCAACCGAGGACAACAACAATGATCATCTACGGTGTCGCTTTACTGTCTGCCTGCACGCTCGCGGGCGTGATCCTGGGCGATTTGCTGGGCGTGCTGCTCGGCGTGCAATCCAACGTCGGCGGCGTCGGCATCGCTATGCTGCTGCTGATCTTCGCCCGCCTGGCGATGCACAAGCGCGGCGGGCTGAGCAAGGAATGCGAGTTCGGCGTGGGCTTCTGGGGCGCCATGTACATCCCCGTGGTAGTCGCCATGGCCGCGCAGCAGAACGTGGTCACCGCCCTGCACGGCGGCCCGGTGGCGCTGCTCGCGGCGATCGGCTCGGTGCTGGTGTGCGGCGCGACCATCGCGCTGATCAGTCGTACCCACCGCGGCGAGCCGCTGCCGCGCGAGGACCGCGCCGAAGACCTGGGCGCCGCCCCGGTGGGAGGGCGCTGAGATGTGGCAGATCGTCGAGAACGCGCTCATCCATAACGGCCTGGTCACCGCCTTCGCGGTGGTGGGCGTGATCATGTGGGGGTCGGTGCTGATTTCCCGCCACCTGACCTTCGGCCGCGTCCACGGCTCGGCCATCGCCATCCTCATCGGCCTGGTGCTGGCCTGGGTCGGCGGCACCCTCAGCGGCGGGCAGAAGGGCCTGGCCGACCTCTCGCTGTTCTCCGGCATCGGCCTGATGGGCGGGGCCATGCTGCGTGACTTCGCCATTGTCGCCACGGCCTTCGAGGTGCAGGCCACCGAGGCGCGCAAGGCCGGGCTGATCGGCGTGGTGTCGCTGCTGCTGGGCACTATCCTGCCGTTCATCGTCGGGGTGATAGTGGCCTGGTCGTTCGGCTACCGCGACGCGGTGAGCATGACCACCATAGGCGCGGGCGCGGTCACCTACATCGTCGGCCCGGTCACCGGCGCGGCGCTGGGTGCCAGCTCCGACGTGATGGCGCTGTCCATCGCCACCGGGCTGATCAAGGCCATCCTGGTGATGGTCTTCACCCCGGTCTCGGCACGCCTGCTGGGCCTGGACAACCCGCGCTCGGCGATGGTCTTCGGCGGCCTGGCCGGCACCGTCAGCGGCGTCACCGCCGGGCTCGCCGCCACCGACCGGCGCCTGGTGCCCTACGGCGCGCTGACCGCCACCTTCCACACCGGCCTGGGCTGCCTGCTCGGCCCCTCGCTGCTGTACTTCTGCGTGCGTGGCCTGGTGGGTTGAGCTAGTGAGCGGTTGAGTGAAGCGGGCGGGGCGCCTCAGGCCCCCGCCCGCGCCGCTTCCTGCTCGTGGCGCATGCCGTACATGCGGCATTCGGCGAGCAGCGCCAGCAGGTTCGGGTCGCGCTCCTTGGCGCGCAGGAACACCACGCCGATGCGTTGCTGCAGGCGGTAGCGCGCCTGCAGCGGAATCAGCTTCACGCGGTTCTCGTACACCGCCTCGATGCGCTTGGGCAGCAGCGCGTAGCCCACCCCGGAACTGACCATGCTGAGCAGGGTGAAGATGTCGTTCACCTGCATGGCGATGTGCGGCTCGAAGCCGGCCTGGCGGAACACCCGCACGCCGTCCTGGTGGGTGGCGAAGCCCTGGGCGAGGGTGACGAAGGGCGCGTCCTTCAGGCTGGCCAGGTCGATCTCGGCCTGCTCGGCGTAGGGCGAATCCACCGGCACGGCGAGGAAGATGTCATCGGAGAACAGCGGCAGCTGCTCGCAGTCGGGGTCGGCCACGCTCTCGTTGAGCGACACCAGGATGGCGTCCAGCTCCATGTTCTTCAGCTGGTAGAACAGGTCGACGTTGGAGCCGAGGATGAGGTCGATGTTCAGCTCGCTGCGCCGCAGCTTCAGGCCCATGATCAGTTGCGGCACGGTCTTCACCGTCAGCGAATAGAGCGCGCCGAGCTTGAAGCGCTCGGCAGAGAAGCCGGCGGCCTCGCGGGTGAGGCGCACCGTCTCGTTCACGTCCTGCACCAGCTTCTGCGCGCGTTCCTCCAGCACGAAGGCGCTTTCCAGCGGCGTCAGCGTGCGCCCCTCGTGCTTGAACAGCGGGCAGCGCAGGGCGCTTTCCAGGGAGTGGATGGCGCGGTGCACGCTGACGTTGCTGGTGCCCAGCTCGGCGGCGGCGCGGGCCAGGTTGCCGGTGCGCATGAAGGCCAGGAAGACTTCCAGTTTCTTCAGCGTCAGCTCTTCGTCGATGCGCGGCGTGGGCGCGCTGGCCGTGTCAGCGCGGGGCATGGGCGGCTCGGGCGGCGTGCGGAAGAGGCATGGGGATTCTCGCTTCGTCGATGGCCCGGCCAAGGTAGCGGAGCCGGGCGCGGGCTGCCAGCGCCGTGCCGGTGGTGGTTTGGAGAGGTGTTTGGACAGCGCTGTCTTTTGCGCGCGGGAGGCTGCATGTCGCCGCAGGGCCCCGCAGGCGCGAACCTGTGAGTCGCCATTACCCTGGTTATTGTGCGGTTATTGAGGAAAATGTTTCACGAACGGGCTGGATTATTACGGGATATGAAAAATAATATTGCCAGCCCTGCGTCTGGCCATTAGCCCGCGCGGGCAGTAACGTGCGCGTCGCCTTTGACCGGGCATTTTTTTCACCTGCAAAAGATAGCGCTGTCTCAAGGCTGCGCAGGTTTTCCGGGGCAGGGGGAATGGCCGCGCCAGAGCGCTGCGTCGGCCCCTGTTCTACAGTTTTCGTTTGGCCATGCGGCTCGCGCCCCGTTGGGGAGCGGGCCGGGTGGCGCTTTTTCGCTTCAGGCTGCCAGGAGGAATAGCCCCCATGATCACCGCCCGCAATCTCGCCCCGGGGCTGGGGCTGCTCGCCCTGCTGGCCGGCGGCGCCCATGGCGACGAGGCTTTTTCCGCCGATTCGAAGTGGGGCCTGGGGGACTGGGGCGGCACCCGCAGCGAGCTGCTGGAGAAGGGCTACGACTTCAAGCTGGACTACGTCGGCGAGGCCGCGGGCAACCTGCACGGCGGCTACAACGACGACAAGACCGCGCGCTACACCGACCAGTGGGCGCTGGGCACGCACCTGGACCTGCAGAAGATCCTTGGCTGGCATGGCGCGGAGTTCCAGCTGACGGTGACCGAGCGCAGCGGCAACAACCTCTCCAACGACCGCATCAGCGATCCGCGCGCCGGCCAGCTCAGCTCGGTGCAGGAAGTCTGGGGCCGCGGCCAGACCTGGCGGCTGACACAGATGTGGTACAAGCAGACCTTCCTCGACGACGCCCTGGACATCAAGGTCGGCCAGTTCGGCGAGGGCGAGGACTTCAACAGCTTCCCCTGCGACTTCCAGAACCTGGCCTTCTGCGGCTCGCAGGTGGGCAACTGGGTCGGCGGCATCTGGTACAACTGGCCGGTGGCGCAGTGGGCGCTGCGGGTGAAGTACAACCTCAGCCCCGAGTTCTTCGTGCAGGTCGGCGCCTACGAGCAGAACCCCTCGAACCTGGAGACCGGCAACGGCTTCAAGCTCAGCGGCAGCGGCACCAAGGGCGCCATCCTGCCGGTGGAGCTGGTGTGGTCGCCGAAGGTCGGCGGGCTGCCGGGCGAATATCGCCTGGGCTACTACTACAGCACCGCCAAGGCCGACGACGTCTACGAGGACGTCAACGGCCAGCCCCAGGCGCTGACCGGCAACGCCTTCAAGTCCCACGGCAGCAAGCACGGCTGGTGGGTGGTGGCGCAGCAGCAGGTCACCGCGCACAACGGCGACGCCGCGCGCGGCCTGAGCCTGTTCGCCAACTTCACCGTGCATGACCAGGCGACCAACAGCATCGACAACTACCAGCAGGTGGGCATGGTCTACAAAGGCCTGTTCGATGCCCGGCCGAAGGACGATATCGGCCTGGCGGTGGCGCGCATCCACATCAACGATGACGTGACCAAGCACCAGAAGCAGATCAACGAAGTCGCCGGCATCGACGACTACGACAACCCGCTGTTCCAGCCGGTGCAGCACAGCGAATACGACGCCGAGCTGTACTACGGCGTGCACGTCACCAACTGGCTGACGGTGCGGCCGAACCTGCAATACATCAAGCATCCCGGCGGCGTCTACGAGGTGGACAACGCCCTGGTCGCCGGCTTGAAGATCCAGTCCAGCTTCTGAGCCGCCACGTCATCACCAAGGCCCCGGCCAGCGCCGGGGCCGGGAGCAGGAACCTCAGCATGTCCTTGCGTTTTCGCCCGCTCAGCCTCGCCATGACCCTGCAGCCGCCGCTGCTGCTCTGGGGCCTGGGCACCGGCACCTTCGCCCTTGCCGCGGACAGCGCCGTGCCCGCCGACGAGGTGTTCGCCCCGATGGTCGTCACCGGCACCTACGCGCCGGTCTCCAGCTTCGACCTGCCGTTCTCCATCGACACCGTGCAGCAGCCGCAGATCGGCGACGGCCAGCTCGGCGTCAACCTCTCCGAAGTGCTGCCGCGGGTGCCCGGCCTGGTGGTGCAGAACCGCCAGAACTACGCCCAGGACCTGCAGATTTCCTCGCGCGGCTATGGCGCGCGCTCGGCCTTCGGCATTCGCGGGCTGAAGCTGCTCAGCGACGGCATCCCGGCCAGCACGCCGGATGGCCAGGGCCAGGCGGCGACGCTGAACCTGGACGTGGCCGAGCGCATCGAGGTGCTGCGCGGCCCGGCCTCGACCATTTACGGCAGCAACGCCGGCGGGGTCATCCAGATGTTCAGCCGCGACGGCTCCGGCCCGCCGAAGGTGGGCGCCGAAACCACCTTCGGCAGCGACGGCTTCAACAAGAACCACCTCTACGCCGAGGGCGGCAACGACAAGGCCGGCTTCCTCCTCGACGCCTCGCGCATGGACACCGACGGCTACCGCGACCACAGCGCCGCGCGCCGCGACCAGACCTTCGCCAAACTCAACTTCAGGCCCGACGACGACAGCCGCCTGGCGCTGATCTACAGCAGCCTGGAGCAGAACAACACCCAGGATCCGCTGGGCCAGACCTGGGACGCTTACCAGCACGACCCGCGCTCGGTGGCCTCGGTGGCCGAGACCTACGACACGCGCAAGAGCATCGACCACCAGCAGGTGGGCATGAACTACGAGCGCTACTTCGGCGACGCCACCTTGCAGTTCAACCTGTACGCCGGCCAGCGCAGCGTCATCCAGTACCTGTCGATCCCCAGGGGCGTGGTCTCCAACACCCAGCGCGGCGGCGGCGTGGTGGACTTCGACCGCGAATTCCACGGCGGCACCCTGCGCTGGATCCAGCCGGTGCATGGGGTGCCCGGCGAGCTGACCGTCACCACCGGGGTGGACTACGACCGCAGCCGCGACGACCGCCACGGCTACCAGAACTACAGCGGCGACCTGCTGGGCGTGAAGGGCGAGCTGCGCCGCGACGAGGACGACATCGCCACCAGCCTCGACCCCTACGTGCAGGCGCGCTGGGAGCTGGGCGACTGGACCTTCGACGCCGGCCTGCGCCACAGCACCATGAAGATGGAAGTGGACGACCACTACCTGGCCAACGGCGACTCCAGCGGCTCGAAGAAGTACCAGAAGAACACCCCATCGCTGTCGGTGATGTACGCCTTCACCCCCGAGCTGCACGGCTACGTCAGCGCCGGCAAGGGCTTCGAAACGCCGACCCAGGCCGAGATGGCCTACGCCCCGGGCCTGGTGGAAAGCTTCAACTTCGGCCTCGACCCGGCCACCAGCACCCAGTACGAGCTGGGCCTGAAGGCCAAGGTCGGCGGCGACACGCGGATCAACGCGGCGATCTTCGAAATCCGCACCGACGACGAAATCGTCGTCGCCAGCTCCACCGGCGGCCGCACCAGCTACCAGAACGCCGGCAAGACCCTGCGCCGGGGCTTCGAACTGGGCGTGCAGAGCCAGCTCAACGAACAGTGGGACGCGACCCTCGCCTACACCCGCCTGGAGGCCACCTACGACGAGGACTTCGTCGAGAGCGGCAGCACCATCGAGAAGGGCAACCACCTGCCCGGCGTGCCCGGCAGCAGCCTCTACGGCGAGCTGGTGTGGAAGCCGCGCCAGGACATCAGCATGGGCTTCGAAGGGCAGTACCGCAGCAAGGTCTATGTTGAAGACAGCAACGAGGACAAGCCGGCGCCCAGCTATGCGGTGTTCAACTGGCGCACCCGCTTCGAACAGCGCTACGGCCCCTGGACGTTCCACCAACTGGTGCGCCTGGACAACCTGCTGGACCGCCAGTACGTCGGCTCGGTCATCGTCGGCGACAGCAACGGCCGCTACTACGAGGCCGCCCCGGGGCGCTCCTGGTACGCCGGCGCCGGCCTCGAATACCAGTTCTGAACCCAAGCAGTACCCGCTCACTGAAAGACCGAAGGAGAACACGCATGAGCACTGACGGTGCGTTTGGCAGGTCACGCCTGCTGCCGAGCCTGCTCGGACTATTGTTGCTGCTGATGGGCCTGGCCCTGCTGGCCGGCGGCGTCAAGCTGCTGAGCCTGGGCGGCTCGCTCTACTACCTGGTGGCCGGCGTGGTGCTGGCCGTCACCGGCGTGCTGCTGCTGCTCGGCCGCGTCGCCGCCATCGGCCTGTACGCGCTGTTCCTGCTGGGCAGCACCCTGTGGGCCTGGTACGAAGTGGGTCTGGACTGGTGGCAGCTGGTGCCGCGCCTGGCGCTGTGGTTCGTGCTCGGCATCGTCCTGCTGCTGCCCTGGCTGCGCCGCCCGCTGCTGAGCGCAGGCCCCGCGCCCAAGGCCACCGCGCTGCTGGGCCTGGCCGTGGTGCTGGCCGGCGCCACCGCCATCGCCTCGCAGTTCACCAACCCGGGCCGCATCGAAGGGCGCATCGACCGCGCCAGCGCCGGCGTGCCCAACGCCGCCCCGGCGCAGCCCGAAGGTGACTGGCAGGCCTACGGGCGCACCGCCTTCGGCGACCGCTACTCGCCGCTCACGCAGATCAACCCGGACAACGTCCACCAGCTGAAGCTGGCCTGGACCTTCCGCACCGGCGACCTGCCCGGCCCGAACGACCCGGGCGAGACCACCGCGGAGAACACCCCGCTGAAGGTCAACGGCAAGCTCTACGTGTGCACCCCGCACAGCCAGGTGATCGCCCTGGACCCGGACAGCGGCAAGGAACTCTGGCGCTTCGATCCCAAGCTGAGCACGCAGAACGCGGCCAACTTCAAGGGCTGGGCGCACATGACCTGCCGCGGCGTGGCCTACCATGACGAGGCCGCCTACGCCGCCAAGGCCGCCGACGGCACTACCGTCGCCAGCCCGGCGCCGGCCGCCGGCAGTTGCCCGAAACGCCTGTTCGTGCCCACCGCCGACACCCGCCTGATCGCCCTCGACGCCGACACCGGCAAGGTCTGCGAAGGCTTCGGCAACAAGGGCGAGATCGACCTGCGCGCCAACATCGGCAGCTTCACCGCCGGCGGCTACTACTCCACCTCGCCGCCGGCCGTGACCCGCGACCTGGTGATCATCGGCGGCCACGTCACCGACAACGTCTCCACCGACGAGCCTTCCGGGGTGATCCGCGCCTACGACGTGCGCGACGGCCACCTGGTGTGGAACTGGGACAGCGGCAATCCGGACGCCACCGCGCCCATCGCCGCCGACCAGACCTACACCCGCAACTCGCCGAACATGTGGTCGGTGGCCAGCGTCGACGAGAAGCTCGGCCTGGTCTACCTGCCCATGGGCAACCAGATGCCCGACCAGTGGGGCGGCAACCGCACCCCCGAGGCGGAGAAGTTCAGCGCCGGCGTCACCGCGCTGGACCTGGCCACCGGCAAGGTGCGCTGGACCCACCAGTTCACCCACCACGACCTGTGGGACATGGACGTCGGCGGCCAGCCGACCCTGGTCGACCTGAAGACCGCCGACGGCATCAAGCCGGCGCTGCTGGCCTCGACCAAGCAGGGCAGCATCTACGTGCTCGACCGGCGCAACGGCGAGGCCATCGTGCCGATCAACGAAACCCCGGTGCCGCAGGGCGCGGTGGAAGGCGACCACACCTCGCCGACGCAGCCGATGTCCGAGCTGAACTTCATGCCCACCACCCTGCGCGAGAAGGACATGTGGGGCGTGACGCCGTTCGACCAGATGCTCTGCCGCCTGGACTTCAGGTCGCTACGCTACGAGGGCATCTACACCCCGCCGTCGCTGCAGGGCTCGCTGGTGTTCCCGGGCAACTTCGGGGTGTTCGACTGGGGCGGCGTGTCGGTCGACCCGGTGCGCCAGATCATGTTCGTCAACCCCGACTACATGGCCTTCAAGTCCAAGCTGGTGCCCAGCGAGGCAATCGCCGGCGGCCCGGCCCGCAAGAGCGAGACCGAAGGCGTGCAACCCAACGCCGGTGCGCCCTACGGCGTGATCATGGAGCCCTTCCTGTCGCCCGTCGGCCTGCCCTGCCAGGCCCCGGCCTGGGGCTACGTGGCGGCGGTGGACCTGACGAACCACAAAGTGATCTGGAAGCACAAGAACGGCACCGTGCGCGACAGCTCGCCGGTCCCGCTGCCGCTGACCATGGGCGTGCCCAGCCTCGGCGGCCCGATCACCACCGCCAGCGGTCTGGGCTTCCTCAGCGGCACCCTGGACCAGTACCTGCGCGCCTACGACCTGCGCGACGGCAAGGTCCTCTGGGAAGGCCGCCTGCCGGCCGGCGCCCAGACCACGCCGATGACCTACACCGGCAAGGACGGCAAGCAGTACGTGCTGGTCATGGCGGGCGGGCATGGCTCCCTGGGGACTCGTCAGGGGGATTACGTGATGGCCTTTGCGTTGCCGGATTGACGGTATCGTTGGAATGAAAGAACGCCCGCGGAGTGATCCGCGGGCGTTTTTGTTTGCAGGGTTGGTAGGAGCGAGCTTGCTTGCGAACAGGCTCCCCGGTGACTCCTCTGCCAAGCCCACCTTTGTTCCCTCTCCCTAACCCTCGGCTGCGCGCCCCGCCCTGAAGGGAGAGGGGACCGTTCGGTGTGCGCGGGTGTTTCGGAGTTAGCCGGCTAGCACGAAGTTTCCGGCTGACGCCAAATCCATTCTCGGCACGGACAAGCCCCCTCTCCCTTCAGGGAGAGGGCTGGGGAGAGGGCGCTCTGAAGGCTCACCACCAAAGCCCCCGGCAAGCACCTCACCCCATCACCCGATTACGCCCACCCTCCTTGGCCCGTTACACCGACTCTGTGGCTGAACTCGGCGCGCTCTTCAACGGCGGCTCCGTGCCCGGCAGCCAGCGGGATGTGGCCAAGGCCAAACGGCGGATAACGCGGAGCGTTATCCGCCCTACGCCACGCCCACCATGGACGTAGGGCGTATAACCGTTCACGGTTATACGCCGTCACACCTTCCTTGCCGGCCACCCCGTGGCTGAACCTGGCGCGGCTTCGACGGCGGCGCCTGCCTGAGGCGGCGTTCTGGAATTCTCGCGGAACCTGACTACGCTCAGTTCTTGCACCAAAGCGGTGCCACGATAACGAAAGCAGCAACATCAACCGTGATTGGCCTGAGTGCGATGCTATTCGCTGTGGACCGGTAGCCGCCGGTATCGGGACTCGCCCCCGGGCCTGTAGAGCAAGCGCCGTTCGAGGCGCTCGCCAGGGACTGCGCGCGCATGGCTACGACCGCTCCTGTCCGGGATCAATACCGGGCCCTCGGCTTGTCGACATTGGCGTTCACCCTCTGCTTCGCCGTGTGGACGCTGTTCTCCATCCTCGGCTTGCAGATCAAGGACGAGTTCGGGCTGACCGACACCCAGCTCGGCCTGCTGATGGCCACGCCGGTGCTGACCGGCTCCATCTCGCGGATCTTCCTCGGCCTGTGGACCGATCGCTACGGCGGACGCTGGGTGTTCGGCCTGGTGATGCTGGCCTCGGCGCTGTGCGTCTACCTGCTGACCTTCGCCACGGACTTCTACAGCCTGCTGCTGGCGGCCCTGGGCGTGGGCCTGGCCGGCGGCGGCTTCATCGTCGGCACCGCCTACACCTCGGCCTGGTTCGAGCCGGGGCGCCAGGGCACCGCGCTGGGCATCTTCGGCGCCGGCAACGTCGGCGCCGGCATCACCAACTTCGCCGCGCCCTTCCTGCTGCTGGCCCTGGGCTGGCGCGGCGCCGCGCTGGTGTATGCCGCGGTGCTGGCGGTCATGGGCGTGGCCTTCATGCTGCTGGCCAAGTCCGACCCGCAGAGCCAGGCGCGCAAGCAGCAGCCCATTCCCCTGGCGGAGCAACTGGCGCCGCTGGCGGAGCTGCGCGTCTGGCGCTTCTCGCTGTACTACTTCTTCGTCTTCGGCGCCTTCGTCGCCCTGGCCCTGTGGCTGCCGCACTACCTGATGCAGGTGTTCGGCGTCAGCCTGGCCAGCGCTGGGGTGATCGCCGCGCTGTACACGGTGCCGGCGTCGCTGTTCCGCATCCTCGGCGGCTGGCTGTCCGACCGCTACGGCGCGCGCCGGGTGATGTACTGGACCCTCGGCGTGTCGGTGCTGTGCACCTTCCTGCTCAGCTACCCGCCGACGCGCTACATCGTCAGCGGCGTGCGCGGTGAGCTGGAGTTCTCCCTGCACCTGGGCCTGGCCGGCTTCATCCCGGTCATCGTGGTGCTGGGCTTCTTCATGTCGCTGGGCAAGGCGGCGGTGTTCAAGCACATCCCCAGCTACTACCCGCAGCACGTCGGCGTGGTCGGCGGCCTGGTGGGCATGGTCGGCGGGCTGGGCGGCTTCCTGCTGCCGCTGACCTTCGGCATGCTCAACGACGTCATCGGCGTCTGGCAGAGCTGCTTCATGCTGCTGTTCCTGATCGCCGCAGGCGCCCTGGCCTGGATGCACTACGCGATCCGCATGGCCGAGCGCGTGGAATGGGCCGAGCGGCGCGAGGGCCGCGACCTGCCGGAGTTGTCCACCCCCAGCAGCTTCGTGCTGCTGGACTGGCACCCGGAGGACGCCGCGTTCTGGGAGAGCAAGGGCAAGCGCATCGCCACGCGCAACCTGTGGATCTCCATCCCCAACCTGCTGCTGGCCTTCGCCATCTGGATGGTCTGGTCGGTGGTGGTGGCCAAGCTGCCGCTGGCCGGCTTCAGCTACAGCGCCAACCAGCTGTTCTGGCTGGCGGCGCTGCCCGGGCTGTCGGGCGCCACCCTGCGCATCTTCTACAGCTTCATGGTGCCGATCTTCGGCGGCCGGCGCTGGACCGCGCTGTCCACCGCCTCGCTGCTGCTGCCGGCGCTGTGGATCGGCTTTGCCGTGCAGAACCCCAACACGCCCTACCTGATCATGCTGATCCTCGCCCTGCTGTGCGGCCTGGGCGGCGGCAACTTCTCCTCGAGCATGGCCAACATCTCGTTCTTCTTCCCCAAACAGGCCAAGGGCGCGGCCATGGGCCTGAACGCCGGGCTGGGCAACCTGGGCGTGAGCGTCATGCAGTTCCTGGTGCCGCTGGCGATCACCCTGGCGGTGTTCGGCAGCCTGGGCGGCGAGCCGCAGACGACCGCCGCCGGCACCCCGCTGTGGCTGCAGAACGCCGGCTTCATCTGGGTGCCGTTCATCATCGCCGCGACCCTCGCCGCCTGGTTCGGGATGAACGACATCGCCAGCGCCAAGTCCTCGTTCAGCGACCAGATGGCGATCTTCAAGCGCAAGCACACCTGGCTGATGAGCGTGCTCTACACCGGCACCTTCGGCAGCTTCATCGGCTTCTCCGCCGGCTTCCCGCTGCTGGCCGGGCACCTGTTCCCGCAGGTCGACGTGCTGCGCTTCGCCTTCCTTGGCCCGCTGATCGGCGCCTTGAGCCGCGCCTTCTCCGGCGGCCTGGCCGACCGTTTCGGCGGCGCCCGCATCAGCCTCTGGGTGTTCGTTGCCATGGCCGTGTGCGTCGGCGGCGTGCTGTTCTTCATCGGCATCAAGGACCAGCCGGGGGCCTACTGGGGCTTCCTGGCCATGTTCCTGCTGCTGTTCTTCTTCTCCGGGGTCGGCAACGCCAGCACCACGCAGATGATCCCGGCGATCTTCCGCATCCAGACGCCGCGCCTGTTCCCCGGCCTGCCCGCCGGGCAGCAGGCGCTGCAGAGCGAGAAGGAGTCCGCCGCCGCGGTGGGCTTCATCTCGGCGGTGGCGGCCTACGGCGGCTTCTTCATCCCGAAGTCGTTCGGCAGCTCGTTCGACCTGACCGGCGGGCCGGAGTGGGCGCTCTACGGCTTCATCGTCTTCTACGCCCTGTGCATCGTCGTGACCTGGTTCTACTACACCCGCCGTAACGCCGAGGTGAGCTGCTAGCCATCCGGCCCGCGCCGAGGAGGAGAGAAATGAGTTACTTCATCGACCGCCTGCGCTACCTGGTCAAACGCCCGCCGGAATTCGCCGGCGGCCACGGCGAGACCCGCGACGAGAGCCGCGCTTGGGAAGACGGCTACCGCCAGCGCTGGCAGTTCGACAAGATCGCCCGCTCCACCCACGGGGTGAACTGCACCGGCTCGTGCAGCTGGAAGATCTACGTGAAGAACGGCCTGGTCACCTGGGAAACCCAGCAGACCGACTACCCGCGCACCCGCCCGGACCTGCCCAACCACGAGCCGCGCGGCTGCCCGCGCGGGGCCAGCTACTCCTGGTACCTGTACAGCGCCAACCGGTTGAAATACCCGCTGGTGCGCAAGGCGCTGATCCAGCTGTGGCGCGAGGCGCTGGCCAGCCACAGCGACCCGGTGCAGGCCTGGGCGAGCATCGTCGAAGACCCGCAGAAGACCAAGCAGTACAAGTCCATCCGCGGCCGCGGCGGCTTCGTGCGCAGCGACTGGGACGAGCTGCAGACGCTGGTCGCCGCGGCCAACGTCTACACCATCAAGACCTACGGCCCGGACCGCGTCGCCGGCTTCTCGCCGATCCCGGCCATGTCCATGGTCAGCTACGCCTCGGGCACCCGCTACCTGTCGCTGATCGGCGGGGTGTGCCTGAGCTTCTACGACTGGTACTGCGACCTGCCGCCCGCATCCCCGCAGGTGTGGGGCGAGCAGACCGACGTGCCCGAGTCGGCCGACTGGTACAACTCCGGCTACCTGATCGCCTGGGGCAGCAACGTGCCGCAGACGCGCACCCCCGACGCGCACTTCTTCACCGAGGTGCGCTACAAGGGCACCAAGACCGTGGCCATCACCCCGGACTACGCGGAAATCTCCAAGCTCTGCGACGAGTGGATGAGCGCCAAGCAGGGCACCGACTCGGCCCTGGCCATCGCCATGGGCCAGGTGATCTTCAAGGAATTCCACCTGGAGAACCCGCGGAGCTATTTCACCGACTACGCGCGCCGCTACACCGACCTGCCGATCCTGGTGGAACTGGAGCCGCGCGCCGAAGGCGGCCTGGTCCCCGGCAAGCAGCTGCGCGCCGCCGACTTCGCCGGCCAGCTGGCGCAGGCCAACAACCCCGAGTGGAAGACCGTGGCCTGGGACGAGGCGGGCGAGCGCCTGGTGGTGCCGCGCGGCTCCATCGGCTTCCGCTGGGGCGAGTCCGGCCACTGGAACCTGGAACCGGTGGACGCCGAGGGCCGCGATGTGCGCCTGGCGCTGTCGCTGCTGGGCCGCCACGACGAAGTGGCGCGGGTGGCCTTCCCGTACTTCGGCGGCATCGAACGCAAGCACTTCCCCAACGTGCCGGTGCGCGACGTGCTCTACCACCACGTGCCGGCCAAGCGCCTGCAACTGGCCGACGGCCGCGAGGCGCTGGTGGCCAGCGTGTTCGACCTGATGGCCGCCAACTACGGCATCGACCGCGGCCTGCAGCCCACCGTGGGCGGCGCCGGCGAGGACGACGGCGCCAGCGACTACGGCCAGCTCAAGCCCTACACCCCGGCCTGGCAGCAGGCCATCACCGGAGTGCCGGCGGCGCAGATGATCCGCATCGCCCGCGAGTTCGCCGAGAACGCCGACAAGACCCACGGCCGCTCCATGATCATCGTCGGCGCCGGGATGAACCACTGGTACCACATGGACATGAACTACCGCGGGCTGATCAACATGCTGATCCTCTGCGGCTGCATCGGCCAGAGCGGCGGCGGCTGGTCGCACTACGTCGGCCAGGAGAAGCTGCGCCCGCAGACCGGCTGGACGCCCCTGGCCTTCGCCCTGGACTGGCACCGCCCGCCGCGGCACATGAACGGCACCTCGTTCTTCTACAACCACTCCAGCCAGTGGCGCTACGAGAAGCTGGAGGTGAAGGAACTGCTCTCGCCCCTGGCCCGGCCGCAGGACTTCGGCGGCAGCCTGGTGGACTTCAACGTGCGCGCCGAGCGCATGGGCTGGTTGCCCTCGGCGCCGCAGCTGAGCACCAACCCGCTGCGCCTGGCCGCCGCGGCCCAGGCCGCCGGCAAGAGCACCGCCGACTACGTGGTGGAACAGCTCAGGAGCGGCCAGCTGCGCTTCGCCAGCGAAGACCCGGACAACCCGCAGAACCACCCGCGCAACCTGTTCGTCTGGCGCTCCAACCTGCTCGGCAGCTCGGGCAAGGGCCACGAATACATGCTCAAGTACCTGCTGGGCACGAAGAACGGCGTGCTCGGCAAGGACCTGGGCGAGGCCGGCAAGCAGAAGCCCGAAGAGGTGCTGTGGAAGGACGAGCCCATCGAGGGCAAGCTCGACCTGCTGGTGACCCTCGACTTCCGCATGTCCACCACCTGCCTGTACTCCGACGTGGTGCTGCCGACGGCGACCTGGTACGAGAAGGACGACCTCAACACCTCGGACATGCACCCCTTCATCCACCCGCTCACCGCCGCCACCGACCCGGCCTGGGAAGCGCGCAGCGACTGGCAGATCTACGACGGCATCGCCCGCGCCTTCTCGCGCCTGTGCGTCGGCCACCTGGGCGAGGAGACGGACCTGGTGACCCTGCCGCTGCAGCACGACAGCCCCGGCGAGCTGGCCCAGTCCGAAGTGCGCGACTGGAAGAAGGGCGAGTGCGAGCCCATCCCCGGCAAGACCATGCCCTCGCTGATCGAGGTCAAGCGCAACTACCCGGAAACCTACGAGCGCTTCAGCTCCGTCGGCCCGCTGCTGGACACCCTGGGCAACGGCGGCAAGGGCATCGCCTGGCAGACTCAGGATGAGGTCGACCTGCTCGGCAAGCTCAACTACCGCAAGCTCGACGGTTCCGCCGAAGGGCGCCCGCGCCTGGCCTCGGCGGTGGACGCGGCGGAGATGATCCTCACCCTGGCCCCGGAAACCAACGGCCAGGTGGCGGTCAAGGCCTGGGCCGCGCTGTCGAAGATCACCGGGCGCGACCACACCCACCTGGCGCGGCCCAAGCAGGAAGAGAAAATCCGCTTCCGCGACCTGGTGGCGCAGCCGCGCAAGATCATCTCCAGCCCCACCTGGTCGGGCCTGGAAGACGAGCACGTCAGCTACAACGCCTGCTACACCAACGTCCACGAACTGATCCCCTGGCGCACCCTCAGTGGCCGCCAGCAGTTCTACCAGGACCACCCCTGGATGCGCGCCTTCGGCGAGAGCCTGATGGTCTACCGCCCGCCCATCGACACCAAGGCCGCGGCCAGCGTCGCCGAGCCGCGCAGCAACGGCAACCCGGAGATCGCCCTGAACTGGCTGACGCCGCACCAGAAGTGGGGCATCCACTCCACCTACAGCGACAACCTGCTGATGCAGACGCTGTCGCGCGGCGGGCCCATCGTCTGGATCAGCGAGGACGACGCGCGCGCCATCGGCGTGGTCGACAACGACTGGATCGAACTCTACAACGCCAACGGCGCCATCGCCGCGCGGGCGGTGGTCAGCCAGCGGGTGCGCCCGGGCATGGCGATGATGTACCACGCCCAGGAACGCATCCTGAATATCCCCGGCTCCGAAGTGACGGGTACGCGCGGCGGCATCCACAACTCGGTGACGCGGGTCTGTCCCAAGCCGACCCACATGATCGGCGGCTACGCGCAGCTGTCCTACGGCTTCAACTACTACGGCACCGTCGGCTCCAACCGCGACGAGTTCGTCATCGTGCGCAAGATGAAGCGCATCGACTGGCTCGACGGCGAAGGCAACGACTACCAGCAGGAGGCGGTGAAATGAAGATCCGTTCCCAGGTCGGCATGGTCCTCAACCTCGACAAGTGCATCGGCTGCCACACCTGCTCGGTCACCTGCAAGAACGTCTGGACCAGCCGCGAAGGCATCGAATACGCCTGGTACAACAACGTCGAGACCAAGCCCGGCATCGGCTATCCCAAGGAATGGGAGAACCAGAAGAAATGGAACGGCGGCTGGGTGCGCAATGCCGACGGCTCCATCAACCCGCGCATCGGCGGCAAGTGGCGGGTGCTGGCGAACATCTTCGCCAACCCCGACCTGCCGCAGATCGACGACTACTACGAACCCTTCACCTTCGACTACCAGCACCTGCACAGCGCCGCCCAGGGCGAGCACCAGCCCGTGGCGCGGCCGCGCTCGCTGATCAGCGGGCTGCGCATGGACAAGGTGGAGTGGGGGCCGAACTGGGAGGAACTGCTGGGCACCGAGTTCGCCAAGCGGCGCAAGGACATCAATTTCGAGCAGGTCCAGGCCGACATCTACGGCCAGTTCGAAAACACCTTCATGATGTACCTGCCGCGCCTGTGCGAGCACTGCCTGAACCCGGCGTGCGTGGCCTCGTGCCCCAGCGGCGCCATCTACAAGCGCGAGGAAGACGGCATCGTCCTGATCGACCAGGACAAGTGCCGCGGCTGGCGCATGTGCATCAGTGGCTGCCCGTACAAGAAGATCTACTACAACTGGAAGAGCGGCAAATCCGAGAAATGCATCTTCTGCTACCCGCGCATCGAGACCGGCCAGCCGACGGTCTGCTCCGAGACCTGCGTGGGGCGCATCCGTTACCTCGGCGTGCTGCTCTACGACGCCGACCGCATCGAGGAAGTGGCCGCCTCCGCCGATGACCGCGACCTCTACCACCGCCAGTGCGAAATCTTCCTCGACCCCCACGACCCGCAAGTGATCGAGCAGGCGCGCAAGGACGGCGTGCCCGACAGCGTCATCGCCGCGGCCCAGGCCTCGCCCGTGTACAAGCTGGCCATCGACTGGCAGCTGGCGCTGCCGCTGCACCCGGAGTACCGCACGCTGCCGATGGTCTGGTACGTGCCACCGCTGTCGCCCATCCAGTCCGCCGCCGAGGCCGGCCACGTGGAATTCGACGGCGTGCTGCCGAAGATCGAATCGCTGCGCATCCCGGTGCGCTACCTGGCCAACATGCTCACCGCCGGCGAAGAGGCGCCGGTGGTGCTGGCCCTCAAGCGGCTGATGGCCATGCGCGTGTACATGCGCGCCAAGCACGTGGACGGCACCCTCAACAGCGAAGTGCTGCAGCAGGTCGGCCTGAGCCAGCGCCAGGTGGAAGAGATGTACCGCTACCTGGCCATCGCCAACTACGAGGACCGCTTCGTCATCCCCACCGGCCACCGCGAGGCCCTGCCCGACGCCTACGCCGAGCGCAGCGGTTGCGGCTTCAGCTTCGGCAACGGCTGCCACGGCGGCAACAGCGAGGTCAGCCTGTTCGGCGGCAGCAAGCAGACCACCACCCTGGTCAAGCCGGTGCAGACCTTCGACCCGGTCGAGGACAGCCGCCATGGATGAGCGCCAGCCCCAGGGCCTGCTGAGCCTGCGCGTGCTGGCCCGGCTGCTCGACTACCCCTGCGCCGGGTTGCAGGCGGCGGCCGGTGAACTGGCCGCCATCCTCGACGACGAGATGCGCCTGCCCGAGCCCCTGCGCAAGCGCCTGGGCCAGTGGTGCCAACGCCTGGCGCGGAGCGACCTGCTGGACCTGCAGGAAGCCTACGTCGAACTCTTCGACCGCGGCCGCTCGGTCTCACTGCTGCTGTTCGAGCACGTCCACGGCGAATCCCGCGACCGCGGCCAGGCCATGGTCGACCTGCTGGCCGAGTACGAGGCCGCCGGCTTCCAGCTCGACGCTCGCGAGTTGCCCGACCACCTGCCGCTGTTCCTCGAATACCTCTCCACCCGCAGCCACGCCGAGATCGGCCAGTGGCTGGGCGACATCCAGCACATCCTCGCGCTGCTCGCCGCGCGCCTGGAAGAGCGCGGCGCCGACCACGCGCTGGTGCCCCACGCGCTGCTGGCGCTGATCGGCCGCAGCGAACTGATCCAGCAGCAGCGTCCGGCGGTCGAGGGGGAAGCGCCGGACCACACGCCACAAGCTCTGGACGCGGTGTGGGAAGAGGAAATCGTCCGCTTCAACGCCGAGACCGACCAGGACTGCAGCCTGCAGTCCGCCGAGGGCCGGCGCCTGGTCGAGCGCAAATACCAGGCGGTGCCCCAGGTCGTCCAGGTCCTGCCCGCCACCCCGTCCCCCCTGGCGGACGGCCAATGAACGGAGGCTCACCATGTTCGAAGACTACGTTCTGCACCTGCTCTACGGTTACTACCCCTACCTGGCCGGCACCGTGTTCCTGCTCGGCAGCCTGCTGCGCTACGACTACGGCCAGTACACCTGGAAGACCGGCTCCAGCCAACTGCTCTCCAGCCGCCACATGCGCCTGGCCAGCAACCTGTTCCACATCGGCATCCTGGCGATCTTCTTCGGCCACCTGGTCGGCCTGCTGACGCCGCACTGGGTCTACGAGCCGTTCCTCTCCGCCGGCCACAAGCAGCTCATGGCCATCCTCTTCGGCGGCGCGGCCGGGGTGCTCTGCGTGATCGGCGGCGGCATGCTGCTCTGGCGCCGGCTGTTCAACCCCAGGGTGCGCGCCTCGTCCAGCCTCATGGACAACCTGATCATCGCCCTGCTGCTGTTGCAGGCGTGCCTGGGGCTGATCACCATCTTCTTCTCGCTGCACCACCTGGACGGCGAAATGATGCTGGCCCTGGCCGGCTGGGCGCAGTCCATCGTGTTCTTCCGCGGCGACGCGGCCAGCTTCCTGATCGGCACGCCGCTGATCTTCAAGATCCACATCTTCATCGGCCTGACCATCATCCTGCTGTTCCCCTTCACCCGCCTGGTGCACGTCTGGAGCATCCCCTTGGGCTACTTCGGGCGTAACTACCAGATCGTCCGCCGCCGCGGCTGAGGAGCGAAGCCATGGCCCAAATGATCGCCGTCGAGAACCTGCCGGACGAACCCGTCGCGGTGATCCGCGTCGGCAGCGCCCGGCTCAGCGAAGCCGACATCGCCCGGGAAACCCCCTTCCACCCGGCCGCCTCCCTGGCCGAGGCGCAACTGCAGGCGGCCCGCGCCCTGGTGGTGCGCGAACTGCTCGGGCAAAGGGCCGCCAGCCTCGGCCTGCTGCCAGCGGGCGAACTGGCGGAGGAGGGCGCCGACCAGGCCGTGGCGGCGCTGCTGGAGCGCGAACTGCAAGTCCCCGAACCCGACGAGGACGCTTGCCGGCGCTACTTCGAAGCCCAGCGCGAACGCTTCGCCGAGCCGGCCAGGATCAAGGTCCGCCACATCCTCCTGCCCGCCGCCCCGGACGACGCCAGCGCCCGCGACGCCCACTACCACCTGGGCGAAAAACTGCTGCGCGAACTGCACCGCGACCCGCAACGCTTCACCGAGCTCGCCCAACGCCACTCGGCCTGCCCGTCGAAGGAAGAAGGCGGCGACCTGGGCTGGCTGCGCGCCGGGCAAACCGTCGCCGAACTCGACCAGGCCCTGCACCGCCTGCCCCTGGGCCTGCACGACCGCCCCCTGGCCTCGCGCTATGGTTGGCACCTGGTCAGCATCGACCAACGCCAGGAAAGCCGCCCGCTGCCCTACGCCCAGGTCAGCACCCGCGTCCGCCACAGCCTGCGCGAAGAATCCACCCGCCAGGCCCTGCGCCAATACCTGCTGGCGTTGGAGAAGGAAATCGGGGTGCAAGGCATCACCCTGGACGACAGTCCCGAGCATGGCGCCCGGTCGTGACGTGAGCGCCACCCGCACCATTCACCTGTAGGAGCGCGCCCTGCGCGCGAAATCGCGGGCAGGGCCCGCTCCTACAGGTTGCACGGTATTCCTCCCCCCGTAGGAGCAACTGTCTTGCGCCGAGGTGCTCTTTGTAGGATGGGTTGAGCACTTGCGAAACCCATGCGGTTGCGGTGATGGGTATCGCTTCGCTCAACGCCATCCTACGAAAAGCCGTGCTTCCTGGGACCGTAGGAGAGGGCCTTGTCCGCGATTGCGCCGGCAGGCGCTGCGCGGGGCAGCGCTCAGGGATAGTCGATCTCGACCACGAACCAGAGCTTCTCGCCCGCCGGCGTGCGCACCATGACTTCGGCGTCCAGCTCCTTGCCCACCAGGGCGCGGGCCAGGGGCGAGTCGATGCTGATCTGGTTGCTGCGCAGGTCCAGCTCGTCCGGGCCGACGATGCGGTAGCGGGCCTGTTCGCCGTCCTCGTCCTCCAGCGTCACCCAGGCGCCGAAGTAGACCTTGTGCGGGTCGCCCGGGCGGTCGCGCACCACCTTGAGGTTCTCCAGGCGCTTGCGCAGGAAGCGCACGCGGCTGTCGATCTCGCGCAGCATCTTCTTGCCGTAGATGTACTCGGCGTTCTCCGAGCGGTCGCCGAGCGCGGCCGCCTCGCTCACCGCCTGGGTCACCTGGGGGCGGCGCACGTTCCACAGTTCGTGCAGTTCGGCGCGCAGGCGCGCCTCGCCTTCGGGGGTGATCAACGGGGTTCCGGCGGTGCGCGGCGGGCGATAACGGCTCATGGGGTTCCGGCTGTGGCTGGGCGGGCCCTGGAGTCTATCAGCCTTCGCGGAGCAGGCGCAGCGGGCTCAGGGTCAGCGCCCGACGCGTGCCGAACAGCCCGGCGCCGCCCACCAGCAACGCGCCCAGCAGCGGCAGGCCGAGCAGCCAGGGGTGCGGATGCCAGGGCAGCTGGAACACCAGGCTGTAGAGCAGGTAGCTGATCAGCTCGCAGCCCAGGGCCGCCAGCACGCCGCTGACCGCGCCGAGCAGGGCGAACTCGCTGCGCCGGGTGCGTTGCAGCAGCTCGCGCTCGGCGCCCAGGGCGCGCAGCAGGGCGCCCTGGCGCAGGCGCTCGTCGAGGGTGGCCTGCAGGCCGGCGAAGAGCACTACGAAGCCGGCGGCGAGGACGAACACCAGCACGTATTCCACCGCCAGGGTGACCTGGTCGAGGATGCTGCGCAGCTGCGCCAGCAGCACGTCCACCGGCAGCAGGGTGACGGTGGGGAAGGCGCGGGCCAGCTCGATGGCGCTGCGCTGGTCGCTGGCGGGCAGGTAGAAGCTGGTCAGGTAGGTCACCGGCAGGTCGGCGAGGGTGCCGGGCTGGAAGACCATGAAGAAGTTCGGCTGGAAGTTGTCCCACTTCACCGAGCGCAGGCTCTGCACCTGCACCTCGCGGGTCTGCCCGGCGACGTTGAAGCTCAGGCGGTCGCCGAGCTTGATGCCGAGGTTGCCGGCGAGCTTTTCCTCCACCGAGACGCCGGGTAGTTCGCCGGCCGGCGCGTCGCCCCACCAGCGCCCGGCCACCAGTTGGTTGCCGGCGGGCAGTTTCTGCGACCAGGTCAGGCCGAGGTCGCGTTGCAGGGCGCGCTCGCTGCGCACATCTTCGCTGAGCGTCTGCACTGGCTGGCCGTTCACCGCCACCAGGCGCCCGGGGACCATGGGGAACAGCCCTTCGGCGTTGGGCGAGACCTTGCGCACGCGGGCTTCGAAGGCGTCCTTTTCCGCCGGCAGGATGTTCAGGGCGAAATAGTTGGGCGCGTTGGCCGGCAGCTGGGCGTGCCAGGTGTCCAGCAGCTCGCCGCGCAGCAGGGCGATCAGCGCCATGGCCAGCAGGATCAGGCCGAAGGCCAGGCTCTGCCCGGCGGCGGCCAGCGGGTGGCGCAGCAACTGGCCCAGGCCCAGGCGCCAGGGCAGGCTGGCGCGCGACAGCAGGCGGCGCAGGCCGTTCAGGGCGAGCAGCAGCAGGGCGCCGAGGATGGCCGCGGCGACCACGCCGCCGCCCAGCAGGGCCAGGGTCAGGCGCAGGTCCAGGCTCAGCCGCCACATGATCAGGCCCAGCGCCAGCAGCGCGCAGCCGTAGGCCAGCCAGCTGCGCATGGGCACCGGCAGCAGGTCGCTGCGCAGCACCCGCAACGGCGGCACCCGGCCCAGGGCTGCCAGAGGCGGCAGGGCGAAACCGGCGAGGGCGACCAGGCCGGTGGCGACGCCGGCCAGCGCCGGCACCGGCCCGGCCGGCGGAATCTGTGGCGGCAGCAGGTCGCCCAGCAGCGTCACCAGGCCGAGCTGCGCCAGGTAGCCGAGCAGCGCGCCGAGCAGGCTGGCGGCCAGGCCCAGGCTGAACAGCTGCAGGCCATAAAGAAGCAGTGCTTCGCGGCGCGTCAGGCCCAGGCAGCGGAGCAGGGCGCTGGCGTCGAAGCGGCGGGCGGCGAAGCGGTTGGCCGAGAGCGCCACCGCCACGCCGGCGAGGAGGATGGCCGCCAGGCTGGCGAGGTTCAGGTAGCGCTCGGCGCGCTCCAGGGCGTCGCCGATCTGGCGGTTGCCGTGGTGCGCGTCGAGCAGCCGTTGGTTCGCCGCAAGCCCCGGCTCCACCGCGCGGCGGTAGGCCTGCAGGGCCTGGCCGTCGCCTTCCCAGAGGTCGCGGTAGCGCACCCGGCTGCCGGGCTGGACCACGCCGGTGGCCTGCAGGTCGTGCAGGTTCATCATTACCCGCGGGGTGAGGCTGTAGAAGTCGCCGGCGCGGTCCGGCTCGTAGGTCAGCACGCGGGCGATGCGCAGGTCCTGGCGGCCGATCTCGATGCTGTCGCCGACCTTCAGGTCGAGGCTGGTGAGCAGCCGCGTCTCGACCCAGACTTCGCCGGGTTGCGGCCGGCCGCCGGCGCGTTCCGGCTCCAGGGGCGCAGCCGCGCTCTTCAGCTCGCCGCGCAGCGGGTAGCTGTCGTCCACCGCCTTGACGCTGCTGAGCTGGATGCCCTGGTCGGTGGCGATGACGCTGGAGAACTCGACGCTGTAGGCATGTTTCAGGCCCAAGCGGTTGCCGCTGTCGATCTGCTCCGGGGCGGCCGGCTGGGTGCCGCTGAGGACCAGGTCGGCGCCGAGGAATTCCGAGGCGCGCACCAGCATGGCGCCGTTCAGCCGTGCGCTGAAATAGCCGATGGCGGAGCTGGCAGCCACCGCCACCAGCAGGGCGAAGAACAACACGCGCAGCTCGCCGCTGCTCCACTCGCGCAGCAGTTGGCGCAGGGCCAGGCCGAACAGGCGCGACAGCGGCAGCGATTTCATCGGCTCAGGGCTCCGCGTGGTCGATCAGGTGGCCGCTTTCCAGGCGGATCTGGCGCTGGCAGCGGTGCGCCAGGCGCTCGTCGTGGGTGACCAGGACCAGGGTGGTGCGGCGCTCGCGGTTGAGTTCGAAGAGCAGGTCGCTGATGCGCTCGCCGGTGCTGCTGTCGAGGTTGCCGGTGGGCTCGTCGGCGAACAGCACGTCGGGTTCGGCTGCGAAGGCGCGGGCGATGGCGACGCGCTGCTGCTCGCCGCCGGAGAGCTGGCGCGGGTAGTGGGTGAGGCGCTGGCCCAGGCCGACGCGCTCGAGCAGGGTGCGGGCGCGCTCGCGGGCGTCGCTGCGGCCCTCCAGCTCCAGGGGCAGCATGACGTTCTCCAGGGCGTCGAGGCTGTCGAGCAGCTGGAACGACTGGAAGACAAAGCCGACGTGGGCGGCGCGCACCCGCGCGCGCTGGTCCTCGTCGAGCTCGCCCAGGCGGTGCCCGGCCAGTTCCACGCTGCCGCCGCTGGGCTCGTCGAGCCCGGCCAGCAGGCCGAGCAGGGTGGACTTGCCGGAGCCGGAGCTGCCGACGATGGCCAGGCTGTCGCCGCGCTGCAGGGCTAGGGAGAGGTCGTGGAGGATGGTCAGCTCGCCTTCCGCGCTGGGAACGACCTTGCTAAGGTTGCGCGCGGTGAGAATGCTTTCGCTCATGGAGGGTCCGATGCGTGCATGGCTATCGAGCGTCTGCCTGGCGTTGCTGCTGGTCGCCCAGCAAGCCGCGGCGCAGACGCTGCTGGTCGTCGGCGATAGTATCAGCGCCGGTTTGGGAGTGGATACCGGCCGCGGCTGGGTCAGCCTGCTGGAGCAGCGGCTGAAGGACGAGGGTTTCGACTACCGGGTGGTCAATGCCTCGGTCAGCGGCGACACCAGCGCCGGTGGCCTGGCGCGCCTGCCGGCGCTGCTTTCCGGGGAGAAACCCGGCGTCGTGGTGATCGAGCTGGGCGGCAACGACGGCCTGCGCGGGCAGGCGCCGCAGCAATTGCAACAGAATCTTGCTTCGATGGTCGCGGCCTCGCGCCAGGCCGGGGCCAAGGTGCTGTTGCTGGGCATGCGCCTGCCGCCCAACTATGGTGAACGCTATACCCAGGCTTTCGCCCGGGTGTTCCAGCAGGTCGCCGAGCAGGGCGGGGTGCCGCTGGTGCCGTTCTTCCTCGACGGCGTGGGCGGCGTGCCGCAGATGATGCAGGCCGACGGCATCCATCCGGCCGTGGCCGCGCAGCCGCGCCTGCTGGACAACGTCTGGCCGCAGCTCAAGCCGTTGCTCTGATCGCCGGGCTGTCGGAAGGCTTCCCCGCGCGGGGGCTTTCCGCTATGTTTGCGCACCCTTCAGGAGCCGCCATGTCCCGCCCCGCCTGGACCCTCTTCGCCTACCAGCTGATCGAACCCGATTCCCAGCTCGATCTGTTCGCCTGCCGCGAGGTGCGCGTGCATCTCGTCGCCCGGCAGCTGGAGCTCGGCTCCCCCGCGGACCGAACCCTGTGCGGCGGCCTGCTGCCGGCGCAACCGCTCTGGCGCGAGGCCCGGCGGCCGCAGCTGCGCGACCGGCGGCTGTGCCCGGAATGCCTGAAACGCCTGGAGCAGGAAAAACGCGGGCAACGATTTTCCTGGGTATTGTGAACTCTCCCGGAAAATAGGGTCTGAGTGGTACACTACCGCCCCCTCTGTCAACTGTGCTCTCGCCAAGGATCTCCGGATGTTGTCGCGTGTTATCGCCGCCTGCTCGCTGTCTTTTGCCGCGCTGCTCTCGGCCGGCCCCGTTTCCGCCCTCGAGCTGCCGCTGCCGGCGCCCGGCGAGGATATCGTCGGCCAGGTGCAGGTCATCAAGGCCAAGTACGAAGACACCTTCGCCGACCTCGGCCAGACCTATGACCTGGGCTACCAGGAAATGCTCGCCGCCAACCCGGGCGTCGACGCCTGGCTGCCCGGCGTGGGCACCGAGGTCATCATCCCGACGCGCTTCATCCTGCCGCCCGGCCCGCGCGAAGGCATCGTGATCAACATCGCCGAGTACCGCCTGTACTACTTCCCCAAAGGCAAGAACGTGGTCTACACCTACCCGCTGGGTATCGGCCGCGAGGGCTGGGGCTCGCCCATCGCCCACACCAGCATCGTCGCCAAGACCAAGGATCCGGCCTGGTACCCGCCGGCGTCGATCCGCGCCGAGCACGCCGCCGACGGCGACCCGCTGCCGACCGTGGTGCCGCCGGGGCCGGACAACCCGCTGGGCCCGTTCAAGATGTCGCTGGGCGTTCCCGGCTACCTGATCCACGGCTCGAACAAGAAGTTCGGCATCGGCACCCGCACCAGCCACGGCTGCTTCCGCATGTACAACGGCGACGTGACCGAGCTGTTCCCGATGGTGCCGGTGGGCACTTCGGTGCGCATCATCAACGAGCCGTACAAGTTCGGCCGCAGCGAAGGCAAGATCTACCTCGAGGCCCATACGCCGATCGACGACCACGGCAACCCCTCGGTCGTGGACAAGCACACCGCAGTGATCAACGCGCTGCTCAAGCGCGAAGACATCGCCAACCAGATGCAGATGGACTGGAACGTGGTGCGCGAAGTGGTGGCGGCCGAAGACGGCCTGCCGGTGGCCATCGCCATGCCGCAGCAGCCCGGTTCCTCAGTGGCTGCCAGCGAGAACACCACCGTGCAGATGCCCTGACGCCTGCGCCGTTGTGCCGAGCCCGCCGACCGCAAGGTCCGCGGGCTTTTCATTGCCCGGGAGAAAGTCCGGGCAATAAAAAAGCCGACCTCGAGAGGTCGGCTTTTCGAACAGATCCGAGGATCTATTACTTGCGGCTGGCTTTGTCCAGCATACGCAGAGCGCGCTCGTTAGCCTCGTCAGCAGTCTGCTGGGCTTTCTGAGCAGCGGCCAGAGCTTCGTCAGCGTGACGATAGGCTTCGTCAGCGCGGGCTTGGGCACGGGCAGCGGCGTCTTCAGTAGCGGTCAGACGGGCTTCGGTTTCTTTCGAGTGGCTGCTGCAACCGGTGGCCAGAACAGCAGCCAGAGCCAGAGCAGAGAATTTCAGAACGTTGTTCATCGTGTTCCCCTTAAGGTGGACATTTCCATTAAAGCAATTCCCCATGGGACTGGGAAATTAGCCGGACTACATAGTACTCATTACTTGTAGTAAGTAAACTGACCAAGCGCAAGTACGGCACTTTTTTTTCATGCCGGGGCGGCTTGAACTCTTAATTGCCCGATAGTTGTGCAAAAAATGTGCAAGTGTCCGCGACTGCCCTACAGCGGGGCTGTTGGGAGGAGCCGAGGCGAGGGCGGAATATCCGAGTATAGACGTCCGAAGTAATGCTAAAACGCGATAGGACGAAAGTCTGCTGGGAACTAATGGCGACTAACTGTGTCGCCAAGTGCAAGGGGTGCATTGCGAGTGCAACGCGCTGGAACGAAAAAGCCCGGCTAACTTCATCAGTCAGCCGGGCTTTTTGATCTGGCGGTGAGGGAGGGATTCGAACCCTCGATACGGTTTCCCGTATACACACTTTCCAGGCGTGCTCCTTCAACCGCTCGGACACCTCACCAGGGTTTCGACAGCGCTGTGTCTGTCGAGGCGCGCACTTTACTCAAAGGTTTTCCGAAAGGCAAATGTTTTTTCAACGGATTCATCGGCTTAAGGACGTCGAGGGGAAACCGGGGCGGCCCGCCTTGCTAAACTGGCGGCTTCCTTCGAAAGGCGAGTGCGATGGCGAGCTGGGACATCTTCTGCTGCGTGGTGGACAACTATGGCGACATCGGCGTGACCTGGCGCCTGGCCCGCCAGCTCGCCGGCGAGCATGGCCAGGCGGTGCGCCTGTGGGTGGACGACCTGAATGCCTTCGCGCGGCTGTGCCCCGGGGCTGATCCGGCGCTGTCCGGCCAGCGCCAGGCGGGCGTCGAAGTCCGCCACTGGCCCGCGCTCTGGGAAGACACGGCGGCCGCCGATGTGGTCATCGAGGCATTCGCCTGTCCGTTGCCGCCGGCTTATGTGGCGGCCATGCGCGAGCGCGCCGTGGCGCCGCTGTGGCTGAACCTGGAATACCTCAGCGCCGAGGACTGGGTGGCTTCCTGTCACGCCCTGCCTTCGCTGCAGGCCAACGGTCTGCAGAAGTACTTCTATTTCCCCGGGGTGCAGCCGGGCGTCGGCGGCCTGCTGCGGGAGGCGGGGCTGATCGAGCGGCGCCGGGCCTTCCAGGCGGACGATGCCAGTCGCCGGGCATTCCTGGCGTCCCTTGGTGTGGAAGTGGAGGGTAGGGAGCGTCTGATTTCCCTGTTCGCCTACGAGAACCCGGCGCTGGCGCCCTGGCTGGACGCGCTGGCGCAAGACGTGCAGCCGACGATGCTGCTGGTGCCGGAAGGGCGCGTGCTGGGTGATGTCGCCGACTGGCTGGGCCTGCCGGGGCTGGCGCCGGGCGACCGCCATCGGCGCGGCAACCTGCGCCTGCAGGTATTGCCGTTCGTCTGCCAGGAGGACTACGACCTGCTGCTGTGGAGCTGCGACGTCAACGCGGTGCGCGGCGAGGATTCCTTCGTCCGCGCGCTCTGGGCGGGGCGGCCATTCGTCTGGCACATCTATGAGCAGGAGGAGGGCGTGCACCTGGAGAAGCTGGACGCCTTCCTCTCTATCTATACCGAGGGCATGGAGCCCGGGCTCGAGGCTGCCCTGGTGGCCTACTGGCACGCCTGGAACGGCCTTGGCGACGCGGCGACGGCCTGGATGGCATTGCAGCAGCGGGCCGGAGCCTGGCGGGAATGGGCGCTGCGCTGGAGCGAAAAGCATGCCGCACAGCCGGATCTCGCCGCGGGGCTGGTGCGTTTTTATACAAATTGGCTATGATACGTCCCCTGTTTTTTGTCTCCAATCCAAATCGGATATTCGTATGAAAACCGCTCAAGAGTTCCGCGCAGGCCAGGTTGCCAACATCAACGGCGCCCCCTGGGTCATCCAGAAGGCCGAGTTCAACAAGTCCGGCCGTAACAGCGCCGTCGTCAAGATGAAGCTGAAGAACCTGCTGACCGGCGCCGGCACCGAGACCGTGTTCAAGGCCGATGACAAGCTGGAACCGATCATTCTCGACCGCAAGGAAGTGACCTACTCCTACTTCGCGGACCCGCTGTACGTCTTCATGGACAACGAGTTCAACCAGTACGAGATCGAGAAGGGCGACCTGGAAGGCGTGCTGACCTTCATCGAAGACGGCATGACCGACGTCTGCGAAGCGGTTTTCTACAACGACAAGGTGATCTCCGTCGAACTGCCGACCACCATCGTTCGTGAAATCGTCTACACCGAGCCGGCTGTCCGTGGCGATACTTCCGGCAAGGTCATGAAGACCGCTCGCCTGAAGAACGGTGCTGAGCTGCAGGTTTCCGCGTTCTGCGAAATCGGCGACTCCATCGAGATCGATACCCGCACCGGCGAGTACAAGTCCCGCGTCAAGGCTTGAGCCTTCGCGTGATGTGAAAAGCCTGGCAGATGCCGTAGAGCTTTTCACTTAAGAAAGAATGCCGTTTCTCTCCATGGGAGAAACGGCATTTTTTCATTCGCGAACTCCCCGCCACGCAGGCCCGAACCAGGCGCCCCCGGGCGTAGGAGCAACTGTCTTGCCGGCTGCGCCGAGGTGCGCCTCAACGCATGGGTTGAGCCTTGGCGAAACCCATGCGGTCGTGGTGATGGGTATCGCTTCGCTCAACGCCATCCTGCGGGTCTTGTGTTCGCCGGAGGGGGTAGGAGCGGACCTTGTCCGCGATAGCCGGACGTATCGGCGCGTTTCGCGGATGAGATCCGCTCCTGCGCTGCCCCAGCCGCGCCACTCCCCCTGTAGGAGCGCGCCCTGCGCGCGAATCGCGGGCAGGGCCCGCTCCTACAAGTTGCCGGGAAGCATGGTATTCCTCCCTGTAGGAGCGGACTCCGTCCGCGATTGGAACCACCGGCCACGCCGGACGCCCCGGTGGCACGAACTGCCCCCTCTCCCTTCGGGAGAAGGCTGGGGTGAGGGGGCAGATGCCGGGCTTCTTCGTTTCTGGCGTCCGTTACTTCAGATGCACTTTCAGCTCCTCGCCGGCCTGGCGCATGGCGGCCTGCACGGCGGGCACCTTGGCCAGCGGGTTGAGCAGGCCGTAGTCGTGGATCATGCCGTTGTAGCGCGTGGCGGTGACGGCCACGCCGGCGGCGTCCAGCTTGCGGGCGTAGGCTTCGCCTTCGTCGCGCAGCACGTCGAACTCGGCGGTCTGCACCAGTGCCGGCGGCAGGCCTTTCAGTTGCTCGGTGCTGGCGCGCAGCGGCGAGGCGTAGATCTCGGCGCGCTGCTTGGCGTCGGTGGTGTAGCTGTCCCAGAACCACTGCATCATCGGCTTGGTGAGGAAGTGCCCCTGGGCGAACTGGCCGTATGAGCCGGTCTCGAAGCTGGCGTCGGTCACCGGCCACAGCAGGGCCTGGAAGCGCAGCTTCGGTGTGCCCTTGTCCTTGGCCATCAGTGCGACCACCGCGGCCATGTTGCCGCCGACGCTGTTGCCGGCCACCGCCAGGCGCGCGCCATCGACGTCGATTTCCTTGCCGTGCTCGGCCACCCACCTGGTGGCGGCGTAGGCCTGGTTGATCGCCACCGGGTAGTGGGCCTCGGGGGAGGGCGTGTAGTCGACGTACACCGCCACCGCGCCGGAGTTCACCGCCAGATCGCGGATCAGCCGGGCGTGGGTCGGGTAGTCGCCCAGCACCCAGCCGCCGCCGTGGAAGAACATGAAAGCGGGCAGGGTTCCCTTGGCGCCTGCCGGGCGGACGATGGTCAGCTTGATGCGCTGGCCGTCTGCCTGGATGGTCTTCTCGCTGACGTTGGTGCCGGAGAGGTCGACCTTCACCGAGGCCTGGGCGCCGCTCAGCACCGCGCGGGCGTCCTTCGGCGACAGGGTTTCCAGGGGCTTGCCGCCGCCGGCCTCCAGGGCTTCGAGGAAGGCCTGGGTGTCGTGCTGCACGCCGGGGCTGCCGGCGGCGAAGGCGTTGCCGATGGCCAGGGCGAGCAGGCCGCCTGCGAGGGTTTTGCTGAGCGCTTTCATGTTCGGGTCTCCTTGGGCTGGGTGGGGTCAGACGGCGATGTTCAGGCGCACGTCGATGTTGCCGCGGGTGGCGTTGGAGTACGGGCAGACCTGGTGGGCCGCGGCCACCAATTCCTCGGCGACGGCGCGTTCCAGGCCCGGCAGGGCGATGTTCAGTTCCACTTCCAGACCGAAGCCGCCGGGAATCTGGCCGATGCCGACCTTGCCGGTGATGGAGGCGTCGGCGGGCAGCTGGCGCTTGCTCTGGCTGGCGACGAACTTCAGCGCGCCGATGAAGCAGGCCGAGTAGCCGGCGGCGAAGAGCTGCTCGGGGTTGGTCGCGGCGCCGCCCTGGCCGCCCAGTTCGCGCGGGGTGGTGAGTTTCACGTCGAGGTTGCCGTCGGAGGAAACGGCGCGGCCGTCGCGGCCTCCGGTAGCGGTGGCAGTGGCGGTGTAGAGGGCTTTGATGGTTTGCATGGCGGTGTCTCCGGATTTCTGTTTGTTCGTTAAAATTTTGCGCGCTAAGTAAGTGCGTGAGGCAGAAATTAGTCCTGAGTTATCTTGCGCGCAAGATATTTATTGGAAGAATTCGCGATAAGAGAGCTCGATGTAGGGAATAAGCCTCTAGTCCGAGCCTTGCAGGCTGCCGCGCAGGTCCACCAGTTCGTTCTTCAGCCTGCCCAGTTCTTCGAGGGACAGGCCGCTGGCGGTGAGGATGCAGGCCGGGATGCTCTCGGCCTGCTGGCGCAGCTCCCGGCCCTTGTCGGTCAGGCGCAGTTCGACCACCCGCTCGTCGCTGGCGTTGCGCTTGCGGGTGATCAGGCCTTCGCCTTCCAGGCGCTTGAGCAGCGGGGTGAGGGAGCCGGGGTCGGTGAGCATGCGCGCGCTGATCTCGCCGACGGTGATGCCGTCCTGTTCCCAGAGCACCAGCATGGCGATGTACTGCGGGTAGGTCAGGCCCAGTTGCTGGAGCAGGGGCTTGTACACCTTGGTCATCTGCAGCGAGGTGGAGTAGAGGGCGAAGCACAGCTGGTTGTCGAGCTTGAGCGATTCGCAGGCGTCCTTGGGTTGGCTCATGACGGGCCTCCGAATAGATGATTGCGCCTTAATTTAGCGCGCTGGCTATTTCTTCGCCAGTTCCTTGCCTGCCAGGTGCGCGGCGAGGGCACTGTCCCAGGGTGGCGGGAAGCCGAAGCGCTCGACGAGGAAGGCCAGCAGGCGCTGGCTGCGCGGGTGGGTGCCGCGCTCCAGGCGCAGGGCGTGGATGCCGCCCGGTTCGGCTTCCGGCAGGCCCGGCTCGCAGAACAGCGGCTGCAGTTCGCCGCGCACCAGGTATTCGCTGCACAGCCAGGTCGGCAGGTGGGCCATGCCGAGCCCCTGCAAGGCGCCTTCGACCAGGGTTTCCGCGTTGTTGGCGGTTAGCCGCAGGCGTCGCGGTCGCAGGTGCTGCAGGCGCCCGTCGACGGCGAAGCGCCAGGCCAGCGGCGGCGCCAGGCCTTCCCAGTCCAGGCCGACGTGCTCGGGCAACTGCAGCGGCGAGGTCGGCCGGCCGTGGCGGGCCAGGTAGTCGGCGCTGGCGCAGACGATGCGGCGCATGGGCGCCAGCGGCGTGGCCACCAGGCGGCTGTCCGGCAGCGGGCCGATGCGCAGCACCAGGTCGACCTGGCCGAGGTTGTCGCCCTGCAGGTCGGTGAAGCTGTCGATCAGGCGCAGCTGCACGTCCAGGCCGGGGTTGGCCTTGAGGAAGTCGGCGATGGCCGGTGCCAGGTGGCGGCGGCCGAAGGGCACGGGCGCGTCGATGCGGATCAGGCCTTCGGGCGCGGTGCTCAGCGACACCGCCTCGGCGCGGGCCTGGCGCAGTTCCTCGACTATGCGCCGGGCGCGCTCGGCGAAGGCCAGGCCCGCCGGCGTGGCGCGCACCACGTGGGTGCTGCGGGCCAGCAGCGGGCTGCCGAGGCCGCGTTCGAGGGCATCCATGCGTCGCGCCACCGCCGAGGGCGTGAGCTGGCGCAGGCGCGCGGCGGCGGAAAAGCTGCCGCTGTCGAGCACGTCGAGGAACAGGTCCAACTGGTCTTCCAGGGCGGTGGGAGTCATGGTGCTTGCCTATGCGTAAAGCGCAAAGCCATTGTGCTGGGCTTTGCGTTTCCCATCCAGCGGCGGTTTTCTAGCATGGCCTCGACGTATTTGGAGGTTCGCATGCTGGAGATGGGGCTGGATTTCGTCCTGGGGTTGGTTCTGGGTTGCCTGGGCGGGTTGTTCGGCATCGGCGGCGGCCTGCTGGCGATCCCGGCGCTGAGCGTGCTGTTCGGCCTCGACCAGCAACTGGCCCAGGGCACGGCATTGGTGATGGTGGTGCCCAACGTGCTGCTGGCGCTGCGCCGTTATCACCAGCGCAATCGTATCGATCCCGGCCAGGCGGCGGTGCTTGCGGTGACCGGCCTGCTCTGCGCCTTCCTCGCTTCCAGCCTGGCGCTTCGTATCGACGCGGCGCACATGCGCACGGCCTTCGTGGTGTTCCTGGTGGCCCTGGCCGGCTACCTGCTGCTGCGCCAGCGCAGCGAGGCGCAGCCGCGCGAGGAAACACCGGGCCTGCCCTGGTTCGCCGCCCTCGGCCTGGGCGCGGGTTCCCTGGGCGGGCTGTTCGGGGTGGGCGGCGGCGTGCTGGCCACGCCGGTGCTGACCTCGCTGTTCGGCTTCACCCAGGTGGTGGCCCAGGGGCTGGCCCTGGCGTTGGCCGCGCCGAGCACGGCGGTGGCGCTGGGTACCTATGCGCTGCATGGCCACGTCGACTGGCGCATGGGCGCTTGCCTCGCGGCCGGCGGCCTGCTGAGCATCTCCTGGGGCGTGAGGCTGGCCCATGCGCTGCCTGAGCGCGCCCTGCGCTTCGCCTTCAGCCTGTTCCTGGTGGTTTGCGCGCTGCTTCTGCTGCGCCAGTGAGCCGGCTCAGGCGGCGAAGCCTTCGACGATGTAGTCGGCCAGCTTGTCGGTGACCGGCGACTGCCGCGCCGGGTTGCGCAGCAGCACGATGCTCGCCGAGGGCAGGGCCGGCAGGCCTTCCTCCTCGCCGATGATGCGCAGGTTGCCGGTGAGCAGGCTGCGCAGCTGGGCGGTGACCGCCAGGCCCGCGCTGGCCACGGCGAACAGCGCCGAGAGGCTGGGGCTGCTGTAGGCGATGCGGTAGTCGATCTCCAGCGCTTCCAGGGCGTTGCAGGCCCAGGCGCGGCAGAAGCAGGTGGTGTTGAACATCGCCAGCGGCAGCGGGCGCTGTTCCTGCGGGCAGAAGCTTTCCGCGGCCATCCAGACGAAGGGCTCCTGGCGCAGCAGCTGGCCGATCTCGGTGCCCGGCTCGCGGGTGACTATGGTCAGGTCCAGGTCCTTGCGGGTGAGCAGTTGCGAGGAGGTCTCGCAATGCACTTCCACCTGCACCAGCGGGTAGGCCTGGGCGAAGCGCGAGAGGATTTCCGGGAGGAAGCGCATCACGTAGTCGTCCGGCGTGCCGATGCGCACCGCGCCGACCATGTGCGGCTGGCGCAGGGTGTTGAACACCTCGCCCTGCAGCCGCAGGATGCGCCGCGCGTAGCCCAGCAGCACCTGGCCTTCGGGCGTCAGGCGCACCTGGCGGCCGTCGCGCTCGAACAGGGTGCGTTCCAGCACGTCTTCCTCCAGGCGCTTCATCTGCATGCTCACCGCCGACTGGGTGCGGTTGACCACCTCGGCGGCGCGGGTGAAGCCGCCGTGGTCGGCGATGGCGACGAAGGTGCGCAGCAGTTCGCTGTCGATGCTGGGGAAGGCGCTCATACATCAATCTCCAAGATGGGATGCATAAGAATGATTCGTTGGATTGATCTTATGCCCGGCGCGAGACTGGCGCCAACCCCACAGGGAGGACGACACGATGAAAGCGCAATTCGGTTTCGTGATGACACCCTCGGTATTCACCCGCCGGCACGCCGGCGCGGCCTTCTGGCAGCGCCTGCTGGGCCGCATCCGCCGCTGGCGGGAACTGGCCCGGCAGCGCGAGCAGTTGGCCAGGCTCAGCGATGCGGCGCTCAAGGACATCGGCCTGAGCCGCGCCGACATCCTGCAGGAGGCAGAGAAGCCCTTCTGGATCGACCACCTGCGTCGCTGAACCCCTTCTATATTGCACGAGCACAAGGAAAGGCCCATGCCGCACCGCTACCACCTGGCCCAGGTCAACATCGCCCGGGCCAGGGCCCCTCTCGACCACCCGCTGATGCAGGATTTCGTCGACCAGTTGGCGCCCATCAACGCCCTGGCCGAGGCCAGTCCCGGCTTCGTCTGGCGCCTGCAGGACGAGGCGGGCGACGCCACCGGCATCCAGGCCTTCGCCGACCCGCGGATCATCGTCAACCTGTCGCTCTGGGAGTCCCTGGAGGCGCTGCGCGACTATGTCTATGGCGGCGAGCACCTGAGCGTGCTGCGCCGGCGCAAGGAATGGATGGAGAAGCTGCCGGGGCCGAGCCTGGCGCTCTGGTGGCTGCCGGCCGGGCAACTGCCGACCCTGGAGCAGGCCCGCGCGGCCTTGCAGCGCCTGGCCGAGCACGGGCCGAGCGCCGCAGCCTTCAGCATCGCCCGGCCGTTCCCCGCGCCCAGCGCGCAAGCGCTGCCGGCCTGATGTCGGCGTTGGCGGCTTTGGCGTAGGATCGGGGGCTTCGATCCAGCCAGCAGGAAGCGCCCATGACCGACAGCCTGTCCCTCAAGCAAGCCCGCCGCCTGGCCCTGGCGGCCCAGGGCTTCGCCAGCCGCCGGCCGCGCAGCCAGGTGCAGCGCCGGCACCTGCAACAGGTGCTGGAACGCCTGGGCGTGCTGCAGATCGATTCGGTCAATGCCCTGACTCGCTCGCACTACCTGCCGCTTTTCTCGCGCCTGGGCAGCTATCCGCAGGCCCTGCTGGACGAGGCGGCCTGGAGCGCCGGGCGCCACCGGCGAATGTTCGAGTACTGGGGACACGAGGCGTCCCTGCTGCCGCTGGAACTCTATCCGCTGATGCGCTGGCGCATGCGCCGCGCGGCCGTGGGGCAGGGCATCTACAAGCAGTTGGCGCGCTTCGGCGAGGAACGCCGCGAAGTGATCGAGCGCGTGCTGCAGGCGGTGCGCGAGCAGGGCGCCCTGGGCGCCGGCAGCCTGACCACCCGCAGCGAGCGGGCCGGCCCCTGGTGGGACTGGAGCGACGAGAAGCACGCCCTGGAATGGCTGTTCGCCGCGGGCGAGGTGACGGTGGCCGGGCGCCGTGGTTTCGAGCGGCTGTATGACCTGCCGGAGCGGGTGCTGCCCGCCGCTGTGCTGGATGCGCCCGAGCTGGATGCCGAGCAGGCCCAGCGCGGCCTGCTGTTGCACGCCGCGAACGCCCTGGGCGTGGCCAGCGAGACCGACCTGCGCGACTACTTCCGCCTGGAGCCGGCGGACAGCAAGGCGCGCCTGGCCGAACTGGTCGAGGCCGGCGCGCTGCGCCAGGTGCGCGTGCAGGGCTGGTCGCAGGCGGCCTACGTCGCCGGCGAACCAGTCATTCCGCGCAAGGTGGCGGCCAGCGCACTGCTCTCACCCTTCGACTCCCTGGTGTGGGAGCGCACCCGCACCGAACGGCTGTTCGACTTCCGCTACCGCCTGGAGATCTACACCCCGCAGCACAAACGGGTCTACGGCTACTACGTGCTGCCCTTCCTGTTCGGCGAACGCCTGGCGGCGCGCATCGACCTGCGCGCCGAGCGGGCGGCGGGGCGCCTGGCGGTCCATGCCGTGCACGAGGAGCAGCGGCCGCTGGGCGAGGAGGGGATGCTGGCGCTGGCCGGCCAGTTGCGCGAAATGGCCACCTGGCTGGGCCTGGAGGGCGTGCATGTGAACTGCCGCAAGGCGGAGGGCGTCCGCCTGCGGGCGATGCTCGGCGCCGGGGCTGGCGCCTAGCTGTCAGGCCTTGGCCGCCAGTTCGTCGAGGTGGGCGATGACTTCGTCCGGCTTGAGCACCAGCACGTCGCTTTCCAGGGCATCGAGCACCACCTCGGCGGTGTTGCCGATCAGCGCGCCGGAGAAGCCGGTGCGCGCCACGGTGCCGATCACCGTCACCGCCGCGTCCAGCTGGTGCGCGGTACGCGGGATGAGCACGTCGGCCGGGCCTTCCTCGATGTGCAGGTGCTGGTCGTCCACCCCGTACTCGGCCTGGAATGCCTTGCAGGCCTCGCGGTAGCGAGCTTCGATGGTCTCGCTGAGCTGGAAGGTCGGGTCGGCGGCAGACAGCATCGGCGAAGGGTGGGCGCTGATCACGTGCAACTGGCCGTGGGTCAGCCCGGCGATGTCGTAGGCGTGGCTGACGATATTGGCGTGCAGCGCGTGGTGCTCGGCGTCGTTGTTGCCGACGTCGACCGCGGCGAGGATGTTGCGCCCGGCCCAGGGCGTGGCGCTCTTCACCAGCAGCACGGGAGCGGGGCAGTAGCGCAGCAGCTTCCAGTCGTCGGGGGTGAGCAGCGCCTTCTTCAGCGGGCTGTCGGGGTGGTGCTGCTTGACCACCAGGCCGCAGCCTTCGGCCTGCTGCTCGGCGATGATGGTGGCGTGCAGGCTGTCGTGCCAGGCCTGCCGGCAACTGCTGCTGTAGCCTTCCTCGCGCAGGCTGGCGGTCAGTTCCTCCAGCCGGGCGCCGGCGTCGCCTTGCTTGCTGCAGGCCAGCAGGTGCAGGTGGGATTGAGTGACGCTGGCGATCAGCTTGGCGCGCTTGAGCGCCAGGCCGTCGGGCTGGTCGGGGGCCACTACTACGAGAATGCTGCGGATGGCTTGCATGGTCGTCTCCCTTGGCACTTGCCGTTGCTTTGCAGCAACTGTAGACGCGATCCGGCCGAGCGGTTCTTGAGATGCATCAAGTGTGGCGCTGGCCGTGCGCCGCTGCATTCGTATAATGCTCCGCCTTTGGCCGCCGGCGAACCCTTTTGCGCGGCGGCGCTGAGTGACTGGAGCCCGTCATGTTGTCCGAAATCCGCGAATTCCTCGGTTGCGCCACGCCCGATGCCTGGGTCGAGGCCGCGTTGCGGGACCAGGAAGTGCTGCTGATCGACCACAAGAACAACGAGTTCAAGGCCGCCAGCACCGCCCTGGCGCTGATCGCCAAGTACAGCGCCCACGAGGAACTGGTGAACTTCATGTCGCGCCTGGCGCGCGAGGAACTGCGCCACCACGAGCAGGTGCTGGCGATCCTCAAGAAGCGCGGCATCGCCCTGCGGCCGATCTCCGCCGGCCGCTATGCCTCGGGCCTGCGCGCGGCGGTGCGCAACCACGAGCCGCACAAGCTGGTCGACACCCTGATCGTCGGCGCCTTCATCGAATGCCGCAGCTGCGAGCGCTTCGCCGCCCTGGTCGACCACCTGGATGCGGATCTGGCGAAGTTCTATGGTTCGCTGCTCAAGTCCGAGGCGCGGCACTTCCAGGGATACCTGGCATTGGCGCGGCGGTATGGTGACGAGGCCGATATCCAGCGGCGGGTGGAGCATATCCGTGGGGTCGAGGCGGGTCTCATCAGCTCGCCGGACGAGGAGTTCCGCTTCCACAGCGGCGTGCCGCAAGTGGCTTGAGGCCTTTGGCTTTCAGGTTGGGGTGAAGGGGCTCGGTGCTACCGGATAACCCAGCGTGGCCGGCGGGCCCAATCGCGGACGGAGTCCGCTCCTACGCCTCCGGGAAAGCACGGTTTTTCGTAGGATGGCGTTGAGCGAAGCGATACCCATCACCATGGCCCGATGGGTTTCGCAAGCTCAACCCATCCTACGAAAGGCACCCCGGCGCAGTCGGCAAGACAGTTGCTCCTACCTCACCGGTAAACACGACGCCGCGTAGGATGATGTTGAGCGAAGCGATACCCATCGTCACGACCGCATGGGTTTTGCCAAGGCTCAACCCATCCTACGAAGAGCGCCTCGGTGCAGCCGGCAAGACAGTTGCAAAGCACGGGCGTAGGAGCGGACTCCGTCCGCGATTGGTGGATAACGCCCCATGCAATGGGGGCGCCTTCAGCGCTCGATGATCTGCCGAATCTGCGACTGCGGAATCATCTGCTCCCGCCCCTCTGCATCCTCGAAGCGAATCATCCCGCTGGCCTTGTCCAGCTTCGGCTTGTTGTCGGTAGTGATCATCTGGCCATCGGCAGTGCTGATGATGTACTCGCTGGAGCAACCAGCGAGGGCGAGCAGGCAAGCGGCGAGCAACAGGTGTTTTTTCATGGTGATCCCGGACGATGCGGCTATGGATGGATTGAGCATAGCTGCTGGCCCGGGGCCATGAAGTTGATCCGCGTCAGTGGCCGGACGGCTCCGCTTCGAGACTGAAGGGCGCCTGGTGCAGGCCGTTGGCGTCGGCCTGCAGGGCCCAGCCTTGACGGTCCCAGTCGCCGAGGACGATGCGCCGGGCCGGCTGGCCGTCTAGCTGCAACTCGTGCACCGCCGGGCGATGGGTGTGGCCGTGGATCAGGGTGCGCACGCCATGCTGGCGCATGACCTTCAGCACCTCGTCCGGCGTCACGTCGACGATCTCGCTGGCCTTCATGCGCGTCTGCGCGCGGCTTTCCTTGCGCAGCTTGCGCGCCAACTGGTGGCGCTTCGAAAGCGGCAGGTTGCGCAGGATGAACAGCGAGACCGGATTGCGCAGCCAGCGGCGCAGCTTCATGTAGCCGACGTCCAGGGTGCACAGGCTGTCGCCGTGCATCAGCAGCACCTTCTCGCCGTTCAGGCGGATCACGCTGGGGTCGCGCAGCAGGGTGCAGCCGGCTTCGCGGCAGAACGCCTTGCCGATCAGGAAGTCGCGGTTGCCGTGCATCAGGTAGATGCGCGTGCCGCTGTCGGCCAGTTCGCGCAGGGCGCGGGCGATGGAATGCTGGAACTCGTCCATGCCGTCGTCGCCGATCCAGGCCTCGAAGAAGTCGCCGAGGATGTAGAGCGCTTCGGCCTGGCGGGCGCGGCTGCGGAGGAAATGCAAGAACGCCCGGGTGATGTCCGGGCGTTCCGCTTCGAGATGCAGGTCCGAGATGAACAGGACGCTCATCGACTCACTCGACGATCTCGGCCTTCTCGATGATCACGTCTTCGCTCGGCACGTCCTGGTGGCCGGCGCGCATGGTGGTGGCCACGCCCTTGATCTTGTTGACCACGTCCATGCCGTCCACTACCTGGCCGAACACGCAGTAGCCCCAGCCCTGCACGGTCGGCGCGCTGTGGTTGAGGAAGTCGTTGTCGGCGACGTTGATGAAGAACTGCGCGCTGGCCGAGTGCGGCTCCATGGTGCGGGCCATGGCGACAGTGCCGACCTTGTTGCCGACGCCGTTGTTGGCCTCGTTCTTGATCGGGGCGCGGGTGCTCTTCTGCTTCATGCCCGGTTCGAAACCGCCGCCCTGGATCATGAAGTTGTTGATCACGCGATGGAAGATGGTGTTGTCGTAATGACCGCTCTTCACGTACTCCTTGAAGTTGGCCACGGTCTCCGGGGCCTTGTCTTCGAAGAGTTCCAGGGTGATGACGCCATGGTTGGTGTGCAGCTTGATCATGAGGGGATTCCACTCTGTCGGGAAAATCGAAGGCCTGTCAGGGGGTTGACAGCTTCGGCTATGATAAGCGCTTTGGTTTGGCCGGCCTACCCTGGCCGAACGTCAGTAACGATCAAGGACACCATGAGCAAGCCCACCGCCGATTCGAAAGAAGCCACTGTCGCCGCCAACTTCCTGCGCCCCATCGTCCAGGCAGACCTGGACAGCGGCAAGCACCAGAAGATCGTCACCCGCTTCCCGCCGGAGCCCAACGGCTACCTGCACATCGGCCACGCCAAGTCGATCTGCCTGAACTTCGGCCTGGCCCGTGACTTCGGCGGCGACTGCCACCTGCGCTTCGACGACACCAACCCGGCGAAGGAAGACCAGGAATACATCGACGCCATCGAGGCCGACGTGAAGTGGCTGGGCTTCCAGTGGGCCGGCCCGGTGCGCTTCGCCTCCGACTATTTCGACCAGTTGCACGCCTGGGCGGTGGACCTGATCAAGGCCGGCAAGGCCTTCGTCTGCGACCTCAATGCCGAAGAGATGCGCCAATACCGCGGCAGCCTGACCGAGCCGGGCAGGAACAGCCCGTTCCGCGAGCGCTCGGTGGAGGAGAACCTCGACCTGTTCGCCCGCATGAAGGCCGGCGAGTTCGCCGACGGCGCCAAGTCGCTGCGGGCGAAAATCGACATGGCCTCGCCGAACATCAACCTGCGCGACCCGATCCTCTACCGCATCCGCCACGCCCATCACCACCAGACCGGCGACAAGTGGTGCATCTACCCCAGCTACGACTTCACCCACGGCCAGTCGGACGCCATCGAGGGCATCACCCACTCCATCTGCACCCTGGAGTTCGAGGACCATCGCCCGCTGTACGAGTGGTTCCTGGCCAACCTGCCGGTGCCGGCGCAGCCGCGCCAGTACGAATTCGCCCGGCTGAACCTGAACTACACCATCACCAGCAAGCGCAAGCTCAAGCAACTGGTCGACGAAGGCCACGTGGACGGCTGGGACGACCCGCGCATGTCGACCCTCTCCGGCTACCGCCGCCGCGGCTATACCCCGGCCTCGATCCGCAGCTTCTGCGACATGATCGGCGTCAACCGCGCCGGTGGCGTGGTCGACATCGGCATGCTGGAGTTCGCCATTCGCGACGACCTGGACGCCAACGCCGCACGCGCCATGTGCGTGCTCAAGCCGCTGAAGGTGGTCATCACCAACTACCCCGAAGGCCAGGTCGAGAACCTCGAGCTGTCGCGCCATCCGAAGCAGGACATGGGCGTGCGCGTGCTGCCGTTCAGCCGTGAGATCTACATCGACGCCGGCGACTTCGAGGAGGTCCCGCCGGCCGGCTACAAGCGCCTGATCCCCGGTGGCGAAGTGCGCCTGCGCGGCAGCTACGTGATCCGCGCCGACGAAGCCATCAAGGACGCCGCCGGCAACATCGTCGAACTGCGCTGCAGCTACGACGAGAACACCCTGGGCAAGAACCCCGAGGGTCGCAAGGTCAAGGGCGTGATCCACTGGGTGCCGGCCGCCGAGAGCGTGGAGTGCGAAGTGCGCCTGTACGACCGGCTGTTCCGCTCGGCCAACCCGGAGAAGGCCGAGGAAAGCGGCAGCTTCCTCGACAACATCAACCCCGACTCCCTGGTGGTGCTCAAGGGTTGCCGCGCCGAGCCGTCGCTGGCCAGCGCCGGCGCCGAGGACCGTTTCCAGTTCGAGCGCGAAGGCTACTTCTGCGCCGACAGCAAGGATTCCAAGGCTGGCGCCCTGGTCTTCAACCGCACCGTGACCCTGCGCGATTCCTGGGGGCAGTAAATGGCGCTTTCCGTCTACAACACCCTGAGCAAGGCCAAGGAGCCGTTCCAGCCGCTGGTCGGCAACCAGGTGCGCATGTACGTGTGCGGGATGACCGTGTACGACTTCTGCCACATCGGCCACGCCCGCGTCATGGTCGCCTTCGACGTCATCGCCCGCTGGCTGCGCCAGCGCGGCTATGAGCTGACCTACGTGCGCAACATCACCGACATCGACGACAAGATCATCCGTCGCGCCCAGGAGAACGGCGAGCCCTTCGACGCCCTGACCGAACGCATGATCGCCGCGATGCACGAGGACGAGGCGCGCCTGTCGGTGCTGCGCCCGGACATCGAGCCGCGCGCCACCGGCCACATCGCCGGCATGCACGCGATGATCCAGACGCTGATCGACAAGGGCTTCGCCTACGCCCCGGGCAACGGCGACGTCTACTACCGCGTCGGCAAGTTCGTCGGCTACGGCAAGCTGTCGCGCAAGAAGATCGAAGACCTGCGCATCGGCGCGCGCATCGAGGTCGACGAATCCAAGGAAGACCCGCTGGACTTCGTCCTGTGGAAGGCGGCCAAGCCCGGCGAGCCGAGCTGGGAATCTCCCTGGGGCGCCGGGCGCCCGGGCTGGCACATCGAATGTTCGGTGATGTCCACCTGCTGCCTGGGCGAGACCTTCGACATCCACGGCGGCGGCCCGGACCTGGTGTTCCCGCACCACGAGAACGAGATCGCCCAGAGCGAGGCGGCCACCGGCAAGCCCTACGCGGCCACCTGGATGCACGCCGGTGCGGTGCGCGTGGACGGCGAGAAGATGTCCAAGTCCCTGGGCAACTTCTTCACCATCCGCGAGGTGCTGGAGAAGTACCACCCCGAGGTGGTGCGCTTCCTGCTGGTGTCCAGCCACTACCGCAGCCCGATCAACTACTCCGAGGACAACCTCAAGGAAGCCAAGGGCGCGCTGGAACGCTTCTACACCGCGCTGCGTGGCCTGCCCGAGGTCGAGGCGGCCGGTGGCGAAGCCTTCGCCGAGCGTTTCGCAGCGGCAATGGACGATGACTTCAATACCCCTGAGGCCGTCGCCGTGCTGTTCGAGATGGCTCGCGAAGTGAACCGCCTGCGTGAAGCCGACCTGCAGGCTGCGGCAGCCCTGGCTGCCAAGCTCCGCGAACTGGCTGGCCTGCTCGGCGTGCTGCAACTGGAGCCGGATGCCTTCCTTCAGGCCGGCGCCGCCGGCAAGGTCGACGCCGCCCAGGTGGAAGCGCTGATCCAGGCCCGCCTGGAAGCCCGCGCGGCGAAGAACTGGGCCGAGTCGGACCGCATCCGTGACGAGCTGACGGCCATGGGCGTGGTTCTGGAAGACGGCAAGGGTGGCACCACCTGGCGTTTGGCCGAGTGATCCACCGCTGAAAGGAAAGAAGGCCGCTGATGCGGCCTTTTTTCTGCCTCGCCGGTCGCACCAACGTGCTCTTCGTAGGATCGAGGGGGACGCCTAGTTCTTGCTCGCGAACCGCATGGCACGGCGTTTGTTCGCGAGCAAGCTCGCTCCTACGAAAAGCCATGCTCGCCTGCAATGTAGGAGCGGACCTTGTCCGCGATGGCCGGACGTCCCAGCGCGCTATCCCCTGTAGGAGCGCGCCCTGCGCGCGAATCGCAGGCAGGGCCTGCTCCTACGGTTGCCGGGAGGCAATGGTTTCGCCATGAAAAAAGGCCGCGGATGCGGCCTTTTCCCGTCGGGCAGGGCTGCCGGTCAGACGTGCAGCTCTTCCGCAGCGTACAGGGTGTTCTCCAGCAGGCAGGCGCGGGTCATCGGGCCGACACCGCCCGGCACCGGGGTGATCCAGCTGGCGCGCTCGGCCGCCACTTCGTACTCCACGTCGCCCACCAGCCGGCCGTCGGCCTGGCGGTTGATGCCCACGTCGATGACGATGGCGCCTTCCTTGATCCACTCGCCCTTGACCAGGCCCGGCTTGCCGGCAGCCACCACCACCAGGTCGGCGCGGCGCACGTGGTCGGCGAGGTCGCGGGTGAAGCGGTGGGTGACGGTCACGGTGCAGCCGGCCAGCAGCAGTTCCAGGGCCATGGGGCGGCCGACGATGTTGGAGGCGCCCACCACCACCGCGTCCATGCCGTACAGGTCGGCGCCGGTGCTTTGCAGCAGGGTCATGATGCCTTTCGGGGTGCACGGGCGCAGCAGCGGGATGCGCTGGGCCAGGCGGCCGACGTTGAACGGGTGGAAGCCGTCCACGTCCTTGTCCGGGTTGATGCGTTCCAGCAGCTGCGAGGCGTCGAGCTGGGCGGGCAGGGGCAACTGGACCAGGATGCCGTCGATCGCCGGGTCGGCGTTGAGGCGGTCGATCAAGCCCAGCAGTTCTTCCTGGGTGGTGCTTTCCGGCAGGTCGTAGGCCTGGGACAGGAAGCCCACTTCCTCGCAGTCCTTGCGCTTGTGCGCGACGTAGACTTGGGAAGCCGGATCGCTGCCGACCAGGATCACCGCCAGGCCGGGAATGCGCAGCCCTTGCTGGCGGCGCTCGGCGACGCGTTGGGCTATCTGCTGGCGGAGGCTGGCGGCGATCGCTTTGCCGTCGATCAGTTTTGCGGTCATGTCGGAGGAGCAACCATAGAGACGGGGAAAAAAGGACGCGCATTTTCGCACGCTGCTTTCATAAGGCAAAGGCGCGCCGTCCCCGATTTGCCGTAACCCCTTTATCTCTTTGAAATTTTTTTAAAAAAACCGTTGACGAGGGTAGGGCTCGTCGCTAACATGCGCCCCGCTTGCCGAGCACAGCCTGAAGCAAGAAAGCCAAGGCAGTGCAAACCGGTTCAGTGGTTTCCACTGATCTGCTTAGCAAGGGTTGCAGCCACTAAAGCGCCCGTAGCTCAGCTGGATAGAGCATCCGCCTTCTAAGCGGATGGTCGCAGGTTCGAGTCCTGCCGGGTGCGCCATACTGGCGTTCGGTGAAGCATGTAATATGGTGGGCGTAGCTCAGTTGGTAGAGCACAGGATTGTGGCTCCTGGTGTCGTGGGTTCGATTCCCATCGTCCACCCCATATTCCGAAGCGCCAGGCCCCGAGCCTGGCGTTTTCGTTTCTGCGGTTCCCTGCGGACGTGGTGAAATTGGTAGACACGCCGGATTTAGGTTCCGGTGGCGCAAGCTGTGAGAGTTCGAGTCTCTCCGTCCGCACCATTCTTTTCCAGAAGCTCTCGCAGCCCGAGTATTTCCGCCGCTTTCAGCCTGGGTGACTTCTGCATTTCTTGTGACTAGAATGCTTGCCCTTGATTCTGGGAGCCGGAAGGACCGGCTTACGTCTGTGCCACGAGGAATATCCATGCAAGTTTCCGTTGAAAGCACCTCCGCTCTTGAGCGCCGCATGACCGTTGGCGTGCCGGCCGAGCGCATCGAGACCGAAGTCAACAAGCGTCTGCAGCAGACCGCTCGTCGCGCCAAGGTTCCCGGCTTCCGTCCCGGCAAGGTGCCGATGAGCGTGATCCGCCAGCGCTACGAAGCCGCCGCTCGTCAGGAAGCCCTCGGTGACCTGATCCAGGAAACCTTCTACGAAGCCGTGGTCGAGCAGAAGCTGAACCCGGCTGGCGCTCCGTCCGTCGAGCCGAAAGTGTTCGAGAAGGAGAAGGGCCTGGAATACGTGGCCACCTTCGAAGTCTTCCCGGAATTCCAGGTTGCCGGCTTCGACGGCATCGAGGTCGAGCGCCTGCAGGCCGACGTGGCCGACGCCGACGTCGACAACATGCTGGAAATCCTGCGCAAGCAGAACACCCGCTTCGAGGCCGTCGAGCGCGCCGCGCAGAACGACGACCAGTTGAACATCGACTTCGTCGGCAAGATCGACGGCGAAGCCTTCGCCGGCGGTTCGGCCAAGGGCACCCTGCTGGTGCTGGGCTCCGGCCGCATGATCCCGGGCTTCGAAGAAGGCCTGGTCGGCGCCAAGGCCGGTGAAGAGCGCGTGCTCAACCTGAGCTTCCCCGAGGACTACCAGAACCTCGATCTGGCCGGCAAGGCCGCCGAGTTCACCGTCACCGTGAACACTGTCAGCGAGCCCAAGCTGCCGGAACTGACCGAAGAGTTCTTCGCCCTGTTCGGCATCAAGGAAAGCACCCTGGAAGGCTTCCGCGCCGAAGTGCGCAAGAACATGGAGCGCGAGCTGCGCCAGGCCATCAAGTCCAAGGTGAAGAACCAGGTGATGGAAGGTCTGGTGACCGCCAACCCGATCGAAGTGCCCAAGGCCCTGATCGGCAACGAAGTGAACCGTCTGCGCGTGCAGGCCGTCCAGCAGTTCGGCGGCAACATCAAGCCCGAGCAACTGCCGGCCGAACTGTTCGAAGAGCAGGCCAAGCGCCGCGTGGTCCTGGGGCTGATCGTCGCCGAGCTGGTCAAGCAGCACGAGCTGAAGGCCGACGAAGCCCGTGTTCGCGAGATGATCGAAGAGATGGCCTCGGCCTACCAGGAGCCCGAGCAAGTGGTCGCCTGGTACTACAAGAACGACCAGCAGTTGAACGAAGTGCGCTCGGTTGTACTGGAAGAACAAGTTGTAGATACTGTCCTGCAGAAGGCCAAAGTGACCGATAAGCAGGTATCCTACGAAGACGCGGTCAAGCCTGCTGAAGCTCCTGTAGCGGCCTGATCCAACCCTTCGTTCGATCGTCATAAGCCAGCCCTCGGGCTGGCTTATGTCTTTGAGACATATCTATTTCATTAGGGAGTGATCGTCGGACATGCCGAATACCTTCATGCCGCAAGTTCCGAACATCCAGGCCGCCGGTGGCCTGGTGCCGATGGTGGTGGAGCAGTCCGCCCGCGGTGAGCGTTCCTACGACATCTATTCGCGCCTGCTGAAGGAGCGGATCATCTTCCTGGTCGGCCAGGTCGAGGACTACATGGCCAACCTGGTGGTGGCCCAGCTGCTGTTCCTCGAAGCCGAGAACCCGGACAAGGACATCCACCTGTACATCAACTCGCCGGGCGGTTCGGTGACTGCCGGCATGTCGATCTACGACACCATGCAGTTCATCAAGCCGGACGTGTCGACCATCTGCGTCGGCCAGGCCTGCAGCATGGGCGCACTGCTCCTGGCGGGCGGTGCCGCCGGCAAGCGCTACTGCCTGCCGCACTCGCGGATGATGATCCACCAGCCGCTGGGCGGCTTCCAGGGCCAGGCCTCGGACATCGAGATCCACGCCAAGGAAATCCTCTTCATCAAGGAGCGCCTGAACCAGGTGCTGGCGCACCACACCGGCCAGCCGCTGGACGTCATCGCCCGCGACACCGACCGCGACCGCTTCATGAGCGGCGAGGAAGCGGTGCAATATGGTCTGATCGATCAGGTTTACACTCAGCGCCCCTCGGCCGCCTGAGTCTTTCCGCTCGAACACGGCCGGGCGACCGGCCGTTTCGCGGGCTTGAAAATGCCCGCATTTGCCTTCATCTTGTGTTTCAAGCCTATCCGACTGGAACGATCTAATGACTGACACCCGCAACGGCGAGGACAACGGCAAGCTGCTGTATTGCTCCTTCTGCGGCAAGAGCCAGCACGAAGTGCGCAAGTTGATTGCCGGCCCCTCGGTCTTTATCTGCGACGAGTGCGTCGACCTGTGCAACGACATCATCCGCGAGGAGGTGCAGGAAGCACAGGCGGAGAGTAGCGCGCACAAGCTTCCGGCGCCGAAAGAGATCCGTTCCATCCTCGATCAGTACGTGATCGGTCAGGAACGTGCCAAGAAAACCCTGGCGGTAGCGGTCTACAACCACTACAAGCGCCTGAATCAGCGCGACCGCAAGGACGATGTCGAGCTGGGCAAGAGCAACATCCTGCTGATCGGGCCGACCGGCTCGGGCAAGACGCTGCTCGCCGAGACCCTCGCGCGCCTGCTGAACGTGCCTTTCACCATCGCCGACGCCACCACCCTGACCGAAGCCGGCTACGTGGGCGAGGACGTCGAGAACATCATCCAGAAGCTCCTGCAGAAGTGCGACTACGACGTAGAGAAGGCCCAGATGGGCATCGTCTACATCGACGAGATCGACAAGATCTCGCGCAAGTCGGACAACCCGTCCATCACCCGTGACGTGTCCGGCGAAGGTGTGCAGCAGGCCCTGCTGAAGCTGATCGAAGGCACCGTCGCCTCGGTTCCGCCCCAGGGCGGCCGCAAGCACCCGCAGCAGGAGTTCCTGCAGGTCGATACCCGCAACATCCTGTTCATCTGCGGTGGCGCGTTCGCCGGCCTGGAAAAGGTCATCCAGAACCGTTCCACCAAGGGCGGCATCGGCTTCAGCGCCGAAGTGCGCAGCCAGGAGATGGGCAAGAAGGTTGGCGAGGCCCTGCGCGAAGTTGAGCCCGAAGACCTGGTCAAGTTCGGCCTGATCCCGGAGTTCGTCGGCCGTCTGCCGATCATCGCCACCCTCGACGAGCTCGACGAGGCGGCGCTGATGCAGATCCTCACCGAGCCGAAGAACGCCCTCACCAAGCAGTACGCCCGGCTGTTCGAGATGGAAGGCGTGGACCTGGAGTTCCGCCCGGACGCCCTCAAGGCCGTCGCCCGCAGGGCCCTGGAGCGCAAGACCGGCGCCCGCGGCCTGCGTTCGATCCTCGAAGGCATCCTGCTCGACACCATGTACGAAATCCCCTCGCAGACCGAGGTCAGCAAGGTGGTCATCGACGAGAGCGTCATCGACGGCTCGTCCCAGCCACTGCTGATCTACGAGAACAGCGAGCAGCCTGCCAAGGCTGCGCCTGAGGCATAAAGAAAAGGGGGCCTTCGGGCCCCCTTTTTCCTTCCCGTCTACCGCGCTTGTTTTTTCCCTGGCCTAACCCCATCTTAGGCCCAAGGGTCTAACCCCATCTTTTTTGGCCAAGTGCCGCTGTAGAGCCGAATATCATGAAAACACTCGTCGAGTTGCCCCTGCTTCCCCTGCGTGACGTAGTGGTCTATCCGCACATGGTCATCCCCCTGTTCGTGGGGCGCGAGAAATCCATCGAGGCCCTGGAGGCCGCGATGACCAGCGACAAGCAGATCCTCCTGCTGGCGCAGAAGAACCCCGCCGACGACGACCCGGGCGAAGACGGCCTGTACCGCATGGGCACCGTGGCCACCGTGCTGCAACTGCTGAAGCTGCCCGACGGCACCGTGAAGGTCCTGGTGGAGGGCGAGCAGCGTGGCCATGTCGAGCGTTTCATCGACGAAGACGCCCATTGCCGCGCCGAAGTCTCGATCATCGACGAGGCGCCGGTCGGCGAGCGCGAGTCCGAGGTCTTCATCCGCAGCCTGCTGAGCCAGTTCGAGCAGTACGTGCAACTGGGCAAGAAGGTGCCGGCGGAAGTGCTGTCGTCGCTGAACAGCATCGACGAGCCGGGCCGCCTAGTCGACACCATGGCCGCGCACATGGCCCTGAAGATCGAGCAGAAGCAGGAAATCCTCGAAATCACCGAGCTGGCCGCCCGCGTCGAGCACGTGCTGGCCATGCTGGATGCCGAGATCGACCTGCTGCAGGTCGAGAAGCGCATCCGCGGCCGCGTGAAGAAGCAGATGGAGCGCAGCCAGCGCGAGTACTACCTGAACGAACAGATGAAGGCCATCCAGAAGGAGCTGGGCGACATCGACGAGGGCCACAACGAGGTCGAGGAGCTGAAGAAGCGCATCGACGCCGCCGGCCTGACCAAGGAGGCGCTGACCAAGGCCAATGCCGAGCTGAACAAGCTCAAGCAGATGTCGCCGATGTCCGCCGAGGCCACCGTGGTGCGCTCGTACATCGACTGGCTGGTGAACGTGCCGTGGAAGGCCGAGAGCAAGGTGCGCCACGACCTGGACAAGGCCGAGGACATCCTCGACACCGACCACTACGGTCTGGAAGAGGTCAAGGAACGCATCCTCGAATACCTCGCCGTGCAGAAGCGTGTGAAGAAGGTCAAGGGCCCGGTGCTCTGCCTGGTCGGCCCGCCCGGCGTGGGCAAGACCTCGCTGGCCGAGTCCATCGCCCGCGCCACCAACCGCAAGTTCGTGCGCATGGCCCTGGGCGGCGTGCGTGACGAGGCCGAGATCCGCGGCCACCGCCGTACCTACATCGGCTCCATGCCCGGCCGCCTGATCCAGAAGATGACCAAGGTGGGCGTGCGCAACCCGCTGTTCCTGCTCGACGAGATCGACAAGATGGGCAGCGACATGCGCGGCGACCCGGCCTCGGCGCTGCTGGAGGTACTGGACCCGGAGCAGAACCACAACTTCAACGACCACTACCTGGAAGTCGACTACGACCTCTCGGACGTGATGTTCCTCTGCACCGCCAACTCCATGAACATCCCGGCCCCGCTGCTGGACCGCATGGAAGTCATCCGCCTGCCGGGCTACACCGAGGACGAGAAGGTCAACATCGCCTCGAAATATCTTGTACCGAAGCAGACTGCGGCCAATGGTCTCAAGAAGGGCGAGCTGACCTTCGACGAAGCGGCCATCCGCGACATCATCCGCTACTACACCCGCGAGGCGGGCGTGCGCAGCCTGGAGCGGCAGATCGCCAAGGTCTGCCGCAAGGCGGTGAAGGAGGGGGCCAGGGCCAAGCGCATCGAGGCCAAGGTCACCACCGAGACCCTGGAGAACTACCTGGGCGTGCGCAAGTTCCGCTATGGCCTTGCCGAGCAGCAGGACCAGATCGGCCAGGTCACCGGGCTGGCCTGGACCCAGGTGGGCGGCGAACTACTGACCATCGAGTCGGCCATCGTCCCCGGCAAGGGCGCGCTGACCAAGACCGGTTCGCTGGGCGACGTGATGGCGGAGTCCATTACCGCTGCGCTGACCGTCGTTCGTAGTCGTGCGAAAAGTCTGGGAATTCCGGCGGACTTCCACGAAAAACACGATATCCATATCCACGTTCCGGAAGGCGCCACGCCCAAGGACGGCCCCAGCGCCGGCATCGGCATGTGCACCGCGCTGGTCTCGGCGATCACCCAGATCCCGGTGCGCGCGGACGTCGCCATGACCGGCGAGATCACCCTGCGCGGCCAGGTGCTGGCCATCGGCGGGCTCAAGGAAAAACTTCTGGCGGCCCACCGCGGGGGAATCAAAACCGTGATCATCCCCGAAGAAAATGTCCGTGATCTCAAGGAAATTCCGGATAACATTAAGGCAGATCTCGTTATTAAACCGGTTAAATGGATTGACGAGGTCCTGCAAATTGCGCTGCAATACACGCCGGAGCCCTTGCCCGATGCGGCTCCCGAGATGGTTGCAAAGGATGAAAAACGCGAGTCTGATTCCAAGGAGCGAATCAGCACGCATTAGCCGGGGGGCTTTCTTGACACTGTTTTTGGGCCCTTGTTATAAAGCGGCACTTGCTTTGTCAGTTGGCAAACCAGCACCTGCTTTTGCTTACACCTAACACATAGAAACATACTCAACAGAAATAAGGGGACTTAGAGTGAACAAGTCGGAACTGATCGATGCAATTGCCGCATCTGCTGATATCCCGAAAGCTGTTGCCGGTCGCGCTCTGGACGCGGTAATCGAGTCCGTCACTGGCGCCCTGAAGGCGGGTGACTCCGTCGTACTGGTTGGCTTCGGCACCTTCGCTGTCAAAGAGCGTGCTGCCCGCACCGGTCGCAACCCGCAAACCGGCAAGCCGATCAAGATCGCTGCCGCTAAGATCCCGGGCTTCAAAGCCGGTAAAGCCCTGAAGGATGCTGTCAACTAAGCGTCTTTCTGGACTTGACCTGTCCGGTCCGACCTAGCGTCGGATCGGCCGCGGAGCGGCGCTCGGGATGGGTTACCATCCCGCATCGCCGGGGGTCGCGGGCCTAGCCCGCTAGCTCCGCCAGTTGCGAGAAGGCGCATCCTCGGATGCGCCTTTCTCATATCCGCATCTTAAATACCCACGCCTCGCCGACACTGACGGCAGGTGCGTGGCCGCTTTTGGGGGCCGCATGCTGCAAAACATCAGGGACAATTCCCAGGGCTGGATCGCCAAGACCATCATCGGTGTCATCGTCGTGCTGATGGCGCTGACCGGTTTCGATGCCATCATCCGGGCTACCCATCATGAGAATGTCGCTGCCAAGGTCAATGGCGATGACATCAGCATCCCCGAGCTGCAGCAGGCTCAGGAAATGCAGCGCCGCCAGCTGCAGCAGCGCCTGGGCAAGGACTTCGACGCCTCGACCCTGGACGACAAGCTGCTCAAGGACGCCGCACTCAAGGGCCTGATCGAGCGCAAGCTGCTGCTCCAGGCCGCACAGAACGACAAGTTCGCCTTCACCCAGCAGCAGGTCGACCAACTGATCCTGCAGACTCCCGAATTCCTGGTCGACGGCAAGTTCAACGCCGACAAGTTCGACCAGGCGCTGCGCCAGAACGGCTACACCCGCATGCAGTTCCGCCAGATGCTCGAGCAGGAAATGCTCATCGGCCAACTGCGCGCCGGCATCGCCGGCTCCGGCTTCGTCACCGACAACGAGCTGCAGGCCTTCGCCCGCCTGGAGAAGCAGACCCGCGACTTCGCCACCCTGACTTTCAAGGCCGATCCGGCCAAGGCCAAGGTCGAGGACGCCGACATCAAGGCCTACTACGACGCCCACAAGGCCGAGTTCATGAGCCCGGACCAGGTGGTGATCGACTACATCGAGCTGAAGAAGTCGTCCTTCTTCAACCAGGTCGTCGCCAAGGACGAGGACCTGCAGGCCCAGTACCAGAAGGAAATCGCCGGTCTCTCCGAGCAGCGCGACGCCGCGCACATTCTCGTCGAGGTCAACGCCAAGCAGACCGATGCACAGGCCAAGGCCAAGATCGAAGAGATCAAGGCGCGCCTGGCCAAGGGCGAGGACTTCGCCAAGCTGGCCAAGGAGGAATCCAACGACGTCGGCTCCGCCAACAACGGCGGTGACCTGGGCTATGCCGGCCGTGGCGTCTACGATCCGGCCTTCGAGGACGCGCTCTACGGCCTGAAGGCCAAGGGCGATGTGTCGGAGCCGGTGCGTACCCAGTACGGCTGGCACCTGATCAAGCTGATGGGCGTGCAGGCGCCGGAAGTCCCGAGCTTCGCCAGCCTGAAGCCGAAGCTGGAACAGGACCTGAAGAGCCAACTGGTGGAGCAGCGCTTCGTCGACGCCACCAAGCAGCTGGAAAGCTCCGCCTACGAAGCCTCCGACCTGGCCCAACCGGCCCAGGAACTGGGCCTGAAGGTCGAGACCAGCAAGCCCTTCGGCCGCGAGGGCGGCGAGGGCGTCGCCGCCAACCGCCAGGTCGTCCAGGCTGCCTTCAGCACCGAGGTGCTGGAGGATGGCGCCAACAGTGGCGCCATCGAGCTGGATCCGGACACCGTGGTGGTGCTGCGCGTCAAGGAGCACCACAAGCCGCAGCAGCAGACCCTGGAGGAAGTGACCGCTTCCATCCGCGAAGTGCTGCAGCACCAGCATGCCGCCGATGCCGCCAAGGCACAGGGCGAAGCCCTGCTGGCAGGCCTGCGCGACGGCAAGACGCCGCTGGCCCAGGCCCAGAGCGGCCAGACCTGGAAAGTGGTGGAAGCCGCTTCCCGTGGCCAGGACGGCGTCGATCCGCAGCTGCTCCAGGAAGTGTTCCGCATGGCGCGCCCGGCCAAGGCCGAGCAACCGACCTTCGCCGGCGTGACCCTGGGCAATGGCGACTACGTGCTGATCCGCCTGAACGGCGTCAGCGAGCCGAGCGCCACCCTGAGCGACCAGGAGAAGGCCATGTATCGCCAGTTCCTCGCCTCGCGCAGCGGCCAGGAAGACTTCGCCGCCTTCCGTCGTCAACTGAGCGACAAGGCCGAGGTCGAGAAGTACTGATCCATCGGCTGTGAGAAAAGGCGGAGCAGGGTGACCTGCTCCGCCTTTTTTGTATCCGCCGCATACCGATGCCATCCCCATGTAGGAGCGCGCCCTGCGCCCTCGCCAAGATTGCTCTTCGTAGGATCGAGGGGGACGCCTAGTTCTTGCTCGCGAATGAGCCCCGCAGCGGAGTCTGTTCGCGAGCAAGCTCGCTCCTACGAGAAGCCGTGCTCGTCTGCAACGGAGCGGACCTTGTCCGCGATAGCCAGAACCCCCCGGCGCGCCCACCCACGCCATTTCAATGTAGGAGCGCGCCCTGCGCGCGAAATCGCGGGCAGGGCCCGCTCCTACAGGGTGCCTTGAAGCCCGGCATTCCCACCCGTAAGTCGATCAGCGGATAACGCCGCAGGTGCTATGCGCCCCACGGGGCCGCTACGTAGGATGGGTTGAGCGAAGCGATACCCATCGCCATAGCCGCATGGACTGCCCCATCCTTCCCGTCGTGGCGAGACTCAACCGAAGCGGTAGATATCCATCCCGAGCGCGCCCAGGGTGAAGCCGGCGTGCTCGACGTGTATGGCGGGGCCGCCGGCGCCGCGGGCGAAGTACAGCGGCAGCAGGTGTTCGTCGCTGGGGTGGTTTCGCGTTGCCGACGGCGCCTGCTGGCGATAGTCGAAAAGCGCGGCTTCGTCGTTGCTCGCCAGCTTCTCGACGATCCAGTCGCGGAAGGCCCGGGCCCAGGGTTCGACCACGTCGGGGCCGGCGTGCCAGTCCAGTTCGCCGAGGTTGTGGGTGATGCTGCCCGAGCCGATGAGCAGGATGCCTTCCTCGCGCAACTGGCGCAGGGCCTTGCCGACGTGGTCCTGCAGGCGCGGACCGAGGCGGCTGGGCAGCGACAGCTGCAGCACCGGGATGTCCGCGGCCGGGTACATCAGGCTCAGCGGCACCCAGGCGCCGTGGTCCAGTGGCCGCTCGACGTCCAGGCTGGCCGGGATGTTCTGGCTGGCCAGCAGTTCGACGACGCGTTGGGCCAGTTCCGGGGCGCCGGGCGCGGGGTACTGGACCTCGTAGAGGGCGCGGGGGAAACCGTAGAAGTCGTGCCAGGTCTCCGGCTGGGGATTGGCGGTGACGCGCAGGTCCGGCGTTTCCCAGTGCGCCGATACCACCAGGATCGCCTTCGGCCGGGGCAGTTCGCTGGCCAGGCGCTTGAGTGGCGCCGCACTGGCACCGGGTTCCAGCGCCAGCATGGGGGAGCCGTGGGATATGAACAGGGTAGGGAGCATGAAACACCTCCAGGGAATGGCGTTATGTTCCCGCTGGGATAAATCGAAATCCAGTATAGGTTTTCGACCATAACTATCCGTTAATTCGATTCCGCTAGGCTGTGTCCGAGCCGACGGTCGGGTGGAACCTGGATGGCCACTGGCCGCTCCAACCCATGACTGTTCTGGGTGGTGGCGGTTGCCGAGGTGTTTTTGCCGGCTGCGTCGCAAAGCCAACTATTCTCGGAAAAGAGCCACAGCAAGTTGCGGCCTGCGTCTCTTTGGCGGAGGAGCGGGGGCGAGGATACTGCGCGCCCCGCAGTGCAGTCGTCGTTTCCAGCGTTCGAGGTTCCATCCATGCAAGCCTTCAGGCAAGAGCTGATCCTTCGGGAAGGCGATCGTTTCGTGCTCGCCGACGGTACCGAACTCATCGTCCGCCGCATCCGTGCGGGGCGGGTGAGCCTGGGGGTGGTCGAGCAGCGCGAGCAGGCCGAACGCCATGGCTGGCTGCACTGGCCGCTGCGGCCGGCGTTGCTGCGCGGTCGCTAGCGGCAGACGCCCGGCTGGGCGATCATGGGCATCCGGCGGAGCCGCTCCGCCGATTCCGTGCAGGCAATCCGGCCTGCACCGCAGCAGGAATGGAGCCCATGCACGAAGACTTCTGGCAGGCGCGCTGGTCGCGCAACGAAATCGGTTTCCACCTCGCCGAGGTCAACCCCTACCTCGTTCGTCACTGGCAGGCGCTGGCCTTGCCGAGGGGCGCGCGCGTGCTGGTGCCGCTGTGCGGCAAGTCGCGTGACCTGGTCTGGCTGGCGGAGCAGGGCTACCGGGTGCTGGGGGTGGAACTGGCCGAGCGTGCGGTGAAGGATTTCTTCGCCGAGCAGGGCTGGCAGCCCGAAGTGGAGCAGCGGGGCGCGCTGTGCTGTTATCGGCATGGCGCCGTGGAAATCCTCCAGGGCGACTTCTTCGACCTGACGGCCGAACATCTGGCCGATTGCCAGGCGCTCTACGACCGCGCCGCGCTCATCGCCTTGCCGCCGGACATGCGCGAGGACTACGCGCGGCACCTGTCCGCCATCCTGCCGCGGCCGCTGGATGGCCTGCTGGTCACCCTGGAATACTCTCAGGAGCAGATGTCCGGGCCGCCGTTCGCGGTGCTGGCGGATGAAGTGAGGGAGCGCTTCGCGCAGTGGCAGGTCGTGGAGCTGGAGCGCCTGGACGTGTTGGGCGAGAACTGGAAGTTCCTCGACCGCGGGGTGCAGCGCCTGGAAGAAGTGGTGTTCCGGTTGCACCTGGACTGAAAGAAGAAGGGCGGCCCTGGGGCCGCCCTTGTTTCATCAGCGCGCGTTGCGCAGCGCCTCGATGCGTTCTTCCAACGGCGGGTGGCTCATGAACAGGCCGGCGAGGCCGTGCTTGAGGCCGCCGTTGATGCCGAAGGCGGTCAGGCTGTCGGGCATGTGCACCGGCACGCCCTGCTCGGCGCGCAGGCGCTGCAGCGCGGCGATCATCGCATTGCTGCCGGCCAGGTGGGCGCCGGCGGCGTCGGCGCGGAACTCGCGGCGGCGCGAGAACCACATGACGATGATGCTGGCGAGGATGCCCAGCACCAGTTCCGCGACTATGGTCGCGATGTAGTAGGCCGGGCCGCGGCCTTCCTCGGTCTTGAACACCGCCTTGTCGACGAAGTTGCCGAAGATGCGCGCGAAGAACATGACGAAGGTGTTCACCACGCCCTGGATCAGCGCCAGGGTGACCATGTCGCCATTGGCCACGTGACCGATCTCGTGGGCGAGCACCGCGCGCACTTCATCCGGCGAGAAGCGCTCGAGCAGGCCCTGGCTGACGGCCACCAGGGCGTCGTTGCGGTTCCAGCCGGTGGCGAAGGCGTTGGCCTCGTAGGCCGGGAAGATCCCCACCTCGGGCATCTTGATGCCGGCTTCGCGCGAGAGCTGCTCGACGGTCTGCAGCAGCCACTGCTCGTGGCGGGTGCGCGGCTGGCTGATGATTTCCGTGCCGGTGGTGGTCTTGGCCATCCACTTGGACAGGAACAGCGAGATGATCGAGCCGGCGAAGCCGAAGACGGCACAGTAGACCAGCAGCGCTTGCAGGTTGAGGTCGACGCCGTTGGCGGCCATGACCCCGTTGAAGCCGAGCAGGCTCAGGGTGATGCTGGCGACGAGCACGACCGCCAGGTTGGTGGCCAGGAACAGCAGGATGCGCATCATGGGTAAGACTTCTCCTCGCGACTTGGGCGCACGGCGCGCAGGGGCGCGCCGGTGCCCCGGGCGTGCGCGCTCCGGGGCCGGGCTGGATTATGCGGGGTATATACGGTCGGCCCCTAGGCGATTCAACGTGGGGACTATTTCAAACTATGTCTCTTTTTCCACGCCAGCACATTCGAAGAGTAGCCGGGCCAGGCGCGAGATGCGTTCGCTGTGCGCATCGGCCAGCGCGTCGCGCAGTTGCTGCGCGAGGGTGGCCTGCTGGCGCCGCACGCTGGCGGGCAGTTGCGCGTCGTCGGCGCCGTGGGGCAGGGCGCGGCTCAGGCGCAGGAAGCCTTTTTCGCTGAGCACGGCCTGGTCCAGGGCTTCGTGGCGGATGCAACTGTCGTAGCGCAGGTAGCCTTCCTCGGCCAGCCACAGCAGCGCGCCCAGGCAGGCCTGGTGACGCTTGCTGGGCAGGCCGAACTCGTCGTGCTCCTCACGGCCGATGAGGTCTTCCACGTACAGGGCGATCTTGCGCGGGAAGGCCTGGTAGAGCAGGAGCATCCCAGCGGCGGCGTCCTTGTAGAAGTCGTCTATCTGCAGGTCCATGGTTACTGACGATAGCTGCCGAGGAAGCTGCCGATGCGTCCGATGGCCTGCTCCAGGTCGTCGACGCGGGGCAGGGTGACCACGCGGAAATGGTCCGGCCACGGCCAGTTGAAGGCGGTGCCCTGGACGATCAGCAGCTTTTCGGAAAGCAGCAGGTCGAGGACGAACTTCTCGTCGTTGTGGATCGGGCAGACCTTGGGGTCGATGCGCGGGAAGGCGTAGAGCGCGCCCATGGGCTTGACGCAGCTGACCCCGGGGATGTCGTTGAGCAGCTCCCAGGCGCGGTTGCGCTGTTCCAGCAGGCGGCCGCCGGGCAGCACCAGGTCGTTGATGCTCTGGTAGCCGCCCAGGGCGGTCTGGATCGCGTGCTGGCTCGGCACGTTGGCGCACAGGCGCATGTTGGCCAGGATGTCCAGGCCCTCGATGTAGCTCTGGGCCTTGTGCTTGGGCCCGGAGATGGCGATCCAGCCGGAGCGGAAGCCGGCCACCCGGTAGGCCTTGGACAGGCCGTTGAAGGTCAGGCAGAGCACGTCCGGCGCCAGGGAGGCGGTGGAGATGTGCACGGCCTCGTCGTAGAGGATCTTGTCGTAGATCTCGTCGGAGAAGATCACCAGGTTGTGCTGGCGCGCCAGTTCGACGATGTCCAGCAGCACTTCCTTCGAGTAGACCGCGCCGGTGGGGTTGTTCGGGTTGATCAGCACCAGCGCCTTGGTGTTGCTGGTGATCTTCGCCTTCATGTCGGCGATGTCGGGGAACCAGTTGGACTGCTCGTCGCACAGGTAATGCACCGGCTTGCCGCCGGCCAGCGACACCGAGGCGGTCCACAGCGGGTAGTCGGGCGCCGGGATCAGCACCTCGTCGCCGTTGTTGAGCAGCGCCTGCAGGGCCATGACGATCAGCTCGGAGACGCCGTTGCCCAGGTAGATGTCCTCGATGCCGACGCCTTCCACCTGCTTCTGCTGGTAATACTGCATCACCGCCTTGCGCGCGCTGAACAGGCCCTTGGAGTCGCTGTAGCCCTGGGCCGTGGGCAGGTTGCGGATGACGTCCTGGAGGATTTCGTCAGGGGCTTCGAAACCGAACGGCGCCGGGTTGCCGATGTTCAGCTTGAGGATGCGATGGCCTTCCTCTTCCAGGCGTTTGGCGTGCTTGAGCACCGGCCCGCGGATGTCGTAGCAGACGTTGGCGAGCTTGTTCGATTTGCTGACCTGCATGATGTGGCGTTCCCGAAATGAAGGTTCCCGCGCTCCGGCCCTGGCTTGGCAGGCTGTAACGCGGGTGACAGACTGGCGTCTATACGAGGTGCGGAATGTCGCGCGTCCTGGCGGTGAAACTGAAAAAACGCCTGGTTAACGGAGAAACGAACGAAAAAAAGCCCATAAAAAGGCTTTTTTATCGTCAATGATCCCTTGTGCGGCAGATTCTGCATCCAACGATGACGTCACGCATCATACGTGCGGCCCGTTTCCCGCGAAAGGGCGCGGACGGGCTTTTTTCAAGCTTGCGAGGTACAGCGATGGAAAAGATCGAGAAGCCCCTGGAAAGCTGGCGCGAGGAGCTCGACGAACAGCAGTTCCACATCTGCCGCCTGGGCGGCACCGAGCGTGCCTTCACCGGCGAGTACTACGCGACCAAGACCCCCGGCATCTACCACTGCGTGTGCTGCGGCGCGGCGCTGTTCGACTCGGACGCCAAGTACGATTCCGGCAGCGGCTGGCCGAGCTACTTCCAGCCGGTGTCGAAGCAGGCCATCGCCGAGCTGGAAGACTTCAGCCATGGCATGCACCGCATCGAGGTGCGCTGCGCAGCCTGCGAAGCCCACCTGGGCCACGTGTTCCCCGACGGGCCGCGGCCGACCGGGCTGCGCTACTGCATCAACTCGGCGTCGCTGAAGCTGGTGCCGCGCGACGGGGCTTGAGTGACGCAAGGCCCGCCGGTCGTCGGCGGGCCTTTTTTCGATATAAATAAATTGTGTGCAATTTAATTGCGGGCTATCTTGATCGCTCCCACTTTCCTGGAGCCGGTTCCATGAGCGACGCATTGCTGGATATCCCCTGCACGACCATCAAGGGCGAGCAGAAGACCCTGGCCGATTTCGGCGGCAAGGCCCTGCTGGTGGTGAACACCGCCAGCCAGTGTGGCTTCACCCCGCAGTACAAGGGCCTGGAGGCGCTGTGGGAGAAGTACCGCGACAAGGGCCTGGTGGTGCTGGGCTTCCCCTGCAACCAGTTCGGCAAGCAGGAGCCGGGCGACGAAGGCGAGATCTCGCAGTTCTGCGAGCTGAACTTCGGCGTCAGCTTCCCGCTGTTCAAGAAGATCGACGTCAACGGCGCCGGCGCCCACCCGCTCTACGTGCAGTTGAAGAAGCGCGCGCCGGGCGTGCTGGGCAGCCAGGGCATCAAGTGGAACTTCACCAAGTTCCTGGTCAGCCGCGACGGCAGCCAGGTCAAGCGCTTCGCCCCGCTGACCAAGCCGGAGGAACTCGCCGCCGAGATCGAAGCGCTGCTGCGATGAGCCGCCGTGAACCGGAACAGGCGCTGCTGCTGGACAACCAGTTGTGCTTCCGCCTGTACGCCGCCTCGCGGGCGATCATCCGCGGCTACCGGCCGATGCTCGATGCGCTCGGCCTGACCTACCCGCAGTACCTGGTGATGCTGGTGCTGTGGGAATGGCAGGACAAACCGCCCGCGCAGCCGACCGTGAAGGCCCTGGGCGAACGCCTGATGCTCGACTCCGGCACCCTGACGCCGCTGCTCAAGCGCCTGGAGCAGCTCGGCCTGGTGCAGCGCCGGCGGGCGCGGCAGGACGAGCGCGAGGTGCACCTGGGCCTGAGCGGGGAGGGCATTGCCTTGCGCGAGAAGGTGGCGCCGCTGCGCGAGGCGCTGCTGTGTGCCAGCGGCCTGGACCTCAATGCGATGGATGAGCTGCGCGGACGCCTGGACGACCTGCTCGGGCAACTGCTGGCGCTGGAGCCGTAAGGCGCCGCCGGCCTCAGGCATCCAGCCGGGGCTGCGCCCAGCGCTCCAGCATCGCCGCCATCTCGTCGCGGTGGAAGGGCTTGGCCAGGTAGTCGTCCATGCCGGCCAGGCGGCAGCGCTCGCGCTCGTCGGGCAAGGCGTTGGCGGTCAGGGCGATCACCGGCAGATCCTTCCAGCGCGGCGCCTGGCGAATCCGGCGGGTCGCCTCGTAGCCGTCCATCACCGGCATGTTGCAGTCCATCAGCACGAGCTCGAAGTCTTCCTCGGCCAGGGCATCCAGGGCCTCCTGGCCATCCGCGGCGACCCTCACCCGGCAGCCGAGCTTCTGCAGCAGGCCCCTGGCCACCAGTTGGTTGACCGGGTTGTCTTCCACCAGCAGCACGCGCGCGGCGAACTGCTCCGGGGCCTCGCCCGGCAACTGACGCTGGGCCGGTGTGGCCGGGCGGCGGAGGGCCTGCTGCAGGGCCTGGTGCAGGGTGGCGCGGCTGAGCGGGCGGGCCAGCTGGCGCAGGGGCGCCAACTGCTGCGCCAGTTCGGCTTCGACGAAGCTGCCGTAGGCGGTGACCAGCAGCACCGGGCGGTCCTTGAGATGTTGGCGCAGGCCGACCAGGCAGTCCGGGCAGTCGGACAGCAACACGTCCAGCTCCACGCCCAGCAGGCTGGCGTCGGTGTCCAGGCGCCGGTAGTCCAGGCCCCAGCGCGGCAGCCAGGTCTGCAGCAGTTCGGCCAGGCCGCTGCCGGCCGGGCACTGCGCCACCACCTTGCCGCTCAACGGCTCCAGCGTTTGCGCGGGGCCCAGGGCGTGTAGCGGCAGGGTCGCGGCGAACTCGCTGCCCAGGCCCGGTTGCGAGCTGACGCTCAGTTCGCCTTGCATGGCCTCGCACAGCTTGCGCGTCAGCGCCAGGCCCAGGCCGGTGCCGCCGAACTGGCGGGTGATGCCGGCGTCGGCCTGGGTGAAGGGCTGGAAGATGCGCTGCAGGGCGTCGGCGGCGATGCCGATGCCGGTGTCGCGGACGCTGATGCGCACGCCGTCCTCCCAGGGTTCGACGCGCAGGTCGACGCGGCCCAGGCGGGTGAACTTGAGGGCGTTGGACAGCAGGTTGCTGACGATCTGCCGCACCCGCGTCGGGTCGCCTTCCAGCTGTGCAGGCAAGTCGGGGCTGACCAGGCAGGTCAGCTCCACCGCCGGGGCGGCGTTCTGTGACAGCAGGCTGGCGGTGTCCTCCACCAGGGTGGCGAGGTCGAAGGGGATTTTCTCCAGCTCCAGTTGGCCGGACTCGAACTTGGACAGGTCGAGCACGTCGTTGAGCAGGTCCACCAGCACCTTGCCCGAGTCGTGGGCGATGGACAGCTGCTGGCGCTGTTCCGGGCTCAGCGGGCCGTCCAGGGCCAGGCCGAGCATGCCCAGCAGGCCGTTGAGCGGGGTGCGGATCTCGTGGCTCATGTTGGCCAGGAAGGTGGCGCGGGCCTGGGCCATGTCCAGGGCGTTGAGGCGGGCGCGCTCCAGTTGCTGGTTGGACTGCGTCAGGCGGGCGTTGGCCGCCTTCAGCTCGGCGGTGCGCGCCGCCACTATGTTCTCCAACTCGGCCAGGTAGCGGGTCAGGCGGTCCTCGGCCTCGCGGCGCTGTTCCATCTCCACGGCGATGTGGCTGAGCTGGCGGTTGGTCACCTCCACCAGCACGCCGATCTCGTCGCGCTCGTGGCCGCTGGGGCAGGGCAGGCGCAGGCGTGTGGGCGAGCGTGGGTCGTGGCGGGCGAGCACTTCGATCAGGCTCACCAGTGGCTTGGTCAGCAGGCCGTAGAACAGCACCAGGAGGATCAGCGACAGCAGCAGGCTGCGGACGAAGCCGGAGATCAGCGTCATGCCGGCGCGGCGCAGGAAGTCGTTGCCGAAGACGAAGGTGTCGATCTCCAGGCGCAGCACGCCGAGGGATTCCTTGGGTTGGTGCTCTATATACAGCGGCTCCTCGTAGACGCGCATGTGCCCGAAGAGGAAGTCGCTGAGCGGGCGCAGGCGGCTTTCCGCCGGCGGCCGGCCGGCGCTGGCCAGGGCCACGTCGGCGCTGTCGATGATTTCCGCGCGAATCACCGCCGGCGAGCGCAGCAGGCCCACCACCAGTTCCTGGGCCAGTTCGGCGTCGATGTTGTAGGCGATGCGCGCCGCCGGGTTGTGGCTGACGTCCAGCAGGGCGCGTACTTCGCGGTTGATGGAGGCGTCCTGGCTGGCATAATCGACGCCCACCTGGATGAGGCTGAGCAGGGTGCCGAGGATGAAGGCGACCAGCACCGTCAGGCTGGCCTGCTTGAACGAGAGGCGATGGGTGAGCGCAATATCCATGAGGTGCGGTACTTCGCCTCGAGAATGCTTTCCAGGCGCGTAGCATAGCCCAAGCCGGCAGGCTGTCGGCAGAGGCGATGCCATCCATGTGACATGACCGAACCTCAGCCTCCGTACGCTGAAGATCCCTGGGAGAAAGCCGTGGATTCCCGTCTGAATGATTTCCTGGCCCGCGCCGAAAGCGTGCTGGCCCGGCTGGAGCCGTTGCTCCCGGCGCTGCGCGAGCCCATCGACTGGCAGCGCTGCCTGGCCGCCCGCTGGCACCGCGATGGCCGCAGCGGCTACCTGCAGGCGCTGCAGGTGAGCCTCGACCTGCGCCTGGACGACCTGCTCGGCGTCGACAAGCAGCGCGAACAACTGGCCCGCAACACCCGCCAGTTCGTCGCCGGCAGGCCGGCCAACCACGCCTTGCTGTGGGGCGCTCGCGGCACCGGCAAGTCCTCGCTGGTGCGCGCGCTGCTGGCCGAGCTGGCCGGCGACGGCCTGCGCCTGATCGAGATCGAGCGCGACCACCTGGCCGACCTGCCGCGGGTGGTGGAGCAGTTGCACGGCCTGCCGCAGCGCTTCGTGCTGTTCTGCGACGACCTCTCGTTCGACGCCGGCGAGGGCGACTACCGGGTGCTCAAGAGCGTGCTCGACGGCTCGCTGGAGCAGGCTCCGGACAACGTCCTGCTGTACGCCACCTCGAACCGCCGCCACCTGGTCTCGGAGAAGCAGAGCGACAACGAGAACTGGAAGATGGTCGACGGCGAGCTGCACCCCAGCGAGGCGGTGGAGGACAAGATCGCCCTGTCCGACCGTTTCGGCCTGTGGCTGTCGTTCTACCCCTTCACCCAGGAGCACTTCCTGGACGTGGTGCGGCACTGGGTGGAAGTGCTGGCCGGCCGTTCGGGGCTGGCCTTCACCTGGGACGAGCCGCTGGAGAAGGAAGCCATCCGCTGGGCCCTCGGCCGCGGCAACCGCAACGGCCGCTGCGCCTATCAATTCGCCCGCCAGTGGGTGGGCCGTCAATTGCTCGAAGGAGAAGAACCATGATCGACCTGCAACAGACCGGCGCCGGGCTGGGTGGCTACGCGCTGCTGGCGGCGCAGGCCGAAGCGCTGTTCGCCGACGAGCGCGACTTCATCGCCAACGCCTCGCAGTTCGCCGCCTTGCTGTTCCACGAACTGGGCGACCTGAACTGGGCCGGTTTCTACCTGAACAAGGACGAGGAACTGGTGCTGGGCCCGTTCCAGGGCAAGGTGGCCTGCGTGCGTATTCCCTTCGCCAAGGGTGTGTGCGGCGCCGCGGCGCGCACCCGCCAGACGCAGCGGGTGGAAGACGTGCACGCCTTCCCCGGGCACATCGCCTGCGACAGTGCCTCCAACAGCGAGCTGGTGGTGCCGCTGGTCAAGGACGGCCGGCTGATCGGCGTGCTCGATCTGGACAGCCCGAGCATCGGCCGCTTCAGCGCCGAGGACCAGGCCGGCATCGAGCGCCTGGCCGAGATCTTCCTGCGCCTGACCGATTGCTGAGGCACGAATTGTAGGAGCGGGCCCTGCCCGCGAAATCGCGCGCAGGGCGCGCTCCTACAGGGGAATGACGTCGGTGCTCGGGCTTTCCCCTCACCCCAGCCCTCTCCCGGAGGGAGAGGGGGCTAATCCGTGCCGAGAGGAGACCTGGTTTCAGCCGGCGATCCCTGTGCTAGCCGGCTAACGCCGAAACACCAACGCACTCCGAACGGTCCCCTCTCCCTCTGGGAGAGGGTTAGGGTAAGGGGGCCGCAGGCCTGCTCGCTCGATTCCGTGCCCCTATGCGTTCCGTGAGGCACGGCGTTTCCCCGCACCTGTAGTAGCGGGCCCTGCCCGCGAAATCGCGCGCAGGGCGCGCTCCTACAAGGGAATGGCGCGGGTGGGGCGGCGTAGGAGCGGATCTCATCCGCGAACCGCGCCGATACCTCCGGCTATCGCGGACAAGGTCCACTCCTACGGGGGATGTACGCCGTGCTCCGACCGACGGCGTCTTTCTATTCAGGCCGGCGCCTGGGCGATGCGTGTGCGAATCTTCTCGACGACCCGCTGTTCACCCTCGAGAACCGCTTGCAGGGCAGGGCGCTGCAGCATGCGCTGGAAGTGCGCGGCCAGACGCGGCCAGCGCCCGGCATCCAATACTTCCCCGCCGTGGCGCATGTTCACCAGTTGGCTGGCCACGGCGATGTCCGCCAGGCTGAAGCGGTCGTCGACGAAATACTCGGCTCCGCCCAGGCAGCCTTCCAGGTAGTCGAAGTGCGGCGGCAGTTTCTCCTGCAGCGCGGCCTCTACCGCCGCCTCGTCGCACGGCTTGCCCAGCAGCGGCTTGAGCAGGCGGTTGCGGAACACGGTGAAGGTGGCCAGGGGCGCCACTTCGTAGTCGGCGTATTTTTCCAGCCAGTTGATCCGCGCGCGGGCCAGGGCGTTACCGCCGCACAGGGGCGTGGCCTGGGGATCGCGGTCGTCCAGGTAGTGGCAGATGACGCTGGAGTCGGCCAGGGTGACGTCGCCGTCGCGCAGGGCGGGGATGCGTCGCAGCGGGTTGAGGTCGGCGTACCAGTCCGGCTGGTTGAACGGGTCGACGTTCTCCAGCTGGTAGTCCAGGCCCTTCTCCGCCAGGCACAGGCGGGCCTTGCGGACGAAGGGGGATAGGGCGGCGCCGTAGAGGGTCAGGCTCATGCGGGTCTCCTCAGTCGTAGAGATTCTTCTTCTTCCAGATGTCGTCTTCGTCCAGCGCCTTCAGGCCTTCGGTCAGCTCGGTGTTTTCCTCGGCGGAGGGCTTGCTGCTTTCCAGGACCAGGGCGTTGGCGCGTTCGAGCTGTTGTTCCAGTTGCTTCAACTGGGCCTGGTAGCGGCCGAGGTCGGCCTGCTTCTGCAGGTACTGCACGCCGCGCTCGAAGGCCAGGCGGGCCTGGCGGGGCTGGTTCTGCTGCAGCGCCTGCTGGCCGATGTTGGTGAAGAACTCTATATGCAGCTGGGTGAGCAGGTGGCGGATTTCCTTCAGCCAGCGCTGGGCGTCGTTGCGCGGCAGCAGGCCATCCTGGGCGAAGCGGTTGATCTGGGCGTGCAGGCCCTCGAAAAGGAAGCGGACTTCCTTGGCCTTGGCTTCGGTGAGGATCAACTGCGGGGCGTTGCGCACTTCCATGGCGCTGCCCTGGCTTACCAGGCGGTTGAGTTCGGCGACGCGCTCGGCGACCTGGGGCGTTTTTTCCAGCTTGAGCAGGCGCTCGCCCAGGCTGAGTTCGAAACGGCTGAGCAGCAGCTTGAGGTCCGCGGAGATGAACTGACCGGGCAGGCTCTCGGCGATGGCGCCGCAGCGGCGGAAGCGATCCTGCAGGTCGGCCTTCTCCCGGGCCTTCTCCAGCTTGCGGTTTTCCAACTGCTGGTTGATGAAGACGATGGCGATCAGAATGACGATGCCGGCGACGACCAGGGCGGTGATGACGAGTGGCGACACCTTGGAAACTCCCTGAAGGATTTTTCCCGAGTGTAATGGCTCGCTGACACCGGTCATAGCGGCGGCGCAAAATTTGACCAGAAGTCTTTGATTTAAAAAATTTTTTCCGGAAGGGTTGACGCCCCTCCAAAGGCTCCATAGAATGCGCGCCACTTCGACGCGAAAGCCGAAAGGCAGAGCGAAGAAGCCGGAAAGAATGTTGTAAGTTCCGGGCCGCGTCCCCTTCGTCTAGTGGCCTAGGACACCGCCCTTTCACGGCGGTAACAGGGGTTCGAGTCCCCTAGGGGACGCCATTGCGGGAATAGCTCAGTTGGTAGAGCACGACCTTGCCAAGGTCGGGGTCGCGAGTTCGAGTCTCGTTTCCCGCTCCAGATTCTCGGTCATCGCCCCGGCGGTGAACGGAAAGCAAAATGGCGTTACCCTCCGGCCGAAAGCTGGAGGTTGCAACAAGTTGATGCGGGAATAGCTCAGTTGGTAGAGCACGACCTTGCCAAGGTCGGGGTCGCGAGTTCGAGTCTCGTTTCCCGCTCCAATCCGGATCGCCCCTCGCGGTGATCCACACAAAAAGGCTGCCTCAGGGCAGCCTTTTTGCGTTTCCGTCCCCTCGCTTATCCGCAGGCGCCGGCTCGCTGCCCCGCGTTTCTCGCTCCAGCGCCTGGCGCAGGCTGGGCATGGCCGGTTGCGCGAGGTCGTCCAGGCGCCAGGCTCCCCCACGCCTGACCAAGCGCAGCAGCACGCCGCGGCGCCACTGCTCGTGCACCAGGATCACCCTGGCCGTGGCCCGGCTCTCGCCGGCCAAGTTGACGTGCAGTTGCTCCAGCTCCAGGCCTGGCGAACGCCGGCAGACGCAGAGCGGGTCGTTCTCCAGCAGCCCCGCGCCTTCATTGCGGGCTGCGCGGTAGGCCTTCAGCGCCCGCGCCAGCGCAGGGCTCAGCCAGCGCCGGGCGCGCGCCTCGCCGATATCGCCGGAGAGCGCCCCGGGGCCTTCGTCGCCGTACAGCCGGCGCACGAAGCTTTCCACCTCGACCTTCGCCGTCCGCTGCCCGCCCTGGCTCTGGCCCTGGCTGCTGGGCGCCAGGCTCGCCAGCAGCACCAGCAGCAGGGCGAGGATGCTGCCCGAGCGCAGCCGCAGCCCTCCATGGCTGGTGGTCATCGGTGGGAGGTGCGGCATGGGGAGGTCCTGCGATAGCGCCTTGGCGAAGTGTTCCGGCCAGCTTGGCAAGGCTTGCCCGGCCGGTGGAATAAGGCGCAGGCGCGGGCGCCGGTGAGACGTTTCCTCGCCCCCCGGCAATGCCGGCGCCGGGCAGCGAATTCGGATTGCCCTTATTTGGTCCGCCGGAGGGATTTGCTCTGATAGCGCCGGCTTCCCCGGCGCGCATCGGCGCCTGGGCAGCATTGCAGGGACCGTGTGGCCGCAATGCCTGGCACGGGTCGATGGATATTCTCCGAGTAGTTCTTCATATGTATGACGATTTCATTGGGCGGCTTCTGGAGACGCTCGTCCGCCGCTTCGGCCTGGCGCCGGAAAACGCCGGAAAGCTCCTGGGCCTGCTGGCCCACCTGGTGCTCGACGAGCAGCGCGGCGGCTGGGCCGGTTTCGTCCAGCACCTGCGCCGGCAGGGACTGGGCGCCTGGCTGCAGGGCGGCCCCCATGCGCAGGCGCCCGACCGCGCCCAGCTGGAGCAGGTGTTCGACGCCGGCACGCTGGGCCGCTTTGCCCGGCACCTGGGGCTGTCCGACGAGGGGCTGGAAGAGGCGGTCGCCGCCTGCCTGCCGGAGCTGCTGGCCGGACTCGACGCTGCCGGTGGCGCGGCGCAGGCCGGGGCCGAGGGGCTGACGGTGCTGATGGCCGACACCGCCGAATTGTTGCCGGCGCTGCGGCCGGAGGCGATCAGCGAGCCGGCTGGGCCGCGGCCGGGTGCGAAGCGGGGGCTGGCGCCCTGGCTGGGCGCGCTGCTGGTGCTGTCGTTGCTCACCATGGTGCTGTCGTTTCGCCATTGCTCGTCCACGCCCGTGGCCCAGGCGCGGGTGGCGGCAGCCGTGGAGGTGGTCCCGCAGCCCGAGGCCAGCCCGGTGGTGGAGGCGCCGCGCTTCATGCTCGAACTGCGCGAGGGCAAGGTCCGCATCAATGGCCAGCTCACCAGCATCGACGAGCGCGCGGCGCTGCTGGGGCGGCTGAAGGAGGTCTTCGGCGCGGAGCGCCTGCGGGGCGACATCCTGGTCAAGCGGCAAACCAGCCCCGCTGCCTGGCTCGACGGCCTGCTGGAGCTGCTGCCGGAACTGAAGGTCGAGGGGCTCAAGCTGGGCTTCAACGGCGAGCGCATCCGCATGGATTCCACCGCGCTGAGCCAGGGGCAGCGCATCGAGCTGTCGCAGAAATTGCGCGAGACCTTCGGCGGCTTCGAATTCCTGGGGCTGTGGAACCGCACCCTGGCCGCCCTCAACGGCCTGCCGCCGGGCTCCGGCGCTCGGCAACTGGCCGATGCCCTGACCCAGTTGGGGATTCGCTTCGACAACCGCTCGAGCACCATCAGCCGCGACAGCGACGAGGTGTTGGCCGAAGCCGCCGAAGCCATCCGCCAGGCGCCGCCGGGCACCCTCGTGGAAGTGGGCGGACACACCGACGACAGCGACGATTCGCAAAGCAGCCAGCAGGCCTCCCGCGTTCGGGCCGAGGCCGTGGTGGCGCGCCTGGTGGAACTGGGCGTGGCGCCCGACCGTCTGCAGGCCAAGGGCTACGGGCGCAGCCAGCCGCTCTTCAGCAACGCCACCGAGGCGGGCAGGGCGCGCAACCAGCGCATCGAGTTCAGCGTGCTGGAGTGAGCCAGCCCTTGCCCTGGCGCGCCAGGCTCAGCGCACAGCACGCAGCGCCTGGCCCTGGGGCTGCCGGACCAGGCCGAACAGGTCCTTCGGGTCCTGCGGCCGCGGCACCAGTTCGATGTCGCGGCCGATGCCGCGCTCGCGCGCCGCGTCGTGCAGCCAGCGCAGGGCGGAGAAGTCTTCCAGGGCGAAGCCCACCGAGTCGAATACGGTGATCTGCTCGGCGTTCTGCCGGCCCTCGGCGGCGCCGGCGAGGATGCGTTGGAACTCGATCACCGGGAAATCCGCCGGCATCTGCTGGATGTCGCCCTCGACGCGGGTCTGCGGTTCGAACTCGACTATCACCCGCGCGCGCTCCAGCACTTCGGCCTGCAGCTCGGTCTTGCCCGGGCAGTCGCCGCCCACGGCGTTGATGTGCATGCCCGGTTCGAGCATGTCGGCGCTGAGGATGATGGCGTTGGTCTTGTCGGCGGTGACCGTGGTGACGATGTCGGCGCCGCGCACCGCTTCACGCACCGAGCTGGCGACCACCAATTTCAGGCCGGGGAGACCGGCGAGGTTGCGCTGCAGCTTGGCGGTGGCCGCCGGGTCGATGTCGAACAGGCGGATTTCCTCGATACCCAGCAGCTCGTGGAAGGCGATGGCCTGGAACTCGCTCTGCGCGCCGTTGCCGATCAGCGCCATGCTTCGGGCATCGGGGCGGGCCAGGCAGCCGGCGAACAGCGCCGAGGTGGCGGCGGTGCGCACGGCGGTGGTCAGCGTCAGTTCGCCGAGCAGCAGCGGGTAGCCGGTGTCCACCGTGGCCAGCACGCCGAAGGCCATTACCGTGGGCAGGTCGACGCGATGGTTCTTCGGGTGGCCGTTGACGTACTTGAAGGCATACAGCTTGCCGTCGTCGGCGGGCATCAGTTCGATCACGCCGAGGGCGGAGTGGTTGGCGACGCGGGCGCACTTGGTGAATTCATCCCAGCGTCGGTAGTCGGCCTCGATGTAGCCGGCCATCGCGCGGATCGCCGCGCCCGGGCCGATTTCGCCGAGCAGTCGGCCAACGTCCTGCACATCCAGATAACGGGTCATGCTGCCATCCTCCTGAGTGGGAGCGCCGCGCGTTCATCGGGCGCCTGGGGTCAGTCTATGCCGCTGGCCGGGAATAACTGTGCTTTCTGACTGCATGGGCTAGGCTTCTGCGCAAAGACAGACTCAGGGTAAGAGGAATGAAGAAAAGAAATTCCAGCGTGGCCGATCTGGATGCCACCGACCTGGCGATGCTGCGCCTGTTGCAGGACGACGCCAGCCTGTCCAACGCCGAACTGAGCGAGCGCCTGGCGCTGAGCGTCACGCCCTGCTGGCGGCGGCGCAAGCGCCTGGAGGAGGAGGGCTACATCCGCGACTACCAGGCCAACCTCGACCGCCGGCGCCTGGGCCTGGACATCCTGGCCTTCGTCCACGTGCGCTTCGCCGCCCACTCCGACGACGCCTCGGACCGCTTCGAGGCGACCGTGCGCGACCTGCCGGAGGTGTTGGCCTGCCACAAGATCACCGGCGATGCGGACTTCCTTCTGCAGGTGCTGGAGAAGGACCTGGACGCTTATGCGGAATTCGTCGAGAAGGTGCTGCGCAAACAGCCGGGCATCGCGTCGATCCAGTCGACCCTGGCGCTGCGGGAGATCAAGGATTGCCACCGGATACGGGTGCCGGAGGAGGGGTGACTGTCTTGCGGGGCTTTTCGTAGGATCGAGGGGGCGCCCTCTCCCCAACCCTCTCCCTGAAGGGAGAGGGGGCTGTCCCGAGCCGACTGAAAACGCCGCATGATCCTGAAACCACGGTTGCCCCTGTAGGAGCGAGCTTGCTCGCGAACAGACTCCGCTGCGGGGGCTCATTCGCGAGCAAGCTCGCTCCTACGAAGAGCACCTCGGCGCGGTCTGTAAGACAGTCGCTAGGGCCAGCGCAAGCGCTGTACGCGGGAATGACGAGGTGTGAGGACGACGCTTGAGTTCAACGCCGCATGATCCTGAAACCACGGTTGCCCCTGTAGGAGCGAGCACCTCGGCGCGGCCTGTAAGACAGTTGCTCGGACCAGCGCAAGCGCTGTCCGCGGGAATGACGAGGTGTGAGGACGACGCTTGAGTTCAACGCCGCTCAGGACAGCCCCCTCTCCCGCTTGCGGGAGAGGGCTGGGGTGAGGGTGCTCTTAATGCTTCGGCGCATCTCCCGGCAACGCCAGCAAAGCCTTTTCCTTGTTCCAGTCGAAGGGCTCGCCGTTTTCCTCGGCGGCGAAGCGGCGTTCGTCCAGTTGCTGGTACAGGTCGATCTCTTCGTCGGGCATGAAGTGCAGGCAGTCGCCGCCGAAGAACCACAGCAGGTCGCGCGGCACCAGGTGGGCGATCTGCGGGTAGCGGTGGAAGGTCTGGGAAATCAGGTCCTGGCCCAGGTACTGGGCGCCCACCGGGTCGCGCGGCAGTTCCTGCAGCAGTTCGTCGAAGCGTTCGAGGAACAGGCCGTGGTTCTCCTCCGGGACCTGCTCGGCTTCGCCCAGGGCGCCGAGGATCATGCGCAGGTGCTGCAGCAGGGCGAGGTGGTGGTCAAGGTAGGCGCTGGCCATGGTGGGCTCCTCTGCGGAAACGGCTGAAACGGGGGCGGAGTATATAGGGGTTTCACCGGCCCCGCCGCGCTGCGCCATTCAACGGAGCGGCCGCGACTGCGTCTGCCGGCGCTGGTTGTCGATCATCCGCCGCTGCATGTCGAGCTGCTGCTGTTGCTGCTGCAGGCGGAACTGCTGCAGGTCGGTGCGCTGGCGCTCGATGGTCTGGTCCTGCAGGCGCTGTTGCTGGCGCTGGCGGTCCAGGGACTGCTGCTGGTCCTTGAGCTGTTGCTGCTTGAGCTGCAGGCGCTGGTCCTCGTATTGCAGGCGCTGGTCCTGCTGCTGCGCGCGGCGCTGTTCGGCCTGGCGCTGCAGGTTGTCGATCTGCTGCTGTTGCGGGTCCAGGTCGACCAGCGGCGCCGGTGGTGGGCTGTTGCGGCTCGGGTAGAGCCAGGAGTCGGCCTGGGCCGTGGTCGCCAGGGCCAGGCCGACGAGAAGGATGGGCAGGATGCGCATGGGCGTTCTCCCGGTTGCCTTTGCCTGCCAGTGTGCACCCATCCGCCGGCACTGGCAGCCCCCGGGGCGAAAACGCCAAGGGCGCCGTGTCGGCGCCCTTGGCGTACTGCTCCCTTCATGGGGTAGGGAAGGGTTCTGGGTGGTCAGACCTTGCCGGGCTGGCCGAGTTCCTCCTTGGCGAAGTCGTCGACGTCGATCACCTGGCGCCGGGCCTTTTCCGCAGCGTGCAGCTGCTGGCCCTGGTCCTCGTCCAGCACCCGCGCGGCCACCGCGGCGTCGATCGGCGACTGGCCGGGCGCCGGACGCACCTTGCCTTCCTTGAGCGCCTTGTGCAGCTGTTTCTGCAAGGGCGCGACTTCGCGCAGGGCGGTGAGGGCGCGCTCCAGGTCGGCCAGCGGGTCGTCTTGCGCTGTGGGCAGGAAGGCGCCGTAGAGGATCGCCTGCAGCGCCGGGTCGTCCAGCGGGCGGCCGAGGATGCCGGCGATCTCCGCGTCCAGCGCGTCGCTCGGGCCCTTGTGGCGGCGGCCCAGGGGGAACACCAGGAGCTTGAGCAGGCAGCCGACGCAGCGGTTGGGGAAGTTCTCCAGCAGGGCGGCCAGGGCCTCTTCGGTCTTCGCCAGGTTTTCTTCCAGGGCCCAGCGCAGCAGCGGTTGCAGGTACTCGGCGTGGTTCAGGTCGTGGTAGCGCTTGAGCGCCGCCGAGGCCAGGTAGAGGTGGCTCAGGGCATCGCCCAGGCGCGCCGAGAGGCGTTCCTTGCGCTTCAGTTCGCCGCCCAGCAGCATCATGCTGAAGTCGGCGAGCATGGCGAAGCTGGCTGCCAGGCGGTTCACCGCGCGGAAGTAGGGGCGCGTCAGGCGGTCGCCGGGCACGTGGTCGAAGCGGCCGAAGCCCAGGCCCAGCAGCAGGCTGCTGGCGGCGTTGCTCACCGCGAAGCCGATGTGCCGCAGCAGCAGGCGGTCGAACTCGTGGGCGGCGTGGCCCTGGTCTTCCTGCTGGGCCAGGGCCATCTCCTTGAGCACGAAGGGATGGCAGCGGATGGCGCCCTGGCCGAAGATCATCAGGTTGCGCGAGAGGATGTTGGCGCCTTCCACGGTGATGAAGATCGGCGCCGTCTGCCAGGCGCGGCCCAGGTAGTTGCGCGGGCCGAGGATGATGCCCTTGCCGCCGTGGATGTCCATGGCGTGGCTGATGCATTCGCGGCCACGCTCGGTCAGGTGGTACTTGAGGATGGCCGAGAGCACCGAGGGCTTCTCGCCCAGGTCCACCGCGTGGGCGGTGAGGATGCGCGCGCAGTCCATCATCCAGGCGTTGCCGCCGATGCGCCCGAGGGCTTCCTGGATGCCCTCGAAGGCGCCGATGGGCACGTTGAACTGCTCGCGGATCTGCGCGTAGCGCCCGCTGCTGTAGCTGCAGCCCTTGGCCGCGCTGGTGCCCACCGCCGGCAGGGAGATGGAGCGGCCCACCGACAGGCAGTTCATCAGCATCATCCAGCCTTTGCCGATCATGGCCTGGCCGCCGATGATGCAGTCCAGCGGCAGGAACACGTCCTTGCCCGAGTTCGGCCCGTTCATGAAGGCCGCGCCCAGGGGCACGTGGCGCCGGCCGATCTCCACCCCGGGGGTGTCGGTGGGCACCAGGGCCAGGGTGATGCCCAGGTCTTCCTCGCCGCCCAGCAGGTGGTCCGGGTCGTGGCACTTGAAGGCCAGGCCGAGCAGGGTGGCCACCGGGCCCAGGGTGATGTAGCGCTTCTCCCAGGTCAGGCGCAGGCCGAGCACTTCCTCGCCCTGCCACTGGCCCTTGCAGACGATGCCGATGTCGGTCATGCCGCCAGCGTCGGAGCCGGCCTGCGGGCTGGTCAGGCCGAAGCAGGGGATTTCCTCGCCGCGCGCCAGGCCCGGCAGGTAGCGCTGGCGCTGCTCGTCGGTGCCGTAGTGCAGCAGCAGCTCGGCCGGGCCCAGGGAGTTGGGCACCATCACGGTGGAGGCCAGGTCGCCGCTGCGGCTGGCCAGCTTCATCACCACCTGGGAGTGGGCGAAGGCGGAGAAGCCCTTGCCGCCATACTCCCTGGGGATGATCAGGCCGAAGAAGCCCTGTTCCTTGATGAAGGCCCAGGCCTCGGGCGGCAGGTCCATGCGCCGGGAGATGTCCCAGTCGTCGACCATGGCGCAGAGTTGCTCGGTGGGGCCGTCGATGAAGGCCTGTTCCTCCTCGCTCAACTGCGGCGCCGGGGCGCCCAGCAGCTTACTCCAGTCCGGGCGGCCGCTGAACAGGTCGCCGTCCCACCACACGGTGCCGGCCTCGATGGCCTCGCGCTCGGTGTCGGACATCGGCGGCAGCACCTGCTTGAACCAGGCGTACAGCGGGCCGCTGAACAGCTTGCGGCGCAGATCGGGCAGGGCCAGGGCGGCGGCCACCGCCAGCCAGGGCAGCCAGAGCAGGATCATCCAGCCGTGGGCGCGGCTGAACAGGCCCATGAAGATGAGATAGACGGCGACTATCCCCAGCGCCGGAGCCGGCGCCACGCGCCGGTGGGCCAGCCAGGCGACGCCGAGCACGAGAACGATCAACCAGAGCAACAACATGCACTTTCCTCCATGACGAACGACGGGGCGATCCCTCACAGCTTAGCCGGGTGTTGGCGCCTTCCTCGGCGAGCTTGGCCGGATCGTCCTCCACGGCGTGCGGACGGGCTGTTTAGACTGGCCGGAACCGTGAAGGAGATTCCCCCATGCAGGCTTACCTCGAACCCGGCCGCTACCTGGATAGTGACCACCCCGCAGTGGTCGAGTTCGCCCAACGGCACCGTGGCGCCTCGCCGCAGCCGCGCGAGCAGGCGGTGGCGCTGTACTACGCGGTGCGCGACGGCATCCGCTACAACCCCTACGTGTTCAGCCTCGATGCGCAGACGCTCAAGGCCAGCCACGCGCTGCAGGCCGGGCAGTCCTACTGCGTGCCCAAGGCCGCGCTGCTGGCGGCCTGCGCCCGGCATTGCGGCATCCCCGCGCGCATCGGCCTGGCCGACGTGAAGAACCACCTGGCCAGCGGGCGCATGGTGGAGATGCTGCGCAGCGAGGTGTTCGCCATGCACGGCTACACCGAGCTGTTCCTCGACGGCCGCTGGGTCAAGGCCACGCCGGCCTTCAACCGCGAGCTGTGTGAGGCCTTCGGCGTGCTGCCGCTGGAGTTCGACGGGCGCGAGGACAGCGTCTTCCACGAATTCGACCAGGACGGCCGGCGGCACATGGAGTACCTGTGCGACCACGGCCGGTTCGCCGACGTCCCCGAAGACCTGTTCTTCGGCCATCTGCGCGCCTGCTACCCGCACCTGTTCGACGCCGGCGCCACGCCGCTGTCCGGCGACATGCAGGCCGAAGCGCCGAAGCATGAAGGCAATCGATAGTCATCATCAGTCCGCACGCCTTTCTTCTTGCCGCGCCGACCGGTAGGGTGCTCGCATTCACCGGTCGACCTGCCGCGGCCGCGCTCACCCGCCAAACAAGAAGAGGCTGCACGCCATGCTGAAAATCTGGGGCCGCAAGAATTCCTCCAACGTGCGCAAGGCGCTGTGGTGCGCCGAGGAGGCCGGGGTGGCCTACCAGCGCATCGACGCCGGCGGCGCCTTCGGCGTGGTGAACGAGCCGGCCTACCGCACGCTCAACCCCAATGGCGTGGTGCCGACCCTCGAGGACGGCGACTTCGTGCTCTGGGAATCCAACGCCATCGTCCGCTACCTGGCGGCGAAGTACGCGCCCGACAGCCTCTACCCGCAGGACCTGCAGCAGCGCGCCAGCTCCGAGAAGTGGATGGACTGGACCACCTCGACCTTCGCCGGGCCCTTCCGCACGGTGTTCTGGGGTACCCTGCGCACCCCGCCGGAGCAGCGCGACCAGGCCGCCATCGACGCCGGCATCGAGGTCTGCGTGACGGCCCTGGCGGTGCCCGAGCAGGCCCTGGCGCGCCAGCCATACTTGTCCGGCGAGCGCTTCGGCATGGGCGACATCCCCCTGGGCAGCTTCATCTATGCCTGGTTCGAGATGCCCATCCAGCGCCCGCCGATGCCGCACCTGGAAGCCTGGTACGCCCGCCTGCGCGAGCGCCCGGCCTACCGTGCGGCGGTGATGACCGCGCTGACCTGAGCCGACCGCGACGCCGGCGAAGGTTGCAATTGCCGGCGCCGGCCCTTATCTAGCTGTTCCATTTTCACGCGCCGCCCAGCCACGGGAAATTCCATGAGTTCCGCGCTTACCCTCCGTCAACTGACGAAAACCTACGGCAACGGTTTCCAGGCCCTCAAGGGCATCGATCTGGACGTCGCCGAGGGCGATTTCTTCGCCCTGCTCGGCCCCAACGGCGCCGGCAAGTCCACCACCATCGGCATCCTCTCGACCCTGGTGAACAAGACCAGCGGCACGGTCACGGTGTTCGGCCACGACCTCGACCGCGAGCCGCTGAAGGTCAAGCGCTGCCTGGGCGTGGTGCCCCAGGAGTTCAACTTCAACCAGTTCGAGAAGGTCTTCGACATCGTCGTGACCCAGGCCGGCTACTACGGCATTCCGGCGAAGATCGCCAAGGAGCGCGCCGAGAAGTACCTCAACCAGCTGGGCCTGTGGGACAAGCGCAACTCGGCCTCGCGCGAGCTCTCCGGCGGCATGAAGCGCCGGCTGATGATCGCCCGCGCGCTGATCCACGAGCCGCGCCTGCTGATCCTCGACGAACCCACCGCCGGGGTGGACATCGAGCTGCGCCGCTCGATGTGGAACTTCCTCACCGAACTGAACCAGCAGGGCATCAGCATCATCCTCACCACCCACTACCTGGAGGAGGCCGAGCAGCTCTGCCGCAATATCGCGATCATCGACCACGGCACCATCGTCGAGAACACCAGCATGCGCAAGCTGCTGACCCAGCTGCACGTGGAGACCTTCGTGCTCGACCTCAAGGGCGCCGTGGCCCAGCTCCCGCAACTGCCCGGCTACCCGGCGCGGCTGCTGGACGACCACACCCTGGAGGTGCAGGTGGACAAGGCGGCCGGCATCAACGGCCTGTTCGCCGCGCTCAACGGGCAGAGCATCGAGGTGCTGAGCCTGCGCAACAAGACCAACCGTCTGGAGGAGCTGTTCGTGTCGCTGGTCGAGAAGAACCTGTCGAAGGTGGCGGTATGAGCGAGCTGCGCGCCAACTGGGTGGCCCTGAGCACCATCGTCTATCGCGAAGTCCGCCGCTTCACCCGCATCTGGCCGCAGACCCTGCTGCCCCCGGCGATCACCATGGTTCTGTACTTCGTCATCTTCGGCAACCTGATCGGCCGGCAGATCGGCGGCATGGGCGGCTTCAGCTACATGCAGTACATAGTGCCGGGGCTGATCATGATGTCGGTGATCACCAACGCCTACGGCAACGTGGTGTCGAGCTTCTTCGGCAGCAAGTTCCAGCGCTCCATCGAGGAGCTGCTGGTGTCGCCGGTGTCGCCGCACACCATCCTCCTCGGCTACACCGTGGGCGGTGTGTTGCGCGGGCTGGCGGTGGGCGTCATCGTCACGGCGCTGTCGCTGTTCTTCACCAAGCTGCAGGTGCACCACCTGGGTATCACCGTGCTGGTGGTGGTGCTGACGGCCACCATCTTCTCCATGGGCGGCTTCGTCAACGCGGTGTACGCGCGCAACTTCGACGACATCTCGATCATCCCGACCTTCGTGCTGACGCCGCTGACCTACCTGGGCGGGGTGTTCTACTCCATCCACATGCTGCCGGAGTTCTGGCAGACGGTGTCGCTGGCCAACCCCATCCTGCACATGGTCAACGCCTTCCGCTACGGCATCCTCGGGGTGTCGGACATCCAGATCGGCACGGCGCTGATCTTCATGCTGGTGGCGACGGTGATCCTGTACTTCTTCTGCATCCGCCTGCTGGTGAGCGGGCGGGGGATGCGGCAGTAACGGCGCGGTTTTGCGCCTGAACGAAGGCCCTGGTTTCGCGAGGAACCGGGGCCTTCTGTTTTTGCGGCGGTTCGCGAGCAAGCTCGCTCCTACACAGAGCAGTTGGTTCGCGGGCAAGCTGTGCGGCTTTTCGTAGGAGCGAGCTTGCTCGCGAACCAATGGTTCAGGATGACGCCGAACCATCTGTGCGCGCCGAGCAGCCCTATCGCGGGCAGGGCCCGCTCCTACAGTTCGCGGTGGGGCACGGCATTCCCTTGTAGGAGCGGATTCATCCGCGATTGCGCCGGCAGGGCCGGCGATGGGTATCGCTTCGCTCAACCCATCCTACGCAGAGCACCCCTACCGCACCCCATCAGAACGCCACCTTCACCCCCGCCTCGATGCCGCGTCCCGCCGCCGGCACGCTGTCGCGCAGGATGGAGCTGGCGTAGCGCACCGTCTGGTTGGTCAGGTTCTCGCCCTTGACGAAGGCCAGCCACTGGCTGCCGCCCATGTCGAACCTGTAGCCGACGCTGGCGCCCAGGGTGGTGTAGCCGTCGGTGGAGAGTTCCTCGTCCGGCACGCGGTGCTGCGAGGCGGCGTGTTCCACTTCCAGGCGCGCCTGCCATTGCTGCAGTTCCCAGATCAGCGCGCTGTTCAGGCGCAGCGGGGCGATGCGTGGCAGCGGCTGGCCGGTGTCGCGGTTCTTCGCCCGGGTGTAGTCGCCGGACAGTTCCAGGTCGAAGTTGCCGTAGGGGCTTTCCAGCAGGTGGATGCGGTCCTGCGCCTCGACGCCGTAGAACTCCGCGCGCACGCCGCTGTAGAGGTATTCCGGCAGGGCCTCGTCGCTGTCGGCGGCGACCACCTCGCCTTCCTCGTCGCGGTAGCGGCCGCTGGCGAGCAGGCCGATGTAGTTGGAGAAGCGGCTGTAGAACACGCCGACGCTGCCCTTGTGGATGCCGTTGTCGAAGCGCAGGGCCAGGTCGGTGGAGACCGCCTTTTCCTTGTCCGCGTCGGCATCGCCCACTTCGTAGGTGCCGGTGGCTGCGTGGGGGCCGTTGGCGTACAGCTCGTAGAAGGTCGGCGCGCGTTCGGTGTAGCTGAGGGTGGCGGCCAGCGCCCAGATCGGCGTCAGCTGGTACACCGCGCCGGAGGACAGGCTGCCGGCGGTGAAGCTGCGGCTGCCGTCGTTCTCGGCGAAGCGCTCATTGTCCTTGGCGTCGGGGTCGATGCGGCTGTGTTCGACGCGGCCGCCGAAGCTCAGCGCCAGGCGCTCGCTGGCCTGCCAGTTCTCCAGGAAGAACAGCGCCGCGCTGTCGGTTTCGGTGTGCGGCACGAAGGCCTCTTCGCCCAGGGCCGAGAAGCGGCTGTTGGCCACCTGCGCGCCGACCACGCCTTGCAGCGGGCCCAGCGGCTTGTGGCGGGCCTCGATGCGCGCCTCGTAGCCGTCGTTCTTGAAGGTGGTGCCGGTCTCGCCGTCCTCGATCTCCTTGTGCTGGTACTCGGTGTAGGCGGCGTCCAGCTTCACCGAGCTGAACGGGCCTTCGAGGTCGCGGATCTCCGAGGCGAAGGCGTAGCGGTCCTGCTGCATCTTCAGGCGCACGTCGTCCTCGGCGGGGGAGCCGTAGTTGCTGTCGTAGCCGCTGTAGGAGAGCCCGGCGTAGCCGTGGTCCCAGTGGTAACTGCCGCCGATGGCGCCGCTGTCTTGGCGGCCGTCGCTGTTCTCGACGCGGTGCCTGGAGTCGTCGCCGTCGATCGCGCGCTGGGCGCGGGAATGGGCGTAGCCGGGGATGCGCAGGTCGTTGAACTCGCGGGAACCGGCGTCCAGGTGCAGGGCGAAGTTGCCGTCGCCGGCTTCCACTGCACCGGCGGCGCTGCGGGTGGTGTCGGCGCCGCCGTAGCGCAGCTCGCCGCGGCCGTGCACGCCGTCCACCGGCTCGCTGGGGATGCGGTCGTCGAAGCTGTTGACCACCCCGCCGATGGCGTTGCCGCCATAGAGCAGGGCGGCCGGGCCGCGGACCACTTCGATGCGCTCGACCACGTTGGGGTCTTCCGGCACCGCGTGGTCGTAGGACAGCGACGAGGCATCCAGCGCGCCCACACCGTTGCGCAGCAGGCGGATGCGGTCGCCGTCCATGCCGCGGATGATCGGCCGGCTGGCGCCGGGGCCGAACCAGGTGGAGGACACCCCCGGCAGGCCGTCGAGGGTCTCGCCCAGGCTGCCTTTCTGGCGCAGCGTCAGGTCGTCGCCCTGCAGCACGCTGCTGGGCGCGGCGGGTTGCACCTCACCCAGCGGGTTGGCGGTGATCACCTGGGGCTGCAGCTCGGCGGGGCGGGTGTCGGCGAGCGCGGGAACGGCGAACAACGCGAGGGTCAGCGGCGCGAGTGGCCAGCGGGGCAGGGGGCGGGACGGGGACATCGTGGGGCTCCTTGGTTTTTTCGGGCAGAACGCGCCCCTCCCGTGGCGATCCGGGCTGCGCGAAGGCTCTAGGCAGGGGCTTGGCGGGCCGCTCGGTGGGGCGGCCTTGAGTTATGTTGTTATAACATAACATTCCCTGTGGTTTGAAAATCAAGTGCTTTCAGATCCGAAAGTGCTAGCCGCTGGCTGCGAAGGGCGGGCTTCCTGGAGTTTTTCGCAAGAAGTCCAGAGCTTTTCGCAAGAATGCCGGGGCAGGGTGCCACTAGATTCCGCCAGTCGCCCGTCGGGGTTGCACCTTGAGTGCAACCGTTCGGCGATTCGTCGCGCCAAGGGCTTTTCCCTGCGCTAGAATCCGCCACCCTCGCGCGTCCCCGGACGTGCGCCGGGCAATGTGGCGACGGCTGCCCCGGGACTGGTGAGGGGGCGCCGAAGAATCAGCCGCCCGCGTGGTGCAACCGCGCCGGGTGGCGACAGGGGTGGTAGCGGAGCTTGCGCAGGGCCGCTGCCGCCCCGCCGTGCCGAAGGGCACGGCAGGGGGACCGACGCCAACCGCGCCGGCCCCGACGAGCAAGGGCCCGGGCTACCCTCCGGGCCTGGATAAAAACAAGCTTCAGGGGAGCCCCCATGAGCGTCAACACGCCAACACTGGTCACGTTCGTGATCTACATCGCGGCCATGGTCCTGATCGGACTCGCCGCCTACCGTTCCACCAACAACTTCTCCGACTACATCCTCGGCGGCCGCAGCCTCGGCAGCTTCGTCACGGCCCTGTCGGCCGGCGCCTCGGACATGAGCGGCTGGTTGCTGATGGGCCTGCCGGGGGCGATCTACCTCTCCGGCATCTCCGAAAGCTGGATCGCCATCGGCCTGATCGTCGGCGCCTACCTGAACTGGCTGTTCGTCGCCGGCCGCCTGCGCGTGCACACCGAGCACAACGGCAACGCGCTGACGCTCCCCGACTACTTCACCAACCGCTTCGAGGACAACAGCCGCATCCTGCGCGTGCTCTCGGCGGTGGTGATCCTGGTGTTCTTCACCATCTACTGCGCCTCGGGCATCGTCGCCGGCGCCCGCCTGTTCGAAAGCACCTTCGGCATGTCCTATGAGACCGCGCTGTGGGCCGGCGCCGCCGCGACCATCGCCTACACCTTCGTCGGCGGCTTCCTGGCGGTGAGCTGGACCGACACCGTGCAGGCCTCGCTGATGATCTTCGCGCTGATCCTCACCCCGATCATCGTACTGTTCGCCACCGGTGGCGTGGAACCGACCTTCGCCGCCATCGAGCTGAAGGACGCGGCCAACTTCGACATGCTCAAGGGCGCTTCCTTCATCGGCGTGATCTCGCTGATGGCCTGGGGCCTGGGCTACTTCGGCCAGCCGCACATCCTGGCGCGCTTCATGGCCGCCGACTCGGTCAAGTCGATCCCGGCCGCGCGCCGCATCTCCATGACCTGGATGATCCTCTGCCTGGGCGGCGCCGTGGCCGTGGGCTTCTTCGGCATCGCCTACTTCCAGGCCAACCCGGAGCAGGCCGGCGCGGTCACCGAGAACCATGAGCGGGTGTTCATCGAGCTGGCGAAGATCCTGTTCAACCCGTGGATCGCCGGCGTGCTGCTGTCGGCCATCCTCGCCGCGGTGATGAGCACCCTGAGCTGCCAGCTGCTGGTGTGCTCCTCGGCGCTGACCGAAGACTTCTACAAGGCCTTCCTGCGCAAGAACGCCAGCCAGCTCGAGCTGGTCTGGGTCGGCCGTGCCATGGTGCTGCTGGTGGCGCTGATCGCCATCGCCCTGGCGGCCAACCCGGAAAACCGCGTGCTGGGCCTGGTGTCCTACGCCTGGGCCGGCTTCGGCGCCGCCTTCGGCCCGCTGGTGCTGTTCTCGGTGCTGTGGAAGCGCATGAACCGCAACGGCGCCCTGGCCGGCATGCTGGTCGGCGCGGTGACCGTGATCGTCTGGAAGCAGTTCGGCTGGCTCGGCCTGTACGAGATCATCCCCGGCTTCCTGTTCTCCAGCATCGCCATCGTGGCCTTCAGCCTACTCGGCCCGGCCCCGTCCAAGGCCATGCAGCAGCGCTTCGACGAAGCCGAGGCGGAGTACGGCGAGGCCCACCTGCCGGCTTCGGCACCCGCCGCCGGTCGCTGATTCGCCGGGCTGTACCCAAGGCCGCGGTCCCGCAAGGGGCCGCGGCCTTTTTCATTTGTGCCCGTTGCGCAGCGCCTCGGCATAGCGCCAGCAGGCGAACAGGCACAGCGCCAGGCCGGCCATGGCCAGGGCGCCGCCGACGTTGCCGATCTGCGCCAGGCCGATGCCGCCGACCACCCGGCTGCCCAGCAGCGCGCCGCCGCCGATGCCGACGTTGTACAGCCCGGAGAACATGGCCATGGCCACGTCGGTGGCGTCGTGGGCCAGTTGCAGCACCTTGGCCTGCAGGGCCAGGCCGAAGCAGAGGATGGCGGCGCCCCAGAACAGGCTCAGGCCGAGCAGCGCCAGGGGCTCGTGGGCCAGCGGCAGGAGCAGCAGCAGGCAACTGCCGAGCACGGCGATGGTCAGGCACGGGAAGCCGCGCGGAAAGCGTTCGCTGTAGCGGCTGAAGAGGATCGAGCCGAACAGCCCGGCGCCGCCGAACAGCAGGAGCAGCAGGGTGGTGCGCTGGCTGTCCAGCCTGGCCACCTCGCGGGCGAAGGGCTCGATGTAGCTGTAGGCGGTGAACTGCGCGGTGATCACCAGCACGGTGAGCACGTACAGCGCCACCAGCGCCGGGCGCCGCAGCAACAGCGGCAGGCTGCGCAGCGAGCCGGAGTTCTGGCTGGGCAGCAGCGGCAGCGCGCGGGCCAGCCAGAGCACCACCACCAGCGAGACGCCGGCGATGGCCAGGAAGGTCGCGCGCCAGCCCATGGCCTCGCCGAGCACGCGGCCCAGGGGAATGCCCAGGACCATCGCCAGGATGGTGCCGGTGGCCAGCAGGCCGAGGGCCTTCGCCTGCTGGCCCGGCGGCGCCACGCGCACCGCCAGGGACGCGGTGATCGACCAGAACACCGCATGGGCGAAGGCGATGCCGAAGCGGCTGAGCATCAGCGTGGTGAAGCTCCAGGCGACGCCGGAGAGCAGGTGGCTGCCGATGAACAGGCAGAAGATCGTCACCAGCAGGCGCCGCCGCTCCATGTTGCGCGTGGCCAGCATCAGCGGCAGCGAGGTGAGCGACACCACCCAGGCGTACAGGGTGAGCATCAGCCCGGCCTGTTCCGGGCGCATGTCGAAGCTGCGGCCGATGTCGCTGAGTAGGCCCACCGGGACGAACTCGGTGGTGTTGAAGATGAAGGCGGCGATGGCCAGGGCGATGACGTTCAGCCAACTGCCGGTGCGGGTGTCTTGCGCGGTGTGCATGGGAATCCTGAGTGAGGGTGGGGCTCAGGCCGAGTCCCCCGGCCACGCGCGGGGCACCGGCGGCAAAGGGCCGGGTGCGGGCGGGCGAAGAGGAATCGTTGTTGGTATGGGGGCTGCGGCGGTCGCGGCGGCCATTCTACGCCGCGCTCCGGGCGCCTGTCTGCGCCTGGGCTGCGCGCCTGGCGGCTTGCTGCTAAGGTGCGCGCACATACGTACCGACGACGAAGCCCGACCATGAGCGAGAAACCCAAGGACCCACTGCACGGCATGACCCTGCAGACCATCCTCGAACGCCTGCTGGAGCAGTACGGCTGGGAGGGATTGGCCAAGCGCATCGACATCCGCTGCTTCAAGAGCGAGCCCAGCATCAAGTCCAGCCTGACCTTCCTGCGCCGCACGCCCTGGGCGCGGGAGCAGGTGGAGAAGCTCTACGTGCAGATGGTGCGTGGGAAGGGGTGAGCGGATAGTCCGACGTGGCCGGTGGGGCCCCGGCAACCTGTAGGAGCGGGCCCTGCCCGCGAAATCGCGCGCAGGGCGCGCTCCTACAGGGGAATGGCGCGGGTGGCGCGGAGTAGGAGCGGATCTCATCCGCGAATCGCGCCGGGGCGTCCGGCTATCGCGGACAAGGTCCGCTCCTACGGGGGGAGGAATACCGTGCCTCCCGGTAACCCTGTAGGAGTGGACCCTGCCCGCGAAATCGCGCTCAGGGCGCGCTCCTACAGGGGAATGGCGTGGGTGGGGCGGCGTAGGAGCGGATCTTATCCGCGAATCGCGCCGGGGCGTCCGGCTATCGCGGACAAGGTCCGCTCCTACGGGGGGAGGAATACCGTGCCTCCCGGCAACCTGTAGGAGCGGGCCCTGCCCGCGATTCGCGCGCAGGGCGCGCTCCTACAGGGGAATGGCGTGGCGTAGGAGCGGATCTCATCCGCGAATCGCGCCGGGGCGTCCGGTTATCGCGGACAATACCGGTGCGCATGGCTTCCCGTAGGAGCGAGCTTGCTCGCGAATCGCATGGCACCGCGTCTGTTCGCGAGCAAGAACTAGGCGTCCCCCTCGATCCTACGAAGAGCGCCCCGGCGCCACCTCAATTGGGCTTCGCCTGCGCCGGCAGCCAGAACTCGATGACCCCGGGCGAGGCCTGCAGGCTCGCCGCCAGCGGCAGGGCCACGGCTTTGTCGCTGAACTTGTGGGCCAGCCAGCGGGCGCATTCGCCGTCGCGGCGGGCGTGGTAGATGAAGGTCGGCCGCGGCCAGGGCAATGGCGGCGGCGAGCCGCGGCGGGCGGCGGCGCTGACCACGTTCTCGATGCCCGGGGTGCTGATCCCGCTGCCTTCCAGCAGCTTGAGGAAGTCCCGCGCCGGGCGCTGTTCGTCGGCCGAGTAGATCTGCGTGTAGAGCACCACCGGCCGCCTGCCTTCGCGCATGCAGGGGTTGGCCACCGGCTCTGCTGCGGGCGCGGGCGCGGCGTTGGCCGTGACGGCGGGCGGTGGCACCATCTCGGCGCTGACAGGCGGTGATGCCGGCGCCGCGGCTGGCGGTGGCGGAGGGGGCGGCGGGGCGCTGGCCAGCGCCGGGTTGTCTTCCGGCAGCGGGGTGAAGCCGAACCAGTATTGCTGCACCGGGCTGTTGGGGTGCGGGTCGCTGGTGAGCTGGCGCAGGTAATCGCAGTCGGCCGACTCGGCGCCGCTGGCGCAGGCCGTGCTGGCGCGCTCGAACAGGGTACGCATGTCGCTGGCGAACTCCACCGACAGGCCGTTGCGGCTGGCGAAGTTCTCCAGGTGGCCGATGCGCGTGCGCAGGGCGTCGCTGACCTTGTTGCCCTTGGCATAGAGATCGGCGATGGCCTCCAACTGGCTGGCGTACTTCGAATCGCTGTCGGCAATGCTGCCGCGGTACTGCTCCAGGCCCTGCCAGAGCGCCACCACCAGGCTGGCGGAGAGGCCCACGCCGAGGGTGGTGCGCACGTTCTGGGCGATGCGCTGGCGGCGGTTCGGGCCGTTGGCCGGGGCCGGCTGGCCGACCGCGGTGAGGGTCACGATGCTGGCCAGGTCGGTCCAGCCCGGCAGGCGCTGGAGGAAGTCGCGGCTGAGCACCGAACCCAGCGCCAGGCCCAGTTGGTGATAGGCCTCCCACTGGCTTTCGTCGAAGAACTGGTCGTCGGTGCCCTGCTGCGGGAAGGCCGGGTTGCGGTCGGCGTAGCCCACCAGGTCGAAGGGCAGCTCCAGCAGCGGCGAATCGCAGCGGTGCGGCTTGACCACCAGCAGGGTGCCGCGCCTGTGGCTGGCGTAGGTGATGCGCGCCAGCAGCAGGTATTCGCGGCCGCAATCCGGCGAGATGGATTCCGGGGTGCCGAACAGCAGGGCGCGGGCGTCGCCGGCGGAGACCCGCGCCAGGCTGTCCGGGTCGATGAACTCGATGTCGGCGTCGTAGTCGATCTTGGCCTTGCGCACCAGGTTCTCCAGGTCCTCGAACAGGTAGCGCGGGTCGGCGCCGCAGTCGCTGGCGATGATCAGGTCGACCTCGCGCTTGAGCAGGGCGTAGACGCCGCTGTTGTCGAAGTGGCCGCCGTCGGACAGGTACCAGAAGGGCGCGCGCAGGCCGGGGAACTGGGCGAGCATCTCGGCGCGGGTGGCCAGGTACTTGGCCAGGCGCGCGCGCCAGCCGGTCTCGGCGGCGCGCGTCGGGTTGGGCAGCCAGAAGCCCAGGCGCAGGCCGGTCATGAACACCAGCGCGGCCAGCCCGGCGCTGGTGCGCGAGCCCATGCCGGTGCTCAGCGCGGCGCCGGAGATGGTCGCCCATTGCGCCAGGCTGCTGCGCTCCATGCCCTGGGGCGGCCGCGGGCCGTGGGTGCCGGTCTCCACGCCCAGGGCGCTGACGGTCAGGGCGACGCCCTTGCGGTCGGCGTTGTAGCTGTGGGTGCGGTCGTCGAGGGTCTGGTTGATGCAGCAGTTGATCAGGTGCAGCGGCCCGCCGTAGGTGTGCGGCTGGTAGTCGGCCAGGGCCACGTCGTCGCCGGGCAGTATCTCCCGCAGCGACTCGATGCCTTCGATCAGCCGGCGCTCGGCCGGCACCAGCAGCGAGGCCGGGAAGCGCGCCTCGGGCCCGCCGTGGTTGGCCACCGCGACGTAGGTGCGGGCCAGGCGCGAGCGGTAGAAGTAGTGCAGCGAGGCGAGGTTCAGCTGGGTGAGGTTGGCGCCGCTGATGCCGATGTAGAAGCCCAGCGCGGCCAGCACCAGGGCCCAGTACAGCAGCGGCAGCCAGGGCTGCATGGCGGCGCCGGGGCTGAGCAGGTTGCCGCCCAGGTAGAGGAAGGCCTGCAGCAGCGTCAGCCAGGCCAGCAGCAGGAATGCCAGCAGGGCCAGGCCCAGCAGGTTGGCCAGCTGGCTGCCGTAGGCGCTCGGCAGGCCCTGCTGGCGCAGGCGCTCCAGCAGCGTCGGCAGCAGGGCGCGCAGCAGCACCACGGCAAGGCCCGTGGAGCCCAGCACGCCGGAGGAAACCAGGGTGAAGTTGCCGCTCTCGCGCAGGCGCACGACCAAGTGCCAGGTGGCCGCCTCGCAGACGCCCAGCAGCAGCACCCCGGCGCCGCCCAGCAGCACCCAGCCCAGCCAGTGGGTCAGGCGCAGGCGCTGCTGTTCCGGCGGGCAGGCGCGCAGCGGCAGGCGCAGCAGCCAGCCCAGCGGGGCGATCAGCAGGGCGCCGACCAGAACGGCGTAGGCCAGCAGCCGCGGGCCCAGTTCGATGTCGCTCTGCAACTGCGGCCACAGGCTCTGCACCGCCAGGGCGAGGGCGGCGAGCAGGGCCAGCAGCACCGAGAGCAGGTCGCGCAGGGCGTGGTCCTGGCGGTCGCGGCTGAACCAGTAGGCCCAGCACAGCGCGCCGGCGGCCAGCAGCAACAGCGGCACGGCGAGGAACCACAGCGACCAGAGGTTGCCGAGGAACACCGGCGGCGTGCCCAGCAGCGCCAGCAGCACGTGGGGCAGCACCGTGAACATGCCGATGCACAGCAGCAGGATGCCGATCTCCAGTTGGGTGGCCATGAAGCCACGGAGCATCGAGGCGCCGGCCATCAGCAGGTCGCGGCCGCCGGCCGGGGCCAGGTAGCGGCCGTTGTTGCGCAGCCACCAGAGCAGCAGCGAGTCGTCCGCCGCCAGGCCGTTCTCCACCTCGCGGGCGCCCTGGGCGGGGCCGTACAGGCGGCCGAGCATGGCGCCGACGTAGCCGCCGCCGGACACCGTGGACAGGTAGTCGAAGCGCTTGAGCACGTGGTTCTTCGCCAGCGCCCGCAGCAGGCCGAAGTTGAAGGTGGCGCTGCGCACGCCGCCGCCGGAGAGGGCCAGGCCCCAGCTGAAGTCGCTCGGCACGTCGATGCCGGCCTGGGCGCGGCGCTGGCGCAGCAACGCCTGTTCCTGGTCCCTGAGGTTTCCGTGGCGGCGCGGCATGGCGGTGCCCTCCGGCTCCTGACCCGCGCGGCAAGGGGCGCCGCGCCAGGTCATGCTGACGGCCGGCCGGACCTCCCGGCGCCGAACCCTTGGCGCCGTGCTTCCCTGGCCTTTCCCGGGTTCAGGCCGCGGCGGCGCGCGGCCTCATAGCCAGCTCACCCGCAGGGTGTCCTGGGGCGCGTGGCACTCGGTGCCCGGCTCCAGGTAGTGCTGCAGCATCGGCGCCATGCCCTTGAGCACCTGCACCGGCAGCGCCGAGGTGAACTTGAAATTGCTCGACGCGCTGCCGGCCACGTAGGCGGTGAGGGTGCCGAAGTGCCGCGGGCCGAGGTAGAACACGAAGGTCGCGGTGCGGTTCAGCGAGCGCGAGCTCTTCACCGCCCCGCTGCGGGTGAAGCTTTCGATGCGGTTGTCGCCGGTGCCGGTCTTGCCGCCCATCACCAGCGCGCTGCCGTCGTCGCGGCGGAAGCTGCCGGACAGGCGCCGCGCGGTGCCCTGGTCGACCACCTGGGACAGCGAGTCGCGCAGGGTGCTGGCCACCTCCGAGGTCATCACCCGGGTGCCGACGTTGGCCTGCGGCGCCAGGCTCACCTCATAGGGCGTGCCGGCGGCGAAGTGCAGGCTGTCGATGCGCAGGGTGGGCAGGCGGATGCCGTCGTTGAGGATGATGCCCATCAGCTCGGCCAGCGCCGCCGGGCGGTCGCCGGAGCTGCCCAGGGCGGTGGCCAGCGAGGGCACCAGGTGGTCGAACGGGTAGCCCAGCTGTTTCCACTGCTGGTGGATGTCGAGGAAGGCCTCCACCTCCAGCATGATGCGGATGCGCTTGTCGCGGGCAGCCTTGTAGCGCGACTTGTACAGCCAGCCGTAGACCTGCTTGCGCTCGGCGTTGCTGGCGGCCACCGCGTCGGCGAAGCTGGCCTGGGGCTGGCGTTGCAGGTAGCCCAGCAGCCACAGCTCCAGCGGGTGCACGCGGGCCACGTAGCCCTGGTCGTTGAGGTCGAAGGCGCCGGGGCCGTAGCGGGTGTAGAGGTCGGCGATGCGCTTGTCGGTGAGCTTCTCGCCGGTGTAGTGGCTCTGCTTCAGGCGGTCCTGGAGGAAGGCGGCGAAGGTCGCCTGGTCGGCCTGGGGCTGCAGGTAGCGGTGGATCGCCGCCAGGCGCACCGGCCACGGGCGCAGGCCGTCGAGGAAGGTGTCCAGGCGCTCGTCGGCGTTCTGCCCGCGGTACTTCTGCCAGAAGCGCAGCAGGTAGACGCGGCTCTCCTGGTCGACGAAGCGGTCCAGGTACAGCTGGCGGCGCGGGTCCTTGTCGTCCTGCAGCACGGTCAGCTTGTTGCCGTCCTTCTGGTACATGTCGTGGCGCACCAGGTCGCGCAGCAGGCGCACGAAGGGCAGGTTGATGGATTCGCGCAGCGCTTCGAGCAGGGTGGGGATGCGCCCGTTGTCCTCCCGGCGGAAGTTGGAGAAGGTGTGCACGCCGCCGCCGGTGAAGAAGCTCTCGTAGGGGCTGGCCGAGTACTTGCGCTGCATGGCCGCGGCGAGCATGGCCGAGAGGTCGGCGTTGGGGTTGGCGATCAGGTAGTCGATGGACCAGCGGCTGATGAAGTCCAGCGGCTCCATCGGCACCTTGCGCAGCTCGGCGGCGGGCTTGCCGTTGTAGGCGCGGTACTGGTCGGCGATGCGCTCCAGGTAGTTGGACAGCACCCGCAGCTTGGCGGTGGAGCCCAGCTCCAGCTTGCTGCCCTCGTTGATGTCGAAGGGCTGGTCGGTGCTGTCGGTCTGCACGCGCACGCGGTTGCCGTCGGCGGTGCGTTCGAACAGCACGAAGCTGTAGCGCACGTCGGCGGTCTTGTCCTTGGACAGCAGGTGCTCGCCGAACAGGCCGATCTGCGCGGCGAAGTCCGCGTCGGCCAGTTGCTTGAGGTAGGTGCTGACCTTGTTCTGCAGCTCGTCCTGCAGGGTGGTGCTGAAGGTCAGGTCGAGGCGGTCCAGGTCATACAGCGGCACGTTGAGCATGCCCGCCAGGCGGGTGCGGGCCAGGCTCACGCCCTTGTTCGGCTCCAGCGGCTGCACCGTCGGCTGGTTCTGTGGGTCGCGGAACTCCAGGCGCTGGGCCAGGGCGGCATCGCGCAGCGGCGCTTCGATCACCCCGGCCTGGGCCAGCAGGCGCAGGTAGCTGTCGGTCAGCTCGCCCAGCGGCTTGCGCCCGCGCGCCAGGTAATAGGACGGGCGGCGGTGGGCGATCATCAGCGACACCACCTGGCGCAGCGCCCGGCCCTGGGCCTCGAGTTCGGCGTCCTGGCCGACGGGGGCGGAGAGCAGGCGGTTGACCTGCTGGTAGTCGGCGCCGTACCAGATCCACAGGCCGTCGGGCAGGCCGCTGACCTCGCCGTAGCCCGGCTGCGCCGAGAGCGGCACCGAGTTGAGGTAGGTGAGCACCACGTTGCGCCGCGCCGGCAGGTTCTCGGCGCCGCCCTGGTAGGCGCGCACGCTGGCCGAGGCCATCTGCCGCAGCTTGTCGCGGATGGAGTTGGTGCGGCCGTCCACTGAATGCCGGTACTTCTCGATCTGCGTGGCCAGGGTGCTGCCGCCGGGGGCGTGGTTGCCCATGCCGACCAGGCGCCCGGCCTGGGCCACGGCGGCCTGGGTGAAGCGGCTCCAGTCGATGGCCGGGTTGAGGTAGGGGCGGCTGGCGTCGAGCAGGTCGCGGTTCTCGATGTACAGCAGGCTCTGCACGATCAGCGGGGCGATGGCGTCGTAGCTGGCGTAGAGCCGCTGCGGGTAGCGGAAGTTGTAGATCGGCAGGCCGCGGCAGTCGCTGATGTCGACGCCGGCCTGGGCCTTCTCGGCGTAGGGCGGGAACATGCCGTAGCCGGCGTATTGCAGCAGGGCAGGGGAGAAGCGCGCCTGGTCGAGGGTGACGAAGTCGCGGTCGTGCAGGCGTTGCAGGAAGTCCGGCAGTTGCAGGTAGCCCAGGCGGCGGTCGAAGGGGCCGTCCTTCGGGTAGACCACCTGGTCGCTGGAACCGGCGCCGACCTGCCAGGTCAGCTCGCCGGCCAGGCGCGCCAGCTCGCGGGCCTGCAGCTTGGAGGTATGCGCCTCGTAGAGCAGCGCCGCGCCCATCGCTGCCAGCAGTGGCAGGACGAACAGGAACAGCAGCAGGAAGCGGTGGTGGCTGGGTTTTTTCGGGGAAAAGCCAGGCTCCGGCACGCCCGGTTGAGAATGCAGTTGACCGGTATGCTCCGTATGCGCCATATCACGACCTGCCCATGCTTGCGAAAGCCTGAGTAAGTGGTCTCCGCCGACGTGACGACCGGCACCCATCCCGGTGCCGCGAAAGCCCCCGTGCCAGCGGCCTCCCCTTTCTTTGAGCGTAGTAGGCGGGGAAAATTCTGCTGAATGTCGTGCCTTCGTCCTACCCAAGCCGCGACAATGCCCGACGAGTGACCTGGAAAACGACCCGATGCGCCTGTTCCTGCTGTTCCTGCCGTTGATCGCCAGCCTGGCCGCCCAGGCCGCGCCCATGCCGTTCTACCTGTGGCAGAGCCGCGTGGACGGCCACCTGACCTGCAGCCAGACCTCGCCGGGGGAGGGCTGGGCACGGCTGTCCGGGCCGTTCAGCGATGCGGGGTGCCGGCAGCCGTTGAAGCGCGGGCCCTCGACCAAGGGGCTGGCGGTGCCGAAGGGGTTGTGAGGGGGCGGGTTTTTCTTTTGTAGGAGCGAGCTTGCTCGCGAACGGAGTTTCCCGGTAGCTGCGGTGCTGGCCCTGAAGAGCGCCCTCTCCCTAACCCTCTCCCTGAAGGGAGAGGGGACCGTTGGGCAGACGCTGATGTTTTGGAGTCAGCCGGCTAGCACTTGGATTGACGGCTGAAACCACTCCTTCTCTCGGCACGGCCAAGCCCCCTCTCCCTTCAGGGCGGGGTGCGCAGCCGAGGGCTGGGGAGAGGGTACGGAGTCCACCGAAAGCACCGCGGTCACCGGGAAACACGGTTCGCGAGCAAGCTCGCTCCTACGAAAGCCACTGGCCGTGCCAGCGGTAAGCGTGGTGTTCGCTGGATACTTCCGTAATTGCCGGCTGACTCAGGAATACCCAGGCACACCGAACGGTCCCCTCTCCCTTCAGGGAGAGGGTTAGGGAGAGGGGCTCTTCGGGGCCTGCACCGCAGCCATCGGGAAACTCCATTCGCGAGCAAGCTCGCTCCTACAACCTAAAATGGAATCTTCCCTTTCCCCTCGGACCCCCACCATGCCCGACAACCCCACCCGCATCCGCCACAGCTGGGACAGCAACGCCAGCGCCTGGACCCGCGTAGTGCGCGAGCAGCGCATCGACAGCCGCCGCCTGGCCACCGACGAGGCTATCGTCCGCGCCGTGCTGGAAGGTTCGCCGCATCGTGTGCTGGACATCGGCTGCGGCGAAGGCTGGCTGTGCCGGGTGCTGGAGGCCCAGGGCTGCGAAGTGGTGGGCATCGATGCCTCGCCAGCGCTGATCGAGGCCGCGCGCCAGGCCGGCGAGGGGCGCTACGAGGTGCTGAGCCAGGCCGAACTGGCGGGCGAAGCCGGGGCGCACCTGGGGCGGTTCGACGCGCTGGTGTGCAACTTCGCCCTGTTCGACGAGGACCTCGCGCCCCTGCTGCGCGGCCTGCAGCAGCGCCTGGCGCCGGGCGGGCGGCTGCTGATCCAGACCCTGCACCCCTGGAGCGCCTGCGGCGACGAGCCCTACGAGGACGGCTGGCGCCTGGAGACCTTCAGCGCCTTCGGCGACGAGTTCCGCGAGCCCATGCCCTGGTACTTCCGCACCTTCGAATCCTGGCTGGCCCTGCTGCACGCCAGCGGTTGGCGCCTGCTGGCGCTGCGCGAGCCGCGGCGGCCGGATACCGGCGTGGCCTGCTCGCTGCTGCTGGTGGCCGCGCCGGCCGGGTAAGCCTTTGGTCTCGTTCGCACCATAAGGGGGCAGACGCCCCGGCAATCTTGTGCAACACTCCGCGGCGACCTCAGTGGTTCACTCCCGCAATGCCCACGTCCGCTCCACAAGGGCGGGCAGCCTCTTCCGGTGTGCAGTCCCGGAAGGCCCCAGACGAATCCTCCCCCGTGCCCACCGGCGCGGTGGCGGCGCTTTTTCCGTCGCGGGCCTTCCTCATCCCGACCGCGCTTCGAGTCGCCGCTGATATACCCAACAACAAAATCGAGGTTGCACCATCATGTCGTCCCACGATCTCCAACGGGATCTCAACGAGCGGCACATCCGTCTCATGGCCCTCGGCGCCTGCATCGGCGTCGGCCTGTTCCTCGGCTCCGCCAAGGCCATCCAGATGGCCGGCCCGGCCATCATGCTCTCCTACATCATCGGCGGCCTGGCCATCCTGGTCATCATGCGCGCCCTCGGCGAAATGGCCGTGCACAACCCCGTGGCCGGCTCCTTCGCCCGCTACGCCCAGGACTATCTCGGCCCGCTGGCCGGCTACCTGACCGGCTGGAACTACTGGTTCCTGTGGCTGGTGACCTGCGTCGCCGAGATCACCGCGGTGGCCATCTACATGGGCATCTGGTTCCCCGAGGTGCCGCGCTGGATCTGGGCCCTGGCGGCCCTGGCGAGCATGGGCACCATCAACCTGATCGCGGTGCGCGCCTTCGGCGAGTTCGAGTTCTGGTTCGCCCTGATCAAGGTCGTCACCATCCTCGCGCTGATCCTGGTGGGCGGCGGCATGATCGTCTTCGGCCTGGGCAACGGCGGCGTGGCCACCGGCATTTCCAACCTGTGGAGCAACGGCGGCTTCATGCCCCATGGCATCACCGGCGTGCTGATGTCGCTGCAGATGGTGATGTTCGCCTACCTGGGCGTGGAGATGATCGGCCTCACCGCCGGCGAGGCGAAGAACCCGCAGAAGACCATCCCGGGTGCGATCAACTCGGTGTTCTGGCGCATCCTGCTGTTCTACGTCGGCGCGCTGTTCGTGATCATGTCGATCTACCCGTGGAGCGAGATCGGCACCCAGGGCAGCCCCTTCGTGATGACCTTCGAGCGCCTGGGCATCAAGACCGCCGCCGGCATCATCAACTTCGTGGTGATCACCGCCGCGCTGTCCTCCTGCAACGGCGGCATCTTCAGCACCGGGCGCATGCTCTACAGCCTGGCCCAGCACGGCCAGGCGCCGGCGGTCTTCGCCAAGACCTCCAAGGGCGGCGTGCCGCGCAATGCGCTGATCCTGTCCATAGTCGCGCTGCTGTTCGGCGTGCTGCTGAACTACCTGGTGCCGGAGAAGGTGTTCACCTGGGTGACCTCCATCGCCACCTTCGGCGCCATCTGGACCTGGGCCATGATCCTGCTGGCGCAGCTGAAGTTCCGCCGCGGCCTGAGCCCGGCCGAGGCCGGCAAGCTGCAGTTCCGCATGTGGCTGTACCCGCTGAGCTCCTACCTGGCCATGGCCTTCCTGGTGCTGGTGGTGGCGCTGATGGCGTTCTTCGAGGACACCCGCATCGCCCTCTACATCGGCCCGGCCTTCCTGGTCCTGCTGGTGGTGCTGTACCGCGTGTTCGACCTGGCGCCCAAGGGCGAGCAGGGCGCGGTCGCCAGCGGCGCGTGAGCGTAGCGATGAAATGACAAAGGGCCTCTTCGGAGGCCCTTTTCTTTTGTGTGGCGAATCGCGGACGGAGAGGAAACTCCATGCCTCACGACAACTGTAGGAGCGGGCCCTGCCCGCGAAATCGCGCGCAGGGCGCGCTCCTACATGGGAATGGCGCGGGTGGGGTAGCGTAGGAGCGGATCTTATCCGCGAATCGCGCCGGAACCTCCGGCTATCGCGGACAGAGTCCGCTCCTACACCTTCCGGCAACTCCATCGCCCATGACCGCGCCGAGGTGCTCTTCGTAGGAGCGAGCTTGCTCGCGAACAGACTCCGCTGCGGGACTCATTCGCGAGCAAGCTCGCTCCTACGAAAAGCCGTATCCGCCAGCAACGGCGGCATCGGGCAGTCGAGGATGTCGGCCACCGCGCGCAGCAGTTCCGCCTCGGCCACGCTGATGCGGCCGTCGTATTCGCTGCAGCGGACCATGGCCTTGAGCAGCTGCGGCTTCTGCAATGGGCGCAGTTGCGCCAGGCGTCGCAGCGCCGCCTCCAGCTCGCGCAGGGTGCCGGCCTGCGGCGGCTGCCGCACGGCGAAGGGCAGGGTGGCCCAGGCCTGGGCGAAGGCCTGTTCGGCATGGGCCGCTTCGGCTTCGTCGACGCCGGCGAGGAAGGCCAGCAGGACCGCCGCCTCGTCGCCCAGCTCGGCCAGCGGCAGGTTGCCGATGCGCGCCGGGGCCGGGCGCAGGTTGCGTTCGACGATGCGCAGCAGCGTCCACTCCAGCAGCTTCACCCGGCGGTCGGCCTTGATCAGCAGCGCCATGTTGCCCAGCAGGCTCGCCACCTGGGTGGCGTCCAACTGCTTCAGCGCCGGCATGGCCAGGTCCAGCAGGGGCAGGCGCTGGCCTGGATCGAGGGCGTGCAGGTGCTCCTCCAGGCGGTCGAACTGGAAGGCCACGCCCAGCTCCAGGCGCGGCTTGAGCAGTTGCAATTGCTGGGCGCGGGCCAGCGCTTCGGCATCCAGCAGCAGGCCGTAGACCAGCGCCTGCGCGCCATCGACCTTGTGCGCCGCCGCCCGCAGGCTTTCATCCAGCCGTTGCAGGGTGTGCCGCGCTTGCTCCAGGTGCGCCCCGGCCGGCTCGCCGATGGCCTCGACCGACGCCAGCGCCGCGCCCGAGGGGTAGCCGCGCAGGGCGGCGTTCCAGGTCTCGCGGTCCACCAGCGGGATGTCCAGGCGCGGTTCCACCTTCGGGTAGCGGCCGTCCCAGCCCGGCTCGATGCGGCGGATGCGCGCCTCCAGCGGCGGGTGGGTGGCCAGGCCGAACCAGTGGTTGGCCAGGCCGTCGCTGAAGTACAGGTGGCTGAACTCGGCGCGGTGCAGGGCGCCGAGCAGCGAGCCGTAGCCGCCGACCTTCTTCAGCGCCCCGGCGATGCTGGCCGGGTTGCGGGTGAACTGCACGGCGGAGGCGTCGGCGAGGTATTCGCGCTGGCGGTTCACCGCGGCCTTGATCAGGCTGCCGAAGAAGGTCCCGACCGAGCCCAGCACCCACAGGCACAGGCCGGCGACGAAGGCCAGCGCGATGAAGCCCAGGGCCGAGCCGGAGCCGCTGTCATTTCCGGCGTTGCTGCGCTGCATGCGGATGCGCGCCACGTCGTCGGCGCAGTGGCTGTCCCACAGGCCGCGGACCATGGTCTCGCCGATCAGGCCCAGCAGCAGGATGCCGTGCAGCAGCGCCACCAGGCGGGTGTTCAGGCGCATGTCGCCGTGGTGGATGTGGCTGAACTCGTGGGCGATCACCCCCTGCAGCTCGTCGCGGCTGAGCAGGGCGATGGTCCCGCGGGTGACGCCGATGACCGCGTCGCGCGGCGTCAGGCCGGCGGCGAAGGCGTTGATGCCGCTGTCCTCCAGCAGGTACACCGGCGGCACCGGGGCGCCCGAGGCGATGGCCATTTCCTCGACCACGTTGAGCACCCGGCGCTCCTCGGCGTCGCGGGCGTCCAGGTTGATCAGCCGGCCGCCCAGGCGCTCGGCCACGGCGCGGCCGCCCAGGCGCAGCTGGCGGTGCTTGTACCAGGCGCCGACGATCACCACGCCGACCACCACTAGGGCCACCCACAGGTAAAGCTCGAGGTCGGGCAGGCGCTGCGGCGAGGTCCAGTGGCTGGCGGGCTCGCCGATGTGGCGCCAGAGCCAGCCCAGGGCCAGGCTGGTGAGCGTCACCAGGCAGGCCACCGCCGCGGCCAGGAGCAGGATCAGCCGGCCGGTCTGGCGGCGGGCGCGGTCCTGGTGCTGGAAGAAGTTCATCGCGCGGGCCGCTCGTCAGAAGGCGACCTTGGGCGCGTCCTGGATCTGCTTGCTGTCGGCGAACTCCAGCTGCGCGACCTCGGCCTTGTGGCCGAAATTCGCCGCCAGCACCACGGCGGGGAACGACTGGCGGTAGGCGTTGTATTCCATCACTGCGTCGTTGTAGGCCTGGCGGGCGAAGGCCACTTTGTTCTCGGTGCTCGACAGCTCCTCGGTGAGCTGCTGCAGGTTCTGCGAGGCCTTGAGGTCCGGGTAGGCTTCCATGGTCACGTTGAGCCGCCCCAGCGCGCCGCCCAGGGCGCCTTCGGCGCTGGCCAGCTGGGCCAGGCCGGCAGCGGCGCCGGGCTGGCTGGCGGCGGCCTTGAGCCCGGCCACCGCGGCATTGCGCGCGGCGATCACCGCTTCCAGGGTTTCCCGCTCGTGCTTGAGGTAGGCCTTGGCGGTTTCCACCAGGTTGGGGATCAGGTCGTAGCGCCGCTTGAGCTGCACCTCGATCTGCGCGAAGGCGTTGCGGTAGCGGGCGCGCAGGTTCACCAGGCGGTTGTAGATGGCGATGACGCCGAAGAACAGCACGGCGAGGACGAGCAGGGTGACCAGGGAGGAAACCGACATGGGAGGTCCTTTTCGGGCGTCGGGAAAGGTCCGCCGATGATAGCGGAAAGCTGGCGCCTGTCAGTCCTCCCGCAGGCCGATGCAGTTGCCCCAGGGATCGCGCACCTGGCACATGCGCCCGCCCTCCGGCAGGGCCAGCGGCCCGCGCCAGGGTTCGGCGCCCAGGGCCAGCAGGCGGGCCCGCTCGCCGTCGAGGTTGGCGACGCGCCAGTACACCACCGAGCCCGCGGCGCCGGCGGTGACCTTGGCGTCGGCGTTGACGATCTCCAGGGCCACCGCGCCCAGCTGCAGGTGGCCGAAGTCGTCGGGGGCGTGCACCACGCGGCGTGCCGCGGGAAAGGCCTGGGCGTACCAGTCGGTGGCTGTGCGCCAGTCGGGCACGTGGATGAGCACGGAGACGATGGGGAGGTCGGTCATTTGTATCCAGTCTTTTCCATGTGCAGGGCACCGGGGGCCCGGTTCCGGGCCGCTCACCTTAACCGCCGTTGGATGGACGGTCCAGGCGCGACACCCGCGCCCTTGACGCCCCGCCGCACCGATGGTCAGATGCGCGCCGTTCCAGGTGCCTCACGCCGCCGTGCGTGAGGTGAAACGGGAAGCCGGTGCGTCGCCCTTGGCGATCAGTCCGGCGCTGCCCCCGCAACGGTAAGCGAGCGGGGCATCCACGAGGCCACTGTGCTCAGGCATGGGAAGGCGGATGCTCCAGAACCCTCGCAAGCCCGGAGACCGGCCTGGAGCGTTGTTGGCAAACCCGCGGTGGGCGGGCGTGAGCCGGATTCCGGACGCGCTCGCGCCGGGACTCGCTGCGCCGCCTGCGAAATTCCCGTTTCGAGGCGATCACCTTGCAATTCCCCCTTTCCCATTCCGTTTCCCGGCGTGCGCCCTGGCTGGCCGGGCTGCTGCTGAGCCCCTGCCTGAACGCCGAGCCCCTGGGCCTGCGCGATGAAATCGTCAGCGCGCCCTCGGTGGAGTCCACCACCGTCGCCGAGATGGCCCGCTACGGCAGCAAGCTCGAAGTCATCGAGCGCGAGCAGATCGAGCGCGCCGGCCCCAGCGCCGACATCACCCGCGTGCTGCAGATGTACGTGCCCGGCCTGTTCGTGGCGCCGAAGAACGGCCCTTTCGACTACGGCACCTACTCGCTGCTGGGCGGGCGCAACGACGACACCCTGATCCTGCTCGACGGCGTGCGCCTGAACAACCGCCTGTACGGCGGCCTCTACCTGGACACCCTGCCGACCACCGCGGTGGAGCGCATCGAGGTGCTCAAGGGCGGCCAGGGCCTGCTGTTCGGCACCCAGGCGGTGTCCGGGGTGATCAACATCGTCACCCGCAGCGCGCAGACCCGCGAGGCTTCCGGCGAGGTCAACCTGGGCCTGGACAGCTTCCGCGGGCGCAACGGCGACGCGCGGGTGGAGAAGGTGCTGGAGAACGGCCTGGGCGACCTCGGCCTGCTGGCCTACGTCAGCCACAACCGCTCCGACGGCTACAAGCCGTTCCGCGAACAGGACATGACCGACACCGTCAGCGACAAGCGCCGCTCCTACGACGTCAACGTGTTCGGCGCCAAGGCCATCCAGGCTTTCGGCGATACCTCGCGGCTGGAGCTGTTCTACCAATACGCCGACGCCGACCTGGACTTCGCCCGCCCGGCCGACAACCACCACACCAGCAACGACCGCATCCAGCAGATCGCCACGGCGACCTTCGAGCAGCGCCTGAACGACGACTTCAGCTGGTTCGCCAAGGCCCACCTGAACGACTGGGACACCCGCTACACGCGCATCTACAACCTCGCCGGCGGCGGCACCCGGGTGCTCAACCACAACGACTACTGGGGCTTCACCGACTGGGGCGCGCAGCTGGAGGGCAAGGCGCGCCTGGCCGGCGGCCACGAGCTGGTCTTCGGCAGCGACAACCAGTGGTACAAGGGCCAGGACGACGTCCTGATCATCGACAACGACAAGGCCGAATCCCACGCCCTGTACGCCCAGTTGCGCCCGCAGGTGGACCTGCTGCCGAACTGGCACCCCAGCCTGGGCGTGCGCCGCGAGGAAATGAGCGGCGGCGAGGGCGCCACCGTGTGGATGCTCACCTCGCTCTACGACCTCAGCGACCAGCTCAAGCTGCGCGGCCAGCTGGGCACCGCCTTCAAGCTGCCCAACGCCGAGCAGCTGTTCGTCAACGAGCCGGGCAGCGAGATCGGCAATCGCGACCTCAAGCCCGAGCGCAGCCGCAACGCCGAGCTGGGCCTGGACTACAGCGGCGCGCTGTTCGGCCAGCCCTGGAGCGGCAGCGTCACCCTGTTCCGCCGCGAGATAAAGGACCTCATCACCCTGGCCGGCGACCAGTGGGTGAACGGCGACGGCGAGATCGAGGTGCGCGGCATCGAGGCCAACGGCCAGTGGCGGCTGGGCGAGCACTGGCAGCTGGACGCCGACGCCACCCGCAACCTGGTGGACACCCGCGAGGGCGTGACGGTGAACAACATCCCGCACTTCTTCGCCCGCACCCGCCTGGGCTACGACCAGGACCCGTGGGGCTTCGGCATGGCGCTGCGCTACGTGGGCTCCATCGTCAGCCCGCAGGGCGACGACTACGGCCACTACACGGTGCTCGACGGCGACGCCTACCGCTACCTCGACGGCGCCCGCCGCCACCGCCTGAGCCTGCTGCTGGAGAACCTGCTGGACCGCGACTACGCCACCAGCCGCACCACCAACGGCATCCGCCAGGTGGACAACCTGGGCCGCCCGCGCACCGCCGAGCTGCGCTACACCTTCAGCTTCTGAGGTGGCCATGGACCAGGCGCTGCTGATCGTCGGCCCCCTCGCGGGCGCCCAGGGCGAGGCCTTGCGCGCCGAGCTGGCGGCGTCCCACCGCGCCGTGACGCTGGTCGATACCAGCGACGGCTTCGATGCCCTGTGGCCGGCCATTCGCACGCAGCTGCGAGCGGGCAGGGTGCTGCTGCTGGTGGATATGGAACCGGCCAGCGACGGCGCCTACCTCGACTGGCTGCGCGGCGAGGTGGCGCAACTGGCCGGCGACTTTCCCCAGGCGCCGTGCCCGCGGGTGACCGCCTCGGCCCTCGGCCGTCGTGGCCTGGACGCCCGCCTGGTCGGCGCCGCCATCGACGACGGCCGCCAGCAACTGGAATGCCGCACCGTCGGCCCGGTGCCGGAACAACCGGACTGGTCGGCGCCGCCGCCGCACAAGCGCCAGGTGTTCCTCTGCACCGGCCCGCGCTGCGTGCGGCGCGGTGCCCTGCCTTTGTGGAAGACGCTGCGCCGCGAACTGGCCAGGCGCGAGCTGATCGAAACCGCCGAAGGCGTGCTGCTGACCCGCACCGGTTGCCAGTTCCCCTGCAACCGCGGGCCGCTGCTGACGGTCTACCCGGACCGCTGCTGGTACGGCGTGCGTGACGAGGCCGAGGTGCTGTGGGTGGTGGAGCAGCACCTGGCGGGCGGCGAGCCGGTGGCCGAACTGCTGATCGAGGGCGCGCCATGAAAGGCTTCGCACTGCTGCTGGGGCTGCTGGTGGCGACGCCGGCCCTGGCCGCCGAGGACTACCGCAACTGCGGCGAGACCTGGCACCTAGCCAAGGTGCCCGAGCGCATCCTCGCGCTCAACCAGCACGCCGCCGACCTGCTGCTGGAACTGGGCGCCGGGGAGCGGCTGGCGGGCGTGGCCTATCTGGACGACCCGGGGCCGCAGTTGCAGGGTGACCGCTACCGCGGCGTGCCCGTGGTGTCGGCGCGCTATCCGTCCACCGAACTGCTCTATGCGTTGCGCCCGGACCTGGTGGTGGGCGGCTTCGCCACTGCCTTCGACCCCGGGCGCGGGCGCGCCGAACTGGCCGCCGCCGGGATCGCCAACTACCTGCTGGAGGCGGCCTGTGCACAGCGCACGGGAGATGGCTTCGGCAACGTGCGCGACGACCTGCGCACCCTGGGTCGGCTGCTGGGCGTCGAGGCACGGGCCCAGGCGCTGATCGACGCCCAGCAGGCCGACCTGCGCGCGGCGGCCGCCAGGGCTGACGGCCGCGCGCCGCTGCGGGTGTTCTACCTCGACAGCAGCGACGCCGGCCTGGCCAGCCAGGGCGGGCGCGGCTTCGTCAGCGAGCTGCTGCGCGCCGCCGGGGCGCGCAACCTGTTCGAGGCGGTGGCGCTGCGCGGCTACCTGGCCAGCCCCGAGACGCTGCTCGCGGGCGACCCGGACGTGATCCTGCTGGCCGATGCGCGCTGGTCGCCGGCGGCGGAGAAGGTCCGCTACCTGCGCGCGCACCCGCTGCTCTCGCGGCTGCGCGCGGTGCGCGAAGGGCGTTTCGTGACGCTGCCCTTCAGCCAGTTGGTGCCAGGCGTGGAAAGCGGCCGCGCGGCACGGTCGCTGGCCGAGGCCCTGTATCCCTGAGCACGCTCAGAAGCGCACGTCCACCACCACGCTGTCGCTGTAGGTGCCGGCCGGCGGAGTGGGCTGGTCGGGGAGGATTTCCGCGCGGTAGTCGAAGCCCTGGTAGGTGAGGCCGTCGAGGCTGCCGGGGTTCAGTTCGGCGCTGCTGCTGGGGCGCCTTTCAGTGCCCGCAGAGCCCCAGCGCTCGCTGCCGCTGCTCGACTTGTACAGCTCGTAGGCCAGGCGGTTGCCGCCGCTGGCCATGCGCCGCTGGCCGCCGCTGGCGTTGACGCCGTCGCTCAGGCCGACGTCGTAGCTCGTGCCCTTGGAGCAGCGCACCTGGATGCGCTGCTGCACCGGGCGGAAGCCGGCGATCAGCGGCGCGCTGCCGAAGTTCACGGCGGGCGCGCTGAGCTGGCAGTCGCGGTTGACCTGCACCACCAGCTGCATGCTGGTGAGCACGCCCGTACCCCAGTTGCTCGGCGCCGAGGTGCAAATCTCGGCGATGCAGCCGCCGCTCACTCCGGGCGTGATGTCCCAGCCGGGGAAGTAGCAGGCGCCCAGCACGCGGCCCGCCACGCAGATGCGCCACTGCCAGCGTAGCTGGATGGTGGCGGTGTAGGTGCCGGGCGCCACGTTGGCCGGGCGCAGGCGGGCGTGCAGGGGGAACTGCGAGACGTCCGGCGCGCCGCCGGGAAACGGGAAGTTGGAGTAGTTGTAGAACTGGCCCTGCCGTAGAGGCAGGCTCAGGCCGGCGTTGCCGTACAGCTCGAAGGGGATGGCGTCGCCCGTGGCGGCATTGCGCAGCACACCGCCGTTGAGGTTCTCCGGGAGCAGGCGTATCCAGTTCTCGCGGATCGGATAGCCCTTGAGGCTGCACCGGGCGCCGCCGGAGAGCTGCATGGCCGGAACGCCGCTGGCGATGGTCATCGAGCCGTGGCTGCCGAAGCTTGCCCTGCCGGGGTTGATCGTGCATTGCTCGGTCTCGGTATGGGCCAGGCCGGTAAGTGGCGCCAGGGCCAGGAAGGGCAGCAGGTAGCGCAGTGTGGTCATGGTCGGCTCCAGGGTTCAGCGGCAGGGCAACGGGCCCAGCTGCGCCAGTTCTTCGGCCTGCGGGTCGAGGTCGAAGACCAGGCTGCAGGCCTGGCCGTCGGGCAGGCTCACGCGCAGGCGGTTGTGCGCCTGCAGGTGTTCCAGGTAGACCAGTCCGTCCCAGCCCACGGGCACGGGCGGGCCGCCGTTGACGCGGGCCTGGGCGCCGATCGGCAGCGGCCGGCCGTGGCTGTCGTGCAGCAGCAGGCTGGCGGCCAGCACCCGCTGCAGCGGGAAGCGCAGCAGGTAGCCGCTGCCGGAGCGCACCGCCACGCGCTGCTCCACCAGCGGCGCCACGACGTTGGAGGCCAGGCCCAGCGGGTCGATCTCGTACTTGCCGGCGTAGTAGGCGCTGCTCCAGGGCACCAGCAGGTGGCCGTCGGCGTTGGTGTGGCCGACCAGCTGGTTCTCGTAGCGCACCGGAACATCGGCATGGCCGTCGGTGCTGACCAGCACGAAGGCGTCGTGCACGCGGTTGCTGGGGAACAGCGCGCCGTCCATCCAGGCCACGGCGCCGCCGGCGTCGAGCCAGTGGGTGTAGTCGCCGGCGCTACCGTACAGGCCGCCCCGGGCCTGTAGGTGCTGGCCGCGCCAGTGCAGCGCGGCCTGGCGCCAGGCGCCGCCCTGGGCGTTGTCGGCCAGGCCGAGGTTCCAGCCGAAGCCGCCCTCGGTGGGCGCCGACTGGCTGTAGTCGAGGCGCCGACTGCCGCGACCCTCGGCGTCGTGCTCGACGCTGGCGCTGAGGGTGCCGCGCAGGTCGAACGGCACCACCAGTTGCACGACGCTGCTCCACCTGCCGTTGCCCAGCTCGCGGTTGGCGGATAGGTAGAGGCTGGCGTCGCCCCACAGCGAGCGGCTCCAGGACAGGTTGAGCAGGCGCGTGCGGCTGCCGTCGCCGGTCTCCACCTCGAAGTAGCCGGCGCCCAGGCTGCCCCAGTCGTCCAGGGCGAGGCTGGCGGTGGCCTGGGTGCTGCGGCGGGAGGGCGAATAGCGCCGCCCTCGCTCGTCGTCTTCGTCTTCGGCCGTCGTCCCGCGCCACTGGTGTTCCTGGGCGAGGTGCGCCAGATCGCGGTAACCGGCGTCGCGCTGGCTGCGCTGTATGGAGAAGCTGAAGCGCCGCGCGCTGTACTGGTAGCCGAAGCTGAACTGCCGCCCGCCGTCGCCGTCCTGGCTGCCATGGCTGGCGGCGGCGTTGAGCATGCCCAGGGTGCCCAGCCGCAACACGCCGCCGATGCCGCCCATGGCGAGGCCGGTGGCGCCCTCGGCCTGGGCCTGCAGGGTGAAGTAGTCGCTCAGGCCGTGGCGCAGCGATGCGCTGGCGGCACCGGTGCCGTAGGCGAAGTCGTCCTCGCCGTAGCCCTGGCGCAGGCTGCCCAGGCTGAGGGCGAAATCGCTGAGGCCCGGGCGCAGCAGGTCGCTGCTGACGTAGAAGGGCACGCTGGTGGAGACCTGGCGGCCGAGGGCGTCGGTTGTCTGCAGCACCGCCTGGCCGGCGCCGTTGATGTAGGGCAGGCCGCCGATGCTGAAGGGGCCGGGCTGCAGCTGGTAGCTGCTGTTGCGGTAGCCGTCGATGAACAGGTCCAGGGTGCTGGGCAGCGCCGCCTCGCCGGCGAAGCGCGGCAGCGGATAGGTGACGATGTCGGGGCGGATGGCGAAATCCCGGGACAGCTGCACGCCACCCAGGCGCACCGGCGTGGCCCAGGATTGCGTGCGGCTGACCAGGTCGCCGACCTCGTAGGTCAGCGCGCGTTCTTCGTCGGCGTAGCGCCAGGCGCTGTCGTAGCGCAGGTAGCGGCTGCGCTGCGCCGAACCGCCGAAGGGCTGCTGGTAGACGCCGCTGTGGCTGAACACGCCGAAGTCGCCGAACAGGCGCAGGTCGCTCCAGGCCGAGTGGATGTCCTGGCCGTCCCGCGGGCTGCTGGCGTACAGCTGGTAGTCGAGCAGGGCGCCGAAGCTGCTGCGGGCCGGCATGCGGGCCTGCGGCGCGGCGCCTTGCAGATGCTGTTCCGCCAGCCAGTGCGCCGGCACCTGCAGCAGCAGGCGCTGGTTGGCGGCGTCGTAGCGCACTTCGACTTCCGGCAGCCCGGCGAGGTCGAGCGGGCCGTCGCGCGTCACCGGCAGGCCGAGGGCGCGCAGGTCGGCCGCATCCATGCGCAAATGCCCCTGGCGCCTGTCCACGGCCATGACCTGGCCGCTCGGCCGCAGGTTCACCAGCACCTCCAGGTACAGGCGGGCATCATCGACCAGGACGTTGGACTCCCGCGGCGGCAGGGGCAGCGAGGCCGCCGCCGGGGGCTCGCCTGCGCACAGCAGGGCGGCTCCGGCGAGCAGCGCGGGGCAGCGGCGCGGCGACTGGCGGCCCATGGCCCGGCTCAGCGGGGCGCGGCGGCTATCTCGCCACCTTCGCCGTTGACCTCCGCCCGCAGGCGCCCGCCGCCGCTCAGCGGCCGTGGTAGCGGCCAGCGCATGCTGGCGCCGGCCAGCACGTAGCCGAGCAGGCCGTCCTCGATCGCCTGGTTGCCGCCAGGCCGTTCGAGGACCACCTGCGTCAGACGGGCATGGCGTGGCCCGCGGTTGCGCACCTCCAGGTAGGCCTTGCCGCCTTCGACGAGCTGGCGCCAGTCCAGCGCCGGGCGCTCGGCGCTCTTCGCCCCCAGGCCCTCGCCATAGAGGAACAGGGGAACCGAGTAGCGCATCTGGAAGCGGATGCCATTGCCTTCGGCGGGCGCCGGCGAGGCCTGCGGCGTGGGGATTTCGTCGATGAGAATGCGGTAGGCGCGCTCCGTGCCCGGGGCGCTGGGCGCCAGGCGCGTCAGCCGCACCAACTGGCGGGCGCCCGGTTCGACGCGGAACATCGGCGGGCTGCCGACCACCTCGTGCTGCACCTGGTAGTGTTCCTCGCCGCCGCGCTGGCTCCAGGCGAAGATGCGCACCTGCAGCTGGGCCGGCTGGTTGCCGTGGTTCTCCAGCCAGAGCGCGCTGGCGCGCTGGTCGTGCTCCAGCGCCGGGTCGATCGGCCAGATCAGCAGCGAGCTGCCGGCCCGCGCCGCGCCGGGCAGCAGGACGAGCAGGGCGAGGAGCAGGGCCATCGGGGCGCTCACCATGACAAGGTCACCCCGAGGCGGTCCTGGTAGCGCCCGGACGCCTGGTTGCCGGGCAGCCGCAGGGCGGCGTTGATCGGCAGCCGGATGTTCTCGGCGTCGTCGTAGTCGACGCGCACGCTGGCGTTGACCGGGATCTCCTGGCTGAGGCCGGCGTCGAGGTACAGGCGGTAGGCCAGCTGCGCTTCGCCTGCGCGCAGGTGGCGCAGGCCGCCGGCGAGGTGCAGGCCGCCGTTCACCGTCATGCGCAGGGTCACGCCGGGGGTGCAACTGAGGGTGACGGCGCTGTTGGGTGACAGCCGGGTGCTGATGCCGGCGGTGGAAGCGGGCGGGTGGCGGCCGAAGTCCAGGCGCCCGAGGTCGCCCAGGTTGCTGCCGTTGCCGGGCACCGCGTGGTTGACCAGGCAGCCGCGGGTGACGCTGGCGGAAACCCGGAAACTGGCGCGGGTGTCGGCGCTGGCCGTTTGCAGCGGCGCCAGGGTGGCGAGCAGTACGGCCGGCAGCAGCGTGGCGCACCGGCACGGCAGTGGGTGAGGTGTCATGGCAAGCCCCAGGCGGGTCGAGGATGGACGGGCCCCGCGGGGCGTCAGAAGTCGATGGTGACGGTCAGGGTGTCCTGGTACGTGCCGCTCGGCTTGGGCCTGGTATTGGGCGCGATGGAGCCATGGATGGGGATGTTGACGGTCGCGCCGCCGGTGGGGATGGGGAAGGAGACGAACTGGTCGACGGCGTATTCCTTGGTGTGCTGGGCGTCCTGGTACACCTTGTAGGCAACGGTGTCCGGGCCGGTGTTGAGCTTCAACATCCGATCGCCCCGCCGGCCGCCATCGATGGCGACCTTGAAGGCCTTGATGTTCGGATCGCAGGTCACCTGAAGCGTGCCGCCTTGCGGGCTGATCAGCTGGGTTTTCAACGTCGTGTCCCAGGTCGGGCCGACCCTGCCGAAATCGAGTTCGCCGAAGTCGTTGGTGCTGTCGAGCACTGCGCTTCCACCCACCTGGCAGCCCTTGGATATTTCCAGGTAAACCTCCACGTCGCCGTATACCTCCGCCAGTGCCAGTGCTTGCTCCAGGGGCAGGGCCAGCAGGGTGCCGGCGAATATGTGCTTGAGCAGGTTGTGCGTCATCGTCTTGGCCTCGATAAGGGATCGGCGGAAATCTTCCCCAGGAATGGCCAATCTGAACCAGATGAAAAGGCGGACGAAAACGTAGGTTTATTCGCCAGATTAAGCAGGTGTTTTTTGTAGGCTGATGTAGGCCTCGCAGGCCTCAAGAATCGGCGGGTTTGTCTACAAGGCCGATGGGGGAGGGTATATGGAAAAAGCGGGGATATGGCGGGGTAGGAAAGCGGGTCCCGATGGCGGGACCCGCGGCGGAAATGGCTGGCCGGAAGCGGTCAGGCCTTTCCTATGAACGATTGACTCAGCGGCTTGGACTCGATCCACCAGCCGAAGACCAGGCCGACGGTGCTCCAGAGGATCGCCTGGATGCCCAGGGACACCAGGCGGAACTGCCACAACAGGTCGGCCGGGAAGTCCGCCGGCACTTCGCGCACGGCCGGGAACAGGACCGCGGCGACGATGCAGACCACCACGTACAGGGCCACGCCGGCGATGGTGCCGGCCCAGGCGCCGTGGCTGGCGCTCAGGCGGCGGGCCAGGTTCAGCGCGATGGCGGCGGCGGCGATGGACACGGCGATCATCAGGAAGAACAGCGTGGTGCGCTGGCGGATGGTTTCCGGGTCGCCCACCGACGGCGGGTTGGCCGGGTACTTCAGGCTCGGCACCAGGTACAGGGTGACGAAGGCCGCCAGGGCCAGCAGGGCGCTCAGCGCGCGCGGGCTCAGGTGCCCGGAGCGGCCGAGCCGGTAGGCGAACACCAGGGCGAACAGGCCACCCATGGCGGCGCTGTAGACCACCACGCCGGTGAGCAGGCCGATGCTGGCCTGGACCTCGCGGCTGACCAGTTCTTCCTCGTGGTCATGTGCGGCCATGCCGCCGTTGGCGGCGGCTTCCTCGGCCTCGTGCATGGCCGACATCTGTTCTTCGAAGGCGATGGCGCGGTCTACCTCGGGCTCACCGAAGAGGCGGGCGAAACCGAAGGCGAGCAGGCCCGCCAGGACGCCGACGAGCATCCCGCGCAGCAGGAGTTTTCCAGTCATGTCAGGGAGTCCCCGGGGTCAGTGGCAGGGGAAGCCCAGCAGGTGGCGGCCGTCGTGGACGAATTCGTGCACGTACATGCCCTTGAACATCGAGGTGGCGCCCTGTTCGGCGCCGACGAAGTACAGCGCCAGGAGCAGCAGCAGGCCGCCGAAGATGGCCCACGGCAGCAGTTCGCCGAGCGGGATGACGGGGAGCGATACGCCGGCATCGGCGTGGGTGGCTGAATGAGCCATGGAGACCTCCTAGGATTACGCGTCCTGAAATGGTGGGCGATCTGTTTTTGTAGGGAAGGGTCTGACTCTCGGCCTTGGGACCGAATACAGTGGCGCGACCGTGCCGGGTTTTCACCGGCTTCCTTCCAAGTAACAAGATGCTACGAGAGCGTCGGCCAGTGTAAACCCCGGCGCCTGCGAATGGGAGAGAATTCGATGCCGAGCCGCCTGAGCTTCGTCTGCCACGGGCGCACCGCCGCCCAGCGCCAGGGCCGTTTCGCCCAGGCCGACGAGCCATTGGAACCGGGCCAGGACGAGCGCCTGGCCGAGCGCCGCGCCGGGCTCAAGGCGCCGCGCCGGGTGCTCTGCGCCCCCGAGCTGCGCGCCCGGCAGACCGCCGCCGCCTGGGGCGCCGAGCCGCAGCTGCTGGAAGCCCTGCGCGACTGCGACTACGGTGCCTGGCGCGGGCAGAGCCTGGAGGCCCTGCAGGCCACGGCGGCGCAGGACCTGGCCGCCTGGCTGACGGACCCCGCCGCCGCGCCCCACGGCGGCGAATCCCAGGCGCAGCTGTGTGAGCGCGTGGGCGCCTGGCTCGACGCCTTCGACGAGGACGGCCACTTCATCGTCGTCAGCCACCCCGCGGTGCTGCGCGCCGCCGCGTTGCACGTGCTGCGGGCCGGCGCGGCGGCGTTCAACGCCATCGACGTCGAACCGCTGGGCGTGCTGCGCCTGGTCCGCAACGGGCGCTGGCGCCTGCGTCTGTGACGGGCCGCGGTCTATGCTGTGTGGGCCCCAGCGCCACGAGGAGACCGCCATGGCCAGCCATCCCCGCCTGATCCCCTGCCTGCGCTACCGCGACGCGCCGGCGGCCATCCAATGGCTGTGCGACACCTTCGGCTTCGTCCGCCAACTGGTGGTGGACGACGGCGAAGGCGGCGTGGCCCATGCCCAGCTGTGCCTGCCCGACGGCAGCGGCATGCTGATGCTGGGCTCGGCGGTGGACAACGAATACGGCCGGCTGATGCGCCGGCCCGAGGACGTCGGCGGCTGCACCCAGAGCCTGTACCTGCTGGTGCCCGACGCCGAGGCCCTGTACCGCCGCGCGCTGGACGCCGGCGCGCAGATGGTCATCGACATCCGCGACGAGGACTACGGCGGCCAGGGCTTCACCTGCCGCGACCCCGAGGGCCACGTGTGGAGCTTCGGCACCTACGACCCCTGGCATTGAACGAAGAAGGAGCAAGGCATGAAAGAGGTGGTATTCGCCGATGGCGCGCGCGTTGCGGCCATCGGTCAGGGCACCTGGCGGCTGGGCGAGGACAGGGCGGCGCGCAAGCGCGAGGTGGCGGCCCTGCGCGAAGGCATCGAGCTGGGCCTGACGCTCATCGACACCGCCGAGATGTACGGCGAGGGTGGCTCGGAAGAGGTGGTCGGCGAGGCCATCCGCGGCCTGCGCGAGCAGGTCTTCCTGGTCAGCAAGGTCTACCCGCACAACGCCAGCGCCCGCGGCGTGCCGGCGGCCTGCGAGCGCAGCCTGAAGCGCCTGGGCACCGACTGCCTGGACCTCTACCTGCTGCACTGGCGCGGCCAGTACCCGCTGGAGGAAACCGTCGAGGCCTTCGAGCGCCTGCGCCAGGACGGCAAGATCCGCCGCTGGGGCGTCTCTAACTTCGACCTCGACGACATGCAGGAACTGGGCGCCCTGCACTGCGCCACCAACCAGGTGCAATACAGCCTGGAAGAACGCGGCATCGAATGGGACCTGCTGCCCTGGTGCCAGGAACAGCGCATGCCGCTGATGGCCTACTGCCCGGTAGGCCAGGGCGGCCACCTGCTGCGCAATGCCACCCTGCGCGAAGTGGCCGAACGCCATGGCGCCACTCCGGCGCGGGTGGCCTTGGCGTGGTTGATCCGCCAGGGTGGGGTGATCGCCATTCCCAAGGCGGTGGAGGCTGTGCATGTCCGCGACAATGCGGCGGCGCTGCAGTTGCGGCTGGATGGGGAGGATCTGGCGAAGCTGGATGCGGCCTTCCCGCCGCCGCGGCGGAAGATGCACCTGGCGGTGGTTTGAGGCTGGGCTGGCTTTTCCGGCTTTTCCGGCTTTTCGGCTTTCTGGCTTTTGGCTTTTCGTAGGAGCGAGCTTGCTCGCGAACGGTGCCTCCCGGATATGCAGGTGTTCGGGCGTGGCTCCGCCCCCTCTCCCTAACCCTCTCCCTGAAGGGAGAGGGGACCGTTCGGCGCGGTCTGGTTTTCCCGAGTCAGCCGGCAAGCGCGGTGATTTCCGGCTGAAACCATACCTGCTCTCGGCACGGACAAGCCCCCTCTCCCTTCAGGGCGGGGCGCGCAGCCGAGGGCTGGGGAGAGGGTGCTCTTCAGAATAGGCCCCACCCCACCCGACCACCGCTCCTATAAAAATCCCCACCACCATGATAAGAAGCGCCCATCAGCAAGCTGGAGGCAGTTATGAGCAAGTTGCGTGTCGGGGTGATTTTCGGTGGGCGTTCGGCGGAGCACGAGGTGTCGCTGCAGTCGGCGAAGAACATAGTCGATGCCCTGGACCGCTCGCGGTTCGAGCCGGTGCTGATCGGCATCGACAAGGACGGCCGCTGGCACCTGAACGACGCCTCCGACTACCTGCTCAACCAGGAGAACCCGGCGCTGATTGCGCTCAACCGCTCCAACCGCGAGCTGGCCGTGGTGCCCGGCAAGGCCGAGCGGCAGCTGGTGGAAACCGGCAGCCGCCAGTTGCTCGACCACGTCGACGTGATCTTCCCCATCGTCCACGGCACCCAGGGCGAGGACGGCTGCCTGCAGGGCCTGCTGCGCATGGCCGACATCCCCTTCGTCGGCGCCGACGTGCTCGGCTCGGCCATCTGCATGGACAAGGACGTGAGCAAGCGCCTGCTGCGCGACGCCGGCATCGCCATCACCCCCTTCATCACCCTGACCCGCGCCACCGCCGCGCGCACGCCCTTCGCCGAAGCGCAGCGCCAACTGGGCCTGCCGCTGTTCGTCAAGCCGGCCAACCTGGGTTCCTCGGTGGGTGTCAGCAAGGTCGAGGACGAGGCCGGCTACGTCGCCGCCGTGCAAGAGGCCCTGGCCTTCGACGACAAGGTGCTGGTGGAGGCCGCGGTGAACGGCCGCGAGATCGAGTGCGCGGTGCTCGGCAACGACGAGCCCATCGCCAGCGGCTGCGGCGAGATCGTGGTGCGTGGGGGCTTCTATTCCTACGACAGCAAGTACATCGACGAAGACGCCGCCCGGGTGGTGGTGCCGGCGGACATCGATGCCGCGGCCTGCGAACGCATCCGCCAGCTCGCCGTGGAAGCCTTCCAGGTGCTGGGCTGCTCGGGCCTGGCGCGGGTCGACGTGTTCCTCACCGGCGATGGCCAGGTGCTGGTCAACGAACTCAACTCGCTGCCCGGCTTCACCCGCATCAGCATGTACCCCAAGCTCTGGCAGGCTGCCGGCATGAGCTACAGCGAACTGGTCAGCCGGCTGATCGACCTGGCCCTGGAACGCCACGCCGCGCGCCGCCGCCTGCAGACCAGCCGCTGAGGCGGGCGCGGCGGGGGCCGGTTACTCCGGGCGTTCCTCGTGGGTGCGCTGGTGCGCAGCCTCGAGCAGTGCCTGGGTGTCGGCGTGGAGCATGCGCAACGTTGCGCTCCAGCGCGCCAGGTCCCACTGCGAGGCACTGGCGGCGGGGTGCTCCTCCAGCAGGTCGAGCACGCCGCCGAGCGCCCGCAGGCGCTGCAGGGCCGTGTCGAGCAACTGTGTCGAGGGTGCCAGCGTGTCGATGTAAAGCACTTCGGAGAAGGCCTGCGAGCTTTCCGGAAGGGGTTTGAATTCACGAATCCTGAAAGACTCTTGCTGAATGCCCGGGCGGGCGTTCTTCGCGCGGAGGGGCGCGGGCTTGGAAGGGAACTGGTGCATTTCCTTACGCTCCTTGGACCGGATGGAACCCGCCGCTTCCGTTGCGACACGGAGGGCGGCGAGCCGTGCAGGGGTCGCAAACCGGAGGTCCAAGGAGAATCCGGCCAGGCGGAAGCCTGCCCTGCACGGCCAGCCATAACCAAGGCAAGCGCGACGCACGTGGCGCCTTTGCTTTGAATGCTGCTGCTGTGCTGAAGGACCTTTGGGTTGCGACACCCTGTCATGGCAAACGCCATGACGGCGGGAAGACTATCGATCCGGCTCGTGGGAGCTGAGCGTTATGTGCTGTAGGGAAATTCCTTGATGAGGGTTTTCTCGAAGGCGTTCCCGGTTTGCCGAGGCCGTGCCCGGTGGCTGCAAATTTGACCGTCCAGCCTCTACACTCCTCGAAGTCACATTGGCCAGCCTAAGGAGCCAGACAATGAGTTCTTCCTCGCGGACGGTATTGGCGGCGGCGCTGGCGGCGCTGCTGGTTGCTGTTGTTCCGGTCGCACACAACCCGGCCTGGGCCGAAGACGCCGCACCGCCCAGCGGCATGGAGGCCGACGACCAGCAGGGCCCGCTGGGCGACCTCAGCGAATACGGCCGCCTGGCCGAGGAGTCGCTCGACGCGGTGGGCGCCGACGACTTCGCCAGCGCCCGGGCCAAGGTCGACGCCCTGCAGGCCAAGTGGCGAGCCGCTGCCGCCGAGCTCAAGCGCAAGAGCCCGGAGGACTGGAAGGCCGCCAACGCGGCGGTCGAGGGCGCGGTGCGGGAACTGCACGCCAAGTCCCCGGACAAGGACCGCAGCCTGGATTCGCTGAACACCCTGCTGTCCACCTTCAACGACATCCAGGGCATCAGCGACTGACGCCCGCCCGGCCAGGGCCCGCCGACGGCCCTGGCCCTGCGGGTCGTCGGCATCCCGAGCGGCGGTTGGCGCTCAACGAAATCCTCACATTCGCCTCGCGGAGTTTTCACCTTCGCCCGTGCAGGATGGCGGCCAGCATCCGGCAGCGTGCCGGGTGCGTCCCGAACCATCGAGCGCGAGGCCTGTGGCGAAGTGAGGCAGATTCCGGAAACCTGGCGGCGTCCATCCAGACGGGTAATGGCCCTGGCCTGCGGGCTGCTCGGCCTGTTGGCCGTGGCCCTGTGCGGCGCGGCCAGCGTCGCGGCGCAGCGCCCGCCGCTGCCGGGCGAGGACGACCTGGCCCGCCACTGGCGCCTGGGCGAGGTGGTGGTGCTGGTGCGCCACGCCGAGCGCTGCGACCGTTCCGACGCCCCCTGCCTGGGCGCCGAGGACGGCATCACTGTGCGCGGCGGGGCGCTGGCCACGGCCCTGGGCGACGACTACCGCAGCCGCTTCGGCCTGGACAACGCCGACGTCTACGCCAGCCCGCTGACGCGCACCCTGCAGACCGCCAGCCTGATGTTCGGCGACGGCACCCTGGGCCAGGCCTGGGTCGCCGACTGCACCGGCAACCTGCTCAACCACGTGCTGGAACACAAGGCCAGCCACCGCAACCTGATCCTGGTCACCCACAGCGAATGCATGGAGCAACTGGCCCAGGCGCTCAGCCACCGGGACTTGGAAACCCCCGGCTACGGCACCTCGCTGGTGCTGTTCAGCGACGCCCGCGGTGGCTTGCAACTGGCCGGCGAGATTGCCCCGCGGGACTGGGCCCGCCTGCAATTGCGCTGAGCCGACGGCGCCGCTGCGCTTGCGGCATCCGCCGATGCGGTCCTAGGCTTGCGGGGGAGGGCGGTGCCGTCGTCCGCCCCGGGAGCCGCCAATGCCACGCATCCAGCTCGGCGGGGTCAAGGAAACCCTGCTGATCACCTTCTACGCCAAGGCCATGGAAAGCCGCCTGCCCGATTCGCTGCTGCAGGACCGCTTCGCGGCCGCCGCGCTGGCGCGCCTGGACTACGACTTCGCGCGCTTCCGCCTGGGCCGCAGCAGCTACGTCGGCATCGCCCTGCGCGCCTGGAAGCTCGACCGCTGGGCCGCCGAATTCCTCGCCGCCCACCCCGATGCTTGTGTGGCGCACCTGGGTTGCGGCCTGGATAGCCGGGTGTTCCGCCTGGACCCGCCGCCCAGCGTGGCCTGGTTCGAAGTGGACTACCCGGACGTGCTGGCGCTGCGCAGCGAGGTATACCCGGCACGCGAAGGCTGCACGCTGCTGCCCGGCGCGATGGGCGACCCGTCCTGGCTCGACGCGCTGCCCACCGGCCGCCCGCTGCTGATCGTCGCCGAAGGCCTGATGCCCTACCTGCGCGAAGCTGAGGTGAGCGCATTGCTGCGCGGCCTGCTGGCGCGCTTCCCCCAGGGCGAGCTGATCTTCGACGGCTACAACCGCTTCGGCATCCGCATGCTGGGGCTGTTCCTGCCGTTCTGGGCACGCGGCGCCCGGGTGCACTGGGCACTGGACGAGCCCAAGGAGCTGGAGGCGCTGGTGCCGGGGCTGCAGCTGGTCGAGGAGCGCCTCACCTACACCCCCGAGGAATGCCGGCGGATGGCCTGGTCGTCCCGCGCATTCGTGCAACTGATGCAGCGCTGGCCCACCCTGGGCCGTATCGGCCGGTTGCTGCGTTATCGCTGGTAGGGCATGTAACCGTTCGCGGTCATACGCGGCCTGTCTGGCGGCTGCGGCGAGACGCTTTTCGTAGGATGGGTTGAGCTTGCGATACCCATCGGGCCATGGTGATGGGTATCGCTTCGCTCAACCCATCCTACCGGGCTAGCCCGTGCCGAGAGGCGGCCTGGTTTCAGCCGGCAATCCCTGTGCTAGCCGGCTAACGCCGAAATACCAACGCACGCCGAACGGTCCCCTCTCCCTCTGGGAGAGGGTTAGGGTGAGGGGGCCGCAGGCCTGCTCGCTCGATTCCATTCCCCTACGCGCTCCGTGAGGCCATGCACCTGTAGGAGCGGGCCCTGCCCGCGATTCGCGCGCAGGGCGCGCTCCTACAGTGGGAATGACACCGGCGCTCGGGCTTTCCCCTCACCCCGACCCTCTCCCGGAGGGAGAGGGGGCTGCCCGTGCCGGCTGGGAGTGAGGTTTCAGCCGGAGAATCCTTGGTCTCCGGCTGACTCCAACCTCCCCGACTACTCCGAACGGTCCCCTCTCCCTCCGGGAGAGGGTTAGGGTGAGGGGGCCGCAGGCCTGCTCGCTCGATTCCATTCCCCTACGCGCTCCGCGAGGCCATGCACCTGTAGGAGGCCCTGCCCGCGATTCGCGCGCAGGGCGCGCTCCTACAATGGGAATGACATTGGAGCTCGGGTTTTCCCTCACCCCAGCCCTCTCCCGGAGGGAGAGAAGGGGCTGCCCCTACGCGCTCCGTTAGGCCATGCACCTGTAGGAGCGGGCCCTGCGCGCGAATCGCGCGCAGGGCGCGCTCCTACAGTGGGAATGACACCGGCGCTCGGGCTTTCCCCTCTCCCCAACCCTCTCCCTGAAGGGAGAGGGGGCTAGTCTGTGCCGAGATAAGGCCTGGTTTGTGGTGGTCAAATAATTTCGGACACTTCGATAGGTTGTCTGGGTGGCCTGCGCTCGTAGCGGGTGGGTGGCAGATAGCCTAGGCTGGAGTGCAGGCGCACGTTGTTGTAGAAGCCGACGATGTAGTCGGCAATGTCGGTCATAGCCTCAGCATGGTTGGCGTAGTCACGTTGCCAGACCCGCTCCATTTTCAGGTTCAGGAAGAAGCGTTCCATGACCGCGTTGTCCCAGCAATTTCCCTTGCGGCTCATGCTCAAGACCAGGCCATGCCGCTTGAGCAGCGCGCGATAAACCTCGCTGGCGTACTGGCTACCACGATCCGAGTGCACGACCAGGCCTGGCGCTG
>NZ_FOLS01000018.1:141537-149317 GCF_900112375.1 Pseudomonas citronellolis | reverse complement strand
GAGCAAGCTCGCTCCTACGAAGAGCAAAAGCACGCCCGCTCTTGCTCTGGCGTTTGGACTTCCAGAGAAACATCCGCGCACTCCGAAACGCCCCTTCAGAAGGCCGAGCGAAGCCCGCGCTCAGGAGGTCATGCGACATGGATGTCGCGAGAGCCCCGCGGGCTACAGGGACGTACCCTCGGGGCGGGCCTCCGTGGCGGGGGAATTCGTGAGGGTAGCCCGGCTTTATCGGGCCCGTATGCGGGGCAAGCCTTTTTGGTTCCTTTTTGCGGGGGTGGCCTTCCACCGTTTGACAAAAGGGACTCGCCCGAGGGGGCGAAACAAAAAATCTCAGCGGACTCGGAGCGGCGCGCTACACCGAGCCCAACCCAAAAAGTCACTGGGTTCCCGCGTTCGCGGGAATGACGGGGTGGGAGGATGGCGCCTGACCGACACGTCGCTCAGGACAGCCCCCTCTCCCGCTGCGGGAGAGGGTTGGGGAGAGGGCGCTCTTAACCCCAACACCACAACCACCGCCCTCCCCAAACAAACAAAAAAGCCGCTCCCCCAAAAGGAAAGCGGCTCTCCTCACAACCTCCACCGACCCGGCAGCAACCTACCGCCAGGCCAGGCAAAGCCTTACTGCGTCCACTCCTTCACCCGATCCGGGTTGCTGGCCACCCACTGCTTGGCAGCCTCCTCAGGCTTGGCCCCATCCTGGATGGCGAGCATCACCTGGCCGATCTCCGCACCGTCCTTCCACTGCAGTTTCTTCAGCAGCGCCCAGACTTCCGGGGCCTTCTTCTCCAGCGCCGGGTTGGCCACGCTGTCGACGTGCTCTTCCTCGCCGTAGACCTTCTTCGGGTCATCGAGGAACTTCAGCTTCCACTTGGCGAACATCCAGTGCGGAATCCAGCCGGTCACCGCCACCGCCTTCTTGTCGTTCTCGGCGCGGGTCAGTTCGGCGATCATGCCGCTGCCGGAACTGGCCACCAGCTTGTAGTCCAGGCCGTAGTCCTTGATCGCCTGGTCGGTCTTGAGCATCACCCCGGCGCCGGCGTCGATGCCGACGATGCGGCTGCCGAAGTCGTCCTTCATCGCCTTGAGGTCTTCGATGCTGTTGGCCTTGACGTACTCCGGCACGATCAGGCCGATCTTCGCCCCCGGGTAGTTGACGCCCAGGTCCACCACCTGGCTCTTCATCTTCTCGTAGTAGGCGCCGTGGGTCACCGGCAGCCACGCCGAGAGCATGGCATCGAGCTTGCCGCGGGCCACGCCCTGCCACATGATCCCGGCCGCCACCGGCATCAGCTTGACCGGGTAGCCGAGCTTCTCGCGGATCACCTCGGCGGCCACGTGGGTGGTCGCCACGCTGTCCGACCAGCCATCCACGTAGCCGATGGTGATCTCCGGCTTGGCCGCCGCACCGGCCAGGCCCGCTGCCGCCGACAGCACGAGCCCCGCACCCAGGCCCATCAGTCGTCGCATCATTCGCATAAGAGTCTCCCCTTGTTCTAGGTTCACCGGAACGAGCGCTCCGGGACGGTCTTGGCCGCCCCTCCATCATCGGCGCGAGGGGCTGGCGGGCTGCTCCGAGAACGACGCGCAACCTGCTGGTACGCGACAACGACTGTCCAATTGCGACAACCACGGAGCATTTACGACATGCTCGTGTCCCCCACTGATGCCAGAGAGCCATCCCACGCTCGTCTGCGCAGACGCCGGAGGCGGGGCATTGCTAAGATGCGCGACCTGCTCGAAAGCACCGCGCCCATGCCCAGATTCCAGCGCCATCCTTTTTCAGCCTACTGTCTCGGTCTGCTCCTGGCCACCCTTGCCCTCTGCGCCATCTGGTACCTGCAAGGCCGCGCCATCGTCCTGCCCGACGCGGCCGGCCCCACGCACAAGCTGCAGTGCGCCTCCTACAGCCCCTTCGGCAAGGACCAGTCGCCCTTCGACCAGCCCTTCACCCTGCGCCCTCAACAAATGGACGCCGACCTGGCGCTGCTGGCGACGCGCTTCACCTGCGTGCGCACCTATTCCATGAGCGGCCTGGAAGGCATTCCCGAGCTGGCCCGCAAGCACGGCCTGAAGCTGATCCTCGGCGCCTGGATCAACGCCATCCCCGCCGACAGCGAACGCGAGGTGCAGAAGCTGATAGCGGCGGCCAACGCCTACCCCGACGTGGTCCAGGCGGTGATCGTCGGCAACGAGACGCTGCTGCGCCAGGAAGTCACCAGCAAGTACCTCGAAGGCCTGCTGGCGCGGGTGAAGAGCCAGGTGCGCCAGCCGGTGTCCTACGCCGAGGTCTGGGAATACTGGCTCAAGCACCCGCAGTTGGCGGCCAGCGTCGACTTCATCACCCTGCACCTGCTGCCCTACTGGGACAACCAGCCCAGCGGCATCGACGGCGCCCTGGAGCACGTCGCGGACATCCGCCGGCGCTTCGACCAGGCCTTCCCCGGCAAGGCCATCCTGATCGGCGAGACCGGCTGGCCCAGCGAGGGCCGCCAGCGCCAGACCGCCCTGCCCAGCCGCGTCAACGAGGCGCGCTACATCCGCGGCTTCGTGCGCCTGGCCGAGGAGCACGGCTGGCGCTACAACCTGATCGAGGCCTTCGACCAGCCGTGGAAGCGCCGCATCGAAGGAGCGGTGGGCGGCTACTGGGGCTTGTTCGACTCCGACCGGCAGGACAAGAACGTGCTCGCCGGGCCGGTTTCCAACCAACCGGACTGGCCGCTCTGGCTGGGCCTTTCGCTGGCGCTGTGGGGCGCCGCGCTGCTGCTCGGCGGCCGCCCGGCCCGCGCCCGAGACGCCCTGCTGCAACCGCTGGCCGCCGCCCTCGGCGCCGCCTGCGTCGGCCTGTGGGGCGCCCAGGCCCAAGTGATCTGCACCTTCCTCGACGAATGGCTGTGGGCGGCGTACCTGGTGCTGCTCAACCTGTTGGTGCTGGCACACCTCTCCCTGGCGCTGGGCGCCGGGGCCGGTTGGCGCGCGCGCCTGCTGGCCTGGCTGGAGACCCGCGGCGGCTGGTGGCTGCTGGCCAGCGGCTTCGCCGGCGCGGTGTGGATGCTGGCCCTGGTGTTCGACGCGCGCTACCGCAACTTCCCCAACGCGGCGCTGCTGTTCCCGGCGCTGGTCTACCTCTGCCGGCCGGCGACCGCGCCACGCCGCGAGGCCGGCCTGCTGGCGCTGCTGATCGCCGCGGGCATAGTCCCGCAACTCGTGCTGGAAGGGCTGGGCAACCGCCAGGCGCTGATCTGGGCGGGGATCGCCCTGCTGCTCGCCGGCGCCCTGTGGCGCGGCCTGCGCCAGGAAAGGTGCGTGGCGGCCGCAGCCTCGGCGCCGGCCGCCTGACTCAGGCCCGCGCCGGGCGCGGCTGGCGCACCAGGCGCAGCCCGGCCAGCACCACGGCGAACACCGCCATGCTCACGCTGTAGAACACCAGCGCCAGCAGGCCGACGAACAGCGCCAGGGCCGCCAGCCACCAGCCGATGCGCCCTGGCAGCAGAAAGGCCGGCACGGACGCCGCCAGCGCCGCCTGGCCGAACACCCCGAAATGGATCAGCAGGCCCAGCCCGGAGCGCGCCTGGCACGCCCACAGCGCCGCATCGTCGGCGCACACGTCCACCCAACTGCCGTTTTCCAGCAGGCCGAAGCGCACGCCATAGCAGGCGGCCAGCCAGAGCGCGACGAGGCAGAGCAGGATCAGCGATGAACGTGAAGGCATGGCGCCACTTCCACGGGCGAAGGGCGCCCAGCATAACCAGCGCGGGGGCCGATGCAAGAGGCGCAGCCCCCTGGCGTGGGCGGCTGCAGCAGCTGCGCATCCCGCACCGCCGAGGTTGCCAGCGCCGGGCCGGCACGGCATGCTCGGCGGTCCGCTTCACCAGGAGATGAGCATGTCCCGCATCCAGCTGCGCCCCGCCCGCCCCGACGACGTCCCGCTGATCCTCGAACTGATCGCCGAGTTGGCCGAGTACGAACGCCTGTCCCACGAGAACAAGGCCGACGCCGGGCGCATGCACGAGCACCTGTTCGGCCCGCGCCCCTACGCCGAGGTGCTGATCGGCGAGGTGGACGGCGTCGGCGCCGGCTTCGCGCTGTTCTTCCACAACTATTCCACCTGGCTGAGCCAGCCCGGCATCTACCTCGAAGACCTCTACGTGCGCCCCAGCGCCCGTGGCCTGGGCCTGGGCAAGGCGCTGCTGAGCGAACTGGCGCGCCTGGCGGTGGAACGCAAGTGCGGGCGCCTGGAGTGGTCGGTGCTGGACTGGAACGAACCGGCCATCGGCTTCTACCGCAGCCTGGGCGCCGTGCCCCTGGACGAATGGACCGTCTACCGCCTGGCCGGCGATGCCCTCGCCCGCCTCGGCCGGCGCGACTGAACGACCACCCAAGAGGATTCCGGACGCGTCCTACAGCACTTGTAGAACTTGCACTTGTCATAGTGCTCGGTTTCACTGCATTTCGCGTCCTACTGAAAGGAATCCACCGCATGCCTCTGCTTACGCGCGTGGCTGCCCTGCTCGGCAGCCTCGTCATGGGCTTCGCAGGTCCGGCGCTCGCCAGGGATGTCGACCCGGCCAGTTACGGCTACCCCCTGGGCAACCCCTTCGAAGCGACCATCGCCACCACCCCGGCGGAGCTGCGCCCGCAGCTGCCGGACGATGCCGACATCGACCAGCACGACTACGCCCTCAAGCTGCGTCCGGAGCGCGAGTTCCAGCTGCCGGACAACTTCTGGCCGGTGAAGAAGCTGCACTACCGCCTGGCCCGCCAGGACCACCCGGCGCCGCTGGTGTTCATCATCGCCGGCACCGGCGCCAGCTACCTCAGCAGCACCCCGGAGTACCTCAAGCGCCTGTTCTACGGCGCCGGCTACCACGTGGTGCAGATTTCCTCGCCGACCAGCTGGGACTTCATGGCCGGCGCCTCGATGCGCGCCACCCCCGGCTACAGCCCCGACGACGCCGACGACCTGTACCGGGTGATGCAGGCGGTGCGCGCCCAGCACCCGAGCCTGCCGATCACCGGCTACTACCTCACCGGCTACAGCCTCGGCGCGCTGCACGCGGCCTTCGTCAGCCACCTCGACGAAACCCGCCGCAGCTTCAACTTCAAGCGCGTGCTGCTGCTCAACCCGCCGGTGAACCTCTACACCTCGGTGAGCAACCTCGACCGGCTGGTGCAGACCCAGGTCAAGGGCATCACCGACTCCAGGACCTACTACCAGCTGGTGCTCGGCAAGCTGACGCGCTACTTCCAGCAGAAGGGCTACATCGACCTCAACGATGCCTTCCTCTATGACTTCCAGCACTCCAGGCAGCACCTGACCAACGAAGAGATGGCCATGCTGATCGGCACGACCTTCCGCTTCTCCTCCGCCGACATCGCCTTCACCTCGGACCTGATCAACCAGCGCGGGCTGGTCACCCCGCCGCACTACCCGATCAACGAGGGCACCAGCCTGGAACCCTTCTTCAAGCGCGCGCTGCAATGCGACTTCGACTGCTACATGGTCGAGCAGCTGATCCCCATGTGGCGCAAGCGCCATGGCGGCGGCAGCCTGCCGCAGCTGATCCAGCAGACCAGCCTGTACGCCCTGCAGCAGTACCTGCACGACACGCCGAAGATCGCCGTGATGCACAACGCCGACGACGTCATCCTCGGCCCCGGCGACATCGGCTTCCTGCGCCGCACCTTCGGCGACCGGCTGACGCTGTACCCGCTGGGCGGCCATTGCGGCAACCTCAACTACCGGGTCAACGCCCAGGACATGCTGGACTTCTTCCGCGGCCAGGACGCCACGCTGCAGGCCGCCGCCGACACAGGAAAGCGCTAGATGACCCGCCGATCCCCCTGGCTGCTGGCCCTGCTGCTGGGCAGCGCGCTGGCCCACGCCGACAACGCCTCCGACCTCGGCCCGGCGCCCGCCGTGCCGCCCTCGGCCGCCAAGCAGGTGCAGCTGACGCCCGACGCCGACGGCTTCAAGCACCCGCTGGACGCGCTCAAGTTCAACCCCGGCCTGGACCAGCGCGTGTTCGAGCGCGCCACCCTCAGCGCGCTCAACGTCTACGACCCCTGGGAGTCGTGGAACCGCCGCGTCTACCACTTCAACTACCGCTTCGACGAGTGGGTGTTCCTGCCCGTGGTGCACGGCTACGAGTACGTCACCCCGCGCTTCGTGCGCAGCGGCGTGAGCAACTTCTTCAGCAACATCGCCGAGGTGCCGAGCCTGCTCAACAGCCTGCTGCAGTTCAAGGGCAAGCGGGCCATGAACACCACCGCGCGGCTGCTGTTCAACACCACCTTCGGTGTGCTCGGCCTGTGGGACCCGGCCACCCGCATGGGCCTGCCGCGACAGCCCGAGGACTTCGGCCAGACCCTCGGCTTCTACGGCGTGCCCGCCGGCCCCTACCTGATGCTGCCGATCCTCGGCCCGTCCAACCTGCGCGACACCGGCGGGCTGGTCACCGACTTCGTCGCCGGCCAGCAGGTGGACTACCTGGGCGTGGCCAGCGCCAGCGGCGACTACTGGGAAATCCCCACCCTGGAGATCATCGACCGGCGCTACAGCAACAGCTTCCGCTACGGGCAGATGAACACGCCCTTCGAGTACGAGAAGCTGCGCTACTTCTATACCGAGGCGCGCAAGCTGCAGATCGGCGAATGAGTGGGCGGGCCGAATATCGACAAATTCGATATTCGGCCCGCAAAACTCGCAACCATTCATTCAATCGGCGGGACTACCATGGCCTCCATGCCTGAACGAGGAGGTCCCCCATGACCCAGCTGCGCAACCTGATCGACCTGCACATCGGCCGCCCCGCCTCCGACGGCGCCGGCGTGCGCCTGACCCGCGTGATCGGCGGCCCGGGCATCGAACGCTTCGACCCCTTCCTGATGCTCGACCAGTTCGACACGCAGAACCCCGACGACTACATCGGCGGCTTCCCCGACCACCCGCACCGCGGTTTCGAGACCGTGACCTACATGCTCGAAGGGCGCATGCGCCACCGCGACCACCTGGGCAACGAAGGCCTGCTAAAGCCCGGTGGCGTGCAGTGGATGACCGCCGCCCACGGCATCATCCACAGCGAGATGCCCGAGCAGGAGCAAGGCGCCATGCGCGGCTTCCAGCTGTGGCTGAACCTGCCCGGCAAGAGCAAGCTCGGCCCGGCCGGCTACCGCGACATCGAGCCGCAAGACGTACCGCGCACTACCACCGCCAACGGCGTGGAAGTGACCGTGATCGCCGGGCGCTTCAACGACGGCCAGGTGCAGCTCGACGGCGCCGTGCAGCGCCCGGACACCGAACCGCACTACTACGACCTGAAGCTGCCGGCCGGCGCCGACATCGGCCTCAACCTGCCGGCCAGCCACCGCGCGCTGCTGTATGTCTACGAAGGCAGCCTGCAGGTGCAGGCCGAGCGCGGCGGCGAAGTCGGCACCAACCGCCTGGCGCGCCTGGGCGAAGGCGACGCGGTGAAGCTGCACAGCGACACGGGCGCGCGAGTCCTGCTGCTGGCCGGCAAGCCGCTGAACGAGCCGATCGTGCAATACGGGCCCTTCGTGATGAACAGCCGCGAGGAAATCGAACAGGCCCTGCGCGATTACCGGGATGGCGTGCTGGCGGTCTGAGCCGCCGGGATCGCGGCCCTGCCCGCGAAATCGCGCGCAGGGCGCGCTCCTACATGGGTACGGCGTGGGTGGGGCGGCGTAGGAGCGGATCTCATCCGCGAACCGCGCCGGTGGTTCCGGCTATCGCGGACAAGGTCCGCTCCTACGGGGGAGGAAT
>NZ_FOLS01000018.1:0-141142 GCF_900112375.1 Pseudomonas citronellolis | reverse complement strand
GGATACGGCGTGGGTGGGGCAGCGTAGGAGCGGATCTTATCCGCGAATCGCGCCGGGACACCCGGCTATCGCGGACAAGGTCCGCTCCTACGTTGCAGGCGAGCATGGCTTTTCGTAGGAGCGAGCTTGCTCGCGAACAAACGCCGTGCCATGCGGTTCGCGAGCAAGCTCGCTCCTACGAAGGGCGCTCCGGTGCGGCCTGCAAGGCAGTTACGTGTTTGCCTGAAGCGTAGGAGCGGGCTCCGTCCGCGATCCTCTCCACGCCCCTCCCCTACAGACAATGCTCCTCCAGCCCGAGAAAGCGCACCAGCTCCGCGCGCTTGTCCATCGCATCCTTGTAGCCCAGGCGGATCAGCTCGTGGCAATAGCCGCGCTCGAACAGCAGGTAGCTCAACACCCCCGCCCCGCTCGCCCGAGTCGCGCCCGGGCCGCGCAGGAACAGGCGCACCGCCCAGGGCAGTTCCTTGCGGTGCTTGGCCGCGATCTCGTCCAGCGGCCGCGACGGCGACACCAGCAGCACTTCCACCTCGCGCAGCCCGGCCTCGTGGCAGCGGCGCTCCTGGGGCACCAGCGAGCCCAGGTAATTGACGCGCTGCAGCACCTCGATATCCCCTTCCAGGCTATCGATGAAGGTGCTGTTGAGCAGGTGGATGCCCATCTGTGCCAGGGTCGGCGGCCGCCCGCTGGCCAGGTCGGCGGCGCCCTCGTCAGGCCCGTTGTTCGTCGGGTTGCCGCTGACGCCGATCACCAGCACGCGGTTGGCCCCCAGGTGCAGCGCCGGGCTGATCGGCGCCTGCTGGCGCACCGCGCCATCGCCGTAGTACTCGCGCTTGATGCGCACCGGGGCGAACAGCAGCGGGATCGCCGAGCTGGCCAGCAGGTGCTCCAGGTGCAGCCGCGTCGGCACACCGATGCGCCGGTGGCGCAGCCAGGGCTCGATGGTGGCGCGGCCCTGGTAGAAGGTCACCGCCTGCCCGGAGTCGTAGCCGAAGGCGGTCACCGCCACCGCGCGCAGCTTGCGTTGCTGCAGGGCGGCGCTGATGCCGGAAAAGTCCATCTCGCGGGCCAGCAGGTGGCGCAGCGGCGTGCTGTCGAGCAGCGCCACCGGCCGCCGCCGGCCCAGGCCCAGCAGGCTGTGGCCGAGGAAGCGCAGGGCCTGGCCGAGCACCCCGGTGAAGTCGGCGCGGTACACTTGGCCGGTGTGGAAACCCTTCCACACCCGCGTCAGGCTATGGATGGCCTCGCGGAAGGACAGCGCGCCGCAGGCCAGGCCCACGGCGTTGATGGCGCCGGCCGAGGTGCCGACGATGACCGGGAAGGGATTGGCCGCGCCCTCCGGCAGCAGCTCGGCGATGGCCGCCAGCACGCCCACCTGGTAGGCGGCGCGGGCGCCGCCGCCGGAGAGGATGAGGCCGGTGACGGCCTGGGGGGATGGGGGAACGGCAGATTCAGTCACGACCGGAGTCCTGGATGCGTCCTGCATTTGAGTATGCAGCGCCGCTCGCCGCGGTAAAGCCGGCCGCCGCGCTCAGCGCTTGTCGTAGAGCTTCGGTGCGCCTTCCGGGCGGCTCTTGAAACGGCGGTGGGCCCAGAGGTACTGCTCGGGCTGCTGGCGGATCTCGGCTTCCACCCACTGGTTGATGCGCAGGCAGTCGGCCTCCTCGCTCTCGCCGGGGAAGTCCTGCAGTGGCGGGTGCACCACCAGGCGGTAGCCGGAGCCGTCGGCCAGGCGCGTCTGGGTGAAGGGCATGACCTGCGCGCGGCCCAGGCGGGCGAACTTGGTGGTGGCGGTGACGGTGGCGGCCTGGATGCCGAACAGCGGCACGAACAGGCTCTGCTTGGCGCCGTAGTCCTGGTCCGGGGCGTACCAGATGGCGCGCCCGGCGCGCAGCACCTTGAGCATGGCACGCACGTCCTCGCGCTCGATGGCGCTGGCGTCCAGGTTGTGCCGCTCGCGGCCGCGGCGCTGCACGTAGTCGAACACCGGGTTGTCGTGCTCGCGGTACATGCCGTCGATGGTCTGCACCTGGCCCAGCAGCGCCGCGCCTATCTCCAGGGTGGTGAAGTGCATGGCCATGAGGATCACGCCCTTGCCTTCGGCCTGGGCCTGGCGCAGGTGCTCCAGGCCTTCTATATGGGCGAGCCTGGCCAGGCGCGCCCGGGGCCACCACCAGCTCATGGCCATCTCGAAGAAGGCGATGCCGGTGGAGGCGAAGTTGGCCTTGAGCAGCCGGGTGCGCTCGGCGGCGGACAGCTCGGGGAAGCACAGCTCCAGGTTGCGCGCGGCGATCGCCCGGCGGCTGCCGACCACGCGGTACATCAGCGCGCCCAGACCGCGCCCCAGCGCCAGCAGCGCCGGATAGGGCAGCTGCACCACCAGCCACAGCGCGCCCAGGCCCAGCCACAGCGGCCAGTAGCGCGGATGGAGGAAGGCGGGACGAAAGCTGGGACGATCCATGGAGGGTTCCGAAATGACGGGCAAAGGCGGCATTCTACCGCGAGCGTCGCCTTTGCGCCGCCGCTGCGGTGCCACTATCGCACCTGGCCCCGCGCCAGGCTTGCGGCTGCCGGGAGGGTTCGCTATAAGTCGAGGCCATTTAGCGATGCAGTGCGACCATGAGCCAAGCCGACCTCCTCGACCAAGATCCCGTTTTCCAGCTCAAGGGCAGCATGCTCGCCGTCACCGTGCTGGAACTGGCGCACAACGACCTGTCGCGCCTGGACCGTCAGCTCGCCGACAAGGTCGCCCAGGCTCCCAACTTCTTCCGCGACACCCCCCTGGTCCTGGCCCTGGACAAGCTGCCCGGCGGCGAAGGCCAGCTCGACCTGCAGGGCGTGCTGGACATCTGCCGCCGCCACGGCCTGCGCACCCTGGCCATCCGCGCCAACCGCGAGGAAGACCTGCGCCTGGCGACCATGCTGGACATCCCGGTGCTGCCGCCCTCCGGCTCCCGCGACCGCCCGCTGGAGCCCAAGGACACCACCGCGGGCCCGGCGAACGACGGCATAGTGCGCCGCCCGCGCAGCGAGAAGCTGGCCGAACCGGTGGTCGAAAAAGCCATCGACAAGGCCAGCGACAAGACCGCGGACCCGGCGCCTGAAAAAGCCCCTGAAAAGGCTGCCGAACCCGCCGCCCCGGCCGTCCGTCCGACTAAACTGGTGACCACCCCGGTACGCGGCGGCGTGCAGATCTACGCCGCCGGCGGCGACCTCATCGTGCTCGCCCCCGTGAGCCCCGGTGCGGAACTTCTGGCCGACGGCAACATCCACGTATACGGTCCGATGCGCGGTCGTGCCCTGGCCGGCGTCAAGGGCGACACCAGCGCGCGAATCTTCTGTCAGCAGTTGGGCGCCGAACTGGTCTCGATCGCCGGGAATTACAAGGTTGCAGAAGACCTTAGGCGCAGTCCGCAATGGGGGCAGGCGGTACACGTCAGCCTGTCGGGAGACGTGTTGAACATCACCCGCCTTTAACGGATACTGCCGCGAATTTCAGGGACCAGAACTCTTCGTTTTTTCTTTGGGGTGAATCACCTTGGCCAAGATCCTCGTAGTCACTTCCGGTAAGGGTGGCGTCGGTAAAACCACCACCAGCGCCGCCATCGGCACCGGCCTGGCCCTGCGCGGCCACAAGACCGTCATCGTCGACTTCGACGTGGGCCTGCGTAACCTCGACCTGATCATGGGCTGCGAACGCCGCGTGGTTTATGACTTCGTCAACGTCATCAACGGCGAAGCCACGCTGACCCAGGCCCTCATCAAGGACAAGCGCCTCGAGAACCTGTTCGTCCTGGCCGCCAGCCAGACCCGTGACAAGGACGCCCTCACCCAGGAAGGCGTCGGCAAGGTCATGGAAGAACTCAAGCAGAACTTCGAATACATCATCTGCGACTCCCCGGCCGGCATCGAGAAAGGTGCCCACCTGGCCATGTACTTCGCCGACGAGGCGATCGTCGTGACCAACCCGGAAGTCTCCTCGGTGCGCGACTCCGACCGCATGCTCGGCCTGCTGGCCAGCAAGTCGGCGCGCTCCGAGAAGGGCGAGGAGCCGATCAAGGAACACCTGCTGCTGACCCGCTACAACCCCGAGCGCGTCACCAAGGGCGAGATGCTCGGCGTGGAAGACGTCGAGGAAATCCTGGCGATCCGCCTGCTGGGCGTGATCCCCGAGTCGCAGGCCGTGCTCAAGGCCTCGAACCAGGGCGTGCCGGTCATCCTCGACGAGCAGAGCGACGCCGGCCAGGCCTACAGCGACGCGGTCGACCGCCTGCTGGGCAAAGAGATGCCACATCGGTTCCTCGATGTGCAGAAGAAAGGATTCCTGCAACGACTGTTCGGAGGACGTGAATGAGCCTTTTAGACTTCTTTCGCAGCCGGAAAGCGCCGAACAGCGCGTCCATCGCGAAGGAAAGACTCCAGATCATAGTCGCCCACGAGCGCGGCAACCGTTCGCAACCGGACTACCTCCCGCAGCTGCAGAAAGACCTGCTGGAAGTGATCCGCAAATACGTGCCGATCGACCAGGAACAGGTCCAGGTGGAACTGGCCAACCAGGGCAGCTGCTCGATCCTGGAACTCAACATCACTCTGCCGGAACGTTGATCGTTCCCGGAGTGAACTGCGGCGGCCTCGGCCGCCGCAGTCATTTCTAGCCGCTGTCGAGGCCCCATGCCGCTGTCGAACATCCAGATCGTCCACCAGGACGCCGCCCTGCTGGTGGTGAACAAGCCCACCCTGCTGCTCTCGGTGCCCGGCCGCGCCGAGGACAACAAGGACTGCCTGGTCACCCGCCTGCAGGAAAACGGCTACCCGGAGGCGCGCATCGTCCACCGCCTGGACTGGGAAACCTCCGGCCTGATGGTGCTGGCCCGCGACGCCGACAGCCACCGCGAGCTGTCCCGGCAGTTCCACGACCGCGAGACCGAAAAGGCCTACACCGCCCTGTGCTGGGGCGAGCCGGAACGGGACAGCGGGCGCATCGAACTGCCGCTGCGCTACGACCCGGAGAACAAGCCGCGGCACATCGTCGACCACGAGCACGGCCGCCACGCCCTGACCTTCTGGCGCGTGGTGGAACGCTGCGGCCAGTACGCAAGAGTCGAGCTGACGCCGATCACCGGCCGCTCGCACCAGCTGCGCGTGCACATGCTGTCCATCGGCCACCCGCTGCTCGGCGACCGCCTCTACGCCGAAGGCGAAGCCCTGGCCCTGCGCGACCGCCTGTGCCTGCACGCCAGCCTGCTGTGCCTGACCCACCCGCAGACCGGCGAGCGCCTGCGCTTCGAGTCGCCTGCGCCGTTCTGAGCGGAAACCGCCATGGACCGGCAAGACTTCCACCAGGCAACCCGCGGCGCCCCGCCCCATCCGTCGCTGATGCAAGCGCTGGAGCATTGGCACTGCGCGCCCGGCCTGGCCCTGGACCTGGGTTGCGGCTCGGGACGCGACACCCATGAGCTGCTGCGCCAGGGTTGGCGGGTGCTGGCGATCGACAGCAACGCCGCTGGCCTGCGTCACCTGACGGAAGGTTTATCCACAGGCCAGGCCGAACGCCTGCAAACCCGCTGCGAACGCTTCCAGGACACCGCCCTGCCCAACGCGCAGCTGATCAACAGCAGCTTCGCCCTGCCCTTCTGCCCGCCTGCCGATTTCCCGCGCCTGTGGCAAAGCATCGAGGCTGCCCTGGAGCGTGGCGGGCTGTTCGCCGGGCACTTCTTCGGCGAACGCGACCAGTGGCAGGGGCGCGACGGCATGAGCTTCCACACCCGCGAAGCCGTGCAAACCCTTTTCGAGGGCTGGGAAACGCTGCGCTTCGAAGAACACGAGTGGCAAGGCAAGACCGCCGTCGGTAGTGCCAAGCACTGGCATATCTTCGCCGTGGTGGCACGGCGCCCGTAGGAGCGGACCTTGTCCGCGATAGCCGGACGTCCCGGCGCGATTCGCGGATGAGATCCGCTCCTACGCCGCCCCACCTGCGCTATCCCCCTGTAGGAGCGCGCCCTGCACGCGAAATCGCGGGCAGGGCCCGCTCCTACAACTCACCATGAGGCATGGCGTCCCCCGTAGGAGCGGACCTTGTCCGCGATAGCCGGACATCCCGGCGCGATTCGCGGATGAGATCCGCTCCTACGCCGCCCCACCCGCGCCATCCCCCTGTAGGAGCGCGCCTTGCGCGCGAATCGCGGGCAGGGCCCGCTCCTACAATTCACCGTAAGGCATGGTGCCCCCGTAGGAGCGGACCTTGTCCGCGATAGCCGGACGTCCCGGCGCGATTCGCGGATGAGATCCGCTCCTACGCCGCCCCACCTGCGCCATTCCCCTGTAGGAGCGCGCCTTGCGCGCGAATCACGGGCAGGGCCCGCTCCTACAACTCACCATGAGGCATGGCGTCCCCCGTAGGAGCGGACCTTGTCCGCGATAGCCGGCCGTCCCGGCGCGTTTCGCGGATGAGATCCGCTCCTACGCCGCCCCACCCGCACCATTCCCCTGTAAGAGCGCGCCCTGCGCGCGAATCGCGGACGGAGTCCGCGATGAATCCCCGCCGGCATAGCCACAACCCCGCCGCCCCCACCATTTGCGATAAACTTCCGCCCATCGTTGTCCGGAGTTTCCCATGCGTGCAGATCTCAACCAGGGCCTGATCGATTTCCTCGCGGCCTCGCCGACGCCGTTCCACGCCACAGCCAGCCTCGCCCGGCGCCTCGAGGAGGCCGGCTATCAGCGCCTCGACGAGCGCGACGCCTGGCGCACCGAGGCCGGTGGGCGCTACTACGTGACGCGCAACGACTCCTCGCTGATCGCCTTCAAGCTCGGCCGCAACGCCCCGCTGGAGCACGGCCTGCGCCTGGTCGGCGCACACACCGACAGCCCCTGCCTGCGCGTCAAGCCGAACCCGGAACTGGCCCGCAAGGGCTACTGGCAGCTGGGCGTCGAGGTCTACGGCGGCGCCCTGTTCGCGCCCTGGTTCGACCGCGACCTGTCCCTGGCCGGGCGCGTCACCTTCCGCCTGGCCGGCAAGGTGGAAAGCCGCCTGATCGACTTCCGCGCACCCATCGCGGTGATCCCCAACCTGGCCATCCACCTCAACCGCGAGGCCAACATGGGCTGGGCGATCAACGCGCAGACCGAACTGCCGCCGATCCTCGCCCAACTGGCCGCCGGCGAGACCCGCGACTTCCGCGACCTGCTCGGCGAACAGTTGCAGAACGAGCACGGCATCATCGCCGACGCCATCCTCGACTACGAACTGAGCTTCTACGACACCCAGCGCGCCGCGGTGGTGGGCCTGGGCGGCGAGTTCATCGCCGGCGCCCGCCTGGACAACCTGCTGTCCTGCTACGCCGGCCTGGAAGCCTTGCTGGACAGCGGCGACGAGCAGAGCGCGGTGCTGGTCTGCACCGACCACGAGGAAGTCGGCTCCTGCTCGGCCTGCGGCGCCGACGGTCCCTTCCTGGAGCAGGTGCTGCGCCGCCTGCTGCCCGACGGTGACGCCTTCGTACGGGTGATCCAGCGCTCGCTGCTGGTCTCCGCCGACAACGCCCACGGCGTGCACCCCAACTACGCCGACAAGCACGACGGCAACCACGGCCCGCTGCTCAACGGCGGCCCGGTGATCAAGGTCAACAGCAACCAGCGCTACGCCACCAGCAGCGAGACCGCCGGCTACTTCCGCCACCTGTGCCTGGAAAACGAAGTGCCGGTGCAGAGCTTCGTGACCCGCAGCGACATGGGCTGCGGCTCCACCATCGGCCCGATCACCGCCAGCCAACTGGGCGTGCGCACCGTTGACATCGGCCTGCCGACCTTCGCCATGCACAGCATCCGCGAACTGGCCGGCAGCCACGACCTGCGCTACCTGGCCAAGGTGCTGGGGGCGTTCTATGGCAGTGCCGAGCTGCCTTGAGGCTGCGGTTTTTCGTAGGAGCGAGCTTGCTCGCGAACGGCGTTTCCCGGGCACTCCGATGTTCGGGATGACCTCTGTTCCCTCTCCCTAACCCTCTCCCTGAAGGGAGAGGGGACCGTTCGGTGTGTTTGGGCAGTTTGAAGTCAGCCGGCAGGTACGGTGGCTACAAGCTGAAACCACCCCCTTCTCTGCACGCTTCAGGGCGGGGCGCGCAGCCGAGGGCTGGGGAGAGGGGGCGAAGGTCGGCCAAACGCATGAAGAGCCAGGTTCGCGAGCAAGCTCGCTCCTACGAAGAGCCCTCCCCTCAATCCGGCACTTCCACGCTCACATGAATGGCATCGTGCCGCCAGAACTCCAGGTCGCAGTCGATCACCCGGCCGTGCTGGTCGCGGTTGATGCGGGTGATGCGCAGCGCCGGGCTGCCCTCGGCCACCCGCAGGGCGCTGGCGGCTTCGCCGTGCAGGGCGGTGGGGACCATGTCGAAGCGCACGCGGCCGTAGCGGATGTCGTAGCGGCTGGCGTAGAGATCGGTCAGCGACTGGCGCAGGTCGTTGTCGAGGATGCCGGGGAAGTAGGCCGGGTTCAGGTAGTGCTCCACGTACAGCACCAGCCGCCCGTCCACCCTTCGTGCACGGCGGATCTGGTAGACGCTGGACAGCGCCGGCAGCTCCAGGTGCGCGCAGATCGCCGGGCTGGCCGGCAGTTGGCGCGCCGACAGCACCTCGGTGGCCGGTACCCGCTGCTGGCCGGCGACCATCGCGTGGAAGTGGCTGCGCACCAGCGGGTTGTACAGCAGCCGCGGCGGCGAGACGAACCAGCCGCGGCGTTCCTCGCGGTAGATCAGGCCCTGGGCTTCCAGCTGCGTCAGCGCCTCGCGCAGGGTGATGCGCGTGGTGTCGAACAGCTCGCTCAGGCGCCGCTCCGCCGGCAGCTTGCCGCCGGCCGGCAGCAGGCCGCTGTCGATCTGTTCCAGCAGCGCCCGGCAGATCGCCGTCACCGTCGGTAGCGCCTCGTCGCGCATGCTGTTTCCCTCTTTTGGACTAGACCAGCCCCAACCTGGGGCACTTCACCGCAACCGGCGGCAGCTTCCACTGTAGGAATCGCCGGTGACCGTCCGGTGACAATGCCATGGCAAGCAGGCCCCATGCCAGCTCCCGGGCCCGGCATAGCCCCGTCGCATCAAGGTCTTGTGCATGGTCTAGGCTGTATCCGGGCGCTGCCTGCCGAACGACCGGCCGCTGCCCGGACACGAAATTGTCATGCCCGCTTCGTAGATTGGCCTGGGTCTTGCTGATCTAGACCAGCGACGCGCCGCGCCCTCGCCGGGGCGCGGGCCCGACTGCCAAACCCGATGACCGAAGGAGCACCGAATGAAACGCTTGCTTGCTTCACTGCTGGGAACCGCGATTGCCCTGGGCAGCGCGACCGCCATGGCCGCCGAGGCCGACCTGCAGGCGCTGGAACAGGCCGCGCGCAAGGAAGGCCAGGTGAACAGCGTGGGCATGCCCGACAGCTGGGCGAACTGGAAGGACACCTGGAAGGACCTGGAGAGCAAGTACGGGCTCAAGCACATGGACACCGACATGAGCTCGGCCCAGGAGCTGGCCAAGTTCAAGGCCGAAGGCGAGAACGCCAGCGCCGACATCGGCGACGTCGGCGCCGCCTTCGGTCCCATCGCCGTGCAGCAGGACGTCAGCCAGCCCTACAAGCCGAGCACCTGGGACCAGGTCCCGGACTGGGCCAGGGACAAGGACGGCCACTGGGCCCTGGCCTACACCGGGACCATCGCCTTCATCGTCAACAAGCAGCTGGTCAAGGACGTGCCGCACAGCTGGGCCGACCTGCTCAAGGGCAAGTACAAGGTCACCATCGGTGACGTCAGCAGCGCGGCCCAGGCGGTCAACGGCGTGCTCGCCGCGGCCATCGCCAACGGCGGCGACGAGAAGAACATCAAGCCGGGCCTGGAGTTCTTCGCCCAGTTGGCCAAACAGGGCCGCCTGTCGCTGACCAACCCGGTGATCAACACCCTGGAGAAAGGCGAGGTGGAAGTCGGCATCGTCTGGGACTTCAACGGCCTGAGCTACCGCGACCAGATCGACCCCAGCCGCTTCGAGGTGCTGATCCCCTCCGACGGCTCGGTGATCTCCGGCTACACCACCATCATCAACAAGTACGCCAAGCACCCCAACGCCGCCAAGCTGGCCCGCGAGTACATCTTCAGCGACGCCGGGCAGATCAACCTGGCCAAGGGCAACGCCCGGCCGATCCGAGCCGAGCACCTGCAACTGCCGGCCGAGGTCAAGGCCAAGCTGCTGCCCAACGAGCAGTACGCCAAGGCCCAGCCGATCAAGGACGGCCAGGCCTGGGAAGCGACCTCCAAGCGCCTGCCGCGCATGTGGCAGGAAAACGTGATCATCAACATGCAGTGACGCGGCGCCGCCCCGGCCACGGCCGGGGCGCCCGTTCCGGTTTCCCAGCACAGGCAGCTACGATGTCCCGTCCCGTCATCCTGGTCATTCTCGACGGCCTCAACTACGGCGTCGCCCATGACTGCATGGGCCACCTGCAGGCGCTCTGCAACGCCGGCCGCGGCCGCCTCTACCGCCTGCAGTGCGAGCTGCCGTCGCTGTCGCGGCCGCTCTACGAATGCCTGCTCACCGGCGTCGCGCCGATCGACAGCGGCATCCTGCACAACCAGGTGTCGCGCCTGTCGAAGGAGCGCAGCCTGTTCCACTACGCCCGCGACGCCAGCCTGAGCACCGCGGCGGCGGCCTACCACTGGGTCAGCGAGCTGTACAACCGCTCGCCCTTCGACGCGGCCCGCGACCGCCACACCGAGGACGCGGCACTGCCGATCCAGTACGGCCACTTCTACTGGACCGACCACTACCCCGACTCGCACCTGCTGGCCGACGCCGAGCACCTGCGCCGCCGCCACAAGCCCGACGTGCTGCTGGCGCACCCGATGAACATCGACGACGCCGGCCACCGCCATGGCCTGAACAGCGCCCAGTACCGCAACGCCGCGCGCCAGGCCGACGTGCTGCTCTCGGAATACCTGCACCAGTGGCTGGCCGCCGGCTACCAGGTGATGGTCACCGCCGACCACGGCATGAACGACGACCATACCCACGGCGGCATCCTCCCCGAGGAGCGCGAGGTGCCGCTGTTCGTCTTCGGCGAGGCCTTCAGCCTCGACGACCAGGTGCGCCCGCGCCAGGTCGAGCTGTGCGGCAGCCTCTGCGAAATCCTCGGCGCGCCCCACGACAAGCCGGTCTGCCAAGGACTGCTGCGGCCATGAGCGCGAACCGCGGAAAGCGCCTGGCCCTGCTCTGCCTGCTGCCCTTCGCGCTGTTCTTCTTCGCCTTCCAGATCGCCCCGCTGCTGTGGGTGGCGATCAACAGCCTGCGCAGCGAGGACGCCTGGGGCCTGGGCAACTTCGCCGAGATATTCGCCTCGCCCTTCTACCTGCAAGCGATCCGCTACAGCCTGGAGATTTCCCTGTGGTCGAGCCTGATCGGCCTGGCCATCGCCGTGCTCGGCAGCTATTCGCTGCGCCAGGTGGACAGCCGCCTGCGCGACTTCGTCATGGCCTTCGCCAACATGACCAGCAACTTCGCCGGGGTGCCGCTGGCCTTCGCCTTCATCATCATCCTCGGCTTCAACGGCGCCATCACCCTGCTGCTCAAGCAGGCCGGGCTGATCGAGGACTTCAACCTCTATTCCAAGACCGGCCTGATCATCCTCTACACCTACTTCCAGATTCCCCTGGGGGTGATGCTGCTCTACCCGGCCTTCGATGCCCTGCGCGAGGACTGGCGCGAGTCGGCGGCGCTGCTGGGCGCCAACCACTGGCAGTTCTGGCGGCACATCGGCATCCCGGTGCTGACGCCGGCGCTGCTGGGCACCTTCGTCATCCTCCTGGCCAACGCCCTGGGCGCCTACGCCACCGTCTACTCGCTGACCACCGGCAACTTCAACGTGGTGCCGATCCGCATCGCCGGCCTGGTCTCCGGCGACGTCTTCCTCGACCCGAACATGGCCAGCGCCCTGGCGATGATCCTGGTCGGGCTGATGACCGTCATCACCCTGGCCCACCAGTGGCTGCTGCGGCGGAGCTACCATGTCCAGAAACGCTAGCCCGCTGTACCACCGGCTGGTGGTCTGGGCCCTGTTCCTGATCCTGCTGCTGCCGCTGGCCGCCACCCTGCTCTACTCCCTGGCCACCCAGTGGTCGGCGAGCGTGCTGCCCGACGGCCTGACGCTGAAGTGGTACCTGGCGCTGTGGACCGACCCGCGCTTCCTCACCGCCTTCGGCCAGTCGCTGCTGGTGTGCTTCGGCGCGCTGCTGCTGAGCGTGCTGCTGATCCTGCCGCTGATGTTCGTGGTGCACTACCACTTCCCGCGCCTGGACGCGCTGATGAACGTGCTCATCCTGCTGCCCTTCGCGGTGCCGCCGGTGGTCTCCTCGGTGGGCCTGCTGCAGCTGTATGCCGCAGGTCCCCTGCCGCTGACCGGCACGCCCTGGATCCTCATCGGCTGCTACTTCACCATCGCCCTGCCGTTCATGTACCGGGCCATCGGCAACAACCTGCAGGCGATCAACCTGCACGACCTGATGGACGCCGCCCAGCTGCTGGGCGCCAGCACCTGGCAGGCGGCCCTGCTGGTGGTGCTGCCGAACCTGCGCAAGGGCCTGATGGTGGCGCTGTTCCTGTCCTTCAGCTTCCTCATCGGCGAGTTCGTCTTCGCCAACCTGCTGGTCGGCACCCGCTACGAGACGCTGCAGGTCTTCCTCAACAACATGCGCAACAGCAGCGGCCACTACACCAGCGCGGTGGTGGTCTCCTACTTCCTCTTCATCCTGCTGCTGACCTGGGCCGCCAACCGCCTGAACAAGGACCGCACATGAGCTTCCTCAGCGTCGAACGCCTGGACAAGAGCTTCGGGGACACCCAGGTCTTCCAGGACATCGACTTCGCCGCCCGGCGCGGCGAGTTCGTCACCCTGCTCGGCCCCAGCGGCTGCGGCAAGTCCACCCTGCTGCGCTGCATCGCCGGGCTCACCGCGGTGGACAGCGGGCGCATCCTGGTCGACGGCCAGGACCTGGTGCCGCTGCCGCCGCAGAAGCGCGGTATCGCCATGGTGTTCCAGAGCTACGCGCTGTTCCCCAACATGACCGTGCAGCAGAACGTCGCCTTCGGCCTGCGCATGCACAAGGTGCCGGCCGCGGAGGCCGCCAGCCGGGTGGCCGAGGTGCTGGAGATGGTCGAACTGGGCCAGTACACCGCGCGCTACCCGCACCAGCTCTCCGGCGGCCAGTGCCAGCGCGTGGCCCTGGCCCGCTCGCTGGTCACCCGCCCGCGCCTGCTGCTGCTCGACGAGCCGCTGTCGGCGCTGGACGCGCGCATCCGCAAGCACCTGCGCGAGCAGATCCGGCGCATCCAGCAGGAGCTGCAGCTGACCACGGTGTTCGTCACCCACGACCAGGAGGAGGCGCTGACGCTGTCCGACCGCATCGTGCTGATGAACGCCGGGCGCATCGTCCAGAGCGGCGACGCGGAAACCCTCTATACCGCGCCGGCCGACGCCTTCGCCGCCGGCTTCATCGGCAACTACAACCTGCTCGACGCCGAGCAGGCCGGCCGCCTGCTCGGCCGGCCCTTCACCGGGCAGGTGGCGATCCGCCCGGAATCCCTGCGCCTGAGCCTGGACGCGGGCGACGGCATCGCCGCCCAGGTGCTGTCCCACAGCCTGCTGGGCAACGTCATCCGTTACCGGGTGCGGGCCAACGGCGTCGAACTCACGGTGGACGTGCTCAACCGCAGCGCGGAACGCCTTTATCCGGCCGGCAGCCAACTGGCGCTGGCGATCGATCATGAAAGCATCCGGGAGGTGGCCTGATGGCCCTGGTGATCTTCGACCTTGACGAAACCCTCATCGACGGCGACTGCGCCAGCCTGTGGAGCCGGCGCATGGCCGAGCTGGGCTGGGTCGACGGCGAATCCTTCATCCGCCGCGACGCCGAGCTGATGGCGCGCTATGCCCTGGGCGAGCTGTCGATGGAGGCCTACATGGCCTTCAGCCTGGAGCCCATGGCCGGGCGCAGCGTCGAGGAAGTGGAGCGGGAGGTGGAGGCCTACGTCGAGGACGTCATCGAACCGCTGATCTACAACGACGCCTGCCGCACCCTGGCGCGCCACCGCGCCGCCGGCGACAGCCCGCTGGTGATCTCCGCCTCCGGCGTGCACCTGGTGCAGCCGATCGCCGAGCGCATCGGTATCCAGGACGTGCTGGCCATCGACCTGGAGGTAGTGAATGGCCACTACACCGGCCGCACCCAGGGCGTGCTGACCTACCGCGACGGCAAGATCATCCGCCTGCTCGACTGGCTGGGCGGCGACGAAAACCCGCTGGCCGCCGCGCACTTCTATTCCGACTCGCGCAACGACCTGCCGCTGCTGCACCGCGTCGGCAACCCGCACACGGTCAACCCCGACCCGGTGCTGCGCGGCGAGGCGGAAAAGCACGGCTGGGAAATCCTCGCCTGGCGCTGAGGACGCGCCTACAGAAGTACCGTCGTAGGATGGTGTTGAGCGAAGCGATACCCATCGCCACGACAGCATGGGTTTCGCAAGCTCAACCCATCCTACGAAGAGCACCTCTGCGCAAGACAGGTGCTCCTACACCTCCAGGAAAGCACGGTCGTAGGAGCGGACTCCGTCCGCGATATGCCGGAGCCGGCCCGTCGGCCGGATCGCGGATGAATCCGCTCCTACGGATTCGAGGGAAACACCGTGCGGAACCGCACGTCAGGCCAGGCTCTCGTCGACCAGCAGCACCACCTTGCCCTGCACCTGGTTGCTGGCCAGGGCCTCGAAGGCCTGCTCGGCATCCTTGGCGGCGAACTGGCGTTCCAGCCGCGGCTGCAGCTGGCCGCTGGCGAACAGCGGCCAGACGCGGGTGCCCAGCTCGGCGATCAGTTGCGCCTTGAAGTCGGCGTCGCGGCTGCGCAGCGTCGAGCCGGCCAGCTGGATGCGCTTGCCCAGCAGCAGCGCCAGGTCCAGTTCGGCCTTGCGTCCGCCCATCAGGCCGATGACCACCCAGCGGCCGTCCTGGCGCAGCACCTGCAGGTTGAGCGCCGCGTAGTTGGCGCCCACCGGGTCGAGGATCACGTCGAAGGGCGCGAAGTCGCGCAGCGATTCCAGTCCCTCACCGCGCAGCACGCCGCCCTCGGCGCCCAGAGCCTCGCAGTAGGCCAGCCGGTCGGCGGAGCCGACGCTGACCCAGCAGGGGCTGCCGAAGGCCTTGCACAACTGGATGGCGGCCGAGCCCACGCCACTGGCGCCGGCGTGCAGCAGCACCTTCTCGCCCGGCTGCAGGCCAGCCAGCTGGAACAGGTTGAGCCAGGCCGTGGCGTACACCTCCGGCAGCCCCGCCGCTTCGGCCAGCGACAGGCCGTTGGGCACCGGCAGCACGTGGCGGGCGTCGACCACCACTTCCTCGGCCATGCCGCCGCCGGCCAGCAGCGCGCAGACGCGGTCGCCCACCTGCCAGGTGGCGCCGGCGCCCACTTCGCTGATCACCCCGGCGCATTCCAGGCCGAGCACGTCGCTGGCCCCCGGCGGCGGCGGGTAGAGCCCGGCGCGCTGCAGCAGGTCGGCGCGGTTGAGTCCGGCGGCGGCCACGCGGATGCGCACCTGCCCAGCCCCGCAGGTCGGCGCGGCGCGCTCGGCCCACTCCACCCGCCCTTCGATACCTTGCAATGCGTTCACGCTACCTCCATAGTGCTTGCACGGCCCGCACCACGTCGGTCGGGCCTTTCTCTTCGCTCGTCGCGCCAGAGCCCAATCTCGACAAGCTTGGAACCCGGCGACGCCAGATACGGCCTAATATGCGTCATAACTCCGCACCCAGTCGATTAAGCATGAAGCGATTTCTGCCCCGCACCGCCCTGCTGTTGGTCCTCGGCGCCAGCGCCCTGTCCTCGTTCGCCGCGCCCTCCGCCGGCCAGAACTCCTGGGACGGCCTGCAGCCGGACCGTGACCAGGTGATCGCCAGCCTCAACATCGTCGAGTTGCTCAAGCGCCATCACTACAGCAAGCCGCCGCTCAACGACGACCGTTCGGCGAAGATCTACGACGCCTACATCAAGGCCCTGGACCCGTCGCGGATGTACTTCACCGCCGGCGACATCGCCCAGTTCACGCCCTGGCGCACCCAGTTCGACGACTTCCTCAAGAGCGGCGAGCTGGACCCCGGCTTCACCATCTACAAACGTCACCTGGACCGCCTCAAGGAGCGCCTGGACTTCGCCCTGGCGATGCTCGGCAAGGGCGTCGACAAGATCGACTTCAAGGTCGACGAGAGCCTGACCATCGACCGCGAGAACGCCGCGTGGGCGAAGAACGGCGCCGAGCTCGACGACCTCTGGCGCAAGAAGGTCAAGGACGAGGTCCTGCGCCTGAAGATCGCCGGCAAGGACGACAAGGCCATCCAGGAACAGCTGACCAAGCGCTACAAGAACCAGCTGATGCGCCTGGAACAGACGCGCAGCGAGGACATCTTCCAGGCCTACATCAACGCCTTCGCGCAGACCTACGACCCGCACACCCAGTACCTGTCGCCGGACAGCGCGGAAAACTTCGACATCAACATGAGCCTCTCCCTGGAGGGCATCGGCGCCGTGCTGCAGAGCGACAACGACTACGTCAAGGTCGTGCGCCTGGTGCCGGCGGGCCCGGCGGAGAAGAGCAAGCAGATCGCCACCTCGGACAAGATCATCGGCGTCGCCCAGGGCAAGGGCGAGATGGTCGACGTGGTCGGCTGGCGCCTGGACGAGGTGGTCAAGCTGATCCGCGGGCCGAAGGGCTCGCAGGTGCGCCTGGAAGTGATTCCGTCCACCAACGCGCCGAACGACCAGACCAGCAAGATCGTCACCATCACCCGCGAGGCGGTGAAGCTCGAAGACCAGGCGGCGAAGAAGTCGGAAATCACCCTCGACCACGACGGCCGCAACTACAAGCTCGGCGTGATCGACGTGCCGGCCTTCTACCTGGACTTCAAGGCCTACCGCGCCGGCGACCCGAACTACAAGAGCACCACGCGCGACGTGAAGAAGCTCATCGGCGAGCTGCAGAAGGACAAGGTCGACGGCATCGTCATCGACCTGCGCAACAACGGCGGCGGCTCCCTGCAGGAGGCCACCGAGCTGACCGGCCTGTTCATCGACCAGGGCCCGACCGTGCTGGTGCGCAACAGCGACGGCCGCGTCGACGTGCTCAACGATGACGAGGGCCAGGCCTTCTACACCGGGCCGATGACCGTGCTGGTCAACCGCCTGTCCGCCTCGGCCTCGGAGATCTTCGCCGGCGCCATGCAGGACTACCACCGCGCGCTCATCGTCGGCGGCCAGACCTTCGGCAAGGGCACCGTGCAGACCATCCAGCCGCTCAACCACGGCGAGCTGAAGCTGACCCTGGCCAAGTTCTACCGCGTCTCCGGGCAGAGCACCCAGCACCAGGGCGTGATCCCGGACATCAGCTACCCGTCCATCGTCGACGACAAGGAAATCGGCGAGAGCGCCCTGCCCGACTCCATGCCCTGGGACACCATCCGCCCGGTGCTGTCGGCGCAGAGCGACCCGTTCAAGCCGTTCCTCGACCAGCTGAAGACCCAGCACGACTCGCGCACCGCGAACAATGCCGACTTCGTCTACGCCCGCCAGCGCCTGGCCCTGGCCCAGGAGCTGATGAAGGAGAAGACCGTCAGCCTGAACGAGGCCAAGCGCCGCGCCCAGCAGAGCAGCATCGAGGGCCGCCAGTTGGCCATGGAGAACGCCCTGCGCAAATCCAAGGGCCAGGAGCCGCTGAAGGAGCTCAAGCAGGAAGACGACAACGCCCTGCCGGACGACGACAAGACCAAGCCGCAGGACGACGCCTACCTCACCGAGTCCGGGCACATCCTGCTGGACTACCTGACGCTCAGCTCGGCGGTAGCCAAGCACTGAAAGAGCGGAGTCGTCACGAAACAGTCATGACTCAGTAGTGAAATGCGCAAGGGCCGGGAGACCGGCCCTTCGTCTTTTCACCCCACAGAGAACCGTCATGACCGTCACCGAGCAGTTGAGCGCGCTGGCCCAGATCATCGCTCACGGCGACCTGCATTGTCTGTTCCAACCCATAGTGTCGCTCTCCGAGCGGCGCCTGGTGGGCTACGAGGCCCTCACCCGCGGCCCCTCCAACAGCCCGCTGCACTCCCCCCTCACGCTGTTCAGCACCGCGCGCCACGCCGGCCGCCTGAGCGAGCTGGACGTGCTCTGCCGGCGCCGCGCCTGCCAGCGCTTCCACGAGCTGGGGCTGGGCGGCAAGCTGTTCCTCAACGTCGCCCCCGAGTCACTGCTGGACCCCAGCCACCAGCCCGGCCGTACCCTGCAGTTGCTGCAGACCCTCGGCATAGCGCCGGGCGACGTGGTCATCGAGCTGACCGAGCAGGCGCCCATCGAGGACTTCGGCCTGCTCGACACCGCGCTGCACCACTACCGCGCCATGGGCTTCTGCATCGCCCTGGACGACCTAGGCGCCGGCTACTCCAGCCTGCGCCTGTGGTCGGAGCTGCGCCCGGACTACGTGAAGATCGACCGCCACTTCATCGACGGCATCCACCAGGACGGCGTCAAGCGCGAGTTCGTTGGCTCCATCCTGAAGATGGCCCACGCCTCCCGCGCCCAGGTGATAGCCGAGGGGATCGAATTGCCGGAGGAACTGGCGGTGCTCTCGGAGATGGGCGTCGACCTGGTCCAGGGCTACCTGATCGGCCGCCCGCAGGAACAGCCGGTGCGCGAGGTCCGCGGGCTGCTGCCGGACCTCGACCGCACGGACGCCCTGCACGGCGAGGAACAGGCCGACCTGCGCCCGCTGTTGCTGGAACAGCCGGCGGTGGGCCGCGATACGCCGATCGCCGAGGTACTCGAAGCGTTCCGCGCCCAGGCCAACCTGAACGCCCTGGCGGTGCTCGACGAGCACCAGCAGCCGGTGGGCATCGTCCACCGCCACGCTCTCTCCGATGCCCTGCTCAAGCCCTTCGGCACCGAGCTGTACGCGCGCAAGCCGATCAGCCGGCTGATGAGCGAGGACTTTCTCGCGGTGGAGCGCAGCCAGTCGCTGCAGCAAGTCAGCCGCCTGCTCACCAGCCGCGCGCGGCAGCGCATCGAGGAAGACTTCATCATCACCCAGGGCGGCCGCTACCTCGGCCTGGGCCGGGTGATCGACGTGCTCAAGCTGATCACCGAACTGAAGATCCGCCAGGCGCGCTACGCCAACCCGCTGACCCTGCTGCCGGGCAACGTGCCCATCCAGCAGTGCCTGGGCCGCCTGCTGCAACAGGAGCGCGAGGCGGCGGTGTGCTACGTCGACATCGACAGCTTCAAGCCCTTCAACGACCTCTACGGCTACGCCCGCGGCGACGAGGTGCTGCTGTGCCTGGCGCAATGCCTGAGCGACCGGGTGGACCCCGGCTGCGACTTCGTCGGCCACATCGGCGGCGACGACTTCATGCTGGTGTTCACCTCCGGGGACTGGCGCAACCGCCTCAACCAGTTGCTGGAGGACTTCCAGGGCCAGTGCCGGCGCTTCTACAACCAGGAGCACCTGCAGGCCGGCTGCTTCGTCGCCTACAACCGCCGCGGCCAGCGCCAGGAGTTCCCGCTGCTGTCGCTGTCGGTGGGCGTGGTGCACCTCAAGCCCGGCGCCGGCGAGCGCCTGGACGCGGCGCAACTGGCGAGCATCGCCTCCGAGGCCAAGCGCCACGCCAAGGAAGTGCCGGGCTACAGCCGGCACGTCATCACGCTGGAATAGAAGCCGCTCAGAGTCCGAGACGCGCAGCCACGGCCTGGTAGCGTTCGGCTTGCTCGGCATCGGCGGCGAGGCCTTCGGCCCCGTCGCGATAGAGCTCGGCCAGGCGCCGCGCGGCCAGCGGATGACCGGCCTCGGCGGCCTGGGCCCAGTGGCGCGCCGCAGCGGCGCCGTCCGGCTGCCGCTGCGCGCTGCCCTGCAGGGCCTGCACGCCCAGTTGGTAGGCAGCCTTGGCATCACCGCCGGCAGCCGCCAGGGCGAGCAGGCGCAGGCCCTCCTCGCGGGCGCCGAAACCCTGGCCGCGGAACAGCAGCAGGTGGCCGTAGAAGCTCTGCGCAGCCACGTCGCCGAGGTTGGCCATGCGCGAGAACTGCCCCTGCATCCACTGCCAGGCGCGCGGCTGGCGGACCAGCCAGGGCCAGCCCATCAGGCGTCGCGCCACGGCGTAGGACAGGCGGGCGCGCAGGCGCCAGACGAACTCGCGGCTCACGGCTCTTCCGGATAGTCGAATTCAAACACCCGCACCACCTCGGCGGCATGCCAGCCCGCCGCCGCCGGGCCGTCAGAAGCGCCGGAGAAGCGTCCCAGGCGCTCCACGCACTCGAAGAACCCGGTGCGCGGCAGGCGGCTGGCGCCCTGGCTGATCACCAGCGAGCTGCGCAGCGGCCGGCCGGCGCGGGCATCGAGCTGCGCCAGGTGTTCCAGGGCCGCGGTCAGGGTGGTCATCGCCGGAGTCGGCAGTTGCAGGCGCTCGATCAGCGCCCGGTAGGTCAGCAGGTGGCGCTGGCGGCGCGCGTCTTCCAGCTCGTCCAGCAAGCCCTGCCAATGCTTGCGGCTGATATGCACGCTCAAGATGCCGACTCCGACTTCGCTCCCAGTGCGCGACGCAGGCCGTGCTCGATGGCTTCGCTGACCTCGCGTTCGCCGCTTTCGATCATCCCCAGGTAGGACGGGCTGATCCCCACCTCGCGGGCCACGCTCTCCAGGGACAGGCCACGCGCCTCGCGCAGTTCGCGCCAGGAGGCGGTCGGCGCCGCCACCGTGACGGCAGCCGCCGGGGGCTGGGCGGCGCGGGCGCCGGCAGCGGCCAGCAGCGCCTGGTAGTCGGCCCAGGGAAGCACGGCGTACTCCGCTTCGCCGTCTCGCGTGATCACTTGCACATTCATCGACAACACTCCTTGCATGCCGGCATTTCAACGGGCAATGACGGCAACCACTGGCGCCTGCCCAGCATTCCGACCTTTCACAGTATCGCCCATGAAACGCCGCTCGGCCTCATCGGGCGCATCATCGCGCTTGGCATCGCGACGCCGCGCACGGTTCGCGTGGACGGCAATTCAGCCGCGCGCCGGCCGCTCCGGCCCCGGCAGCAGCGCCAGGGACTGGCGCGTCTCGCGGCTCTGCGCGTCGCGCCAGAGCTTGAAGGCATCCAGCTCGGACTGCCAGTGGCGCACCACCCAGGCCAGCACCGCCAAGTCGTCCAGCAGGCCCACGCCGGGCAGCCAGTCGGGAATCATGTCCAGCGGCGAGAGGAAATACAGCAGCGCCGCCACCACGGCCAGCAGCGCCCTGGGGTTGAGCTGGCGATACTGCCCGCGCACGGTGGCCAGGGCGAGTTCCTGCAGCAGGCGCAGGTCGGCCTTGACCAGCTTCAGGCGCGCGCTCTTACGCGCCACGGCGAACAGCAGCGCCGGTACCCGGCCCCGGGCAAGAAAGCGTTCGGCCAGGGCCAGATAACGGTCGAAACCGGCGGGTTTCTTCATCGGGCACCTCGTCCCGGCGGTGTCGCCGGGGGACGTTTGGGTTATCCACCTTTCCTGTGGATAACTCTGTTGAAAGTATCCGGTCTCCGCGCCGGAAAGCCCGTCGCCAGCGGCCTACAGACAGATCGGCGATTTTTTGTTCAGCTCGGGAAACCTTATAAAAATCATACAGTTGCGGCTATTCGATATCACCCTTCGCTGTCAAGCACCGGCCGTAACCACGGCTGCGACATATATGTGCATAAGGGTAACATCCCGCACCAGACTACGCCCTTTCCGACCGGCTGGTCAGCCGCGGGGCAGCGCCATCTTCCTGCAGAAACAGGAACGCCCCGCACGAGCGGGGCGTCCTCTTGGTACGAATGTACTCAGTTCTGCGCCGGGGCTTGCGGCTGCTCGCCGCCGGCCTGGTTGGCGTCCTTGATGCCCAGCAGTTCCAGGTCGAACACCAGCACCGAGTTGGCCGGAATGGTCGGGCTCGGGCTCTGCGAGCCGTAGGCCAGTTCGCTGGGGATGAACAGCTTGATCTTCTCGCCCACGTGCATCAGTTGCAGGGCTTCGACCCAGCCCGGGATCACGCCGTTGACCGGCAGGTCGATGGGGCTGCCGCGCTGGATGGAGCTGTCGAACACGGTGCCGTCGGTCAGCTTGCCCTCGTAGTGCACGGTGACCACGTCGGTGGCCTTGGGCTGCGGGCCGTCGGCCTTCTTCACCACTTCGTACTGCAGGCCGGACTTGGTGGTGACCACGCCTTCGCGCTTGCCGTTGTCCTCGAGGAACTTCTTGCCGGCCTTGAGGGTTTCCTCGCTCAGCTTGGCCATGCGCTCCTCGGAACGCTTCTGCAGGTCGGTGAACGCCTGGGTCAGCTCTTCATCGGTGACGCGCTGCGGCTTCTTGCCGATGGCATCTTCGATGCCCTGGGCGACGGCCTTGGAGTCCAGATCGTTCATGCCTTCCTGGGCCAGGCTCTTGCCCATGTTCAGGCCGATGCCGTAGGAAGCCTTCTGCGCCGACGTCTTGAGCTCCACATTGGCAGCCTGCTGATCGCAGCCCGCGAGAACCAGGCCGACCAGTGCGATCGCTGCCGCCAACCGATGTTGTTTCATGCTGATTCCTTGTCTGATTGCCATGCTGGCATTTCGATGAAACCGCGAGCTTATCAGGGCGCCGCGGCCAATGGCTATGGGCAATAGGAACCACTGCCGGGGGATAAGTTCCCACGGCAAACTTATAGAAAAATTAACAGGATAGGCGTTGCGAACGGCGTCGCACGCGGGCCTTTTCCGGAGCCGGAAAAGACAAAGCCCCCAGGCATTTCTGCCTGAGGGCTTGGAATATGGCGCAGCGGACGGGACTCGAACCCGCGACCCCCGGCGTGACAGGCCGGTATTCTAACCGACTGAACTACCGCTGCGTCGGACCTCGAGTTTGGTGGGTGATGACGGGATCGAACCGCCGACCCTCTGCTTGTAAGGCAGATGCTCTCCCAGCTGAGCTAATCACCCTTCACTCTCGAAGTGGGGCGCATTCTACGGAGGCATTCGCACCCTGGCAAGCCCCCGCGTGAAAAATTTTTTCTGCCGTTCCAAAGGCTTAGGAAAACGCCGGCGAAACGCCATGGGCTTGGCCTGGACCGCCGCTGTGGGAATAATGCAGTCCTTTGTGTCCGGGAGTTTGACCCTCATGTGGTTCCGTAACCTGCTCGTCTACCGCCTCACCCAGGATCTGCAGATCGATGCCGATGCCCTCGAGAAAGCCCTGGCCAGCAAGCCGGCGCGCCCCTGCGCCAGCCAGGAACTGACCACCTACGGCTTCACCGCGCCCTTCGGCAAGGGCCCCGACGCCCCCCTGGCCCACGTCAGCCAGGGCTTCTACCTGATCAGCGCGCGCAAGGAGGAACGCATCCTCCCCGGCAGCGTGGTGCGCGATGCGCTGAAGGACAAGGTGGACGAGATCGAGACCGCGCAGATGCGCAAGGTCTACAAGAAGGAACGCGACCAGCTCAAGGACGAGATCGTCCAGAGCCTGCTGCCGCGCGCCTTCATCCGCCGCTCCTCGACCTTCGCGGCGATCGCCCCGGAGCTGGGCCTGATCCTGGTCGATACCGCCAGCGCGAAGAAGGCCGAGGACCTGCTCTCCACCCTGCGCGAGGCCCTCGGCTCGCTGCCGGTGCGCCCGCTCAGCGTCAAGGTCGCGCCCAGCGCCACCCTCACCGACTGGGTGAAGACCCAGGAAGCCGCCGGCGACTTCTTCGTGCTGGACGAGTGCGAGTTGCGCGACACCCACGAGGACGGCGGCGTGGTGCGCTGCAAGCGCCAGGACCTGACCAGCGACGAGATCCAGCTGCACCTGTCCTCCGGCAAGCTGGTCACCCAGCTGGCGCTGGCCTGGTCGGACAAGCTCAGCTTCGTGCTCGACGACAAGCTGGCGATCAAGCGCCTGCGCTTCGAGGAACTGCTGCAGGAGCAGGCCGAGAAGGACGGCGGCGACGACGCCCTCGGCCAGCTCGACGCCAGCTTCATCCTGATGATGCTGACCTTCGGCCAGTTCCTGCCGGCGCTGTTCGAGGCGCTGGGCGGCGAGGAAATCCCCCAGGGCATCTAAGAACCAGCCCACGATCTGCTGCGCGTCGGCATAACTGCGTTGAAAACAGGCGAGTGATGCTCATTTAGCGGACTAAACTCGAACGCGAGCCCGGTGCCTCCCTCGCCTGTTTGACTCGCTGCGCTCGCCCTTCGGGCCAGCCTTCGGCTGTTACTCCCGTTGGTCGTTGCGCCTTGTTCTGCTCTAGCTCGCGAGATCGTGAACAGGTTCTTCAGAAGGTCGGCGCCCCACATGGCGCCGGCCCGACAATAACGACAAGGATCACCGTCCATGCGCGCCATCGCCTTGCTGAGCCGCTTCGTCGGCAACACCTTCGCCCTCTGGGTACTGCTGTTCGCCGTGCTGGCCTTCCTCGCGCCGCAGTGGTTCCGCCCGCTGGCGCCGGCGATCGTGCCGATGCTCGGCATCGTCATGTTCGGCATGGGCCTGACGCTGAAGCTGGAAGACTTCGCCGAAGTGGCGCGCCACCCCTGGCGCGTGTGCCTGGGCGTGGTCGCCCACTTCGTCATCATGCCCGGCGTGGCCTGGCTGCTGTGCCAGCTGCTGCACCTGCCGCCGGAGATCGCCGTGGGCGTGATCCTGGTCGGCTGCTGCCCCAGCGGCACCGCCTCCAACGTCATGACCTGGCTGGCTCGCGGCGACCTGGCGCTGTCGGTGGCTATCGCCGCGGTGACCACCCTACTCGCCCCGCGGCTGACCCCGGCGCTGATCTGGCTGCTGGCCTCGGCCTGGCTGCCGGTGTCCTTTGCCGAGCTGTTCTGGTCGATCCTCCAAGTGGTGCTGCTGCCCATCGCCCTCGGCGTGGTCGCCCAGCGCCTGTTCGGCGCACGGGTGGGCAAGGTGGTGGAAGTGCTGCCGCTGGTCTCGGTAGTGTGCATCGTGGTGATAGTCGCGGCGGTGGTGGCGGCCAGCCAGGCGAAGATCGCCGAGTCCGGCCTGCTGATCATGGCCGTGGTGATCCTGCACAACAGCTTCGGCTTCCTCCTCGGCTACCTCGCCGGGCGCGTCTTCGGCCTGCCCCTGGCGCAGCGCAAGTCGCTGGCCCTGGAAGTCGGCATGCAGAACTCCGGGCTTGGCGCGGCCCTGGCCAGCGCGCACTTCTCGCCGCTGGCGGCGGTGCCCAGCGCGTTGTTCAGCGTCTGGCACAACATCTCCGGGGCCACCCTGTCGAGCTGGTTCCGCCGCCTGACGGACAAGCCCGAACAGACCTCCTGAAACCTGCCGGCCCGGGCGCGACGCCGGCACAGGTTGCCGCCCGGGCCAGATTGTGCAAAATACTGCACATCGTGAGGACGACCTCACCACCGCCAGGTGCACCGACGGGGACGGCCCTGCCCATCAGTCATCCCGGAGGTCTCCCATGTCCTGGTTCATCCTTTTCCTCGCCGGCCTGTTCGAAGTGGCCTGGGCCGTCGGTCTGAAATACACCGAAGGTTTCACCCGCCTGTGGCCCAGCGTGCTGACCGCGCTGGCCATGGCCGCCAGCATCGGCCTGCTCGGCCTTGCCATGAAACACCTGCCGCTGGGCACCGCCTACGCCATCTGGACCGGCATCGGCGCGCTGGGCACGGTGACCCTCGGCATCCTGCTGTTCGGCGAATCCGTCGCCCCGCTGCGCCTGCTCAGCATCGCGCTGATCCTCTGCGGCCTGGTCGGGCTGAAGTTAAGCCATTGAAATCGGCATGTCCGTCCTGTCGCTTTCCCGGAAAAGTCCCGGTATGCTGCGGCAACTGTGCTTGCCAGGATCGTCACGGCTGATGACCTGAAGGCGGCGACGCTCTTCGTTCGGCCCGGCCCACACCTTGCAACTCAGAACAGGCGGCGGTAACGCCGTGCAGCAAACCACAACGTTCAAGGTGTAATTCCATGTCGAATCGTCAGACCGGCACCGTCAAATGGTTCAACGATGCCAAGGGCTTTGGCTTCATCACCCAGGAAAACGGTGGCGACCTGTTCGTTCACTTCCGTTCCATCCAGGGCAATGGCTTCAAGTCGCTGCAGGAAGGCCAGAAGGTCTCCTTCATCGTTGTAGAAGGCCAGAAAGGCCTGCAGGCGGACGAAGTTCAGGTCATCTGAACCTCGCGCCCCTGTGAAAAAGCCCCGGCTCTGCCGGGGCTTTTTCGTTTCAGCGGGCGTTGCCGCGCAGGTCCGCCACCTGCGCCTGCAGGTATTGGCGCCCAGCCTCCTGCGGCGGCAGCGGCTGCCCCGCCACCAGGCGCACGCGCGACCAGAAGCGGCGGAAGAAGCCCTTGTCCGGGTCGCGGCTGAAGAAGCTGCCCCACAGGCCCTGCAGCGCCATGGGGATCACCGGCACCGGGGTTTCCTCGATGATCCGCTCCACCCCGCCGCGGAACTCGTTCATCTCGCCGTCGGCGGTCAGCTTGCCCTCGGGGAAGATGCACACCACCTCGCCGTCCTTCAGGTACTGCGCCACGCGGCGGAAGGCCTCCTCGTAGATGCGCTCGTCCTCGTGGCGCGCGGCGATGGGCACGGCGCCGGCGGTGCGGAAGATGAAGTTGAGCACCGGCAGGCGGAAGATCTTGTAGTACATCACGAAGCGCACCGGGCGGCGGATGGAGCCGGCGATGAGCAGCGCGTCGACGAAGGACACGTGGTTGCACACCAGCACCACCGGGCCCTCGTCGGGGATGGCCTCGAGGTTCTGGTGGTCGACGCGGTACATGGAGTGGCTGAGCAGCCAGACCAGGAAGCGCATGGTGAACTCGGGCACGATCTTGAAGATGTACACGTTCACCGCGACGTTCATCAGCGACAGCACCAGGAACAGCTGCGGGATGCTCAGCTTGGCCACCGACAGCAGCAGGATCGAGACGACGGCGGCGACCACCATGAACAGCGCGTTGAGGATGTTGTTCGCGGCAATCACCCGGGCCCGCTTGTCCTCCTCGGTGCGCGCCTGGATCAGGGCGTACAGCGGCACTATGTAGAAGCCGCCGAAGATGCCGATGCCGAGGATGTCGCCGAGCACCGCCCAGCTCTGCGGGTGCTCCAGGACCTCCAGCCAGGTGAACGGCGCGGCGCCGACGGGGAAGCCGCCGCTGTGCCACCACAGCAGGATGCCGAACAGGCTCAGGCCGATGGAGCCGAAGGGCACCAGGCCGATCTCCACCTTCTTGCCCGAAAGCTTCTCGCAGAGCATCGAGCCCAGGGCGATGCCTACCGAGAACACGGTGAGGATCAGCGTCACCACGCTCTCGTCGCCGTGCAGCAGCTCCTTGGCGTAGGTGGGGATCTGCGTCAGGTAGACGGCGCCGAGGAACCAGAACCAGGAGTTGCCCACCAGCGAGCGCGACACCGCCGGGCGCTGGCCGAGGCCCAGGCGCAGGATGGCCCAGGACTGCTTGAAGATGTTCCAGTCCAGCTGCAGTTGCGGCAGCGCGGCGGCGGCGCGGGGAATGCCGCGGCTGGCCAGGAAGCCGCAGATAGCCACCAGCACCACGGCGATTCCCACCGCCGGGGCGTAGGCCTGGCGCGACATCAGCACGCCGGCGCCGATGGTGCCGGCGAGGATGGCCAGGAAGGTGCCCATCTCCACCAGGGCGTTGCCGCCGACCAGTTCGTCGTCGCGCAGGTGCTGCGGCAGAATCGAGTACTTCACCGGGCCGAACAGCGCCGAGTGGGTGCCCATGGCGAACAGCGCGAGGAACAGCAGCGGCAGGCTGCCGAGCAGGAAGCCCGCGGCGCCGACCAGCATGATGACCACCTCGGCCAGCTTCAGGGCGCGCATCAGCGCGTCCTTGTTGAACTTCTCGCCGAACTGCCCGCCCAGGGCGGAGAACAGGAAGAACGGCAGGATGAACAGCAGGGCGCAGAGGTTGACCAGCAGGTTGCGGTCACCGCCGATGCTCAGGTGGTAGAGGATCGCCAGGATCAGCGACTGCTTGAAGATGTTGTCGTTGAAGGCGCCGAGCAGCTGGGTGATGAAGAACGGCAAAAAGCGCCGGGTGCCCAGCAGGGCGAATTGCGAGTGTTGGCTCATCGTCCGTGTGTACCTGGTCAGGCGACCCCGAAAGCGGGCCGGGAGGACGCCGCGGCGTCCGTCGCAGATTTGACTGCAACTGCGATGCCTCTGGCCACATCCACGGGCAAAAATTCCGAATTGCCTCTCGCATGACCGGACAGGCCGGGGCGAAATCGCGGATGAGATCCGCTCCTACGCCGCCCCACCCGCGGTGTTCCCTTGTAGGAGCGCGCCCTGCGCGCGAATCGCGGGCAGGGCCCGCTCCTACAGGTTGCACGGTATTCCTCCCCCGAGCGGACCTTGTCCGCGATAGCCGGAACCCCCGGCGCGATTCGCGGATAAGATCCGCTCCTACGCCGCCCCACCCACGCCATTCCATGTAGGAGCGCGCCCTGCGCGCGAAATCGCGGGCAGGGCCCGCTCCTACAGGTTGCACGGTATTCCTCCCCCCGTAGGAGCGGACCTTGTCCGCGATAGCCGGAACCACCGGCGCGATTCGCGGATAAGGTCCGCTCCTACGCCGCCCCACCCGCACCATTCCATGTAGGAGCGCGCCCTGCGCGCGATTTCGCGGGCAGGGCCCGCTCCTACAGGTTGCACGGTATTCCTCCCCCGTAGGAGCGGACCTTGTCCGCGATAGCCGGAACCCCCGGCGCGATTCGCGGATAAGATCCGCTCCTACGCCGCCCCACCCGCACCATCCCATGTAGGAGCGCGCCCTGCGCGCGAAATCGCGGGCAGGGCCCGCTCCTACAGGTTGCCGGGTGGCAGGCCGGAGCGTCCGCAGGCCAGGCGGTATTCCCCCGGCGCCACGCCGTAGGCCTGCTTGAACTGGCGGCTCAGGTGGCTCTGGTCGGCGTAGCCCAGTTGCGCCGCCACCGAGGCCGGCGCGCAGCCGCCCTTGAGCAGGGCGCGGGCCTGTTCCAGGCGGCGTTGCTTGATCCAGGCGTGGGGCGGCAGGCCGGTGGCCTTGCGGAACACCCGGGCGAAATGGAACGGCGACAGGTTCACCGCCGCCGCCAGTTCTTCCAGCGACGGCGGCTCGACCAGCCGGGCCGCCAGCAGCTCGCGGGCACGGGCCACCGCCTGCGGTTCCTGGCCGGCCGGGCGCGCCTCGGGCACCCGCGCGTGGCGCTGGAACAGCAACAGCAGCGCCTCGCGCCAGCAGGTCTGGCGCTCCAGGCTGCTGGCGTTGGACTCCAGCAAGCGGTGCACGTGCAGGAAGGCCCGGCTCAACTCGGGATCGTGCAACACGCTGGCGTCGAAGGTCGGCAGGCCGCGGCCACCCAGCTCCAGCTCGTCGAGCACGCTGCCGACCTGCCCGATCTCCGGATAGAAACCACGGTACAGCCAGCCCGCCTCATGGGCCTTGGAGCCGGTGTGGACCTCATCGGGATTGATCAGCACCAGGCTACCGCTGGGCGCCAGGTGCTCGGCGCCACGGTGGCGGAAGCGCTGGGCGCCCTGCTCGATCAGCACCAGGGCGAAACCTTCGTGGACATGGGGGGCGAAGCGCTGCTCGATGAAGCGCGCGTGCAGCAGCTCCAGGCCGCCCAGTTCCTGGGCCCGCCAGAAGCGCGTCTGCTCGCCATGGGCGCTATCGAGGGGCATGCCGGGGCCTCAGCCGATGAAGCCGGCTTCCAGGGCGGCCTTCACCTGCGGCCACTCCAGGTCGGTGATGCTGTAGAGAACGCTGTCGTCCAGGCGCCCGCCGGCCAGGCGCCGGTGGTTGCGCAGCACGCCCTCGCGCACCGCGCCGAGCTTCTCGATGGCGCGCTGCGAGCGCAGGTTGCTGGCGGCGGTCTTCAGCTGCACGCGGACCATCTTCCAGTTGTCGAAGGCCTGGCGCAGCATCAGGTACTTGATGCTGGCGTTCAGCCCGGTGCCGTGCTGCGCCGCGTCCAGCCAGGTGCCGCCGATCTCGCAGGCCGGCAGCGCCGGGAGGAAGTCCATGAAGCGGGTAGTGCCCACCAGTTGGTTGCCCAGGCGCACCACCAGCGGCAGGGCGCGGCCCTCGCGCTGCTCGGAGAGGCTGTTGCGGTACCAGTCCGGGCGCTGCGGCGCGCTCATGAACCTCAGCGCCTCGCGGTTGGCCTCGGCCAGCGCCACCAGGTCCGGCACGTCGGCCTCGACCATGGGCTCCAGGCGCAGCGCACCGCGCTGCAGGGTGATGGGTGACGGTCTGAACATGGCCCCTCCTCGTACCTCGACTTTCCGCCGGCTCCTATCGGAACCCGGTGCCCGGCAATAGTGCCACAGCGGCGCCAGGGCGCGACGGACGGGCCCCGGGCGAAAAGGCCGGCAAAGCTACCAGCGCTTTCCCACTGCGGCAAGCGGCCTCTGAGACCTTGGTCGCAGGGGTTCTGACAGCATCGGACTTTGGTGCGAAACTGCATCCCAGCAGCTCCTGCGGGGGAGCGAGTCGATTTGTCGGAGTTCGCATGTCGTTGTCCAGTGGGCTGATCGCCACGGTCGCCCTTCTCTACATGGCCATCCTGTTCGCCATCGCCTTCTATGGCGACCGCCGCCGCGCGCCCCTGTCGCCGCGCCTGCGCGCCTGGGTCTACAGCCTGTCGCTGGCGGTGTACTGCACCAGCTGGACCTTCTTCGGCGCCGTCGGCCAGGCCGCCGGCCAGCTCTGGTCATTCCTGCCGATCTACCTCGGCCCGGTGTTGCTGATGCTCTTCGCGCCCTGGGTGCTGCAGAAGATGATCATGATCAGCAAGCAGGAGAACATCACCTCCATCGCCGACTTCATCGCCGCGCGCTACGGCAAGTCCCAGGCCCTGGCGGTGGTGGTGGCGCTGATCTGCGTGGTCTGCGTGCTGCCCTACATCGCCCTGCAGCTCAAGGGCATCGTCCTGGGCGTGAACCTCCTGATCGGCGCCGGCGCCGACTCCGGCGGCAGCCGCGCCCAGGACACGGCGCTGATCGTCTCGCTGGTGCTGGCGCTGTTCACCATCGTCTTCGGCACCCGCAGCCTGGACGTCACCGAGCACCACCGCGGCATGGTGCTGGCCATCGCCTTCGAGTCGCTGGTCAAGCTCACCGCCTTCCTCGCCGTGGGCATCTTCGTCACCTTCGGCCTCTACGACGGCTTCGGCGACCTGTTCGACAGGGCCCGCGACGCCCCGCAACTGGCCGAGTACTGGCAGGAGACCGTGCACTGGCCGGCCATGCTGCTGCAGACCGGCGTGGCCATGACCGCCATCATGTGCCTGCCGCGGCAGTTCCACGTGCTGGTGGTGGAGAACATCGAGCCGCGCGACCTCAACCTGGCGCGCTGGGTGTTCCCCGCCTACCTGGTGCTGGCCGCGCTGTTCGTGGTGCCCATCGCCCTGGCCGGGCAGCTGCAGTTGCCGGCCGGGGTCATCCCCGACTCCTTCGTGATCAGCCTGCCGCTGGCCGAGTCTCACCCGGCGCTGGCGCTGCTGGCCTTCATCGGCGGCGCCTCGGCGGCCACCGGCATGGTCATCGTGGCCAGCGTGGCGCTGTCCACCATGGTCTCCAACGACATGCTGCTGCCCTGGCTGCTGCGCCGCAAGGGCACCGACGCCGAGCAGCCGTTCGAGGTGTTCCGCCACTGGCTGCTGACCGTGCGCCGGGTGAGCATCGCGCTGATCCTCCTGCTGGCCTACGTCAGCTACCGCCTGCTGGGCTCCACCGCGAGCCTGGCGACCATCGGCCAGATCGCCTTCGCCGCCATCGCCCAGCTGGGCCCGGCGATGATCGGCGCGCTGTACTGGAAGCAGGCCAACCGCCGCGGCGTGTTCGCCGGCCTGGCCGCCGGCGCCGCGCTCTGGGCCTACACCCTGGTGCTGCCGGTGATCGCCCGCAGCCTGGGCTGGCCGCTGGAACACTTCCCCGGGCTGACCTGGCTGGCCGCCCACCCCTTCGGCATCAACATCGAGCCGCTGACCCTCGGCGTACTGCTCTCGCTGATCGGCAACTTCGCCCTGTTCGGCCTGGTCTCGGTGTTCTCCCGCACCCGCGTCTCCGAGCACTGGCAGGCCAGCCGCTTCATCGGCCAGGAAATCTCCCAGCGCCTCAGCTCGCGCTCGATGCTGGCGGTGCAACTGGAAGACCTGCTGATGCTCGCCGCGCGCTTCGTCGGCGAGGAGCGCGCGCGGCAGAGCTTCATCCGCTTCGCCTACCGCCAGGGCAAGGGCTTCGTGCCCAGCCAGAACGCCAACGACGAGTGGATCGCCCACACCGAGCGCCTGCTCGCCGGCGTGCTCGGCGCCTCCTCGGCGCGCGCGGTGGTGAAGGCCGCCATCGAAGGCCGCGAGATGCAGGTGGAGGACGTGGTGAAGATCGCCGACGAAGCCTCCGAGGTGCTGCAATTCAACCGCGCCCTGCTGCAGGGTGCCATCGAGAACATCACCCAGGGCATCAGCGTGGTCGACCAGTCGCTGCGCCTGGTGGCCTGGAACCACCGCTACATCGAGCTGTTCGACTACCCCGACGGGCTGATCCACGTCGGCCGGCCGATCGCCGACATCATCCGCTACAACGCCGAACGCGGCCTGTGCGGCCCCGGCGACCCCGACCTGCACGTGGCCAAGCGCCTGTACTGGATGCGCCAGGGCACCCCGCACACCTCCGAGCGGCTGTTCCCCAACGGCCGCGTCATCGAACTGATCGGCAACCCCATGCCCGGCGGCGGCTTCGTCATGAGCTTCACCGACATCACCGCGTTCCGCGACGCCGAGCACGGCCTCAAGGAAGCCAACGAGAGCCTGGAACAGCGCGTCGAGGCACGCACCCTGGAGCTTTCGCAGCTGAACCAGGCGCTGACCGAGGCCAAGGGCACCGCCGAGGCCGCCAACCAGTCGAAGACGCGTTTCCTCGCCGCGGTCAGCCACGACCTGATGCAGCCGCTGAACGCCGCGCGGCTGTTCTCCGCGGCGCTGGCCCAGAGCGAGCTGCCCGGCGAGGCCAGCGACCTGGTGCGCCACCTGGACTCCTCGCTGCGTTCGGCCGAGGACCTGATCACCGACCTGCTGGACATCTCGCGCCTGGAAAGCGGCCGCGTCAGCGCCGAGCGCGCGGCCTTCCCGCTCAGCGCCCTGCTCGACCCGCTGGGCGCCGAGTTCCGCGCCCTGGCCCAGGAACAGGGCATCGACTTCCACCTGCGCGGCAGCAAGCTGCGGGTGGACAGCGACATCAAGCTGCTGCGCCGGGTGCTGCAGAACTTCCTGACCAACGCCTTCCGCTACGCCAAGGGCCGCGTGCTGCTGGGCGTGCGCCGCGAGGACGGGCACCTGCGCCTGGAGGTGTGGGACCGCGGCCCGGGCATCCCCGAGGACAAGCTCAGCGTGATCTTCGAGGAATTCAAGCGCCTGGACAGCCACCAGACCCGCGCCGAGAAGGGCCTGGGCCTGGGCCTGGCGATCGCCGACCGGCTGTGCAAGGTGCTCGGCCACCGCCTGCAGGTGCGCTCCTGGCCGGGCAAGGGCAGCGTGTTCAGCGTCAGCGTGCCGCTGGCGCGGCAGCCGGCGCCGGCCGAGCTCAACGGCCACAAGGCCGAGGTGCCCACCGAGCTGAACGGCGCCCAGGTGCTGTGCGTGGACAACGAGGACAGCATCCTGGTCGGCATGAACAGCCTGCTCAGCCGCTGGGGCTGCCGCGTGCTCACCGCGCGCAGCAAGGCCGAGTGCGAGCAGCTGCTGGACAGCGACGCGCGCCCGGAACTGGCGCTGATCGACTACCACCTGGACAACGGCGAGACCGGCGCCGAACTGATGGCCTGGCTGCGCACGCGCCTGGGCGAACCGGTGCCCGGCGTGGTGATCAGCGCCGACGCCCGCCCCGAGCTGGTGGCGCAGATCCACGCCGCCGGCCTGGAATTCCTCGCCAAGCCGGTGAAACCGGCGGCGCTACGGGCACTGCTGAGCCGGCACCTGAGCTTGCGCTGAGCGGACGTCGTAGGGCGCATAACGCCTACGGCGTTATCCGCCGCCTGGCCTTGCTTGCCGGCGGCTCCGGGGTTGACCTTGGCGTTGGCTGTGACCCCGGTGTATCGGCGGATAACCGCGAACGGTTATCCGCCCTACGGTTCCGGGAGGCACGGTATTCCTCCCCCGTAGGAGCAACTGTCTTGCAAGCCGCACCAGAGTGCTTTTCGTAGGATGGGTTGAGCTTGCGAAACCCATGCGGTTGCGCTGATGGGTATCGCTTCGCTCAACACCATCCTACGGGTCTTGTGCCTGCCGGAGGGGGTAGGACCTTGTTCGCGATAGCCGGAACCACCGGCGCGATTCGCGGATGAGATCCGCTCCTACGCCACCCCAGCCACGCCATTCCCTTGTAGGAGCGCGCCCTGCGCGCGAATCACGGGCAGGGCCCGCTCCTACAGCCCATGGAGAGGCATGGCATTCCCTCGTAGGAGCATCTGTCTTGCCGGCCGCGCCGGGGCGCTCTTCGTAGGATCGAGGGGGACGCCTAGTTCTTGCTCGCGAATGAGCCCCGCAGCGGAGTCTGTTCGCGAGCGAGCTCGCTCCTACGAGAAGCCATGCCCACCGGAACCTTGTCCGCGATAGCCGGACGTCCCGCCGCGAATCACGAATGAAATCCCCCGCCTTGACCTGGAACACCCCCTCCACGCCGTCAGCTTCTAGACTCCCAGCATCCCCGCACGGAGCCGCCCCGCGATGCTGGACCACATGGAACTCGTCCTCGACCTCACCACCGCCCTGGCCATCGGCCTGCTGGTCGGCACCGAGCGCGGCTGGCGCGAGCGCGACTTCGAGGACATCCGCCAGGTCGCCGGCATCCGCACCTTCACCCTGGCCGGCCTGCTGGGCGGCTTGAGCGCGCTGCTGGCCGGGCACTTCGGCGTCTGGGCCTGGGCGGTGATGGCGCTGCTGGTGGGCCTGCTGGCCGTGGCCGGCTACCTGGCCGACGTGGGCCGCAGCGGCGACCAGGGCATGACCAGCGAGGTCGCCCTGCTCGCCACCTTCCTGCTGGGTAGCCTGGCCGTGGCCGACAGCCGCCTGCTGGCCGCCGGCGGCGGCGTGGTGGTGGCGCTGCTGCTGAGCCTGAAGGAATCCCTGCATGCCGCGCTGAAGCACCTGGACGCCCGCGAACTCTCGGCGGCCTTCAAGCTGCTGTTCATCTCGGTGGTGATGCTGCCGGTGCTGCCCAACCAGGGCTACGGTCCCTGGCAGGTGTTCAACCCCTACGCCAGCTGGTGGATGGTGGTGCTGATCGCCGGCCTGGGCTTCGCCGCCTACGTCGCCGTGCGCCTCACCGGCACCCGCCACGGCCTGCTGATCACCGCGCTGCTCGGCGGCCTGGTGTCGTCCACGGCGATGACCCTCACCCTCGCCGGCATGCACGGGCAACGCCGCCTGCAACCGCTGCTGGCCGCCGGCCTGCTGGCCACCTCGGCGCTGATGTTCCCGCGGGTGGCCCTGGAGGTCGGCCTGGTCAACGTCGAGCTGCTGCCGGACCTGCTGCCGCCGCTGATCGTCGCCACCCTGGTCTATGCCGGCGGCGCGCTGCTGTATTGGCAGCGCGCCAGCCGGGACGAGACGCCCGCCACCAGCGAACCGCCGCTGAAGAACCCCTTCGAACTGGGCCCGGCCCTGCGCTTCGCTGCCCTGCTGGCGCTGATCCTGTTCCTGGTCGAGGCCGGGCACCGCTACCTGGGCGACGTCGGCGTGTACCTGGTGGCGCTGCTCTCGGGCCTGGCCGACGTCGACGCCATCACCTTGTCCCTGGCCAGCAACGCCCTGGGCGGGCTGGACGCCGAAGTGGCCGGGCAAGGCATCGTCCTCGCCGTGGTCAGCAACAGCCTGGTCAAGGCCGCTCTGATCGCCCTGGTCGGCGGCGCCCGGCTGGCCCTGCGCTGCGTACCGGTGATGGTCGCCGGCCTCGCCGCGGGGGCGCTGACGCTGCTCATCGTATAACTCAGGCGAGCCGATGCCGCCGGCAAACACAACGCCCGTAGGATGGGTGGAGCGAAGCGATACCCATCACCCTGGCAGCATGGGTTTCGCAAGCTCAACCCATCCTACGAAAAGCACCTTGCAGAAGTGGCGTCAGCGCGGCTGCTCGAACTGGCGGAGGATCTCCTCCACGCGCTCGCCGAGCATCTCGTTGGCCGACCGCTTCAGGCCCCGCGCCAGCTCCACCAGCACCACCTGCTCGGCCAGCGGACGCAGGCGCATGAACACCTCGGCCAGTTGCTCCAGGTCGGCCGCGCCGGGCAGCAGCTCGGCGCCGCGCTTGTCCACCAGGTGGGTGACCACCAGGCGCACGATGCCGGCGGCCAGGTGCTCGGTGTCGCCGCGCAGCACCGCCAGGTGCTCCAGCAGCGCGGCCAGGGGAATGCCCGAGCGGTACAGCTCGACGCCGGCGTTGAACAGCCGCGGGCTGGGGATGCTGATGCGCTCGCCGTCGAATTGCAGCAGACCCTGCTGCAGGGCGCGGTCGATGACCTCGTCGTCGAGTTCGTCGCCGAAGATCGCCTGCAGTTCGTCGAAGCCGATCTGCCCCGGCGTCTCCAGGTTCCAGGCGCCGAGGATGGCCTGGTCCAGGCCCAGCACGTGGTCGAGGTCGTGGCCGCGCTCCCAGCTTTCCAGCAGCTCCTTGATGTTCGACAGGCCGTAGCCGCGCTCCAGCAGGCCGCCGATCAGGCGCAGGCGGCGCAGGTGGCTGGCGAAGTACACGCCGCTGCGGCCGCGCCGCTCGGGCGGCGGCAGCAGGCCGCGGTCCTGGTAGGCGCGGATGTTGCGCACCGTGCTGCCGGCCTCGCGGGCCAGCTCGTCGACGCTGAATTCGCGCTCGTCCTCCATCTCCGCCGGGCTTTGCTCGGGGCGCTGGAGCAGGCGCTGCAGAAGGCTCAGGGGCGTGCTCATGGCGGCGATCATAGCCAGCGCCCGGCGCCGGCCACAACCGCAAGGCATCGATACGCAAGCGCTTGCGAAGCCCGTCACAACGCCCAACCAAAGGCGGGACTTCATCGCCCCGCGTACCCTGCCCTTTCTGCCAAACCCGCATGGCGACTGGGCTGCGCGCCGCTGCCCGCATTGGTAACAGCGCCGCTGGGCATGGCGCGGGCGGGGCGAATGGGTCAGCATCCATCGTGACATCGACCAATGTCATGGTCGCTCCGTACAACAACAATGGCCTGGAGAACGTCATGCCCCGAGGCACCCCGTCCGCCCATCCGCTCCCGCCGCTGCCACGGGAGGCCGCATGAACGCCATGCTCGAGAACCCCGGCCTGCCGCCGGCCGAACGCCTCGACGTGCAATCCGGCGCGGTGCGCCTGGCGGTGTACCGCTGGGGCGATGCGAACAAGCCGATGCTGCTGTTCGTCCACGGCTACCCGGACAACCACGAGGTCTGGCTGCCGCTGATCGCCCGCCTGCTCGGCCGCTACCAGGTGGTGGCCTACGACGTGCGCGGCGCCGGCGCCTCGGACAAACCACGGCGCACCCGCGACTACCGCCTGGAACTGCTCAGCCAGGACCTGAAAGCCGTGCTCGACGCCGTCAGCCCCGAACGCGCGGTGCACCTGGTGGCCCACGACTGGGGCTCGATCCAGACCTGGGAGAGCGTCACCGACCCGGCGCTGCGCCAGCGCATCGCCTCCTACACCAGCATCTCCGGGCCCTGCCTGGACCACGTCGGCCACTGGATGCGCGACCGCCTGCGGCGCAGGCGTCCGGCCGCGCTGCTGCAGGTGCTCAGCCAGCTGCTGCACTCCTGGTACATCTACTACTTCCACCTGCCGCTACTGCCGGCGCTGTCCTGGCGCCTGGGCGCCGCGCGCCTGTGGCCGCAATACCTGCGCAAGGTCGAGGGTATCCGCAACCCCGGGCGCAACCCGCACCAGGCCAGCGACGGCGAGCACGGCGTGAAGCTGTACCGGGCCAACTTCATCGGTTCGGTCTTCAAGCCGCGCAAGCGCCATACCGAGGTGCCGGTGCAACTGGTGGTGCCGACCCGCGACCGCTACGTCGGCCAGCAGCTGTTCCAGCAGCTTTCGCTATGGGCGCCGCGACTGTGGCGCCGCGAGGTGGCCGCCGGGCACTGGCAACTGCTCGCCAAGCCGGAGCAGCTGGCCGGCTGGATCGACGAATTCGCCCGCCACATCGACGGCGGCGAGGCCAGCCAACCGCTGCAGCGCGCTCAGCAGAAACCCGGCGCCGGGCCCTTCGCCGGCAAGCTGGTGGTGGTCACCGGCGCCGGCGGCGGCATCGGCCGTTCCACGCTGCTGCGCTTCGCCGAACAGGGCGCCAGCGTGCTCGCCGCGGACATCGACCCGGCCGCCGCCGAAGCCAGCGCCGCCCAGGCCCGCAGCCTTGGCGCCACGGCCTTCAGCTATTGCGTGGACGTCGGCGACAGCGCCGCCATGGAACGCTTCGCCACCTGGGTGAAAAGCAGCCTGGGCGTGCCCGACGTGGTGGTCAGCAACGCCGGCATCGGCCTGGCCGGCGCCATGCTCGACACCAGCGCGCAGGACTGGGAGCGCCTGCTGCGCGTCAACCTGTGGAGCGTCATCGACGGCTGCCGCCTGTTCGGCCGGCAGATGGTCGAGGCCGGCAAGCCCGGGCACCTGGTCAACGTCGCCTCCGGCGTGGCCTTCGCACCCTCGCGCAACTACCCGGCCTACGCCACCAGCAAGGCGGCGGTGCTGATGCTCAGCGAATGCCTGCGCGCCGAGCTGGCCGGGCACGGCATCGGCGTCAGCGCGGCCTGCCCCGGCTTCGTCGACACCGGCATCGTCCAGGCCACCCGCTTCGCCGGCCTCAGCGAGGAGCAGCAGGCCCGCCGCCGCGCCAGGGTGCAGCGCTTCTACCGCCGTCGCCGGCTGAGCCCGGACAGGGTGGGCGAGAAGATCGTCCAGGCCGTGCAGCGCAACCAGCCGGTGGTCGCCGCCGGCGCCGAGGTGCACCTGGCGCGCTGGCAGTGGCGCCTGCTGCCCAGCCTGTCGCGCCTGTTGGCCCGTTTCGACCTGACTTCCTGAGGCCCGCCATGACCGACCATCATCACCGCCTGGTGCAACGCAAGGTGCAGTTCGACTACAGCGCCTCGCCACTGCACTGGATCCCCGGCGAGGCCGAGGCCTCCCACGTCATCAACGTCATTCACATGATGCTGCCGGCCGGCGAGCTGTGGTTCTGCCGCCTGTACAACAAGGCGCTGCCCTTCGTGAAGGACGCGCGCATGCGCGACGACGTACAGGGCTTCATCCGCCAGGAAGCGATGCACGCCCGCGCCCACTCCGGCGCCGTGGAGCGCTACCTGACGGTGCACAACATCGACTCCAGCCGCTACCTGAAGGCCATGGACTACCTGTTCGAACAGTTGCTCAGCGACACCCCGCTGGGGCTGCAGTTGTTCAACAGAACGCCCTGGCTGCGCCGCTGGTGGATCGGCCAGCGCTGCGCCATTGTCGCCGCGGTCGAGCACTTCACCTGTGTGCTCGGCAAATGGGTGCTGGAAGCCGAGGCGCTGGACCGCGCCGGCTCCGACCCGGTGCTGCTGGACCTGTTCCGCTGGCACGGCGCCGAGGAAGTGGAGCACCGCAACGTCGCCCACGACCTGCACGTGCACCTGGGCGGCAGCTTCGTCAGCCGCCAGTTGTGGATGTTCGTGGTCTGGCCGCTGATCATCTGGCTGTTCGCCTTCGGCACCCGCACCCTCGCCCGCCAGGACCCGAGCCTGGGCAGGCCGCGGCCCTTCTGGCGCATCTGGCGCGACAGCGAAAAGCGCGGCCTGCTGCCGCGGCGAGCCTCGCTGGCCGGCAGCTTCCTGCGCTACTTCAAGCCCTGGTACCACCCGGACCACGAGGCCAACACCCAGGAGGCCCTGGACTACCTGGCGCGCTCGCCGGCGGCGAGTCGGGCGGCGCGGGGTTGAGGGGAGTTCCGGGTAAGAGAAAGAGCACCCTCTCCCTAACCCTCTCCCTGAAGGGAGAGGGGACCGTTGGGCAGAATTGGGTGTTCTGGAGTTAGCCGGCAACATCGAGGGTTACCGGCTGGAGCCATACCTTCTCTCGGCACGGACAAGCCCCCTCTCCCTTCAGGGCGGGGCGCGCAGCCGAGGGCTGGGGAGAGGGAGCGGACTCAATCCTCGCGCCACAGCCTAGGGTTCGCGAGCAAGCTCGCTCCTACGAAAAGCGCAGCATCGTACGGCGGATGGATAACCGCGAACGGTTATCCGCCCTACGGCGCGGTAGGACTATTTGTCCTCTTCCAGAACCTGCGGCTCGTCGCCCAGCGCCCGCTCCAGCCAATCGCCCGGCAGGCTCTTGCTGGCCCGCGCGCCGAGCAGCTTGACCTGTTCCGCACGGCTGATCAGGTTGCCGCGGCCCTCGCAGAGCTTGTTGCGCGCCGACGCGTAGGCCTTGTCCAACTGCTGCAGGCGCGAGCCCATCTCGTCCAGATCCTGGACGAAGAGCACGAACTTGTCGTACAGCGCGCCGGCGCGCTCGGCGATCTCGCGGGCGTTCTGCGTCTGCCGCTCCTGGCGCCAGAGGCTGTCGATCACCCGCAGGGTGGCCAGCAGGGTGGTCGGGCTGACGATCACGATGTTGCGCTCGAAGGCCTCCTGGAACAGGTTCGGCTCGGCCTGCAGGGCCACCGAGAAGGCCGCCTCCACCGGCATGAACAGCAGCACGAAGTCCAGGCTGTGCAGGCCCTCCAGGCGCCGGTAGTCCTTGCCGGAGAGGCCCTTCACGTGGCTGCGCAGGGACAGCACGTGCTGTTTCAGCGCCTGCTGGCGGATCACCTCGTCGTCACTGGCGACGAACTGCTGGTAGGCCGTCAGGCTGACCTTGGCGTCCACCACCACCTGCTTGTCGCCGGGCAGGCGGATCAGCACGTCGGGCTGGAAGCGTTCGCCATCGGCGGCGCGCAGGCTCACCTGGGTCTCGTACTCGCGGCCCTTCTCCAGGCCGGCGTGTTCCAGCACGCGCTCCAGCACCAGCTCGCCCCAGTTGCCCTGGGTCTTCTGGCCCTTGAGCGCGCGGGTCAGGTTGGTCGCCTCCTCGCCCAGGCGCAGGTTGAGCTGCTGCAGGCGCTCCAGTTCCTTGCCCAGGGAGAAGCGCTCGCGGGCTTCCTGTTGATAACTCTCTTCCACGCGTTTCTCGAAGGCCTGGATGCGCTCCTTCAGCGGATCGAGCAATTGCCCCAGGCGCTGCTGGCTGGCCTCGGCGAAACGCTGCTCGCGCTCCTCGAAGATCTTCCCGGCCAGCTCGGCGAACTGCGCGCGCAGCTCGTCCCGCGCCGCCTGCAGGTCGCCCAGGCGCTGCTGGTGGCCTTCCTGCTGCTCGCGCAGTTCGGCGGCCAGCGCGGCGCGTTCGGCGGACAGCCGGCGCAGTTCCTCCTCGCGGCCCTCGCGCTCGGCCTGCCAACTGCGCTCGGCCTGCTGCTGGCGCTCGCGCTCGGCGCGGCCCAGGTCCACCTCGCGGCGCAGAGCCGCGGCCTCGCCGGCCAGCTCGCCGTGGCGGCCGCTCAGGCGCTGGAAGGCTTCGCGCTCGGCCTCCAGTTGCGCGCCCAGGCCATCCTGGGCCAGTTGCGCGGTGGTCAGGCGTTCGCGCAACAGCGCCAGTTCGCTCTCCTGCCGCGCCGCGCGCTCGCGCAGGTGCCAGGCCAACCAACCCAGCGGCAGCGTGGCGGCCAGCAGTCCGATCAGCAGGTTGGGCAAGTCGACGGGCATGGGCGCTCCAGGGCGGGTGGTCGCAGGAAAATTCGCGTCATGGTAGCAGCCGCGAATAGGAATTCAGTGCGGCTTTTGCCGTCAGGGCTCTTGACAACGCGGAAGGAAAGCAAGCGCTTGGGACAATCCACAGAAGCTGTGGATAACCACGTGGATAAGGTGATGAAAACGTCTTATACGCCTTGCCCGCTGGGGCTGCCGCTTAGATTGGTGCTTTTTTCACCAATAAATAAAGCCATTAAAAATCAATAATTTACAAACGCTCAACGAAAAATCAAGCGCTTACGGAGGAATGTTTCCGGTGCTTGACAACAGCCACCAACATTGTGCACAAGTCCGCGCCGGACAGGGGCGGACCGCCTCATTTCAGGGCAATCCGAAGGGATTTTCAGGCAAGCTTCAGCAGAGAATCAGACGCATTCGCGGGCTCTGCGCCGACGTTCCTGGCTAGGAATACTGCCCGCCCCGGCAACAGGCGCGGCCTGGCCCAACGACTCCAGCACGCGCTCGTACATGCGTTGCGCGGTGGGCTTGTCGGGGTACTGGAAGAAGTACTGGTTGAGGTAGACGCGCCACTGGCGGCGGTCATGGGGATGGGCTTCCAGGCGAATGTCCATGGCGCACTCCGTTGCTTGGCCAGCGCAATAAGCTAGCGCGTTCGCCCCACCCCGCGCGGGCAGGACGACGGACGGTCACGCCGGGCGCGGCAGGTCGCCCTCGACCAGGAATCCCGTGCGCGGGAACAGCCGCGGCGCCCCCGGCACCTGGGCATGCTTGAAGGCCACGTAGTCGGCGGTGGTCTCGCACAGCCAGGGCATGAGATTGCGCGGGCGCTTGTCGACGAAGGCCGAATGCACGAAGAGCGCGGCATTCAGCCCACCTTCCGGGCAGCGCGCCGAGCGGTATTCGAAGGCCTCCACCGCGGCAGCGCGCATGGCGCTGCCCAGCGCCTGGGTCAGGCGGTAGTCCCGCGGGTCCTGCAGGCGCTCGGCATAGCTGTCGAAGGGCGGCGCCTGCAGGCGTATGCCCCGTTGCACCTGGAAACGCGCCTCGAAGGAAGCGTGCTCGGAAAGGATGCGCCCACTGGGTGGCGGACTGGCCATGCCCTCCCAGAGCACGAAGCGGTAATAGGCCGCCTCGGCCATGGCCGTCTCCAGGCGCAACGCGGCGTAGAACAGGCTGGGTTCGTGGCGGCGGCCGAAGCGCGAGCCCCAGCGCAGCGGCGGGTAGCGGAACGGCGTCTTCAGCAGGTAGTGCAGGGTTTCGGTGGACGGCGGCAGGTGCGGCTTGCTGGTCTCGATCAGCTCTTCCAGCAAGGCCTGTTCCTCCAGGGTATCCACCAGTTGCAGGGTCGCGACCTGCTCCTGGCTCTCCACCAGGCGCACCAGCTTGCCCCGCAGCGGGGCGATGGCCTGCTCGCCCCGGCATTCGCGCCACAGTTCGGCGCCGACGTCGAGGGCCATTCAGATCTTGCCCCGGATGGCGTCGAGGTACTCGACCACCTGCACCAGGCCCTGCACCTGCTCCATCCGCTGCAGCGGCACACCGCTCAGGTGGCGGTTGGGGGTGCGCAGGAAGTGGCGCATGTCCTCCAGGTTGCCGCCGAACAGGGCGAAGAGCGCGCGGTATACCCGCACCAGCAGCAGCGCCAGCTCGCCGGTCTTGCTGCCCACCCGCAGGCCGCCGCTCTTCCAGCGGCTCACCGCGCTGCGGTCGACGCCGACGATGGCGGCCAGCTCCTGCTGCGTCATGCCCAGTTGCTCACGGGCCGCCAGTACCGCCTTGGCCAGGACCAGATCGGCCGACGGAGTTTCCCGGATCAGTGCGCTCATGCCGTACCTCTTTCGTGCATTTGATGCAAACATACCATCAAATGTGAAAACCGCACAAAGCACTTCCCCTTTTCCGGCAGAGCGCCGGACGCGGTTCGGGCGGCCATGTATCAGCGCCCTGACGAAAGCGACGAATTCTTTACCGGACCTTTACTCCACATTGGCGTTTCTTGACCTGGACGCACGGTCTCATGAAGTACCCGAACCGGCTGCGCCCGGTGGCGGGATCGACCGATAGCAGCGCGTGCCGCAACCGCCGGCCGCGCCAGGAGAACACCATGAAGAAGACCGTCGCCCTGCTCTGTGCCGCCCTGATGCTCGGCAGCCCGCTGGCGAGTTTCGCCCAGCAGGGCCCCGGCCCGGACCACGGCCCGAACCGCCCGGACAACCGCCCGCAGCAACACCAGCAATACCAACAGCAGAAAGGCTCCCAGGGCGGCCACTACCAGGGCCGCACGGGCCACGCCGATCCGCGCTACTACCGCGACCCGCACTTCCGCCCGCAGGCCGGCATGCCGGTGCCGCATCGCGAATGGCGCCGCGGCGTGGTGGTGCAGCCGGTCTACCGCAGCGACCGCTACTGGGTCACCGACTGGCGCGCCCGTCACCTCTATGCGCCGCCGCGCGACCATCGCTGGCTGTACGTCAACGGCGACTACGTGCTGGTGGCCATCGCCACCGGGGTGATCGTCAACATCCTGGCCGGCTATTGAGGCGCCTCAGGCGCTGGTGCTGAGCAAGGCACCGGCGCCACCGCCGCCATTGCGGATCGCTTCGGCCAGCGCCGCCGCCGTGGCCTGCATGGCGGCGCTGGTGCTGGCGATGCGGCTCTGCAGGGCCATGATGATCGCGGTGCGCTCGTTTTCCGAGGAATATTGCCGCTCCTGCGCGGCCGCCAGTTCCTGCTGCTCCTGTTGCAACTGCTTCTGCAGCTGCTGCAGGCGCTTCTGCAACTGCTCGACGGCGACGCTGGAGCTGCCGCCGCTTTCGGCGCCGGCGCCAGCCGCGCCCTGGCTTTCAGACTTCGCGCCACGACTGGTCACGGCGCCGTCGTCCTGGGTGGCATCGGCCGCCGTGCCGCCATCGCCATTGGCAGCTATCCGCAATTGACCGGCGAAGGCCTGGCTGGAAGGCGTCAGGGAAAGGTTCATGCCCGAGGTTCCTTTTTCCGGGTGTTCTGCCGTTCTATCGACTGCCGTAGGAAAAACTTGAAAGACCATTCGCCGATGCCAGGTAAAGGCCCTAGGATAGGCCCCTTCATGCCCAGGCAGCCGTCACCATGGACAAGCAACGCGCCCACCAGTTGATCCTCCAGCGCCTCGACGCCGACCTCGATGTCGCCGTCCGCGCCGCGCGCACCGCCCACGAGGCCGCCACCCACGAGGAAAACATCGCCGAGAACAAGTACGACACCCTCGGCCTGGAAGCGGCCTACCTGGCCGCCGGGCAATCGCGCCGGGTGGAGGAGATCCGCCAGGCGCTCGCCTCGTTCCAGGGCCTGGCGCTGCGCGACTTCGACGCCGAGCTGGGCATCCAGACCAGCGCCCTGGTCGAACTGGCAGACCATGAGGACCGCCGCCGCAGGCTGTTCCTGGGTCCAGACGCCGCCGGCCTGAAGATCGAACTGGACGGCCACGAGGTCCTGGTCATCACCCCGCGCTCGCCGCTGGGCGGCGCCCTGCTCGGCCGCCACCCCGGCGACGAGATCGAGGTCGGCCTGGGCTCGGCGCGCCAGGCCTACGAGATCGTCGCGGCGCTCTGAGCGCCCCGCCCGCAGACCGGCGAATCCCGGACTAAGCTGCATGGCCGTCAACCCGAAAAGGAGATGCCGCCATGCTGTTCAACTGGTCCGAATACGTTCCCGCGGTGAAGAAGGCCTTCGGCTCATTGGGTAAGAAACATCCGAAGATGATCGCCGCCTACCAGGCGCTGGATGCCGCCGCCGCGGATGGCGACGCGCTGGACGCCAAGACCCGCGAGCTGATCTCCCTGGCGGTGGCCATCACCACCCGCTGCGACGGCTGCATCGGCGTGCACGCCGAGGCCGCGCGCAAGGCCGGCGCCAGTGAGGCCGAAGTAGCCCAGGCGCTGGCCACGGCGATCGCCATGAACGCCGGCGCCGCCTACGTCTACTCGCTGCGCGCGCTGGAGGCCTTCGAACAGCCGCAGGGCTGAGGTTCAGGCGCGGCGCCGGGTGCCGCGCCCAGGCTTTCTCCGGCGGCGGAATTGGGTTATCCATTGCGTTTTCGCCCGACGATGAGCCGCCATGTCCTCGCCCAGCATCAGTCTCTGCAAACTCGCCCTCGGCATCGCCGCCGGCATCTGGCTGGGCTTCGTCGCCGTGGCCCTGAGCTGCGTCCTGCTCCTGCGCTTGTGGCCCGGCGCGCCCCTGCCGTTGCCCGCCGGCCTGTCGCCGGCGCCGGCCAGCGCTCCGGCGCCCACCCCGGATGCCAACGCGGCGATGTTCCAGCAGTACCTGGAGAACCAGCGCAAGGCCCAGGCCGAACAGAGCCGGCAACTCGAACAGAGCGAGCGGGAACAGCGCTTCAACAGCGCGCCCTGCCAGTTCTGGCGCCAGCAGTACCAGGCCGACCCCAGCGAGAAGAACCGGCTGAAGATGGACGGCTACTGCGGCTGAGGCTCGGCCCCCACCACCTGGTTGCGGCCCAGGCGCTTGGCCTGGTACAGCGCCCTGTCCGCATCGCTCAGCCAGGCGCTGGCATCCACCTGGTAGGGACTGTAGGAGGCTATGCCGATGCTCAGGCCGACGGACAGGTCCGTCGCCAGCTGGTAGTGCTTTTCCGCGAAGCTCTGGCGCAGGCGCTCCATAATCTCCATCGCCAGCGTCTGGGTGGTGCCGGGCAGGATCACGCAGAATTCGTCGCCGCCATAGCGCCCCGGGGTGTCGGTTTCACGCAGCGAGTGGGTGAGCAGGTGGCTGAGCTCGGTGATGACCATGTCGCCCAGCACATGGCCGAAGCGGTCGTTGATGCCCTTGAAGTGGTCGATGTCGATCAGCGCCACGCTGGCCCGGGTGTGCTGCTGGCGGCACTTCTGGAATTCGTTCTCCAGTTGGTCCATCCAGGAACCGTGGTTGAGCAGCCCGGTGAGGCTGTCGGTGCGGCTGACCGCGCGCAGCGCCTGCTTGTGCTCGGACAGGCGCCTGGCCAGGCTGTAGCTCACGCCGCCCACCGCCAGCGGGTAGACCACCAGCATCGGCAGGCAGGCATACACCTGCAGCGGCGTGGCCACGGCGGTGAAGGCGATGCCGAAGCACAGCCAGGCCAGCAGCACGCCCAGCAGTTGCGCCACGCTGCCCATCAGGAAGAAACGCAGGCCGCCGGCGGCGATGTTGTCCATCGCCATCATCGACAGGATGGTCACGCTCGGCAGCGGGTTGAGCTGCATGGCGCCGGCCCAGAAGCCGCCGAACAGCGAATCCAGCAACAGGTTGCGCCGCTCCGCCTGGTACGGCGCCCGCGACAGGCGCGCCAACTGGTAGGCCAGGTGCGGCCAGAGAAAGCCGTTGGCCACCAGCAGAGCCCAGGCCCAACCCGGCCGCTGCAACGGCTCCAGCGCCGCCGCCACGCAGAAGAAGCCGATGCCCAACCCGACCATGCGCGGCACGTAGATGCGCCTGGCGAAAGACAACCCCTTACCGACCACAGCCCCCATACATCATCCTGATCCAGGCATCCGATAGAGCAAGCTAGCAGATCGGCAGGAAAGCGCCTACGCGGATTGGCGGCAATTTGACATTATTCCCCACCCACGCCATCGCCCGGCCACAGCGCCAATCCCATGGCGGAACGAGGATGCAGGCCATCCCCCGCGGCCGGGTCCAATCCTTCTGCAAGCACGCCAACTCCTTACGGATATGCGTCGCCCCGATTGAGGCCCGCCCCCGCCTGGGGTATGAGAACTCCACCCCCGCCGCCATGGCACACAAGCCACAAGGATCGTCACCCATGCCCAATCCAAGAACGACAATCGCTGCCGCCCTGCTCGTCCTCGCCGCGCCCCTCCAGCTGGCACTGGCCGACACTGCGAAAACCGACACCTCCTCGCCCAACCTGCTGACCGCCGCCGTCGCCTGGCGGCAGACGGCCGCCGAATACCGCGCCCTCTACTACCAAGGCTTCAACCTGGCCAAGCTGCGCCTGGACCAGGCCCTGGCCGAACGCAAGCCCGGCGCCAGGCCACCGGCGATCATCAGCGACCTCGACGACACCATCCTCAGCAGCAACAGCTATTGGGGCGCCCTGCTCAGCCAGGGCAAGGACTTCTTCGACGACGCCCTCTGGGACCGCTGGGTAGCCGCCAACGGCCCCACCCTGACGCCCGGCGCGCTGGACTTCCTCGACTACGCCAAGTCCCGGAGCGTGGAAATCTTCTACGTCTCCAGCCGCGACCAAGGCGACAGGACCGACGAATACGCCCTGAACAACCTGCGCAACCTCAAGGTACCCTTCGCCGACAAGGAACACGTCACCATCCTGCGCGAAAGCTCCAACAAGGAACCCGCGCAGAAAGCCATCGCCGAACGCTACGACGTGCTGCTGATGCTGGGCGACAACCTCAACGACTTCAAACGCCGCTACTACGTCGACGACGCCAAGCAACGCGCCGCCCTGCTCGACGAGGACCGCGCCCAGTTCGGCGACCGCTTCATCCTCTTCCCCAACCCCACCGACGGCCACTGGATGAAAGCGATCTTCGGCGAATCGGAACCGGCCGACACCCCGGCCAATCGCGCCAAGTTCCGCGCCGCGGCGACTTCGGGGGCGTGGAAGGGGCAGGATTGAGGTAGACGCAGAAAGGACAAAGCTCCTGGAGCACTGGGCGCTCCAGGAGCTTTGACTATCTGCAGGGCTTTGCCTGATCGCAGCGCCTACATTCCGCATAGAACTCCAGCGTCTAGAGCGCCCTCCCGTTCGGCTTGATCCCCATGGATGCGTAAGCTCCAGATTCGCAGCGTATGGAAACCATCCCTAGACACGCTCCGGCAGCGAATAGGTGACCTTCTGCCCTTTCACCTTCACAAGGCCACGCTTGCACAGGAGCTGGTAAACGCGCTCAGCCTCGGCCAGTGGAGTGTCCTTGCCAAGCGTCGCTCGAATCGTGCTGGTCAGCGTCTTGACCGAAGCCGGCTTCGAAGCCTTCCGACGAACAAGGTCGGCCATGACGGTCTTCAGATGGGCATCGCTCTCAGAAGCAGGCTTGGAAGATGCCTGGCTGGCCGGCTTGGCATCGTTCGCGCTTGCCGCGCTGGCTGCCAGCGTCGCCTGCAGTGCAGGCAAATCCTTGAAGCAGGGCATGGCCTCGATGCTTTCGGAACGCATTGCGAAGATACCTTTGCCCTTCAGGTGCCTGAGCAGGGGATCGAAGCCCTTGTCGGCCGAAATCACGTGGAAGAAAGCCGTGGGATCCTCCAGGGCGAAGCGACCCAGGTAGTAAGCGATATGGAAGTCGAGGGCGTTGGGGCCGGCGGCTTCGAGCTGGATGTAGTCCGCCCGCTCACCCAGGCGCTGGATGGCGACGACCAGTTCGGTGGGCAGCCTGGAGTTGTTCGGGCCGAGGAAGACCCGCAGGCGAAAATGCGCGTCCTGCAGCAGGTCGAGCGACCGGACCGGAATGCTTTCGTAGTCGATCAGTACGTAGTTGGTACGCATCCGCTGCTTCCCGGGCATCCATGTTCCCGGCATTCTGCTGCAGTCATTGACGGAACGGAAGCAGGCTTGCGTCGGAGGTTTCGACTGCCCTGGCGCAGAAAAGACAAAACCCCTGAAACGCTAGGAATTTCAGGGGCTTCAGCCATTTCAATAATGGCGGAGAGATAGGGATTTGAACCCTAGGAGCCATTGCTGACTCAACGGATTTCGAATCCGTCCCGTTCGACCACTCCGGCATCTCTCCGTGCGGCGCGCATCATATCAGCTTGATCGGCGAACGCGAAGCCTTCTTTTGAGAAATTTTCGCGTGCTATCAGATGCTTGCGCGCCTGGAACAGGTCAGAGCGGTACGCCCAGGCGCTGCGCCACTTCCTCGTAGGCCTCGATCACGCCGCCCAGGCCCTGGCGGAAGCGGTCCTTGTCCATCTTCTTGCGGGTTTCCTTGTCCCACAGGCGGCAGCCGTCGGGGCTGAATTCGTCGCCGAGGACGATCTGGCCGTGGAACACGCCGAATTCCAGCTTGAAGTCCACCAGCAGCAGGCCGGCGTCGTCGAACAGCTTGCTCAGCACTTCGTTGACCTTGAAGGAGTAGGCCTTCATCTGCGCCAGCTGTTCCAGGGTCGCCCAGCCGAAAGCCTGGACGTGGGATTCGTTGATGAAGGGGTCGCCCAGGGCGTCGTTCTTCAGGAACAGTTCAAAGGTCGGCGGGTTGAGCTGCAGGCCCTCTTCCACGCCCAGGCGGCGCACCAGACTGCCGGCGGCGTAGTTACGCACCACGCACTCGACCGGGATCATCGCCAGCTTCTTCACCAGCACTTCGTTGTCGGCCAGCAGCTTGTCGAACTGGGTCGGGATGCCCGCCGCTTCCAGCTTCTGCATGATGAAGGCGTTGAACTTGTTGTTCACCATGCCCTTGCGGTCCAGCTGTTCGATGCGCTTGCCGTCGAACGCCGAGGTGTCGTTGCGGAACAGCAGGACGAGGCGGTCGGGGTCGTCGGTGGTGTAAACCGATTTGGCCTTGCCGCGATAGAGTTCTTCGCGTTTTTCCATGATGGGCTCCGCTTGCTAGGTTGGTAGGGGGTCAGGCGATTTCGCGCCAGTCCAGCCCCGAATGCTGATCGGCTACCTGCAGCCAGTCCGGGTCGCACCCGAGGGTGTCGACGAAACATTGCCGGGCCAGCTGCGGCGTGTTGTTCTTTTCGCTGAGGTGGGCCAGCACCAGGTGCTGCAGCCCTTCCCAGCCCAGTTCCGCGACGAACTCCGCGGACTGGCGGTTGTTCAGGTGTCCCCACTGGCCGCCCACGCGGACCTTCAGCGGGTAGGGATAGGGGCCGCGCGCCAGCATGTCGCTGTCGTGGTTGGCCTCCACTACCAGGGCATCCAGGCCACGATAGCATTCCAGCACCTCGGCGGTGACGCTGCCCAGGTCGGTGAGCTGGCCGAAACGCCGCCGGCCATCGGAAATCACGTATTGCAGGGGCTCGCGGGCATCATGGGCGACGCCCACCGCGGTCACTTCCAGGTCCTTCAGCTCCAGGCGCTCGCCGGCCTTGAGCAGGCCCGCCGGCTGCAGCGGCTTGCGCAGCCCGCGCAGGGTGCCGTCGCTGAGGTACACGGGAATGCCGTAGTGCCGGGCCAGCAGCTCGACGCCGTGGACATGATCGGAATGCTCGTGGGTCACCAGGACGGCGTCCAGCTCGCCGGGGTGCATACCCAGGCGAGCCAGACGCTTGATGGTTTCACGCAGCGGAAAGCCGCAATCGATCAGTACCCGGGTGTCAGAACTGCTCACCAAGGCCGAATTGCCCCGGCTTCCGCTCCCCAGTACCGCGAAACGCATTGCGCATGCTCTCTTGAAGTTTTTCCAGGACGCTCTGCGCGACGTCGGTCGGCGCGGAGGTGTTGATGTCCTTGTCGAGGGTGACCTGCACCGTGTTGCTCACGGTGGTCAGGCGCACCTGGTAGCGCTGCGCCTTGGCGTCTTCCTCGGCCTTGGCCTTCTCTTCACTGGCGCCGAACAGGCGGCTGAAGAAGCCGGGCTTCTTCGCTTCCTCGAGCTTCTTCGCGCCCTCGGCGACGTTCACGTAGTAAACGCCCAGGCTGCGGTTGAGGTCGTCGACGCGGATGTCGGCGCGCTCCAAGGCGCGGCCGACGCTGACCCAGGCGCGGTCGAAGTCGGAGTCGAGGGTCAGCATCGGGTTGCCGTTGCCGTCTTTCTCCAGCGTCACGCTGCCGGGGGTGTCGTAGGTGGAGTGCGCGGCCAGCAACGACACCGAACCGCCCTTCTCGGCGCTGGTGGACATGTTGGCGAGCATTTCGTCGAGCAGCGCGGCGTCCAGCGCCGGGACCACCGGCTTGCTCGGCCAGTCGGCGCTGGCGCTGCTGCCGGCCGGGCGGGTTTCGCTGAGGACGTAGACTTCGCTGGTGTTGGTCTGCACGCCCGGCTCGATGCGCACGCGCACGCGCGCCTCGCTGCTGGGGTCGACGCCGGCGACGCGGCTGCCCAGGCGGCGGGCCAGGGGCGCGGAGAGCTGCGTCAGCGGCTGCCAGTTGGTGGAGAACTCGCCGGTCTGCGGGCGCTCGTCGGCGAAGGAGAAGCCGTTGTCCTGGAAGAACTGGTGGGCCACCGGCCAGACTTCCGCCGGCGGGCGCTGGGCGATCAGCCAGCGCGAGTCGCCGCTCTTCTGCAGGCTGTAGTCGCTGGAGCTGCCGGCGTTGGCCAGCGGCAGCGGGCGCGGCACTTCGAACTCGCCGGCCTTCTCGTGGCTGTCGGCGATGTTCATGGGAATCGGCAGCAGCGGGTCGAGCTGCTTGCTCTGCAGCCCTTCGGGCACCTTCATCGGCCCGGACTGCCGGGAATCCAGATAGTCGGTGCCGCGGTCACGGAAGTAGCCGTCCTTGCCCCACAGCCAGCCGCAGCCGGAGGTGTTGCCGATGACCAGGGCGAGCGCGGTCAGTCCTGCCAGTCGCTTCATGCGCGATGCTCCTCAGGCCAGCACGCCGGTCTGGCGCATGGCCTGACGCAGCGGCTCGTGGCAACGCGGGCTGAGCCAGGTCAGGGGCAGGCGGATGCCCTCGGGGATCAGGCCCATCTCGTGCAGGGCCCATTTCACCGGAATGGGGTTGGATTCGATGAACAGCGCCTTGTGCAGCGGCATCAGGCGGTCATTGATGGCGCGCGCGGCGGCGGCGTCACCGCGCATGGCGGCGGCGCACAGGTCACTCATGGCGCGCGGGGCGACGTTGGCGGTCACCGAGATGTTGCCCTTGCCGCCCATCAGCATCAGCTCGACGGCGGTGGCGTCGTCGCCGGAGTAGACCAGGAAGTCCTTGCCGACACGCTCGAGCACTTCCTTGCCGCGCTGCAGGTCGCCGGTGGCTTCCTTGATGCCGATGATGTTCGGCACCTTGGACAGGCGCTCGATGGTCTCCGGCAACATGTCGCAGGCGGTGCGGCCGGGGACGTTGTAGAGGATCTGCGGGATGGCCACGGCTTCGGCGATGTGGCGGAAGTGCTGGTACAGGCCTTCCTGGGTCGGCTTGTTGTAGTACGGGGTGACCAGCAGGCAGGCGTCGGCGCCGCCGCTCTTGGCCGCCTCGGTCAGCTCGACCGCCTCGCGGGTGGAATTGGCGCCGGTGCCGGCGATCACCGGGATGCGGCCCTTGACCTGGTCGACCACGCGGCGGATGACCTCGAGGTGTTCGGCCACGTCGAGGGTCGCCGACTCACCGGTGGTGCCGACGGCGACTATGGCGTTGGTGCCTTCCTGCAGGTGGAAGTCCACCAGCTTGGCGAGGCTGTCCCAGTCCAGTCGACCCTGAGCATCGAAGGGGGTGACCAGCGCCACCATACTGCCCGCAATCATGCAACCGCTCCTGCCGGAAAAAGAAAGCCGTAATGGTACTGGTGCCACCTGCCTTGCACAAGCTGAGCGCGGCGGCCGGCGCACGCCGGACATTCCCCTGGCGGCCGCTTTTCGCTACCCTTTCTCCTTTGTCGACGCGGCCCTCTTGGCCGCCCATCCCAGGAAAGCTGCATGTCCGCCTCACACCCCCGTGAACAATTCCTGCTGATCAGTGCCCTGGGGCCCAACCCCATGGAGCTGACCAGCGTGCTCTGCCGCACCTGCGTGGACAACCGCTGCTCGGTCGTCAGCAGCCGCCTGACCCGCCACGGCGAGTTCAGCGCGCTGGTGCTCCAGGTGTCCGGCAGTTGGGACGCCCTGGCCCGCCTCGAAGGCGGCCTGCCAGCACTGGCCAAGCGCCATACCTTCACCCTCAGCGTCACCCGCAGCAACGCCCACGTCACCCGCGCCCAGGCCCTGCCCTACGTGGCGTACGTCAGCGCGGTGTACCGCCCGGACATCCTCAACGAGCTGTGCCAGTTCTTCATCGACCACAACATCGAGCTGGAGAACCTGACCTGCGACACCTACCAGGCGCCGCACACCAACACCAGCATGCTCAACGCCACCATCACCGTGACGCTGCCGGCCGGCACCCAGATCAGTTGGCTGCGCGACCAGTTCCTCGATTTCGCCGACGCCCTGAACCTGGACGCGCTGATCGAACCCTGGCGCCCGCAGCACCCGTAAGGCCCCAGTATTTCCAAGGCCGGTATTTCCAAGGAGAGCTCCATGGCTGTCGAACTCGACAAACCCGTCGCCGATTTCCAGGCCCCGGCCACCAGCGGCCAGCAGGTGCAGCTCTCGGCCCTGAAAGGCCAGCAGGTGGTGCTGTACTTCTATCCCAAGGACAGCACCCCGGGCTGCACCACCGAAGGCCAGGGCTTCCGCGACAAGATCGAGGCCTTCGCCAAGGCCAACACGGTGATCTTCGGCGTCTCCCGCGACGGCCTGAAGTCCCACGAGAACTTCAAGGCCAAGCAGTGCTTCCCCTTCGAGCTGATCAGCGACAAGGACGAGGCGCTGTGCCAACTGTTCGACGTGATCAAGCTGAAGAAGCTCTACGGCAAGGAATATATGGGCGTGGACCGCAGCACCTTCCTGATCGACGCCAAGGGCGTGCTGCGTCGTGAGTGGCGCGGGGTCAAGGTGCCAGGCCATGTCGACGAGGTTCTTGCCGCTGCGCAGGAACTGGCCAAGGCCTGAGCCGTCGCCTGCTGCCTGGGTTCAGCGAAGGCGCCTGATCCAGGCTCCGCCCCCTCACCCCAACCCTCTCCCGGAGGGAGAGGGGGCTGTTCGTGCCATGGGGGTGTCCGGCGTGGCCGGTGAATCCAATCGCGGACAAAGTCCGCTCCTACGCCCGAGCTTCCCTGGAACTGTAGGAAGGCCGCTCCGAGGCGCTCATCGTAGGATGGGTTGAGCTTGCGAAACCCATGCGGTTGCGCTGATGGGTATCGCTTCGCTCAACACCATCCTACGAAAAGCCATGCTCGCTCATGCGGTAGGAGCGGACTCTGTCCGCGATTCAGCGGATTTCCAGAGAAACATCCGAGCGCACTGAAACGCCCCTTCAGAAGGCCGAGCGAAACCCGCGCTCAGGAGGTCATGCGACATGAATGTCGCGAGAGCCCCGTGGGCTACAGGGACGTACCCTCGGGGCGGGCCTCCGTGGCGGGGGAGTTCGTGAGGGTAGCCCGGCTCCATCGGGCCCGTATGTCGGGGCAAGCGTTTTGGTTACTTTGGGGCGATTGCCAAAGTGACTCGCCCGAGGGGGCGAAACTAGAAATCTCCGCAGACTCGGAGCGGCGCGCTACACCGAGCCCCCAAGCCACTGGGTTCCCGCGTTCGCGGGAATGACGGGGTGTGAGGATGGCGCCTGACCAACAAGCCGCTCAGGACAGCCACCTCTCCCTCCGGGAGAGGGTTGCGGTGAGGGGACGGAGCCAGGCTTAGGCTCCAAAGCATCTCTCAAGTATCAGCATCAAACTTTCAAGCAGCCTTTCTCGCTCACATCATCGGACTGACCTGGGGCTGCACCTCCGGCTGCCGCGGCCAGGCATCGAGCACCGCCTTGACCAGCGTGGCCAGAGGAATGGCGAAGAACACCCCCCAGAATCCCCACAGCCCGCCGAACAGCAGCACCGCACAGATGATCGCCACCGGATGCAGGTTCACCGCCTCGGAGAACAGCAGCGGCACCAGCACGTTGCCATCCAGCGCCTGGATGATCGCGTGGGCAGCCATCAGGTAGATGAACTGGTCGCTCCAGCCCCACTGGAACAGCGCGATCAGCGCCACCGGCACGGTCACCACCACCGCGCCTATGTAGGGCACCACCACCGACAGGCCGACCAGCAGGGCCAACAGCGCCGCGTAGTTCAGTCCCAGGGCGACGAAGGCCACGTAGGTGACGCCGCCGGTGATGATGATCTCGATCACCTTGCCGCGGATGTAGTTGGCGATCTGCTTGTCCATCTCCGCCCACACCTGCTTCATCAGCCCGCGCTCGCGCGGCAGGTAGCTGCGGAACCAGTTGTAGAAGCGCCGGCGGTCCTTGAGGAAGAAGAACACCAGGATCGGCACCAGCACCAGGTAGATCATCACGTTGACCAGCACCGGCAGGCCCGACAGGGAGAAGGTCAGCGCCCACTGGCCGAGCTGGCCGAGTTCGTTGCGCGCGGTCTCGATCAGGCGCAGCACCTGCTCCTCGGTGACCATCGCCGGGTAGCGCTCGGGCAGCATCAGCAGCACCGACTGCCATTCGCCGAACATCCGCGGCAGCTCGTTGAGCAGGGTGAACAGCTGCTTCCAGATCAGCGGCACCAGCACCAGCAGGAACAGCGCGAGCATGCCCAGGAACAGCGCGTAGACCAGCCACAGGGCGAACAGCCGCGGCACCCGCAGGCGCTCCAGGTGGCCCTGCAGGCCCTTGATCAGGAAGGCGATGACCATGGCCGCGAGCACCGGCGCGAGCATGCTGCCGAAGGCCAGGATGACGGTGAAGCCAAGGGCCAGGATGACCGCCAGCACCACTGCTTCCTCGTCGGAAAAGTAGCGCTGCATCCAGCCTTGCAGAACTTTGAGCATCGGGGTTCCTGCGATCGATGAGGACGCCGTCCCGGGCGTCCGGAGGCGGGCTATTTCTTGCGCAACCAGTAGCGGTACAGGCCGTCTTCGACCTCTTCGCGCAGCAACTGGTGCCCGGCCAACTGGGCGAAGGCGCGGAAATCGCGCTGCGAGCCGGCATCGGTGGCCGTCACCTTGAGCACCTGGCCACTGGCCAGGCGGTTGAGCTCCAGCTTGGCCTTGAGCAGGGGCAAGGGACAATTGAGACCGCTGGCGTCCAGTTCCGCGTCACAAGGAATTTCAGCGGACGAGACAGGTGGCATGGCGACGCACTCCGAGATGGGCGCCCAAGAATACCGAATCCGTTGGAAAAGCCGCCAGGGGCCGGCATGCACGCGGCCTTAAGCGATCCTTCAGACGCGCGGCCTACAAGGGTTGGACGGCATCCGCACAGACGGCCGCCGGGCGCCGCCCCGACCTAGGCATGGGCGACGACCTGCGGCTAAAGTAGAGCCTTTCCCGGAACGAGCTCCCTGTACATGAAAGTACTGCGCCCCGCCCTGCTGTCGCTTGCCTGCCTGTTGGCCATGCCCACCCTGGCCGACGACCTGCCCGCCCTGGGCGACGCCAGCTCGTCCATCGTCTCGCCGGAGCAGGAATTCCAGCTCGGCCGCGCCTGGCTGAGCATGCTGCGCAACCAGGTCGACTCGATCAACGACACCCAGCTCAAGGACTTCGTCGAAAGCAGCGTCTACCGCCTGGCGGAAACCAGCGACCTGCAGGACCACCGCCTGGCCTTCATCCTGATCAAGGACCCGCAGATCAACGCCTTCGCCGCCCCCGGCGGCGTCATCGGCGTCAACGGCGGCCTGTTCCTCTACGCCCAGACCGAAGGCGAGTACGCCGCGGTGCTGGCCCACGAACTCGGCCACCTGATCCAGCGCCACTTCGCCCGTGGCCTGGAAGCGCAGAAGCAGATGCAGCTGCCGGTGATGGCGGCGATGCTCGCCGGTATCGTGGCCGCGGCGGCGGGCGCCGGGGATGCCGGCATCGCCGCCATCGCCTCGACCCAGGCGGCGGCGATCCAGAACCAGCTGCGCTTCTCCCGGCAGAACGAGCAGGAGGCCGACCGCGTCGGGGTGACCAACATGGTCCGCGCCGGCTACGACCCGCGCTCCATGCCGACCATGTTCGAGCGCCTGTCGCGGCAGTACCGCTACGACGCCAGGCCGCCGGAGTTCCTGCTCACCCACCCGGTGACCGATTCGCGTATCGCCGACACCCGCAACCGCGCCGAGCAGTACCCGCAGGGCGGCAAGGAAGACTCGCTGCGCTACCAGCAGATGCGCGCCCGCGTGCAGCTGATCTTCGAGGAAACCCCGGGCATCGCCGGCAAGCGCTTCCGCGCCATGCTCGACGACAACCCCAAGCTCGACGCCGCGCGCTACGGCCTGGCGCTGTCGCAGATCCGCGTCGGCCAGCTCAACGACGCCCGCGCCACCCTCCAGCCGCTGCTGGCCAAGGCGCCCAACGACGTGGCCTACAACCTGGCCCAGGTCGACCTGGACATCACCTCGAACAAGCTCGGCGACGCCCTCGCCCGGGTCCAGCGCCTGCTCGGCCAGTACCCCGGCAACTACCCGCTGGTCCAGGCCCAGGCCGACATCCTGCTCAAGCAGAACAAGGCCGCCGATGCCGAGAAGATCCTGATCAAGCTGAGCCAGGACCGCCCGCTGGACCCGGACGTCTGGAGCCGCCTGGCCGACGCCCGCACCATCGACGGCAACGCCATCGGCGTGCACCAGGCCCGCGCCGAGTACCTGGCGCTGACCGGCGACTACCCCTCGGCCATCGAGCAGCTGGACTTCGCCAAGCGCCGCGCCGGCGGCAACTTCACCCTGGCGGCCAAGCTGGACGCGCGCCAGCAGGCGTTCCGCGAGCAGGAGAAGATCCTCAAGGAGATGATGCGCGGTTAACCGGATCGCGGTCGTAGAAGCGATTGTGGGCTCTTCGTAGGAGCGAGCTTGCTCGCGAACAGGCTCCGCTGCGGGGCTTATTCGCGAGCAAGCTCGCTCCTACGAGAAGCAGTGCCCGCCGGCAGGGTCCGCGATAGCCGGACGTTCCGGCGCGATTCGCGGATAAGATCCGCTCCTACGCAACCCCACCCGCGCCATTGCCCTCGGGCACCGGTGTTCCGGCCAACGGCGGATAACCGCGAACGGTTATTCGCCCTACGCCCCACCCGCGCCATTCCCCTGTAGGAGCGCGCCCTGCGCGCGAATCGCGGGCAGGGCCCGCTCCTACAGTAAAAGAAAAGCCCGGCATCGCCGGGCTTTTTCATGTCCGCTGGAAGGCTCAGGCGTTGCCCGCCACCTTCAGCCTCGCCGCCTGGGTGAACTCCAGCATGCGCTTGAGCGGGCGGATGGCCCGCGGGATCAGCGCCGGGTCGACGAAGATCTCGCCGCTGCCTTCCTTCAGGCAGGCCAGGGTGCGCTCCAGGGTGTTCATGGCCATCCACGGGCAGTGCGCGCAGCTGCGGCAGGCCGCGCCGTTGCCGGCGGTGGGGGCCTCGATGAATTCCTTGTCCGGGCACAGCTGCTGCATCTTGTAGAAGATGCCGCGGTCGGTGGCGACGATGAAGCGCTTGTTCGGCAGGGTCTGCGCGGCCTTGATCAACTGGCTGGTGGAGCCCACCGCGTCGGCCAGCTCGACCACCGCCTCGGGCGACTCCGGGTGGACCAGGATGGCCGCGTCCGGGTACAGCGCCTTGAGGTCTTCCAGCTGCTTGGCCTTGAACTCCTCGTGGACGATGCAGGCGCCGTCCCAGAGCAGCATGTCGGCGCCGGTCTCGCGCTGGATGTAGCGGCCCAGGTGCTGGTCCGGGGCCCAGAGGATCGGCTCGCCGTTGTCCATCAGGTGCTCGACGATCTCCACCGCGCAGCTGGAGGTCACCACCCAGTCGGCGCGCGCCTTCACCGCCGCCGACGTGTTCGCATAGACCACCACGGTGCGTTCCGGGTGCTGGTCGCAGAAGGCCGAGAACTCCTCCACCGGGCAACCCAGGTCCAGCGAGCAGGTGGCCTCGAGGGTCGGCATCAGCACGCGCTTCTCGGGGTTGAGGATCTTCGCCGTCTCGCCCATGAAGCGCACCCCGGCCACCACCACGGTCTGCGCCGGGTGCTGGTTGCCGAAGCGGGCCATCTCCAGGGAGTCGGAGACGCAACCGCCGGTCTCCTCGGCCAGGGCCTGGATCACCGGGTCGCAATAGTAGTGCGCCACCAGCACGGCGTTCTGCGCCTTCAGCTCGGCGGCGATGGCCGCGCGGTACTCGGCCTCTTCCTGCGCGCTCAGCACACGGGGCTGCTTGGCGGCGAGGTGGGCCTGGACCAGGAGGCGTTCGGATATCTGCGTCATGTCTTCACTGCACCTGCGGGGGTACGACCAGCTGTGGGGGCGATTTTACATCGCCACGAAAGCGAGCGCGCGATCTTGCGGGGAAAGCCGCCGGGAGGCAAGCGCCGGCCGGCCGCGCCAACTTGTCGCATTCCATCAAGAGCGGGCGGTTCCGCTCCCCTAGATTGCTCTACAGCGAGCCCCCATCCCGAGGGGCGCTGCCTGGAGGAAACCAGACATGCAATCCGTCGAGCAGATCAAGCAGGGCACCCGCATCGAAGGCTGGGCCGAGCAGCGCCCGGAGGAAGCCTTCACCCTCCCCTCGCGCTATTTCTTCGATAAAAACATCTTCGCCGCCGAGCGCGACCGCATATTCATGAGCGCCTGGCACCTGGCCGGGCACCGCAACGAGTTCGCCGAGCCCGGGCAGTTCGTGGTCTGCGACATCTTCGACCAGAGCGTGGTGGTGGCCTGCGGCAACGACGGCAAGGTCAACGCCTTCCACAACGTCTGCCAGCACCGCGGCAACCGCCTGCTCGACGTGCGCCGCGGCGCCGACACCCGGGTGCTGCGCTGCGCCTACCACTCCTGGTGCTACGAGATGGACGGCAGCCTGCGCGGCGCGCCGCGCAGCGAACGACTGATCGCCTTCGACAAACAGCAGTTCAACATCCCGAAACTGCGCGTCGAGGAACTCGGCGGCTTCGTCTACTTCAACTTCGACGCCGAGGCGCCGTCGATGGCCGAACTGTTCCCCGGCGCCGACCAGGAAATGCGCGAGGTCTTCCCCGACCTCGGGCGGATGCGCCTGATCGAGGAGCAGGACGTGATAGTCCCGGCCAACTGGAAAGTCATCATGGACAACTCCATCGAGGGCTACCACTTCAAGCTCTCCGGGCCCTGCCACATAGATCTGGCCAGGCTCATCGATTTCAAGGGCTACCGCTTGAGCAAACGCGACAACTGGTGGACCTACATCGCCCCGGCCAACCTCGCCGCCGAGGAAGCCTACAGGGTACCGCTGAACGGCCCGCGCAACCCCGACGAACGCTTCTTCAACATCGGCCTGTGGCCGAACAACACTTTCTACACCTTCCCGTTCTCCGAGTTCCTCGGCACCTTCGTCATGATCCCGCTGGACGCCGAGCGCTCGCTGCTGCGCTTCGGCTACTACAGCCCCCACGAGACGGTGCCGGAGGTGTCCCACGCCTGCATGAAGTGGATGAACGAGGAACTCGGCCCGGAGGACATCGAGCTCAACGTCAGCGTGCAGAAGGGCCTGCACTCCCTGGGCTACGACCAGGGCCGCTACATGATCGACGCCGAGCGCAGCAACGAGAGCGAGCACCTGGTGCACCACTTCCACAAGCTGGTGTTCGACGGCATCCGCTGAGGAGACAGGCCATGCTCGCCACGGAATACGACTACGTCATCGTCGGCGCCGGCTCGGCCGGCTGCGTGCTGGCGCGGCGCCTGGGCGCGGACCCGGCGCTGCGCATCCTGGTGCTGGAGGCCGGCCCGGTGGACCGCAGCTGGACCATCGACATGCCCTCGGCGGTGGGCATAGTCGTCGGCGGCACCCGCTACAACTGGAGCTACGCCAGCGAGCCGGAGCCCTGGCTCGACGGCCGGCGCATCGGCACGCCGCGCGGGCGCACCCTGGGCGGCTCCTCGTCGATCAACGGCATGGTCTACGTCCGTGGCCACGCCCGCGACTACGACGGCTGGGCCGCGCGCGGCTGCGACGGCTGGAGCTACCGCGAGGTGCTGCCCTACTTCCGCCGCGCGCAGAGCCATCGCGACGGCGCCGACGCCTACCGCGGCGGCGACGGGCCGCTGCACGTCACCCCCGGCGATACCTCGCCGCCGCTGTGCCGGGCCTTCCTCGACGCCGGCCAGGAGGCCGGCTACGGCTACAGCGCCGACCTCAACGGCCAGCGCCAGGAAGCCTTCGGCCCGGTGGACCGCACCACCCGCGACGGCAAGCGCTGGAGCACCGCCCGCGGCTACCTGGCCGAGGCCCTGGCCGGCGGCAACGTCACGGTGGCAACCTCGGCGCTGAGCCGGCGCATCCTCTTCGACGGCGATGCGGCCTGCGGCGTGGAGTTCGAGATGGACGGCCAGCTGCACCAGGTGCGGGCACGCCGCGAGGTGCTGCTGAGCGCCGGGGCGATCAACTCGCCGCAGTTGCTGATGCTCTCCGGCATCGGCCCGGCCGAGGACCTGCAGCGCCTGGGCATCCGCCCGCTGCACGACCTGCCCGGCGTCGGCCAGCGCCTCAACGACCACCCGGACACCGTGGTGCAATACCGCTGCAAGCGCCCGGTGAGCATCTACCCCTGGACCCGCGCGCCGGGCAAATGGCTGGTGGGCGCGCGCTGGTTCGCCCGCCACGACGGCCTGGCGGCGAGCAACCACTTCGAGGTGGGCGCATTCATCCGCTCGCGGGCCGGCATCGAGCATCCCGACCTGCAACTGACCTTCATGCCCCTGGCGGTGCAGCCGGGCAGCGTCGACCTGGTGCCCGACCACGCCTTCCAGGTGCACATCGACCTGATGCGCCCCACCAGCCTGGGCAGCGTCACGCTCGCCAGCGCCGACCCGCGCCAGGCGCCGCGCATCCTCTTCAACTACCTGAAGACCGCGCGCGACCGCGAGGACATGCGCGCCGGCGCCCGCCTGGTGCGCGAAGTGCTGGCGCAACCGGCGATGCGCGCCTTCGCCGGCGAGGAACTGGTGCCCGGCGCCGACCAGCTCAGCGATGCCCAGCTCGACGCCTGGGCCCGCCGCGTCACGGAAACCGGCTACCACGCCAGCGGCACCTGCAAGATGGGCCCGGCCGATGACGCCGAAGCGGTGGTCGACGCGCAACTGCGCGTACATGGCCTGCGCGGCTTGCGCGTGGTGGATGCGTCGATCATGCCGGAGATCGTCAGCGGCAACACCAACGCGCCGACAGTGATGATCGCCGAGAAGGCCAGCGACCTGATCCTCGGCCGCGCGCCGCTGCCGCCCAGCGACGCGCCGGTGTGGCTGCACCCGCGCTGGCGCGAATGCCAGCGCTGACGCGGCCCTTGCCAAACCCGGCCGACTGCCTTTGCATAGAGGCCGTGGGCCTTTCCCCTCCACGAGGCGCCGGCCGAAGCAGCCGCCGCCCAGCACAGTGCCGGATGCAGCCATGACCCTCACCGAACGCGCCGACTGGCCGCCCCTCGCCCGCGAACCCCAGCGCATCGGCATCCTGCTGTTGCCGTGCTTCTCCAACTTCGGCCTGGCGGCGCTGATCGAGCCGCTGTCGATCGCCAACTGGCTGGCCCAGCGCAAGCTGTTCGACTGGACCCTGCTGTCGCTCGACGGCAAGCCGGTGCCGGCCAGCAACGGCCTGCTCGCCGCCGCCCAGCAGGGCATCGGCGAGCCGGGCGAGTTCGACGTCTGCGCGGTAATCGCCAGCTTCGACGTGCACCGCCACGCCCGCGACGCCGCGCTCAAGGCCTGGCTCAAGCGCCAGGCGGCGTTCGGCGCGGTGCTGATGGGCATCGAGACCGGCAGCGAGCTGCTGGCCGCCGCCGGCGTGCTCGACGGCCACCCCGCCGCGGTGCACTGGGACAACCTGCAGGGCTTCCAGGAAAGCTACCCGCGCGTGCAGACCCGCGCGCAGCTCTACTCGGTCGGCCGCAAGCGCCTGACCTGCGCCGGCGCCACCGCGGTGCTGGACATGATGCTGGGCTGGCTGGAAGGCGTGGCCGGCGCCGGCCTGGCCCGCGAGGTGGCGATGCACATGCTGGTGGAGCGCGTGCGCGAACCCCAGGTCGGCCAGGTGACCGGCTTCCAGCACCGCCTGCACGCCCAGGCCGGGCGCCTGGGGCGGGCCATCGCGCTGATGGAACAGCACCTGGAGGAGCCGCTGAGCTGCGAGGCGCTGGCCGCGCGCGTCGGCCTGTCGCGCCGCCAGCTGGAACGGCAGTTCATGCAGCACACCGGGCTGACGCCGCTGAAGTACTACCTGGCCCTGCGCCTGGCGCGGGCCCACAACCTGCTGCAGCAGACACGCATGAGCGTGGCCCAGGTCGCCGCCAGCGCCGGCTTCGGCTCGCTGGAGCACTTCTCCCGCGCCTATCGCGCGCGCTTCGGCTGCACGCCGAGCAGCGACCGCTCGCAAAGCCTGGAGGCACCGGTCATGCGCCAGCCCCTGGCGCATGACCATCTGCCGGCTCAGCTGCGGTAGTCCGGCTCCTCCTCGTCGAGGATGCCCTGCAGCGCGGCGAAGTGGCGGCGGGCGAAGTCCGGGTAGTCCAGCCACTGCCGCGCGGTCTTGCGCGCCACCGCGTCGCTGGCGATGCGCAGCGGGCGCCCCGTGGCCAGCGCGGTGAGGTAGACCTCGCAGGCCCGCTCGAAGTAGTACAGGTCGTCGAAGGCCTGGGCCACGCTGGGCGCCGCCACCAGCACGCCGTGGTTGCCCATCAGCAGAATCGGCTTGTCGCCCAGTTGGTGGCTGACGCGCTCGGCCTCGTCGCCCAGGCCCATGCCGTCGAAGCCTTCGTCGATGGCCACGCGCTCGAAAAAGCGCATGGAGTTCTGCTCGATCGGCGGCAGCCGTGAATCGGCCAGGCAGGCCAGCGCGGTGGCGTACTTCGAATGCACGTGGAGGATGCAGCGCGCGTGCGGATGGCGCCGGTGCAGCGCGCCGTGCAGGGCCCAGGCGGTGATGTCGGGGGCGTCGGGGCGCTCCAGCGCCGATGGGTCGTCGGCGTCCAGCAGCAACAGGTCACTGGCGCGGACGCGTGAGAAATGACGGCCGTAGGGGTTGATCAGGAAGCGCCGGCCGTCCTCGGACACGGCCAGGCTGAAGTGGTTGGCGATGGCCTCGTGCAGGCCCAGGCGCGCGGCCCAGCGGAAGGCGCAGGCCAGCTCGGCGCGGGCCTGGGCATGGGCCTCGGGAAAGGCGATGGCTTCGGTGTGCATGGCGGCGGCTCCTCGACACGGGCGCACCCGGCGGGCGCGCATCCGTTGGCCCCGAGTCTAGGGAGCGGGCCGGCGTCGGCTTGACGCGATGCGACGGGCCCTGTCGCGAAGGCTCTGGAACGGGCTTCGGCGCCCAGCCCTGCGGGCATATTTTTCATGCCGTAAAGGCATGAAGTCCTCCGCCGGATCGGCCAAGCCCTAGTGCCACGCCGCCTGCAGCGATCCGCGCGAATCACTTATTCCTTAAGGAAATTTAAATAAGGCAAATAATTACTTTAATAGCTAAGGCGCTCCCTCAATCATCCAGCCCATACCCGGCGCCTCCACGGTGCCGCGCTTTCGCCAGAAACCCGAGGAGATCGTCCATGGCCAACCCCCAGCCCGCCGTCGCGCAGGACCCGCTCCTGCGCCACGCGCCCGGTGGCGATATGGTCGAGCTGGGCCGGCCGCTGCGCCCGCCCCTGCAGCTGGTGCGCCACGTGCCGGCGAAACACAACGTGCTGGGCCGCCGCGAAGCGCTGCTGCTCGGCCTGCTGGTCCTGACCCTGCATGGCTCCGTGGCCTACTGGCTGAGCCAGCAGCCCACGCCCAAGCTGCCGGAGGTGCCGCCGCAGGTACCGCCCATGACCATCGAATTCAGCGCCCCCACCCCGCCGGTGGTGGAGCCGCCACCGCCCGAGCCGACGCCGCCGGTAGTGGAAGAACCGCCGCCGCCCGTGGTGGACGAGAACGCGGTGAAACCGCCGCCGCCCAAGCCGATCCCCAAGCCCAAGCCGAAACCCGTGGCCAAACCCAAGCCGGTGGAACAGCCGCCCGCGCCGCCCAAGGCGGAGACCCCGCCGGCACCGCCCGCGCGCCCTGCTCCGCCGGCGCCGGCCCCGGTCACGCCGCCCTCGGCCCACGCCGGCTACCTGCACAACCCGGCGCCGGAATACCCGGCCCTGGCGCAGCGCCGCGGCTGGGAAGGCACGGTGCTGCTGCGCGTCCACGTGCTGGCCAGCGGCGGCCCGAGCGAAATCCAGGTGCAGACCTCCAGCGGCCGCGAGGCCCTCGACCAGGCGGCGATCAAGGCCGTGCAGCGCTGGAAGTTCGTACCCGCCAAACGCGGCGACGTGGCCCAGGACGGCTGGGTCAGCGTGCCCATCGACTTCAAACTGAATTGATCTGCGACGAGTTCGCACAGGAGAGAACCCCATGAGTCTGCCCCTCAACCCCGTGGAATCCGTCGAAGGCGCGGTGATCTGGCTGCTGGCCGGCTTCTCCGTCCTCACCTGGAGCCTGGCCCTGGTCAAGGGCATCCAGTTCGGCCGGCAGAAGTCCCAGGACCGCCGCTTCCAGAAGCAGTTCTGGGGCGCCACCAGCCTCGAATCGGCCGGCGAGCAGTCCGCCGGCCAGCCCGGCGCCGGCGCCCGCGTGGCCCAGGCCGGCTTCGCCGCCATCCAGGTGCCGGACGGCAACCAGCATGACCTGGCCCAGTCGATCAACCACCAGGACCGCCTGGAACGCGCCCTGCGCCAGCAGATCCAGCGCGAACGGCGCTCCCTGGAATCGGGCCTGGCGGTGCTCGCCTCGATCGGCTCCACCTCGCCCTTCATCGGCCTGTTCGGCACCGTGTGGGGCATCATGGAAGCGCTCAAGGGCATCAGCGCCGCGGGCTCGGCGAGCCTGGAAACCGTGGCCGGCCCGATCGGCTCGGCGCTGATCGCCACCGGCGTGGGCATCGCCGTCGCCGTGCCCGCGGTGCTGGTCTACAACTACTTCCTGCGCCGCCTGAAGCTCACCGCGGCCGACCTTGACGACTTCGCCCACGACTTCTACAGCCTCGCCCAGAAGAGCGCCTTCCGCGTCATCGTGCACCCCGCCACGGCCCGCAAGCCGGTGGCCGGCGGCAAGAACGTGAAGGAGGCGAGCTGACATGGCCTTCTCGACTCAGGACAGCGACGAGGTTCTTTCCGAGATCAACGTCACCCCGCTGGTGGACGTGATGCTGGTGCTGCTGGTGGTGTTCATCGTCACCGCGCCGCTGCTGACCAACGCCATCCCGATCAACCTGCCCAAGACCGAATCGGTGGCCCCGCCGGAGCGCAAGGACCCGCTGGTGGTCAGCATCGACGGCGCCGGCAAGTGGTTCATCAACAAGGACGAAATCCAGCCCGAACTGCTGCAGGGCAGCCTGGAGGCGGCCAAGGCCAAGGAACCTGAACTGCGCGTGCAGCTGCAGGCCGACGAGGGCGTGAACTACGGCCAGGTGGCCAAGGCCATGGCCTCGATCGAAAAGGCCGGGATCACCAAGCTGTCGGTGATCACGGCGCGCTGAGAAGTTCCGCGCGGTTCTTCGTGTAATACCCCATCGAAACATCCGTTCTTCCAGGTCGCTTTCTTCAACTCAGGCAGGGGAAAGCGGCCTTTTTTTATCTTCGAGAAAGGGCCTTGGGTATGCCGCGTTTCCCCGTAGGAGCGGACCTTGTCCGCGATAGCCGGGCATCCCGGCGCGATTCGCGGATAAGATCCGCTCCTACCGTACGGGCAGGCACGGCTTCTCGTAGGAGAGAGCTTGCTCGCGAATGAGCCCTGCAGCGGAGTCTGTTCGCGAGCAAGCTCGCTCCTACGAAGAGCCCCCCAGCGCTGACGCGGGATGGTGTTTCCTGTCCCGCCGTTCCCAACGACGAATCATCGCGGATGTCGCCATTCCCATGTAGGAGCGCGCCCTGCGCGCGATTCGCGGGCAGGGCCCGCTCCTACAACTGTGCCTCCCTGGTACCGCGGACTACAAAACAAAAACCCCGAGCATCGCTGCCCGGGGCTTTTTCGTCGCTCAACGCATCACTTCACCAGAAACGGCGAAGCCCCCTCCACCACGCCGGTCTCGTTGACGTACTGCTTCCAGTGCTCGATCAGCTCCGCCAGCTTGCCCGGCTGGGCCTCGGCCAGGTCGTGGATCTCGCCCGGATCCTTGCCCAGGTCGTACAGCTGCCAACTGGCCGGCCCCACTGGCGCGGGGATGTACACCGCCTTCCAATCGCCCTGGCGAATGGCGCGCATGCCGAACAGCTCCCAGCCGGTCACGGTCTTCTCGTCGTGGGCGCGTTCGGTCTCGCCGGAGAGCCAGCCCAGCCAGGACTTGCCGCGCGGCTCGGCGACCTCGCGGCCGCGCCAGCGCTTGCCCGGGTGGCGCACGCCGGCCAGGTCGAGGAGGGTCGGAGTGATGTCCATGACAGTGGCGAACTGCTCGCTGATCACGCCCTGACGCGCCAGCTGCGGGTAGCGTACGAAAGCCGGCACGCGGATGCCGCCCTCGGTGGTGAAGGCCTTGAACAGCCGCGACGGCGCGGTGGCCGCCTGGGCCCAGCGCGGGCCGTACCAGACGTAGGAGTCGGCGCGGCCGATGTTCTCCAGGCTGTTGTCGTAGTGCTGGTCGAGGAAGCCCAGCAGGTCCGGGCCGAACTTCGGGAAGGCCTCCAGCAGCGCGCCCTCGGCGCCGTTGTCGGACATGAACAGGACAAAGGTGTTGTCCAGTTCGCCCTGCCGGCGCAGGTAGTCGACCACCCGGCCGATGTTCCAGTCCATGCGCTCGACCATCGCCGCGTAGACCTCCATGGCCCGCGCCGACTTGGCCCGCTCCTCGTCGCTCAGCGCCTCCCACTCGCGGCTGATGGCGACCACCGCGTGCGCCTCGACGTCCTGCGCCACCAGGCCCAAATCCTTGAGCCGCGCCAGGCGTTCCTGGCGCAGCGCCTCGGGGCCGGCGTCGTAGCGGCCGCGGTACTTGTCCACCACCTCCTTGGGCGCCTGCAGCGGCCAGTGCGGCGCGGAGAACGGCAGGTAAGCGAAGAACGGTCGCGCCTGGTCGCGCTCCTTGAGGTACTGCAGCAGCTTGTCGCCGAAGGCGTCGGAGGAATAGAAGCCCTCGGGCAGTTGCTCGACGAACCGGTCGTCCTCGATGTAGAGCGCCGGCGTGCCCTTGAGGATGCGCGGCGTGCTTTCGTCGTAGGGCGGCTCGTAGCCGTAGTGGTTGGCGGCGCCGGGCAGCAGCGAGAAGGAACGCTCGAAGCCGCGCGCGTGGGGCGCCTGCTCGGCCTTCAGGCCCAGGTGCCACTTGCCGGCCATCAGCGTCTGGTAGCCGGCCTCGCGCAGCAGTTCGGGCAGCGCCACCACGCGCTCGTTGAGGTAGCCCTCGTAGCCGGGCTTGCCTTCCAGCTCCGGGGTCAGCGCCTCGGCCATGGTGCCGATGCCGGCGATGTGATGGTCGGTGCCGGTGAGCAGCATCGAGCGCGTCGGCGAGCAGGTCGGCGCGGTGTGGAAGTCAGTCAGGCGCAGGCCGGCGTGGGCCAGGGCGTCGAGGTTGGGCGTGGCGATCTCGCCGCCGAAGGCGCCGATGTCGGAGAAGCCGAGGTCGTCGGCGACTATCACCAGGAAGTTGGGGCGTTTGCTCATGTCGAAACTCGGTCGGTGTTTGGGGTAGGCCTTGTAGGAGCGAGCTTGCTCGCGAACCGCATGGCACTGCGTTTGTTCGCGAGCAAGCTCGCTCCTACAAAAAAAGAAGAGGCGCCTCAGCAGGCGATGAACTCGAACGGCAGGTTCTCCACCCGCCTGGGCTGCGGCGCGAGGTAGTCGCCATCGCCGGTCAGCTCGTGCAGCAGTTCCTCGCGCAGGCGCAGGAAGTCGAAGCCGCCGCGCTCGCGCGGGTGCGCCAGGGGCACCTCGACGATGCGCTTGATGCGCCCCGGGCGCGGCGCCATGACCACCACGCGGTCGGCCAGGAACAGCGCCTCCTCCACGTCGTGGGTCACCAGCAGGGTGGTGATGCGCTCGCGCTCGCGGATGCGCAGCAGCTCTTCCTGCAACTGCTGGCGGGTCAGCGCGTCGAGGGCGCCGAAGGGTTCGTCCAGCAGCAGGATGCGCGGGCTGGCCACCAGGCCGCGGGCGATGGCCACGCGCTGGGCCATGCCGCCGGAAAGCTGGTGCGGGTAGGCGCGACTGAACGCGGACAGGCCGACCAGCTCGAGGTACTCGGCGACCTTGCGCGCCCTGCCCTCCTCGCTCAGCGGCTCGTTGACCAGGCCCAGGGAGACGTTCTGCTCCACCGTCAGCCAGGGGAACAGGCGGTGCTCCTGGAACACGATGCCGCGCTCGCCGCCGATGCCGTCGATGGCCTTGTCGCCGATGCGGATCTCGCCGCGGTATTCGCGGTCCAGGCCCACCAGCAGGCGCAGCAGGGTGGACTTGCCGCAGCCGCTGGCGCCGACGATGGCGATGAACTCGCCCTCGGCGATGTCCAGGTCGAAGCGCTGGATGGCCTCCAGTTGCCGGCCGTCCACCGGGAAGCTCTTGCCGACCTGGCGGAAGCTCACCAGCGGCGCGGAAGTGAAAGCGTTCATGCGTGTCTCCAGCGCGTGGCGCGCGCTTCGATGCGTTGTCCGAGGGTGCCGAGCAGGGCGCCGGTGAGGCCGACCAGGAGCATCCCGGCGCTGACCAGGTCCATGCGGAACAGCTGCTGGGCGCCGATCATCAGGCTGCCGATGCCGCCGTCCGAGGGCATGAAGTACTCGGCGCCGATGGTGCCCAGCCAGGCGTAGATCAGGCCCAGGCGCAGGCCGGCGAAGATCGACGGCGCCGCGCCCGGCAACACCAGGCGGTGCAGACGCTGCCAGGGCGACAGGCGCAGCACGCGGGCGGCCTCGCCCAGTTGCGCCGGCAGGCTGGCGATGCCGCGCTGGGTGGCCAGCAGCAGCGGGAAGAAACTGGCCAGGGCGACGAACACCACCTTGGCTGCCTCGCCCAGGCCGAACCAGGCGGTGAGCAACGGCACCCAGGCGAAGATCGCCACCTGGCGCAGGGCCGAGAACGACGGGCCGAGCAGGCGCTCCGCCGGGCGCCACAGCCCCAGCGCCAGGCCCAGCAGGAAACCGGCGCCACCGCCCAGCAGCAGGCCCAGCAGGGAACGCTGCAGGCTGGCCAGCAAGGCCGTCGGCAGGCTGCCGTCGAGCAGGCCGCGCCAGGTGGCCTCGACCACCGCGGCGGGGCTGGCGAGGATGGCCGGGTCGACCCACTGGCCGACGCTCGCCGCCTGCCACAGGCCGACCAGCGCCAGCGGCAGCAGCCAGGGCTGCAGGCGCTGCCAGCCCTGGCCACGGACGCCACGGCGGAACTCGCCGGCGGCCTGCTGCGGCCAGCGCACCAGGCGCCGCTCCAGGGCCTGGATGCCCTGGTCCATGGCCGCGCCCACCAGGCCGATGACGAGGATGCAGACGAACACCACGTCGAGCATGAACAGTTGGCGGCTCTGCACCATCAGGTAGCCGATGCCCTCGCTGGAGGCCAGCAGCTCCACCGCCAGCAGCGAGGTCCAGCCCTGGGCCAGGGCCAGGCGCACGCCGGTGAGGAAAGCCGGCAGCGCCGCCGGCAACAGCAGCCGGCGCACCAGCAGCGGCGGCGGCAGACGCAGCACGGCGGCGGCCTCGCGCAGCCTGGGCTGGGCGTCGCGCACACCGACCAGGGTGTGTAGCGCCACCGGGACTATCACCGCCTTGACCAGCACCACCAGCTTGAGCAGTTCGCCGATGCCGAAGAACAGCATGAACAGCGGAATCCAGGCCAGCGTGGGGACCTGCGCCAGGGCCAGGAAGGTCGGCAGCACGAAGCGCTCGGCGCTGCGGCTGAAACCCAGCCAGGCGCCCAGCGCCGCGCCGCTGGCGATGCCGGCGAGCAGGCCCCAGAACAGCCGCTGCAGGCTGATCCACAGTTGCAGCCAGAGCTCGCCGGCGAACAGCTCGCGGGCGCTCTGCCAGACCAGCGCCGGCGCCGGCAGTATCTGCGCGGACATCCAGTGCTGGTCGGCGGCCAGCCACCAGAGAACGAACAGGGCCACCGGCAACAACCAGGGCAGCAAGCGCGGGGCGATCAGCGCCAGCCGCTGCGAGGCGGCGGTGCTTGAGGAGGGGTACACAGGCAAGGCGAGTGCCTTAGAAATATTCTTCATTGGAATATGAAAAAATCTATCAATGCATTTATGAGCTAAGAGCCCTCATTTAAGGGAAGCCTCCCCAGCGCAGCCAATGCATTCGACGAATATTTTTTATGCCTTTCGTGCATTCGCCCGGCAGCGCGGATGCTGACTGACTTATCTCCATAAATTATTAAAAAATAAATTTTTATTATTTTATTAATCACCCGCGACCTGCCTTAGTGCCTTTCCCATTCCCCCGCAGGAGGCAGGCGCCATGAAGGCCCTCACCCACCAGTTGCTGTCGCTCTTCGCCGCCCCGGTGCTCGCCGGGCTGCTCGGTGCTTATGCCCCGTTCACCAGCGCCGCCGAGGCGCCGAAGGAAATCCGCATCGCCGTGCCCGACGTGGGCGCCGGGCAGAACCATTCCGGCGGCGGCCTCGTCGATGTGCTCTATACCCGCAAGCTGCTGGAGAAGGAGTTCGCCAAAGACGGCATCGAGATCAAGTGGACCCACTTCAAGGGCGCCGGCCCGGTGATCAACGAGGCCTTCGCCAACGGCCAGGTGGACTTCGCCTACCTCGGCGACCTGGCGGCCATCATCGGCAAGGCCAGCGGCCTGGACACCCGTCTGCTGGCCGCCACCGGGCGCGGCGTCAACCACTACCTGGGCGTGCAGCCGGGCTCGGGGATCAAGACCCTGGCCGACCTCAAGGGCAAGCGCGTGGGCATCTTCCGCGGCACCGCCAGCCAGCTGTCGTTCGACAACGCGCTGGCCAGCGCGGGTCTGAGCGAGAAAGACCTGAAGGTCATCAGCCTGGACTTCAACGCCGCCCTGGCGGCCCTCGCGGCCAAGCAGATCGACGCCACCTGGGGCCTGGCCGGCCTCTTCGCCCTGCGCGAGAAAGGCCTGGCGGAAATCCCCCTGAGCACCCGCGACCTCGGCGGCGCCGGCACCCTCCAGGCTGTGCTGATAGGCAACGGCGCCTTCGTCGACGCCCACCCGGAGATCACCCAGCGTCTGCTCAAGGTGGAACTGCAGGCCCTGGCCTGGGCCGGCGCCGAAGCCAACCACGCGGCCTTCATCGACCTGGTGTCGAACCAGGCCGGCTACCCGCCGATCATCCTGCAGACCGAATACAAGGACCGCCCACTGGCCGAGGCCCTGTCGCCACAGCTGGACGCCGGCTTCCTCGGCCAGCTCGACGCCTCGATCCAGGCGGCCAGGCAGTACGGCCTGATCCGCCGCGACTTCAAGGCCGCCGACTGGGCCAGGCCGGACTACCTGGCCGGCGCCGCGAGGCTGGCTGCGGCGCAGCCGGTGGCGCAGGTGCAGTGATTGAGCCCTCAGCGGCCTGAGAGCTCAATCGCGGATGGAGTTTGCCGGGGGCAGGGCTTTAGAGCGCCCTCTCCCCAACCCTCGGCTGCGCGCCCCGCCCTGAAGGGAGAGGGGGCTGTCCTGAGCGGCGTGTCAGTCAGGCGCCATCCTCCCACCCTCGTCATTCCCGCGAACGCGGGACGCGGCTCCATCGCGAACAGCGCTTGCGCTGGCCCGAAGGGGAATAACCCAGAGACGCCTTGTTTGGGTGTAGCGCGCCGCTCCGAGTCTGCGGAGATTTCTCGTTTCGCCCCCTCGGGCGAGTCACTTTGGCAATCGCCCCAAAGTAACCAAAACGCTTGCCCCGACATACGGGCCCGATGGAGCCGGGCTACCCTCACGAACTCCCCCGCCACGGAGGCCCGCCCCGAGGGTACGTCCCTGTAGCCCGCGGGGCTCTCGCGACATCCATGTCGCATGACCTCCTGAGCGCGGGTTTCGCTCGGCCTTCTGAAGGGGCGTTTCGGTGCGCGCGGATGTTTCTCTGGAAGTCCAAGAGCGAACGCGCTTTTGCTTTTGCTCTTCGTAGGAGCGAGCTTGCTCGCGAACCGCCCGTCACTGGGTTATTCCCCTTCGGGCCAGCGCAAGCGCTGTTCGCGATGGAGCCGCGTCCCGCGTTCGCGGGAATGACGGGGATAGATAGGAGTATCAGGATGACTCCGAACTCCCCACCCACTCCGAACAGCCCCCTCTCCCGCTTGCGGGAGAGGGCTGGGGAGAGGGCGCTCTTGAACCCAACCCCCACGTCACCGGTAACCACTGTTCGCGAGCAAGCTCGCTCCTACACCCAGCCCCCTCCCCGCAAACACTTCACGCCACCGCACTCCGCTCCTCCTCGTCCAACTCCACCAACATCTCGATCAACGCCCGCGCCGCCGCCGAAAGGCGGTAGCCGGTACGGCTGACGATCCCACAGCGCGCCTGCAGGCTGTCGATGTTATGCGGCAGATTGCGCAGATGCAGGCGCGCCACCTCGCCATTGGCCAGCGCATGGCGCAAACCATCCTCGCTGCCCACGCCGATGGCATCGGTCTGGCTGACGATGCGCACCAGCGAGCCCAGGTGCTCGCACTGGATGTTCGCCTGCAGGTCGCTCTTGCCGCTGAGGTTGGCCAGCAGCTTGCGGATGCCCGGCGGCATCCGCGCCGAGGCCAGCGGGTAGGCGAACAGATCGTTGGTGGACAGGCTCTCCTTGGCCAGCAGCGGATGCCCGCTGCGGCAGAAGAAGAAGCCCCGGCGCGGGCTCAGCGGCCGTGTCTGGAAGCCGGGGTCGGCCTCGAAGTGGCGGATGTCGGCGATGAAGAATTCGATCTCGTCGCGCAGCAGGCTGCGCGACAGGCGCTCCCAGTTGTCCACCTGGAAATCGATCTGCAGCCGCGGGTGGCGCCGGATCAGCCGCGCCACCGCATCGGGCACCAGTTTCTGCGCCGGCGCCGGCCCGCAGCCGAAGTGCAGCTCGCCGGCGTCCAGCTTGTTCAGCTGGGTGATTTCCTGGGTCAGGTTGGCCGCGCCCTGCACCAGGCGCAGCGCATGCTGCAGCACCACCTGGCCTTCCGGCGTGGGGCGCAGTTCCTTGCTGCCGCGGTCCACCAGCTGGCAGCCCAGCTCCTGCTCCAGGCCCTGGATGCTGCGGCTGAAGGCCGGCTGGGTGATGCCCATGGCATCGGCCGCGCGGACGAAACTGCGGTGTTCGGTGAGGGCGATGAAGTAACGCAGTTGGCGCAGATCCATGATGCTTTACCGGCATTGAAAATATTGGACAAAGGCATTTGCCGTCGGGGATGCGCTGGTTTTAAATGCAAGCTCTTATTCCGTCAACGAAGAATAAAACTTAAATTTATTCTTTTAAGAAATAAGAATATGCCCCTCGACCAGGAGCCCCCAATGGCCTTGCACCCTTTCGCCCCACGCCTGCTGCCGGCACGAATGCTTCCCTCTCGCGGCTGTAGCCGCTGAGCCCCGGCGTCGCCGGACGACGCCCACCGATTAGAAGAGAGCCGTTTCCGCCATGCCCCGCATGGCGCGGCCCCCTGTTGCCCGCGATCCGCCGGGCAGTGCCTGATGCAAGGAAAAGACGATGAGCCAGAGTGCTTCGCTGCAAACCCCGTTCACGCTGCGCCCCGGCCGATCCCGGCCCGGTGCCCCCGACTACGCCCTGGCCCTACTGCTCGCCCTGGGCGGCGCGCTGCCGCTGCAGGCCGCCGAGCAGGACGAGGCCAGCGCCACGCCCGAGGCCGCCAGCGCCGCCGACAAGGGCACCACCACCCAGGCCACCGCCCTGGGCAAGGTCACGGTCACCGCCCGGCGCCGCGAGGAAGACTCGCAGAAGGTGCCCACGCCGATCACCGTGCTCGACGGCGCCACCCTGGAGAACCAGCGCATCACCAAGGTGCAGGACCTGCAGCAGGTGCTGCCCAGCGTCAACGTCGCCTACATCCACGCCCGCCAGTCGAGCATCGCCGTGCGCGGCATCGGCAACAACCCGGCCAGCGACGGCCTGGAGGGCTCCGCCGGGGTCTACCTGGACAACGTCTACCTGGGCCGCCCGGGCATGGCTGTGTTCGACCTGCTGGACATCGAGCAGCTGGAACTGCTGCGCGGCCCGCAGGGCACCCTGTTCGGCAAGAACACCACCGCCGGCGTGCTGAACATCAGCACCCGCGCGCCGACCTTCACCCCCGAGCGCACGGTGGAGGTCTCCGGCGGCCAGGAAGGCTACTTCCAGGGCCGCGGTACCGTCTCCGGGCCGCTCACCGACGCGCTGGCCGGGCGCGTTTCCGCCTACCGCACGCGCAGCGACGGCTACATCACCAACATCCACGACGACAACAAGCTCAACGGCGGCGAGCGCCAGGGCATCCGCGGCCAGCTGCTGTACAAGCCCAGCGAGGACTTCAGCCTGCGCTGGATCAGCGAGTACAACGAGGAGGACTCCAGCAACGGCAGCATGGTGGTCTATGGCGCCGCCCCGCGCTTCTGGCAGCGCGCCGCGCTGGTCGGCGCCTCGCCGATCGCCGATCCGGACCGGCACAAGGTCAACATCGACAGCCGCCAGCACGTCAGCGTGCACCAGGGCGGCAGTTCGGTGGAGGCCAACTGGAAGCTGGCCAACGACTTCACCCTGACCTCCATCAGCGCCTACCGCTTCTGGAACTTCACCCCGGCCAACGACGAGCAGTTGAACGTCTCGGCGATCCGCAACACCGGGGTGGCGGTGCGCGACCGCCAGTTCTCCCAGGAAATCCGCCTGGCCTCGCCCACCGGCGGCGCCTTCGACTATGTGGTCGGCGCCTACGCGTTCAACCAGAACCTGGGCAACAAGACCTTCACCGACTACGGCCCCTTCGCCGACAGCTACCTGCTGGGCACCAACCTCAACGCCCTGAACGACACCTCCAGCAAGGCCAACGGCAAGATCGAGACGGACAGCTTCGCGCTCTTCTCCCAGGGCACCTGGCACCTCACCGACAAACTCGACTTCACCGCCGGCCTGCGTGGCACCTACGAGGAGAAGGACGCCAAGGTGAAGCGCTACGCGCCGGTGGGCGGTGCGCCCGTGAGCGGCGCCGGCGCGGTGGTGCGCAACGGCCAACTGGGCGCCTACGATTCCGGCGACCTCAGCGTCTACAGCTTCGCCCCCTCGGCACTGCTCAGCCTGAGCTACCAGTTCAGCGACGAGCTGCTGGGCTATGCCTCGCTGTCCCACGGCGAGAAGTCCGGCGGGGTGAACCTGGCGGTGGCCAGCGCGCCGACCGCTGGCGCCGACTCACTGCTGGTCGGCCCGGAACGCGCCAACGATGCAGAACTGGGGATCAAGTCGACGCTGCTCGACCGCCGCCTGCAGCTCAACGCCAACATCTTCTGGACCGGCATCCACGGCTACCAGGCCACCACCCTGTACCAGCCGGCCGGCTCCACCCAACTGGTGCAGGTGCTGTCCAACGCCGGCAGCGTGCGCTCCCGCGGCCTGGAGCTGGAGGCCACCGCCCTGCCGCTGCGCGGCCTGACGCTGAACTTCAACGGCTCCTACAACGACGTCAGCTACCTGTCGTTCAAGGACGCCCCGTGCCCGGCGGAGATCAGCACCCAGCCCGGCGCCCCGGCCAGCTGCGACCTCACCGGCAAGCGCGTGGTCGGCGCCTCGAAATGGATCGCCAACCTCAACGGCGAATACAAGTGGCAGTTGGCCAACCGCTTCGAGCCCTACGTCAACGCCAGCTATTCGTACCGCTCCGAGGCCGAGGGCACCCTGGACGATTCCGAACTCTCGAAGATCCCCGGCTACGGCCTGGCGAACTTCTCCGTGGGCGTGCGCCACGACCTCGGCGACGGCCAGCTGGACGCCTCGGTGTGGCTGAAGAACGCCTTCGACAAGGACTACTACCTGGCCGCCTTCGCCAGCATCAACGGCTCCTACACCGCCTCGGTGGGCCAGCCGCGCACCCTGGGCGCCTCGGTCCGCTACGACTTCTGATCCCACTCGCCGCCCCGCGCGGCTCCTTGCAGTACCACCTACAGCAATGAGGAACACGAGATGAGCAACGCAGCACAAGCCATTCAACCCGCCGTACAACTCGACATCCACCCGGTGGCCGGGCGCATCGGCGCCGAGATCCGCGGGGTGACGCTTTCCGGCCAGCTGGATACAGCCACGGTCGAGGCCATCCAGGCCGCCCTGGTGAAGCACAAGGTGATTTTCTTCCGCGGCCAGAGCCAGCTCGACGACCAGGGCCAGGAAGCCTTCGCCAAGCTGCTCGGCGAGCCGGTGGCGCACCCGACGGTGCCGGTGCGCGACGGCACCGAATACCTGCTCGAACTGGACGGCGCCGAAGGCCGCCGGGCCAACTCCTGGCACACCGACGTGACCTTCGTCGAGGCCTACCCGAAGGCCTCGATCCTGCGCAACGTGGCGGCCCCGGAAGCCGGTGGCGACACCGTCTGGGCCAACACCGCGAGCGCCTACGACGACCTCAGCGACGAACTCAAGGCCCTGGCCGACAAGCTCTGGGCGGTGCACAGCAATGAATACGACTACGCCGCCATCAAACCCAACGCCGACCCGGCGCGCCTGGAGCAGTACCGCAAGGTGTTCACCTCCACCGTCTACGAGACCGAGCACCCGGTGGTGCGCGTGCACCCCGTCAGCGGCGAACGCAACCTGCTGCTGGGGCACTTCGTGAAGCGCCTGAAGGGCCTGTCGCAGCACGACTCCCAGCACCTCTTCGCGGTGCTGCAGAGCCACGTCACCCGCCTGGAGAACACCGTGCGCTGGCGCTGGCAGGCCGGCGACGTGGCCATCTGGGACAACCGCGCCACCCAGCACTACGCGGTGGACGACTACGGCACCCAGCCGCGCATCGTGCGGCGTGTGACCTTGGCCGGTGAGGTGCCGGTGGGGGTGGATGGGCAGCGGAGCCGGACTGTCAGGAAAGTTTGAGTCCTGATTCTCAAGAGCCCCCTCTCCCTAACCCTCTCCCTGAAGGGAGAGGGGACCGTTCAGAGTACTCGGATATTTCAGAGTCAGCCGGCAGCACCGTTGGTTTCCGACTGAAAGCGTTCCTTCTCTTGGCACGGACAAGCCCCCTCTCCCTTCAGGGCGGGGCGCGCAGCCGAGGGCTGGGGAGAGGGCAACCCAAACCCGATACGGAGCACCCAAGCATGAGCCAATCCTCCGCCCTGAAGATCACCCCCGAACCCTTCACCATCATCCCCCTCGACGCCCCGCTGGGCGCCGAGGTCCGCGGCCTGGACGCACGCCAGCCGCTGACGCCCGAGCAGATTCTGGCGATCAAGCAGGCCCACCGCGACCACCACATTCTCATCTTCAGGAACCAGCAACTGGACGATCGGCAGTACCTGAATTTCGCCACCCTGTTCGGCGCGGTGTTCCAGCCGCCGGCGGACGTGCCGGTGCTGTCTTCCGGCGTCGACGGCAAGGCCCCGGACATCGTCAAGGTGGCCAATACCGGCGATGGCGAACTGGGCAACTTCGCCCTGCCCGCGCACATCGACCACCAGTGGACGCCGCTGCCCTCCTCCGGCTCCTTCCTCTACGCGCTGGAAGTGCCGAGCCAGGGCGGCGAAACCCTGTTCACCAACCTGGCGCTCGCCTACCAGAGCCTGGACGCAGCCACGCGCAAGGAAATCGACGACCTGCGGCTGGTCAGCTACAACCCCTTCGTGCGCCTGAAGAACGGCTATTCGGGCGGCTTCATCACCTACCGCACCCCGGACATCGAGCCGATCCAGGGCACCGAGCACCCGCTGGTGCGCACCCATCCGGAAAGCGGCAAGCGCGTGCTCTACCTCAGCGTCCACACCGAAGTGGAAATCCCCGGCCATGAGCCGCAGCAGGGCAAGGCCCTGGTCGAGCGCCTGCGCGCCCACCTGCAGAAGCCGGAGCTGATCTACAGCCACAAATGGCAGGTCGGCGACATCGTCTGGTGGGACAACCAGGCCACCCTGCACGGCCGCAACGCCTTCCCGGCCAGCGAGCGGCGCCGCCTGAAGCGCATCAGCCTGGGCGGCAGCCGGCCGTTCTGAGTTTCCCGCGGGCAAAGAAAAAGCCCCTGGCCGATGGCCAGGGGCTTTGCGAAGTGGTGGGTCGTGTAGGATTCGAACCTACGACCAATTGGTTAAAAGCCAACTGCTCTACCGACTGAGCTAACGACCCAACGCGAGGCGTATAATACTGATTTCTAACGCAAAAACAACACCTTTACGAAAAATTTTTCAGAAATATCGCGTAGGGTCTGAAATTCCCGCCGCGGCGAAGCCTTCGGCGCGCAGACGGCAGCTGTCGCACTTGCCGCAGGCGCGGCCTGCATCGTCCGCCTGGTAGCAGCTCACGGTGAGCGCGTAGTCCACGCCGCGGGCCACGCCGGCCTGGATGATCTGCGCCTTGGAGAGGAACTGCAGCGGCGCCTGGATGCGGAAACCATCGCCTTCCACCCCGGCCTTGGTGGCCAGGTTGGCCATGCGCTCGAAGGCCTCGACGAACTCGGGGCGGCAGTCCGGGTAGCCGGAATAGTCCACGGCGTTGACGCCGATGAAGATGTCCCGCGCACCGAGCACCTCGGCCCAGCCCAGGGCCAGGGAAAGGAACACGGTGTTGCGCGCCGGCACGTAGGTCACCGGGATGCCCTCGCTGGGCGCCTCGGGCACGGCGATGCTGCTGTCGGTCAGCGCCGAGCCGCCGATGCCGTTGAGGTTCAGGCCGATGACCTTGTGCTCTACCACGCCCAACTGGCGGGCCACGCGTTCGGCGGCCTGGAGTTCGGCGCGGTGGCGCTGGCCATAGTCGAAGCTCATGCTGTAGCAGGCGTAGCCCTCGGCCTTGGCCATGGCTACCACGGTGGCGGAGTCGAGCCCGCCGGAGAGCAGGATGACGGCTTTCTTCTGAGTCATGTGGTTACCCTTCCCGTCCGCGTCTCAGCGGCCCGGTTCGTCGTTCCAGAGGATCTTGTGCAGTTGCATCTGGAAGCGCACCGGCAGGTTGTCGGCGACTATCCAGTCGGCCAGCTCGCGCGGCGCCAGCTGGTGATGACTCGGCGAGAACAGCACTTCGCCGGCGCGCTCGTCGAGGCGGTATTCGATCAGCTTGGACACCGCCCAGTCGTAGTCCTCGCGGGAGCAGAGGACGAACTTGACCTGGTCGTTGCCGGTGAGCTCGGCGATGTTCTCGTAGCGGTTGCGGCGCACCTCGCCGGAGCCGGGGGTCTTCAGGTCGAGCACCCGGCTGACGCGACGGTCGGTGGCGGCGATGTCCAGCGCGCCGCTGGTCTCCAGGGATACCGAGTAACCGGCGTCGCACAGGCGTTGCAGCAGCGGCAGGCAGTTGGGCTGCGCCAGCGGCTCGCCGCCGGTGACGCAGACGTAGCGCGGCCGGTAGCCGGCGACGGTTTCGAGGATGCTGTCCAGGCTGCGGATCTCGCCGCCACTGAAGGCGTAGGCGGAGTCGCAGTACTGGCAACGCAGGGGGCAGCCGGTCAGGCGCACGAACACGGTCGGCAATCCGACGGTGCGCGCTTCCCCCTGCAACGAGTAGAAGATCTCGGTGATTCGCAGGGTCTGTTGCATATCAGCCACGGGCGTGACGGCTACACAGGCCATCCGCCTCCGTTGCGGTGTAATCGAACGAACGCCAGGCGTTCGGGAATTCCCGGGCGGGCAGACATCAGCCGAGCTGAAACCACTCCGCGGCTCCGGGTGGCGGCGATTCTAACGGAAAACCAGGTGTTCGGCGCGCAGAGTCGTTCGTTCGGGTGTAACGGGCGGGCACGCTTTTCGTAGGGGCTAGGCTGTTCGTGCCACCGGGGCGTCCGGCGTGGCCGGTGAATCCAATCGCGGACAAAGTCCGCCCCTACGCCCGTGCTTCCCTGGAACCGTAGGAGCGGACTCCGTCCGCGATCCGGCGGATAACGCCGTAGGCGCTATGCGCCCTACGCAGAAACCTACGGGTGAGGATCAGAGCGCGGGATAAAGGTTCGCGAGCAAGCTCGCTCCTACAGGAGGAGCATGCCCGGCAGGAATGAAAAACGCCGTTTCCCCCTGCTGGAAGAAACGGCGTTTTCAGATGAACACGAGGCTTACTTGAGGCTCTTCAGGTCCCGCTGGGCCAACTGGGCGGCGGAGCTGCCCGGGTACTGGGCGACCACCTGCTGGAGAATGCCACGGGCCTTGTCGCTGTTGCCCAGACGGCGCTCCACGTCGGCCAGCTTGTACAGCGAGTCCGGCACCTTGGGGCTGCTCGGATAGGCCTGGCTGACCTTGGCGAAGGCCTGGCCGGCGCCCTGCAGGTCACCCTTGGCCAGGTTCACCTCGCCCAGCCAGTACTGCGCGTTGCCGGCGTACTGGCTGCTGGGGTATTTGCGCAGGAAGGCGCCGAAGGCCTGGCTGGCCTTGTCGAAGTCCTTGGCCTTGATCAGGTCGAAAGCCGCGTCGTAGTAGAGCTTCTCTTTCGCCGGATCGCCCGGCTCGCTGCTCGCGGGCTGGGCCTGTTGCTGCTGGGCGGCAGCGGCGCCGGCCGCTGCACCCGCACCGGCGGCGCTGCCGTCGGTGGAGGGGTTCTGGGCTGCCGGAGCGGAGGAAAGGCGGCGGTCGAGGTCCTGATAACGCTCGAGGCTTTCCTGCTTCAGCTGCTGGATCTGGTTCTGCTGTTCTTCGAGGGTGCCGCGCAGGCGGGCGATCTCGTCCTGCATCTGCTGCAGTTGCAGGAACAGCTGGGCTTGCCCGGAGACGGGAGCGGCCGAAGCCGCCCCGCCACCGGCATAAGCACCATCAGCACCTGCGGTGCCGTACCCCGCGGGCGGCGCGCTGGCGTAGCCGCCATCGTTACCATCCACCACCGGAACCGCGGCCGCCGCCATCAGCGGCAGGCCGCAGACCATCAAGGTCAGGAGTCGCAGGCGCATAGGGTCTTACTTCTTCAGCTCAACGCGACGGTTCTGAGCCCAGGACTGTTCGTCGTGGCCGGTGGCAACCGGACGCTCTTTACCGTAGGAAACCAGTTCCAGCTGAGCCGGGGACACGCCCTGCAGTACCAGGTAGCGCTGAACGGCCTTGGCGCGACGCTCACCCAGAGCCATGTTGTACTCGCGGGTGCCGCGTTCGTCGGTGTGGCCTTCCAGGACGACGTGCTGGCCGCTGCCTTTCAGGTCCTTGGCGTGTACGTCCAGAGCGCGCATGGCTTCCGGCTTCAGGTCGGAGCTGTCGTACTCGAAGTAGAAGGTGGTGATCGCACGCAGAGCGGCTTCGTCGCTCAGGCTGCCGTCAACGGCACCGCTGTTGGCGCCGTAGCCAGCGTTCGGGTCAACGCCGCCATTGGCGCCTTCACCAGTAGCATCGCCTTTCTTGGACGAGCAACCTACGGCTACGGCCATGGCGAGGGCGATAACGGCAAATTTGCCGAATTTCAGCATTTCCATCATGTAACTCCTAATGAACCCCAGTGTATAAGTTTGGAACAGTTGGCAACCGTCAGTTCAGGTAAGGGGACCAGGATGGCTCGCGCACGTCGCCCTGAGCGGTGGGTAGCGGTAACCGAACACGTCCGTTGATGCTGGCGAGCATCAACACGCCCCGGTCCTGCTGGCGGGTGGCGTATATTAGCATCGTGCCATTTGGCGCAACAGTGGGCGAATCGTTGAGCGTGGTGTTCGAAAGCACCCGCAGATTGCCGCGTTGCAGGTCCTGGGCGGCGATCTGGAAGTTGGTGAAACCTTCCTGGCGGTGGACCATCACCAGGGTCTTCTCGTCGGCCGAGAGTTTCGGGTTGGCGTTGTAGTTGCCGGTGAAGGTCACGCGGTCGGTGGCGCCGCTGTTCACGTTCATCTTGTAGATCTGCGGCTTGCCGCCACGGTCCGAGGTGAAGTACAGGGTCGAGCCGTCCTTGCCCCAGAAGGGCTCGGTGTCGATGGCCGCGTTGTTGGTCAGGCGGCGCAGCTGGCGCGAGCCCAGGTCCATCAGGTAGATCTCCGGGTTGCCGTCGCGCGACAGCACCAGGGCCAGGCGGTTGCCGTCCGGGGAGAACGCCGGGGCGCCGTTGAGGCCTTCGAAGTTGGTCAGCTGCTCGCGGCGGCCGGTATCCACGTACTGCATGAAGATGCGCGGGCGCTTCTGCTCGAAGGACACGTAGGCGATGCGCCGGCCGTCGGGCGAGAAGCGCGGCGAGAGGATCGGCTCGCGCGACTGCAGCAGGGTCACCGGGCGGGCGCCGTCGTAGTCGGCGCGCTGCAGGGTGAAGCGGGTGTTGTCGGCGGAGAAGCGCTCGGCGGTCACGTAGAGCAGCTTGGTGGAGAAGGCGCCCTTGATGCCGGTGAGCTTCTCGAACGACTGGTCGGCGATGAAGTGCGACATGTCGCGCAGCTGCTCGACGCTGCCGCCGACGCTGCCGGTGACGATCTGCTGCTGGGTGGCGACGTTGAACAGGCCGTACTGCACCTGCAGGCGGCCGCCGGCCGGGGTGATGTTGCCGATCAGCACGTATTGCGCGCCCAGGGCCTGCCAGTCGCGGTAGATCACCTCGCTGGCCTGGGCCGGCAGGCTGATCATGTTCTGCCGCGGGATCGGCTCGAAGTAGCCGGAGTTGCGCAGGTCGTTGCCGATGATGTTGGCCATGTCGTCGGGCAGGACGTTGCCGCCCTGCCAGCCGAAGGGCACCACGGCGATCGGCACGGCGCGATCGGCGCCGCTGGTCACCAGAATGTTCTTCTCATCTGCCATCGCCACGCTTGCCACGCAGAGCAGGGCGACGAGCAATCCTCTGAAAATCTTGATCACAGCGTGAGGTCCTCAGGCGTGAAGGTCATCTTGAAGGAACGGTAGGGATTGAAGTCCTTGGGACTCAGGCCCTGCATTTCAGTAATGCGACCGACGTTCCTCACGGCATTCACCGCGGAACTGTCGAACGCCTTGTCGCCGCTGGAGCGGACGACGGTCGCATTGGTGATGGTGCCATCGGGCAGCATGTTGATCTGCACGGTAACACTCATGCCGTTACGGGCCGATGGCGGACGCGACCAGCCCTCGGATACCCGCGAGCGGATCAGGTCGTCGAAGTTGCCTGCCACCTCGTTGCCCTGTTCGTCGGCCAGGGCCTGCTGCCGCTGCGTGTCGTCGGACAGCAGTTCGGCCAGGGCCTGGGCCTTCTTGTCTTCCTGAGCCTTCTTCGCCGCAGCCTGGGCAGCAGCCTTCTTCTTCGCGGCGTCGGCGGCCGCCTTCTTCTTGGCGTCCTCCGCGGCGGCGAGTTTCTTGGCCTGCTCCTCGGCTTTCTTCCTGGCCTCTTCGGCAGCCTTCTTCTTGGCCTCCTCCGCGGCTTGTTTCTTGGCTTCTTCCTCGGCTTGCTTCTTGGCCTCTTCCTCGGCCTTCTTCTTGGCGATGTCGGCCTGCTGCTTCTGCGCCGCAGCCTTGGCCTCGGCCGCCTTCTTGGCGGCGTCTGCGGCCTTCTTCGCCTCGGCGGCCTTGGCTGCTTCCGCAGCTTTCTCGGCCTCCGAAGCCTTTCGAGCCTCATCGGCTTTCTTTTGTTCCGCAGCTTTCGCTTCGGCTATGGCTTGCTGCTCGACCTTCTTTTGCTCCAGCTGTTCCTGTTCGTACTGCTTGGCAGAGGTCTTCTTCGCCTCCCCGGCGATCTTCTGGTTGGTCTGCTGCGTGGCCTGGCTCTTGGATTTGAGCTGGTAGAGCGTGGCCTGGACGATCGGACGCGCAGGCGGCAGCTCGGGCGTCATGGCCCAGCTGACGAAAAGCATCGCGAAAATCAGGACGTGCAGCGCTACCGCCAGTACGACCGGCCAGAAGTAGCTTTCCGATGGAGAGCGTTCGAGTTGGTGCATATCAGGTTCCGGGCGCCTCGGTGATCAGCCCGACGTTACCCACACCGGCCTTCTGCAATCCGCCCATGACAGCCATGACGGAGCCGTAGTCGACAGCCTTGTCGCCACGCACGAAGACCTGCACTTTCTTACCCTGACGGCTGTTCTCGGCCATGATGCCGGTGGCTGCGCTCACCAGCTGGTCGAGATTGATCGCGGTCTGACTGCCCTTGCCCTGGTCGGGATCGACTTCCGAACCCATGTTCCAGTAGTAGGTCTTGTCGGCCTTGATCGATATGGTCAGCACCCGCGAATCGTTGTCCTGCGGGAGCACTTCGCTGGAAACCTTGGGCAAATCGACCTTGACCCCCTGGTTCAGCATCGGTGCGGTCACCATGAAAATGACCAGCAGTACCAGCATCACGTCGATGTATGGCACCACGTTCATTTCCGCGACCGGCTTGCGTTTATGACGGACCCTTGCCATGTCGGCTTACCTCTCTGGTCAATCGTCGCTGGCGTGGACTTTGCGGTGCAGGATGGCCTGGAACTCGTCGGCGAAGGTGTAGTAGCGGCCGATCAGCATTTCCGAACGCGCGGCGAAGCGGTTATAGGCGATGACTGCGGGGATCGCTGCGAACAGGCCGATGGCGGTGGCGACCAGGGCCTCGGCGATGCCGGGGGCGACGGTGGCCAGGGTGGCCTGCTGCACGGCGGCCAGGCCGCGGAAGGAGTTCATGATGCCCCAGACGGTGCCGAACAGGCCGATGTACGGGCTGGTGGAACCGACGGTGGCGAGGAACGGCAGGCTGGTTTCCAGCTTCTCTTCCTCACGGGAGATGGCCACGCGCATGGAACGGGCCACGCCTTCCATCACCGCGTCCGGGTCGACGCCGGGCTGCTGGCGCAGGCGCGAGAATTCCTTGAAGCCGGCACGGAAGATCTGCTCCACGCCCGAGTCCGGGTCGGGGTTGCTGCCGGCCTGGCGGTACAGCTTGGACAGGTCGATGCCCGACCAGAAGCGTTCTTCGAAGCCATCCAGGGCTTTCTTGGCCGAGCGCATCATATTGCTGCGCTGGAAGATCATGATCCAAGAAGTGACCGAGGCGGCCACCAGGGTGAGCATGACCAGCTGCACCACGATACTGGCGTTGCTGATCAGGCTCCACATGGAGGTATGGTCGACGACGTTCGGTTCCACGTTATTCTCCTGCTGAAAGGGTGTCCGGAGTGCCGGCAAATGCCGCACGCAACACTTCGGGGATGGCGCGGGGCCTGAGGTTGTCGGCCCGTACGCACGCCACCAGGAAGCGGCCCTCGCATAGCAAGGCCGAATCCGACGCTCGACGAACCTGTTGACGGAAACGCAGGCTCGCGCGGTTCAACTCCTCGACCTCGGCGCTGACGACCAGTTCGTCGTCCAGGCGGGCCGGCGCGTGGTAGCGCGCTTCGGCCGAATGAACGACGAAAAGCAGGTTCTCACCTGCCAGCTGGGATTGGGCGAAGCCCAGAGCCCGCAGCCGCTCGGTGCGAGCCCGCTCCATGAACTTGAGGTAGTTGACGTAGTAGACGATGCCGCCTGCATCGGTGTCCTCGTAATAGACCCGGAATCGATGCTCGAACGGCTGACCCCCGTGTTGCGCGCGCATACTCTAGAACCAAGTTGGGGCTTTGCCAATCGGCAATCAGCCACAAATGCAATTAATTACCATCTTCAGGGGAGAAAAGATCCGGCATCGCCCCCTCACCCATCCGCTTCGGCAGTTTCAGGCCGAAATGCAGGTACGCATGCCGGGTGACGACCCGTCCCCGCGGCGTGCGCATGATATAGCCTTGCTGGATCAAATAGGGCTCCAGCACGTCCTCGATCGTATGTTTTTCTTCGCCGATGGCCGCGGCGATGTTGTCCAGCCCCACCGGCCCGCCGTCGAACTTGTCGATCATGGTCAGCAGTAGACGCCGGTCCTGGTGGTCGAAGCCACGTTCGTCGACGTCCAGCAGGTTCAGCGCCTTGTCCGCCACCTCGCTGCTGATCGCCCCGCTGGCGCGCACCTCGGCGAAATCGCGCACGCGGCGCAGCAGGCGGTTGGCGATGCGCGGCGTGCCGCGGGCGCGGCGGGCGATCTCGAAGGCGCCGGCCGGGTCCATGTCCAGGCCGAGGATGCCGGCCGAACGGGCGACGATGGTCGCCAGGTCGTCGACGCTGTAGAACTCCAGGCGCTGGACGATGCCGAAGCGGTCGCGCAGCGGGTTGGTCAGCATGCCGGCGCGGGTGGTGGCGCCGACCAGGGTGAAGGGCGGCAGGTCGAGCTTGATGGAGCGCGCCGCCGGCCCTTCGCCGATCATGATGTCGAGCTGGAAGTCTTCCATCGCCGGGTACAGCACTTCTTCGACGATGGGCGAGAGGCGGTGGATCTCGTCGACGAAGAGCACGTCGCCCGGCTCGAGATTCGTCAGCAACGCGGCGAGATCGCCCGGGCGCTCCAGCACCGGGCCGGAAGTGCTCTTGATGGCCACGCCCATCTCCTGGGCGATGATGTTCGCCAGGGTGGTCTTGCCCAGGCCCGGCGGGCCGAAGATCAGCGTGTGGTCCAGGGCCTCCTTGCGGCCGCGGGCGGCGCTGATGAACAGCTCCATCTGCTCGCGCACGCTGGGCTGGCCGATGTAGTCGGACAGGCTCAGCGGGCGGATGGCGCGGTCCAGTTGCTCCTCGCGCTCGCGAGGGCCGGCGGTGGCGGCCGAGATCAGGCGATCGGTCTCGATCATGCGCGGCTACCTAGACCATGCCCTTGAGCGAGCGGCGGATGAGTTCTTCGCTGGACAAATCTTTTTCCTCCACGGCGGCCACGGCGCGGCTCGCCTCCTGAGGTTTGAAGCCTAGCGCGATCAGCGCGCTGACGGCATCGGCCTCGGCGCTTGAGACTGTTGCGGCCAGTTTCGGTTCCGTCACCAGGGGGGCGATGGTCGGCATGTTCTCCCAGGCCTTGAAGCGGTCCTTGAGCTCCACCAGCAGGCGCTCGGCGGTCTTCTTGCCGACCCCGGGGATCTTCACCAGGGTGGAAGTATCCTGCGCCTGCACGCAACGCACCAGCTCATCCACTTCCAGGCCCGACATCAGGGCCAGGGCCAGCTTGGGGCCGACGCCGTTGAGGCGGATCAGCTCGCGGAACAGCTCGCGCTCGCGCTTCTCGGCGAAGCCGTAGAGCAGGTGGGCATCTTCGCGCACCACCAGGTGCGTGTGCAGGGTCACCGGCTCGCCGAGGGCGGGCAGGCGATAAAGGGTGGTCATCGGCACTTCCAGCTCGTAGCCGATGCCGTTGACGTCGAGGATCAGGTGCGGCGGCTGCTTTTCCGCCAGGGTGCCACGCAGGCGTCCAATCACGGCTCAGGGTCCTTGCAGGTTGTCGGTCAAAGGCGCAGGCGCCCGCCGCGGCGGCGCGCGGTGGACAGGCCATGGGGCACCAGGCTCTGCCGGGTGTGGGCGTGGCACAGGGCGATGGCCAGGGCGTCGGAGGCGTCGATCTGCGGTTTCTGCGTCAGTTTCAGCAGGTGCATGACCATCATCTGGACCTGCAGCTTGTCGGCCCCGCCGGTGCCGGCGATGGCCTGCTTGACCTGGCTGGCGGTGTATTCGGCGATTTCCAGCCCCTCCTCCGCCGCCGCGACTATGGCCGCGCCGCGGGCCTGGCCGAGCTTGAGCGCGGAGTCGGCGTTGCGCGCCATGAACACCTGCTCGATGCCCATCATGGTCGGGTGGTAGGTCTGGATGACCTCGCGCACGCCGCGGAAGACGATCTGCAGGCGTTCGTGCAGGGCGCCGCTGCCGGTGCGGATGCAGCCGGAGGCAACGTATTCGCAGCCGCGGCCGGTGTCCCTCACCACGCCGAAGCCGGTGATGCGCGAGCCGGGGTCGATGCCTAGGATCAGGGTCATATGCCGGAAACCAAAAGCCGGAAGCCGGAGCGGTCGAATCCGACGGCTCCGGCTTCCGGCGCGAGGCCCATGTCGGGGATGGCGTCAGCCAAGCTGCGCCATCACCTCTTCGGGGATGTCCGCGTTTGAATAGACGTTCTGTACGTCGTCCAGGTCCTCGAGCATGTCGATCAGCTTGAGCACCTTCTGCGCGGTCTCCAGGTCCAGGGTCGCGGTGGTCGAGGGGATCATCGAGATCTCCGCCTCCTCGCCCTTGAAGCCGGCGGCGGTCAGCGCCTCGTTCACCGCGATGAAGTCGGCGAAGCTGGTGAAGACGTCGATGGAGCCATCGTCGTTGGTCACCACGTCGTCGGCGCCGGCCTCCAGGGCCGCTTCCATCAGGGCATCCTCGTCGACGCCGGGGGCGAAGCTGATCTGCCCCTTGCGGTCGAACATGTAGGCCACCGAGCCATCGGTGCCGAGGTTGCCGCCGCACTTGCTGAAGGCGTGACGCACTTCCGCCGCGGTGCGGTTGCGGTTGTCGGTCATGGCCTCGACGATGATTGCCACGCCGCTGGGCGCGTAACCTTCGTAGGTCAGTTCTTCCATGTTGTCCGCGTCGTTCGAGCCGGCGCCACGGGCGATGGCTCGATCGATGGTGTCGCGGGTCATGTTGGCAGTCAGCGCCTTGTCCACGGCCAGGCGCAGACGCGGGTTGTCAGCCGGGTTGCCGCCGCCCTGCTTGGCGGCGACCGTCAGTTCGCGGATCAGCTTGGTGAAGATCTTCCCGCGCTTGGCGTCCTGACGCTCCTTGCGGTGCTTGATGTTGGCCCATTTGGAATGACCAGCCATAACTCACTCCGTCTAGCTTGTTGCGGCGGCGGCGCAGGCTGTGCGCCGCCGCGGTTCATCTGGAATTACTCGGCGGCCTTCTGCTGCTCGCGCAGGCGGATGTGCAGCTCGCGCAGGGCCTTGCCGTCCACGGTGCCCGGAGCCTGGGTCATGACGTCGCCGGCGCTCTGGGTTTTCGGGAAGGCGATCACTTCGCGGATCGACGCGGCGCCGGTCATCAGCATCACCAGGCGGTCCAGGCCGAAGGCCAGGCCGCCGTGCGGTGGGGCACCGTACTTGAGGGCGTCGAGGAGGAAGCCGAACTTCTCTTCCTGCTCCGCATCATCGATGCCCAGCACGCGGAACACCGCCTGCTGCATGGACTTGTCGTGGATACGGATGGAACCACCGCCCAGCTCGGTGCCGTTGAGCACCATGTCGTAGGCGCGGGACAGCGCGGCGGCCGGGTTGGCCTCCAGCTCTTGCGGGCTGCACTTGGGCGAGGTGAACGGGTGGTGCAGCGAGGTCAGGCTGCCGTCGTCGTTCTCTTCGAACATCGGGAAGTCCACGACCCACATCGGCGCCCACTCCTTGGTGAGCAGCTTGAGGTCATGGCCGACCTTGATGCGCAGCGCGCCCAGGGCGTCACAGACGACTTTCGCCTTGTCGGCGCCGAAGAACACGATGTCGCCATCCACGGCGCCGACGCGATCGAGGATCACGTTGAGGTTGGCCTCGGGGATGAACTTGACGATCGGCGACTGCAGGCCCTCGACGCCCTTGGCGCGCTCGTTGACCTTGATGTAGGCCAGGCCCTTGGCGCCGTAGATGCCGACGAACTTGGTGTAGTCGTCGATCTGGCTACGCGGCATGGACGCGGCGCCCGGAACGCGCAGGGCAGCGACACGGCCTTTCGGATCGTTGGCCGGGCCGGAGAAGACCTTGAACTCGACTTCCTTGAGCTGGTCGGCGACGTCCACCAGTTCCAGCGGGATGCGCAGGTCCGGCTTGTCCGAGCCATAGCGGCGCATGGCCTCTTCGAAGGGCATGTGCGGGAATTCGTCGAACTCCACGTCCAGCACTTCCTTGAACAGCTGGCGCACCATCTTCTCGGTGATGGCGATGATGTCGCTCTCGTCGAGGAAGCTGGTCTCGATGTCGATCTGGGTGAATTCCGGCTGGCGGTCGGCGCGCAGGTCCTCGTCGCGGAAGCACTTGGCGATCTGGTAGTAGCGGTCGAAGCCGGCGACCATCAGCAGTTGCTTGAACAGCTGCGGCGACTGCGGCAGGGCGAAGAAGTGGCCCGGGTAGGTGCGGCTGGGCACCAGGTAGTCGCGTGCGCCCTCGGGGGTCGGGCGGCCGAGGATCGGCGTCTCGACGTCGAGGAAGCCGTTGTCGTCCAGGTAGCGGCGGATGCTGCTGGTGATGCGCGCGCGCAGCTTCAGCTTGGCGGCCATTTCCGGGCGGCGCAGGTCGATGAAGCGGTAGCGCAGGCGGGTTTCCTCGCCCACATCGGAATATTCGTCCAGCGGGAACGGCGGAGTCTCAGCCTGGTTCAGCACATCCAGTTCGTAGCCCAGCACCTCGATGGCGCCGGAGGCCATGTTCGAGTTGCGTGCGCCTTCCGGACGCATGCGCACCTTGCCGGTGACCTTGACCACGTACTCGCTGCGCACGCGGTCGGCCTTGGCGAAGGTCTCGGCGCGATCCGGGTCGAACACCACCTGGGCCAGGCCTTCGCGGTCACGGATGTCGAGGAAGATCACCCCGCCGTGGTCGCGGCGGCGGTGCACCCAACCGCAAAGCGTGACTTCCTGGCCGTCCAGGCTCTCGTTCAATTGGCCGCAATAGTGGCTGCGCATCATGGTGTGTTTCGCTTCTCGCAAGTCTTGGATTCGAGGGAACCGCTCATTCGCCGGCGGCACAGGCGCCCGAGCCGCAGCCCGTGGCGGGGCAGGCGGGCTCGGCGGACGCCAGGTTCTTCTTCGCGCCGGTCTTGAAGTCGGTTTCGTACCAGCCGCCGCCGCTCAGGCGGAAGCCGGGGGCGGAGACCATCTTCTTCAATTCCGGGGCCTGGCAGGCCGGGCAATCGACCAGCGGCGCATCGCTGAGCTTCCGCATGGCTTCCAGCTGATGGCCGCAGGAACGGCATTGGTATTCGTAAATCGGCATCGGGACACCTTGGCTGCTACATGGCCGCGGGCCCGCATCCCGCGGCAAAGGCGCGGATTATAGCCTGAAAAAACCATGACTTGCAGCCGCCCTCCGGCGGCCCCCACGGCGGGCAGTCGATAGAAATCCGCTATCGGAAGCTTTGATTCAAACCAAAAGGCTCCCGTCAAAGCCCGTGCTAGCCTGACCGGGAATTTTCATCAAGAGGAAGACGCCATGGAAATCGACATCGGCATCGCCGAACAGGACCGCGCCGCCATCGCCGAGGGGCTCTCGCGCCTGCTGGCCGATACCTACACCCTCTACCTGAAGACCCACAACTTCCACTGGAACGTCACCGGTCCGATGTTCAATACCCTGCACCTGATGTTCGAGGGGCAGTACACCGAGCTGGCCCTGGCGGTGGACAGCATCGCCGAGCGCATCCGCGCCCTCGGTTTCCCGGCGCCGGGCACCTACGCCGCCTACGCCCGCCTCTCCTCTATAAAGGAAGAGCAGGACGTGCCGGACGCCCAGGAAATGATCCGCCTGCTGGTCCAGGGCCAGGAAGCCGTGGTGCGCACCGCACGCAGCATCTTCCCGCTGGCTGACAAGGCGGCCGACGAACCCACCGCCGACCTGCTGACGCAACGCATGCAGGTCCACGAGAAGACCGCGTGGATGCTGCGCAGCCTGCTCGCTCACTGACACCTCCCCGCCGGGCCCGGCATCATGCCGGGCCCCTCTGCTCGCCCCAGGCGCTAAGCGGTTGATTTGAGAAGGCTATCGGTTTGCTGTTAAATACCGCCCGTGTGCCTCGCGCATAGGCCGCCGGCCTCTTTCAGGTCATTTTCATCGCTGCGAACCAGACCGCACGACCGGCTGCTTCTCTTTACGCTTATCGCTCAAGGTGAATCCATAACCATGCTGAAAATCGTCCACCTGCTAACGGGCGTTGCCGCCCTCGTGTTGTCCTTCGCGCCTTCGTTGCGCGCCGATGCCATTCCCTACCTGCAGAACCCCGACGCCGTCTACCTGGCCCTGCTCGGCCTGACCGCCCTGCTGCTCACCCCCGCCAACCAACGGGTGCAACAGCTGCAGAGCCTGGTATCGGCACTGATCGCCCTGGCCGTGGTCCTGCAGATTCTCATCCTGCTGGCGCCGCTGCCGTCCATCGGCGACCAACCGGCCATCGTCCTGCCCCTGCTGATCCTGGCCGTCGCCGTGGTCCTGCAACTCGCCAGCGGCCTGCAGAAGCGCCCCAGCGCCGGCGCAGCCCCCGAAGCCCCGATCAGCGACGAGAACCGCGAGACCGGCACCGTGAAGTGGTTCAACACTTCCAAGGGCTTCGGCTTCATCTCCCGCGACACCGGCGAGGATATCTTCGTGCACTTCCGCGCCATCCGCGGCGAAGGCCACCGCATCCTCATCGAAGGCCAGCGCGTGGAGTTCTCCGTGGTGCAACGCGACAAGGGCCTGCAGGCGGAGGATGTGATCGCCGCCCTGCCCGGCCGCCGCTGAGGAACGAGCCGAAGCGCCGATCGGCGCATGCTGGTTGCTTGAGACAGATGCCGTTTCCCTCCAGGGGGAAACGGCATTTTTCATTTTTGGCTCAAGAGCGCCCCCTCCCACCCCCGGCTGCGCGCCCTGCCTGGAAGGGAGAGCGGGCTGTTCGCGCCACCGGGGTGTCCGGCGTGGCCGGGGAGTCCAATCGCGGACAAGTCCGCTCCTACGCCCGTGCTTCCCTGTAACCGTAGGAGCAACTGTCTTGCAAGCCGCGCCGGGGTGCTCTTCGTAGGATGGGTTGAGCTTGCGAAACCCATGCGGTCATGGCGATGGGTATCGCTTCGCTCAACACCATCCTACGGGTCTTGTGCTTGCCGGAGGGTGTAGGAGCGGACTCTGTCCGCGATTCGGCGGATAACGCCGTAGGCGTTATGCGCCCTACGGATTTCCAGAGAAACATCCGCGCGCACCGGAACGCCCCTTCAGAAGGCCGAGCGAAACCCGCGCTCAGGAGGTCATGCGACATGGATGTCGCGAGAGCCCCGCGGGCTACAGGGACGTACCCTCGGGGCGGGCCTCCGTGGCGGGGGAGTTCGCGAGGGTAGCCCGACTCTGTCGGGCCCGTATGCGGGGCAAGCCTTTTTGGTTCCTTTTTTGCGGGGGTGGCCTTCCACCGTTTGACAAAAGGGACTCGCCCGAGGGGGCGAAACAAAAAACATCCGAGCACTCGGTGCGGCGCGCTACACCGAGCCCAACCCAAAAAGTCTCTGGATTCCCGCGTTCGCGGGAATGACGGGGGTGTGAGGATGGTGCCGGACTGGCAAGCCACTCAGGACAGCCCCTCTCCCGCTTGCGGGAGAGGGTTGGGGAGAGGGCGCTCTTGACCCCAACACCAACGCCACCGGCAGGCACTAGCCTCCCCCCCATAAACGGCATCCCCCCACCACAACTCAATAATGCGGCGGCGGCACATCATCCTCAGCAATACCGACCTGTCCCTGCAGATCCTCCAGGCGCTTCAGTAGCACCTGCATCTGCAGGCGCAGACGCTCGATCAGCCGCTCCTGCTCATAGACCACGTCGCTCAGCGTCTGCAGAGCGTCATCCTGGAACGCCAGCCGGCTCTCCAGATCGGTTACCCGTTCCTCCAGGCTCATGGCATTCACTCCTCGAAACGAAAGGCGTCGCCCAGGGCCATGCGCAGCTTGCCACGCACCGCCAGCAACTCCTCGGGCGTGTAGGGGCGCGCCGGATGCCGGCCCCAGACGGGGCCCGGCCAGGCCGCGTCGTCGCGGCGGCGCACGATGACGTGCATGTGCAACTGGCTGACCACGTTGCCCAGGTTGGCGACGTTCATCTTGTCGGCCTTGAAAGTGTCCTTGAGCACTTCCGCCAGATGGGTCGCCTCGCGCCACAGCTCCTGCTGCTCGTCCGGCGCCAGTTGGAAGATCTCGCTGACATCGTCGCGGCGCGGCACGAGGATGAGCCAGGGATATTGCGCATCGTTCATCAGCAGCAGGCGGCTCAGGGGAAAGTCGCCCAGCGCGATGGTGTCCTGCTGCAGGCGGGAATCCAAGACGAACATCTGACCTCTCCTGTTCGACCAGTCTTGAAATAGAAGCTTAGCCCCCTCGGGGGAGCGCTGGGCGCGGAGGATACTAGAGGCAGGCGGGGAACGGCAGCCGTCCCGCGGCGGCGCAGCACCCTATTCGTGCACTGCGCCAAATCGGGGCACTTTCCGACAACAGGGAAGCAGGGGTATCTGCTGCCTACGGAAAGGAACCTGACAGGAAAACCCCGGCTTCTCGAACGAACCTGCAACCCCGGGCGCCCACCACGGGACTAGGACGGGCCGCAAATATTCCCGCAACATCTTGAAATCTGCGCGCCAACGGCATACACCGTGCAGCATCCGGAGCGATGGCGAAATCTTCGAGGGAGCGAATCGGGTTTTGAGCACGGATGTTGCTAGATGCTCGCCACCGGGAAGAACAACAAAAGCGCGGATCGCAACTGAGCAAAAAACAACCAGAAGATACGCGACATCACCAAGGGGAAATAAAACAAACAAGCGACTGTCAAGTCGTCGCAAAAGCAGATTCTCAAGATGAGACCTACTTGGAAGCGACACTTGTCATACATGTTTGCGACAGTGCCATAAAGAAACCGTTTGAAGTTTCCGGCAACTATCGCCAAGACAACACGCGTGCTATAAGTTAGCGCCGACAAGAAGAACGAGCCGTCACCGCGGCACATAGTGATGGCAAATAATTTCAAAACCAAAGGAGCAATCACGATGAAAGTGATGAAGTGGAGCGCCATTGCCCTGGCGATTTCTGCAGCCACCTCGCAACTGGCCATGGCCGAAGCCTTCGTCAGCGACCAAGCGGAATCCAAAGGCTTTGTCGAAGACAGCAGCCTGAACTTCCTGGTTCGCAACTACTACTTCAACCGTGACAATAAGAACGGCAGCACCGACCAGCGCGACTGGACCCAGGGCTTCCTGGGTAACTTCAGTTCCGGCTTCACCCAAGGCACCGTCGGTTTCGGCGTCGATGCCTTCGGCTACCTGGGCCTGAAACTCGATGGCGGCAGCGGTTATGGCGGCACCGGCAACCTGCCGGTCCACGATGACGGCGAAAAGGCAGACTCCTTCGGGAAGGCTGGCGCTGCGCTGAAGATCCGCGTATCCAAAACCGAGCTGAAACTGGGTGACATGCAGCCGACCGCTCCGGTATTCGCCGTCGGCGGTACCCGTCTGCTGCCGCAAACCGCCAGCGGCATCAGCCTGATGAGCAGCGAGATCCAGGGCCTCGACCTGGAAGCCGGCCACTACTATTCCGGCACCGGCCAGGACACCACCAACCGCGACGGCAGGCTGACCGCTACCTACGCCTGGTTCGGCGACGAAGACCTGGATGCCCGCACCGTTGATTTCGTCGGCGGCAAATACGCCTTCACCGACAACTTCAGCGCCTCGCTGTACGGCTCCAAGTTCAAGGACGTGTGGAATCAGTACTACACCAACCTGAACTACACCCTGCCGATCGCTGACGATCAGTCCCTGGGCTTCGACTTCAACTACTATCGCACTACCGATTCCGGCAGCGCGAAAGCGGGCGATATCGATAACAACACCTTCTCGCTGGCGGCCGCTTACACCCTCAGCGCGCACACCTTCACCCTGGCCTTCCAGAAGGTCAACGGCGATACCCCGTTCGACTACCTCGGCGTAGGCGACAACAACGCCGGTGGCGACTCGATCTTCCTCGCCAACTCCGTCCAGTACTCCGACTTCAACGGCCCGGGCGAAAAATCCTGGCAGGCTCGTTACGACCTGAACATGGCCGAGTACGGCGTTCCTGGCCTGACCTTCATGACCCGCTACATCACTGGTAAGGACATCGATGGCACCCACATCGACCCGACCAGCCCGTACGCGGCCTACGGTTACGGCGAAGACGGCAAGCACCACGAAACCGACCTGGAAGCCAAGTACGTTGTCCAGAACGGCCCGGCGAAGGACCTGTCCTTCCGCATCCGTCAAGCCTGGCACCGTGCCAACACCGACCAGGCCGAAGGCGACAACAACGAGTTCCGCCTGATCGTCGACTACCCGCTGTCCGTTCTGTAACCAGAACGACCGCAGGTCAAGGAAAGCCCGGCCCCGCGCCGGGCTTTTCCTTTTCCGCGTTCCGCGGCATCCAGCTCCCCCGGCCGCGCCCTGTACGGCGCCAGGCACGCACCGTACAATGCCCGCCTACCTCTGTCTCGCAATCGAATAACGGCCAACCATGCGTACCAGTCAGTACCTGCTGTCCACCCTGAAAGAAACCCCTGCCGATGCCGTGGTGATCAGCCACCAGCTGCTGCTGCGCGCCGGCATGATCCGCAAGCTGGCCTCGGGTCTCTACACCTGGCTGCCGATGGGCCTGCGGGTGCTGCGCAAGGCCGAGACCATCGTCCGCGAGGAAATGAACGCCGCCGGCGCCCTGGAAGTGCTGATGCCGGCCGTGCAGCCCGCGGAGCTGTGGCAGGAGTCCGGCCGCTGGCAGCAGTATGGCCCCGAGCTGCTGCGCCTGAAGGACCGCCACGACCGCGAGTTCTGCGTCGGCCCGACCCATGAAGAGGTCATCACCGATCTGGCGCGCAACGAGCTGTCCAGCTACAAGCAGCTGCCGATCAACTTCTACCAGATCCAGACCAAGTTCCGTGACGAGATCCGTCCGCGCTTCGGCCTGATGCGCGGCCGCGAGTTCATCATGAAGGACGCCTACTCCTTCCACCTGAACCAGGAATCGCTGCAGCAGACCTACGACGGCATGTACGCGGCCTACTGCAAGGTCTTCACCCGCCTGGGCCTGGATTTCCGCCCCGTGCAGGCCGACAACGGCTCCATCGGCGGCAGCGGCTCCCACGAATTCCACGTGCTGGCCAACTCCGGCGAGGACGACATCGTCTTCAGCGACAGCTCCGACTACGCCGCCAACATCGAGAAGGCCGAGGCCGTACCGCGTGAAACCGCACGCGGCGCCGCCACCGAAGAACTGCGCCTGGTCGACACCCCGGACACCAAGACCATCGCCGACCTGGTGGAGAAGTTCGACCTGCCCATCGAGAAGACCATCAAGACCCTGGTGGTCCGCGGCGCCGAGGAAGGCAAGCTGGTCGCCCTGGTGGTTCGCGGCGACCACGAGCTGAACGAGATCAAGGCCGCCAACCAGCCCCTGGTCGCCAGCCCCCTGCAGATGGCCAGCGAAGCCGAGATCAAGGCCGCCATCGGCGCCGCCCCCGGCTCCCTCGGCCCGCTGAACCTGCCGCTGCCCTGCATCGTCGACCGCTCGGTGGCCCTGATGAGCGACTTCGCCATCGGCGCCAACCTCGACGACAAGCACTACTTCGGCGTGAACTGGGAACGCGACCTGCCGCTGCCGGAAGTCGCCGACCTGCGCAACGTCGTCGCCGGCGACCCCAGCCCCGACGGCAAGGGCACCCTGGTGATCCGCCGCGGCATCGAGGTCGGCCACATCTTCCAGCTCGGCACCAAGTACAGCGAGGCGATGGGCCTTTCCGTGCTCAGCGAGCAAGGCAAGCCGGTCACCCTGATCATGGGCTGCTACGGCATCGGCGTCTCCCGCGTGGTCGCCGCCGCCATCGAGCAGAACAACGACGAGCGCGGCATCCTCTGGCCGGCCGCCCTGGCGCCCTTCCAGGTCGCCATCGTGCCGCTGAAGTACGAGACCGAAAGCGTGCGCGAGGCCACCGACAAGCTCTACGCCGAGCTGACCGCCGCCGGCTACGAAGTGCTGCTGGACGACCGCGACAAGAAGACCAGCCCCGGCGTGAAGTTCGCCGACATGGAGCTGATCGGCATCCCGCACCGCATCGTGGTCAGCGACCGCGGCCTGGGCGAAGGCACCCTGGAATACAAGGGCCGTCGCGACAGCGAGTCGCAGAACGTCGCCGTGGCCGACGTGATGAGCTTCCTCAAGGCGAAGATCGGCAACTGAGCAGCGCGATGTCCCGAAGTACCACCCGCCTCAAGGTTGCCGTCCTGTGCGGCAGCCTTGCCTTGAGCGGCTGCGCCAACCAGATGTCGCAGCGCAGCGAACACGAGGAGCGCGTCGAGCGCAAGCTGCTCGACCACAGCCTGCAGATAGACGTCGGCGAGCCCGGCGTCCTGCAACTGCCGCAGCGCCGCGTCCGCGTGCAGGAGCAGAAGACCTTCGAAGTCACCACCTTCGAGGTCACCCGCCGCTACGACCGCTACACGCCCTACCAGGGCTGGCGCGAGTTCTACGAAGTGCCGCTGGGCGCGCTGACCTTCGTCGCCGGCATCGGCGCCAACGTGGTCAACGTGTTCGCCTTGGGCAACCTGCCGGAAAGCGTCACCCGCGGCTGGATCAGCTACGGCATCGACGGCATGAACCCGTTCATGAACGTGCAATCCAACGGCCGCGCCGAGCAGAACCTGGCCAACATCGACGAACAGCGGCGCAACAGGCACACCGAGTATTCCAGCCTGCCCTGGGCCGAGCGCCCGGTGCAGGTGAGCGTCGGCAAGGAGACCCAGGAACTGCTGACCGACCGTCACGGCATCCTGCGCCTGAACCTGCTGGACAGCCCCTTCAGCGACGACGCCGTGTACCGCGCCGGCCGCCTGCAGCTGAGCGTGCGCGATGCCCAGGACAGCGCCCACGCCGAGGCCAGCCTGCTGGTCAGCCCGACGCTGCGGGGCAAGCTGCACGAAGCTCATGCGCTGATCTACGACGACCTTGAAGGCGAAGACGTGCAGCACTGGGTGCACCGCGTCAAGCGCCTGTCCGACCTCGGCCTGGAAGAGGAAGCCAGCGAGCTGGAACAGAGCCTGATCGAGCTGACGCGCAACGATCCGGAGCTGCAGAAGGAATTCCTCCAGCGCCTGCTGAGCGACGCCGGCCGCCTGGCCGCAGACCCCGGCGCCAGCAACTGAGCCCGGGCCGCTGCCGGGCTCAACGCCGCACGATGAAGCCGGTGATGCCCTGGGCCGGCATGTCCTGCAACGCCACGTCCGTCACCCGGGCCTTCTCCGGGCCCTGGTGCAACCACTCGCGCAGCGCGTGGACGGCGCTCTCCTCCCCTTCCATCAGCACCTCGACCCGCCCATCGGGCAGGTTGCGCACCCAGCCGTCGATGCCCAGCCGGTCGGCCTGCTCCTGGGTGCCCTGGCGGTAGTAGACGCCCTGCACGCGTCCACTGACGAAGCCGTGCATGCAGATTCTCGCCATCAGCGCTTCTCCTCCTGCAGGGCCAGCAGGCGCGCCTGTACGCCGCTGGCCGTCTGTTCGCCCAGCATGCGCTCGCGCACCTGGCCCTTGGCGTCGACGATGTAGGTCACCGGCAACGCCTCGCTGCGCGGCAGCTTGAAGCGCGGCGCCGGGTCGTCGGCCAGCACCGTGTAGCGGATCCCCAGGTCTTGCGCGGCCTTGCTCAGCTCGGCGTCACGCAGGCCATCGTAGTTGACCCCCAGCACCCGCACGCCCTTGTCCCGGCTGTCCTCCGCCAGGCGGTTGAGCTCGGGCACTTCCTTGCGGCATGGCACGCACCAGTCGGCCCAGTAATTGATGACTAGCCACTGGCCATCTAGGCTTGCTGTGGGTACCTTCTTTCCATACTGATCGACGCCGTAATCCGCCGAGCAGCCGGCCAGGATCAGGCCGGCCAACAGTCCACTGACAAAACGGAGCCGTACTCCCATGCCTTCAGTCCTCGTGTATGCGGGGTGGTCATGATGCTCTCTGCCCTGCGCCTGGAAGTGCCGGATATTCTCGAAGACAACGGCGACGCGGCGAGCAACCTGTCGGCAGGACTGCTGCAGGCCCGGCGGCTGCCCCTGCACGAAGGCCTGCAGCACTGCCTGGGCGTCCTCTTCAGGCTCAACCGTTGCGCACTGACCTTACTGGAAAGGCAGCGCGCGCTGCAAAGCCTCGCCGAAGAATATCGCCATTACACCCGGCTGATCCGCGCCGAGAAGACGCCGCCGGCCCTCTTCGTGCACCTGTGCGGCGAACTGGCCGCCGGCTTCAAGCGCCTGCTGCTGCAGATACTCAACGGCCACAAGCCCTCGCGCCCGCACCTGGCGTGGTGTCTGTACATGGCCGAGCACTTCCTCGCCCAGGCCCTGCTGCGCCATTACCAGCAGTACCAGCAGCCGCCGGGCTCGCTGTGGCGCGACAGCCACCTGCTGTACTGGATAGGCGAATACCAGCAGTGCCTGGACGAACCCATCGCCGCTGCCTTCGAACCCACCCCGGCCGGAACCCTGCGGGGCCTGTACCAGCAATCCCTGCTGCTGGCGCTGAGCAACCCCTTCCACCTCACCGAGGGCGAGGCTCCGCACCTGTTCAGCGCCCTCGCGCCGCTGGCCGGCCTGGCCCGGCTGCAGGACTGGGACGACGAGGAAGAGGAGCAGGAAGGCTACCTGGTCGACCTCGGCGACGACCGCCCCTGCCTGGGCTTCGACCAGAAGCCCGAGGCACCGCCCGAGCAGTTGCGCCGCCTGGAACTGGGCGCGCTGCTGATCGCCCTGCACGACCCGGCGCCGCTGCGCCCGGCAGCCGAGAGCCTGCTGCTGGAACGTGTCCGCCCGCACTGGCTGGGCCACCAACCGCGCCGCCATACGCGCGCCGAGAAACATGCGAGCTGCCAGTTGGTGATCGGCCTGACGGCCATCCAGGCCCACCTGCTGGCCAGCGCCGCCGGCAGTTGCGAGGCGCAGATGGCCGACGCCAGCCCCGGCGGGGCGCGCATCGTCTGCCAGGGCAGCCAGGCACAGCGCCTGCCGGTCGGGCAACTGCTGCTGATCCTCGACAAGCCGGGCTCGCCGATCCTGGCGATGGTGCGCTGGCGTCACCTCAACGGTGACGGCCTGCACCTGGGCCTGCGCTTCCTCAAAGGCCTGCCACGGCCGGCCTGGCTGCGCCGCACGCCTGACGCACAGCGGCACCCGGCGGTCCTGCAGAGCACCCCGGAACCGGGCAACGGCTGGTACCACGGCATCTGGCTGCCCCAGGGGCAATTCGTCGAAGGCGAGAACCTCTGGCTGCAACTGGCCAGCTTCGACAACCAGACCATCCTCCCGCTGCCCGCGGCCAACCTGACCACGCCCCTGGTCAGCCGGCATCCGCTGCGGCTGGGCTGATGATGTCATTTGGGAAACAGGTCACAGCCAGGATCGCTAACACGCACGTTTTGTGGGCTTGTTGCTCCCTATAATGCGGGGCTTGCGGAAGTTTTCCTTCCGTCAGGCCCTACATCCTGTCAGAACACGCAGGCGCCAAGTACGCCGGCCGAACCCATTCACGGAAGCGACAGACATATGCAGCCCACGGATCAGATCGTCAGCCGGGTGCCCGAACACATAGTGGCCAATGCCAGGCCCCTCGGTACCAGCAACGGTGGGCGGGCTTGCGACTACAACGTCGCCGCCTGGCTGCAGGTGCCGGGCATGGCCCAGCTGCCGGTGACGCTGCTGGCCAGCTACGGCGACGGCGAACGGCAGCACGAGGTGGTGATCGATCACGGCACCCTCAACGCCAGCGGACGCATATTGCTGTCCGGCATCGCGCGGCTGCCGTATCGCTACAGGATCGACAATCTGCAGATCAGATTGCGTTCGGCGGTGGGACTTTCGCGCCTGACGGTGGAAGAACTCTTCGTCCAGGCGGTGGAACAGATCTCCAGCGACCAGCGGATCAACGCCGGCCAGCTGTCGTAGCGCTCAACCCAGCTGGCGGGCGGGTTCGCCGACGGGCTCGGCGGTGCTGGCAGCCTGCTCGTCGAGCGCGGCATGGACGCTGGGCAGCAGCGACTCCGGCCAGCTGCTGAACTGCAGACCGGTGATTCTATTCAGCCGCTCCAGGGCGCTCTGCGGGTCGCGCTGGTGCAGGTGTACAACTTTGTTCAGGTCTTTGTTCATGAAGATGCGGGCCTTCTCGGAACTTCTGGGGAACACCACTGTCCTGAACCGGCTATAGCCAGAAGCGTGCCAAACTTTCGAGGCCCGCGATTCCACGCATTTTCATCTTCGCCCGGCCGCTTCCAGCATTCCGTTTCGCCGCAAACTGACCTTTTACGTCACCTGGAATGTGACGGACTCAACCATTCTGCGAGACTGCCGCCGAACAGCACCTCCCGCTCCGCCTGGTAGCGCTGCAGGGCCTCGCGCAGTGCCGGGTACCAATCCTCCGCCAGGCTGTCCGGCAGCGTCTCCAGGCACGGCAGCGGCCAGGGGCAGCGGTTCAGCAGGCGATGCAGGCTGTAGCTGCCCAGGTCGCGGCAGAGCACCCAGGTATCGTCGCTGCCGCCCGAGCGGCAGACCATCTGCTCGCGCTCGAGGAAGGCCAGCATCTCCTCCCATTCGTCCTCCGGCAGCATCCAGCCGGCGCGGTGCAGGTGCGCCAGGCGCGTCGCCTCGCCCTGGCGCTGGCGCTCGTAGAACACCCGCAGCACGCCCAGCAGCACCAGCAGCCGCGGCAACGCCCTGCGCCGCCACAGGCGCGTCGAGGACAGGTTGCAGACCAGTTCGGCGCCGAACAGCACGATCAGCCAGGACAGGTAGATCCACAGCAGGAACAGCGGCACCGTGGCGAAGGCGCCGTAGATCAGCTTGTAGCCGGGGAACAGGCCGACGTAGAGGCCGAACAGAGACTTGGCCGCCTCGAACAGGAAAGCCGTCAGGGCCCCGCCGGCCAGGGCGTGCAGCGGCGGCACGCGGGCGTTGGGCACCGCAGCGTAGATGAGGGTGAAGGCCGCCACGCTGAACAGCAGCGGCATGAACTTCAGCAGCATGCCGGCACCGGGCAGGGCATGGGGCCCGGAGAGCAGCGACAGTGAAGTGACGTAGGTGGACACCGCGAAGCCGGCGCCCAGCAGCAGCGGCCCCAGGCTGAGGATCGCCCAGTACAGCAGGAAGCGCGTCACCCCGCGGCGCGGCTTGCGCACCCGCCAGATCTCGTTGAACACGCGCTCGATGGTCACCAGCATGCTGAACGCGGTGACCGCCAGGAAGGCCACCCCCAGCCAGGTCAGGTGGCGCGCCTGGACGATGAAGGCGCGCAGGTAGGTTTCCACCGCCTCGCCGGTGGACGGCACGAAGTTGTGGAAGATGAACAGCTGGATGCGCTCGCCCATGCCTTCGAAGGTGGGAATGGCCGAGACGATGGCGAAGGTCACGGTCATCATCGGCACTACGGCGAACAGCGTGGTGTAGGTCAGCGCGGCGGCGTGGCTGCTGACGCGGTCGGCATGGAAACGCTGGAGCAGATAACGCCAGAACTCGATCAGGTTCCGCAGGCGCGGGTGCATGCTGTGTCCTTAAGTCGCAGGGCCGCCGGCCCGGCCGAACGCCGATGGTTCAGCCAACCCTCGGGAGGCGGTTAGAATAGCCGCCACTTTAACGGCCCAGCGAGCCCATGGATATGAGCCAACTGACACTTTTCCACAACCCGCGCTGCTCCAAGTCCCGCGGCGCCCTCGAACTGCTCGAGGCGCGCGGCCTGGCCCCGACCATCGTGCGCTACCTGGAAACGCCGCCCAGCGCCGCCGAACTGCAGGCGCTGCTCGGCAAGCTGGGCATAGGCGCGCGCCAGCTGCTGCGCACCGGCGAAGATGAATACAAGGCCCTCGGCCTGGACGACCCGCAGCTCAGCGACGCCCAGCTGATCGAGGCCATGGCCGCCCATCCGAAGCTGATCGAACGGCCCATCCTGGTGGCCGGCGACAAGGCGGTGATCGGCCGGCCGCCGGAAAAGGTGCTGGAGATCCTGCCTTGAGCGCGCCCTACATCCTGGTGCTCTACTACAGCCGCCACGGCGCCACCGCCGAGATGGCCCGGCAGATCGCCCGCGGCATCGAGCAGGGCGGCCTGGAGGCGCGCCTGCGCACGGTGCCGGCGGTGTCCACCGAGTGCGAGGCTGTGGCCCCGGACATGCCCGAGGAAGGCGCGCTCTATGCCACCCTCGACGACCTCAAGGACTGCGCCGGCCTGGCCATGGGCAGCCCGACGCGCTTCGGCAACATGGCTGCGCCGCTGAAGTACTTCCTCGACGGCACCAGCAGCCTGTGGCTGACCGGCGCCCTGGTCGGCAAGCCGGCGGCAGTGTTCACCTCCACCGCCAGCCTGCACGGCGGCCAGGAGACCACCCAGCTGTCCATGCTGCTGCCGCTGCTGCACCACGGCATGCTGGTCACCGGCATTCCCTACAGCGAACCGGCCCTGCTGGAGACCCGCGGTGGCGGCACGCCCTATGGCGCCAGCCACTTCGCCGGCGCCGACGGCAAGCGCGCCCTGGACGAACACGAGATCACCCTGTGCCGCGCGCTGGGCAAGCGCCTGGCCGAGGTCGCCGGCAAACTGGAGCGCTGAATGGCCCGCAAGAAGAAACCCCTGCCCTCCCTGGAGCACCTGCGCCCGCGCCTGGCCGCGAGCCGCGCGGTAAGCCTGGGCAGCCTGCTGGGCCTGGTCCTGCTGATCCTCACCTGGGGCCTGCTGTTCACCGACGCCCGTGGCGCGCCGGACTGGGTGCCGAAGGTGTGGACCGCGCTCAAGCTGCTGCCGCTGCTGATCATCGCCCCGGGCATGCTGATCGGCAGCGCCCGCGGCCACGCCTGGGCCTGCTACGTGGTCAACCTGTACTTCATCACCGGCGTGCTCAACACCTTCGAGCCGGGCCAGCGCATCTACGGCTGGGCCGAGGTGCTGCTCAGCGTGAGCCTGTTCTGCGCGGCGCTGCTGTACACCCGCTGGCGCTTCCAGTACGAGCGCAAGCTGGCGGGGGAGGATTAGACCCTGTAGGAGCGCGCCCTGCGCGCGATTCGCGGGCAGGGCCCGCTCCTACAGGTGGGTTCGGAGGCGGACCCATCGTAGGAGCGAGCTTGCTCGCGAACAGATTCCGCTGCGGGACCCATTCGCGAGCAAGCTCGCTCCTACGAAAAGCCTCGGCGCAACGTCGTAGGGCGAAGAGCGTACGGCTCCGGATAACTTGCAGCTTATGGCTTGCGGCTTGCAGCTCCCCCAAAGGGGCCTACCAACCCAGGGTTTCCTTGAGGAAGGGGATGGTCAGCTTGCGCTGGGCCTGCAGCGAGGCCTTGTCCAGCTCGTCCAGCAGGTCGAAGAGGAATTCCATGCTGCGCGCGCCGCGGGTGAGGATGAAGCGCCCGACTTCGTCGGTGAGGTGCAGGCCGCGGCGCGAGGCCCGCAGTTGCAGGGCGCGGAGCTTTTCCTCGTCGGTCAGCGGGTGCAGCTGGAAGATCAGCGAGAGGGTCAGCCGCGACTTCAGGTCCGGCAGCTTGACCGGCAGCTCGCGCGGCGGCATCGAGGCCGCCAGCAGCAGACGCCGGCCGGCGTCGCGCAGGCGGTTGAACAGGTGGAACAGCGCCTCTTCCCACTCCGGCAGGCCGGCCAGGGCCTCGATGTCGTCGAGGCAGACCAGCTCCAGCTGTTCCAGGTCATCGAAGATCGCCGGGCCGTATTGCACCAGCTCGGCCATCGGCAGGTACACCGAGGTCTCGCCGTACTGCTCGAAGCGCAGGCAGGCCGCCTGCAGCAGGTGGCTGCGCCCCACGCCCTCGACGCCCCACAGGTAGATGAGGCTCTCCGCCCAGCCGGCGTCGCAGTCGCACAGCCGCTCGACATACCCCAGCGCCGCGGCATTGGTGCCGGGGTAGAAGTTGGCGAAGGTGGCATCGTCGCGCAGACGGATGCCCAGGGGGAGCTGCATAGGTTGTTTCATGCCGGGCGGGGCTTTTCTTCGAAAACGCTTACAGTGAAGCCGTACGGATCAAAAGTGTAACCAAATCATCATTTTGGCGCATCCGAAAAGGCGCCGGAGGCGCAGCATACTGCGAATCCGGCGCCAGGCCCACCCACGGCGTCATTACCAGCGGAAGCGCATGACGTTGCTCGGCGCCGCGGGTTGCGCCGGCAGCGGCTGGCCATTGGCGTCCAGCGCCGGCTGGGCCGGCTCGGCCGGGGCCTCCTGCAGATGCGCCAGGCCCAGTTGGGCGCGCAGCTGGTCGGGGCTGGCGTTGAGGCGGTATTGCAGGTTGTCGCCCTGGGCCAGGACCAGCTTCGCGCCCATCGGGTCGAGCAGCTTCTGCAACTGGGCATAGCGTTCGAGGTTGGCGCCCTGCACCTGCAGGCTCAGGGCGCTGGCCGCGCCCGGCGCGCCGACGAAGCGTGGCGCCAGGCGCTGGCTGACCGCCAGCATCACGGCGTCGGCCAGGGCGTCCGGGCTGTCGCCCTGGGCCTGGCCCTGCTCGCGGGAGTCGCCCAGCCACAGGCGCCATTGCGCCTGCCACTTGCCGCCGTCTTCCTTGGCGTCGACCGCCAGCAGGCCGTCGGCGGAATAGCGCTCGGAGGCGGCGCGCAGCGCGTCGGGCTGCGCGGCGGTGATGTTCTGCGCGGTGCCCACGCCCTGCTCGGAGAGGTCGGCCATCGGCAGCAGCAGCGGCAGGCCGCGGCGCTGGGCGGCGCGATTGAGCGGCGCGGCGCCTTCCTGGCTGTCGCCCACCAGGCTGCTGCCGGCGGCGCTTTCGTTCAGCCACCAGGCCAGCAGGCTCGGGCGGTTGGCGCCCCAGACCGGCAGGCCGGCCTGGCGCAGGGCGTTGTTCACCGAGGTGGGGTCGAAGTCCACCACCAGGGCCAGCGGCGGGCCGTTCTCGTAGCCGTACTGGCTGATCAGTTGCTGCGGGTCCTTGAAGTAGCCGGCCAGCGCGCCGCTCTGGGCGGCGCGGGGGTCGCCGGTCAGGCGCAGCACCAGGGTCTGCAGCGCGCGGGACAGGCCGGCGCTGCGCTCGTCCGGCTGCTGCGAGGCCACCGGCTCATGCACCTGGTAGAGGTTGCCCAGCGCGGCGGCGAAGGACGGCAGGCTGAGCAACGACAGGCAGAGGATCAACAGGCGGGCGGTAAATCGCATGACAGGCTCTCGACGAACGGAATAAGGAAGGGAACGGCACCTGGCAAGCCCTTCCGGAAGGCCTATACCTTAAACAGCCCTCCGGTCAGCGGCAACAGCGCGAGATGGCCGCTGCCGGGCAAGCCTGATAAAATCCCGCGCCTCCCGCGAGGTCGCCGCGAATCCTTCGCGCCGCGGCCGGCAGACGAATCACTCCTTTCTACAGGCCTGGATACATGAGCAGCAAGCAACCCTCGTTGAGCTACAAGGACGCCGGTGTGGACATCGACGCCGGCGAAGCCCTCGTCGAACGCATCAAAGGCGTCGCCAAGCGCACCGCGCGTCCTGAAGTCATGGGCGGCCTGGGCGGCTTCGGCGCGCTCTGCGAGATCCCGGCCGGCTACAAGCAGCCGGTGCTGGTTTCCGGCACCGACGGCGTCGGCACCAAGCTGCGCCTGGCGCTGAACCTGAACAAGCACGACAGCATCGGCCAGGACCTGGTCGCCATGTGCGTCAACGACCTGGTGGTCTGCGGCGCCGAGCCGCTGTTCTTCCTCGACTACTACGCCACCGGCAAGCTCAACGTCGACGTCGCCGCCACCGTGGTGACCGGCATCGGCGCCGGTTGCGAACTGGCCGGCTGCTCGCTGGTCGGCGGTGAAACCGCCGAGATGCCCGGCATGTACGAGGGCGAGGACTACGACCTGGCCGGCTTCTGCGTCGGCGTGGTGGAAAAGGCCGAGATCATCGACGGCTCGAAGGTGGTCGCCGGCGACGCGCTGATTGCCCTGCCCTCCTCCGGCCCGCACTCCAACGGCTATTCGCTGATCCGCAAGATCATCGAAGTCTCCGGCGCCGACATCGAGGCCACCCAGCTCGACGGCAAGCCCCTGGCCGACCTGCTGATGGCGCCGACGCGCATCTACGTCAAGCCGCTGCTGCAACTGATCAAGCAGACCGGCGCGGTCAAGGCCATGGCCCACATCACCGGCGGCGGCCTGCTGGACAACATTCCGCGCGTGCTGCCGGACAACGCCCAGGCGGTCATCGATGTGGCCAGCTGGCAGCGCCCGGCGGTATTCGACTGGCTGCAGGAGAAGGGCAACGTCGACGAGCATGAGATGCACCGCGTGCTGAACTGCGGCGTGGGCATGGTCATCTGCGTCGCCCAGGACCAGGTCGAGGCCACCCTCGCCTCCCTGCGCGCTTCCGGCGAGCAGCCCTGGGTCATCGGCCGCATCGACGCCTGCGCTGCAGACGCCGAACGCGTGGTGCTGAACAACCTGAAAGGCCACTGATGTCCCATCCTTGCAATGTCGTGGTGCTGATTTCCGGCTCCGGCAGCAATCTGCAAGCACTGATCGACAGCCTGGCCGACGGCGCCACGCCGGCAACCATCCGCGCGGTGATTTCCAACCGCGCGGACGCCTATGGCCTGCAGCGCGCCGCCGCCGCCGGCATCGCCACCGAGGTCCTGGACCACAAGGGCTTCGCCGACCGCGAAGCCTTCGACGCCGAGCTGATCCGCCGCATCGACGCCCACGCCGCGGACCTGGTGGTCCTGGCCGGTTTCATGCGCATCCTCAGTTCGGCTTTCGTGCGCCACTACCACGGCCGCCTGCTGAACATCCACCCCTCGCTGTTGCCCAAGTACAAGGGCCTGCACACCCACCAGCGGGCGCTGGAGGCCGGTGACGCCGAGCACGGCTGCTCGGTGCATTTCGTCACCGAGGAACTCGATGGCGGCCCTCTGGTCGTACAGGCGGCAATCCCGGTAGAGTCGCAAGACACGCCGGAGACGCTCGCTGCGCGGGTGCACGCGCAGGAGCACCTGATCTACCCGCTGGCCATGCGCTGGTTCGCCGAAGGCCGTTTGCGCCTGGGCGAGCGAGGCGCCATGCTGGATGGCCAGGCGTTGCCGGCCACCGGCTACCCGTTCCGAACCTAGGAGATTCGCGATGCGTAGAGTCCTGCTGTTCCTGATGGCCCTGCTGACGTTGCCGGCGTATGCCGCCTCGTTCCAGATCAAGCCGTTCGAGGCCAGCTACACCGCGGACTGGAAGCAGATGCCGCTGAGCGGGACCGCGTCCCGCAGCCTCAAGCAAGGCGACGGCGGCAACTGGGAACTCGACTTCCAGGCCTCCATGCTGCTCGCCAGCCTGAAGGAGAGCAGTTCCTTCAAGGTCGAAGGCGACACCTACCTGCCGCAGACCTACCACTGGGCCCGCGAGGGCCTGGGCAAGAACAAGTCCACCGACCTGCAGTTCAACTGGGCGCAGAAACAGGTCACCGGCAGCGACCGCGGCGACGCCGTGCACCTGCCGCTGAACCGCGGCCAGCTCGACAAGTCCACCTACCAGTTGGTGCTGCAGCACGACGTCGCCGTCGGCAAGAAAAGCATGAGCTACCAGGTGATCGAGGGTACCGACACCGATACCTACGACTTCCGCGTGCTCGGCGAGGAGAAGGTCGCCACCCAGGCCGGCCAGATCGACGCCATCAAGGTCGAGCGCGTGCGCGACCCGACCAAGAGCAACCGCAAGACCGTCCTCTGGTTCGCCAAGGACTGGGACTACCTGCTCGTGCGCCTGTACCAGCAGGAGACCGACGGCAAGGAGTACCAGATCATGCTCAAGGCCGGCACCGTCGACGGCAAGCAGGTCAAGGGCTCGTAACCTCGGGCAGGATGAAAAAAGCCGGGCATTTGCCCGGCTTTTTCGTTTCCGCAAGTGTCACCACATGAGGTCGTCGGGCACCACGTAGTCCTTGTACGGATCATCATCATCCGGCTCGCCGCTGGGCTCGTTGAGCAGCACCACGCGGCGCTCGTCGCGCTCCTGGATGCGCAGCGCGGCATCGCGCGGGACTATCTCGTAGCGCCCGTCGTAGCTGACGATGGCCAGGCTGCCGCGGCTGAGCTTGTCGCGGATCAGGGCGTTCACCGCGATGCGCTTGACCTTCTTGGCGTCGACGAAGTTGTAGTAGTCGTCGCCCTCCATCCTGGGCAGGCGGGTGCCTTCGATCAGTTGCTTGATCTGCGCGGCGCGGGCCTTCTTCTCGGATTTCTCCTGCTGCTGGCGGTTCAGCTCCTGGTCTCGGGCCTGCTTCTCGGCCTGGGCCTGCAACGCGGCCTGGCGCTGGCTGTCGTCCTTCTCGGCCTGGCCCTTGTGCTCCAGGCGCTGCTGTTTCTGCTTCTGCTTGCTGGCCTGCTTGGCCTGCTTTTCGTTGACCAGCCCGGCTTTCAGCAGCTGGTCACGCAATGACATGCTCATTGGCTAACGACTCTCCGACAGCCTGCGAATATGACGCAGGACAATTCTGACGTGGCGGAAAATTCAGCGGCGACGCGCGCTGAGGGTATAATCCTCGGGCCTGTGTCGGCGTTGCGCAAGTGGCCGGCCGTTTTTCAGCCAAACAGGGCGGACTCGCCATCCCATGATCAAGCTCCTCGTCCTCGCGATCCTCGCCATCTTCCTCATCGCCATTCTCTACGTGCACCTGCGCGGCAAGGTACGCCTGCCGTTCCTGCGCCAGGTGGTCAACCACTCGGCCTGGTTCGCTCCGTACAACTCGCTGATGTACCTGAACTCCAGCGTACCGTCCAAGCCCTACCTGGACCGTGAGCGCTTCCCGGAACTCGACAAGCTGCGCGACAACTGGCAGATGATCCGCGAGGAAGCCGAGCAGCTGTTCGACGAGGGCTACATCCGCGATGCCCTGAACAACAACGAGGCGGGCTTCGGCTCCTTCTTCAAGAAGGGCTGGACGCGTTTCTACCTGACCTGGTACGACGGTCCCCTGCCCTCCGCGCAGCGCCTGTGCCCGAAGACCGTGGAGCTGGTCAGCAGCATCCCCAACGTCAAGGGCGCGATGTTCACCCGCCTGCCGCCGAACAGCCACCTGAACAAGCACCGCGACCCCTATGCCGGCTCCCTGCGCTACCACCTGGGCCTGGCCACGCCGAACTCGGACAGTTGTCGCATCTTCGTCGACGGCCAGCCCTACGCCTGGCGCGACGGCGAGGACGTGATGTTCGACGAGACCTTCGTGCACTGGGTGAAGAACGAGACGGACGAATCGCGCCTGATCCTCTTCTGCGACGTCGAGCGTCCGCTCAAGTCGCCGCTGCTAACGCGCATCAACCGCCGCGTCAGCGCCTTCCTCGGCCGCGCCACCGCGCCGCAGAACGTCGAGGGCGAGCGCGTCGGCGGGATCAACCAGGCCTACTCGGTGCTGATTCGTATCGGCAACGGAGTAGGTGGGCAGGTGAAGAAGTTCAAGCGGCGCTATCCCAAGGCCTATCGTATTGGTCGGCCGGTGTTGGCGGTGCTGGTGCTGGTGCTGCTGATTCGCTGGATGTTTGGGTGATGCGCTTTTCGTAGGAGCGAGCTTGCTCGCTCCTACAAAGAGCCAGCCCATGAAAAAGCCCCGCACTGCGGGGCTTTTTTCGTAACTCCGGCGAAACTAACCACACCCCAGCGGGTTCTTCTCCTCCCGCTTGGCCTCGCCCCACAGCGCGTCCAGCTCTTCCAGGCCGCACTCCTCGGCCTTGCGGCCCTGGTCGCGCAGGGTGGTCTCGATGTAGCGGAAGCGCCTTTCAAACTTGCCGTTGGCCGCACGCAGTGCGGTTTCCGGGTCGACCTTCAGGTGCCGGGCCAGGTTGACCACCACGAACAGCAGGTCGCCGATCTCTTCGGCCTGGGCTTCGGCATCGCCGTCGGCCATGGCTTCCAGCACTTCGTCCAGCTCTTCGCGCAGCTTGTCCACCACCGGCAGGGCTTCCGGCCAGTCGAAGCCGACCTGGGCCGCGCGCTTCTGCAGCTTGGCCGCGCGGCTGAGGGCCGGCAGCGCCACCGGCACGTCGTCCAGCAGCGACAGTTGCACCGGCTCGGCGGCCTTGGCCGCGCGTTCCTCGGCCTTGAGTTCTTCCCAGCGCTGCTTCACCGCCGCTTCCGCCAGCTTCGCCGCGTCGGGTTCGCCGTACAGGTCGCCGTCGGGGAACACATGGGGATGGCGGCGGACCAGCTTGGCGGTGATGCCGTGGACCACCGCGTCGAAGTCGAAACGCTGCTCCTCGCGGGCCAGTTGGGCGTAGTAGACCACCTGGAACAACAGGTCGCCGGCCTCCTCGCGCAGGTGCTCGAAGTCGCCGCGCTCGATGGCGTCGGCGACCTCGTAGGCCTCCTCGATGGTGTAGGGGGCGATGCTCGCGTAGTCCTGCTTGAGGTCCCAGGGGCAGCCGTGCTGCGGGTCGCGCAGGCGCGCCATGAGGTACAGCAGGTCGTCGAGCTTATACATCCTTGCCACCCGCGCGGTCGCGCCGCGCCTCGATGATGTTGGGCAGTTGCGAGATGCGCGCCAGCAGGCGGCCCAGGGAATCCAGGCCGGGGATCTCGATGGTCAGGCGCATGGTCGCGGTGTTGTCGTCCTTGTCCGAGCGGGTGTTCACCGCCAGCACGTTGATGCGCTCGTTGAGCAGCACCTGGGACACGTCGCGCAGCAGGCCGGAACGGTCGTAGGCGCGGATGACGATGTCCACCGGGTAGGTCTGCACCGGGACCGGGCCCCAGCTCACCTGGATCATCCGCTCCGGCTCGCGGCCGGCCAGCTGCAGCACGGTGGCGCAATCCTGGCGGTGGATGGTGACGCCGCGGCCGAGGGTGATGTAGCCGACGATCGGGTCGCCCGGCAGTGGCTGGCAGCAGCCGGCCATCTGCGTCAGCAGGTTGCCCACGCCCTGGATCTGGATGTCGCCGCGCTTGCCGTGGCCGAGGCGGCTGGGCTTGCGTGGGATGAGTTCGAGCTGCTCGTTGCCGCGCTCCGGCTCCACCAGCGCCTGGGCGTAGTTGACCACGTGGGCCAGGCGCAGGTCGCCGGCGCCTAGGGCCGCGAACAGGTCCTCGCCAGTCTTGTAGTTGGCCTTCTCGGCCAGCTTCTCGAAGTCCACCGGCGGCAGCGCCAGGCGCCCCAGTTCGCGTTCGAGCATGGCCTTGCCGGCGGCGACGTTCTGGTCGCGGGCCTGCAGCTTGAACCAGTGGACGATCTTCGCCCGCGCCCGCGAGGTGGTGACGTAGCCGAGGTTCTGGTTCAGCCAGTCGCGGCTCGGGCCGCTGTGCTTGCCGGTGATGATCTCCACCTGCTCGCCAGTCTGCAGGCTGTAGTTCAGCGGCACGATGCGCCCGTTGATCTTGGCGCCGCGGCAGTTGTGGCCCACCTCGGTGTGCACGCGGTAGGCGAAGTCCAGCGGCGTGGAGCCCTTGGGCAGGTCGATGGCGTGGCCGTCGGGGGTGAACACGTACACCCGGTCCGGCTCGATGTCCACGCGCAGCTGCTCGGCCAGGCCGCCGATGTCGCCCAGTTCCTCGTGCCACTCCAGGACCTGGCGCAGCCAGGAGATCTTCTCCTCGTAGTGGTTGGAGCCGGACTTGACGTCGGTGCCCTTGTAGCGCCAGTGCGCGCACACGCCCAGTTCGGCTTCCTCGTGCATGGCGTGGGTGCGGATCTGCACTTCCAGTACCTTGCCCTCGGGGCCGATCACCGCGGTGTGCAGCGAGCGGTAGCCGTTCTCCTTGGGGTTGGCGATGTAGTCGTCGAATTCCTTGGGAATGTGCCGCCACAGGGTGTGCACGATGCCCAGCGCGGTGTAGCAGTCGCGCATCTCCGGGACCAGCACGCGCACCGCGCGCACGTCGTAGATCTGGCTGAAGTCCAGGCCCTTGCGCTGCATCTTCCTCCAGATCGAATAGATGTGCTTGGCGCGGCCGGACAGGTCGGCCTTGATGCCGGTGGCGGCCAGGGCGTCCTTGAGCTGCTGCATCACGGTGGCGATGTACTGCTCGCGATCCAGGCGGCGCTCGTGCAGCAGCTTGGCGATCTGCTTGTACTGGTCGGGCTCCAGGTAGCGGAAGGACAGGTCCTCCAGCTCCCATTTGATGTGGCCGATGCCCAGGCGGTGCGCCAGCGGCGCGTAGATGTCGAACACCTCGCGGGCGACACGCATGCGCTTCTCCTCGTCGGCGTTCTTCACCGCGCGGATGGCGCAGGTGCGCTCGGCCAGCTTGATCAGCGCGACGCGCACGTCGTCGACCATGGCCACCAGCATCTTGCGCAGGTTCTCGATCTGCGCCTGGGTGCCGAGCACCATGGACTGCCGCGGGTTGAGGCTGGCGCTGATCGCCGCCATGCGCAGCACGCCCTCGATCAGCTTGGCCACCACCGGGCCGAAGCGCTGCTGCACTTCCTCCAGCTTGACCTTGCCCTCGCGGACGCCACGGTAGATCACCGCGGCCACCAGCGACTCCTGGTCGAGCTTGAGGTCGGCGAGGATCTCGGCGATCTCGAGGCCGGTCTGGAAGCTCGAAGTGCCATCGGCCCAGGCGGCATCCACCTGGCTGACGGCCTTGTTCTCGGCCTCGCGGGCGAACTCGCAGGCCTCCAGCAGGACCTTGCGATCCAGCACCGGGACCAGGGTCTGGACGTGGTCCAGCCAGGCCTCGAGGTTGATGCTGCCGTCGGTGTTGACCGGCTGGTGCGCTCTCACCTGTACCATCTTGTCTACCCTTCCCCACGGTGCGCCGCGGCACACCGCTCGACTGCGCCGGCCTTTCTGGCGTGGGCCGGTCGGATTGCGCAGGTCGTCCTAACCTGCCTCGAACAAAGCCATCGCCTCCACATGCGCCGTCTGCGGGAACATGTCGAGGATTCCGGCACGCTTCAGGCGATAGCCCTGACGGGCCAGTTCGCCGGCGTCGCGCGCCAGGGTCGCCGGATTGCAGGACACATAGAGTACCCGCTCGGCGCCCAGTTCACGCATGCCCCGTGCCATCTCGAACGCGCCGTCACGCGGCGGGTCGAGCAGCACGGCAGAAAATCCCTGGGCCGCGTCCCCGGCGAACCAGCGCGCCGCGGACAGCGGCTGCGCCAGGTCGGCCTGGTGGAACACGGCGTTGTCCAGGCCATTGGCCCGGGCGTTGGCCGCGGCGCGCGCGACCATGCTTTGCACGCCCTCCACGCCCACCACGCAGGCGGCGCTTCGGGCCAGCGGCAGGGCGAAATTGCCCAGCCCACAGAACAGGTCTAGCACCCGTTCCGCCGGTGCGGGGGCCAACCAGTCCAGCGCCTGCGCGACCATGGCCGCGTTGACCGGCGCGTTGACCTGGACGAAGTCCCCCGGCCGGTAGGCCAGGGTCAGGTCCCAGGCGTCCAGGCGGTAGCCCAGGCGCCCTTCGCCGTCGGCCGGCGTCGGTTCGCCGTCGCCCTGCAGCCACAGCTGCACATCCCGTGCCGAACAGAAGGCCCGGAGGCGTTCGAGGTCGGCGGCGGGCAAAGCTTCGGTGTGGCGCAGCAGCAGGGCGCAGGCGGTGCCATGGAACAGCTCGACGTGGCCGATGGCCCGCGGCCGCTGGAAGCCCTGCAGCAGAACCGGCAACTCACGGGCCAGCGCCTGCAGTTCGGGCACCAGCACCAGGCAGTCGTCGAAGGCGACGATGGCCTGGCTGGCGGCGGCGCGGAACCCCACTTCCAGGCGCTCGGCCTTGGCATCCCAGCGCACGGCGATGCGGGCCCGGCGGCGGTAACCGAATTCGGGGCCGGCCAGGGGCGCTGCCCAGGCTTCGGGGACGATGTCGCCGAAACGCTGCAACTGCTCGGCCAGGGTGCGCTGCTTGAGCGCCAATTGTTCGGCGTGGGGCAGGTGCTGCAGGGTGCAGCCGCCGCACTTGCCGGCCACCGTGCAGGGCGCGGCGCGGCGCTCCGGCGCGGCGGCCAGGATGCGTTCGCCGCGGGCGTCCACCACCTGGCTGCGCGCGGCCAGCACGCGGGCCTCGACCTCTTCCCCGGGCAGCGCGCCGGCGACGAACCAGGTGCGCCCTTCCAGGTGTGCGATGCCGCGGCCGTCGTGGGCCAGGCGCTCGATGCGCAGGCGCTGCTTCTTGCCCACCGGCACGCCAGCGTTGCGGGCGCCGCCGCTGGGCTGGAAACGCAGCCCGCTTCTTTGCTTGGCCATGTCAGCTGGGGTCGTAGATACCGGAGGACAGGTAGCGGTCGCCGCGGTCGCAGATGATCGCCACCAGCACCGCGTTCTCCAGCTCGCGGGACAGGCGCAGCATGGCCGCCACCGCGCCACCGGAGGACACCCCGCAGAAGATGCCCTCCTCGCGGGCCAGGCGGCGCATCACGTCTTCGGCCTCGCTCTGGTGCATGTCCACCACGCGGTCGACGCGGCTGGCGTCGAAGATCTTCGGCAGGTATTCCTGCGGCCAGCGGCGGATGCCGGGGATGGACGAGCCTTCCATCGGCTGCAGGCCGACGATCTGCACCGCCGGGTTCTGCTCCTTGAGGTAGCGCGACACGCCCATGATGGTGCCGGTGGTGCCCATGGAGCTGACGAAGTGGGTGATCTCGCCGTTGGTCTGGCGCCAGATCTCCGGACCGGTGCCCTGGTAGTGGGCCACCGGGTTGTCGCCGTTGGCGAACTGGTCCAGCACCTTGCCCTTGCCTTCGCGCTGCATCTGGTCGGCCAGGTCGCGGGCGCCTTCCATGCCCTGCTCCTTGCTCACCAGGATCAGCTCGGCGCCGTAGGCGGTCATGGCCGCCTTGCGTTCGGCGGTGGAGTTGTCCGGCATGATCAGGATCATGCGGTAGCCCTTGATCGCCGCGGCCATGGCCAGGGCGATGCCGGTGTTGCCGGAGGTGGCCTCGATCAGGGTGTCGCCGGGGCGGATGTCGCCGCGCAGTTCCGCGCGGGTGATCATCGACAGCGCCGGGCGGTCCTTCACGGAGCCGGCCGGGTTGTTGCCTTCGAGTTTCACCAGCAGGGTGTTGGAGGTTTCCCCGGGCAGGCGCTGCAGGCGCACCAGCGGAGTATTGCCGATGCACTCGGCGATGGTGGGGTACTGCACGGTCATGGAGTCGCTCGTCGTCAGCAAGGCCAATCTGAATAGCGGCCTATGATACCGGTAAACCGTCGCCGGCCATATCGGCAAGCGCAGCGAGTGGCATCGGCGGCAGCGCCCGCCCCTGCTCTGCGGCCGAGGAATCCTTACTCGGACGCAGGAATATCCGAGTAGGAAATCTCCGCAATTCAAACACTGCTTCGATGGGTTCCAGCGCCCATGGGCCGGGGGCTGCGGTGCGATTGGAGGCCCCTGCCGACATATGCGGTAACTTCCGCGAAGATGAAAATGATTTGCGTTAACCACAGGCTCCGCCGCCATCACGAGCAGTCAGGAGCCAACCGATGTCCCTCCCCCTTTCCCGCACTACCCTGGCCGGCGCCATCGCCCTGGCCATGACCGGCCAGGCCCAGGGCAACGACACCCTGAGCCTGGGCGACACCGTGGTCACCGCCGCCGGCTACGAACAGAAAGTCACCGAGGCGCCAGCCAGCATCAGCGTGCTGACCCGCGAGGAACTGGAACAGAAGCGCTACAGCAACCTGGCCGAGGCCCTGGAAGACGTCGAAGGCGTCGACATCGGCCAGAGCACCGGCAAGACCGGCGGCCTGAACATCAGCATCCGCGGCCTGCCCAGCGACTACACCCTGGTGCTGATCGACGGCCGCCGGCAGAACAGCGCCGGCAACATCACCCCCAACGGCTTCGGCGAGACCTCCACCAGCTTCATGCCGCCGCTCTCGGCCATCGAACGCATCGAGGTGATCCGCGGCCCCATGTCCACCCTCTACGGCTCCGACGCCATGGGTGGGGTGGTCAACATCATCACCCGCAAGGTGGCCCGCGAATGGGGCGCCAGCCTCAGCCTCGACCACACCATCCAGGAGCACCGCGACTACGGCGACAGCAGCGGCACCAGCCTCTACGCCAGCGGCCCGCTGGTGGCCGAGCGGCTCGGCCTGAACCTGCGCGGCAGCTTCTTCGACCGCGGCGCCTCGGACCTGAGCTTCGACGACGGCGCCACCGTCAGCCGCCGCGGCGCCTCCCCGGTGGAAGGCCAGAACTACAACATCGGCAGCCGCCTGACCTTCACCCCCAACGCCGAGCACGACATCTCCCTGGACTTCGAGCGCGGCCGCCAGGTGTACAACAACGACGACTGCCAGCTGGGCAGCCTCGACGGCAAGGCCGGCGGCAGCGCCACCGACGGTTGCAGCCGCGACGCGCCGACACGCGCCAATGGCTACAAGGACGAACTGCGCTTCGAGCGCGACCAGTTCGCCCTCTCCCACACCGGCCGCCTGGGCTTCGGCACCCTGGACAGCAGCCTGACGCACAGCACCACCGAAACCATCGGGCGCACCATCCCCGGCACCGTCGGGCGGCCCTACAGCGGTTACCCGTCGATCGTCGGCGGCGACGACCGCACCCTCAAGTCCACCGACCTGGTGCTGGACAGCAAGCTGGTGATGCCCCTGGGCGACGCGCACATGTTCACCCTCGGCGGTCAGTACTGGGACGCGAAGGTCGAGGACGGCATCGCCGCCGAGGACTTCCGGCAGAGCTCCTGGGCGCTGTTCGTCGAGGACGAGTGGCGCCTGCGCCAGGACCTGGCGCTGACCCTCGGCGGCCGCTACGAGGACCACGAGGCCTTCGGCGGGCACTTCAGCCCGCGCGCCTACCTGGTGTGGAACACCACCGACAGCTGGACGCTCAAGGGCGGCGTCAGCCAGGGCTACAAGACGCCGACGCTGAACCAGTTGCACGACGGCATCAACGGCGTCAGCGGCCAGGGCCAGCTGCTCACCCTCGGCAGCCCCGACCTGGACCCGGAAACCAGCACCAACACCGAGTTCGGCGTCTACTACGACAACCTCGCCGACTTCAACGCCAACCTCACGCTGTTCCACACCCGCTTCAAGGACAAGATCGACAGCGGCACCCCGATCCCCAACTGCAACTGGCCGGACGCGCCGAACCAGTCCGGCTGCATCGACATGGGCAGCGGCTTCCTGCAGGAGAACTTCGCCCAGCAGGTGAACATCGGCAAGGCCCGCACCCAGGGCGTGGAACTGGCCGGACGCTGGGCCTTCGCCCCGGCCCTGAGCGCCTCGCTGAACTACACCTACACCGACAGCGAGCAGCTCAGCGGCGACGACAAGGGCGCCCCGCTGACCAACACCCCGCGGCACATGGCCAACCTGCGCCTGGACTGGCAGGCCAGCGAGCGCCTGAAGCTCTGGCTGAAGGGCGAGTACCACGGCGAGCGGGCGCGCTTCACCGCGCGCTACGCCAACCTCAACGCGACCAACCAGGCCATCGCCGACCAGTTGGGCGACCTCGACGCCTACCAGGTGTTCCACCTCGGCGGCTCGTTCAAGGCCACGCGCAACCTGACGCTGAACGCCACCCTGTACAACCTGTTCGACAAGGACTTCCTCGGCGGCGACGCCTACACCGCCGCCAACGGCACCACGGGCTGGGCCTCGCACTACATCCAGGGCGGCGCGGGGACCACCGGCACCCTGGAGGAAGGGCGCCGGCTGTGGCTGTCGGCGGTGATGGAGTTCTGACCGCCGCCGGTCGCCTGGCGCCGTACGGCGTCAGGCGGCCGGCAGGCGCAGGTGCATGCGCAGGCCGGGGTTGCCGCGCTCGGCCCAGAGTTCGCCGCCCTGCAGGCGGATGGCGCTGCGGGCGATGCTCAGGCCCAGGCCGAAGCCCTCGCCGGAACGCGCCGCGGAAAGGCGGGTGAAGGGCAGGAAGATGCGCTCCAGGTCGGCGGCCTCCACCCCCGGCCCCTGGTCGGCCAGGCAGAGGTGCCAGTAGTCGCCTTCGCGCTGGCCGAGCAGGCGGACGCAGCCGCCCTCCGGGGAATGCCGGATGGCGTTGCGCAGCAGGTTCTCCATGGCCTGCGCCAGGCCATTGAGGTGGCCGCGGACGACGCAGTCCGCCGGCACCTCGCAGTGGAAGCGCGAAGGCGCCCAGCCGGACTCGAAGCCGGCGTCCTCCACCAGCAGTTCCCACAACGGCAGGATGGCGACGTCCTCCAGCGGCAGGCGCGGCCGCTCGGTGTCCATCCAGGCCAGTTCCAGGGTGTTGGCCACCAGCCGCTGCATGACTTCCACCTCGCGCTCCAGGCGCAGGCGCAGCGGGTCCTCGGCCGCCGCGCTCTCGGCGGCGACGCGCAGGCGGCTGAGCGGCGTGCGCAGCTCGTGGGACAGGTCGCGCAGCAACTGGCGCTGGAACTCCACGTGGCCGCTCAGGCGCTGGGCCATGTGGTCGAAGGCGCGGCCCAGCTCGCCCAGCTCGTCGCGGCGGACGCTGACCTCGCGGGCGGCGCCCGAGCCCAGGTCGTCGGCGCGCAGCGCGTTGGCGTGCTCGCGCAGGCGCGCCAGCGGGTGGATCAGTTGGCGGTAGAGCAGCCCGCACAGCAGCAGCGCCAGCGCGGCGGGCACCACCCCATGGGTGAAGATCCGCGCCAGCGTGGAGTAGCCGGCGGGCTTGAAGCGTTGCGGCAGCTGCAGCACCAGGCGACCGTCGGCGGGGTGCTCGGGGAAGGGAATGCCGATGTAGGGCAGGCTCCGGCTGCGCTCGCTCACCGGCCAGTCGAGGCCGCGCTGGAAGGTCAGGCGCGTGGCCTCCTCGATGCTCAGCGGCTGGCTGCCCAGGGGCTGCAGGCGGCCGTCCAGCGCCACCATCCAGGTCTGCTCGCTGGCCCGCATGCGTGCCAGCCAGTCGTCCACCGCGGCCTCGCCGCCGGCGTTCCAGGCCCGTTCCAGGTCGGCCGCGTAACCGCGGAGCACGGCCTGGGCCTGGGTATCGAGGAAATAGCCGCGGCGCTCGACCTGGCGGCCCCAGGTCCAGGACAGCCAGATCAGCACCAGGCAGAGCAGCACCACCGGCACCGCCAGGCGCCAGAACAGCGAATGGCGGCTGGGCAGTACCTGGCGGACGCGCCGCTCACTCGGCGCTAGCGAAAACATAGCCCTTGCCCCAGACCGCGCGCAGTTGATGGCGCGCATAACCGATGGACTGCAGCTTGCGGCGCAGGTGGCTGACGTGCATGTCCAGGCCACGGTCGTGGGCGGTGTAGCCACGGTTCAGCACGTGCTGGTAGAGGAACGGCTTGCTCAGTGTCTCGTCGACGTTGCCGAGGAAGGTTTCCAGCAGGCGCTGCTCGGTGGCGGTGAGCGCCGCGGTCTGGCCTTCCCAGACCACCTCGCAGGGTTCCTCGCGCAGCCGCAGCCCGGCGTCCGCGGGGCCGGCCGGCAGCAGGCTGCCGCGCTCCAGGGCGACGCGGCGGAGGATGGCGTCGATGCGCACGTTCAGTTCCGCCAGGCTGAAGGGCTTGGGCAGGTAGTCGTCGGCGCCCTGGGAGAAGCCGGCGATGCGGTCCTGCTCGGCGCCCAGGGCGGACATCAGGATCACCGGCACGCGCTGCTCGCGGCGCAGCTGGCGCAGGGCCTCCAGGCCGCTGCAGCCGGGCAGCATGACGTCCAGCAGGACCAGGTCGAAGGCCTCGCTCAGCGCCTGGTCGAGCCCCTCGCGGCCGTCGCGGCACCAGGTCACGGCGAAGCCGCGCTGGCTCAGGTGACTGTGCAGGTGCGCGCCCAGGGTGGGGTCGTCCTCGATGGTCAGCAGGCGGGGTTGGCTGGTGGCGGTCGGCGTCATGACAAACAAGACTTATTCGCGAACGACAAGTATTCATGACGGCACCTGCCCAGGGCAAGCGCAGCCGTCCGGCGGTCAATGTTCGGGATTCCCGCCCGGCGACCCGCTAAACTGCCCCGAAACCGTTTGGGAGGACGCGCGTGTTCAAGGATCTCGGCATCAAGGGGCGGGTGCTGCTGCTCACCCTGCTGCCCACCAGCCTGCTGACGCTGGTGCTGGGCGGCTACTTCACCTGGGTGCAGCTGTCGGACATGCGCGTGCAACTGATCGAGCGCGGCCAACTGATCGCCGAACAGCTCGCCCCGCTGTCGGCCTCCGCCCTGGACCATGGCGACCTGCCGCTGCTGGAGCGGATCGCCAACGAGGCCCTGGACCAGCCCGACGTGCGCGCGGTGACCTTCCTCAACCCCGAGCGCGTGCGCCTGGTGCATGCCGGGCCGAGCATCCTCACCCCCATGCCCAGCGGCGACGGCAGCCACCTGAGCCTGGTCAGCAGCCTGGACACCACGCACTTCCTGCTGCCGGTGCTGGGCCGCCACCGCAGCCTGTCCAGCACCCCGGAAGAGGACGCCAACCGCCTGCTCGGCTGGGTCGAGCTGGAACTCTCGCACCACGGCACCCTGCTGCGCGGCTACCGCAGCCTGTTCACCAGCCTGCTGCTGATCGTCACCGGCCTGGTGGTCACCGCCCTGCTCTCCCTGCGCATGAGCCGCGCCATCAGCGCGCCCCTGGGGCAGATCGCCCAGGGCGTCGCGCAGCTCAAGGAGGGCCGCCTGGAAACCCGCCTGCCGGCCCTCGGCAGCCACGAGCTGGACGAACTGGCGGGCGGCATCAACCGCATGGCCGAGGCCCTGCAGAGCGCCCAGGAAGAGATGCAGCACAACATCGACCAGGCCACCGAGGACGTACGGCAGAACCTGGAGACCATCGAGATCCAGAACATCGAGCTGGACCTGGCGCGCAAGGAGGCCCTGGAGGCCAGCCGCATCAAGTCCGAGTTCCTGGCCAACATGAGCCACGAGATCCGCACCCCGCTCAACGGCATCATCGGCTTCACCAACCTGCTGCAGAAAAGCGACCTGACCGTGCGCCAGCAGGACTACCTGGGCACCATCCAGAAGTCCGCCGAGAGCCTGCTGGGGATCATCAGCGAGATCCTCGACTTCTCCAAGATCGAGGCCGGCAAGCTGATCCTCGAGAACATCCCGTTCAACCTCCGCGAGCTGGTCCAGGACACCCTCACCATCCTCGCCCCGGCCGCCCACGAGAAGCGCCTGGAGCTGGTCAGCCTGATCTACCGCGACACCCCGCTGAACCTGGTGGGCGATCCGTTGCGCCTGAAGCAGGTGCTGACCAACCTGGTGAGCAATGCCATCAAGTTCACCCACGAAGGCACCATCGCCGTGCGCGCCATGCTCGAGGACGAGAACGACGAGCGCGCGCAGCTGCGCATCAGCGTGCGCGACACCGGCATCGGCCTGACCAACGCCGACCTGCGCGCGCTGTTCCAGGCCTTCAGCCAGGCCGACAACTCGCTGTCGCGGCAGGCCGGCGGCACCGGCCTGGGGCTGGTGATCTCCAAGCGCCTGATCGAGCAGATGGGCGGCGAGATCGGCGTCGACAGCAGCTCCGGCGAGGGTTCGGAATTCTGGATCAGCCTCAGCCTGCCCAAGGCCCGCGAGGACAGCGACGACAACCTGCCGGCGCCGCCCAGCGGCCACCACGTGGCGCTCTGCGAACCCCATGAGCTGACGCGCGCCGCGCTGCATCACCAGTTGGAGGACTGCGGCCTGGAAGTGCACGAGTTCGAGGACCTCGACGCCCTGCGCGCGGCCCTGGACAAGCCCGCCGATGCCGGCAGCGCGCCGATCGAGCTGGCGGTGCTCGGCGTCAACCTCGCCGACAGCCAGCCGGACGTGCTGCGCCAGACCATCCGCGACTTCGAGTTCAAGGGCTGCAAGACCCTGGTGCTCTGCCCCACCGTCGACCAGTCGCAGTACAACGCCGTGCTGCCCGAGGGCCAGGTGCAGAGCAAACCGGCCTGCACGCGCAAGCTGCAGCACGCCCTCGACCAGCTCCTGCACCTGCGCCCGGCGCGCAAGGACAAGCCCTCGCCGCGGGCCGAGCGCCAGGTGCCGCACCTGCTGTGCGTCGACGACAACCCGGCCAACCTGCTGCTGGTGCAGACGCTGCTCAGCGACCTGGGGGCGGAAGTCACCGCGGTGGACAACGGCCTGGCCGCGGTGGAAGCGGTACAGCGCGAGCGCTTCGACCTGGTCTTCATGGACGTGCAGATGCCCGGCATGGACGGCCGCCAGGCCACCGAGGCGATCCGCCACTGGGAGGCCCAGCGCGAGGTCAGCCCGGTGCCCATCGTCGCCCTCACCGCCCACGCCCTGGCCAACGAGAAGCGCGCCCTGCTGCAGGGCGGCATGGACGACTACCTGACCAAGCCCATCGACGAGCGCCAGTTGGCCCAGGTGGTGCTCAAGTGGACCGGCCTGGCTCTGGCCGGCCGCGGCGTGGCGGCCCAGGGCGCGCGCTTCGCCGCCGACGGCCTGGCCGTGCTCGACCCCGAGGAAGGCCTGCGCCTGGCCGCCGGCAAGGCCGACCTGGCCGCCGACATGCTGGCCATGCTGCTCGCCTCCCTGGCCGCCGACCGCCAGGCCATCCGCCTGGCCCGCGAGCGCAACGACCGCGCCACCCTGATCGAGCGCGTGCACCGCCTGCACGGCGCCACCCGCTACTGCGGCGTGCCGCAACTGCGCGCCGCCTGCCAGCGCACGGAAACCCTGCTCAAGCAGAACGACCCGCAGTCCGGCGCCGCGCTGGAGGACCTGGACCACGCCATCGGCGAACTGACCCGCGCCACCGAAAGCCACACCGGGCAGCGCACGCCCCACGACACCCATTGAGGCCGGCCATGCGCATCATCCTGTTCAGCAGCCAAAACTACGACCGCGAGAGCTTCCTCGCCGCCAACCCCGGCCACGGCTTCGAACTGCACTTCCAGCAGAGCCCGCTGCGCCCGGACACCGCCGCCCTGGCCATGGGCTTCGAGGTGGTCTGCCCGTTCGTCAACGACGACCTCTCGCGGCCGGTGCTGGAGCAACTGGCGGCCGGCGGCACGCGGCTGATCGCCCTGCGCTCGGCCGGCTACAACCACGTCGACCTGGCCGCCGCCCACGCCCTGGGCCTGACCGTGGTACGGGTGCCGGCCTACTCGCCGCACGCGGTGGCCGAGCACGCCGTGGGGCTGGTCCTGGCCCTGTGCCGGCACCTGCACCGCGCCTACAACCGCACCCGCGAAGGCGACTTCTCGCTGCACGGCCTGACCGGCTTCGACCTGCACGGCAAGACCGTCGGCGTGGTCGGCAGCGGCCAGATCGGCCAGGTGTTCGCGCAGATCATGCGCGGCTTCGGCTGCCAGGTGCTGGCCTACGATCCCTACCCCAGCCCGGCCATCGAGGCCCTCGGCGGGCGTTTCGTCGGCCTCGACCAGCTGCTGGCCGAGTCCGACATCATCAGCCTGCACTGCCCGCTCAACGACGCCACCCGCCACCTGGTCAACGCCGACAGCCTGCAGCGCATGAAGCGCGGCGCCATGCTGATCAACACCGGCCGTGGCGCGCTGGTGGACACCCCGGCGCTGATCGAGGCGCTCAAGAGCGGCCAGTTGGGCTACCTGGGGCTGGACGTCTACGAGGAGGAAGCGGAGATCTTCTTCGCCGACCGCTCCGACCTGCCGCTGCAGGACGACGTGCTGGCGCGCCTGCTGACCTTCCCCAACGTGATCATCACCGCGCACCAGGCCTTCCTCACCCGCGAGGCGCTGGCGGCCATCGCCGGGACCACGCTGGACAACATCGGCGCCTGGCGCCAAGGTGCCCCTGTCAACCTCGTCGGACCCTGAGCCCCGGGGCCGTGGCCACGCCGCCACGGTCGCGAGTCCGGGCCACTTCCCCTACTATGGGCGGACTTTCGGAGGACCCATGGCTCAACACGATTTCCGCTACAACCTGCTCAACCCGCAACACACGCTGAACGAATGCCGCGCGCTCGGCCCGGGCCTCTATCAGGTCACCGGCAACGGTGGCTCGATCCAGAACGGCGACACCCTGCTGGTCAGCCTCAAGGGCAGCCGCGACCTGAGCATGACGCTGACGGTGGACAAGGTGCGCCACCTCATCAACCCGCCGGGGCAATGGACCGCGGTGGCCAAGGGCCCGGTGTTCAAGGAACTGTCGATCCTCAACTGGCAGGTCAAGTGCGACGGCTGCGGCACCATGCTGGACTTCGAGTTCGCCGTCGACGCCAGCCTCGGCAAGCCCGCCCACGCCCCCGCCGCCACCGCGCGCATCACCGAGCTGGGCTGGACGGTGGACGGCGACCGCCACCTCTGCCCCGCCTGCCAGGCCCGGGGGAACCCATGAACAAGACGCTGACGACCCTGCTCGGCGCCCTGCTGCTGGCCGGCTGCGCCCAGCACCCGACGGAACCGGAAAGCGACCAGGCCTACCGCGTGGAATGGATCGGCAAGCGCCCGCTGGTGGGCCGCAGCCACGTCAGCCTGACCTTCGACGGCCAGGGCCGTGCCTTCGGCAACGCCGGCTGCAACCACTGGTTCGCCAGCTACCAACTGGACGGCGAAACGCTGAGCTTCGGCCAGCCCGGCAGCACCCGAAGGATGTGCGCGCCGGCGCTGATGGAGCAGGAGCAGCGGTTCTTCCAGGCGCTGGGCGAAGTGCAGCGTTGGGAAATAACAGACAAGGGCGAACTGCGCCTGCTCTCGGCCGACAGCCGCGCGCTGCGGATGTGGCCGGAGGATTGAGGCGCCCAGCGGCTCTTCGTAGGAGCGAGCTTGCTCGCGAACGAGGCTTCCGGGGACTCCATCGCCAGGCCTGAGAGCGCCCTTGCCGGCACAATCGCGGATGAATCCGCTCCTACAGGGAAATGCCATGCCTCACGGCAAACGCGTAGGGCGAATAACGCGAAGCGTTATCCGCCGTTCGGACGCGTCATTTAGCACCCGCATGACCATGGCGCTCGGAACCACGGCGTATAACCGCGAACGGTTATACGCCCTACCCCGCTTTTCGTAGGAGCGGCCTCCATCCGCGATGCTCTTCAGCCGCGGTAATACCGCTGCGGCACGAACGGCGTGCGCGCCACCTTCATCGGTACGCGCTTGCCGCGCACCATGGCGAACACTTCGCTGTCCAGCGCGGCATGGGCGCTGGCCACGTAGCCCATGGCTACCGGGGCGCCCAGGCTCGGGCCGAAGCCGCCGCTACTGACCTTGCCGATCACCGTGCCTTGCTCATCGACGATCTCCGCCCCTTCACGCACCGGCACACGCTCCTGCGGCAGCAGGCCGACACGCTTGCTGGCCACGCCTTCGCGCTGCTGGGCGAAGATGCGCTCGGCGCCGGGGAAACCACCGGCACGCTCGCCATCGGCGCGGCGCACCTTGGAGATGGCCCAGCCCAGGCTCGCTTCCACCGGCGTGGTGGCGCTGTCCATGTCGTGGCCGTACAGGCACAGGCCGGCTTCCAGGCGCAGCGAGTCGCGCGCGCCAAGACCGATCGGCTGCACTTCTTCCTCGGCCAGCAGCGCACGGGCCAGGGCTTCGGCTTGGGCCACGGGCACGGAAATCTCGTAGCCATCCTCGCCGGTATAGCCGGAGCGGCTGACGTTGCATTGCACGCCCAGCAGTTCGACGCTCGCCACCTGCATGAAGGTCAGGTCCTTCACCGCCGGGGCGAAGCGCGCCAGCACCTCGGCCGCGGCCGGGCCTTGCAGGGCCAGCAGCGCGTGGCTGTCGAACAGCGATTCGATCTCGCAGCGCGCGCCGATGTGTTGGCGCAGGTGCGCCAGGTCCTGGTCCTTGCAGGCGGCGTTGACCACCAGGAACAGGTGATCACCGGCGTTGGCCACCATCAGGTCGTCGAGGATGCCGCCCTCAGCGTTGGTGAACAGCGCGTAGCGCTGCTGGCCGACCGGCAGGTCGAGGATGTCCACCGGCACCAGGCTTTCCAGCGCAGCCGCAGCGTCGGCGCCGCGCAGGCGCAACTGGCCCATGTGCGACACGTCGAACAGGCCGGCCTGGGCGCGGGTGTGCAGGTGCTCCTTGAGCACGCCCAGCGGGTATTGCACCGGCATCTCGTAGCCGGCGAAGGGAACCATCTTCGCACCCAGTTCCAGGTGCAGGTCGTACAGCGGCGTCTTGGCGAGGCTCATGGCAACTCCTTGGCGAAAAAAAGGCCGCGTCGGCGCATCCGGCGCCAACCGCGGCCACGGCGCCCACCGAGGCGGGCGCGGGGACTCAAGAACCTGTCTACGATCTGCTGCGCGTCGGCATAACTGCGTTAAAAACAGGCGAGCGATGCTCATTTAGCCGACTAAACTGCGCTCACTCGCCTGTTTTTGCCTTGTTCTGCTCTAGCTCGCGAGATCGTAAACAGGCCCTAACGGTTCACGCGTCCTGGTAGTCGGCGATCGACGGGCAGGAGCAGGCCAGGTTGCGGTCGCCGTAGACGTTGTCCACGCGGCCCACCGGCGGCCAGTACTTGCCGTCCACCAGGCTGGCCAGCGGGTACACCGCCTGCTCGCGGCTGTACCGGTGCGACCACTCGCCGACCAGCTCCGCCGCGGTGTGCGGGGCGTTCTTCAGCGGGTTGTCGTCCTTGTCCAGCTCGCCGCGTTCCACCGCGCGGATTTCCTCGCGGATGCGGATCATGGCGTCGCAGAAGCGGTCCAGCTCCTGCTTCGACTCGCTCTCGGTGGGCTCCACCATCAGCGTGCCGGCCACCGGGAAGGACATGGTCGGGGCGTGGAAGCCGAAGTCGATCAGGCGCTTGGCCACGTCGTCGACGTTGATCCCGCTGGTTTCCTTGAGCGGGCGCAGGTCGAGGATGCACTCGTGGGCCACCAGGCCGTTCTCACCGGTATAGAGCACCGGGTAATGCTCTTCCAGGCGGCGGGCGATGTAGTTGGCGCCGAGGATGGCCGCCTGGGACGCGCGCTTGAGACCGGCGCCGCCCATCATGCGGATGTACATCCAGGTGATTGGCAGGATGCTGGCGCTGCCGAAGGGCGCTGCGCTCACCGCGCCCTGCTTGCGCTCCAGCTGCTCGCCGTGGCCGGGCAGGAAGGGCGCCAGGTGCGCCTTCACGCCGATCGGGCCGACGCCCGGGCCGCCGCCGCCGTGGGGGATGCAGAAGGTCTTGTGCAGGTTCAGGTGCGAGACGTCGCCGCCGAATTTGCCCGGCGCGCACAAGCCGACCATGGCGTTCATGTTGGCGCCGTCGATGTACACCTGGCCGCCGTTGTCGTGGACGATGGCGCAGATGTCGCGCACCGCTTCCTCGAACACGCCGTGGGTCGACGGGTAGGTGATCATGATCGCCGCCAGGCGCTCGCGGTGTTCCTCGGCCTTGGCCTTGAGGTCGGCCAGGTCGACGTTGCCGCGGGCGTCGCAGGCGGTGACCACCACGCGCAAGCCGGCCATCTGGGCAGTGGCCGGGTTGGTGCCGTGGGCCGAGGACGGGATCAGGCAGATGTCGCGGTGGCCCTCGCCACGGCTGGCGTGGTAGGCGCGGATGGCCAGCAGGCCGGCGTACTCGCCCTGGGAGCCGGCGTTGGGCTGCAGCGACACGGCATCGTAGCCGGTGGCGGCGCAGAGCATGGCCTCCAGTTCCTCGGTCATCGCCCGGTAGCCTGCGGCCTGCTCGGCCGGGGCGAAGGGGTGCAGGTTGCCGAACTCGGCCCAGGTGATCGGGATCATCTCGCTGGCGGCGTTCAGCTTCATGGTGCAGGAGCCCAGCGGGATCATGCTGCGGTCCAGCGCCAGGTCCTTGTCGGCCAGCTTGCGCAGGTAGCGCATCAGCTCGGTTTCGGAGTGGTAGCGGTTGAACACCTCGTGGCGCAGGAAGGCCGAGGTGCGCAGCAGTGCTTGCGGCAGCTGGTCGCCGACACTGGCGGCCAGGGCGGCGAAGTCCGGCAGCGCCTGGCCGGCGGCGAACACCGCCCACAGGGCTTCGACGGCGGCCTGCTCGCAGGTCTCATCGAGGGAAACGCCGACGCGGCCGTTGTCGATCACCCGCAGGTTGAGGCCGGCGGCCTGGGCGGCGGCGTGGACTTCGGCAGCCGGGCGCGCGGTAGCGACGCTCAGGGTGTCGAAGAAGTATTCCTGCTCGACCTTGTGGCCCAGCTGCGCCAGGCCGGCGGCGAGGATGGCGGTCAGCCGGTGCACGCGCCGGGCGATGTCGCTCAGGCCCTGCGGGCCGTGGTAGACGGCGTACATGCTGGCGATGTTGGCCAGCAGCACCTGGGCGGTGCAGATGTTGCTGGTGGCCTTCTCGCGGCGGATGTGCTGCTCGCGGGTCTGCATGGCCAGGCGCAGCGCCGGGTTGCCGAAGCGGTCGATGGAGATGCCGACCAGGCGGCCGGGCATGTCGCGCTTGAAGGCGTCGCGGGTGGCGAAGTAGGCCGCGTGCGGGCCGCCGAAGCCCAGCGGCACGCCGAAGCGCTGGGCGCTGCCGAGGACCACGTCGGCGCCGAATTCGCCCGGCGGGGTGAGCAGGGTCAGCGCCAGCAGGTCGGCGGCTACGCCCACCAGGGTGCCGGCAGCGTGGGCGCGCTCGATCAGCTCGCGGTAGTCGATGACCGCGCCGGTGCTGGCCGGGTATTGCAGCAGCACGCCGAAGTAGGCGGAAAAGTCCTGCAGCGCGGCTTCGTCGCCGACCACCACTTCGATGCCCAACGGCTCGGCGCGGGTGCGCAGCACGTCGAGGGTCTGCGGGTGGCAGTGCGCGGAGGCGAAGAACGCCTGGGCGGCCTTGTTCTTCGACAGGCGCTTGCAGAAGGTCATGGCCTCGGCGGCGGCGGTGGCTTCGTCCAGCAGCGAAGCGTTGGCGATCTGCATGCCGGTGAGGTCGCTGATCAGCGTCTGGAAGTTCAGCAGCGCTTCCAGGCGGCCCTGGGAGATTTCCGGCTGGTAGGGCGTGTAGGCGGTGTACCAGGCCGGGTTTTCCAGGAGGTTGCGCAGGATCGGCGCCGGGGTGTGGCAGGGGTAGTAGCCCTGGCCGATGTGGTTGCGCAGCAGTTGGTTCTGCGCGGCGATGGCGCGCAGGTCGGCCAGGGCCTGGGCCTCGCCCTGCCCCGCGCTGCCGTCGAGCACGCTGGTGCCCTTGATGCTGTTGGGGATGACGCTGTCGGTCAGGGCGTCGAGGCTGGCGTAGCCGACCAGCTCGAGCATGGCCTGGGTGTCGGCCTCGCGCGGGCCGATGTGGCGGGCGATGAATTCGTTGCTGGTGCTCAGTTGGACCTTGCTCATGCGGGCTCCCCGGTTCAGGCGCGGGCGGACAGGTAGGCTTCGTAGCCGGCCTGGTCCATCAGGGTGTCGAGGGCGGCGGCGTCATCCAGGCGGATGCGGAAGAACCAGCCGTCGGCCAGCGGCGCCTGGTTGACCAGCTCCGGGCCGTCGATCAGCGCGGGGTTGACCTCGGTGACCTCGCCGGCCAGCGGCATGACGATGTTGCTGGCGGCCTTCACCGACTCCAGCACCGCCACTTCGGCGCCCTGCTCATGGCGGCCGAGCTCCGGCAGCTGGACGTAGACCACGTCGCCGAGGGCTTCCTGGGCATAGTCGGTGACGCCGACGGTCACTTCGCCGGAAGCTTCGAGGCGCAGCCATTCATGGTCGGGTGTGAAGCGCAGGGTGGTCATGGGTCGTCCTCTTGGTCTCGAATCGAGCCGTCGGGTGGCTCGCGATTTTTCCCGGCACGAGAGCAAGGGTGATGCCAAAACCAATAAAACACTTATAAATCAATAAGTTGATTAGTATAACCGCCAGGTGCGATCTATCCATTGGAACGAAATCGCTCCACAAAAACCAACCAGTCTTCTGGCTTTTAGCGCATCAGGGCCCCGGCTGGCGCGGCCGCCGCCAAATGGAACGAAAACGCTCCATCGGAGCGAAATCGTTCCACTCTCAGCGCTCGCCGATCCCGTACTTGCGCAGGCGCTGGCCGATGGCGGTGTGCGAGGTGCGCAGCCGCGCGGCCAGTTGGCGCGTCGAGGGGTAGGACGCGTAGAGCCGCTGCAGCAGCGACTTCTCGAACTGCTGCACGGCCTCCTCCAGGCTGGTGACCTCCTCGTCGGCGGCTTGGCGGGTGTCCAGCTCGGTGCCGGCCACCTCCAGGTCCTCGACGCCGATCACCTCGCCCTCGCCGATGGCCGCGGCGCGGAAGATCTTGTTCTGCAACTGGCGCACGTTGCCGGCCCAGCGGTTGCCCAGCAGCAGCGGGTGGGTTTCCGGCGCCAGGCGGCAGGGCGGGCGCTGGATCTGCGTGCAGGCCAGGCGCAGGAAGTGCTCGGCCAGCAGCAGGATGTCCTGGCCGCGCTCGCGCAGCGGCGGCACCTGCAGGTTGAGCACGTTGAGGCGGTAGTAGAGGTCTTCGCGGAAGCTGCCCTCGCCGACCATCTTCGCCAGGTTGCGGTGGGTGGCGCAGAGCACCCGCACGTTCACCCGCACCTCGCGCTCGCCGCCGATGCGGCGGAAGCAGCCGTCGCTGAGGAAGCGCAGCAGCTTGGCCTGCAGGTAGGGCGACATCTCGCCCACTTCGTCGAGGAACACAGTGCCACGGTCGGCCAGCTCCAGCAGGCCCGGCTTGCCGCCGCGCTGGGCGCCGGTGAAGGCGCCGGAGGCATAGCCGAACAGCTCGCTCTCGGCCAGGCTTTCCGGCAGCGCCGCGCAGTTCAGCGCCAGGAAGGGCTCCTCGCGGCGCGCGCTCAAGGCGTGGCAGGCACGCGCCACCAGTTCCTTGCCGGTGCCGGTCTCGCCCTGGATCAGCAGCGGCGCGTCCAGCCCGGCGACCTTGCGCACCCGCGCCTTGAGTTGCATCAGCGGCGCGGAACGGCCGATCAGGCCTTGCAAGCCCTCGGCGTGGTCATGGTGCAGCAGCGACAGGCGTTCGCCGATGCGGCTCGGCGGGTAGAGCGTGAGCAGGCCGCCATCCAGCGCATCGCCAGTGCCGCGGATCGGCGTGGCGTCCAGCAGCAGCGGCTGGCCACCGAGGCTGACCTCGTGCATCGGCAGGCGGAAGCCCTTCTCCATCAGGTGCTCGGCCAGGCCCGGCTCGTCGAACAGGGTGGACAGCGACTCGCCGGCCGGCTGGCGGCCGCACAGGTCGATGAGCCGCGGGTTGGCGAGGAGCACCCGGGCCTGGGCGTCCACCGCCAGCACCGGGTCGCCCATGGCCGCCAGCAGAGCGTCCAGGTGCAGGCTGCGGCGCTGGCCGGGGAGCATGTCGACGATCTGCACCGAGAGCACGCCGCGCACCCGCAGCAGCGCGCCATGCAGTTCGTGGAGCACTTCCTGGCGCAGCTCGGGAGCATCTATATAGACATTCGGCGGCACCATCTCCACCGCGTCCAGGTTCAGGTTGCGCGCGCCCAGCAGCGCCAGGACTTCCTGGGTGATGCCGACGCGGTCGGTGAAGGTGACGTGGATTCGCATGCTCGGGGCCCTGGCTACGCGCTGCGCATGATCGGACTTTTACCCGGCGCCGACAACGCTCAGAACCTGTCTACGAGCTCGCGAGCTAGAGCAGAACAAGGCAAAAACAGGGGAGGGAGCGCAGTTTAGTCCACTAAATGAGCATCACTCGCCTGTTTTTAACGCAGTTATGCCGACGCGCAGCAGATCGTAGGCAGGTTCTCAGAACAGGCTGAGTTGCTCGGCCCTGCCACGCAGGTCGACCAGGCGCACGCCCACGCCGATCAGCCGCACCGGCCGGGCGCCGCGCTGGAAGGCCTGGTTCAGCAGTTGCCGGTAGCTGTCCAGGTCGCGGCTGGCGTTGGCCTGCTCCAGGGTGGTCTGGGTGAAGTCGTGGAACTTCAGCTTGACGAAGGGCTTGCCCGGCCGGTAGCTGGCGTCCAGGCGCTGCATCCGTCGTTGCAGCTCGTCGAGCAGGCCGGGCAGCTCGGCCAGGCAGGCGTCGACGTCGGGCAGGTCGCGGTCGAAGGTGTTCTCCACGCTGATCGACTGGCGCCGGCTGTCCACCTGCACCGGGCGCTCGTCGATGCCGCGCGCGAGGTTCCACAGGCGCTCGCCGAAGCCGCCGAACTCGCGCACCAGCGCCAGGCGCGACCAGTCGCGCAGTTGCCGGCAGTCCTGCACACCCAGGCGCGCCAGCTTCTCGGCGGTGACCTTGCCCACGCCGTGGAGCTTCTTCACCGGCAGCTCGGCGACGAAGTCCTCGACCTGCTCCGGGGTGACCACGAACAGGCCGTTGGGCTTGCGCCAGTCGCTGGCGATCTTGGCCAGGAACTTGTTCGGCGCCACCCCGGCGGACACCGTGATGCCCAGCGACGACCAGACGCGCCGGCGGATGTCCTGGGCGATCAGCGTGGCGCTGCCGGAAAACTGCTGGCAGTCGCTGACGTCGAGGTAGGCCTCGTCCAGGGACAGCGGCTCGATGAGGTCGGTGTAGTCGCGGAAGATCCCGTGGATTTCCCGCGACACGCCTTTATAGACGTCCATGCGCGGGCGCACGATGGTCAAGTCCGGGCACAGCTTGACCGCGGTGCGCATGGCCATGGCCGAGTGCAGGCCGTAGACGCGCGCCTCGTAGTTGCAGGTGGCGACCACCCCGCGCTTGTCCGGCGAGCCGCCCACGGCCAGCGGCTTGCCCGCAAGGCTCGGGTCGTCGCGCATCTCGATGGCGGCGTAGAAGCAATCGCAATCGATGTGGATGATCTTTCGCTGCTGGGAACTCAACGCGGAACCTGCTCGGAGGGGATAGCGCCGGAACTCGGAGGAGATGCCCCGTCCGTTCCTGCGCATTAGCTGAAGGCTTCCATGGTAATGCAAAACGGCGCGAACGCCTGCGCCGCCGGCCCGCTATGGCCCCGCTTCGCTAAGCATCTGAAGAAAAACCAGTTTTTCTGAAAAAACGGTTGACAGGGTAGCCGTCCTGAGTAGAATGGCCGCCGCGGGATGGAGCAGTCTGGTAGCTCGTCGGGCTCATAACCCGAAGGTCGTTGGTTCAAATCCAGCTCCCGCAACCAACATAGAAAAAGGCCACTCTTCGGAGTGGCCTTTTTCATTTGCGCTCAATTTAAATAATTGATCGGAAAGCAGAAATCGATTGACAGGGTGTTCATCCCGAGTAGAATGGCCGGCGCGGGATGGAGCAGTCTGGTAGCTCGTCGGGCTCATAACCCGAAGGTCGTTGGTTCAAATCCAGCTCCCGCAACCAACATAGAAAAAAGCCACTCTGCGGAGTGGCTTTTTTCGTTACAGCGGAAAAAGACCGAGCCTGATCCAGGCCGCGGCCCCCATAATTGCAGTCATTTGTTCCCATGGACTTGGGAATTCGCGCGGGTGCCCCCACCTGTCGCGCAACAGCCATTGAGGTGCCCGATGCGCGTCGACTCCACCGCGCCTGAGACTCCGGAAACTGCCAGCGCCCCTTCCCGCCCCCGCCTGATCGAACGGCTCGGCGCCCACCGCCAGGCCATCGGCGTCGGCGTCACCCTGTTGCTGTTCGCCCTGGCGCTGGTGGCCTGCTACCACCTGCTGCGCGACATCGATCCCTATTCCCTGCACGACGCCGTGCTGGACATCCCCGGCAACGCCCTGCTCGGCGCCCTGGCCGCCACCGTGGCCGGCTTCGTCTGCCTGCTCGGCTACGAATGGTCGGCCACCCGCTTCGCCGGGGTGAAGCTGCCGCTGCCGACGCTGCTCACCGGCGGCTTCAGCGCCTTCGCCATCGGCAACGCGGTGGGCCTGTCGATGCTCTCCGGCGGCTCGGTGCGCTACCGCCTGTATGCCCGCGCCGGGCTGAACGCCATGGAAGTGGCGCGCATGACGCTGTTCGCCAGCCTGTCCCTGGGCTGCGCGCTGCCGGTGCTGGCGGCCATGGCGGCGCTCAGCGACCTGCCCGACGCCGCCCTGGCGCTGAACCTGCCGCAGTGGCTGGTGGCGACCCTGGCGGTGGCCATCCTGGCCTTCTGCGTGCTGCTGGTGATCGGCATGGAGCGGCGCCGCGAGCCGGAGCAGCCGTCGCCTGACAGCCAGCTGATCCGCATCGGCCGCCGCTCGGTGCGCCTGCCGGGCCTGCGCCTGTCGCTGCTGCAACTGCTGATCACCGCGCTGGACGTGGCCGCCGCCGCCACCGTGCTCTACCTGCTGTTGCCCGAGGCGCCGCCGTTCGGCGCCTTCCTGCTGGTCTACATGATCGCCCTGGCCGCCGGCGTGCTCAGCCACGTGCCCGGCGGCGTCGGGGTGTTCGAGGCGATCCTGCTGGCGGCCTTCTCCGGGCAGATCGGCGCCGCGCCGCTGGCCGCCGCGCTGCTGATGTACCGCCTCATCTATGTGGTGCTGCCGCTGCTGCTGGCCTGCCTGCTGCTGCTGGTGGTCGAGGCGCGGCGCATGCTCCTGGCGCGCCAGGCCATGCGCGTGGCCTCCGGCCTGGCCGCGCCGGTGCTGGCGGTGCTGGTGTTCATTTCCGGCATCGTCCTGCTGTTCTCCGGCGCCACCCCGTCCATCGACACCCGCCTGGAGGAGCTGGACTTCCTGGTCCCGCACCGCCTGGTGGACGCCTCGCACTTCGCCGCCAGCCTGATCGGCGTGCTCTGCCTGCTGCTGGCCCAGGGCCTGCGCCGGCGCCTGTCGGCGGCCTGGGCGATCACCCTGGTGCTGCTGCTCAGCGGCGCGGTGCTGTCGCTGCTCAAGGGCGTGGACTGGGAGGAAGCGTCGATCCTCGGCGTCACCGCCCTGCTCCTGGCGATCTTCCGCCGCTCCTTCTACCGCCGCAGCCGGCTGATGGCAGTGCCCTTCTCGCCGCTGTACCTGGCCGCCGCCGGCTGCGTGCTGGCCAGCTCCATCTGGCTGTTCCTGTTCGCCTACCAGGACGTGCCCTACAGCCACGAGCTGTGGTGGCAGTTCGCCCTCGACGCCGACGCCCCGCGCGGCCTGCGCGCCCTGCTGGGCAGCTGCCTGCTGCTGGCCGCGGTGGGCCTGACCTGGCTGCTGCGCACCTCGCCGCCAGCGATCCACGAGCCGAGCGCCGAGGAACTGGACCGCGCCGCCGCCATCCTCGCCCGCTCCGAGCAGCCCGACGGCGGCCTGGCGCTGTCCGGCGACAAGGCCCTGCTATTCCACCCCAGCCAGGACGCCTTCCTCATGTACGCCCGCCGCGGCCGCAGCCTGGTGGCGCTGTACGACCCGATCGGCCCGACCCAGGCCCGCGCCGAGCTGATCTGGCAGTTCCGCGACCTTTGCGACCTGCACCACGCGCGCCCGGTGTTCTACCAGGTGCGCGCAGAGAACCTGCCGTTCTACATGGACATCGGCCTGACCGCCCTCAAGCTCGGCGAGGAGGCGCGCGTGGACCTGCGCCGCTTCGACCTGGAAGCCAAGGGCAAGGACATGAAGGACCTGCGCTACACCTGGAACCGCGGCCAGCGCGACGGCCTCTCGGTGGAATTCCATGAAGCCGGGCAGGCGCCGCTGGACGAGCTGCGGGCGATCTCCGACGCCTGGCTGGGCGGCAAGGCCACCCGCGAGAAGGGCTTCTCCCTGGGCCGCTTCACCCCCGAGTACCTGCGCTACTTCCGCGTCGCCGTGGTGCGCCACCAGGGCCGCGCGGTGGCCTTCGTCAACCTGCTGGAGACCGCCAGCCGCGAGCTGGCCAGCCTGGACCTGATGCGCGTGGTGCCGGACGCGCCGAAGATGACCATGGAATTCCTCATGCTCGGCCTGATCCTGCACTACAAGGAGCACGGCTACGCCCGCTTCAGCCTCGGCATGGTGCCGCTCTCGGGCCTGCAGCCGCGCCGCGGCGCGCCGCTGACGCAGCGCCTGGGCGCGCTGGTGTTCCACCGCGGCGAACAGTTCTACAACTTCCAGGGGCTGCGTCGCTTCAAGGACAAGTTCCAGCCCGACTGGGAACCCCGCTACCTGGCCGTGCCCGCCGGACTGGATCCGCTGGTGGCGCTGGCCGATACCGCCGCCCTGATCGCGGGTGGCCTGTCCGGACTGGTGAAACGCTGATATGTCGAAACGTCGCTGGCGCCTGTTGGCCATCGTCCTGCTGCTGATAGTCGTCGCTGCCGCCGCAGCCGTGGCGCTGTGGTTCCACCCGCTGTCCCAGGCGCGCCTGGAGCACGGCAAGCTGCCCGACGGCAGCCCGGTGAGCCTGGCCATTCCCGCCAGGCATCCGACCGCCACCGTGCTGCTGGCGGTGCCCCAGGACAACAAGCTGGACGACGCCCAGCTGCTGGCCCTGGCCCACGACAATGGCGCGCGGGTGGTGCAGTTCCTCTTCCCGGACAACGACTGCGTGGCCCAGCAGCACCGCGTGCAGGCCGCGCTGAACCTGCTCGACGCCCAGCCCACCCTGGTCGCCGGCGTGCACCAAGGCGGCGCCTGGGCCTGGCGCTGGCTGGCCGGGCAGAACAGCGACAAGGCCAAGGCCCTGTCGGTCGGCTTCGCCCTCGACAAGCCCGACTGCGCCGCGCCCAAGCTGCCCGAGAGCGCGCCCCACGGCCACTGGACCGCGGCCTGGAACGACAACCCGGACGACGGGACCGCGCGCTTCGCCCGCACCCAGCAGAACGCCGAGACCGTCATCGCCAACTACTACGACAGCCTGCCGGTGGTCCTCGACGACCAGCTCAAGCGCCTGATCCAGGGCAGCGGCGACGACTTCCCGGTGGTCGAGGTGCCGGCCGCCAAGCCGTCGCCCACCGTCACCCTGTTCTATTCCGGCGACGGCGGCTGGCGCGACCTGGACCGCGACGTCGCCGGGCAGATGGCCGAGCTGGGCTACCCGGTGGTGGGCATCGACGCGCTGCGCTACTTCTGGGAGCACAAGAGCCCCGAGCAGAGCGCCGCCGACCTCGCCCTGCTGATGCAGCACTACCGCGAGAAATGGGGCGCCACCCACTTCGTGCTGGCCGGCTACTCCTTCGGCGCCGACGTGCTGCCGGCCATCTACAACCGCCTGCCCGAGGCCGACAAGCAGCAGGTCAGCGCCGTGCTGCTGCTGGCCCTGGCGCGCAGCGGGAGCTTCGAGATCGAAGTGCAGGGCTGGCTGGGCAAGGCCGGCCAGGAAGCCGCCACTGGCCCGGAACTGGCGCGCATGCCCGGGCCCAAGGTGCTCTGCGTGTACGGCATCGACGAGAAGGACGAGAGCGGCTGCACCCAGCCCCAGGCCATCGGCGAGAACCTCGAACTGCCCGGCGGGCACCACTTCGACGAGAACTACCCGGCCCTGGCCAAGCGCCTGGTCAACGCCATCCGCGCGCGCCAGGTGCCGCCGAACGAGTCCTGAGCCGAAGGCTGGCTTACACTTCAGGCATTGGCTGCGTCTTCAGCCCAGCTTCAGGCTGCGGACGCAAGCTGCCCCGACCCGCCGCCACGAGCGGGACAGCCTGAAGAGAAGGAGTTTCCATGAGCCAGCCCCCCTACCCGCGCCGCTACGGCAGCCTGTCCATCGCCCTGCACTGGCTGATGCTGGTGCTGATCGCCGGCGTCTACGCCTGTATCGAACTCAAGGGCAACTACCCCAAGGGCAGCGACACCCGCGCCCTGCTAAGCCAGTGGCACTTCATGCTCGGCCTGAGCGTGTTCTGCCTGGTCTGGCTGCGCCTGATCGGCCGTTTCATCTACCCCACCCCGCCGATCGTGCCCGCCCCGCCGGCCTGGCAGATGCTGCTGGCCAAGACCGTGCACGTGGCGCTCTACGCGATGATGATCGGCCTGCCGCTGGCCGGCTGGACCATCCTCAGCGCCGCCGGCAAGCCGATCCCCTTCTGGGGCCTGCAACTGCCGCCTCTGGTGGCGGAGAACCCGGACCTGGCCAAGCAGGTCAAGGCCGTGCACGAGACCGTCGGCAACATCGGCTACTTCCTGATCGGCCTGCACGCCGTCGCCGCGCTGTTCCACCACTTCATCAGCCGCGACAACACCCTGGTGCGCATGCTGCCCGGCGCCGGCGAGGCGCGGCCGGAGTAACCGCGCCATCCCGCACCTGCGCGCGAATCGCGGACGGAGTCCCGTAGGATGGGTTGAGCTTGCGAAACCCATGCGGTTGCGGTGATGGGTATCGCTTCGCTCAACACCATCCTACGAAAAGCCGTGCATCCTGGAACCGTAGATACCGTGTCACCTAGCCTCGAGCAAGGGCCAGTTCCACGTTGTAGGGCTGGCCCGACTTGAGGACGCCGTAGGCAATCTGCAGCAGTTTGCGCATGGCCGCACAGATGATCTGTTTACCCGCTTTGCCTTTCTCTTCGAGCCGTAAACGCAATGCCCGTACCGCCTGGTTATGGCTCATGGCACAGATGGCTGGCATGAACAGGCCTGCACGTAAGAGGCGTGAGCCGATCTTTGAGATCCTCACCTGGCCCTTGTGTTGGCCGGATTCCCTGAGCCTCGGATTGAGTCCTGCAAAAGCCACGACCGCCCGGGCACTCTCGAAGCGGCTGATTGAT
>NZ_FOLS01000007.1:2619-223562 GCF_900112375.1 Pseudomonas citronellolis | reverse complement strand
CTGGGTTATTCCCCTTCGGGCCAGCGCAAGCGCTGTTCGCGATGGAGCCGCGTCCCGCGTTCGCGGGAATGACGGGGTGGGGTTAGGGGTGTGAGGATGGCGCCTGACCGACGCGTCGCTCAGGACAGCCCCCTCTCCCTTCAGGGAGAGGGTTGGGGAGAGGGAGCGGAGTCACCCTAAAACATCAATGCATCCGGGAAACACCATTCGCGAGCAAGCTCGCTCCTACAGGAAAGACACCATGCCTCCCTGGACTGTAGGAGCGGACCTTGTCCGCGATTAACTCAGGTCTCGAAATAGAAACTCTGGAACCGCTCCGCCAGTTGCACGGTGAGTTGCGCCGCCTGCATATGGTTGGGATGGGGCCCATAGTCCTGGGCCGTCTTGAGCGACTCGAAACTGACGATCATGGCGAAGTCGAAGCTGTCGTCCGAGCCGACGCTGCCCAGGTTGGCCCGGGGGCCGAAGCGGACTTCGCTGACGCCGGGGATCTGCCGCAGGCTTTCGCAGGCGGCGGTCAGTTGGGCGATGTGTTCCAGGTTGCCCGGCTCTTTCAGCCAGGACACGACTACGCAATGCACGCTCATGGGCAGCACTCCTCTGTTGGTTGCGGGTTGATGCAGTTGCGCAGCGGCGCGCCCTGCAGGGCGTCGAGCAGGTTGTCGAAGGCCTCGAGGGTCATGCGCTTGTGCGTCTCGCGGGTGGAGGCGCCGTTGTGCGGCGACAGCACCAGGTTGGGCAGGCCGAGCAGCGCCGGGTTCACCGCCGGCTCGCCTTCGGTGACGTCCAGCCCGGCCGCCGCCAGCCGGCCTTCGCGCAGGGCCGTGGCCAGGGCGGTTTCATCCACCAGGCCGCCGCGGGCGGTGTTGATCAGGATGGCCTCGGGCTTCATCCGCGCCAGCTGCGGCGCGCCGATGATGTGGTGGGTGGCGGCGCTGTAGGGCAGTTGCAGGATGAGCGCGTCGCTCTGCTCCAGCAGGCTGTCGAAGTCCAGGTAGCGCACGCCGAGCCGGACTTCTTCCTCCACCGGCAGGCGCCGCCGGTTGCAGTAGGTGACGTCCATGTCGAAGCCGCGGGCGCGCTTGGCCACTTCCATGCCGATGCTGCCCAGGCCGAGGATGCCCAGCTGCTTGTGGTGCACGTCCTGGCCGAACAGCGGCGAGGAGTCGGCGCGCCAGCCGCCGCCGCGGACGAAGGCGTCGGCCTCGACGATGCGCCGGGCCGCGGCCAGCAGCAGGCCGAAGGCGAGGTCGGCGGTGGCCGCGGCGACCGCCTTGGGCGTGTTGCAGACGCGGATGCCGCGGGCCGTGCAGGCGGCCACGTCGATGTGGTCGAAGCCGGCGCTGACGGTGCTCAGCACCTTCAGGCGCGGGCAACGCTCCAGCAGGGCGGCGTCGATGCGGTCGGCGGGCAGCACCAGGGCGTAGTCGGCCCCGCTCAGCAGCTCGCCCAGGTCATCCGGGAGGCCGCGTTCGGGCATGCGGAGCTCGGCCCTTTCGCGCAGGCTTCCCAACAGCGCATCGGGTACCTGGCGCGACAGGGCGATGCAGGGAATGCTGTTCATCGCTGGCTCCTCAGTCGCGATAGCTGGTGTCGATGCGGTTGAGCTTGCGCAGCAGCGCCGGCCAGACGAAGTCGCCGCCCTGGCCGCCGGTCTGCTTGTCGACCACCTCGGCCACGCCGTCGATGATCTGCGGATCGACCTGCACCAGCTGGCCGCCGGCCTGGGCCGCCAGCTGGATCTGGCAGGTGGTCTCGAAGGTGTACATGTTGAGGAAGGCGTCGGCGACGCTGCGGCCGACGGTGAGCAGGCCGTGGTTGCGCAGCATGAAGAACAGCTTGTTGCCCAGGTCCGCCTGCAGGCGCGGCTTCTCGTCGTCGCGCAGGGCCACGCCCTCGTAGTCGTGGTAGGCCAGCGAGGAGAGCACGAAGGTGGACTGCTGGCTGATCGGCAGCACGCCGCATTCCTGGGCGCTGACCGCGACGCCGGCGCGGGTGTGGGTGTGCAGCACGCACTGGATGTCGTGGCGCGCGGCATGGATGGCGCTATGGATGACGAAGCCGGCGCGGTTGGCGTCGTAGGGGCTGTCGATCACCTTGTTGCCGTCCTGGTCGATCTTCACCAGGTTGGAGGCGGTGATCTCGTCGAACAGCAGCCCGTAGGGGTTGATCAGGAAGTGATGCTCGGGGCCGGGGACGCGGGCGCTGATGTGGGTGAAGACCAGGTCGGTCCAGCCGAACAGGGCGACCAGCCGGTAGCACGCGGCGAGGTTGACGCGCAGTTGCCATTCTTCGTCGCTCACCTGGTCGCGGACATGGGGGAGGGCGAGTTCGTGGGCCATGGGGCATTCCTTCTTGTAGGTGTTGTGGTGGAGCGCCCGAGGCTAAGGCGTGGCGGGGGCCGGCGACTGTCCTGAATTTGACGTCCGTCACGCCGGCGCCCGCTCCGCCGTCGCGGCCGTTTGGGGGAGGCCGCCGATGCGCCTTGTGCTGGTTCGCCCGTCGGCCGAATAATGGCGGCAACGTCCCGGATTCCATGGAGCCTTCAGGCGTGACCTTCCCCTCGATGTTGTCGGAGTCCCATCTCGCCGTGCTGCTGGCCAGCCCCTGGTTCGGCGGCCTGCCGGAGCAGGTTCGCGACGACATGCTGGCCCGCGCCGGCGTGCGCGCGCTGAACACCGGCCAGCAGCTGTTCCGCTGCGGCGAGCCGCCGGATGGCCTGTACATCGTGCTGCAGGGCATCATCCGCCTGAGCAACACCACCCGCGATGGCCAGGAGGCGGTGCTGAACTTCTACGAGCCGGGCACCTGGCTGGGCGAGGTGTCGATGCTCGACCACAGCAACCGCCTGCACGACGCCCATGCCCACGTGCCCTCCCAGGTGCTGCACATCAGCCCGCTGGCGCTGGGCGAGCTGTGCGATCGGCACCCGGCGCTGGTGCGCATGCTGCTGGACCTGGAGGTGTCGCGCCTGCGCGCCATGCTGGTGGCCTTCTCCGCGTTTTCCACGCAGTCGCTGGAGCAGCGCCTGGCCGGGCGCCTGCTGGGGCTGAGCGAATCCTTCGGGGCGAAGGAGGCCGAAGGGGTGAGCCTGGACCTGCGGCTGTCCCAGGAGTCCATGGCGCAGCTCATCGGCGCCACCCGCCAGCGCGTCAACCAGGTGCTCAAGCAGTGGGAGCAGCAGGGCCTGATCCGCCAGCGCTACGGCCAGCTCCTGCTGCTGCGCCCGGACGCCCTGCAGACGCTGGCCCAGGAGCGGCCGGACCGCTAGCCCAGCGAACCTAGGTGCCCGCCGCCGGCTGGCCCGCGGCCTGCAGTTCGGCGCGCCGGTCGTGGGCGCGCTCGATCAGGTAGGCGCGGATCTGCTCCACCTGCTCCGGCGCCAGCCGCCCGGCGAACGGCGGCATGCCCCGGCCGGCCCGCGCGCCGGCGACGATGCTCTGGAAGTCCTCGTGCGTCTGCGCCGTCATGTAGCGCAGGTCGGGGATCACGTTCGCGCTGAAGGCGCCCAGGCCGTGGCACACCCCGCAGTGCTGGCGGAACAGCTGGTCGCCGGCCGCCACCGTGGCCGCGTCGGCGCTCAGCGGCGGCGGCTCGGGCAGTACGATGGCGCGCCGCCGGACCGCGGGCATGGGCGCGCTGCCGCCGAGCCTGAAGGTGAACACCCGGGCGTCGGGCACGCCGCGGGTGCGCTCGGACAGGGCGCCGAAGGTGATCGGGTAGGCGCCGCCCCAGCCGCTGCTGAAGGTCACGTACTGCTCGCCGTCCACGCTGTAGGTGATGGGCGCGGCCACCACACCGCTGCTCACCTCGCGCTGCCACAGCAGCTTGCCACTGTCGGCCGCGTAGGCCAGTAGGCGGCCATCGTGGGTGCCCTGGAACACCAGGTTGCCGGCGGTGGCCAGGGTGCCGCCGTTGGCGATCTGCGCGTAGGGCACCGACCAGACCTCTTTCTGCCGAAGCGGGTCCCAGGCCTGCAGCTTGCCGGTGTAGATCTGCGCGAATTCGTCGATGCTCTTGCTGTCCCGGGGCATCGGCGGGATTTCCATCCCGGTGTTCCACTGGCCCTTGGCGGGCGTATCCAGCTTCGCCTTCGGGTGGTGGATGTCGGCCGTCGATTGCGTGGGGATGTAGACCAGGCCGGTCTTCGGGCTGTAGCTCATCGGGTGCCAGTTGTGCCCGCCCTGGGAGCCGGGGAACACCAGCCTGGCCTCGCCCTTGCTCCAGTAGTCGGCCGCCTCCGGGTCGATGAGCGGCCGGCCGCTGTCCAGGTCCACGCCCTTGGCCCAGTTGACCTTGGGGGCGTACTGGGCGGCCGAGAGCAGCTTGCCCGTGGCCGCGTCCAGCACGTAGAAGAAGCCGTTCTTCGGCGCCTGCATCACCACCTTGCGCGGCTTGCCGTCGATGGCCAGGGTGGCGACGATGATGTGCTGCGTGGCGGTGTAGTCCCAGGCGTCGCCCGGCGTGGTCTGGTAGTGCCAGACGTACTGCCCGGTGTCGGGGCGGACCGCGACAATGGAGGAGAGGAACAGGTTGTCGCCCTTGCCCTGCGAGCGCTGGCCGTAGTTCCAGAAGGCGCCGTTGCCGACGCCGAGGTAGAGCAGGTCGAGTTCGGCGTCGTAGGCCATCGAGTCCCACACGGTGCCGCCGCCGCCCTGTTTCCAGTACTGGTCGCCGAACCAGGTCTTGCGGATCATGCCGATGGTGTCGCTCTCGTCGCCCTTTGCCGGGTCGCCCGGCACGGTGAAGAAGCGCCAGGCCTGCTTGCCGGTCTCGGCGTCGTAGGCGGTGACGTAGCCGCGCACGCCGAACTCGCTGCCGCCGTTGCCGATCACCACCTTGCCCTTGATGATGCGCGGGGCGCCGGTGATGGTGTAGTTGCGCGCGTGGTCGAGCACGGTGTCCACCGACCACAGGCGCTGCCCGCTGCGCGCGTCCAGCGCTTCCAGCCGGCCGTCGTACACGCCCACGTAGACCTTGCCGTTCCACACCGCCACGCCGCGGTTGGCTGCGTCGCAGCAGCCCGAGCCCTGGATGCCGCGGTAGACCCCGGGGTCGTACTTCCACAGCAGTTCGCCGGTGCGCGCGTCCAGCGCGTGGACGATGCTGTAGGCGCTGGTGGTGTACATCACGCCGTCCACCACCAGGGGCGTGGCCTCGACCACGCGGTCCAGCCCGAAGCCGTAGTTCCAGGCCAGGCCGAGCTGCCCCACGTTCCCCTCGTTGACCTGCTCCAGCGGCGAATAGCGCTGTTCGCCGTAGGTGCGGCCGGTGCTCATCCAGTTGCCGGGCTCGCTGTCGGCGGCGTTCAGGCGCTGGGCGTCGACCGCCGCCGGGCCGCCGGCCCAGGCCAGCGGAGCCGCGAGCAGCAGCGCCGCCCCGGTATTCCAAGGTGCTTTCATGGTTCGTTCCCTCATGGCGCCGCCAGCGGCGGCTCGTTTCGGGCGAGGCTCGGTGTGCAGGACGGTGCCCCGGCGGCAGGCCGCCGCCGGGGCTGGCCGTCAGGCGTGACGCGCAGTGCCGGTCACGGTTCGAGCCCCAGCGCAGCCGCCACCTGCGGGTAGGCCACCGTGTCGATCAGCTGGCGCGTGGCGGCGCCGTAGGGCGGCGTGATCAGCTCGAAGCTGCCGCCGGCGCGGCGCTCGTAGAAGCCGCGCGGGTTGGAGAACTCGCGGAAGCCTTCCTCGCCGTGGTGCCGGCCCATGCCGCTGGCGCCCACCCCGCCGAAGCCCATGGCGGCCAGCGCGCCCTGCATCACGGCGATGTTGAAGCACACGCCGCCCGAGCGGGTGCGCGTGGCGATCGCCTGGCGCAGCGCCGGGTCGTCGCTGAAGAGGTAGATGCCCAGCGGCGTGTCGCCCTGGTTGATGCGCGTGACGAGGTCGTCGGTGTCCTTGTAGGTCTGGATCGGCAGGATCGGACCGAAGATTTCCTCGCGCACCACCTGGGCGTCGTCGCGCGGGTTGACCACGATGTGGAAGGGCATGTCGCGGGTGCCGGCATCCATCTCGCGGCCGATGCGGATCACCTGCTCGCTCTTGCCCTGGGCGTCCTCCAGCAGGCGTTGCAGGCGCTCGACATGGCGCTGGTTGATGATGCCGCTGGCGCTGCTGGCGCCGTTGTCGTGGCCGAAGCTGTGCTGCATCACTTCGCTCAGGGCCTTCACGAAGTCCTGCAGGCCGTCCTCGGGCACCAGCAGGTGGTCGACGGTGATGCACAGCTGGCCGCGCTTGATGGCCTTGATGCCGGCGATGGCCGCCAGCGTCTGCGCGTCGCCGAGCTTGTCGCGGCCGACGATGGTGGGGTTGCGCCCGCCCAGTTCGAGGGTGACCGGCACCAGGTTCTCGGCGCAGCGCTTCATGATCTCGCGGCCCACCGCCGTGCCGCCGGTGAACAGCAGGTGGTCCCAGGGCAGCGTGGCGCAGTGCCGGGCCAGCTCCAGGTCGCCGTTGACCACCGCGACCTCGTCCTCGGCGAAGTAGGCCGCGAACATTTCCTGCAGCAGGGCGCCGCTGTGGGGCGTCAGGTCCGAGGGCTTGAGGATCACCCGGTTGCCGGCGCCGAGCATGTCGATGAGCGGGCCGACGCCGACGTCGAAGGGGAAGTTCCACGCCGCCATGTTGCACACCACGCCCTTGGGGCTGTACTGCACGTAGGCCCGCGACTCGCCCTGGGTGGCCGGGTCGACCGGCTTGGCGATGGGCTTCATCCACTGCTGGACGTGGGCGCAGTCGAAGCGCACGCGCTCGACCATCGGCAGGATTTCGGTGAGGTCCGCCGCCGCGCCCGGATGGCTGCCGAAGTCTGCCGCCAGCGCTTCGTGGATCCTGGCGCGGTAGCTGTACATCATCGGCACGATGCGCGACATGCGTTCGATGCGCGTCTCGGCGCTGGGGAACATGTCCTGGGCGAAAGCCGCCTTCTGCAACGCGAACAGGCGCTCCAGGCGCTGGATGGGGGGTTGCGTGGTCATGAAAGGTCTCCGGTGGGTAGCCGCGCGTCCCGTCCCGGATGGAGCGGGCCGTGCGGGAGGGCGCTGGCCCCCGGCCAGGGGCACGGGGGCAGCAAGATGCTCGGGCCGACGGCGTCGATGTCGGTGTGGCCGCAGAAGGCCATGCTCAGGCTCAGTTCGTTGTGGATGATCTCCAGCGCGCGGCTCACGCCGGCCTCGCCGAGGGCCCCCAGGCCGTAGACGAAGGCGCGCCCCAGCAGGCAGCCGCGCGCGCCCAGGGCGCGGGCGCGGAGCACGTCCTGGCCGCTGCGGATGCCGCCGTCCATCCAGACTTCGGTCTGCGCGCCGACCGCCTCGACTATCGGCGGCAGCGCGCGGATGCTCGACTGGGTGCCGTCGAGCTGGCGCCCGCCGTGGTTGCTGACCACGATGGCGTCGGCGCCGCGGGCCACGGCGTTGCGCGCATCGTCCACGTCCTGGATGCCCTTGAGCAGCAGCGGGCCGTCCCACCAGCGGCGGATTTCGACGACGTCGGCCCAGTTCAGCGACGGGTCCAGCTCGCCGCCGCGCCAGCGCGCCATGTCGGCCATGCTGTCGATGCCGGGCGCGTGGCCGACCACGTTGCCGAACGCCCGTCGCGGCGTGCCGGCCATGCCCAGCGCCCAGCGCGGGTGCCTGGCCACGTCGAGCAACTGGCGCAGGTTCATGCGCGAGGGGTCGGTCAGGCCGTTCTTCAGGTCCTTGTGGCGCTGGCCCACCAGCGACAGGTCGAGGGTCAGCACCAGCGCCGTGCAGCCGGCCGCCCTGGCGCGCTCGACCAGGCGCCGGGCGAAGGCGCGGTCGCGCATCACGTAGAGCTGGAACCAGAAGCCGGGGCCGGCGTGCTCGGCCACGTCCTCGATGGAGCAGATGCTCATGGTGGACAGCGTGAAGGGCACGCCGAAGGTCCGCGCCGCGCGCGCCGCGAGGATTTCGCCGTCGGCATGCTGCATGCCCAGCGCGCCCACCGGGGCGAGCGCCAGCGGCATGGAGGCGCGCTGGCCGAGCAGGGTGGTGGCGGTGCTGCGCCGGTCGATGTCGATGGCCACGCGCTGGCGCAGCAGCAACTGCTGCAGGTCGGCCTGGTTGGCGCGGTAGGCGCTCTCGGTCCAGGAGCCCGAGTCGGCGTAGTCGTAGAACATCCGCGGCACGCGGCGTTGCGCCAGGGCACGCAGGTCCTCGATGCAGGTGATGCAGGTCATGGCGCGCCGCCGTCGAGCAGCTTGCCCGGGTTGAGGATGCCGGCGGGGTCCAGCGCGCGCTTGATCGCGCCCATCAGCGCGCGTTCCTGCGGGCTGCGGGTGATCGACAGCCAGGGCTTCTTCTCCAGCCCGATGCCGTGCTCGGCCGACACCGAGCCTCCACGCGCGCGCAGTTCCGCGTAGACCAGCGCTTCGATACGCGGCTTGAACCGTTCGAGGTCGGCGTGGGGCAGGGTGACGACCAGGTGCAGGTTGCCGTCGCCCAGGTGGCCGAACACGTAGAGCCAGTGCGCCTTGGCTTCCGCGAGCAACAGTCGCTGCACCTGGCGCACGTAGCCGTCCATCTCGGCGATCGGCAGGGAGATGTCGAAGCCCAGCGGCATGCCGTGCCGCATCACCTGTTCCACGTCGTCGCGCAGGGCCCAGAAGGCCTGCGCGTCGGCGTCGGAGCGGGCGAGCACCGCGTCGCTCAGCAGCCCTTGCTCCAGGGCCGCTTCGAGCGCGGCCTCGAAGCGCTGGCCGTCGGCTTCGCGCTGGCTGCCCTGGGCCTCGACCAGCACGTAGAAGGGGTGCTCCTGGCCCAGCGGCGGCAGGCTCCTGGCCGGCGGCGTGGTCACCAGGCGGTAGAAGGACTGCCACATCACCTCGAAGGACGACAGCGAGCCGCCCAGCGCGCGGTCCATGTGGCGCAGCAGCCCGGCCACAGCATCGAAGCCCGGCGCTGCCAGCAGCGCGGTGTGGCTGGCCAGCGGCTTCTCGCGCAGGCGCAGCACCAGGCGGGTGATCACCCCCAGGGTGCCTTCGCTGCCGATGAACAGCTGCTTGAGGTCGTAGCCGGTGTTGTTCTTGATCAGCGGGTGCAGGGACGACACCACGGTGCCGTCGGCCAGCACGGCCTCAAGCCCCAGCACCATGTCGCGGGTCATGCCGTAGCGCAGCACGCGGGTGCCGCCGGCGTTGGTGGCGGCGGTGCCGCCCAGGGTGGCGCTGCCGCGCGCGCCCAGGTCCAGCGGGTAGACCAGGCCCTGGGCCTCCACGGCTTCCTGCAGGGCCTGCAGGGTGACGCCGGCCTGCACGGTGGCGGTGCGCTGTTGCGCGTCGATGGCCTCGATGGCGCGCATGCGCTCCAGCGACAGGATGATCTCGCCGGGCCCGGCATCGGCGCCGCGCACCAGGCCGGTCAGGCCGCCCTGGGGCACCACCGGCAGCTGGCGCTGGTGGCACCAGCGCAACACGGCGGCGACTTCCCCGGTGCTGGTCGGGCGCACCAGCGCCCGCGCCCGCAGGTGGTCGGCGCGGAAGGCGCCGGCCGAACGGCTGGCGAGATCGGTCGCGCAGAGCACGCCGTTGTCGCCGACGATGGCGCGCAGCGCCTCGACGATGGGGTCCATGGGTATTCTTCTCCTAGCGGGGAGCGGTGGACGCTCGGGCGGTGTCGTGCAGCGAGGCCTTGAGCTGCGCGCGTTCCTTCTCCACCTGCTCGACGTGGCGCTGGCGCACGTGGCCATAGCCGCGGATCTTCTCCGGCAGCGAGGCCAGGGCGACGGCGGTGTCGAGGTTGCCGGCGTCGAGGGTGGCGATCAGGCCGTCGATCTCGCGCTCGTACTCGGCCAGCAGGCGCAGCGCCAGCCGGCGTTCGGCGCTGTGGCGGAAGGGGTCGAGGAGGGTGCCGCGCAGGCCCTTGCAGTGCTTGAGCAGGCCGAAGGCCTTCAGCAGCCACGGCCCGACCTCCCGCTTGTACGGCTTGCCGTGTGGGTCCAGGCCGCCGAAGGGCCAGGCGCCGACGTTGAAGTGGACCTTGTAGTCGCCCTCGAACACGGCATCGAGTTCTTGCCTGAAGGTGGCGGAAGCGTAGAGGCGGGCGACTTCGAACGCGTCCTTGATCGCCAGCAGCTTGAAGTAGTAGCGCGCCACCGCCGTGCTGAAGCGCTCGCCCAGTCCCTGCCCGCGCTCGGCCGCCATGGCGCGGTCCACCAGCGCCTTGTAGCGCCGGGCATAGGCCTTGTCCTGGTACTCGGCCAGGTAGGCCATGGAGCGCTGGACGATGGCGTCGAGGGACATGTCGAGGCGCGGTGCGGGCGCGACCGGCTTGCCGGCGCAGGCGGCTCGTTCCACCGCCTGCAGGTCGACCGCCGCGCGGCGGCCCCAGAGGAAGCTGGCCTTGTTGAAGTCGACCTGCACGGCGTTGAGTTCCAGCGCGCGCATGATGGCCGCGTGGGACAACGGTACGCTGCCCAGCTGCCAGGCCGCGCCGAGCATGAACATGTTGGCGGCGATGCTGTCGCCCATCAGTTGCGCGGCGATGCGCAGGCCCTCCATGGCCAGCAGCTGGCCGTCGCCGCAGCGCTGGCGGATGCGCTCGACCAGCGCGCCGGCGTCCATCTTCCAGTCGGGGTTGCGTGCGAAGTCGCTGGTGGGCACCAGGTCGCTCGCCACTATCACCCGGGTGCGGCCCGGGCGTACGCGCAGCAGCGCCTCGTCGCCGGCGGTCACCACCAGGTCGCAGCCCACCAGGGTGTCGGCTTCGGCCGTGGCGATGCGCGTGGCATGCAGGCGCTGCGCGTCGGCGGCTATGCGCACGTGGGACATCACCGCGCCGTACTTCTGCGCAAGACCCGTGACGTCCAGCACCGAGACCGCCAGCCCCTCGGTGTGCGCGGCCATGCCGAGCACCTGGCCGATGGTGACCACGCCGGTGCCGCCGACGCCGGTGATCAGCAGCGAGAAGTCGCCGGCGAGCGCCGGCAGCGCCGGTTCCGCGATGGCCGGGAAGTCCGCCGCGCCTACGCCCGCGGTGCGCGTCTTGCGCAGCTTGCCGCCGTGCACGGTGACGAAGCTCGGGCAGAAGCCCTCGACGCAGGAGTAGTCCTTGTTGCACGAGCTCTGGTTGATCTTGCGCTTGCGCCCGAAGGGGGTTTCCAGCGGCTCGATGGACAGACAGTTGGAGGCCCTGGAGCAGTCGCCGCAGCCCTCGCAGACAGCCGCGTTGATGAAGCTGCGCTTGGCCGGGTCGGCCCACTTGCCGCGCTTGCGCAGGCGCCGGCGCTCGGTGGCGCAGGGCTGGTCGTAGACGATCACCGACACCCCTTCGATCTCGCGGCAGCGCAGCATCACCGCGTCGAGTTCGGCTCGGTGCAGCAGCGGCACGCCGGCCGGCAGGCTGCCGGCGGGGTGCTTGGCCAGGTCGTCGGTCAGCACGAAAATGTGCCGGACGCCCTCGGCCATCAGCTCGCTGACCACCTGCGGCACCGTCAGCTCGCCGTCGATGGGCTGGCCGCCGGTCATGGAGACGAAGCCGTTGAACAGCACCTTGTAGGTCATGTTGGCCTTGGCCGCGATGGCCTGGCGGATGGCCAGGAAGCCGGAATGGAAGTAGGTGCCGTCGCCGATGTTGACGAATACGTGCTTTTCCCGGGTGAAGCGGTGCTGGCCCAGCCAGTGCATGCCTTCGCCGCCCATCTGGGTGAACATCGGCGGCGTCTTGATCGGGTCGTGCAGCACGGCCATGGCGTGGCAGCCGATGCCGACCATGGCCCGCGAGCCGTCGGGCACCTGGGTCGAGCGGTTGTGCGGGCAGCCCGAGCAGAAGCCGGGGTTGCGATTGGGCGAGGCCGGGTCGGGCAGGCCGGGCAGCTTGTTGGTGGCCGGCGGCAGGGCCATGGCGGGCAGCTCGGGGTGCAGCTTGCGCAGTTGCCCGTGGATGGCGTGCATGATCTGCGTCGGCGACAGCTCGCCCCAGCCCTGCAGCACCGCCTCGCCATGCTCGGGCGCGAAGGCCTGGGCCGCCGCGTACTTGCCGGCCACCCGCGGGTGGTTGGGCAGCGCCAGGTCGTAGAGGATGCCCTTGACCTGGTCTTCGAGGATGCCGCGCTTTTCCTCGACCACCAGGATGGCGTCCAGCCCGTCGGCGAATTCGCCGACGAACTGCGGGTCCAGCGGCCAGATCAGCCCGGCCTTGCCGATGCGCAGGCCCAGCTCGCGCTGGCGCTTCTCGTCCAGGCCCATCCCGGCCAGGGCCTGCAGCACGTCCTGGTACGACTTGCCGGCCGACAGCACGCCGAGCCGGGCGCCGGGCACTTCCTGCAGCAGATGGTTGAGCCGGTTGGCGCGGGCATAGGCCACGGCCGCCGGCAGCCGGTGGTTGACCAGGCGTTCCTCGCCCATCAGCGGGATATCGAAGGTGCGGATGTTCAGGCCCTGGGGCCCCAGGTGCGGGGCAACCTGCAATTCGGGCAGGACGATGCGCGGCGAGTCGGGGCCGACGCGCACCGAGCCGCCGCCCTCGACCACGTCGTTGTGCACCTTGAAGCCCACGGCGCAGCCGCTGAAGCGGCTCATGGCGAAGCCGTACAGGCCCAGGTCGAGCAGTTCCTGGGTGTTCGACGGGTAGAGGATCGGCAGGCCGGCAGCGATGAAGATCGGGTCGGAGAAGTTGATGACCGAGGAGGACTTGACGCCGTGGTCGTCGCCGGCGATGGCCAGCACGCCACCGTGCCTGTGGGTGCCGGCGCTGCCCAGGTGGCGCATGGCGTCGGCGCTGCGGTCGGTGCCCGGGCCCTTGCCGTACCAGATGCCGAACACGCCGTCCACGTTGGCGCCGGGCAGCAGGCCCGCGTACTGCGAGCCCCACACCGCGGTGAGCGCCAGGTCCTCGTTGACCCCCGGCATGAAGTGGATGTTGTTGGCCTCCAGGCGCGCCTGCTGGGCCCACAGCTCCATGTCGTAGCGGCCCAGCGGCGAGCCGCGGTAGCCGGAGATGAAGCCGCCGGTGTCCAGGCCCGCGGCCTGGTCGCGCCAGCGCTGCTGCAACGGCAGGCGCGACAGGGCCTGGGTGCCGGTGAGGTAGATCCAGCCGTCGCGGATTTCGAACTTGTCGTCGAGACTGACGCCCTGGCGAGGCAGAGGGGCATTCATCACGGTGTCTCCTGCTTATTCTTGTTCTGGCGCCTTGTGCGCGGTACAAGCGACGGGGCGGGCAGGGCGTGCCCGCCGGGCGGCTCGTGGCGCCACGACGATCGTTGGAAAAATAGTGCGGCGCGATACCGCCGGAGACTGTTAGGTATTTGCAATGCGAGGACGCTGTAGGAGTACTCATGACTACCCCTTCCGAGGTATCGGCAAGCCACCTGCGGACGCTGCTGGGCAACCCCTCGTTCGCCCTGCTGCCGGCGGAGGTGCGCGACGATGTCCTTGCCCACGGCCGGCAACGCCGGCTGGCGGCCGGGCAGCGGTTGTTCCGCCGCGGCGACAGGGCCGATGGGCTGTACATAGTGCTGGAGGGCTCGCTGCGCCTGAGCGGCACTTCCCGGGACGGCCTGGAGGCGGTGCTGAACTTCTACGAGCCGGGCTGCTGGGTCGGCCTGGTGTCGCTGCTCGATGGCCTGCCGCGCATCCACGATGCCCAGGCGGCCATGCCGTCCCTGGTGCTGCAGCTCACCCCGGCGGACGTCGAAGGCCTGATCGGCCGCCATCCCGCCTTCTCGCGCTTCCTGCTGCACCTGCAGAGTTCGCTGCTGCGCGCGCTGCTGGTGGGGTTCGAGGCCTTTTCCACCCAGACGCTGGAGCAGCGCCTGGCCAGCCGCCTGCTGGCGCTGGCCGCGGCCTTCGGCTCGGCCAACGCCGGGGGCGGGCTGGCCATCGAGCTGCGCCTGTCCCAGGAGACCCTGGCGCTGCTATTGGGCAGCACCCGCCAGCGGGTCAGCCAGTTGCTGAAGCAGTGGGGCCAGGACGGCATGATCGCGCAGAAGTACGGCAGCATCGTACTGCTCGACCAGGGTCGGCTGGAGGAACTGGCCCGGGTGTGAGGCTTCAGTCTTCCTGGCATTCCTGCCAGCGCTTGCGCGCGCGCAGGTAGGCGGCGGTGTCGGCGTAGCCGAGGCGGGTGGCGATGCGTTCGCGGTCCAGGCCCTGCAGCTCCAGGTACTGCTCCAGCTCCGTGCGCACCGCGGCCAGCACCTGACGGTAGCCCAGGTCCTGCTCCAGCAGGCGCCGGCGCAGGGTGCGCGGGGTCATGTGCAGCGCCGCCGCGGCGCTCTCCAGGCTGGGCGCGGCGCCGCTTTCCAGCTCGCCGCGGATGTGCTGCGCCACCCGCGCGGCGGCCCCGCTGAACTGCTGCAGGCGCGCCAGGCGCTGTTCCAGGCCGCTGACGATCAGCTCCACCAGCACCGGGTGGTGGCCGCGCATCGGCACCGCCAGCACGCGGCTGTCGAAGACCAGGCGGGTGCGTTCGCAACCGAACTGCAGGTTCGGCCCGAACCACTCCTGGTACTCGGCATGGTAGGGCGGCCGCGAGTAGGCGAACTCGGCGCGCAGCGGCAGCACGGGTTCGACGCAGCCTTCGCGCATCTGCGTCATGGTCATCGCCAGGGCATGTTCGCTGTAGTGCCGGCGTAGGCGCTCCGAGGCCTGCATCTGCACCTCCAGCACCACTTCGCCATCGGCTTCGACGATGCGCAGGTTGTCCAGGTCCGAGCCCAGGCGGGCGAAGCGCTGCCAGTGCCGCAAGGCCTCGCCGACGTCGGAGCAGCACAGGGTGAGGGGCACCAGCACGAAGCGCTCCCTGGGCAGGAAATGGCTGAACAGGTGCAGGCCGATGGCCGGGTCGAGGTGCGCCGCGCGCTGCCACAGGCGTTCCAGCTGCGCCCGGTCGAATTCCTCGGCGTCGCTGTGCTCGCCGAGGTAGCGGGCCAGCACCCGGCCCATGGCGCCGCGGTGCCGCGGCTGGACCGGCGTGGCCACTTTGGTTCGGTTTTTGTCCCTTTCTGGCATGTTCGCCAGCGTCCTCTTGCCGTTTCATGTGGCCGTTCGAGCGTGCTGTCCCGCCTTGCCTGTTGGCGGCCAGCCACGCCCCGCCGTTGATGATAAACCGAGAATAAGAAACATGACCCGCAAATACCTGCCACGCCGCGCCGCGACCCTGGCCGCGCGCCTGCTGTTTCTCGTTCTGCCCGTGCTGGGCGGCGCCGCCCAGGCGGCGGACAAGCCCAACATCGTGGTGATCTTCGGTGACGACATCGGCATGTGGAACCTCAGCGCCTACAGCCGTGGCGCCATGGGCTACCGCACGCCGAACATCGACAGCATCGCCAAGGGCGGCGCCATCTTCAGCGACCACTACGCCCAGCCCAGCTGCACCGCCGGGCGCGCCGCCTTCATCACCGGCCAGCTGCCGATCCGCTCGGGCATGACCACCGTCAGCCAGCCGGGCGGGCCGCTGGGCCTCAAGCCGCAGACCGTGACCCTGGCCGAGGTGCTCAAGACCCAGGGCTACACCAGCGGCCAGTTCGGCAAGAACCACCTGGGCGACCGCAACGAGCACCTGCCGACGGTGCACGGCTTCGACGAGTTCTTCGGCAACCTCTACCACCTCAACACCGAGGAAGAGCCGGAGGACGTCGACTACCCGAGCGACCCCGGCTTCAAGAAGCGCTACGGCCCGCGCGGCGTGCTGCACTGCTACGCCACCGACAGCGAGACGTCCGGCGAGGACCCGCGCTTCGGCAAATGGGGCAGGCAACGCTGCGAGGACACCGGCGCGCTGACGCGCAAGCGCATGGAAACCGTCGACCAGGAACTGATCCAGGCCTCGTTCAAGTTCATGGACAAGGCCGTGGCGCAGAAGAAGCCGTTCTTCGCCTGGATCAACACCACGCGCATGCACGTCTTCACCCACACGCCGAACCAGTACCTGGAGCGCTGCAAGCAGTTCACCAGCGGCGAGGACGAACACTGCGCCGGCATGTTGCAGCATGACGAGGACGTCGGCACGGTGCTGAAGAAGCTCGACGACCTGGGCATCACCGACAACACCATCGTCATCTACTCCACCGACAACGGCCCGGAGCACGAGACCTACCCGTTCGGCGGCACCAGCCCCTACCGCAGCACCAAGATGACCACCTGGGAAGGCGGCGTGCGCGTGCCGATGATGGTGCGCTGGCCGGGGCACATCCCGGCGGGCGAGGAGCTCAACGGCATCCAGTCCCACGAGGACCTGTTCACCACCCTGGCGGCCGCCGCCGGCATGCCCGACGTGCGCGAGCGCCTGGCCAAGGGCGACGACCTGGGCACCGGCGTGGTGAAGAAGAACTACATCGACGGCCTCGACAACCTGGCCTACTGGGAAGGCAAGACCGACCAGTCGGCGCGCCACGAGATCTTCTACTACGCCGAGAGCCGCCTGCAGGCCGTGCGCCTGGACCAGTGGAAGGCGCACTTCTATACCCGCGACGGCTACTACGGCAGCACCACCACGCTGGAGATGCCCTGGCTGTTCAACATCCGCCAGGACCCCTTCGAGAGCTACGACCAGGCGCCCGGCCCGCGCGCCAACCTGCTGCAGAAGAAGACCTACCTGTTCAACCGCATGACCGACGCCATAGTCGCGCACCTGAAGACCTTCAGGGACTTCCCGCCGGCGCAGAAGGGCGTGTCGCTGAGCTTCGACCAACTCAAGGAACAGATCACCAAACAGGCCGAAAAATGATTCCCCCGGCGGCCGCCCGACGGCCGCCAGGTTTACCCCCGCGCGCCCGTCGCGCGCAGAACAACAAGACCGGAGTTTTACCCCCGATGAGCCAGCTCAGCCCCGCCGCCATGCAAGTCTTCGCCGCCATGCAGAACGCCCCCGTGGTGTCCCGCGACCACGCCCGCGAGGCGATCCTGCTGCTGGAGGACGACCTGCCCTGGGTCGCCCTGCCCGACGGTTCCACCATCCAGCTGCTGCACGTGGACCTGAACCAGAACCTGTGGATCAACCGCACCCGCATGAAGCCGGGCTTCGGCGTCGACACCCACTACCACACCGGCCCGGTGTTCGCCGTCACCCTGCAGGGCGAGTGGTTCTACCGCGAATACCCGGACAAGGTGAACAAGGCCGGTTCCTACCTCTACGAGCCGGCGCATTCGCTGCACACCCTGTGCGTGGCCGAGGACGCCACGGAGATCGCCGACGTCTGGTTCGCCATCTTCGGCAGCAACGTCGACATCGACGAGAAGGGCGACGTCATCCGCATCCTCGACGCCAAGACCGCGCTGGCCGTCTACCGCGCGCTGTGCGCGGCCGAAGGCAAGAGCTGCGACAAGCTGATCGTGCTCGGTGAGTGAGATGAGCCGCTTGCAGAGCGCATTCGTCACCGGCGCCGGCGGCTTCATCGGCCGTCACCTGGTGCGCCAGTTGCTGGCCGAGCAGGTGGCCGTGGTCGCCCTGATGATGCCCGGCGAAGCCGTGCCGGCGGAGTGGGGCGATAACGTCCGGGTGGTGGTCGGCGACGTGCGCCGGCTGCTCGAACTGCGCGAGCGGATCGGCCCGGTGGACGCCATCTTCCACCTGGCCGCGGTGGTCAGCGACTGGGGCAGCACCCAGTCCCACGTGGAAGTGACCGTCAAGGGCACCGAGCAGGCCATCGAACTGGCCCTGGGCTGGGGCGCGCACTTCGTGGTGACCACCAGCGTCTGCGCCTTCGCCAGCGCCCTGGCCAAGGGCCGGCTGAGCGAGGACAGCCCGGTCGGCGTGCCGTCGTCGGCCTACGAGTTCTGCAAGCAGGAACAGGAGCGCGTCACCCGCGAGGGCGTGGCGCGCGGGCTCAAGGGCACCATCGTGCGGCCGGCCAACGTCTTCGGCGTGGGCAGCATGCCCTGGGTGAACTCGCTGGTGCAGGTGCTGCGCGAAGGCGCGCCCTGCCTGCTGGGTTCCGGCGACTGGGATGCCGGGCTGGTGCACGTGAACAACCTGGTGGCGCTGCTGATCGCCGCCGCGCGCTCGGCGTTCGTGCATGGCGAGGTGTTCATCGCCGCCGACGGCTTCGGCGTGACCTGGAAGACCTACCTGGAGGCCCTGGCCCAGGCCGCGCAGACGCCGCCGCCGAAAAGCCTGCCGAACTGGCTGGCGCGCTTCATGGCCAGCGCCCTGGAGTGGTGGGGGCACCTGCGCAAGCAGACGCAGCGCCCGCACCTGACGCGGCAGACCTTCCGCCTGATGGGCGGGCCCAACGAGTTCGCCATCGACAAGGCCCGGCGCCTGCTCGACTACCGGCCGCCGGTGAGCTTCGAGGCGGCCATGGCGGAGCTGGCCGAGCATTTCCGTACACAACGCCAGGCGTCGGCAGGCGCCGCAAGTGCAACAGCAGGACTGGGGAGCCAGGCATGAGTCAGTGGATCCACGGCGCGCCGCGCGTCGCCTTCATTTCCGGCGCCGGCAGCGGCATCGGCCTGCAGGTCGCCAAGGCCCTGGTGGGCGAGGGCGCCAGCGTGGCGCTGTTCGACCTGCGGGTGGACGAGGGCGTGCTCGCCGAGCTGCGCGCCCTGTGCCGGCAGCCGCAGCAGAAGGTCGAGGCCTTCATCGTCGACATCACCAAGGCCGCCGAGGTGGACGCGGCGGTGGACGCCGCCGCCACCAAAATGGGCGCGCCGGACTTCGCCTTCAATTCCGCCGGCATCCTGCGCACCGCGCTGTTCACCGAGCTGCCGGCGGAAACCTTCGAGCTGGTGGTGCGCATCAACCTGATCGGCAGCCGCAACTTCGCCGCCGGCGCGCTGCGCTACATGCAGCGGGGCAGCCACCTGGTGCTGGTGGCCTCGCTGTCGGGAATCATGGGCGGCTACACCCAGGCCGCCTACTGCGCCTCCAAGTTCGGCGTGGTGGGCCTGGCCGAGGTCCTGCGCCTGGAGCAGAAGCCGCGCGGCATCGACGTCTCCGTGGTGTGCCCCGGCGAGATCGCCACGCCGCTGCTGACCTACGAGCGCCAGCACGGCAGCAAGGTCACCGAGGCGCTCAACGCCACCGCCGGGGTGCTGACGGTGGAGGAAGCCGTGGCCGGCATCCTCGCCGGGCTGCGCAAGCGCGAATTCATGATCACCCCGGGCCTGCGCGCCAGGCTGTTGCGGGGCATGGCGCGCAAGACCAGCTCGCTGCTGCGCTGGCTCACCGACCAGACCCTCGCCAAGGCGCTGCAGGCCGAGCGCCGCTGAGCCGCGCCGGCCGCGGCTGGGGCCGTGGCCGGCGACCCGTCCGTCATTTCCAGGGGAGCCACCCATGTCGCGTAGAACTCTGATGATGCCGCTGTTGCTGGCCCTGGCCCTGCAGGGCCAGGCGGCCGAGTCCGTCACCACGGAACCGGTGGGCGGGCAACCCGCCGCGGGGGAAAAGCCCTCGGTGAGCGACTTCGACTACCAGGTGAAGTACCAGCGCGCCTTCGAGGCGGTGCTCTGGTCGCTGCCCAGGGTGCAGACCCAGGGCGGGCGGGAGGCCACCCTCGGCGGGCTCGGCATCAAGGACAACGACATAGTCGCCATGTCCGGCACGGCCACGCCCAAGTTCGAGACCTGGACCGCCAACAGCTCCACGCCCTACGTCTTCGCCTATTCCGACCTCAAGCGCGAGCCGGTGGTGCTGGAGGTGCCGCCGGCCGGCCCGGACGGCAGCCTCTACGGCCAGGTGGTGGACGCCTGGCAGCGGACCATCGCCGACATCGGCCCCTCCGGCATCGACGCCGGCCGCGGCGACAAGCTGCTGCTCACCGGCCCGGACTTCAAGGGCACGGTGCCGGCCGGCTACCGCCAGGTGGTGTCGCCGACGCGGCGGATCGTCTTCGCCTTCCGCTCGGTGCGCGCGCCGGGCAAGAGCGCGGCGGACGCCTACGCCTATGCCAAGCGCTTGAAGATGTACTACCTGTCGCAGGCGGCCAAGCCGCCGCAGCAGCGTTTCGCCGACCCCGTGAAACAGCGCTATTCGTCCCTGCTGCCGCAGGACGAGCGCTACTTCCAGCTGCTCCACGACACCGTCACCTACGAGCCGGTGCAGCCCGAGGACAAGCACATGCTCGGCCTGCTGGCCTCGCTGGGCATCGAGCAGGGCAAGCCCTACCAGCCGGACGAGAAGACCCGCCGGGCCATGCGCCAGGCCGTGGTGGACGTCTGGTACTACCTGCAGCAGCGCTTCGACCAGCTGCCCCGGGACTATTACTACTGGGCCGACCGCCAGTACGTGCCGCTGCTGCTGCCGGACGCCAACCGCGGCTTCGGCTTCGACTACCCCGGGCGCCTCGACGTGGACGGCCGCGCCCTGGCGTTCTTCTGGTGCACCCTGGTGCCGCGGCAGGTGCCCGAGCGGCCGGCGGCCTACTACCTGATGGCCATGGCCGACAGCCAGGGCCGCCCGCTGGAGGCGGGCGCCAGCTACAGGCTGGTGGTGCCGGCCGACATGCCGGTGAAGCAGTTCTGGTCGCTGACCGTCTACGACCGCGCCACCATGGCCTTCATCTACACCCGGCAGAACCGCACCACGCTGGACTCCTACGGCCTGGACAAGATGAAGAAGAACGCCGACGGCAGCGTCACCCTCTACGTCGGCCCGCAGGCGCCCAAGGGCCTGGAGTCCAACTGGATTCCCACCGGCGGCAAGCGGCCGTTGCCGGCCCTGCGCTTCTACGGCGGCACCGACGCGCTGTTCGACAAGCAGTTCAAGATGCCCGACTTCGAGCGACTCGACGAACCGGCCGCCGCGGCCGCGCCCAGCGCCACGCCCATCGGCCTGGCGATGGGCAGCCACCTGCTGCCATGACGAGCGCCTGGCATGCGACGTGAATCCACCCTGCTGGCCGGCTGCCTGCTGTTCGGCGCCGGCCAGGGCTGGGCGGTGGAGAACGGCGCCGGCTTCTACCTGCTCGGTTCCCGCGGCCCCATGGCCGGGGTGCTGCCGCCGCCGGGGCTGTACCTGCAGAACGACCTCTACCGCTACGACGGCAGCGCCGGGGCGAGCCGGGACTTCCCCCTCAACGGCAAGGTGGTGGCCGGCATCCAGGTCGAAACCTGGCTGGCGATGCCGACGCTGCTCTGGTCCACGCCCGCGCAACTGCTCGGCGGCAACCTGGGGCTGTCCTGGAGCCAGCCCCTGGGCGGGCCCGGCCTCGACGTCGATGCCGAGCTGACCGGGCCCCAGGGCGGGCGCTTCGCCAGCGACGTGCACGCCTCCAACTACACCTACGGCGACCCGGTGCTGGCGGCCTTCCTCGGCTGGCACCGCGGCAACCTCCACTGGCAGGGCGGGGTGTCGCTGAACGTGCCGGCCGGCGACTACGACGACCAGGCCCTGGCCAACCTCGCCTTCCACCACTGGGGCGCCGACCCCTTCGCCGCGCTGACCTGGTTCGACCCGGCCATCGGCCTGGACCTGTCCGTCGCCGCCGGCGTCACCGTCAACGCCGCCAACCCCGCCACCGACTACCGCAGCGGCAACGAGGCGCACCTGGAATGGGCGGCCGAGCAGCACTTCGGCCCGCGCTTCTCCGCCGGCCTGGTCGGCTACCACTACCGCCAGCTGACCGGCGACAGCGGCCGCGGCGCCAGCCTCGGGCCCTTCCGGGGCCGTGTACGGGCCCTGGGCGCGACCCTGGCCTGGAACTTCCCCGGCGCGCGGCCCTGGTCGCTGCGCCTGAAGGCCTACAAGGAGCAGGGCGCCTACAACCGCCTGGAAGGCCATGCCGCCTACCTGACGCTTTCCGTGCCCCTGTCTTCGTTCTGACGCGCAGACGGGGGCCGCACCAGTTCCAACCCAGAGCAAGGAGTTCACGATGAAAGCCACACGCACGATGCTGTCCGCGCTGAGCGTGGCCGTCGCCCTGGCCGCCGGCCACTGCCTGGCCGCGCCGAGCTATGCCGATCCGCAGGTCAGCCTGGTGATGACGCCGCAGAAGGTCGCCCAGGCCCAGGAGATCGACGCCTACAACCTGGGGGTGATGGCCTACACCTGGGGCTACCCGCTGGTGCGCCTGGAGCGGATCCTGCGCGAGTACATCGACGTGCCGGCGAACAAGCCGCCGACCAGCTACCGCGGGCCGCTGAACCAGATCGGCTGGGCCACGGCGCTGTCCACCCCGGCGGACAAGGACATGCCCACCGCCAACAACGACACCCTGTACATGAGCGCGGTGGTCAAGCTGGACGAGCCCTTCGTGCTGAGCGTGCCGGACACCGCCGACCGCTACTACGTGATCAACGTCTTCGACATGTACCACGACCTGGAGCACTACATCGGCCGCCGCGCCACCGGCACTGGTGCCGGGCGCTTCGCCCTGGTGCCGCCGGGCTGGGAGGGCACCCTGCCGGCAGGCGTCAAGGCGCTGCCGGTGAGCACCGACAAGGTCTGGCTGTGGGGCCGCGTGCACATCCGCCAGGGCGAGGACCTGGCGCCGGTGCTGGCGCTGCAGAAGCAGTTCGACCTGCGCCCGCTGAGCCAGCTGGGCAAGGCCGGCTACGTGCCGGCGAAGCAAAGCCTGCCGGCGCTGCCGTCGATCGATGGCGACGAACTGGGCTTCTTCACCCACCTGGGCTACGCCATGCAGCACAACCGCATGAAGACCGTGGACCAGGCGCTGGTGGGGCAACTGGCGCGCATCGGCCTCACCCCCGAGCACGGCTTCGACCGCAGCAAGCTGACCGCCGAGCAACTGCGCGGGCTCAAGCGCGCCCTGGCCGACGGCCCGCTGGTGGCCGGCAAGGCCACCATGACCTCCACCGTGCTGCGCAATGGCTGGAACGTGGCCCTGGTCAAGGAGTTCGGCTACGACTACCCGGGCCGCTCGGTCATGGCCGGCGCCTACCTGGGCGGCAACCTGGCGGAGGAGGCGGTCTACCCGATCCGCTTCACCGACGAGCAGGGCAAGCCGCTCAACGGCGAGAACCCGTACCGCCTGACCTTCGCCAAGGCGCCGCCGGTGGGGGCGTTCTGGTCGCTGACGATCTACAACGCCGGCGACAAGATGCTGGTGGACAACCCCATCGGCCGCTACAAGGTCGGCTCGGACACCCCGGGCCTGCAAGTCGCCGCGGACGGCTCGATCAGCATTCCAATCCAGCACGCCCAGCCGGCCGGCGCAGGCAAGGCCAACTGGCTGCCGGCGCCCAAGGGCGACTTCTACCTGCTGCTGCGCCTGTACCAGCCGGACGCCAGCATCCTCGATGGCAGCTACGCGCTGCCGCAGGTGACCCGCGCCCGCTAGCGGCGCGGCGGATCGCGGACGGAGTCCGCTCCTACATGGGAATGGCGTGGGTGGGGCGGCGTAGGTGCGACTGTCCTGCACCCCGCGCCGAGATGCGGCGGATAACCGCGAACGGTTATGCGCCCTACGAACTCGCCGGCTGACGCTGAACCACCCGACCGCTCCGAACGGCCCCCCTCTCCCGCTTGCGGGAGAGGGCTGGGGAGAGGGTATTCTTCCACGAGTCTTTTCGTAGGAGCGAGCTTGCTCGCGAACAAACTCCGCTGCGGGGCTCGTTCGCGAGCAAGCTCGCTCCTACAGGGAGGAATGCCGGGCTTCACGGCGACCTGTGTAGGAGCGGGCCCTGCCCGCGATTTCGCGCGCAGGGCGCGCTCCTACATGGGAATGGCGCGGGTGGGGCGGCGTAGGCGCAACTGTTCTGCACCCCGCGCCGAGATGCGGCGTATAACCGCGAACGGTTATGCGCCCTACGAACTCGGCGGTTGACGCTGAACTATCCGACCACCCCGAACGGCCCCCTCTCCCGCTTGCGGGAGAGGGCTGGGGAGAGGGCGCTCCTCCGCGAGTCTTTTCGTAGGAGCGAGCTTGCTCGCGAACAAACTCCGCTGCGGGGCTCATTCGCGAGCAAGCTCGCTCCTACAGGGAGGAATACCGGGCTTCACGGCGACCTGTAGGAGCGGGCCCTGCCCGCGATTCGCGCGCAGGGCGCGCTCCTACATGGGAATGGCGTGGGTGGGGGTGCGCAGGAGCGGATCTTATCCGCGAACCGCGCCGGTGGTTCCGGCTATCGCGGACAAGGTCCGCTTCTACGAAGAGCACTGGAGGCGCCATGGTTCGGGTGGCCCGGACCGCAAAAAAAATGGCGACCCGAAGGTCGCCCAAAACCACAGGTGCTGCTGCTCAGCGAACCCCGTCGCTGCGCAGGGCAGCCGGGGTGAATTTGGCGGCGGAGGAGGGTTCGCCGAAGCGGATCCAGCTCTTCTCCTGGTTCATCATGCCGCTGACCGCGTAACGGCCGGAGATCAGGTCATACAGGGACTCCAGGGCGTACCAGGGCACCTGCTGCTTGTAGTCCTGGGTCAGCATGGCCTCGCCCACGCGCCACAGCTGGCCGCGGCCGTCGTACTGGTCGGACAGGGCGATGCTCCAGGAGTCCTCGTCGACGTAGAAGCGGCGCTTGGCGTAGATGTGCCGCTCGCCCTGCTTCAGGTTGGCTTCCACCACCCAGACGCGGTGCAGCTCGTAGCGCGCCAGGTCCTGGTTGATGTGGCCGGCCTTGAGGATCTCGTCGTACTTGTGCTTGGGCGAGGCCAGCTCGTAGTTGTTGTAGGGAATGTAGATTTCCTTCTTGCCCACCAGCTTCCAGTCGTAGCGGTTGGGCGCGCCGTTGTACATGTCCAGGCCGTCGGAGGTGCGCAGGCCGTCCACTTCGGTGGTCGGGCTGTCGTAGGCCACCTGCGGGGCGCGGCGCACGCGGCGCTGGCCGGCGTTATATTGCCAGGCCATGCGCGGTTCCTTCACCTGGTCCAGGGAGTCGTGCACCAGCAGCACGTTGCCGGCCAGGCGTGCCGGCTCGGTCACCCGCGACTTGTAGTAGTACAGGAGGTTCTCCGCGTCCTTGGCGTCCAGGTCGGCCATGCCCTTGGGCACCGCCAGGTCTTCCTCGTAGCGGATGGCGGTGAAGCTGCCGCTGGTCTGCGGCGCGGCGGTGACCGAGGCGCGCAGGATGTTCACTCCGCGGAAGCGGGTGATGTGGTTCCACACCACTTCCAGTCCGTCCTTGGGAATCGGGAAGGCCACCCAGCGGCTGTCGGCGAAGCCCTGCAGGCCGTTGCCGCCCTCCACCAGGCTGGTCTTCAGCGCGCTGGTCCTGGCCGCTTGGTTGATGAAGTCGGGGACCACGGTGCTGCGGTGGGTCGGGTAGACGTTCATCTTGTAGTCGGGGTAGCGCTTGAACATCGCCAGCTGGCCTTCGGACAGCTTGGCCTTGTACTGCTCGACGTTCTGCGCAGTGATGGTGAACAGCGGCTTCTCGCTGGCGAAGGGGTTGCCGGGGAAGCCCTTGGCGTCCACCTCGGCGGCGTTCTGCGCCAGGCCGCCGGTCCAGGCCGGGATGCTGCCGTCGGCGTTGCCGGCCTTCTCCGCGCCCAGCGGGGTGAGGCTGGCGCCCAGCTTGGCGGCCTCCTCCGGGGATACCGCGGCCAGCACGCTGCCGGCCAGCAGGGACAGGGTGAATGCGCCGATCACTCGTAGTGCTTTGTTCATCGTTGAGTCCTCGCGGATCAGAAGTTCACGCCGACGCTGAACGCGAGGAAGTCGCGATCGATCAGGGTGTTGTAGTCGCCGCCGAAGAAGTTGGTGTACGACAGGCTGGCGGTGTAGGTGTTGCGGTAGTCGGCATCCAGGCCGAGGCTGATGGCCTTGGCGCCTTCGTTGAAGGTCGGGCCGTAGCCTTCCACGTCGTGGGACCAGGCGATGTTCGGCTTCAGGTTGATGCCGGCGATGGCGTTGCCGTAGTCGAGGATGCCGCGGGCGCGGTAGCCCCAGGAGGTGTTGGTGTAGAAGCCGTGGGTGTTGCCCGGCGCCCACTGGCCGTACTCGGGGGAGCGGCCGTAGCGCATGGCGCTGGTGGGTTCCAGGTCGCTCAGGTGGGTCAGGCCCAGTTCGCCCACCAGGGTCAGGCGGTCGGCGCCCATCACCTGTTCGAAGAAGTGGGTGAAGGTGGTTTGCACCTGGGTCATCGGCTTGCGTTCGTAGCCGTGGTTGTCGCCGCCGGGCACGTTGGGCATGTTCGGCGAGCTGGTCGCCGCGATCGGGTTGAGCACCGCCAGGGTGACGTCCGGCGTGCTGATCTGCAGCGGCATGTTCGGCCGGTAGCTGATCTCGCCGTTCCAGGCGGTGCCGGTGGGCAGGCTGGTGGCGAAGCTCAGGCCGTAGAGGCGGATGTCCTCGGGGTACTCGATGAAGTAGTTGCTGTTGCCCAGCACGGTGCTCAGGGCCATGCCCTGGACCAGCGAGGAACAGCCCGGGCGGCCACCGCAGGCGGCGCCGGTGGCGGCCAGGATGCGCCCCAGCGAGGCGAGGGTGGCGCCGTTGGCGGTCTGGCTGCTGTAGTAGGGGTTGCGGCTGTGGTAGTTCATGGCGTAGGCGCCGTATTCGACGTCGTCGGTCATCCAGCGCAGGGCCAAGCCCCACTGGCCGCTGTCGCCCGGCTCGCGGTCGCCGCTGCGCGGCAGGATCACCCCTTCGTCGTTGGCGATGAAGCCCTGGCCGGCGGCCGCGGCAATGGGTTCGAACTGCGCCATCAGCGCGCCGAAGCCGGGGGCTGCGTTGTTGGCGTTGTTCAGGTTGCAGCCGTGGGGGACCACGTCGGTGCCGAAGAAGGTGCCGCAGTTGTCCAGTACCGTCTTCTCCCACTTCAGCTGGTAGAAGCCCTCGACGGACAGGCTGTCGGTCACGCTCTGCGACAGGTAGAACATGTTCACCGGCAGCAGCGCTTCCTTGATCTCGGCGCCGGGGCGGCGGATGGCGGAGACGTCGATGGGGTTGATGCTGTTGATGCTGTTGGGAATGAAGGTGCTCTCGCCCCAGCTCACCACCTGCTTGCCCAGGCGCACGCTGCCCGGCAGGTTCTGGATGTCGTAGTTGTGGTAGACGAAGGCGTCGAGCAGCTGCGCGCCGGAGGAGCGGGCGCCCTTGTCGCGGCCGTCGTCGTCGATGTCCTTGAACGGCCGGCTCTCGTCCTTGAGTTCGAAGTCGTACCAGTACTTGCCGCGGACGAACAGGCCGGTGTCGCCGTACTTCAGCTCCAGGTCGTGGATGCCCTTGAACAGCTTGGAGAAGGTCTCGCCCTTCTCGAAGTTCAGGCGGCCGTCGTCGGTGGTGTGGGTGGCGGTGTTGCCGCCGTTGTTGTAGCCGATGAAGTCCTGGTGGGGGCTCTGGGTACTCCAGCTGGCGCCGATGGACAGGGAGGAATCGAACTGCCCCTCGATCTCGCCGATGTTGAAGTTGACAGCCTTGGCGGGGGCGGCCACGCCCAGGGCGACGGCCAGCGCGAGCAGCTGCGGTTGGAAGAATCCAGGTCTTGTTATTGTTCTCATGAAACGCTCCAGTGCAGGGGGTGGAAGACTGCAGGCACAAGCTATGTGGAGCGCCGGGGGCGGATAAGCGCGCGAAAGTACGAGTGGCGTGTCGGAAGAAGGTATGAGTCGTGCTGTGGCGCGGGTTTCAGCGGGGTTCAGCAATGCGATGAATGGTCCTTCATTCACTGGTTCGGTGGGGCGTGGGAATCGTCTGAAGGAATTCCCCGTGGCAACGCGCGCACCGGGCCAGGGCCCGGTGCGTTCGCAGGTCAGAAGGGCGCCCGCGGGCGCTCGGATCAGATGAGGTAGCCGCCGTCCACCGCCAGGCTGATGCCGGTGGTGTAGCTGGAGGCGTCGCTGGCCAGGTAGAGCACGGCGCCGGCCATTTCCTCGGGGTTGGCCACGCGCTTGAGCGGCACCCGCTGCAGGATGCCGTCGAGCACCGCCTGGTTCTGCACCAGGGCGGCGGCGAACTTGGTGTCGGTGGGCCCCGGCAGCAGCGCGTTGCAGCGGATGCCGAAGGGCGCGCATTCCTTGGCGAAGACCTTGGTCATGCTGATCACCGCGGCCTTGGTCACCGAGTAGATGCCCTGCAGCTCGCCGGGGCTGATGCCGTTCACCGAGGCGACGTTGATGATGCTGCCGCCGCCTTGCGCCTGCATCAGCTTGCCGGCTTCCACCGACATGTAGAAGTAGCCGCGGATGTTGACGTCCACGGTCTTCTGGAAGGCGGCGACGTCGGTGTCCAGCACGTTGCCGTACTGCGGGTTGGTGGCGGCGTTGTTGACCAGGATGTCGAGGCGCCCGAAGCGTTCGCGGATCCAGGCGAAGGTGGCCTGGATCTGCTCCGGCTCGCCGATGTGGCAGGCCACGGCGCTGGCCTTGCCGCCGGCGGCCTGGATGGCTTCGGCCACCGCCTGGCAGCCCTCCAGCCGGCGGCTGGATACGATGACCTGGGCGCCCTGGCGGGCCAGCAGGTGGGCGATGGCTTCGCCGATGCCGCGGCTGGCGCCGGAAACGAAGGCGACCTTGCCGCTGAGGTCGAAGGGGGCGGGTGTGGACATGGGCTGCTCCGGGAACGGTTGCGAAAGGGGCCGGCCACCGCCCCCGGTCGGATCAGGAGGCGCGTCTAAGGGCGGGGCCGGCCAGGCGAGGATAGGCAGCGGGGCGGTGGGGCGATATCGCTCGGAAGTGCGATCAGGATGATGAATGGGGATGATGGGGCCGGCATGTGGCGTGCCGGCCCCGGCTGGCGCCTCAGGCCTGCTCGCGGGCCGGCAGCATGGCGCGCAGCACGCCGTCGCGGCGCACGTGGTGGTGCCAGATGGCCGCGGCGGCGTGGCCGAGGATGAGGGCGAAGAGCAGGTACTGGGCAGTGACGTGGAAGGCCTTGGCCGCCTCGCGGGCGGCATCGGACAGCGGCAGCGGCGGGATTTCCACGAGCCAGAACAGGTTCACCGGGCGCTTGCCGAACAGCAGGCCGGTGAGCGGCATGAGGATCAGCAGCGCATAGAGCAGGGCATGGCCGGCCTTGGCGGCCAGCAGCGTGAGGCGCTCGTCGGCCGGCAGCAGCTGCGGCGCGCCATGGCGGGCGCGGACCAGCAGGCGTGTGACGGTCAGCGCCAGGACCGTCAGGCCCAGGGACTTGTGCAGGGTGAACACCCCGCCGACGCCGCCGAGCAGGCCGGCGAACAGGTCTTTGCCGTAGGGCAGGGCGATGATGGTCAGCACCAGGAGGGCGCTGAGCCAGTGCAGGGTGATCTGGGTGGGGGTGTAGCGGGCTTGGGTCACGGGGGTTCCTCTTTGCGGACGCTGGCCCGGCCTCGGGTGGGCGGGGCGTTTTTCTAGCGGGAGCGCAGGAGGGTAACCGAAGGGGGTGGCGGCTATTGGGGGAAGGCGTTGCAATTTGTTGTGAGGGGCGTTGGCTCCGGGGGCAAGAGCTCGCCCCAGCCCTCTCCCGCAAGCGGGAGAGGAGGCTGTTTGTGCCACCAGGGGCCGGTGTGGCCGGTGAAGCCAATCGCGGACAGAGTCCGCTCCTACGCCCGTGCTTCCCAGGCCGCTCCGAGGCGTTCTTCGTAGGATGGGTTGAGCCTGCGAAACCCATGCGGTTGCGGTGATGGGTATCGCTTCGCTCAACCCATCCTACGAGGAGACCTGTGCCCGCAGAAGGCTCCGTCCGCGACGGCGTGCGCGATTGCGCGTTCCTGGGGTCGCAGGTGTCTGTTTGCGAATGGGGTTTCCCGGTGATGGCGGTGCTGGGGTTAAGAGCGCCCTCTCCCCAGCCCTCTCCCGCAAGCGGGAGAGGGGGCTGTTCGTGCCCCCGGGGTGTCCGGCGTGGCCGGTGAAGCCCCGGCGGCACGCAGAGCGATAGGCAGCGCTAGAACCCACTTTCGCGCATGAACACCGCCGCCAGATGCATCAATCCGTCCGCCAGCAAGCTGCGGCGCTGGCCTTCGATCTGCAGGTGGCCGCGGGTTTCGTGGAGGTTCGGTGGGGCTTCGTCCAGTTGCACCAGCACGTGGAACAGCGGGCTGCTGGGCACCAGTTGGTCGCCGTGGGGCTGCACCGCCAGCGGGCCGCCGTGGCGGGAGGCCAGGGCTGGCTGGCCCAGCTGGCCGATGCGCGTGGTGCCTATCTGCAGGACCTTGCCGGTGATCGCCCGGGGTACGCCCTCGGGGTAGAAGCGCACCGGGCTGCCTTCGCCCAGGCGCTGGATTTCGTCGGGGCCGACGTAGGCGTCTACCTGCCAGCTGCGTGGGTCGATGAGTACGCCCAGGGGTTCGCGGGTGCCTATCCATTGGCCGCCGCGCCAGTCCGGGTTCAGGTCCAGCCACTGGCCGGCGAAGGGCGCCTGCAGGTTCAGCCGGGCGATTTCCGAGCGGGCGGCGCGGGCTTCCTGGAATTGCACACCGTAGCGCTGGCGGGTGGCGGCTTCCTCGGCCAGGCCGGCGGGGTCGGCCAATAGGCCGGCCAGGCGGGCGCGGTAGCCTTGCATGCTGGCTTCGTTGCCGGCCAGGCGGATGGTGATATCCGGCTGGTCGAGCACCACCAGGGTCTGCCCGGCCTGCACCGGGCCGGCCTTGCGCACTTGCTGCAGCAGCGCCGGGAAGGGCGCGTAGAGGCGCACCTGGTGCTCGGCGCGGGCCAGGCCCACGGCGTGGATCTGGCTGCGCCAGGGCACCGCGACCAGCAACAGGGCGGCCGCCAGCAGGAGGAGGAACAGGTGGCGGCGGCCGCGGCGTACTTCGCCGCGGTGTTGCCACCAGTGTTTCAGTTCGCGCCAGATCGGCTGCACGATGAACCAGGAGATTTCCACGGCGAAGAGAAAGATCCCGAGCAGTTTGAAGAAGAACAGGTAGACGGTCACCGCGATGCCGAGGAACAGCACCAGGCGGTACACCCAGGTGACCATGGCGAAGGTCACCAGCAGGCGCCGCTGGCGCGCCGGGAAGGCTTCCGGCCAGGCTTCGTCGAGCCCCAGCAGGTTGCGCCGCAGGGTGACCTTGGCCAGGGCCGTGGCGCGCTCGTGCAGGTTGGGGAAGTCGAGCAGGTCGGAGAGGATGAAGTAGCCGTCGAAGCGCATGAAGGGGCTGGCGTTCAGCGCCAGGGACAGCGCCCAGCTGGTGGTGGCCAGGTAGAGCAGGGCGTTGCGCAGCGGGCCCGGGTCGCTCAGCGCCCAGCCCAGGGTGGCCAGCCCGGCCAGGCCCAGTTCGGTGAGGATGCCGGCGCTGGCGATGGCCAGGCGTTGTTTCGAGTTGCGCAGCTTCCAGCTCTCGCCGGTGTCGGTGTAGAGCATCGGCCACATCACCACGAAGGCGATGCCCATGTGCGCCACCTTCAGCCCCAGGCGCGTGGCCACCAGGGCGTGGCCCATTTCGTGGAGGGTCTTGGCCACCACCAGGGCCAGGGCGAAGCTGAGCAGGCCCTCGGTGGAGAAGGACTCCACCACGTCGTGGCGGAAGGTGTCCCACTGGTGCGCCACCAGGACGATGCCGAGCAGCCCCAGGCCCACCACCAGCACGCCCATGAAGGGGTGGAACAGCCAGCCCAGGGCGCCGGCCAGGCGCCGCAGGTGGCGTTGCGGGTGCAGCAGCGGGATGCGGAAGAACAGGTAGTGGTGCAGCCACCATTTCCAGGTCAGGAACTGGTTGCCCTCGCTGGCCTCGCGCAGGCGTTCCAGGGCCTGGGCGCCGGGGCGCACCAGCTGGTGGCGTTCGAGGAAGGCGCGAAAGCCCAGCACCTGCTCGACGTCGGGCTTGAGCGCGGTCTGCTCGGCGATGTCTTCGGCGATGCGCCGCGGCGTCTGCTCCCAGCGCAGCAGGCATTCGAATTCCAGCCAGCCGATGCGGAAGAAGCGGTTGGTGACGTTGTCGTGGATCACCCAGGCCGGTTCGCCGTCGGCATTGCTGCCGGCCTCGGCGATGTCGAGGTCGTCGCGCAGCGGCGGCGTGGGCAGGTCGTCGGCGGCGGCGTCCATCACCAGCCCGTCCAGGCGCGGGCAGCGGCCAGGGGCCGGCGCAGCAGGTAGTAGCCCAGCGGCACGCGCTCCCCATAGAGCTTGGCGGTGCCGTGCAGGCCCAGGCGGGCGTGGGCCGGGGCGCCCTCGACGCTGGCCAGCAGGCGGTAGGAGGCCACGCCGTCGTCGCCGGGGCGCGCTTCGTAGCTGGTTTCGAGGATTTCCCCGTGCAGCGGCGAGAGCGGGTAGGCAGTGAGGAACAGGGTGACCGGCGCGCCGCTGTCCAGGGCGATGGCATCGGCCACCGGCAGCTGGATGCGCATGCCCGGCTGGCGGGGGTCGGCGACCTGGAGGATGCGCTCGCCGGTGACCACCGGCTTGCCCAGCCAGTCGTTGGGGTCGCTGTACACCGCCACCCCGGCGCGCGGCGAGAGCACCGTGGTGCGCGCCAGCTGCGCCTGCACCGCGGCCAGCTCGGCGCGGCGTTGCCGCGCGGTGCCGTTGAGCACCGCCAGCTCGCCCTTGCTCTGCGGGTTGTCGAAGGCGCGCTGGCTGGCCGCCAGCAGCTCGGCGTCGGCCACCGCGACTTCCTTGGCCAGCACTTCGGCGCGGCTGCGCAGGGTGGTTTCGTCGAGGGCGAACAGCGGGGTGCCGACCTCGACGCTCTGGTTCGGCCGCACCAGCATGCGGGCGATCACCCCGTCGATCGGCGAGCTGATCACCTGGGCGTTGCGCGACACCACTTCGGCCGGGGCCAGCGCGGTCTGCCGCACCGGCACCAGCAGCATCACCGCCAGCACCGCCACGCCGAGCAACAACTGGCGCCGGCTGGGGCGCCAGAAGCGCAGCGAGCGCGGCCTGCCGAAGGCGGCCCAGCAGTGCGCCCAGGTCTGGAACACGCCCTGCAGCAGGTTCTCCACCGAGGGCGCCGGGGCTTCGTCGAGGAGGAACACCAGCAGCCCCAGGCGCTGGCCGTGGCGGTCATGCAGGGGGATGACCCAGAGCCCGCTGGGCCACCATTCGGCCCAGCCTTCGGCGATGTCCTCGGGCACTTCCAGGGTTTCGCGGGGCAGCCAGCGCGGCGCGGCGTCCGCCACCTGGCCGCTCAGCCAGCGCCCGGCGCGGCGCAGCCAGACCAGGTAGGGCGAGTCCTCGGTGGGGCGCGCAAGGCCGGAGATGCACAGCAGCTCCAGCTGCTGGCCGTGCTGGGCCAGCACCAGCGCCTGGTGGAAGCGCAGCAGCGCGTAGAGGTCGTTGGCCATGGAGAAGGCCAGGGCGTTCAGCGACTCCGCGGCCAGGGCGCGGTCGCGCAGGTTGGCCAGGCTCAGCAGCAGCTGGGGTGGCGGAAACATCTCGCTCATGGCTGCCTACTCTTGCGCGTCGGGGAAGCGCGCGGTACCGCTCATGCCCGCGATCAGTTCAGGATAGGCCGCATCCAGGCGCGCCTCCAGCTCGACGGTCTGGGCTACGGCGTCGACCCGCGCGTTGATGGCGCTGACCTTGGCCGGATAGCGCTTGCCGGTCTCGTGGATCTCCACTTCCACCGGCATGCCGGGCTTGAGCTGCGGCAGCAGGGTGGAGGGCACGTTCAGGCGTACCTTGAGCGCGCCGTCGCTGACCAGGTCGAACAGCGGCGCGCCGGCCTGCACGGTCTGGTACGGCTTGACGTAGACCTTGGCCACGCGCCCGGCGAAGGGCGCCTGCACCTGGCAGTAGCCGGCCTGGGCGCGGGCCAGGGTGAGGGCGCCCTCGGCCTTGCTCACCTCGGTGGTGGCCATGGCCACTTCCAGTTCGCCGGCGGCGTCGAGCTTCTGCAGGTTGCGCTTGGCCGCCAGGTTCTGCCGGGCCATGCCCAGCTCGGCGGCGGCGACCTTGGCGCGGGCCTGCACTTCGACGCATTGCAGCTGGGCCAGCAGGGCGTCCTTGCCGACCTTCTGGCCGAGGCTGGCCTTGAGTTCGCCGAGGGTGCCGTTCATCTGGCTGGACAGGGTGGTTTCCAGGTCCGACACCAGCAGCACGCGGATGGCGTTGGGTTCGTCGCCGGCGGCCGGCGGCGGGAGAGTGGGATCGCCGTCGGCGGCGAACGCCGACGGCAGCAGGGCGAGGAACAACAGCGGCAGGAACGACAGGCAAGGCTTACGGCTGTGCGGCATTGGCGCTTCCTTCGTGGCTGCTGGAGGGGGCGTTGCTGGAGAGGTTGCTGCCAGAGAGGTTGCTGCCGGGCAGGCTTGCGCTGCTGGCGGTCAGCAGGTTGCTGCCGGTCTCCTGTTCCAGGGTGCGCTGGATTTCCCGGGCCAGGGTCTTCACGTCGTGGTTCTCCACCTTGTCCGGCAGCACGGCGAAGCCCACCGAGTTGTACAGCCGGCCCCAGGCGGCCTGGGCGTCGGAGTAGGCGGCCTCGCGCTGGTAGCGCGAGAGCAGGTAGCGGCCTTCGGCGCGGATCAGTTCCAGCTCGGTGCCCAGGGCGGCGCTGCGGGCCTTCTGCGCGTAGTCCAGCAGGCTCTTGTCGACGCGCAGGCTGTCGTCGGCGAATTCCACTTCCTGGCGCGCCAGCTGGTAGCGCAGCAGGCCGACGCGGACCTGGGTGAGGATGGCCATGGACAGCGCGGTGCGGCGCATGTCGTCGGTCTTGGCCTGGGTCTGCTGGGCGGTGTTCAGCGCCGGGTACTGCAGCAGGCGCAGCAGGTTGATGGAGACCTGCACGCCGGTCTCGTTCCAGTGGTTGTTGTACAGGTACTTGTTGGAGTCGTACTGGTAGCCGTAGTTGACGCTGACGTTGGGCCACAACTGGGCCTTGGCGATCTTCAGGTCGTTCTCGTCGACGCGCTTGCGGTACCACTCCTCCATGATTTCCGGGCGGTGTTGCAGCGACAGCTGCTCCAGCTTCTCGACGTTGCTGGTGACCAGCGGCAGCGGCGGCTCGCTGGCGTCGGCCAGGAGCATCTTCGAGTTCGGCGGCAGCGACATCAGCGCGGCCAGCTCGGCGCGGGCGAACTCCAGGTCCTGGCGGCGCACGGTGAGCATGTACACCGAGTCGAGCAGGGCGCGCTGGTAGGCGAGGATGTCCTGGCGCGGCAGCAGGCCCTGGTTCTCGGCCTCGCGGGCGGCGGTGAGGGCGCGGTGGGTGCGCAGCAGGAGGTTGTCCACCTCCGGCAGCAGGCGCTGGGCGCCCAGGGCCCGCCAGTAGGCGTTGCGCACGTCCTGCATGACGTTCTGCGCCACGCGCTCGCGGCGCTCCTCGGCCATGTGGATCTGGTCGGCCTTCTGCTGGGTGCGGTAGTAGGCCACGCCGAAGTCCAGCAGGCTCCAGGACAGGCCCAGGCTGTCGATGTCGCGGTAGCGCTCCTCGGAGGTGGACGGGCGCAGGGACACCTGGCGGTCCTGGATGCCGATGGAGGTGCCGCCGGAGTCGTTGTTGCGCCCGGCGTAGCCGGCCGAGGCCACCAGGCGCGGCAGCATCTCGTGGGCGGTGACGTCGCGCAGGTCGGCGGCCAGGGCGCTTTCCAGCAGCTTCAGGCGGTAGTCGAGGTTGTATTTCAGGGCCCGCGCCGCGGCCTCGTAGAAGGTGATGGGCGCGTTCACCGGCTCCTGCTCGCGGTACATGCGCGCCTGGTCGTCGATGACGCGCTGGCGCATCTGCTGTTCGTCGTAGGGTTTGGACTCCATCAGCGAGGAGCAGGCGCCAAGCACGGTGCTGACGGCGATGATGGCACTCAAGGCCTTGAGGCGTTGTCCCGGCATAAGCGTTCCTTGTTGTTCCATGCGTGTTCTTTTCTGTCGATCCCGATTCAATTCGCGCTCCCCCTGCGTTGCGCGGCATCGCGGAGCTGTTGGCGGAAGCCGCGGGCGGTCTGCGCGGGCTTCTCGGCGGCCGGCACCAGGTCGCTGGCGCGCGGCGCCCAGAGCGAGGGTTCGCTGAGCAGGCCATCGGCGCTGAGGTTGGCGCGGCCGTGGCGGCCGTCGATCCAGGCCCTTTCCCGTTCGCTGGCCTCGCGGCTCTCGGCCACCGCCTGGGCCACGTACTGGCCGGGCACCAGGCCCAGGCCCGCGCCGATCGAGTCCGCCTCGACCTCGGGGGTGAGGAACAGGTCGGCGCGGTTGCCGTCCACGTGCCACATGGATTGCATGAGGCGCTGCTCGATGCTCTCGACTTCCGGCAGCACGAAGATCGCCGGCTCCAGGCCCAGGCCGGGGGCATTGCGCTGGCCGTCGCCGGGGCGCTGGCCGAAGTAGGGGCCGGCCGGCGGCTGGATGTAGGGCGAGGCGATCTCCAGGGTGATGGTCAGCTCGGCCTGGTCGGTGGCGCCGGCGAGGTCGGCGACGGTGTAGGTGAAGACGTCCTGCAGCACCCGGCCCAGGCCGGCGGCGGCGAGCACCTCGGGGTTGGTCTGGTCGATGCTGTAGGTGTAGCTGCCGTCGGCGTTGAGGGTGAGGAAGCCGTAGCGCCCGGCCAGCACCTGGCCGACGCTGCCGGCCGCGCCGCTGGCGTTTTCCGCGCCGACGCGCACACCGACCACGGTCAGGCGGTCGCCGCCGTCGACGTCGCTGTCGTTGGGCAGCACGTTGCCGCTGGCCTGGGGCGCGACCATCTGGTCGCTGGCGGTGTTGCTGTCGTTGCGCGCCACCGGGTTGTCGTCGGCGCCCTGGATGGTCACGGTCAGGCGCGCATCGGAGGTGGCGCCGGCGGTGTCGCGCATGCGGTAGGTGAAGACTTCGCGCAGGGTCTCGCCGGCGGTGCGCAGGGCCTGCACGACCGGGTCCGCGTTGTTCACCTCGTAGCGGTAGCTGCCGTCGGCGTTGATCACCAGGGTGCCGTAGCGGCCCTGCAGCACGCTGCCGGCCGCGGCCACGGCGCCGGTCTCGCTGCTCACCCTGAGCACCTGGCGCGTCTCGCCGTTGGCCAGGCTGTCGACGTCGGTGTCGTTGTCCAGCACGTTGCCGGTGGGGTTCACGCCCGGGGTGGCGTTGTTCACCCCGCCGGCCTCCACGGCGATGGCGGCGTCGTCGTGGGCGATGGGGGTGTCGTTGGCGCCGTGGATGACGATGACCAACTGGGTGCTGCTGGTGAAGAACCAGGTGTCCGCGATGGTGTAGGTGAACACGTCGGTCAGCGTCTGACCCGCGGTGCGCAGGGCCTGCACCTCGGGGTTGGCGTTGTCCACGCGGTAGCTCCAGCTGCCGTCGGCGTTGAGCGTCAGGGTGCCGTAGCGGCCCTGCAGCGGCGTGCCGACCACGCCGTCGGGCGGGGTGCTGGTGTCGGTGCCGGTGCGGATTTCGGTGACGGTCAGCGGGTTGTTTTCCAGGTCGGTGTCGTTGTCCAGCACGTTGCCGCCGGGGTCGACGCCCGGCACGTTGTTGTTCAGGCCGCCGGCCTCGGTGGCGTCGGCGCCGTCGGGGTTGGCCACGGGCGGCGAGTTGAGGCCGAACACCACGATGTGCAGCTGGGCCAGGTCCACCAGGCCGCCGCCGTCGCGGACTTCGTAGGTGAAGTAGTCGCTGAGGGTTTCCAGCAGGCCCAGCTGCTGGACGATGGGGTTGCCGTTGTCGACGTGGTAGGTGTAGGTGCCGTCGGCGCCGATGATCAGTTGCCCGTAGAGGCCGTCGATGATGGTGCCGTTGGCATTGCTGGTGCCTGGGCTCACCGCCACCAGGGTGCCGCCGGCGCTTTCCTGGCCGCTGCGGATGCCGCTGACGTTCTTGCTGTCGCCGGCGTCGACGTCGGTGTCGTTGTCCAGCACGTTGCCGCTGGGGTCGAAGCCGTCGCTGATGTCCGGTTTCGCCGCCAGGGCCAGGTCCAGGTCGTCGTTGGCCACCGGGGTGTCGTAGGCGCCGCGGATGGTCAGGGTGAGCTGGGCGATGTCGCTGGCGCCGGCGGTGTCGTGCATGCGGTAGCTGAAGGTCTCGACCAGCGTCTCGCCGGCCTTCAGCGCCTGCACCCGGGCATCCTGGTTGTTCAGCACGTAGCTGAAGGCGCCGTTGGCGCCGATGGTCAGCGTGCCGTACTGGCCGCTGATCGCCTGGCTGCCGCTGACCGTGGTGAAGGCGCCGCCGGCGGCCTCGGTGCCGGTGCGGATGCCGTCGACCGTCCTGCTGTCGCCGGCGTCCACGTCGGTGTCGTTGGTCAGTACGTTGCCGCTGGGATTCACCCCCGGGGTGCCGTTGTTCACCCCGCCGGCCTCGACGGCCTCGGTGCCGTCGTCGACCGCCAGCGGGTTGTCGTTACGGCCCTGGATGGTGATGGTCAGGGTGGCGGTGGTGGTGGCGCCGGCCAGGTCGCGCAGGGTGTAGGTGAAGGTTTCCTGCAGGGTGTCGCCGGCGGTGCGCAGGGCCTGCACCAGCGGGTTGGCGTTGTCCAGCACGTAGCTGAAGCTGCCGTCGGCGTTCAGCGTCAGGGTGCCGTAGGTGGCGGTGAAGGCGCTGCCCACGCTGCCGATGCTGGAACCCTGGCGGAAGCCGGCCACGCTGAGCACGTCGCCGGCGTCCACGTCGCTGTCGTTGCCGAGCACGTTGCCGGTGGGGTTGCTGCCGGGCGTGCCGTTGTTCAGGCCGCCGGCCTCGATGGCGGTGGCGCTGTCGTTCTGCGCCACCGGGGTGTCGTTGGCGCCGCTGATGGTGATGCTGAGGGTGGCCTGGTCGGTGGCCAGGGCGGTGTCGATCACCGTGTAGGTGAAGGTGTCGACCAGTTGGTCGGCGCTGCTGCGCAGGGCCTGCACCCGCGGGTCGCTGTTGTCCAGGCGGTAGCGGTAGCTGCCGTCGGCGTTGAGCGTCAGCCAGCCGTACTGGCCGCGCAGTTCCACGCTGAGGCTGCCGGCGCTGCCGCTGCCGCCCTCGGCGCCGGTGCGCACGGCGCTGACGGTGGTGGTCTCGCCGTTGCCGGGGGAGTCGACGTCGCTGTCGTTGACCAGCACGTTGCCGGTGGGGTCGACGCCCGGCTGGTTGTTGTTGATGCCGCCGGCTTCCACCGCGCCGGCGCTGTCGTCGAGGGCCACCGGGTTATCGTTCTGGCCGTGGATGACGATCAGCAGGAAGGACGGGTCGGAGAAGCCGTCCCTGCCGTCGGTGAGGGTGTAGGTGAAGCCTTCGAACAGGCGGTCGGTGTCCAGCCGCAGCGCCTCGACGTCCGGGTTGGCGTTGTCCAGCGCATAGCTGTAGGTGCCGTCGACGTTGATGGTCAGGGTGCCGTAGGTGCCGACGATGACGGTGGGGCCGTTGCCGAGCAGGGGCGTGCCGTTCACCGTGGCCACGCTGATGGGGTCGCCGTCCGGGTCGAAGGCCAGGGTGGTGATGTCGCCGTTGGGGTCGCTGCCCGGGCTTGCGTTGTTCACCCCGCCTTTTTCCACGGCGGTGGCCACCACCACCTGGGCCACCGGCGGGTCGTTCACCCCGCGGATGGTGATGACCAGCTGGGCGCGGTCGGTGAGGCCCTCGGTGTCGGTGATCTCGTAGGTGTAGATGACCTGGATGGTCTGCCCGGCGGCCAGGCCCTGGATGGTCGCGTTGTCGCTGTTGACGTCGAAGGTGAAGGAGCCGTCGGCGCCGATGGTCAGGGCGCCGAAGGAGTCCGGGTCGGTGACCTGCGCGCCGTTCTGCTCGGCGTAGGTGGCCTGGATCACGGTGCCGTTGCTGCCGGAGGTGCTGCCGGCGGCCACTGCGGTCATGCCGGGGGCGGACAGTTCGGTGGCCGAGCTGATGCCGGTCACGTGCAGGTTGCTGCTGGGCCGGTCGATGCGGTCGACGTCGGTGTCCACGCCGTTGCCGCCGGGCTGGGTGATCGGCCCCGGGCGGCTGGGGAAGAGGATGACGTTGCCGCTGGGGTTGCTTTCCAGCGAGGGGTCGTTGGTGGCGGCGGCCTGGGCCACGGCCTGGTCGTCGCTGGCCACCGGGTTGTCGTGGGCGCCCTCGATGGTGATGCGCAGCTCGGCCAGGTCGTTCAGGCCGCCGGCGTCGGTGACGCGGTAGGTGAAGTATTCGAACAGTCGGTCGCCGACCACCAGGCGCTGCACCGCGGTGTTGTCGTTGTTGACCACGTAGGTGTAGCTGCCGTCGGCGTTGATGGTCAGGGTGCCGTAGGTGCCGGTGATGACCGTCGGGGTGCCGTCGACGACGTTGGTGATGCCGCCGGAGGCCGATTCGCGCAGGTTGCGGATGCCGGTGACGGCCTTGGTCTCGCCGTTGGCCACGCTGTCGACGTCGGTGTCGTTGTCCAGCACGTTGCCGGTGGCGTCGGAGCCCGGGCTGCCGTTGTTCACCCCGCCGGCCTCTGTCGCGCTGCCTTCGTCGTTGACGCCCACGGGGGTGTCGTTGGCGCCATGGATGGTGATGGTGAGGGTCGCAGTGCTGGTGGCGCCGGCCAGGTCGGTGATGGTGTAGGTGAAGACTTCCGTCAGGGTGTTGCCGTTGAGCCGCAGGGCCTGCACGGTGGGGTTGTCGTTGTCGACGATGTAGGTGAAGCCGCCGGTGCTGGAGATGACCAGCCCGCCATAGGCCCCCTCGACGATGCGGAAGCTGTTCGGCGGCACCCCGGCCTCGGCTTGGCCCTGCAGCCCGGCGCTGAGCACCCGCAGGACATCGTTGTTGGTGGCGACGTCGACGTCGGTGTCGTTGCTCAGCACGTTGCCGGTGGGGTTGGTGCCGGGGGTTTCGTTGTCGGTGCCGCCGGCCTCGACGGCGCTGGCCGTGTCGGGGTTGGCGATGGGCGCGTCGTTGACCGGGTCGATGATGATCTGCACCTGGTCGGTGTCGCTCAGGGCGTCCTGCGGGTTCTGCCCGGGGATGCCGTCGTTGTTCGCGTCGCCGAAGTTGCCCTGGTCGTTGGTGAGCATGGTCAGGGTTTCGCGGTCGCGGAAGGTGTTGAAGTCCTGGTTGCCCTTGTAATAGACCTGCGACAGCAGGATGTTCAGCTGCTGCAGGGTGCCGGTGAGCACCAGGCTGCCGCTGGCGCCGCCGGGCGGCGTATCGTTCGGCCCCGGCGCGGTGGCGCTCTGCCAGAGCACGCCGTGCTGCACGCTGAGGGTGATGCTCAGGATGCCGTTGCCGGCGTCGGAGTCGGCAACGGCCAGCCCGGTCAGGTGCAGCACCGTGTCTTCCTGGCCGTGCTGGCCGGCGATGGTGTTGATCGGCGCCTCGTTGATGTGCACGTAGCCGGCGTCGGCGGTGCCGCTGGCGCCTTCGCCCAGGGCGATGCTGACGTTGCCCAGGCCGCTGGCGCTGGTGCCGGTGTCGGTATCGATGCGCACGTGGAAGCGGTTGCTGGCGCTGAGCTGAACGCTCTGCGGCACCACGATCAGGTAGTTGCCGGCCGGCAGCAGGGCGAACTCGTAGTGGCCGTTGGCGTCGGTGAGGGTGCTGAACACGCGGTCGTCGCCGTTGCCGAAGATGCCGTCGGCGCCGGCCCAGGTCAGTTGCACGGTCAGCCCGGCGAAGCCGGTGCCGTCGGGCGTGGTGCTGTTGTCCGCCGACGGGGTGTCGTCCCACAGGGTGCCTTGCACCAGGCCCAGGCCGGCGCCTTCGCTGAGCACGTAGTTGTTCAGCCCGGCCGTGCCGTCCTGGCCGGTGCGCTCGCCGTCGCCGCTGCCGGCGGTGCCGGGCAGCGAGCCGCCCCAGCCGCCGGTCTCGAAGCTGGTCGGCAGGCTGGTCCAGGTCAGCACCGCCGCGCTGGACGCATCGTCCGCGACCACGGTGTTGGGCACGGTGACGGTGTAGATCACCTGCACCTTGTCGCCCACCGCCAGGCGCTCGAAGTCGACGGAGATGGCGCCGTTGGCGCTGACGCTGACGCCCGCCGGCAGGTTCGCCAGGTCCAGCGCCGCGCCGTTGATCAGGATGCTCTGCACCTGGTAGTTGCTGCCGTTGGGGAACTGGTCCTGCAGGTGCACGTTGTAGGCCGGTATCTCGCCGTTCTGGGTGAAGCTCACCGATACCGTGGTAGCGGTGGTGCCTACGCCCGGCTGGATGTCGATGACCTGCTTGTCCAGGCCGCTGAAGCCGGGTTCCACCACGCGTTCGAAGATGATCTCGCTGGTGCCGCGGTCGACGTCCTGGCCCGGCAGGCCCACGTGCTCGAAGGCCTGCACGCCGAGGGCGGCGCTGCTCTGGTTGCTGGCCACGTTGGTGACGCGCACGTTGAATTCCAGCACCACGCCTTCGATGTCGTTGTCGTTGATTTCGGTGTTGGTCAGGTTGCCCAGGTTGAAGGTCACCGTCTGGGTGCCGTCGGGGTTGGTGACGATGCTCAGGTTGCCGGGGTTGCCGTCGAACACGCCGCTGGGCACCACGCCGCTGAGGTCGGCGTTGATCGCCTGGGCCACGGCGCTGTTCTGGTTGCCCTGCATCCAGACGCTGCCGCTGCTGACCAGGCTGCGGTCGCTGGACAGGCCGTCGAGGTTGCTCGACACCAGGGCGATGAGGATGTTGTTCAGGTCGGCGGGAATCAGCTCCAGCCCGGCGGCCAGCTCGATGCGGATCTGGTAGTCGGGGTTGTCGCCGGCGGGCACCAGCACCACCACGCGATAGCGGATCACTTCGCCCACCACGACGTTCTCGCTGAGCCCGGAGGTGTCCGTGGCGCCGCTGCCGTTGGTGGCCGGCGGGGTGTCCTGCACGCCGCCGACGCGGGAGATGCGGATGCCGTTGCTGACCGGGAAGGGCAGGATGGAGTCGAGCCGGTAGTCGTTCAGGCTGCCGCCGTCGAGCACGCCGTCGGCGCCGCTGCGCTCGCCGGCGTTGGCGCCGTCGAGGCTGGTCCACTGCACCTGGGCGACGTTGTTGAATACCGCCTGGCCGGCGGCGCTGGCGTTCACCGTGCCGCGCAGGTGCAGGACGATGCTGCCGCCCTTGGCGATGTCGATGTTGGCGCCGCTGGCGGTGACCAGTTGGCCGCCCTGGATGACGAAGTCGACGCCGCCGTTGTTGGTGGCGCCGGAGTAGATGACGCCGGTGATGGTCACGCCGTCCAGCTCGCTGGGCAGGGTGTCCAGCAGGCTGATGTCGAAGGCGGCGTAGTCGTTGGCGCCGTTGCCGTTGCGCAGGGTGATGGTGAAGTCCACCACGTCGCCTTCCTCGAAGCCGACGAAGTCCGGGACGGTGTCGACCGTCTGGGTGATCTGCAGGGTGGGCTCGCGCACCGTGACGGTGGGCGCGCCGCCGCTGAGGTTGACCTGGCGCTCCAGCGGCGTGGCGCCGTTGGGCGTGTCGCCGTCGGGGTCCTGGTAGTGCAGGTTGGCGCTGTTCTGCAGCGACTTGTTGGCCTGGTTGCCGATGACGTTGCTGACCACCAGTTGCACGCGGATGACGAAGGTGTTGTTGCCGGTGTTGTTGTCCGCGCTGGTGGCGAAGGCGCTGAAGCTGAAGCGCGCGTCGACGCCGTCGGCGCCCAGGGTGCCGCCGACGCCGGCGATGCCGCTGATCACCACGTTGCCGGCGAAGTCCTGGGCCAGGCTGCCGCCGCTGCCGGCGGCGGTGAGGATCAGTTGGTAGCCCTGGCCGCCGTTGAAGCTGGTGTCCAGGCGCATGCCCGGCGGGATCAGGTCGTCGATGCTGAGGTTGCCGGTGCTGCCTTCGGGCAGGCGCACGACGATGTCGTAGAGCATGCTCTCGCCGACCACCAGGTTGCTGCCGGTGGTGTGGCTGGCGCTGGAGTCGCCGTCGTCCAGGCTGCCGCCGGCGAAGACCTTGCTGATCACCGGGGCGGCGACCTGCTGGTTGGCCAGTTCGGTGAGGTCGGCGCCGGGGAGGAAGTCGCTGCCGCCCTCGACGCTGGCGTAGTGGGACAGGCTCGCGGTGCTCTGCAGCGTGCGGCTGGCGGCCACCGCGGTATTGACGGTGACGTCGTAGGTGATGACGACGATGTTCTGCCCGCTGTTGTCGGCGGCGGTGCCGGAGCGCCCCGGCAGCAGCGAGGCCACGGCGCCGGCGTCGAGGAAGGTGATGGTGTTGCCGGAGACGCTGTAGTCCACGTTCAGCTGCAGCAGGGTGCCGTCGCCGCGGTAGATCTGCAGGTTGGCCGCGGCCAGGCTGCCGCCGACGAAGGCCAGGTCCGGCGGCAGGGTGATGCTGGTGACCACGTCGAAGGCGCCGCCGCCGCCGCTGTTCTCGATGGCGGTGGCCAGGCGCAGGGTGTCGCCGGCGTCGATGCCGCTGACGTCGCCATCGATCGCCGCAAGGTCGGTGACGTTGCCGCTGAAGGGCTTGCCGCCGGTGCCCGGCGCGGTCCAGGTGCCGCTGGTGCCGGTGACCGTGCCGTTGCTGCTGGAGACCACGCCGTGCTTGATGTCCAGCACCGGCTCGGCGATGGACACCACTTCCTCGACATCCGAGGAGATCAGCGGCGTCTGGTCGATGGTGGTGGTCTGGCTGGACTGCGCGAGCACGTCCAGGGAGCGCTGGTCGGCGAAGGGCTGGTCGCCGACGCGCAGGGTGAAGGTGACGACGATGCGCCCGCCGGCGGTCTGGCTGATCTCGTAGTCGCCGAAGTCGAACACGATCGAGTTGCCGGGGCCGACGGACACCGTGACCGCCCGCGTCGGGTCGCTGTCGCCGGCGCCGAAGCTCCACTGGTTGACGCCGTCGCCCTGGACCAGGTTGCCCAGGGCGCTGACGTCCAGCAGCGGCAGCGGCAGGTAGGCGGTGAGCTTGAAGTTCTCGTAGTCGCCGGTGAGCAGGTCGTAGGACAGCTGGAAGGTCACCAGGTCGCCCGGGCGCAGTTCGCCGGAAGCCGGCGGGGTGCCGCCGTTGACCTGGACGATGTCGATATCCACCTGGCTGGTGGCGATGCTGCTGCTGGTGCTGGAGCCGTCGCTCTGGATGCCGCCGAGGTTGATCACGTCTTCGAGTACGGTGGCGGTGACGGTGGCGTCGTTGCCGAAGCTGTCGCCTTCGTTGATCTCGCTCTGCGGGTAGCTGGAGGTGTAGGCCTGGTCGATGAAGGCGTTGTAGCTGATCACCGCGGTGGTGGCGGCGGTCTGCACATTGTCGAAGGCCAGGTCGCCGAACAGCGCGCCGAGCAGTTCCGAGGCCTGGCGCAGCGACTCGCCGATGTCGATGACGATGCTGGTGGTGCCGTCGGCGTTGGCGGTGGCGGTGTAGAGCAGGTTGATGGTGCCGCTGGCGCCGTTCTGGCTGAGCGTCATGGTCAGCGGGCCGGTCAGCGTCTGGCCGTCGGCGAGGGTGTCGGTGATGGTGAACTGGCCTTCCTGGAGGATGTTCTCGCCGAAGGCGAAGTAGTCCGACAGGGCCACGTTGAGCACGTAGCGCAGGGTGTCGCCCGGGCTCAGGCCGGCGGTGCCGACGTCGGTCTGCAGCACCGCCTGCTTGTACAGGGTGATGGACTTGGCGACGAACTCGCCGCCGGTGCCGTCGCCGGTGGCGCTGAAGTCCACGTCGGTTTCCGGCGGCGTCAGGTCGCGCGGGTCCAGCGGCGTCCACTGGCCGGTGGCGCTGGGGGCGCCGAAGTCGATATTGACCGCGTTGCCGGTGGCGGGGTCGAGCACGGCATTGCCGTCGGCGCCCACCTCGGGCACGTAGAAGGTCACGGTGGAGGTGGCCGGCGCGCTCAGGGTCGCGTAGGTGATGCTGTAGGCAGTGATGAAGATATTGTCGTTGGCGATGGCCGCGGCTATCGCCGTCGGGTCGGTCAGCACGCTGCCGTCGCGCAGGGTGATGGAGGTCAGGGTGCCGCCGGCGCCGGGGGTGATGGCGGTGACCTGGACGTCGCCCGGCACGTTCTGGGTGACCACCACGTTGTGCAGGGTCTGGCCGCTGGCCGGGGTGACGGTGACCGTCTGGTTGTGGGTGAAGTTGGGGCCGGTGGCGGTCTCGCCCTCGGTCATGTCGAGGTTCTGGGTGAGGTCGACGAGGGTCGGGTGGATCACCAGCGGGTGCAGCGTGGCTTCCACCAGGCTGGGGTCGACCGTGGGGTTGTTCAGCGAGTCGTTGCCGTACTCGAAGCCGCCGCGGGCGCCGATGGTCAGGTCCGGGTTGCCGCCGGTGAGGCTGGTGTCGGCCAGGTTGCTCAGGCTCGCGGTGATCTGCAGGGAGATGGTCGGCTGGTCCTGGGACACGCTGGCGTAGGGCACCTGCAGCACCACCATCTGGTCGCCCGGGCGCATGCCGACGCTGGCGGCGGTGATCACCAGCGGGTTGCCGTCGGGGCCCTTGGCCAGCGGGTGGGTGGCGTTGCCGTTGGCGTCGAAGGTGATGACGTAGCTCTTCACCGTCTGCCCCAGGTAGGTGGCGCTGACGAAGCTGATGCCGTCGTCGCCGTCCTTGCCGGTGGCCGGCAGGAACAGGTCGACGTAGGGCGCGTAGCCGACCTGGCTGGAGGCGTTGTTCAGGTCGACGGTGAAGGTGAACTGGCCGCCGATCAGCACGTCGCTGTCGGGCATGCTGATGCTCACCGTCGGCGCGGCGTCGGCCAGCAGGCCCTGGAAATGGTCGAGGGTGCTGGCGGACAGGGCGATGCTCTTGTCGAGGTCGCCGTGGCGCACTTCCAGGTTCCAGTCGCCGCCGGCGGCGCTGGCGCCCGTGGCGTTGCTGGAGGCGCCGACGTCGGCGCCGGTCCATTGCGCCAGGCGGTCGACCAGGGCCTGGCCGGCGCTGCCGGCGCCCACGGCGCAACCGTAGAGCTGGATGTCGGCGCCGGCGTCGAGTTCGCCGCGCCAGCCGTTCAGGGTGCTGCCGAACTGGTCGAGGTTGGCCGCGGTGAAGGTCTGGTTGCCCAGGGTGAACTGGCCGGAGGCGCCGTGGGAGAAGATCTGGATCGAGTCGACCTTGCCCAGCTGCGCCAGCGCCGCGCTGATCGCCGCCAGGGCGTCCTGGCCGGCATCCACCACCAGGGTGGTGACGTTGGCGGCGAGGTTGGCGGTCAACTGCTCGCGGTTCTCCACGCGGCTGTCCAGCACCACCAGGGTGCGCGGCTGGCCCGGGGCCTTGGCCGCGGCGGCGTCCGGGGTGCTGGGGGTGTGGCTGGCGTCGGCCTGGTCGGCGTGGTCGGTGGCGTGGTGCTGCTGGTCGGCGGCGGAGGCGGCGGCGCCGTCGAAGAGGATTCTGGGTTCCAGTGCCAAGGCCTGGCTGCGGGGGCGGAATGCAGCGATCGGACGGCTTGGTTTCGACATTTCCATACGAATACCCACATCAGAAATCAGCGATCGAAAAACAACGCCCGGACTTCTAACGCGAGCTTTCTCTGGCCATTAGCCTAGCCAGGAATCGTGAATTTGCTCAGTTTTGTTACATCAATTTCTTAAGGAAGTTTCTGAGGTATATGCACCGTACGAATTAATGCTCCCGGCAGTATTTCATGACCCAATGGTCATGATTCCTCAGACGCTCTAGAACGCCTTTTCCTGCTGTGCAGCCGCGCTCTGGAAACAGCCATGGCCCGGATGTATTCATTTTGTGACAACCGGCTTCGAAGACGAAAACAACGCTGGGCGGGCAGGCGGGAAAACCCGCTGTGATGCCTTGGTGATTTCATATTGCCATTGCCTTTTCCAGCGCCAGCCCGCACCATGCGGCGCCGGCCCCCGTGGGGCGCCGGATGGTCCGCTGGCAGGAAGTGACGATGTTGTCGAACGGGCGAATGGGGGGCCCGCGGCGGAGGTTGCCGTGGCTGGCCGCCGTGGTCGTGACCGCTACCTTTGCATGGTTCCCCGGGTGGCTGGAGGCGGACTGGGATTTCACCCTGATCGCCCGCCGCGCCGAGGCGCTGTATGGCCCGCTGGGGGCAGGGCGCGCGCGCATCGAGGCCTGGCAGCGGGTGCTGGCCGACGAGGCGGGCGCCGACGAGCAGGAGCAGCTGCGGGCGGTCAACGACTTCTTCAATCGCCAGCTGCGCTTCACCGACGACCTCGGCCTGTGGCACCAGGTGGACTACTGGGCCACGCCGGTGGAGGCCCTGCTCAAGGGGGCCGGCGATTGCGAGGACTTCGCCATCGCCAAGTACGTCAGCCTGCGCCACCTCGGGGTGCCGGCGCAGAAATTGCGCATCACCTACGTCAAGGCGCTGCGCCTGAACCAGGCGCACATGGTGCTGACCTACTACCCGCGGCCCGAAGCGGTGCCGCTGGTGCTGGACAACCTGATCGGCAGCATCCTGCCGGCCTCGCAGCGCGACGACCTGCAGCCGGTGTACGCCTTCAACGGCGAAGGGCTGTGGCTGGCCGACGGCGGCGGAGGCAAGCAGGTGGGCGACAGCAAGCGGCTGTCGCGCTGGCAGGACCTGTTGCGGAAAATGGAGGCCGAGGGGTTCCCCTCGCGCGAGTAGCGGAGTCGAGATGTCCCTGTTCAAACAACTCCTGATCGCCATCTGCCTGTTCCTGGTGGTGGCCTTCGGCGGCAGCTTCATGGTCGGCCTGGAAAGCTCCCGCGAGCAGTACGTCAACCAGTTGCGCTCCCACGCCCAGGACGCCGCGACGGCGCTGGGGCTGTCGCTCACCCCGAACATCGACGATCCGGCGATGGTCGAGCTGATGGTCAGCTCGATCTTCGACAGCGGCTATTTCGAGCGCATCCGCGTGGTCGACCTGGCCACCGGCAAGGTGCTGGTGGAGCGCCAGGGCGTGCCGGACGCGGTGGCCTCGGGCGCGCCGCAGTGGTTCGTCTCGCTGATCGGCCTGCCGTCCGCCGGCGGCGACGCCGTGGTCAGCCGCGGCTGGACCCAGGCGGCGCGGGTGGAGGTGGTGAGCCACCCGATGTTCGCCATCGCCAGGCTCTGGCAGAGCGCCCTGGGCAGCCTCGGCTGGCTGCTGCTGTGCGGGGTGGTCAGCGCGCTGCTCGGCGCCTGGCTGCTGCGCCGCCAGCTGCGCCCGCTGGACTACATGGTGGCGCAATCCCACGCCATCGCCCGCCGCGAATTCCTCAGCCTGCCGGAGCTGCCGCGCACCCCGGAACTGCGCCGCGTGGTGCAGGCGATGAACCAGATGGTGGAGAAGCTCAAGGCGCTGTTCCAGGAACAGGCCGAGCGCAGCGAGCGGCTGCGCGACGAAGCCTACCAGGACAGCCTGACCGGGCTGGGCAACCGGCGCTTCTTCGACCTGCAGCTGCAGGCGCGGCTGAGCGCCGAGGACCAGGTCAGCAGCGGCTACCTGCTGTTGCTGCGGGTGCTCGACCTCGCCGGGCTCAACCTGCGCCTGGGCGCCCAGCACACCGACGCCTTGCTCAAGGCGGTAGCCGAACAACTGCAGCGCGCCAGCCAGGGCCTGGGCGCCGGGCGCACCCTGGCGCGCACCCGGGGCGGCGAGTTCGCCCTGCTGGCCCCCGGGCTGCTGGAGGAAGAAGCCGAGCAACTGGCCACGCGCCTGGAAGGCATGCTCGCCAGCCTGGCCAGCACCGGCGCCAGCGACCAGCCGCGGGTGGCGGCCTTCGGCCTGGTGCCGTTCCATCCCGGCGAGGCGCCGGCCAGCCTGATGCTGCGCGCCGACGAGGCACTGGCCCAGGCCGAACGCCAGCAGCACAGTGCCTGGGCACGGCTGGACAGCGAGGCGGCGCCGGTGGCCGACGCGCGCCACAGCTGGCACCAACTGCTGGAGCGGGCGCTGCGCGAGAAGCGCTTCGAGTTGTACTTCCAGCCGGTGGTGGCCTGCGAGGACACGGAGCTGGTGCTGCACCACAAGGTGCTCTCGCGCCTGCCGGACGGGCAAGGCGGCAGCCTCGCGGCGGGCCGCTTCCTGCCCTGGCTGGAGCGCTTCGGCTGGTCGGCGCAGCTGGACCTGCTGATGCTCGACCTGACCCTGGCGCACCTGGCCGGCCACGACCAGGTGCTGGCGCTGAACCTCTCGGGCGCGCTGCTGCGCGACGAACGCGCCCTGGCCCGGGCCTTCGAACGCCTGCGCCAGCACCCGCAGTACGGCGGCCGCCTAGTGCTGGAACTGGAAGAAGACCAGTTGCCCGACCAGGCGGCGTTGGAGGCACTGACTCGCCGCCTGCGCGAGCTGGGCTACGGCCTGGCGCTGCAGCACTTCGGCGGGCGCTTCAGCATGATCGGCAACCTGGCGCGCCTGGGCCTGGCCTACCTGAAGATCGACGGCAGCCACATCCGCGCCATCGACGTGGAGAACGACAAGCGCCTGTTCATCGAGGCCATGCAGCACGCGGCGCACAGCATCGACCTGCCGCTGATCGCCGAACGCGTCGAGACCGAAGCGGAATTCCGCGTGCTGCGCGGGATGGGCATCGAAGGGGCGCAGGGGCAACTGTTCGGCGCGCCACGGCCGTGGGGGCGGGGTTAGCGACGAGCGGGCCCTGCCCGCGATTCGCGCGCAGGGCGCGCTCCTACAGTTGGGTGTTCGTGTCACCGGGGTGTCCGGCGTGGCCGGTGAGTCCAATCGCGGACAAAGTCCGCTCCTACGCCCGCGCTTCCTGGAGCCGTAGGAGCAACTGTCTTGTGCCGAGGTGCTCTTCGTAGGATGGGTTGAGCTTGCGAAACCCATGCGGTTGCGCTGATGGGTATCGCTTCGCTCAACGCCATCCTACGAAAAGTCGTGCTTCCTGGAACCTACGCAGAAATATCCGCACGCATCGGAACGTTTCTTCAGAAGCCCGAGCGAAACCCGCTCAGGAGACCAGGCGACATGAAGGTCACTGGGTCATTCCCCTTCGGGCCGGCGCAAGCGCTGTTCGCGATGTCAGATCAACCCCCCATCCTCCTCCTCGTCGATCAACCGATGCAGACCACCCAGCGCCTCACGCGCCTGGGTGCGGCTGAGCAGCTTGGAGCGCGCCGCCTCGGGCAGGTCGGTGATGCGGATCACGCCCTTGGCCATCAACACCGAGATCAGGTCCTCCAGCACCCGGATCATCTCCAGGTCGCTGCGTTGCAGCTGGCGCAGGCTGTATTCGGCCTCGCGCCAGGCGTGCACTTCCTCGTCGTCGTCGGTCAGGCTGCCGCTCATGCCGGCGAAGGCGGCGCTTTCGACGCGTATCAGCCGGCCTTCGGCGTCACGCTGGATGTAAGGCATCGCCTCGTCTCCATCAGGTGTTCGGGATACCTGGCGACGCCCCGTGGGGCGCCGCCAGGCGGGCTCAGTGGTGCTCGGTCTTCACCAGCGGGTCGGCGCCTGCCACCAGCGACTTGACGATGTCCGCCGAGGTCGCGCCGTAGGTCTTGAGGTCGACGCCGGTGAGCTTGATGGTCACGTCGGTCGAGCTGTTCACCTGGCCGGTGGTGCTGATCTGCAGGGTCGAGGTCGCGGTGTCCACCTTCAGGTAGCTGAGGATGTCGTTGTGCGCGGCATCCGGCAGCAGGTCCACCAGGTCGATGCGGTCGCCGTCGCCGGGCTTGAAGTCGGTGATGGTGTCGTTGCCGGTGTCGCCTGCGCGCCAGATGAAGGTGTCGGCGCCATCGCCGCCGGTCAGGGTGTCGTTGCCCTTGCCGCCGATCAGCAGGTCGTTGCCTTTGCCTCCGTCGAGGGTGTCGTTGCCCAGGCCGCCGTACAGGGTATCGTTGCCATCGCCGCCATTGAGGATGCTGTTGCCCGCGCCACCGTAGAGGATGTCGTGGCCGTCGCCGCCGTTGAGGGTGTCGGTGCTGCCATAGCCGTGCATCAGGTCGTTGCCGGTGGTGCCGGAGAACGAGTTGGTGGTGGTCGAGGCCACCGTGACGCTCAGCGTTTGCGTGGCGCTGGCCGTGCTGCCGTCGGACTCGGTGGCGATGGCGGTGACGCCCAGTGTCAGGGTGCCGTTGTAGCCGCTGGCCGGCAGCAGTTGCAGGTCGTGCAGCTGCGCCTGGGTGAAGCTCCAGCTGCCGTCGGCGTTGTGGGTGCCGCTGGTGAAGGTGGCGTCGTTGGGCACGCCGGTGATCTTCACTGAGAGGCTTTCCGAGCCGTCGGTATCGCTCAGGGCCGCGTTGATGCCGACGTTGATCGGCGCACCGTAGGTCTTGCCGCCCAGGGTGAAGGTCGGCGCGCCCAGGCTCAGGCTGGAGTCCTTGTCGGCGTCGCCGCCGTTGAGCACCAGCCAGTCGAAGTGGTAGTTGCCGCTGCTGCTGGCGGTGTAGCTCTGTACGCCACTGCCGTTGACGCTGGCGCCACGCTGCTCGGAGGAGGTCACCTGGATCAGTGTGCGGGTGCCGTCGGGACCGGTGACCACCAGCGCGACTATGTCGTTGAAGCCATTGCTGATCTCGCTGCTGGAGTTTTCGCCGTTGGTGAAGTTCCAGGCGAAGTTGACCTGGGTGCCGGCCTTGAGCGTGTAGTCCGAGCTGGTCAGCGAGCCGTCGACGACGTTGACGTTAGCGTTATGGGTGAGGGCGCCGCTCGGCGGGTTGATGCCGTCCAGCGCCCCGGAACTCAGGCCGGTCTCGGTTTCCAGGTTGGCCTGGGTGATTCCCTGGGTGGTGCTGATGCTGGTGGCGCCGGGGTTGAGCGCGAAGATGCTACCGCTGTTGAGCAGCGGCACGTCGGCCACCGGCGTGACGCTGACCGCCACCGTGGAGCTGGCGGTGCCGCCGTGGCCATCGCTGATGGTGTAGGTGATGCTGTCGCTGCCGCTGAAGTTGGCCTTGGGCGTGTAGGTCAGGGTGCCGTCGGCGTTGACCGTCACGCTGCCGTTGCTGGCGGAGGCGCTGGTGACGCTCAGGGCGTCGCCGTCGACGTCGCTGTCGTTGGCCAGCACGTTGAGGGTGACGGGCTTGTCTTCCTGGGTCGAGGCGCTGTCGGGCTTGGCCACCGGCGCATCGTTCACCGCGTTGATACCGATGGTCACGGTGGCGGTGGAGGTGCCGCCGTGGCCGTCGCTGACGGTGTAGGTGAAGCTGCCGGTGCCGTTGACGTCCTTGGCCGGGGTGAAGACGACGTTGCCGTTCTCCAGTTTCACCGTGCCGTTGACCGCGCCCTGCACGCTGAGGATGGACAGGCTGTCGCCGTCGACGTCGCTATCGTTGCCCAGCAGGGTATTGGCGGCGATGGTCAGGGCGGTGTCTTCGTTGGTCACCAGTTCGGCCAGGGGGTGGCTCAGGCTGCTGCCGCCGAGCACGCTGTAGCTGCCGCCGACGGGGGCCAGCTCGACTTTCAGCTGGGCGTTGCCGCCCTGGTCCCAGTAGAGGATCTCGATCTGGTGGTTGCCGCCCTGGGCGATGTTGAAGCTATCCGAGACGCGGGCCGTCGGGCTCTGGTTGGCGTCGTACTTGAACACTTCCACGCCGTCGATGCGGATGCTGAAGCCGTCGTCCGCCGTCACCCTGAACGTGTAGTTGCCGGCGGCGAGGTTGACCAGCCCGGTGAGCTGGACGATGGCGTCGGAGGTATTGGCCGGGTCGGTGCTCAGCGAGACGGCGTCGCTGCCGAGGAACTTCTGCAGCTGCTTGTCGCCGCCCAGGTCGGTGCTCACGCCGTTGCCGTAGTCCAGCGCGGTGGCGGTGAAGGTGGCGCTGGGCGCGGTCTTGGCAATGAAGGCGCTGATCATGCTCAGGCTGGTCAGGTTGTTGCCGTCGGTGCCCTCGCGGTAGCCCCAGTAGTTGCCCTGCAGGCCGCCGACCAGGTAGTGGTCGTTGACCGCCACGGGGTTGTCGTTGACCGGGGTGACGTTGACGGTGAGCTTGTTCGGCGTGCTGTCGAAGGCGCCGTTGCTGTCCTTCACCGAGAAGGTGAAGCTGGCGTAGTTGTTGCCGTTGGCGTTGGCCGCCGGGGTGAACGCCAGCTTGCCCAGGTCGGCCGCGGCGATCACCTGGCCCTGGGTGACGGCGACGCCGTCGAAGGTCAGGCTGCCGGCGCCGGGCAGGCTGTCGATGCGCACCGCGCTGAGGGCGTCGTTGTGGTCGACGTCGTTGAAGCCGAAGTCGACGGCGCTGAAGCTGCGGCTGCTGTCTTCATCCAGGGTGATGGTGCCGTCGCTGCCGGTGGGCGCGTCGTTGGCGCCGGTCACGGTGATGGTCACGGTGGCCGGGGCGCTGGTGGCGCCTTCACTGTCCTTGGCAGTGTAGGTGAAGCTGACCTGGCGGCTTTCGCCCGGGGCCAGGCTGTCGAAGTCGTTGCCCGGGTTGAATACGTAGCTGCCGTTGGCGTTGAAGGTCAGGAGGCCGTTACCGGCACCCGGGCCGCTGACCAGGGCGTAGCCATTGGGGTTGACCGGGCTGTCGATGTCGCTGGCAGCCGGCACCTGGTCGCTGAGCACGCTGTTTTCGCCGGTGGTCTTGCTGTCGTTGGCGGCCACGGGGGCATCGTTGACCGGGGTGACGGTGAGGGTGACGGTGGACTCGGCGGTGCCGTTGTGGCCGTCGTCGATCACTACGGTGAAGCTGTCGCTGCCGTTGTAGTTCGGGTTCGGGGTGTAGGTGTAGTGACCGGTTGCGGCGTCCAGCACCAGGGTGCCGTGCTTCGGTTCGTCGCCCGACTTCAGGGTGTAGGTGAGGGCATCGCCATCGACATCGCTGGCCACGACCTGGCCGGAGACCGAGGTGTCCTCGGCGGTGGTCTTGCTGTCGTCGGAGGTCACCGGGACATCGTTCACTGCCGTGACGGTGAGGGTGACGGTGGACTCGGCGGTGCCGTTGTGGCCGTCGTCGATCACCACGGTGAAGCTGTCCGGGCCGTTGTAGTTCGGATTCGGCGTGTAAGTGTAGTGGCCCGTTGCGGCATCCAATACCAGGGTGCCGTTTGCCGGTCCGCTACTCGGCTTCAGGGTGTAGGTAAGGGCATCGCCATCGACGTCGCTGGCGACGACCTGGCCGGAAACCGGCGTGTCTTCCAGGGTGGACTTGTTGGCGTTCTCGGCCACCGGCAGGTCGTTCACCGAGTTCACGGTGATGTCCAGCGTCGAGCTGGCGCCGGTGTTGGTGGTGTAGGTGATCTGCGGCACGGCGCCGTGGTAGTTGGCGTCCGGGGTGAAGCTGTAGCTGCCGTCCGCCTTGATCACGATGCTGCCGACGCCGACGATGGTGGTGCCTGTGCCGGCGGCGATGTTGCCGCTGAAGCCGGCGACGCTGTAGCTGCTTACGCTCAGCGTGTTGTCCACGTCGCTGTCGTTGTCCAGCACGTTGCCGGTCACGCTGCCGTCGTCCTCGTCCATGCTCGCGACGTTCGGGAGCAGCACCGAGGGATCGTCCACCGGGGTGACGTCCAGGGTGAATGTGTGCGAAGCGCTGTCGAAGGCGCCGGCGCTGTCCTGCACGCTGAAGCCGAAGCTGGCGTAGGGGGCGCCACTGTCGTTGGCGTCGGGGGTGAATGTCAGCTTGCCGAGGTCGGCGGCGGCGATCACCTGGCCCGGGACGACGGCGACGCCGTCGAAGGTCAGGCTGCCGGCGCCCGGCAGGCTGTCGATGCGCACGGCCTGCAGGTGCTGGCCGGCATCGGCGTCGTTGAAGGCGAAGTCGGCGGCGCTGAAGCTGTGGCTGCTGTCCTCGTCCAGGCTGGCGCTGCCATCGGCGCCCTGCGGCGGGGTGTTGCCGCCCACCTGCACGGTCAGGCTGCTGCTGGCGCTGGCGCCATGGCTGTCGCTGATCTCGTAGTGGATCACCACGCTGCCGCTGACGTTCTCGGCGGGCACGAAGTTCAGGGTGCCGTCGGGGTTGATGCTGATGCTGCCCTGGCTGGGGTCGGCGAGCACGGCCTTGGTGACGCTGAGCGTATCGCCGTCGACGTCGCTGTCGTTGCCGAGCACGTCGATGCTCGGCAGCGCCACGTTGATCGGCGTCTGTGCCTGGTCGGCGTTGGCCACCGGGGCATCGTTGGTGCCGGTGATGGTCAGGGTCAGGGTGCTGCTGCCGGTGGCGCCGTGTTCATCGGTCACCGTGAAGCCGATCTGCAGCACCTTCACCTGGTTCGCGGCCAGGCTGTCGTAGGCCGGGTCCTTGGCATCGAAGACCCAGCTGCCGTCGCTGCGCAGGGTGAAGCCGGCCGGAGCGGTGCCGTCGACGGAGTAGCTCAGCTGGGCGCCATGGTCGACGTCGCTGGCCTGCAGCTGGCCGGTGATCTCGCTGACCGGCTTGAGCTGGTCGACCAGGGCCTGGTTGTTCGCGCCGTTGCTGGTGAGGGTCCAACCCGTGCCGCCTTGTACCGCCTGGCCGACCGAGCCGACGACGCTGGCTTGCGGCGGCAGGTTGCTCAGCACCAGGGTGGAGTCGACGGAGCTGTCGCCGCTGTCCGCCACGCCGATCACCAGGGTGTAGGTGCCCGGCTGGTCGAAGGTGTGGCTGAAGGTCTGTGGGCCCGAGGTGCCGTAGTCGCCCACCGCGGCGACGCTGCTCAGCAGGGTGACGACCTGGCCGTTGACCTGCACGAAGGCGAAGTCGTTGAAGGGCGCGTAGTCCTGGGTGCTGAACGTCCAGTTGAAGCTGATGGCTTCGCCCGGCTGGGTGGTGGTGATGGTCAGCGTCAGCGCCGAACCATCGGTGGCGCCGGCGACGACGCCCGGCTGCGGGCTGCCGCCCTCCACGGCGCTGGCGCTGGCGGCCTGGGCCACCGGTGCGTCGTTACTGCCGACGATGTTGACGGTGACGCTGGACTGCGTGCCGTCGGCGCTCTGCACGGTGAAGGTGTCGGTCAGGGTTTCGTTCAGCTTGAGCTCGTTGTAGGCGGAGTCGGCGGTGTAGCTCCAGGTGCCGTCGGCAGCCAGAGTGAAGTGGCCGTACTGGCCGGCGACGTTGGTTTGCTCGACGAAGGTGGCCGGGCTGTCGACGTCGGTGATGGTGAGTTGGCCGCCGGTGGTGATCGGGTCGTTGGTCTCGTTGATGCTGGCCTGGGCGCCGGTGATGACGGCGGCGTCGTTGGTGCCATCGATAGTCACGCTGACGCTGGAGGTGGTGCCGTCGGCGCTCGTCACGGTGAAGGTGTCGGTCAGCGATTGGCCGACGCTCAGCTGGTTGTAGGCCGAATCGGCGGTGTAGCTCCAGGTGCCGTCGGCAGCCAGGTTGAAGTGGCCGTACTGGCCGGCGACGTTGGTCTGCTCGATGAAGGTGGCCGGGCTGTCGACGTCGGTGACGGTCAGTTGGCCGCCGGTGCTGATCGGGGCGTTGGTCTCGTTGATGCTGACCTGGGCGCCGGTGATGATGGCGGCGTCGTTGGTGCCGGTAACCGTGATGGTGATGGTTTGCGGATCGCTCAGCGCACCGCTGTCATCCTTGGCCTGATAGGTGAAGGTGACGTCGCGGCTGACACCGGCCGGCAGGCTGTCGAAGTCCTGGCCCGGATCGAAGGTATAGCTGCCATCTCCGTGGAAGGTCAGCGTGCCGTTGCCGGTACCGACATCACTGGCCAGTTGGTAGCCCGTGATTGTGCCGTCGACGTCGCTGGCGACCGGGACCTGACCGTTGAGCACGGTGTTTTCACCAGTAGTCGCACTGCCGGCCTGAGCGACCGGTGCGTCGTTGGTGCCGGTCACTGTGATGGTGATGGTCTGCGGAGCGCTCAGCGCGCCGCTGTCATCCTTGGCCTGGTAGGTGAAGGTGACGTCGCGGCTGACGCCGGCCGGCAGACTGTCGAAGTCCTGCCCCGGATCGAAGCTATAGCCGCCATTGGGGTTGAAGGTCAGCGTGCCATTGCCGGTGCCGACATCGGTTGTCAGTTGATAGCCGGCGATGGTGCCGTCGACATCGCTCGCGGCCGGGACCTGGCCGTTGAGTACGGTGTTTTCACCGGTAGTCGCGCTACCGGCTTGAGCGACCGGTGCGTCGTTGGTGCCGGTAATGGTCAGCGTCAGGGTGCTGGAGCTGGTGGCGCCCTGATCGTCGGTGACGATCACCGGGATGCTGATGACCTGGGTTTCGTCATTGGCCAGGTGCTGGTAGGCCGGGTCCTTGCCATCGAAGGTCCAGCTGCCATCGGATTGCAGGATGAAACCTGCGGGCGCATTGCCGTCGATGCTGAAGGTCAGGACCGCGCCGTCATCGGCGTCGGTGGCCGTCAGTTGGCCGGTGCTTACCTGGTCTTCGTCGGCTGCGGCGCTGGCAGCTTGGACGACAGGGGCATCGTTGGTGCCGGTAACGGTGATGGTCAGGGTGCTGCCACTGGTAGCGCCCTGGTCATCGGTGACGACCACCGGAATGCTGATGACCTGGGTTTGTCCCTCAGCCAGGTGCTGGTAGGCGGGATTGCTGGCGTCGAAGGTCCATTTGCCGTCCTGATCCAGGGTGAAGCCGGCGGGAAGCGGGCTGTCCGAGCCGAACTGCAGTTGGGCGCCCTGGTCGGCATCGGTGGCCTGCAACTGGCCGTTGATCTGGCTGTCCTCGTTGACCGCCGCAGTGGCCGCCTGAGCTACCGGCGCGTCATTGGTGCCGGTGACGGTAATGGTGATGGCCTGCGGGGCGCTCAGCGCGCCGCTGTCGTCCTTGGCCTGGTAGGTGAAGGTGACGTCGCGGCTGACACCGGCCGGCAGGCTGTCGAAGTCGTGGCCTGGATCGAAGCTATAGCCGCCATTGGAGTTGAAGGTCAGCGTGCCGTTGCCGGTGCCGACATCGGTAGTCAGCTGGTAGCTGGCAATGGTGCCATCGACATCGCTGGCCGCCGGGACTTGGCCATTGAGGATGGTGTTTTCTTCAGTCGCAGCGCTGCCAGCCTGGGCAATCGGTGCGTCGTTGGTGCCGGTAACCGTGATGGTGATGGTTTGCGGAGCGCTTAGTGCGCCGCTGTCATCCTTGGCCTGGTAGGTGAAGGTGACGTCGCGGCTGACACCGGCCGGCAGGCTGTCGAAGTCGTGGCCTGGATCGAAGCTATAGCCGCCATTGGAGTTGAAGGTCAGCGTGCCGTTGCCGGTGCCGACATCGGTAGTCAGCTGGTAACCGGCAATGGTGCCGTCGACATCGCTGGCGGCCGGGACTTGGCCATTGAGAACGGTGTTCTCTTCAGTCGCAGCGCTGCCAGCCTGAGCGACCGGAGCGTCGTTGGTGCCGGTAACCGTGATGGTGATGGTCTGCGGAGCGCTCAGTGCGCCGCTGTCGTCCTTGGCCTGGTAGGTGAAGGTGACGTCGCGGCTGACACCGACGGCCAGGCTATCGAAGTCGTGGCCCGGATCGAAGGTATAGCCGCCATTGGAGTTGAAGGTCAGCGTGCCGTTGCCGGTGCCGACATCGGTGGCCAGCTGGTAGCCGGTAATGGTGCCGTCGACGTCGCTGGCGGCCGGGACTTGGCCATTGAGGGTGGTGTTCTCTTCGGTCGTCGCGCTGCCAGCCTGGGCCACCGGAGCGTCATTGCTACCCGTGACGGTAATAGTGATGGTCTGCGGATCGCTCAGGGCGCCGCTGTCATCTTTGGCCTGATAGGTGAAGGTGACGTCGCGGCTGACACCGGCCGGTAGGCTGTCGAAGTCGTGACCCGGATCGAAGGTATAGCCGCCATTGGGGTTGAAGATCAGCGTACCGTTACCGGTGCCGACATCAGTCGTCAGTTGGTAGCCGGCGATGGTGCCGTCAACGTCGCTGGCGGCCGGGACTTGGCCGTTGAGAACGGTGTTCTCTTCGGTCGTGGCGCTACCAGCCTGAGCGACTGGTGCATCGTTGGTGCCGGTGATCGTGATGGTCAGGGTGCTGGAGCTGGTAGCTCCCTGCTCATCGGTGACGATGACCGGGATGCTGATGACCTGCGTCTCACCATCCGCCAGATGCTGGTAGGCCGAGTCCTTGCCGTCGAAGGTCCAGCTGCCATCGGTCTTCAGGGTGAAACCGGCCGGTGCATTGCCGTCGATGCTGAAGGTCAGGACCGCGCCGTCATCGGCGTCTGTGGCCACCAACTGGCCGGTGCTCACCTGGTCTTCGTCCACCGCTGCGCTGGCAGCCTGAGCGATGGGGATGTCATTGGTGCCGGTGACGGTAATGGTCAGAGTGCTGGTGTCGGTTGCGCCCTGGTCATCGGTAACGACTACCGGAATGCTGATGATCTGCGTCTGACCGGCAGCCAGGTGCTGGTAGGCGGCATTGCTGGCGTCGAAGGTCCATTTGCCGTCCTGATCCAGCGTGAAGCCAGCGGGCAAGGGGCTGTCCGAGCTGAACTGCAGTTGAGCGCCTTGGTCTGCATCGGTGGCCTGCAACTGGCCATTGATCTGGCTGTCCTCGTTGACAGCCGCAATGGCGGCCTGAGCGACCGGCGCGTCATTGGTGCCAGTGACGGTAATAGTCAGGGTGCTGCCACTGGTAGCGCCTTGGTCATCGGTGACGACCACCGGGATGCTGATGACCTGCGTCTGGCCGGCAGCCAGGTGCTGGTAGGCAGCGTCACCGGCATCGAAGCTCCACTTGCCATCCTGGCCCAGGGTGAAGCCGGCGGGCAGAGGATTGTCGGAACCGAACTGCAGCTGCGCCCCTTGGTCGGCGTCGCTGGCCTGCAACTGGCCATTGATCTGGCTGTCTTCGTTGACCGCTGCAGTGGCCGCCTGAGCTACCGGAGCATCGTTGGTGCCGGTCACGGTGATAGTGATGGTCTGCGGATCGCTCAGTGCGCCGCTGTCGTCCTGGGCCTGGTAGGTGAAGGTGATGTCACGACTGACACCAGCCGGCAGACTGTCGAAGTCCTGACCCGGATCGAAGGTATAGCTGCCATTGGGGTTGAAGGTCAGCGTGCCGTTGCCGGTGCCGACATCGGTGGCCAGCTGGTAGCCGGTAATGGTGCCGTCGACATCGCTGGCGGCCGGGACTTGGCCATTGAGGGTGGTGTTCTCTTCGGTCGTCGCGCTGCCAGCCTGAGCGACCGGTGCGTCGTTGGTGCCGGTCACTGTGATGGTGATGGTCTGCGGGGCGCTCAGTGCGCCGCTGTCATCCTGGGCCTGGTAGGTGAAGGTGATGTCGCGGCTGACACCAGCCGGCAGGCTATCGAAGTCCTGGCCCGGATCGAAGCGATAGCTGCCGTCGCTGTTGAAGGTCAGCGTGCCGTTACCAGTGCCGACACCACTGGCCAACTGGTAGCCGGCGATGGTGCCGTCGACATCGCTCGCAGCCGGAACCTGGCCATTCCGCACATCGTTCTCGGCGGTAGTCGCGCTGCCAGCCAGGGCCACCGGTGCGTCGTTGGTGCCGGTAATGGTCAGCGTCAGAGTGCTGGTGTCGGTGGCGCCATGCTCGTCGGTAACGATCACCGGAATGCTGATGACTTGGGTCTCGCCATCGGCCAGATGCTGGTACGCCGGGTCCTTGCCGTCGAACGACCAACTGCCATCGGTTTTCAAGGTGAAGCCGGCCGGTACGTTGCCGTCGACGCTGAAGGTCAGGACCGCGCCGTCGTCGGCGTCGCTGGCCGTCAGTTGCCCGGTGCTCACCTGGTCTTCATCGACTGCAGCGCTCGCAGCCTGGGCCACTGGTACGTCATTGGTGCCAGTGACGGTGATGGTCAGGGTGCTCCCACTGGTAGCCCCCTGATCATCGGTGACGACCACCGGGATGCTGATGACCTGCGTCTGACCGGCCGCCAGGTGCTGGTAGGCGGCATCGCTGGCATCGAAGCTCCACTTGCCATCCTGGCCCAGGGTGAAACCGGCGGGCAGGGGGCTATCCGAGCCGAATTGCAGTTGGGCGCCCTGGTCGGCATCGCTGGCCTGCAGTTGGCCGTTGATCTGACTGTCTTCGTTGACGGCGGCATTGGTGGCCTGGGCCACCGGCGCATCGTTGCTGCCGGTCACGGTGATGGTGATGGTCTGCGGAGCGCTCAGTGCGCCACTGTCATCCTTGGCCTGGTAGGTGAAGGTGATGTCACGACTCACACCAGCCGGTAGACTGTCGAAATCCTGGCCCGGATCGAAGCTATAGCTACCGTCGCTGTTGAAGGTCAGCGTGCCGTTGCCAGTACCGACACCATTGGCCAGTTGGTAACCGGCGATGCTGCCGTCCACATCGCTCGCAGCCGGCACCTGGCCATTCAGCACATCGTTCTCGGCGGTAGTCGCGCTGCCCGCCTGGGCCACGGGCGCATCATTGGTGCCGGTTACCGTGATGCTCAGGGTGCTGGAGCTGGTGGCGCCATGCTCGTCGGTGACGAGTACCGGCACGCTGATGACCTGGGTTTCGCCATCGGCCAGGTGCTGGTAGGCCGAGTCCTTGCCGTCGAAGGTCCAACTGCCATCGGTCTTCAGGGTGAAGCCGGCCGGTGCGTTGCCGTCGATGCTGAAGGTCAGGACAGCACCGTCGTCGGCGTCGGTGGCCGTCAGTTGGCCGGTGCTCACCTGATCTTCGTCGGCCGCTGCGCTGGATGCCTGCGCTATCGGCGCATCATTGGTGCCGGTGAGGGTGATGGTCAGGGTGTTGCCGGCGACTGCGCCCTGGTCGTCGGTGACCAGGTAGGGAATGTTGATGACCTGCGTCTGGCCTTCGGCAAGGTGCTGATAGGCAGCATCGCTGGCGTCGAAGGTCCACTTGCCGTCCTGATCCAGCGTGAAGCCGGCGGGCAGGGGGCTGTCGGAGCCGAACTGCAGCTGCGCGCCCTGGTCGGCGTCGCTGGCCTGCAGTTGGCCATTGATCTGGCTGTCTTCGTTGACGACGGCACTGGCGGCCTGGGCTACCGGAACGTCATTGCTACCCGTGACGGTAATGGTGATGGTCTGCGGATCGCTCAGGGCGCCGCTGTCATCCTTGGCCTGGTAGGTGAAGGTGACATCGCGACTGACACCAGCCGGCAGGCTGTCGAAGTCCTGGCCCGGATCGAAGCGATAGCTGCCATCGGGGTTGAAGGTGAGTATGCCGTTACCAGCGCCGACATCGTTGGTCAGCTGGTAGCCGACGATGCTTCCGTCGACATCGCTGGCCGCCGGCACCTGGCCATTCAGGACGCCGTTCTCGCCAGTAGTTGCGCTGTCCGCCTGGGCCACCGGTGCGTCGTTGGTACCAGTGATGGTCAGAGTCAGAGTGCTGGTGGTATTGGCTCCCTGGTCGTCAGTGACGACTACCGGAATGCTGATGACCTGGGTTTCGCCATTGGCCAGATGCTGGTACGCCGGGTCCTTGCCATCGAACGTCCAGCTGCCGTCGGCTTTCAGGGTGAAGCCGGCCGGTGCGTTGCCGTCGACGCCGAAGGTCAGGACCGCACCGTCATCGGCGTCTGTTGCCGTCAGTTGACCGGTGCTCACCTGGTCTTCGTCGGCTGCGGCGCTGGCGGCTTGGGCCACCGGTACGTCATTGGTGCCGGTAACCGTGATGGTCAGGGTGTTGCCGGCGACTGCACCCTGGTCGTCGGTGACCAGGTAGGGAATGCTGATAACCTGCGTCTGACCGGCAGCCAGGTGCTGGTAGGCGGCATCGCTGGCATCGAAGCTCCACTTGCCATCCTGACCCAGGGTGAAGCCGGCGGGGAGGGGGCTGTCGGAGCCGAATTGCAGCTGGGCGCCCTGGTCGGCGTCGCTGGCCTGCAGTTGGCCGTTGATCTGACTGTCTTCGTTGACGGCGGCAGTGGCAGCCTGGGCCACCGGTGCATCGTTGCCGCCGGTCACGGTGATGGTGATGGTCTGCGGAGCGCTCAGTGCGCCACTGTCATCCTTGGCCTGATAGGTGAAGGTGACATCGCGGCTGACGCCAGCCGGCAGACCGTCGAAATCCTGGCCCGGATCGAAGCTATAGCTACCGTCGCTGTTGAAGGTCAGCGTGCCGTTACCTGTGCCAACCCCACTGGCCAACTGGTAACCGGCGATGCTGCCGTCGACATCGCTCGCAGCCGGCACCTGGCCATTCAGCACATCGTTCTCGGCGGTAGTCGCGCTGCCCGCCTGGGCGACCGGCGCGTCATTGGTGCCGGTGACGGTAATGGTCAGGGTGCTGGAGCTGCTGGCGCCCTGGTCGTCGGTCACCACCACCGGGACGACGATCACCTGGGTCTGGCCTTCGCCCAGGTGCTGATAGGCCGGGTCCTTGCCGTCGAAGCTCCAGTTGCCGTCGGGCTGCAGGGTGAAGCCGGCGGGGGCCTTGCCGTCGACGCTGAAGGTCAGGCTGCTGCCGGTGTCGGGGTCGCTGGCGGCGATCTGGCCGGTGAGCTGCCCGTCCTCGGTGGCCTGGGCCTGGGCGTTGCTGGCCTGCGGTGTGTCGTTGGCGCCCTGGATGTCGATGTCGATCACCCGGGTATCGCTGGCCCCGGACGGGTCGCGGACGGTGACGGTGAAGCTGTCCTGCGGATGCTGGCCGGCCGGCAGGGCGTTCACCGCGGCGGCGTCGACCACGTAGACGTAGCTGCCGTCAGGATTGACCGTGAGCTGGCCGAAGGCGCCCTTGGCGCTGCCGCTCCAGGTCAGTTGGTCGCCGTCGACGTCGCTGGCCCGCAGTTGGCCCTTGATGTCGGCGAAGCTGTCGTTGGCCGCGGTGTCGACCAGGGTGGCGCCGTAGCTGCCGCTGGCCACCGGGGCGTCGTTGACCGGCGTCACGCCGATGTCGACGGTCAGGCTGCTGGAGGCGCCGCGGTTGTCGGTGACCGTCACCACGAAGCTGTCGGCGCCGTTGTAGTCGGGGTTGGGCAGGTACTGCCAGGTGCCGTCGGCATTGACGATCAGGCTGCCGTTGGCCGGGCCCCGGGCGAGGGAATAGGTGAGGCTGTCGCCGTTCGGGTCGCGGGCCTGGAAGGCGCCTTGCAGCAGGGTGTCCTCGGCGGTGCTCAGCTGCAGGCCGGCGAGGCTGTTGCCCTGGTCGTCGACGAAGCTGGGCGCGAGGTTCGGCGCCTGCTCCTGCTGACGTTCGCCGTCGCCCTGGCCGACAGCGCCCGGGCCGCTGGTGGTGTAGCCGATGCTCGGGTCGACGTGGCCGCCGGTTTCCTCCAGCAGCACGAAGCTGTGGCCGCCGCCGGCCGGGCCGCTGCCAGCGGCGCTGGCGCCCGGGCCGGCCGCGGTGGGGGCGAGGGTCTGGGTCGGGTCGGCGCCGGCGGCGATGGCTTTCTGCAGTTCCTCGGCGCTGGCCGTGACGGCGGGCTGGGCCGGCGCATGGGGTGCCAGTTCGCTGGCGCTCAGCTGGCTGTCGCGGCCCAGGTCGAGCACACGGCCGTCGGGCAATTGCAGGGCCACCGCGCCAGCATCGCCGGTCTGCACCAGGTCGCCGAGGAAGAGGCGGTCGCCCTCGACCAGCACCCGCCGCTGCCCCTCGGCGGATACCGCCAGCACTTGCCCGATGACGCTTTTCACCACTGCGACGACGCTGCTCATTGCACTTCTCCCCTGAGGCGGATGCTGGCGTGCCGGCCGGGTCGCGGCCCTGATGGCGGCGCGCCAGGTGGCATTCCCTTGTCTGCTGAAGCTGGAAAACCGGCGTCAACTAATTGGCTTAATGAGTTTTCGCGATTAGGTTTATGCCAATCTATTGACCATTTCCGAGGCATCCTAAACAATTGGCAAAACGATGTCACTGTGATGTCAAAGGGCCCCGCGAAAAAATTTTCCACGGGATTCCGGGCACCAGCGACCTCCTCACGTGCAGCGCATTCGCCGGTCCTTCGATGCCACCCCTGGGTACACGAATCGCTGTCCATATCCCTGCGATAAGGATGTTCAAACCATGCGTTTGCGTTTCGTGCCCCTGTTGCCCCTTGCGCTCTACTGCGCGGCCCCGGCCCATGCCACCACCCTGAACGAAGCCATGCAGCGCGCCATGGACGTGCACCCGGAAATCCAGGCCGGGGTGAACAGCCGCCTGGCCGCCGACCAGCAGCTGCGCGCCGCCCAGGGCGGCTACCTGCCTTCGGTCGACCTCACTGCCGGCTATGGCCGCGAGGGCGCCGACAACCCCACCACCCGCGGCGAGGGCGACCACTGGCGGACCATGAACCGCGGCGAGTCGGCGCTGAGCCTGCGGCAGATGGTGTTCGACGGCTTCGCCACCTCCAGCGAGGTGGGCCGCCAGAAGGCCACGGTGAACTCCCGCGCCTATGCGCTGCTGGGCACCGCCGAGCGCACCGGGCTGGAAGTGGCACAGGTCTATACCGACGTGCTGCGCCGCCAGGAGATGGTTCGCCTGGCCGAGGAGAACCTGAAGAGCCACCAGCGCATCTACGACCAGATCAGCCTGCGCAGCGCCCGCGGCGTCGGCCGCCTGGCCGACCAGGACCAGGCCGAGGCGCGCCTGGCCCAGGCGCGCAACAACCTGCTCACCGAGCAGACCAACCTGGCCGATGCGCGCACCAACTACCTGAGCGTGGTCGGCGCCGAGCCGCTGGAGCTGAGTGAGCCGGCCGGCCTGCCGGGCCTGCTGCCGCAGGACCTGCAGGACGCGCGCCGGCAGTTGCTGGAGAACAGCCCGATCCTGCGTTCGGCCGAGTCCGACGTGGCCGCCGCCGAGAAGCAGTACGAAGCGGCCAAGGCGCCGTTCTACCCGCGCTTCGACGCCGAGCTGTCGCGCAATGCCGACAACAACCTCTCCGGCGACCCGGGCCACAACAACGATTGGCAGGCCATGCTGCGCATGCGCTACAACCTGTTCGCCGGCGGCAGCAACAAGGCCGAGCTGCAGTCCAAGTCGTACCTGGCCAACCAGGCCCTGGACGTGCGCAACAACGCCCTGCGCCAGCTCAACGAGGAACTCGGCCTGGCCTGGAACGCCCTGGCCAACGCCCGCGATCAGCTGCCCATCGCCCGCCAGTACGTGGACTACAGCAGCCGCGTGCGCGAGGCCTACCAGAAGCAGTTCAGCATCGGCGAACGCACCCTGCTGGACCTGCTGGACAGCGAGAACGAACTGTTCAACGCCTCGCGCCGCCTGGTCGACCTGCGCTACACCGAGCTGTTCACCCAGTACCGGGTGAAGGCCACCCTGGGCGAACTGCTCAAGAGCCAGGGCGTGGTCGCGCCTCTGGCCAGCGTGGCCAGCGAAGACGTCAAACCCCAGGTGCAACTGCCCGGCCTCAACTGAGCCGGCCGCGCGCCCAACCCCCGGAGTAGCCCCGCGTGGATCAGGAAACCAGCCAAGTCCCCTTGAGTCGTGATCCGCGCGTCCTGCTGGACGACCCGCTGCTGGACAGCCTGCTGAGCCTCTGCGCGCTGCACCGCAAGCCGGCCAGCCGGGCGATGCTCACCAGTGGCCTGCCGCTGCCCGGGCAGCGCCTGTCCGCCGAGCTGCTGCCGCGCGCGGCGGCCCGCGCCGGCTTGCAGGGGCGCCTGCTGCGGCGGCCGCTGGAGCGGATCCCGGCCATCGCGCTGCCGGCCATGCTGCTGCTGCGCGACGGCCGCTGCGCCGTGCTGCTGGGCTGGGAGGCCGGCGGCGAGGCGCGCCTGCTGCTCAGCGAAAGCGACGGCGGCGAAGTGCGGGTGGCCCGCGAGCTGCTGGCCGAGGACTACGCCGGCCAGGCCTTCTTCGCCCAGCCGCAGCACCAGCATGACCTGCAGCACGGCGAGATGATCCCCCGCGCGCGGCGCTGGTTCCGCGACACGCTGCTGCGCTCGCGCTGGCTGTACGTCGACGCGGTGGCGGCCAGCCTGCTGATCAACCTCATCGCCCTGGCCGCGCCGCTGTTCGTGATGAACGTCTACGACCGCGTGGTGCCCAACCAGGCCGCCGCCACCCTGTGGGTGCTGGCCGTCGGCATCAGCGGCGCCTACCTGTTCGACCTGCTGCTCAAGACCTTGCGTGGCCTGTGCCTGGACCTGGCCGGCAAGAAGACCGACCTGATCATCAGCGCGACGCTCTTCGAGCGCATCGTCGGCATGGACCTGAAGCAGCGCCCGGCGCGGGTCGGCAGCTTCGCCCAGAACATCCACGAGTTCCAGACGCTGCGCGACTTCCTCGCCTCGCTGACGCTGACCAGCCTGATCGACCTGCCGTTCACCCTGCTGATCCTGCTGGTGATCGGCATCATCGGCGGGCCGCTGGTGTTCGTCCCGCTGCTGGCTTTCCCGCTGGCCGCCGGCATCGGCTGGCTGCTGCAGAAGCCGCTGGTGGAAACCATGAACCGCACCATGGCCCTGGCCGCCGAGCGCCAGTCGAGCCTGATCGAGACCCTCGCCGGGCTCGACGCGGTCAAGGTCAACAACGCCGAGAGCGAGCGCCAGTACCTGTGGGAGCAGACCATCGGCACCCTCGGCCGCCTGGAATTGCGCGTCAAGCTGCTGTCCAGCCTGGCGATGAACCTGACGCTGCTGATCCAGGCCCTGGCCGGGGTGGTGATGATCATCGGCGGCGTCTACCTGATCATCGCCGGCGACCTCAGCATGGGCGGCCTGATCGCCTGCTACATGCTCAACGGCCGCGCCCTCGGCCCGCTGACCCAGCTTTCCGGGCTGATCCAGCGCTACCAGCAGGCGCGCCTGACCATGCACAGCACCGACCAGATGATGGCCCTGGAGCAGGAGCGCAGCAGCAGCGAGCGCCCGCTGAGCCGCCAGCAACTGCGCGGCGGCATCGAACTGCGCCAGCTGAACTTCGCCTACCCGAACCAGCAGGTCGAGGCGCTGCACGACATCAACCTGGTGATCCGCCCCGGCGAGAAGGTCGGCATCATCGGCCGCAGCGGCTCGGGCAAGAGCTCCCTGGCCAAGCTGATCGTCGGCCTGCACCGCGCCGACAGCGGCAGCCTGCTGGTGGACGGCGTCGACACGCGGCAGCTGGACGTCAGCGACCTGCGTCACAACATCGGCTACCTGCCCCAGGACATCAACCTGTTCAGCGGCAGCCTGCGCGACAACCTGGTGGCCGGCGCGCGCTACGTCGACGACGAGACGGCGCTGCGCGCCGCCGAACTGGCCGGGGTGCACGAGTTCGCCCGGCTGCACCCGCAGGGCTACGAACTGCAGGTGGGCGAGCGCGGCCTGAACCTCTCCGGCGGCCAGCGGCAGAACGTCGCCCTGGCCCGCGCGCTGCTGCTGGACCCGCCGATCCTGCTGCTCGACGAGCCGACCAGCTCCATGGACAACGCCGGCGAAGAACTCCTGAAGCAGCGCCTGCAGCCGCTCATCGCCGACAAGACGCTGCTGCTGGTCACCCACCGCGCCTCCATGCTCAGCCTGGTGGAGCGCCTGGTGATCGTCGACCGCGGGCGGATCATCGCCGACGGGCCGAAGGACGTGGTGCTGGACGCATTGAAGAAGGGGCAGATCAGTGTCGCTTAATCCGTTCGGCCTCTTCGGCCAGTCCATCCGCGGCTATTTCCGCGGCAGCGAAGACCTTTCCGGGCAGCCGCTGCCGGAAGTCAGCAAGGCCCTGGTGGAGGACGCCCCGAGGGTGGTGCGCCTGACCATCTGGGCGCTGGTCGGCTTCGCCCTGTTCCTCGGCCTGTGGGCGCACTTCGCCGAGATCGACGAGGTGACCCGCGGCGAAGGCAAGGCGATTCCCTCGTCCAAGGTGCAGAAGATCCAGAACCTGGAGGGCGGCATCGTTTCGCAGATCTTCGTCCACGAAGGCCAGGTGGTGCAGGCCGGCGAATCGCTGATGCGCCTGGACCCGACGCGCTTCCAGTCCAACGTCGGCGAGACCGAGGCCGACCGCCTGGCCATGTTCCTGCGCGTGGAGCGCCTTTCCGCCGAGGTGGAGGACCGCGAGCTGCGCATCCCCGACGACGTCCGCGCCAAGGTCCCGGGCCAGGCCGGCAGCGAGGAGGCGCTGTTCCACAGCCGTCAGCAGCAGCTCAAGGACGAGGTCGCCGGCCTGGAGCAGCAACTGGTGCAGAAGCAGCAGGAGTTGCGCGAGTTCGCCTCCAAGCAGGCGCAGTACCGCAACAGCCTGGAGCTGCTGCGCCAGGAGATCGCCATGTCCGCGCCGCTGGTGGGGCAGGGCGCCATGTCCCAGGTGGAGCTGCTGCGCCTCAAGCGCGCCGAGGTGGAGAACCGCGGCCAGCTGGACGCCACCAGCCTGGCCATCCCCCGCGCCGAGGCGGCGATCAAGGAAGTCGAGCGCAAGGTCGCCGAGACCCGCGCGCGCTTCCGCAGCGACGCGCTCAAGGAGCTCAACGAGGCGCGCACCGACCTGAGCAAGGCCGAAGCCACCGGCAAGGCCCTGGAGGACAGGGTCAACCGCACCCTGGTCACCTCGCCGGTGCGCGGCATCGTCAAGCAGTTGCTGGTGAACACCATCGGCGGGGTGATCCAGCCGGGCAGCGACCTGGTGGAAATCGTCCCGCTGGACGACACCCTGCTGGTGGAAGCGCGCATCCGCCCGCAGGACATCGCCTTCCTGCACCCCGGACAGAAGGCCATGGTCAAGTTCACCGCCTACGACTACACCATCTACGGCGGCCTGCCGGCGGAACTGGAGCAGATAGGCGCCGACACCGTCACCGACGAGGACGGCAACAGCTTCTACCTGATCAAGCTGCGCACCCGCAAAAGCCACCTGGGCAGCGACGAGAAACCGCTGCTGATCATCCCCGGGATGGTCGCCAGCGTGGACATCATGACCGGCAAGAAGAGCATCCTCAGTTACCTGCTCAAGCCCATCCTGCGGGCGCGGGCGGAGGCTTTGCGGGAGCGTTGAGGCGTACCGCTGGCGACGCTGGCATTTTCGTAGGAGCGAGCTTGCTCGCGAATGGGGGTTGCCGGTGGTATAGGTGCCGGGTTCAAGAGCACCCTCTCCCCAACCCTCTCCCGCAAGCGGGAGAGGGGGCTGTCCGGGGTGGGTGGGGAATTCGGAGTCATTCTGAAACTCCTCACTCCCCTCGTCATTCCCGCGAACGCGGGAACCCAGTGACTGTGTGGGGCTCGTGCGGAGGTTTTGTGGGTGCGCCAAGGCACTTGTAGGAGCGAGCTTGCTCGCGAACTGTGTTTCCCGGCGGCTGCGGTGCTTTCGGTGGACTCCGTACCCTCTCCCTGAAGGGAGAGGGGGCTAGTCCGTGCCGAGAGGAGGCCTGGAGTCAGCCGGCAGTCACGGTGCCAGCCGGCTGACTCCAGAACATCAGCATCTGCCCAACGGTCCCCTCTCCCTTCAGGGCGGGGCGCGCAGCCGAGGGCTAGGGAGAGGGTGCTCTTCGATGCTCCCGCCCCTCAACCCCCACATGACCTCAAACCGGCTCCTGGCAAACATCCACCCAATCGGCCTCGACTAGGCTCGCCAGGCGCTCCGGGGCGATGCGCACGGCGCTGTGCAGGGCGCCGGCCGCCGGCAGCACTTCGTCGAAGGCGCGCAGCGACACGTCGCAGTACACCGGCAGCGGGCTGGCCAGGCCGAAGGGGCAGACGCCGCCCACCGGGTGGCCGGTGAGTTCCACCACTTCCTCGGCGCCGAGCATCTTCGCCTTGCCGCCCAGGGCTTCCTTGAGCTTGCGGTTGTCCAGGCGGGCGTCGCCGCGGGCGACCACCAGCACGGTGCGCTCGCCCACCCGCAGCGACAGCGTCTTGGCGATGCGCCCTGGCTCCACGCCGTGGGCCTCGGCGGCCAGGGCGACGGTGGCGGTGCTGGTGTCCAGTTCGATGATGGCGATGTCGGGGGCCTTCTCGGCGAAGAAGGCGCGGACCGATTCCAGGCTCATGCTGGGGCTCCTTGCTCGGGGTTTCTCGGGAACCGGCCAATCTAGGGCCTCGGGCGGCGAGCGTCCAGCCTGGCGGTGCGTTCGTCGCGCCGGCTTGTCTGCTCGCCGGGCCTGTCTATCGTTCTTCCTGTTTGCCGCCATCGCCGCCCAGGCGCTGCCGACGAACGGTCTGCGCTGTTGTCGATTGCGCCCCACGCGCATCGACTAGCAGGCAGAGCGGGGCAGTGGGCCCACTCGACTTCACGAGAAGAGGAGAACCACCATGCGCTTCATGGCGATAGTCAAGGCCACCGCGGATTCGGAGGCCGGCGTCATGCCCTCGGAAGAGCTGCTGACGGCCATGGGCAAGTTCAACGAGGAGCTGGTCGCCGCTGGGGTGATGCTCGCCGGCGAAGGCCTGCAGCCCAGTTCGAAGGGCGCCCGGGTGCGTTTCGACGGCGCCTCGCGCACGGTCGTCGACGGTCCTTTCGCCGAGACCCGCGAGCTGATCGCCGGCTTCTGGCTGCTGCAGTGCGATTCGCTGCAGGAATGCATCGACTGGATCAAGCGCTGCCCCAGCCCCTTCGACGGCCCGTCGGAGATCGAGATCCGCCAGGTCTTCGAAGCCGAGGACTTCGGCGCCGAATTCACCGAGGAACTGCGCGAGCAGGAAGAACGCCTGCGCGCCCGCGTCGCCGGCAAGGACTGAGCCGGCAGGAGACTCCAGATGAAAATCCAGGCCTACCTGATCTTCGACGGCAACTGCGAGCAAGCCTTCACCCGCTATGCCGAGGTGCTAGGCGGCAAGCTGCCGATGCTCATGCGCTTCAAGGACGCCCCGGACATGGGGCAGATTCCACCCGACGCCGCCGACCGCGTGATGCACGTGCGCCTGGAGGTGGGCGACCAGGTGCTGATGGGGTCGGACAACTGCCCGCCGATGCCCTACGAGGGCACCAAGGGCGTGTCCGTCTCCCTGCAGGTGGACAGCAAGGCCGAGGCCCGGCGCATCTACGAGGCCCTGAGCGAAGGCGGCCAGGTCACCATGGAACTGCAGCAGACCTTCTGGGCCGCCGCCTTCGCCATGTTCACCGACCGCTTCGGGGTGCCCTGGATGGTCAACTGCGAGCAGGACCGCTGATAGGCATATGCCTCCACCGTAGGAGCGCGCCATGCGCGATCGCGGGCATGGCCCGCTAGCGCACGAACGATCATGGCTTTTCGTAGGATGGTGTTGAGCGAAGCGATACCCATCAGCGCAACCGCATGGGTTTCGCAAGCTCAACCCATCCTACGAAGAGCGCCTCGGCGCGGCCTACAAGACAGTTTCTCCTGCGGGTCCCTGGTTATTTTCGTGGTTTGGGCGGGTAGGGGCCTGTAGGTTGGAACTGTTCGATAACCGCACCGATAGTCGATAATCGCATTGTTTGGCCCCCGGCCCCGGCGCTACTGTCTTGCCCATCGGCATCCACGGATGCCCTGGACCCCAAGACGAGACCGACAATGGCTGAACTCCTGACCCTGCGCGAAGCGGTCGAGCGTTTCGTGAACGACGGCGATACCGTCGCCCTCGAAGGCTTCACCCACCTGATCCCCACCGCCGCTTCCCACGAACTCATCCGCCAGGGCAAGAAAGACCTGCACCTGGTGCGCATGACTCCCGACCTGGTCTACGATCTACTGATCGGCGCCGGCTGCGCCCGCAAGCTGACCTTCTCCTGGGGCGGCAACCCCGGCGTGGGTTCGCTGCACCGCCTGCGCGACGCGGTGGAGAAGGGCTGGCCGCAAGCGCTGGAGATCGACGAGCACAGCCACGCCGACCTGGCCAACTCCTACGTGGCCGGCGCCTCCGGCCTGCCGTTCGCCGTGCTGCGCGCCTACGCCGGCTCCGACCTGCCGAAGGTCAACCCGAACATCAGGTTCATCAACTGCCCGTTCACCGGCGAGCAACTGGCCGCCGTGCCCTCGGTACGCCCGGACGTCACCGTGATCCACGCGCAGAAGGCCGACCGCAAGGGCAACGTGCTGCTGTGGGGCATCCTCGGCGTGCAGAAGGAAGCCGCCCTGGCCGCCAAGCGCTGCATCGTCACCGTGGAAGAGATCGTCGACGACCTCAACGCGCCAATGAACGCCTGCGTGCTGCCGACCTGGGCGCTGTCCGCCGTCTGCCACGTGCCCGGCGGCGCGCACCCGTCCTACGCCCACGGCTACTACGAGCGCGACAACCGCTTCTACCAGGCCTGGGACCCGATCGCCCGCGACCGCGAGACCTTCACCGCCTGGATCGACACCTACATCCGCGGCACCCAGGATTTCGCCGAGTTCCAGAAGAAAATCGCGGAGGGTAAATGATGAGCGCCTACAGCACCAATGAAATGATGACCGTGGCCGCAGCCCGCCGCCTGAAGAACGGCGCGGTCTGCTTCGTCGGCATCGGCCTGCCGTCCAAGGCCGCCAACCTGGCGCGCCTGACCTCCTCGCCGGACGTGGTCCTGATCTACGAATCCGGCCCCATCGGCGCCAAGCCCAGCGTGCTGCCGCTGTCCATCGGCGACGGCGAGCTGGCCGAAACCGCCGACACCGTGGTGCCCACCGGCGAGATCTTCCGCTACTGGCTGCAGGGCGGGCGTATCGACGTCGGCTTCCTCGGCGCCGCCCAGGTCGACCGCTTCGGCAACATCAACACCACCGTCATCGGCGACTACAACAAGCCGAAAGTGCGCCTGCCCGGCGCCGGCGGCGCCCCGGAGATCGCCGGTTCCGCCAAGGAAGTGCTGATCATCCTCAAGCAGTCGCACCGCACCTTCGTCGACAAGCTGGCCTTCATCACCTCGGTCGGCTTTGGCGAGGGCGGCGACCACCGCCAGCAGCTCGGCCTGCCCGGCAAGGGCCCGGTGGCGATCATCACCGACCTGTGCATCATGGAGCCGGAAGCCGGCAGCAACGAATTCATCGTCACCGCGCTGCACCCGGGCGTGAGCCGCGAGCAGGTGATCGAGAACACCGGCTGGGCCATCCGCTTCGCCGAGCAGGTCGTCGAGACCGTGGCGCCCACCGAGGTCGAGCTGGAAGCCCTGCGCGCCCTGGAAGCCCGCACCGCGGCCGCCCACGGCCAGCAAGGGGGTGAGGAATGAGCCGCGAGGTCTACATCTGCGACGCCGTGCGCACGCCCATCGGCCGCTTCGGCGGCGCGCTCTCGGCGGTGCGCGCCGACGACCTGGCCGCCACCCCGATCAAGGCCCTGGTCGAGCGCAACCCGCAGGTCGACTGGGCGCAGCTGGACGAGGTCTACCTCGGCTGCGCCAACCAGGCCGGCGAGGACAACCGCAACGTCGCGCGCATGGCGCTGCTGCTGGCCGGCCTGCCGGAGAGCATCCCCGGCGTGACCCTGAACCGCCTCTGCGCCTCGGGCATGGACGCGGTGGGCACCGCCTTCCGCGCCATCGCCAGCGGCGAGATCGAGCTGGCCATCGCCGGCGGCGTGGAATCCATGTCCCGCGCGCCCTACGTGATGGGCAAGGCGGACAGCGCCTTCGGCCGCGGCCAGAAGATCGAGGACACCACCATCGGCTGGCGCTTCATCAACCCGCTGATGAAGGCCCAGTACGGCGTCGACGCCATGCCGCAGACCGCCGACAACGTCGCCGACGACTACCAGGTCAGCCGCGCCGACCAGGACGCCTTCGCCCTGCGCAGCCAGCAACTGGCCGGGCGCGCCCAGGCCGCCGGCTACTTCGCCGAGGAAATCGTCCCGGTGGTGATCAAGGGCCGCAAGGGCGAGACCGTCGTCGACACCGACGAACACCCGCGCCCGGACACCACCGCCGAAGCCCTGGCCAAGCTCAAGCCGGTCAACGGCCCGGACAAGACCGTCACCGCCGGCAACGCCTCGGGCGTCAACGACGGTTCGGTGGCGCTGATCCTGGCTTCCGCCGAGGCGGTGAAGAAACATGGCCTGAAACCCCGCGCCAAGGTGCTGGGCATGGCCAGCGCCGGCGTCGCCCCGCGGGTCATGGGCATCGGCCCGGTGCCGGCGGTGCGCAAGCTGCTGGAGCGCCTGAACCTGGCGGTGGGCGACTTCGACGTCATCGAACTGAACGAGGCCTTCGCCGCCCAGGGCCTGGCGGTCACCCGCGAGCTGGGCATCGCCGACGACGACGCCCGCGTCAACCCCAACGGCGGCGCCATCGCCCTCGGCCACCCGCTGGGCGCCAGCGGCGCCCGCCTGGTCCTGACTGCGGTGCACCAATTGGAGAAGAGCGGCGGCAAGCGCGGCCTGTGCACCATGTGCGTGGGCGTGGGGCAGGGTGTGGCGCTGGCGGTTGAGCGCGTCTGAGGCTGTCCATTGGTTTCCCGCGTTCTCGGGAATGATGGGTCGAGAGTCGTGTTTTCCGACGTCATTCCCGCGAACGCGGGAACCCAGCGACTGAAACTGCAATAATCCCGGCGCCCGCATTCCAGCGGGCGCCGCCATGAACGAACGGGAGTCCCCGATGCCTACCGTCAAGCTCGCCGACGGCGAACTGAACTACCTCCTCGAAGGCCCGGCCGGCGCGCCGGTGCTGGTGCTGTCCAACTCCCTGGGCACCGACCTGCACATGTGGGACGCGCAGATCCCGGCCTTCACCCAGCACTTCCAGGTGCTGCGCTACGACACCCGCGGCCACGGCGCCTCGCTGGTCAGCGAGGGCCCCTACAGCATCGAACAGCTCGGTGGCGACGTGCTGGCCCTGCTGGACGCGCTGAGCATCGCCAAGGCCAGCTTCTGCGGCCTGTCCATGGGCGGCCTGATCGGCCAGTGGCTGGCGATCAACGCCCCCGAGCGCATCGAGCGCCTGGTGCTGTGCAACACCGCCGCCAAGATCGGCACCCCGGAAGTCTGGAACCCGCGCATCGACACCGTGCTTTCTGGTGGCGCCCAGGCCATGCGCGACCTGCGCGACGCTTCCATCTCGCGCTGGTTCACCGCCGACTTCGCCGAGGCCCAGCCGGGCAAGGTCGAGCCCATAGTAGCCATGCTGGCGCAGACCTCGCCGGAAGGCTACGCGGCCAACTGCGCCGCGGTGCGCGACGCCGACTTCCGCGAACAGCTGGGCGCCATCCGCGCGCCGACCCTGGTCGTCTGCGGCAGCGGCGACCCGGTGACCACCACCGAGCACGGCCGCTTCATGCAGGAACGCATCCAGGGCGCCGAGCTGGTGGAATTCCACGCCGCGCACCTGTCCAACGTCCAGGCTGGCGACGCCTTCAGCGACAAGGTGCTGGCCTTCCTCCGCGCTTGAACCAGACGCAGGGCGGATAACGTTCGACGTTATCCGCCGTTTGGCTTTGGCCCCAGGCGGCTCCGAGGTTGACCTGGGTGCGGGGTGTGGCCCAGGTGTATCGGCGTATAACCGCGAACGGTTATACGCCCTACGCAACGGTCGAGCTTGGCGTAGGGCGGATAACCGTTCGACGTTATCCGCCGTTTGGCCTTGGTCCCAGGCGGCTCCGAGGTTGACCTGGGCGCGGGCTGTGGCCCAGGTGTATCGGCGTATAACCGCGAACGGTTATACGCCCTACGTGCGTAGCGCCTCCAGCTCCCGATACAACTCCAGCGCCTGCGGGTTGGCCAGGGCGTCGGTGTTCTTCACCGGCCTGCCGTGCACCACGTTGCGTACCGCCAGCTCGACTATCTTGCCGCTGAGGGTGCGGGGGATGTCGGCCACCGCGACGATCTTCGCCGGCACGTGGCGCGCGGTGGTGTTGGTGCGGATGGTCCGGCGGATCTTTTCCTGGAGCGGCTCGTCCAGCCGCACGCCTTCGCGCAGGCGCACGAACAGCACCACGCGCACGTCGCCTTGCCAGTCCTGGCCGATGGCGATGGATTCGAGCACCTCGTCGACCTTTTCCACCTGGCGGTAGATTTCCGCCGTGCCGATGCGCACTCCGCCGGGGTTGAGCACGGCGTCGGAGCGGCCGTGGATCACCAGGCCGCCGTGGGCGGTTTCCTCGGCGTAGTCGCCGTGGGCCCAGACGCCGGGGAAGGTGGCGAAGTAGGCGTCGTGGAAACGCTCGCCCTGCGGGTCGCGCCAGAAGCCCAGCGGGATCGACGGGAAGTGCCGGGTGCAGACCAGCTCGCCCTTGCCGCTGCGCAGGCGCCTGCCGTCGTCGTCCCAGACCTCCACCGCCATGCCCAGGCCCTTGCATTGCAGCTCGCCGCGCCATACCGGCGCCGCGGGGTTGCCCAGGGCGAAGCAGGAGACGATGTCGGTGCCGCCGGAGATGGACGACAGGCACAGGTCGGCCTTGATGTCGCGGTAGACGTAGTCGAAGCTCTCGTGGGCCAGCGGCGAGCCGGTGCAGAGCAGCGTCTGCAGGCTGTCCAGGCCATGGCTCTGCGCCGGCTTCACGCCGGCCTTCTCCAGCGCGGCGATGTACTTGGCGCTGGTGCCGAAGACCTTGATGGCCTCGGCGTCGACCAGGTCCAGCAGCCGCTCCGGGCCGGGGTGGAAGGGCGAGCCGTCGTAGAGCACCAGGCTGGCGCCCACCGCCAGGCCCGAGACCAGCCAGTTCCACATCATCCAGCCGCAGGTGGTGTAGTAGAACAGCACGTCGCCGGAGTGCAGGTCGGTGTGCAGCGCGTGTTCCTTGAGGTGCTGCAGCAGCACGCCGCCGGTGGAATGGACGATGCACTTGGGCACGCCGGTGGTGCCGCTGGAGTAGAGGATGTACAGCGGATGGGTGAAGGATACCGGGGTGAATTCGGGTTCGCCGCCGCCCTGGTAGAAGTCGTTCCACAGGGTGACTGGAGCAACTGACTTGTAATCAGTTGGGCGAGCCTCTGGCCGCGCATAGGGCACCACCACCAGTTGCTGCAGCGACGGCAGCTTTTCCAGTATCTCGTTGAGCTTGCCGGTCAGGTCCAGCACCTTGCCGGCGTAGCGGTAGCCGGCGCAGGCGATCAGCACCTTGGGCTCGATCTGGCCGAAGCGGTCGATCACCCCCTGGGTGCCGAAGTCCGGCGAGCAGCTCGACCAGGTGGCGCCCAGGCTGGTGGCGGCGAGCATGCCCACCAGCGTCTGCCAGGTGTTGGGCATGAAGGCCGCCACGCGGTCGCCCACGCCCACCCCGGCAGCGCGCAGGCTGCGTTGCAGGCCGGCGACCTGGGCGGCCAGCTCGGCGTGGCTGAGGCTTTCGCGGCTGCCGTCTTCGCCTATGGCCACCACCGCCGTGGCTTCGTCGCGGCGGCGCAGCAGGTGCTCGGCGAAGTTCAGGGTGGCGCCGGGGAACCAGCGCGCGTCGGGCATCCGCGGGCCTTCCTCCAGCACCGTGCGCGGCGGGTTGTGGAAGCGCACGTCGAAGCTGTCGGCGATGGCCTGCCAGAAGGCCTCGCGGCGGTCGATGCTCCAGGCATGCAGGGCGGGGTAGTCGGCCAGTTCCAGGCCATGGCGCTGGTTGACCTGGCGGCGGAAGGCGTCCATCCGGCTGGCGGCGATGCGTTCGGCGGAAGGGGTCCACAAGGGTTTCATAGGGGCGTCCGTCCATCCACTGCTTGTCCTGTCAGTGTGGCACGGGATGGCGACGCCTTCCGCCCAGCGATGAACCTGCGATGGCCCCCGCCGGCTGGCGGCGGGGGCGGGCGCTCACTGGGCGACCCAGCCGCCGTCCATGTTCCAGGCGGCGCCGCGCACCTGGGCGGCGGCCTCGCTGCAGAGGAACAGCGCCAGCTCGCCCAGTTGCCCGGGGGTGACGAACTCCAGCGACGGCTGCTTTTCCGCCAGCAGGTCGTGGCGCGCCTGCTCGGGGCTGGCGCCCTCGGCTATGCGCGCGTCTATCTGCTTCTGCACCAGCGGCGTCAGCACCCAGCCGGGGCAGATGGCGTTGCAGGTGATGGGCGTGGTGGCGGTTTCCAGGGCGATGCTCTTGGTCAGGCCGATCACCCCGTGCTTGGCGGCGACGTAGGCGCTCTTGCCGGCGGAGGCCACCAGGCCGTGGGTGGAGGCGACGTTGACGATGCGCCCCCAGTTGCGCCGGCGCATGCCCGGCAGCGCCAGGCGGGTGCTGTGGAACACCGCGGAGAGGTTGATGGCGATGATCGCGTTCCAGCGTTCCACCGGGAAGTCTTCCACGGCGTCCACGTGCTGGATGCCGGCGTTGTTGACCAGGATGTCCAGCGCGCCGAACTCGCGCTCGACGTAGGCGATCATCTCGGCGATCTGCGCCGGCTCGGCCATGTCCGCCGGGTGGTGGCCGATCCGCGTGCCGTGGCGGCCCAGCTCGGTCAGGGCGCCCTCGACATCGCCGAAGCCGTTGATCACCACCTGGGCGCCGGCCGCGGCCAGGCTGTGGGCGATGCCCAGGCCGATGCCGCTGGTGGCGCCGGTGACCAGCGCGATCTTGCCTTTGAGGTTCATGGTCGTTTCTCCTGCCTGTGGCGGCCCTCAGCGGGCCACCGGGTGGTACGCGGCATCAAACGATGCCGGTTGCGTAGAAGGTAGCGATCACCACGAAGACCGCCAGGGTCTTGATCAGGGTGATGGCGAAGATGTCCTTGTAGGCCTCGCGGTGGGTCAGCCCGGTGACCGCCAGCAGGGTGATGACCGCGCCGTTGTGCGGCAGCGTGTCCATCCCGCCGCTGGCCATGGCGGCGACGCGGTGCAGCACCTCCAGGGGGATGTTGGCGGCGTGGGCGGCGGCGATGAACTGTTCGGACATGGCCGCCAGGGCGATGCTCATGCCGCCGGAGGCCGAGCCGGTGATGCCGGCCAGGGTGGTGACGGTGATGGCCTCGTTGACCAGCGGGTTGGGGATGCTCTTGAGCGCATCGGCCAGCACCAGGAAGCCCGGCAGCGAGGCGATGACCGCGCCGAAACCGTATTCCGAGGCGGTGTTCATGGCCGCCAGCAGGGCGCCGGACACCGCGGTCTTGCTGCCCTCGGCGAGGCGGCTGCGGATCGCCCGGTAGCTGCTGACCAGCACCAGCAGGATGCCCAGCAGCAGCGCCGCCTGCACCGCCCAGATGCCGGTGAGCTTGCTCACGTCGCTGGCCACCGGCGCGGCCATGCCGGCCAGTTGCAGGCTGTGGGTCTTGCCGTAGAGCTGCGGAATCCAGTGGGTGAACAGCAGGTTGGCCACGCCCACCAGCACCAGCGGCGACAGCGCCAGCAGCGGGTGGGGCAGGGCGATGTCGCCGGCGGTTTCCGGCTCGTTGCGCAGCTCGCGGCCATAGCCTTCGCCGGCGGCGCGGGCGCGCCCGGCCTGGCGGCGCAGGAACAGCATGCCGGCGAAGAACACGAACAGGCTGCCGATCAGCCCCAGCCAGGGCGCGGCCCAGCCGTTGGTGCCGAAGAAGGCGGTGGGGATGATGTTCTGGATCTGCGGGGTGCCGGGCAGGGCGTCCATGGTGAAGCTGAAGGCGCCCAGGGCGATGGTCGCCGGGATCAGCCGCTTGGGGATGTCGCTCTGGCGGAACATCTCGGCGGCGAAGGGGTACACCGCGAACACCACCACGAACAGCGACACGCCGCCATAGGTGAGCAGGGCGCACACCAGCACTATCACCAGCATGGCCTGGCGGGTGCCGAGCAGGCGGATGGCCGCCGCGACTATGGAGCGCGAGAAGCCCGACAGCTCGATGAGCTTGCCGAACACGGCGCCGAGCAGGAACACCGGGAAGTAGAGTTTGACGAAGCCGACCATCTTCTCCATGAACACGCCGGTGAAGGCCGGCGCCACCGCCGACGGGTCGGTGAGGAGCACGGCGAGCAGCGCCGCGATGGGGGCGAAGAGGATGACGCTGTAGCCGCGGTAGGCGGCCAGCATCAGCAGGGCGAGGGCGGCGAGGGCGATGACCACGCTCATGGGCAGTTCTCCTGGAACTGCGCGGCACGGCGGCCGCGCATGATTATTGTGGTGGTGGCGGGAACGCCGGCGGTTACCAGAGCGGCAGCACGTAGCTGAGGATCAGCCGGTTCTCGTCCAGGTCGTTGCCGAAGTGGCTGGAACGCACGGTGGCGTTGCGCCATTTGACGCCGAAGTTCTTCAGCGGACCGCTCTGCACCACGTAGCCGATGTCCGTGTTGCGCTCCCACTCCTTGCCCTCCGGCTTGCCGGCGCCCAGCTCGATGTCGTCGCCGGACAGGTAGCGCGTCATGAAGGTCAGGCCGGGCACGCCCAGGGCGGCGAAGTCGTAGTCGTAGCGTAGCTGCCAGGACTTTTCGTCGCGGTTGGCGAAGTCGCCGATCTGCACGAAGTTGACCAGGAAGGCGTCGGTGCCGCCGATGTAGGCGAAACCGGTGTCGCCGTTCATGACCTGGTAGCCGGCGCCGAAGGCGTGGCCGCCGAGGCTGTAGGTGAGCATGGCGCCGAAGGCGCGGTTGTCGACGTTGCTATGGCCGTCGTCCTTGGAGCGGGCGAAGCGCAGGTCGGTCTTCAGCGATTGGCCGTCGGCGATGGGCAGCACGTGCAGCAGGTTGACGATGTGCTGGTCGTACAGGCCGTCGAGCTTGGCGTAGTTGTAGCCGGTGGTCAGCTGCGGCGTCCATTTGTAGCTCAGGCCGGCGAAGTCGAAGCGGTCGCTGTCGGCGCTGGCGACGATGCCGCGGGCGTTGCCGGTGGTGAGCGTCATGTCCTCGCTGTCGGCGGAATCGCGCTGGCTGACCTGGCGCAGGCGGCCGGCGTCGAAGGTCAGGCCGGCGAACTCGGTGGAGTTCAGGTGCGCGCCCTGGAAGGTCTGCGGCAGCAGGCGCGAGTCGTTGGCCAGCACGCTGGGCAGCTTGGGCAGCAGGGTGCCCACCTTGAGCACGCTGTGGGAGGCGCGCAGTTTGGCGGTCAGGCCCAGTTCGCTGTAGTCGTCCTGGGCGCCGTGGACCTTCTCGCGGTCGCGCGGCAGCAGGCCGGAGCCGGCGCGGTCGGGGCTGGAGTCGAGCTTCACGCCCAGCAGGCCGATGGCGTCGACGCCCACGCCGATGGTGCCCTCGGTGAAGCCGGATTCGTAGCGCAGCAGGAAGCCCTGCGCCCATTCCTCCTGTTTCGACTGGGGCGCGGCGTCCTGGCGGAAGTCACGGTTGAAGTAGAAGTTGCGCAGTTCGAGGCTGGCCTTGCTGTCGGCGAGGAAATCGGCCTGGACGGGGAGCGCGATGCCGAGGGTGGAGCCCAGGGTGGCGAGGGCGACGGCATGGTTGAGCGGGGTTCTGCTCATGTTTGCTAGTACTCCTGGCGCGGCGCGGCGGCGAACCGGGGCGGGCCGTGGGCCCCGTGGGTAACGTTCGTGCGCGGACGGCGTTGGTTGTTGTTATGTCGGCGTGCGGCGGATGGCCGCCCGGGCCGGATAGCGAGAACCGTGCCAGATATTTAACTAGCTGATTTTAAAGTGATTTATTTGGATTTGCGGAAAGCGTGCGCCGGGCTTTGTCTCCATTCGTGGACAAAGGCGATTGCCATGTGCCTGAAGGCACCTGGAATTCGGTTTGTCTCTAAACGTAGAAAAGTCTCTGTTTCAGGACGAAAGGCCGAGGGCGGCCATCTTCTTGTACAGCGTCGAGCGGCCCAGCCCCAGGCGCCGTGCGGCCGCCTCGACGTTGCCGGCCTGTTCGGCCAGCACGTTGCCGATCAGCTCGCGTTCGAAGGCCTCGCGCGCGGCGTAGAAGTCCTGGCCCTCGGCCAGGCTGGCGCGGTTGCCCTCCGTTTGCGCCGGCGGCGCCTGCAGCGGGCCGAGGGCGGCGTGCAGGGCCTGGGCGTCCAGTTGCGCCCGGTCGTTGAGCAGCACGGTGCGCTCCAGCAGGTTGCGCAGCTCGCGCACGTTGCCCGGCCAGGCGTGGCGGCGCAGTAGGGCGAGGGCGTCGGCGTCCAGTTCGTAGAGGGCGTGGTTGTCCTCGCGCAGGTCGTCGAGGATCGCCTCGCACAGCGCCGGCAGGTCCTCCAGGCGCGCGCGCAGCGGCGGGATCCCGATGGGCACCACGTTGATGCGGTAGTACAGGTCGGCGCGGAAGCGGCCCTCGCGCACGGCCTTGTCCAGGTCGATGGAGGTGGCCGCGATCAGCCGCACGTCGCTGCGCAGCACCTCGTTGGAGCCCACCGGCTCGAATTCCTTCTCCTGCAGCACGCGCAGCAGCTTGCTCTGCAACGGCAGGGGCATGTCGCCGATCTCGTCGAGGAACAGGGTGCCGCCCTGGGCGATCTGCAGCTTGCCCGGGCGGCCCTTGCGGTCGGCGCCGGTGAAGGCGCCCGGCGCGGTGCCGAAGAACTCCGCCTCCAGCAGGGTTTCCGGAATGGCCGCGGCGTTGATGCTGACGAAGGCCTTGCCGGCCCGCGCCGAGGCGCTGTGGATGGCGTGGGCGAGCAGCTCCTTGCCGGTGCCGGTCTCGCCCAGCAGCAGCACCGGCGCCTCGCTGGTGGCGGCGCGGCGGGCGCGGCGCTTGACCTCCAGGCTGGCGCTGCCGTTGCCGATGAAGTGCGCCAGGCTGTACTTGGCCTGGCGCGCCTGCAGCAGCGAGCGGGTGGAGGCCAGCTCCTGGCGCATGCGCTGGTAGCGGCTGAGCAGCGGCGACAGCGAGCGCAGCTCGTCGAACAGGGCGAAGCCGATGGCGCCGATGACCTGCCCGGCGTCGTCGCGGATCGGCATGCGCATCACCACCAGCGGGTCGCGCGGCATGTCGAGGATGTCCAGCAGCATCGGCCGGCCGCTGCGCACCACCTCGCGCATCAGGCTGCCGGGGATCACGCTCTCCACCGGCCGGCCGACGGCCTGCTCGGCCTCGTCCAGGCCGAAGCGCTGGGCATAGCGCTGGTTGATCCAGACGATATTGGCGTCGCGGTCGACGATCACGGTGCCCTCGCTGAACTGCTCGAAGATCTCGAACAGCGAACGGATCGCCAGTTGGCGGACGCTCTGGTAGTCCGTGAGGGGGGAGTTGTCGTGCATGGGCGGCCTGGTGCTTGGGGGGCTTTGAGCGGGCACTGTACCGGGATGTGGGGGGTGGGTCAGTAGGGAAGGGCGGAGTATGGGTTGGGCTCTGGTGTGGCGGGGGAGTCCGCAACCCTCTCCCCAGCCCTCTCCCTGAAGGGAGAGGGGGCTAGTCCGTGCCGAGAGGAGGCCAAGTTTCAGCCGGCAATCTCTGTGCTAGCCGGCTAACGCCGAAATACCAACACACTCCGAACGGTCCCCTCTCCCTTCAGGGAGAGGGTTAGGGAGAGGGCGCTCTCAGTCTTGACACCGAAGTGCCGGGAAACCCCGTTCGCGAGCAAGCTCGCTCCTACGCCAAGCCAGTCCGTGCCTGCACTCTTCAGTGATTGCCGACTGACTCATGAGCATCCAAGCACACCGAACAATCCCCTCTCCCTTCAGGGCGGGGCGCGCAGCCGAGGGTTAGGGAGAGGGCGCTCTCACCCCCGAACACCCAAGCCCCCCGGGAAACACCATCACTCCGCCGCCTGCATCCCCTGCGTCTGCTTCGCCTGCTTGTAACGCAGCGCCACCGCCGGCACCGGCGAGGCCTTGCCGGTTTCCACCCAGCGGCGGATGCGCGCGGCGTCGGCCACATGGGTGCGCTTGCCGAAGGCGTCGAGCAGGGCCAGGGCCACCGGGCGGCCGTTCATCACCGTGACCATCACCAGGCAGTGCCCGGCCTGGTTGGTGAAGCCGGTCTTGGTCAGGCGGATGTCCCACTTGCCGGCGCGCACCAGCGGGTTGGTGTTGAAGAAGCTCAGCGCGTAGTTCGGGTGGCTGAAGCGCGCGTCCTTGGTCGGCGTGGTGCTCAGTTCACGGATCAGCGGGTACTGGTAGGCGGCCTTGACCAGGCGGATCAGGTCATGGGCGGTGGAGGTGTTGTCGATCGACAGGCCGGTGGGCTCCACGTAGTGGGTGTGCAGCATGCCCAGGGACTTCGCCTTGGCGTTCATCGCCTTGACGAAGGCCACGCTGCCGCCCGGGTAGTGGTGGGCCAGGCTGGCGGCGGCGCGGTTTTCCGAGGACATCAGCGCCAGCAGCAGCATCTGCCGGCGGTCGATGCGGCTGCCCAGGTGCACGCGGGAGAACACGCCCTTCATCTCGGCGGTCTCGGAGATGTCCACGTCGATCTGCTCGTCCAGCGGCAGCTTGGCGTCGAGCACCACCATGGCGGTCATCAGCTTGGTCACCGAGGCGATCGGGCGGACCACCTCGGGGTTGCTGGAATACACGACCTTGTCGGAGTTCAGGTCCACCACCAGGGCGCTGCCGGAGGCCAGGACCAGCTGGCCGGGGGTGACTTCCGCCTTGCTGGCGGCGAGGGAGGGCAGGGCGAAGGCAAGGGTACAGGTGAAGAAAAGGCCCAGGATCGAACGACGAGTGTTCATGGATGTGATTCGCACAAGTGGAAGGGTCTACATCCATGTAGGCAATTTCCCAGAATTCTAATCCATGACCGGGGCCCGTGCATCAGCCCGGCAGTGGCCTGGAGGAAAGAATTTCAAGGGCTTGCAGGCACAAGTGCGTGTATCACTTTGAAAGCGCAACGGCGGGAATGAGAAAGTGTCTCGCCAAGTGTTGCGAAATGCGAATCCCGGGCCTGGGTGTCGGCTGTCGGATTATTCCAAGTGTCTGATTCTCAAGGTGTTGTACTTCTGTGGCATGAAGCTTGACTGGCTAAGCTGTAGAGAACGAGGCGGATCGCGGGGTTGCGTTTACCTTTACGTTAACGTAAAGATGCTCCGCGAGCCGCCGACCGGCCGGTCATGCCCATGCCTGTGGGCCCGGCCGTGAGCCCAGTCCCAGAACAAGCACAACAAGGGAACGCCATGAACCACCCGAGCTATACCCGTGGCCGCCAGGACAAGCCGCTGCTGGCCATGACCATAGGCGCTGCCTTCGACGACACCGCCGGCCGCTTCGCCGACCGCGAAGCGCTGGTGGTGCGGCACCAGAACCTGCGCTACACCTGGGCCCAGCTGGCCGAGGTGGTGAACGCCACGGCCCGCGCCTTCCTCGCCCTGGGCCTGCGCCAGGGCGACCGCCTGGGCATCTGGGCGCCGAACTGCGCGCAGTGGTGCATCACCCAGTTCGCCAGCGCCAAGATCGGCGCCGTGCTGGTCAACATCAACCCGGCCTACCGCGCCAACGAGCTGGAGTACGCGCTGAAGCAGTCCGGCTGCCGCTGGCTGGTGTGCGCCGACGCCTTCAAGACCTCCGACTACCACGGCATGCTCGCCGAGCTGCTGCCGGAGCTGCGCGACTGCCGCCCGGGCGAGCTGAACAGCGCGCGCCTGCCGGAGCTGAGCGGGGTGGTCAGCCTGGCCGCCCAGGTCCCGGCCGGGTTCCTCCGCTGGGACCAGTTGGAAGGCATAGGCGCCTCGGTATCCGCCGAGGAACTGGCGCAGCGCCAGGCGCTGCTGCAGTTCGACGAGCCGATCAACATCCAGTACACCTCCGGCACCACCGGCTTCCCCAAGGGCGCCACCCTCAGCCACTACAACATCCTCAACAACGGCTACATGGTCGGCGAGAGCATCGGCCTCACCGAGCACGACCGCCTGGTGATCCCGGTGCCGCTGTACCACTGCTTCGGCATGGTGATGGGCAACCTCGGCTGCATGACCCACGGCGCCACCATGATCTACCCGGCGCCCAGCTTCGAGCCGGAGGCGACCCTGGCCGCCGTGGCCGAGGAACGCGCCACCGCGCTGTACGGCGTGCCCACCATGTTCATCGCCGAGCTGGACCACCCGCGTCGCGCCGAATTCGACCTGTCCAGCCTGCGCACCGGGATCATGGCCGGCGCCACCTGCCCGATCGAGGTGATGCGGCGGGTCATCAGCGAGATGCACATGGCCGAGGTGCAGATCGCCTATGGCATGACCGAGACCAGCCCGGTGTCGCTGCAGACCGGCCCGGACGACGAGCTGGAAATCCGCGTGACCACCGTCGGCCGCACCCAGCCGCAGCTGGAAAGCAAGATCATCGACGGCGACGGCCGCATCGTCCCGCGCGGCACCATCGGCGAGCTGTGCACCCGCGGCTACAGCGTGATGCTCGGCTACTGGAACAACCCCCAGGCCACGGCCGAGGCCATCAGCCCGGCGCGCTGGATGCTCACCGGCGACCTGGCGCTGATGGACGAGGCGGGCAACGTGCGCATCGTCGGGCGCAGCAAGGACATGATCATCCGCGGCGGCGAGAACATCTACCCGCGCGAGATCGAGGAATTCCTCTACACCCACCACGCCGTGGCCGACGCCCAGGTAATCGGCATCCCCGACGACAAGTACGGCGAGGAGCTGGTGGCCTGGGTCAAGTTCCACCCCGGCCACGGCGTCGACGAGGAGGAACTGCGGGCCTTCTGCAAGGCGCGCATCGCCCACTTCAAGGTGCCGCGCTACTTCCGCTTCTGCGACGAGTTTCCGATGACGGTGACCGGCAAGATCCAGAAGTTCCGCATGCGCGAGATCAGCATCGAGGAACTGCGTGGCTGACGGACGCGAGGCGGCATGCCGGTAGAGAAGGGCACCATCTCCATCCGCCTGGTCAACGAGGCCCTGGCCGAACCCGTTCGCCAGGGCCTCGACGCGTCCGCGCTGCTGGCCGCGGCGGGCATCGCCGGCGAACTCGTCGGCAAGCCCTACGCGCGGGTGCCGATCCAGGCCTATTCGCGGCTCTGGCTGCGCCTGGCGAAGGCGCTGGACGACGAGTTCTTCGCCATGAACCCGCGGCGGATGAAGTCCGGCAGCTTCAACTTCATGGCCCGCACGGCGATCCACGAAGCGACCCTGGAGGCCGCGCTGGAGCGCGCCCTGGCCTTCCTCGGCCTGGTCTTCGACGGCCTGCAGCCGCGCCTGGTGAGCCAGGACGGGGTGGCCGCCATCCAGCTCGACGAGGGCGCGGCGCCGGCGCAACGGGCCTTCTGCTACTTCACCCTGTACCTGATGGTCCACGGCCTGGCCTGCTGGCTGGTGGGCCGGCGCATCCCCATCCTCGCCATCGACCTGCGCAGCCCGCAGCCGGACTACATCGAGGACTACCGGGTGATGTTCAGCGACAACCTGCGCTTCGCCCGCCGGCAGACGCGCCTGCTGTTCAACGCCGAGGCCCTGGCCCTGCCGGTGCGCCGCGACGAGCGCGAGCTGCGGCGCTTCCTGGTCGGCGCCCCGGCCAACATCCTGGTGCGCTACCGCGACCCGCAGAGCCTGGCGGCGCGCATCAAGGCCTACCTGCGCAGCCAGCGCTGCGAGCGCTGGCCGGACCTGGAGGCGCTGGGCAGCCACTTCTACATGGCGTCCTCGACGCTGCGCCGCAAGCTCGCCGCCGAGGGCCAGTCGTACCAGGCGCTGAAGGACCAGCTGCGCCGCGACCTGGCCATCGCCCGCCTGGACGCCGGCGAGGGCAACTTCGCCGAACTGGCCGAGGAACTCGGCTTCGCCGACACCAGCGCCTTCTACAAGGCCTTCCGCAAGTGGACCGGCTCCACCCCCGGCCAGTACCGCGCGCTGATGCAGCAGGAAAACGACTGGCCCGACGCCTCCAGAAATCCCCCGCCAGGCCGATAGCCTGGGGCACTCCCACGTTCCAAGGACCTCCGCCCATGTTCCTGACGCGCCTTTCGATCCAGTGGAAGATCACCCTGCTGGCCGGCCTCTGCCTGCTGTGCACCGTGGCCTTGCTGGTGGGCAGCTCGCTGCTGCGCATGAACCACAACCTGCAACTGGTGAAGACGGCCAACGCACAGATGCTCGAGGATGCGGCCCAGGCGCGCATGCAGGCGCGGGCCGAGCAGCAGGCGGAGACCATCCAGCGCTTCTTCACCGACGTCTACCACTTCGGCGACCAGTTCAGCCGCCAGGTCGCCCAGCTGCGCGCCCAGAGCGCCCGGCACGGCGTCGATGCGCAGGTGCTGCGCGAAGACCTGGTGAAGCTGGTTCACGATGGCCTGAAGTCCAACCCGACGCTGCTCAGCCTCTACGTGGTGTTCGAGCCCGAGGCCCTCGACGGCCAGGACGCCCGCTTCGCCGGCCAGGAAGCCCTGGGCAGCAACGAGAAGGGCCGCTTCGGCGCCTACTGGGCGCAGAAGGCCAGCGGCGACAGCAGCCTGGCGGTGACCGAGGCGATGATCGCCGACACCACCGCGATGCTCGACGGCACCCCGTTCAACACCTGGTACCAGTGCCCGAAGCAGAACCTGCGGCCCTGCGTGCTCAACCCGTACTTCGACGATGCCTCCGGCCAGCGCGTGCTGATGACCACCGTGGTGTTCCCGCTGATGGAGAACGGCAAGCTGCTGGCCGTGGTGGGCGCCGACATCAGCCTGAGCCGCCTGCAGCAACTGGCCCTGGACGGCGACCGCGCGCTCTACGACGGCCAGGGCGCCATCCGCATCCTCAGCCCGGCCGGGCTGCTGGCCGGCGACAGCCAGGACGCCAACCAGCTCGGCCAGCCGCTGGCCAAGTCGGTGGCCAACGCCGCCGAACTGCTCGCCGTGCAGGCCGCCGGCGCGCCCAAGGCGCTGATGGGCGAGGACAAGCTGCAGGTGGTTGAGCCGCTGCAGGCCATCCCCGATTCGAAGAACTGGGGCGTGCTGCTGGAAGTGCCGCGCGCGGTGCTGCTGGAGCCGTCGCTGAAGCTGCAGGGCGAGCTGGATGCGCGCAACCTCAGCGGCGCGCTCTGGGAAACCGCCTTCGGCGTCGGCCTGGCGCTGGTGGTGCTGGTCCTGCTGTGGCTGACCGCCCGCGGCGTGACGCGCCCGATCCTCGGCGTGGCCGGCATGCTGCGCGACATCGCCAGCGGCGAGGGCGACCTGACCCAGCGCCTGAAGTACCAGGGCCAGGACGAACTGGGCGAGCTGGCCGGCTGGTTCAACCGCTTCCTCGACAAGCTGCAGCCGATCATCCGCGACGTGAAGGCCTCGGTGCAGGACGCCCGCGCCACCGCCGACCAGTCCGCCGCGCTGTCCACCCAGACCAGCGCCGGCATGCAGCAGCAGTTCCGCGAGATCGAGCAGGTGGCCACCGCCTCCCAGGAAATGAGCGCCACCGCCCACGACGTGGCCAACAGTGCGGCGCTGGCCGCCGACGCCGCCCGCGGTGCCGACGGCGCCACCCGCGACGGCCTGGCGGTGATCGACCAGACCACCCGCGCCATCGACGAACTGGCCCGCGACATGAGCCAGGCCATGACCCAGGTCGAAGGCCTGGCCGCCAGCAGCGAGCAGATCGGCTCGGTGCTGGAAGTGATCCGCGCTATCGCCGAGCAGACCAACCTGCTGGCGCTCAACGCCGCCATCGAGGCGGCCCGCGCCGGCGAGGCCGGGCGCGGCTTCGCGGTGGTGGCCGATGAAGTGCGCAACCTGGCCAAGCGCACCCAGGACTCGGTGGAAGAAATCCGCCAGGTGATCGAAGGCCTGCAGAACGGCACCCGCGAGGTGGTCACCGCCATGCACAGCAGTCACCAGCAGGCCCAGGGCAGCGTCAGCCAGGTGGAGCAGGCGGTGGCGGCGTTGCAGCGCATCGGCGAGGCGGTGGGGGTGATCAACGACATGAACCTGCAGATCGCCAGCGCCGCCGAGGAACAGAGCGCGGTGGCCGAGGAGATCAACCGCAACGTGGCGGGTATCCGCGACGTGACCGAGTCGCTGTCGGGCCAGGCCCAGGAGTCGGCGCAGATCAGCCAGTCGCTGAACGACCTGGCGAATCACCAGCAGGGGTTGATGGGGCAGTTTCGGGTGTGACCGGCAGGTGGGGGGCTCCCCATACCTGTAGGAGCGAGCTTGCTCGCGAACAGGATTCCCCGGCGGCTGCGGCGTTGGATGCAAGAGCGCCCTCTCCCCAACCCTCGGCTGCGCGCCCCGCCCTGAAGGGAGAGGGGGCTGTTCGGAGTGGGTGGGGAGTTCGGAGTCATCCTGAAACGCCTAACCCCCCTCGTCATTCCCGCGAACGCGGGAACCCAGAGACTGGCGGTTCGCGAGCAAGCTCGCTCCTACATAGGGCGCATAACCGTTCGCGGTTATCCGCTGCTGGCCGGAACACTGGCGTTGCCGGGGCAATCGCGGACGAAGTCCGCTCCTACGTCCGTGTTTCCTGGAACCGTAGGAGCGGACTCTGTCCGCGATCAGCCCTTGCTCACGCTGGCCGCGGTCTGGCCGAAGAGGATCTTCTTGCCTTCCTCGGTCACCGACGGCCGCGACGAATACGCCTGGCCCTTCTCGTAGGCGCGCACGGTCGCCGGCCGGGCGGCTATGCCTTCGAACCAGCGCTTGAGGTGGGGGAAATCGTCCAGGTCCTGCTGCTGGCGCTGCCACGGCACCACCCAGGGGTAGCTGGCCATGTCGGCGATGCTGTAGTGCTCGCCGGCGAGGTAGGGCACTTTCGCCAGGCGCTTGTCCATCACGCCGTACAGGCGGTTGGTCTCGTTGACGTAGCGCTGCATGGCGTAGGGCAGCTTTTCCGGCGCGTATTGCACGAAGTGGTGGTTCTGCCCGGCCATCGGGCCCAGGCCGCCGACCTGCCAGAACAGCCATTCCAGCACCGTCTTGCGCCCGCGCACGTCGGCCGGCATGAACTGCCCGGTCTTCTCCGCGAGGTAGACGAGGATGGCGCCGGACTCGAACACGCTGATCGGCTCGCCGCCGTCCGCCGGGGCGCTGTCGATGATGGCGGGCATGCGGTTGTTCGGCGAGAAGGCGAGGAACTCCGGCTTGAACTGGTCGCCGGCGCTGATATCGACGGGGTGGATGCGGTAGTCGAGCCCCGCCTCTTCGAGGAACAGGGTGATCTTGTGGCCGTTGGGGGTGGGCCAGTAGTACAGCTCGATCATGGGACCTCCTGAAATGGCGACGCCCCGGCACCGTGCCGGGGCGTGCAACGCCCGCGCCCAGGAGAGCGGCGCGGGCTAAAAGCCAAGACTATAGCTTTACTTGCGGTCGATCCAGACGGTCTGCGGGTTGAGGAACTCGCGCAGGCCGAAGTGCGACAGCTCGCGGCCGAAACCGCTCTTCTTCACGCCGCCGATCGGCACGCGCGGATCGGAGGCGGAGAAGCCGTTGATGAACACGCCGCCGCTGACCAGGCGCCGCGCCATGTGCTGGGCCTTGGCCTTGTCGGCGCTCCAGATGGCGCCGGACAGGCCGAACTCGCTGTCGTTGGCCAGTTCCAGGGCGTGCTCGGCGTCGCGCGCGACTATGACCGATGCCACCGGGCCGAAGATTTCCTTGGCGAAGGCGGTGTTGCCCGGCTTCACGTCGGCCAGCACGGTCGGCGCGTAGTAGTTGCCTTCGCCTTCCAGCTTGTGGCCGCCCAGCAGCAGGCTGGCGCCGTCGGCGATGGCCTGTTGCACCTGGCCGTGCAGCTCGTCGCGCAGGTCGAAGCGGGCCATGGGGCCGACGAAGGTGTCGTCCGCCAGCGGATCGCCGATCTTCAGCGCCTTGACCGCGGCCAGCAGCTTCTCGGTGAAGGCCGGGGCGATGGATTCTTCGACGATCATGCGCTTGGCGGCGATGCACACCTGGCCGCAGTTGCCGAAGCGGCTGGCCACGGCGGCCTTCACGGCGGCGTCCAGGTCGGCGTCGGCCAGCACGATGAAGGCGTCGGAACCGCCCAGCTCCAGCACGCACTTCTTCAGCGCGGCGCCGGCCTGGGATGCGATGGCCGCGCCCGCGCCCACGCTGCCGGTCACGGCGATGGAAGCGATGCGCTCATCGGCGATGGCCTTGGAGACCAGCGGTGGCTCCACGTTCAGCACGTCGAACACGCCCTCGGGCAGGCCGGCCTGCAGCCAGGCATCGCGCAACTGGTAGGCGCAGCCCATGACGTTCGGCGCGTGCTTGAGCACGTAGGTGTTGCCGCCGAGGATGATGCTCACCGCGCCGCGCATGACCTGCCAGGTGGGGAAGTTCCACGGCATCACGGCCAGCACCGGGCCCAGCGGCAGGTAGGAGATGTATGCGCCTTCGATGCTGGTCTTCTCGTCTTCCAGCATGGCCGGGCCGTGCTCGGCGTACCAGTCGCAGAGGTTGGCGCATTTGTTGATCTCGCCGCGCGCCTGGGTGACCGGCATGCCCATTTCCCGGGCTTCCATGCGGGCCATGGGCTCGACGCTGGCGCGCAGCACCTCGGCCATCCTGCGCAGCACGGCGACGCGCTCGGCCACCGGGGTTTCGCGCCACTGGCGGAAGGCGGCGTCGCTGCGGGCCAGGGTGCTTTCCAGCTGGGCGGCGTCCTCGAAGGGGTAGCGGGCCAGTTCCTGGCCGGTGGCGGGGCTGCGCGAGATGGCAGCGGGGATGGCGGCGATCTGGTTCATGGAAGGTCCTTGCACGGCAGGTGGGGCTGGCCGCCGTCGGTCGGCGGCGTCGGTTGTCCGGCCGGCGTCACTGGCGCCGGCATGGGGAAGAAAGTAAGGTGGCGCTTCATTCATGACAAATGAATAATTCAGAAAGAATCATTCTCCAGGAGAGAAACGTGGACCTGACCCAGCTGGAGTTCTTCCGCGCCGTCGCCCAGGACGGCAGCATCACCGCCGCCGCGGGCCGCCTGCACCGCGTGCCGTCGAACCTGACCACGCGCATCAAGCAGCTGGAAAGCGAGCTGGGCGCCGAGCTGTTCATCCGCGAGAAGTCGCGCCTGCGCCTGTCGCCCACCGGGCGCAGCTTCCTCGACTACGCCGAGCGCATCCTCGACCTGGTGGAGGAGGCGCGCCAGGTGGCCAGCGGCGCCGAGCCCCACGGCAGCTTCTCCCTGGGTTCGATGGAAAGCACCGCGGCGGTGCGCATCCCCGAACTGCTGGCGCGCTACCACCAGCGCTTCCCCAAGGTGCAGCTGGATCTGTCCACCGGCCCCTCGGGCGAGATGATCGACGGCGTGCTCTCCGGGCGCTTCATCGCCGCCTTCGCCGACGGCCCGGCCAACCACCCGCAACTGGACGGCCGCCCGGTGTTCCAGGAGGAACTGGTGCTGATGAGCGCCCAGGGCCACCCGCCGGTGCGCGATGCCCGCGACGTGGCGGGGGAGACGGTGTTCGCCTTCCGCGACACCTGCTCCTACCGCAAGCGCCTGGAAGGCTGGTTCGCCGAGCAGCGCGTGGTGCCGGGCAAGATCATGGAGATGGAGTCCTACCACGGCATGCTGGCCTGCATAGCCGCCGGCGGCGGGGTGGCGATCATCCCCAAGGCGATGTTCGACAGCCTGGCCGGCGGGCGCAACGTGACCATCCACCACCTGGCCCCCAGCCATGCCGAAGCCACCACCTGGCTGTTCTGGCGCCGCGGCACCGACACCCCGGCATTGCGCGCCTTCATCGGCCTGCTGGAACCGGAAAGGCGGGAGGCGGCGTAGGGCGTACAACCGTTCGCGGTTGTACGCCGATACACCAAGGTCCGCCCCGGGCGACGTGGTTGGGTCCGGAGCGCTCTGCAGCGGGGCTTCGTTGCGGGGTTTGGCGTGAGCTTGGGGTGAGGTCAAACGGCGTATAACCGCGAACGGTTATACGCCCTACGTCGCTGGGCTCCCGCGTTCGCGGGAATGACGGGGTGGGGTTTAGGAGTATCAGGATGACTCCTAACTCTCCATTCGCTCCGAACAGCCCCCTCTCCCGCTTGCGGGAGAGGGTTGGGGAGAGGGCGCTCTTACATCCAACACCGCAGCCGCCGGGAAATCCTGTTCGCGAGCAAGCTCGCTCCTACAGGTATGGCGACCCCTACTAAATGAAAACGACCCCTCCCGGGGCCGTTTCCATCATCAATGCGCCGCAGCCTTCACCGTCCTTGGCGGCGCGTGCTCTGCATGCTCGTTCTCCTCGTCGATCACCGGCACCTCGTTGCCGTCCTTGTCGTGCAGCCTGCCGTTGAGGAAGTAGTCGCCCTCGTTCAGCGCGGCGATGTCGCGGTAGCGCAGGGTGCGTTCCTCGGCGGCGACGAATACCGACTGCTGGTCCGAGTTGCCGGTCTTGAAGTGGTTGAACAGCAGGTTCAGGGCAATGGCCATGATGGCCGAGGAGCTGATGCCGGAGTGGAAGATGGTTTCCACCCAGCCGGGGAAGTTGTGGTAGAAGTTCGGCGCCGCGATCGGCAGCATGCCGAAGCCCAGGGCGGTGGCGACTATCACCAGGTTCATGTTGTTGTGGTAGTCCACCTTCGACAGGGTGCGGATGCCGCTGGCCGCCACGGTGCCGAACAGCACCAGGCCGGCGCCGCCGAGCACCGCCGGGGGCACTGCGGCCACCACCCGGCCGACCACCGGCAGCAGGCCGAGGGTCACCAGGATCAGCCCGCCGGTGGCCACCACGTAGCGGCTCTTCACGCCGGTCACCGCCACCAGGCCGACGTTCTGGGCGAAGGCGCTCTGGGTGAAGGAGCCGAAGATCGGCGCCAGGATGCTCGACAGCATGTCGGCGCGCAGGCCGTTGCCCAGGCGCTTGGAGTCCACCCTGGTGCCGATGATCTCGCCCACGGCGAGGATGTCCGCCGAGGTTTCCACCAGGGTCACCAGGATCACGATGCACATGGAGATGATCGCCGCCAGGTGGAAGGTCGGCATGCCGAAGTGGAAGATTTCCGGCATGGCCAGCATCGGGCCTTCGGTGACCTTGGAGAAGTCGGTCATGCCCAGGGCGTAGGCGATGCCGGTGCCGATCACCATGGCCAGCAGGATCGACAGGCGCGAGATGGCGGCGCTGCCCAGCTTGCTCAGCAATAGCACGATGACCAGGGTCACCGCGGCCAGGCCGATGTTCGCCGTGCTGCCGAATTCCGCCGCCTTGGGGTTGCCGCCCATGGCCCAGCGCGCGGCCACCGGCATCAGCGTCAGGCCGATGGTGGTGATGACCACGCCGGTGACCAGCGGCGGGAAGAACTTGGTGATGCGCGAGAACACCGGGGTGATCAGCAGGCCGATGGCCGAGGCCGCCATCACCGCCCCCAGCACCGCGGGGATGCCGCCGCCTTGGTAGCCGGTGGTGAGGATGGCGAGCATGGTCGCCACCCCGGCGAAGGACACGCCCTGCACCAGCGGCAGCTGGCTGCCGAAGAAGGGCAGGCCGAGGGTCTGCAGCAGGGTGGCCAGGCCGCCGGCGAACAGCGACGCGGCGATCAGGGTGCCGATCTCGGCGGGCGACAGGCCGGCGGCCTGGCCGAGGATCAGCGGCACGGCGACGATGCCGCCATACATGGTCAGAACGTGTTGCAGGCCGTACGCCAGGTTGGCGCCGACACCGAGGTTCTCGTCTTCCGGGCGGGTGCTGGAAGACGCTACAGCTGAACGGTCATTCATGGCTGGAGGACTCGCTTGTTTTTGTTGTGCCGAGCACTGTAAACACGGTTGTTCCTGTTTGGCTACTACCTTGTATACAAAATATTGTTCGACACTCTGAACTATCTGATTCGAAAGAGAAAATAATCTTCCGCGAAATGCGCAGGCGACCGCCTGCACGCCGTCCGGAACGAAGCAAGAACCTGGCCATGTCGTCAGGAATTTTGGATGCAGGGGTGCCGTAGGTCGGCACGGCCCGCGTGGCGCGAGGGCCCGACCATCGCGGCGGCCATGGAGCGAGGTGGCCAGAGGGAAGAAGTGCACGGAAGTCGGGCGCCGCGGCCTCAATATGGTGCCGCCTACGCCCGGCTTCACGGAATGCGGGCGCGCAAATGAAAAACGCCGCGACGGGGAACCGTTCGCGGCGTTTTCGCAGGGGCGGGGAGGAGCTTCAGATCATGAAGCGCAGGATGTCCGCCCGGTTCATCTCGGTGCGGCCTTCCTCGTACCAGCGCGGGATGACGTCCTTCAGGCCTTCCTTGGTGTCGTCCAGGTTGAACGGCGCCGGGTAGCGCTTCTTGCGGTAGGAATAGATGTAGTAGGTGCCGTCGCGGTAGAGGATGCGGTCGAAGGTGTAGAAGCCGATGTGCGAGCCGTTGCAGCGCGCGGTCAGCACCACGTCGCCTTCCTCGTAGGGCAGGGCGCCCTCGGCGCATTCGTAGGTGAAGAACTCGCGCACGTCGTCCCAGTCCACGCCGCTGCTGGCGCGCAGGAAGCCTTCGGCGGTGGTCTCGGAGTCCTCGGAGTGGTCGCTGTACCAGATGAACAGCGGAATGCTCTGGTTGGACTCCTCGCCCAGCCAGCTCTCGCCGTCCAGGTACTGCGCGGTGCGCGCCAGGCCCGCCTGCATGCGGCGGTGGTTCCAGCGGTAGTCTTCCAGGGCCTCGTCGAAGGCCTCGTTGTCGGCGCTGGGCAGCACGCCCTCGGTGGCCTTGAGTTGTTCGACGCGGGCCAGGTGCTGCTGGTAGAGCGCGGCGTCCTGGATGACCACGGCATTGTCGCGGGTCAGGCTGACGCCGATCTCGGTGAAGTTGGCGCTGCCGAGGATGACGATGTCCGGCTCGATCAGGTAGAGCTTCCAGTGGATGCTCTGCTGGTAGCGGAAGTCGACGGACAGCGCCAGGTCGTCGCCGCTCTCGCCGATGCAGTACTCGATGAAGTCCGGCGAGGTGAAGGAGTTGATGGTCCCGACCACTATGTCCAGACGGTTGCCGTTGGCGCGCAGGCTTTCCACCAGGGGTTCGGTGCCGGCGGCGAAGGCGGTGACGACCGTGATCTTCTTGTCGCGCTGTTGGCCGAGGTAGCCCGCGAGGTCGTTCTGATTATCGAGGATCTGCATAGGTTCTCCAGCAGCATGGGTTCCGCAAAATGTAGGCATTGTCGCACGCCGTTGGGGAGGTTTCACGCTTGGTGCGTAAAGGCTTGCGGTAGAGCAGGGGGCTTGGTTTTTTTGTAGGAGCGAGCTTGCTCGCGAACCGTGCTCGCCGGCGGCTATGGTGTTTCCGGTTGACTCCGAACCCTCTCCCCAGCCCTCTCCCTGAAGGGAGAGGGGGCTTGTCCGTGCCGAGAAGAGGAATGGTTTCAGCTGGAAACCTGCGGCGTTGCCGGCTAACTCCAAAATACCCAAGCACGCCGAACGGTCCCCTCTCCCTTCAGGGAGAGGGTTAGGGAGAGGGCGCTCTCAACCTCAGCCCCGCAACTCCCAGTGAACTCTGTTCGCGAGCAAGCTCGATCCTACGAAAAGCCGACCCAACCGCCAGACAAAAAAAGCCCGCCATACGGCGGGCCGAAGCGGAACCAAAGGAGTCTTTCAGTCGCCCATGCCATCCTCGATGGCGATGCCCTGCTTGCGCATCTCGGCGATCAGCTGGGCGCGGGTTCCCGGCAGGTTGAGCATGGTTTCGTGGCGAATCCCCGCTACTTCCTCCGCGCTGTACGGCTGGTAGCTGGCCGGCATGCTGTTGCCGGCCATGCCGTCCTTGCGCAGCAGCCAGTTGAGCATGTCCGCCAGTTGCGCATCGTTGAGCGCCGACATCGACATGCCCGGCACCCGCACCAGGAACTGGCGGCCACCCTCGACCTTGAGGAAGTTGCCGACGAAGCCGAGCATCCTCGGCACGTCGTTGGCCTTGGAGCCGGCGCCGTTGGACAGGTGGCAGCCCGCGCACTGCAGTTGGTAGTTGGTGGCGTTGCTGTAGCCGGCCTCGGCGATCGGCGTCTGCGGCGCCTCGTTGCCCGGCGCGTGTTTCTGGTGCGGGTCGGGGATGCTGCGGGCCTGGGCCGCCGAGGCGGCCAGCAGGCACAGCAGCGCGAGGGTCGGCAGCGAGTGCTTCATCTGCCTTATACCGCGACGCCGCGGATGACCGAGACGGTGCAGTGGTAGATGTGCGACTTGGCCGCCAGGCACCAGTTCACGTCGTTGTTGTTGAACGGACGGTAGGCCGGCTCCTCGCTGTCGTTGCGGGTGCAGGCGCACTGGTTGCAGCTGTGCTTACCGCAGCAGTCGTTATAGGAAATGATGTAGTTCTTGCCGTCGGCCGGGTTGTGGCAGGTGCCGACCCAGGCCACCTGCGACACCTCGGTGCCCGGCGGGCAGCTGGACACGCTGCCGCCGCAGCAGGAGCAGAGGAAGCCGTCGATGGAGCAGTAGCGCCAGTAGTCGCAGCTGTTGGGGTCGCCCGGGTCGCCGGCCATCGGCTTGTCGGCGGCCAGGGCCTTGCCGGTGCGGTCGATGGGCAGCAGCACCGGCAGGGCGGCGCCGGCCACCAGCAACGAACCCATGCGCGAGAGCAGCTTGCGCCGCGAGGTGGTGTCGGCGATGCGACGGGAGGAGCGCTCGAAGAGCTGGTCGAGGAATTTCATCGGTTATCCCTTTTTATTGTTCAGTGGGCGCTGTGCGAGTGCGCGTGGCCGGGCTCGTGGCTGTGAACCTGAGGCTGCTGGGCCTGCAGGTACTGCTGCAGGGTGGCGCTGCCCAGGTGCTCGGCCTCGAACAGGCTGTCCAGGTGCTCGCGGGAGTTGACCAGGCCCTTGGCGCGCAGGACGCCGTTCTGGTCGATCAGCGCCGCGTAGGGCAGCTTGCCGATCTGGTAGGTCATGCCCACTTCCGGGCCGACCACGTAGGTGGCGCCTTCGAGCTTGTGCTCGGCGATCAGCGCCTGCTGCGCGGCCGGCTCGCCGTCGCTGACGAAGACCACGTCCAGGCGCTGCGCCTGTTCCTTGGCGATGGACTTGATCGCCGGCAGCAGCGACTTGCAGATCGGGCAGGTGGGCGAGAGGAAGAACAGCAGCTGGGCCTTCTCGCCGGCGTAGCCGAAGTTCACCGGGCGGCCGTGGCGGTCGGCGGCGGTGACCTGCGGGGCCGGCTCATTCACGGCGACGCCCTTGTCGACCATCAGCGCGCCGGCCGGGGCGATGCGCCCGTGCAGCACGCCGATCTGGCGCACCAGGCCCATGACGACGAATGCCAGTGCCAGCAGCAGGCACCAGAGCAGGATGTTGGAAACGATCATGGCTTCCATGGTTCACCTTCCAATGAGTTTGAGCAGACGGGGGCCGTTGGCCAGCAGGCCGTCGGCGGAGACGTAGAGGAGCAGGGCGACGGCGCTGGCGGCCAGCGTCACGAAGCCGTCGAACAGGCCCAGCTCGCGGGCCTGCGGCTGCAGGCTGGCGAGCAGGGCCAGGGCGATGAGCACGGCGTTGCGCGCCAGCAGCACCGGGCGTAGCGGCTGGGCCTGGTCGGGCCCGGCGCAGCCGCAGTCGATGTCGCGGCGGCCGCGCCACAGGTTGACGCCGATGGCCGCGGCGTACAGCGCCAGCAGCAGGGCGGCGGCCAGGGCCGCCAGCGAACGGCTGGCCGGCACCAGCAGGGCGAAGGCGACGGCGCCTTCCACCAGCGGCAACACGCGGGCGGCCGGCTTGAGCAGGGCCTGCGGCAGCAGCTGGTAATCCTCCAGCTGCCGCGCGAAGCGCCCCGGCGCGCGCCACTTGTGGCTGGCGGCGCTGGCCAGGATCACCGACACCGAGACGGCGCCGGCGATCACATAGATGGGATCGGCTTGCATGGTCGTGCCTCTGTCAGTGGGTCAGGACCTGGGTGGCGGTCTTGGCGATCTTTTCCACGGTGCCGGTGTGCTTGCCGGCCTTCAGGTCGAAGATCTCCAGGCCGCCCTCGACGTTGGCGCCGTACAGCAGCGGGGCGTCGTCGCTGGTGGCGGTCATGCTCCAGACCGGGGCCGGGGCGCTGAGGGTGCCGATCTTCTTCTGCGTCTTCAGATCGTAGACCCAGATGTCGGTGCTCGGGTCTTCCCACTTCATCGGCTCGTGCTGGTCGTGCATCAGCACGTACAGGCGGTTCAGCTTCGGCGCCAGGGCCAGTTCCTGCCAGCCGCCGGGGGCCCAGCCGGCCTTGCGTTCGGCGTCGTTCACCAGCGACCAGGTCGGCAGCACCTTGGGCTGCGGGCCTGCGAAATCGATGGCATGGATGACGCCTTCGGTGGTGGTGAAGTAGTAGGTCTCGCCATTGTTGATGGCGCGCTCCACCAGCTTCTCCTTGTTCGGGTCGAAGAACGGCGTGCGGCTGCGGGCGGTTTCCTTGCCGTCTTCGCCGAGGGTCACCAGCTGCACGCTGCCGTCGCCGCACAGCGAGGCGAAGGCGCGCTTGCCCACCGGGTAGTTGAGCACGCAGCCGGGGATGGCGATCTCGGCGGTCACCGCCTTGGCCTGGGTGTCGACCACGGTCACCGAGGTGGACGGGGTGAAGTTGTAGACGTAGGCGAAGCGGTCGTCGCCGCTGACCGCCAGGCCGTAGCGCTGGGTCAGGGACTCGGAGCGCTTGCTGGGGATCACCACTTCCCAGGACGGCGACAGGGTGGAGGTGTCCCAGGCGGTCAGCACGTCGGTGCGGGTGCCGCGGGTGCCGCGCGAGTAGTACAGGTCGGCGGTGTACAGGGTGTGCTGGTCGTGGCTGAGGGTCGAGGGCGCGGCGAAGCCGGTGCTGACCATGCCGAGCATCTTCTTCTGCGCCGGGTCCACCACGGTCACGCGGCCGGTCACGAAGCTGTCGAACTCCACGTCGACGACGTAGGCGCGGTGCGGGTCCGGCGGGAACGGCAGGGTCGTCTGGCCGACGGTCTCCGGCGGCAGGTCGGCGAATGCGCCGCCGACGGCGGCCAGCGAGACGCCTAGCGCCAGCGTGGTACGAGCAAGGATCCTGGTTATTCGCATGGGGGGTGGCTCCCTCGATTTTATTGGATGGTCGGACCGCGGACCGGTGTGGACAGAAGACTGCAGCCCTAGTCTGCCCGGCGTTGCCCGGTGCTGCCTTGTTCTGCGTGCCAAGCCCTTGTCTGTCCCTGACAGGGCTTGTGCCGGCGTGCCAGGGCAAGCATCGGCGGGGTTCGCGCGGTGCGCCCTACCGTTGGTCGGCGGGCTTCACGCAGGGCAGGGCGATGCAGAACATGGCGCCGTGGGGCTCGACGTTCTGCGCCCAGATGTCGCCGCGGTGGCGTGAAACGATGTTGCGGCACAGCGCAAGGCCAATGCCGTTGCCGCTGACCTTGGAACTGAAGAAGCCGTCGAACAGCCGCTCACGCGCGCCGGCGTCGATGCCGCGGCCGAGGTCCTCGACGCAGAGCAGGGCGCTGTCGCCCTCGCGGCGGGTGTGGATGCGCAGCCGGCGGCGCTCGGCGGGCAGCTCGGCCATCTCCTCGATGGCGTTGAAGGCCAGGTTTAGGATCACCTGGCCGATCAGCACCTTCTCGCAGCTCACCGGCAGCGCCTCTGCGCAGGGCGCCAGCTCCAGGCGCACGCCGGCCGGCTGGCCCTTGAGGTCGATGAAATAGCGGGCGTCGGCCAGCAGCTCGTTGAGGTCGACGCACTGCTCGGCCTGCTCCAGGCGCACCACGTACTCGCGCACGCTCTTGATGATCTCAGAGGCGTGCTCGATCTGCCGCACCGCGCTGTCCAGGCCCCAGGCCACGTTCGGCTCGACCTCGCCCTGCTGGCCGAGGCGGATCACCGAGCCCTCGATGAAGTTGCGCGTGGCCGCCAGCGGCTGGCTCAGCTCATGGGCGATGGCCACGGCCATCTCGCCCATGGCGTTGTAGCGCGCCAGGTATTCCAGCTTCTGCTCGCTCTGCCGCCGGGCCTCCTCGGCGCGCACCTGTTCGCTGACGTCGCGGAACAGCAGCAGGTGGCCCTTGAGGTCGTCCTCGATCTCGATGTAGCGGCAGGTGGCGTGGTGCCAGCGCCAGTCGCCGTCGCAACGCCGCAGGTGGTAGCCGACGCTGTAGGGCTCACGGCTCGGCGGCGTGCGCGAGAGGTGCTGGAGCAGGCGCTGGCGGGACTTCTCGTCGCAGGCATCGAGGAAGTTGCGCCCCAGGTGGCGGCGGTCCGCGGCGCCCAGCAGGGCCAGGGCGGAATCGCTGATGAAGCGGATGTCGCCATCGGGGCCGAGCACCGCCACGCCCTCGGCCAGGTCCTGCATGAAGGCCTTGAGGCGGCTTTCGGTGCGCTTCAGCTCGCGCTTGACCTTGTCTTCCTTGGAGATGTCGCGGAACTGCACCATCAGCACGTCGCGCTCGGCCAGGTGGACCAGGGTGGCGGTCGCCTCGGAAAGGATGTCCACGCCCTGCTTGGAGCGGTAGCACCACTCGATGGCGCGTTGCCCGGTGCGCGCCGCGCCCTCCAGCCAGCGCAGGCCGATGGAGCGGCGGTACTTGGGCGCCGGGTTGGTCATGTCCGGGGCCTTCAGCGGCACCAGTTCCTCCAGGCTGAAGCCCAGGGCCTGCAGCGCGGCGCTGTTGGCCCAGAGGATCTCCTTGGTCTGCGCGTCGTGCAGCAAGATGCACAGCGGCATGGCCTCGATGAGCGCGTGGAAGTCGGTTTCGGCAGGCTGGAACATGGCGGGCAACTCTTGACGATGCGCGTTCCCGGACGCGGGGCACGGCTTTTATAGCGCGCAGCCTAGCGCGTCGGCGCTAGGAAACAACCCGGCGGGCACTAGGGGATTCCTTTAGCGCGCGGGCGGCACGCCCCAATAGAGGCCCGCTCGGCACGCTCCCTACACTGGGCCCCATCGACGGCCGCCGGCTCCCACCGGACGGCCGGCCCACAAGAACACAGGGAGACGCCCATGCCGCGTTCAGCCGCCGCCACAGATTCGCCCCTCGCCAGCCGTGCCAGCCTGTTCGAGCAGGTGCTCGACGAGGTCCGCCAGCGCCGCGACGAGTTCGATGCCCGCTCCCACGTGCCGCGCGACATGATCGAGCGCTTCATCGAGGCCGGCATCTACCGCTCCGCCACCCCGCGCTGCTTCGGCGGCGACGCGCTGCCGCCGGCCGAGTTCCTGCGCCTGATCGAGCGCATCGCCGAGGCCGACGGCTCCGCCGGCTGGGTGGCCAGCTTCGGCAGCGCCAGCACCTACCTCACCGCGCTGCCGCGCGAGACCCTGGCCGAGCTGTACGCCGACGGCCCGGACCTGGTGTTCGCCGGCGGCCTGTTCCCCATCCAGCCGGCCGAGCAGGTGGAAGGCGGCTGGCGCGTCAGCGGCACCTGGAAGTTCGCCAGCGGCTGCAAGGGCGCCGACGTGCTCGGCGTCGGCATCGGCCTCGGCGGCCCGGGCGGCAAGCCGCGCACCGCGCTGCTGCGGGCCCGCGACGTGGAGATCGTCGAGAACTGGGAAGTGGTCGGCCTGAAGGGCACCGGCAGCCACGACCTGCGCCTGGACAAGGTCTTCGTGCCCGACGCCTGGACCTTCATCCGCGGCGGCCAGAGCAGCATCGACGAGCCGCTGTACCGCTACCCGACCATCGCCTACGCCGCCCAGGTGCTGGCGGTGGTCAACCTCGGCCTGGCCCGCGCCGCCCTCGACGAGATCGCCCGCATGGCCTCCGGCAGCGGCGTGACCGGCGCGCCCAGACTGGCCGACCGCGCCTACGTGCGCATCGAGCTGGGCAAGGCCGAGGCGCAGCTGCACGCCGCGCGCGGCTTCTTCTACGACGCCACCGGGCAGGTCTGGGAATCGATCCTCGCCGGCAACGCCGTGACGCCCGAGCAGGTCAGCCTGCTGCGCCTGTCCGCCGTGCACGTGTCCCGCGCCGGCGCCGAGGTGGTGCAGCGCGCCTACGCCCTGGCCGGCACCACCGCCATCTACCTGCGCCACCCGCTGCAGCGCTACCTGCGCGACGCCATGGTGGTGACCCAGCACGCTTTCCTCAGCGACGGCATGTACGACGGCGCAGGTTCCGTGCTGCTCGATGTGCCGCCGTTCCCCGGCTACCTCTGATCGACACAAGGACAACAAACCATGACCCGACCCACCGCCGAACCCATGCGCGTGCTGTTCTGCATCGGCATCACGCAGAACTTCTTCGACCTGCCCACCGGCGAAGGCATCAGTGTCTGGAAGGGCTTCAGCCAGATGCTGGGCGAACTGGGCGCGCTGCCCGGCATGAACGTGCTCGGCGTGCTCGACGACGACCGCCTGATGGTCGGCGCCTCCAACACTGCGCCCTGGACCGTCTACATCATGGCCGACGTCGACTGCCACCAGACCGTGGTCGACGCCTGCAACCTGTTCCGCACCGTGCAGGTCGGCCCGTACAGCCTGTGGAAGTACGCCCGGATCGAGGCCCGCGTCGGCCGCCCGCTGAGCATCCCCGAAGCGGCGCGGAGCTGAGCCATGGGCCAGGCCCTGGAGCAGTTGCAAGCACGCCTGGCGCGCCTTGAAGGCGAGGCCGCGGTGCGTCGCCTGATGGCCCGCTACATGGACCTCTGCGACGTTCCGCGCGACGGCCTCGCATTACAAACCGAGCTGGCCGGGCTGTTCGCCGAAGACGCCGTCTGGGAAGGCCTGGGCGCCCGCGCCGAGCAGAGCTTCGGCCGCCATGAAGGGCGCGTGGCGGTGGCGGCGTTCGTCGCCGGCTACCTGCCGCCGGCCGAGCACTTCGCGCTCAACCTGCACTTCCTCGGCAGCGAGTCGATCGAGGTCGGGGAGGGCGGCGACACTGCACGCGGCCAGTGGCTGATGCAGCAGCTGTCGACCTATGTCGACGGCCGCAGCGAACTGTTCGGCACCCGCCTGAACCTGGACTTCCGCCGCGTCGGCGAGGCCTGGCAGATCACCCATTTCCGTACCCGGCGGCTGCTGGCCATGCCGCTGGGCGCACTCGCGGAGGGCGAGGCATGAGCATCTTCGTCAGCGAATTCGAGCTGGGCGGCGCCGGCAAGCGCGTCGCCGTCAAGGATACCATCGACATCGCCGGCCATCCGACGCGTTGCGGCAGCCGCGCATTGGCCGACAGCGCACCCGCGCAACACCACGCCGAAGTGGTGCAGCGGGTGCTGGACGCCGGCTGGCGCATCGTCGGCAAGACCAACCTGCACGAGCTGGCCTTCGGCGTCACCGGCATCAACGACTGGAGCGGCACGCCGCGCAATCCGCAGGCGCCGGAGCGCGTGCCCGGCGGCTCGTCCAGCGGCTCGGCCGCGGCGGTCGGCGCGGGCCTGGCCGATATCGCCCTGGGCACCGACACCGGCGGCTCGGTGCGGGTGCCGGCGGCCTGCTGCGGCGTGGCCGGGCTCAAGCCGAGCTTCGGCCGCGTCAGCCGCGTGGGCGTACATCCGGAACATAGCAGCCTGGATTGCGTCGGCCCGTTCGCCGCGAACATGGCCGACCTCGTCGCCGCCATGCAGGTGCTCTGCCCCGGCTTCGGCGCCGTGAACCTGCCCGGCGCCAACGCCCGCGTGGCCTTCCTCGAAGTGCCCGCCGACCCGCACATCCAGGCCTGCCTGGGCGCCGCCGCCGACCGCGCCGGCTGGCGCCGGGCGAGCCTCTACCTGGGCGAGTTCGAGGCGGCCTTCGAGGCCGGCCTCGTCGTCATCAACCACGAGAACTGGGCGGCGCTGGGGCAATTCACCGGCAAGGGCCTGCTGGGCGCCGACGTCGAGCAGCGCCTGCTCGCCGCCGGGCGCACCAGCGCCGCGCAGCTGGCCGAGGCCGAAGGCGTGCGCGCGAGCTTCACCCGCGCCATCGACTCCGCCCTGGACGATTACGAAATCCTGCTGCTGCCGACCCTGGCCAGCCTGCCGCCGCTGCTCAGCGATGCGCGCAGCGGCAAGAGCGTGGCGGCGCTGACCTCCCTGGTCCGCCCCTTCAACCTCAGCGGCCACCCGGCGCTGAGCGTGCCGGTGGAGCTGGAGCACGGCGGCCTCAAGGTCGGCCTGCAGATCGTCGGCCGCAAGGGCGACGACGAACGCGTCTGCGCCTTCGGCGCGCAGCTGGAACAGGCATTGGCCGCCGAGCGGCCGACGAACAAGAAAATGGCATGAGGAGACACCCATGAGCGCCCCTGAATACCGGCTGATCGCCAAGACGGGCAGCCCCGAGCAACTGGTCCAATCCGACCGCGTCGACGTATCGCTGTACCACGACCCGGCGCTGTTCGAGGCCGAGCTGGAGAAAATCTTCTACCGCACCTGGGTGTGGGTCGCCCACGACAGCGAAGTGCGCAACCCCGGCGACTTCAAGACCACGATGATCGGCCGCCGCCCGGTCATCGTGGTGCGCGACAAGAAGGGCCAGGTCAACGTCCTGGAAAACCGCTGCCGCCACCGCGGCGCCACCGTCTGCGAAAAGCACAAGGGCAACGCCACCGGCTTCACCTGCCCGTACCACAGCTGGTCCTACGGGCTGGACGGCAAGCTGCGCGCGCTGCCGTACCCGGACGGCTACGAGGACATCCTCGACAAGGCCGAGCTGCCGCTGACCAGCCTGCGGGTGGAAAGCTACGCCGGCATGATCTTCGCCAGCTACGACGCCGACATCGAGCCGCTGGAGGACTTCCTCGGCGGGGCGAAGCACTGGATGGACCTGTTCATGAAGCAGGGCGCCGGCTTCCCGATCAAGGTCCAGGGCGAACACAAGTTCACCTTCAAGGGCAACTGGAAGATCCAGCTGGAGAACACCACCGACGGCTACCACTTCCCCATCGTGCACAAGTCGTGGATGTCCTCGGTGGACGACGAGACCAGCGAGATGCTCTCGTTCATGACCGACCCGCAGGCGGTGACCCACGCCCTGGGCAACGGCCACAGCGTGATGGTGATGGTCCCCGAGCACGTCGACCTCGACCACGACGACGGCACCGAGCAGCTGCAGGAACGCTTCGCCCACGTCACCGAGGAACTGTCGAAAACCATGGAGCCTGCACAGGTACGGCGCATCGTCCGCTCGCTGCACGGCGCCGGCTTCAACCTCAACCTGTTCCCCAACGTGGCCATGTCCATGTCGTTCTTCCGCGTGCTGCGCCCGGTGTCGGTCACCGAGACGGAAATCCGCCACGTCGCCTTAGGCATGGACGGCGGCCCGGAGATCGCCAACCGCGAGCGGCTGCGCATCCACGAGCACTTCCAGGGCCCGTTCGGCTTCGGCAGCCCGGACGACGCCGAGGCCTGGGACCGCGTACAGCGCGGCTCCTACGCCGGCCCCGACGCGCCGATCCTGGTCAACCGCGGGCTGAACCGCGAAGTCGTGGCCGAGAACGGCGACAAGGTTTCCCACGCCACCGACGAAGGCGGCATGCGCGAGGCCTACCAAATGTGGAAGAGGATGATGAGCCAATGAGCAACGACACCCTGAACGGCTTCTCCGGCCCGCTGGCCAAGGCCATCGAATTCATCTGGCGCGAGGCCGAGCTGCTCGACCGCAAGGACTACGCGCAGTGGAGCGGATTGTGGAGCGAGGAGGGCATCTACGTGGTACCCATCGACGCCGAGGGCGACGACTTCGCTGCCAGCCTCAACTACGCCTTCGACGACGCGCGCATGCGCGCCCTGCGCATTGAGCGCCTGAGCGCCGGTTTCTCGCCCTCGGCGGTGGATTCGGCGAAGACCGTGCGCACGGTGTCGCGCTTCCGCCTGGTGGAGGCCGCCGGCGATCTCGTCGAAGTGCATTCGGCGCAGATCCTCTACGCCTATAAGCGCGGCGTGCACACGCCCTTCGTCGCCGACCTGGAGCACCGCATCCGCTTCGCCGCCGAAGGCCCGCGCCTGGAGCGCAAGGTGGTGCGCCTGATCAACGCCCAGGACGCCCTGGGCGCCATCGGCTTCCTGCTCTGAGGATGCAGCCATGACCCGTACCGCACTCGTCACCGGGGCCTCGCGCGGCCTCGGCGAATGCATCGCCCGGCGCCTGCACGGCGCCGGCTACCGCGTGGCCCTGGCCGACGTGCGCCTGGGCGACGCCCAGCGCCTGGCCGATGAACTCGACCCCAGCGGCGCCAGCGTGCTGGCGGTGGAACTGGACGTGCGCGAGAAGGCCGACTTCGAACGCGCCCGCGACTTGTTGCAGGCCAAGTGGGGCGGCTGCGACATCCTGGTGAACAACGCCGGGGTGTCCAGGGTCGCCGCGCTGATGGATATCACCCCGGAGGAGTTCGACGCCTCGCTGGCGGTGAACCTGCGCGGCACCTTCGTCGCCTGCCAGGTGTTCGGCGCGCACTTTGCCGCGCGCGGCTTCGGCCGCATCGTCAACATCGCCTCGCTGGCCGGGCAGAACGGCGGCACCGCCACCGGCGGCCACTACGCCGCGGCCAAGGGCGGCGTGGCGACGCTGACCAAGGTCTTCGCCCGCGAGCTGGCGCCGGCCGGCGTCACCGTCAACAGCATCTCCCCGGGCCCGCTGGACCTGCCGGTGGTGCGCGAAACGGTGGCCCCGGAGCGCCTGGAGCAGATCCTCAAGACCATCCCGGTGGGCCGCCTGGGCGACCCGGATTACGTCGCCGACAGCGTGCTGCTACTGGTCGCCGACAACGCCAGTTCGGTGACCGGAGCCTGCTGGGACATCAACGGCGGCCTGTTCATGCGCTGAGAAAGCCGGCGGATAACGCGGAGCGTTATTCGCCCTACGCCGAACCCCAACGTAGGGCGAATAACCGGCACGGTTATCCGCCGCAACCGGGATGGCGGCCAGCGCGCCGCCCGCCCTGAAGCCTTGCAAGGTAAGACCATGATGAAGGTAAGAATCCAAAGGATCGTCGACGAAGCCCTGGACATCCGTTCCTTCCGCCTCGTGCGCAGCGACGGCCAGCCGTTCGACGCCTACGAGCCGGGCGCCCACGTCGACGTAACCGGCCCCACCGGGGTGACCCGCCAGTACTCCCTGTGCAGCCCGCCGGAAGACCGCGCCGCCTACCTGGTGGCGGTGAAGAAGGAAGCCGCCTCCCGCGGCGGCTCCGCGGCCCTGCACGAGCAGGTGGAAGAGGGCATGGAGCTGGAAATGGGCGCCCCGCGCAACCTATTCCGCCTGGCTCCGGAAGCCCGCGAGCATGTGATGTTCGCCGCCGGCATCGGCGTGACGCCGCTGCTGAGCATGGCCTACAAGCTCAACGCCCGGGGCGAGCCCTACGTGCTGCACTATTTCGCCCGCTCGCCGGAGCACGCGGCCTTCGTCGAACTGCTGTCCGGCCCGGTGTTCGCCGGCAAGGTGGAATTCCACTACGGCGTGGAGCCGGCCGACCTCGACGCCGAGCTGGCCGCCAGCCTGGCACGCGCCCCGGCAGAAGCCCACGTCTACACCTGCGGCCCGGCGCCGTTCATGAACAAGGTGGTGGACGTCGCCAAGCGCAGCCGCAGCGAAGACGCCATCCACCTGGAACACTTCCAGGCCGACCCGGCTGCCAACGCCGCCCCGGCTGGCGGCTTCGAGGTGGAGCTGGCCAGCAGCGGAGTGGTGCTGCAAGTGCCGGCCGACGCCAGCCTGGTAGACGTGCTCCAGGCCCACGGCTGCGACATCGACACCGAATGCCGCGAAGGCATCTGCGGCACCTGCATCGTGGAAGTGCTGGAAGGCGAGCCGGAGCATCGGGACAACTGCCTGTCGAGCAAGGAGAAGGCTTCGAACAAGCAGATTTGCGCCTGCGTTTCGCGGGCGAAGTCGGCGCGGTTGGTGCTGGACCTCTGACACCTGCTCTTCGTAGGAGCGAGCTTGCTCGCGAACGGTGCTTCACCCGGGCTTATGGTGTTGGCCCCGAAGAGCGCCCTCTCCCTAACCCTCTCCCTGAAGGGAGAGGGGACCGTTGGGCAGGGTTTGAAGTTATGGCGTTAGCCGGCTAGCGCAGAGATTTCCGCCGGAAACCATCATCTTTCTCGGCACGGACAAGCCCCCTCTCCCTTCAGGGAGAGGGCTGGGGAGAGGGGGCGGAGTCAACCCAAAGCACCAATGCCGCCGGCAGCCTCCCATTCGCGAGCAAGCTCGCTCCTACAGGAAAAGCCCCGAAGCCCCCCTACGGCACCCCCAGATCCAAAACCTCCCGCACCAATAGCGCAATACTGGAAACCCCCATCTTCTCCTTGATCTTGGTGCGGTGCACATCCACCGTCTTCACGCTGATGTTCAGCTCGCGGGCGATCACCTTGCTGGCCTTACCGTCGATCACCATGCCCAGCACCTCGCGCTCGCGCCCGGTGAGCAGGTCCAGGCGCTGCTGCAGCTGGCGCTTCTGCTCGGCGCCGGCGTGCACCTGCACCGCGGCTTTCAGCGCGGCCTGGATGCGCTCCAGCATCTGCTGCGGGTTGTAGGGCTTCTCGACGAAATCCAGCGCGCCGTTCTTCATCGCCTGCACCGACATGGGAATGTCGCCGTGGGCCGAGACGAAGATGATCGGCAGCGCCGCGCCGCGCTCGTTGAGCATGGCCTGCAGCTGGAAGCCGCTGGTTTCCGGCATGCGCACGTCGAGCACGAGGCAGGCGGGGCTGCCGGGGTCGTAGTGGGCGAGGAATTCCTCGGCGCCGGCGAAGCACTGCGCCTGGATGCTGACCGACTCCAGGAGCCAGGCCAGCGAGGTGCGCAGGTCCTTGTCGTCGTCGACGATGTAAACAACGGGTTTGCGGGTATCCATCAGGGCACTGCCACGGTTCTTCTTATTAGGTCTGGCTCGCAGTCTTCGCTGCGGCACGCACGGGCGGGCGCACAGGCGCCCAGGGGCCAGCATACCCAGGCGGCGCCGGGCTGGCGATAAAGAAACCCCCTAGTCGACTAAAGGCCAGCCACCGCCGCCATGGGATTCGCCTGGATACCGCGCCTGGCCGCGGGGCCGTAGATTGGCAAGCATCGACAACCGGCCACAAGGGCGCGCCATGAACAACCTGAGCCAGACCCAGATCGACTTCCGCAACGCCATGGCGCGGCTGCCCGCCGCGGTGAACATCATCACCAGCGACGGCCCCGGCGGGCGCTGCGGCATCACCGCCAGCGCGGTCTGCTCGGTCACCGATTCGCCGCCCACGGTGCTGGTGTGCATCAACCGCGGCAGCGCCAGCCACGAACCCTTCCGCGCCAACGGCCACCTGTGCATCAACGTGCTGCGCGGCGAGCAGGAAGAACTGGCCCGGCACTTCGCCGGCATGACACAGGTGCCGATGGCGGAACGCTTCGCCTCGGCCCTGTGGGAAGAGGGCTGCGCCGGCGTGCCGGTGCTGCGCGACGCCCTGGTCACCCTGGAAGGGCGCATCAGCGAGTGCAAGGAAGTGGGTTCGCACTCGGTGCTGTTCGTCGAGCTGGAACGCGCCGCGGTGCGCGAGCAGGGCGACAGCCTGGTGTACTTCAACCGCCTGTTCCACCGCCTGGACGGCGTGTCGGCGGCGGCCTGAGGGGCGGGGCAGGGGGCTTTCATCACTGCGCGGCATGATGACTATCGACGCCGACGCGTGGTCATGCGCCAGGCATGTGGTTAGAGTCCGGCTCAAAGCCACGCCCGCGCGCCTGCCGCGCGGGCCCTGACCGGAGCCTCCATGAAGTCCCTGTCCGAAACCGCCTTTTCCATGCTCGACCTGGTGCCCATCCGCGACCAGGGCACCGTCAGCGAGGCGCTGAACAACGCCGTCGAGGTGGCCCGCCACGTCGAGCGCCTCGGTTTCACCCGCTACTGGCTGGCCGAGCACCACAACATGGACGGCATCGCCAGCTCGGCGACTTCCGTGCTGATCGGCCACATCGCCGGCAAGACCGCGCGCATCCGCGTCGGCTCCGGCGGGGTGATGCTGCCCAACCACCCGCCGCTGGTGATCGCCGAGCAGTTCGGCACCCTCGCCAGCCTCTACCCGGGACGCATCGACCTGGGCCTGGGCCGCGCCCCCGGCGCCGACCAGGCGACCATGCGCGCCCTGCGCCGCGACCGCATGCTCGGCGACGGCGAAGACTTCCCCGAGCAGGTCGCCGAGCTGGAAATGCTCCTCGGCCCGCGCCGCCCGCAACAGAGCCTGCTGGCCATCCCCGGCGAGGGCACGCGGGTGCCGATCTGGCTGCTCGGCTCCAGCCTGTTCAGCGCCCGCCTGGCGGCGGAGAAGGGCCTGCCCTACGCCTTCGCCTCGCACTTCGCGCCGCGCTATCTGCATGACGCGCTGCGCATCTACCGGCAGAACTTCAAGCCCTCGGCCACCCTCGAACAGCCCTACGCGATGATCGGCGTGCCGCTGATCGCCGCGCCCACCGACGAAGAGGCCGAGTACCTGGCGACCACCGCGTTCCAGCGCGTGCTGGCGCTGATTCGCGGCGAAAGCCTGAAGCAGAAGCCGCCGGTGGAGCGCATGGCCGGCCTGTGGCTGCCCCACGAGCAGGAGGCGGTGGGCAACTTCTTCGGCCTGGCGGTGATCGGCGGCCCGGAGAAGGTGCGCAGCCGCCTGGAGATCCTTGTCGAGCAGACTGGGGCGGATGAGGTCATGTTCACCAGCGACATCTACGACCATGACCTGCGCTTGCGTTCGTTGGAGATTGTTGCTGGGTTGCGTTGATTCCAACGGCGCTTTGGTGTTTGTCGGTAACTTTGGCGCTGGGGGGGGGAATCCTTTCCCTCACCCCAGCCCTCTCCCAGAGGGAGAGGGGGCCGTCCGTGCCGTTGGTGAGAATGGTGTTCGCCGGCAGCGCCAGAGTGGCCGGCAGACATAGAACTTCCAGCTTGCGCCGAACTGGCCCCCTCTCCCTCCGGGAGAGGGCTGGGGTGAGGGGACCAGCGCCAACCCGAAGCACCCCCACCCCCAGCCACCCCCGCTGTCCAATCCGCTCATCCACATAAGTCCCTTTCGACATTGCCGCGGCAACCGGCCGGCGCGAACATCCCGCTACTCCCTACAAGAACGAGCCAGGAGTTCCGCGATGCGCCCCTATGCCGCCGCCGCTGCCGAATTCGATTACGCGGCCACCGCCCGAGACACCCTCGCCGGCAGCCTCGACGCCCTCAACGCCTGCGTCGAATGCTGCGACCGCCATGCCTCGTCCGGGCGCGTCGCCCTGTACTGGGAAGGCCGCAACGGCGAGCGCGCCGAATACAGCTTCGCCCAGTTGCAGGCCCTGTCCGCACAGTTCGCCAACCTGCTCCACGACCTGGGCGTGCGCCCCGGCGACCGGGTTTCCGGCATGCTGCCGCGCACCCCCGAGCTGCTGGTCACCATCCTCGGCACCTGGCGCCTCGGCGCGGTCTATCAACCGCTGTTCACCGCCTTCGGGCCCAAGGCCATCGAGCACCGCCTGGGCATCGCCGGCAGCCGCGTGCTGGTCACCGACGCCGGCAACCGCGCCAAGCTCGACGAAGTGCCCAACGCCCCGCCGATCATCACCGTCAGCGGCGGCCAGGCGATCCCGGCTGGCGACCTGGACTTCCGGCAGGCCCTGGAAAGCCGCTCCGAGCAGTTCGAACCGGTCCTGCGCAGCGGCGAAGACCCCTTCCTGCTGATGTTCACCTCCGGCACCACCGGCCTGGCCAAGCCGCTGGCCGTGCCGCTCAAGGCCATCCTGGCGTTCACCGGCTACCTGCGCGACGCCGTGGACCTGCGCCCCGAGGACCGCTTCTGGAACCTGGCCGACCCGGGCTGGGCCTACGGCCTTTACTACGCCGTCACCGGCCCGCTGGCCCTGGGCCACGCCACCACCTTCTACGAAGGCGCCTTCACGGTGGAGAGCACCTGCCGGATCATCCGCCAGTACGGCATCACCAACCTGGCCGGCTCGCCCACCGCCTACCGCATGCTCAAGGCCTCGGCCGCCGAGGTGGAGCGTGAGCTCAAGGGCCGCCTGCGCGCGGTGAGCAGCGCTGGCGAGGCGCTGACCCCGGAGGTGATCCGCTGGTTCGCCGAGGGCCTGGGGGCGACCATCCACGACCACTACGGGCAGACCGAACTGGGTATGGTCCTGGCCAACCACCATGGGCTGCAGCACCCGGTGCACCTGGGCGCGGCCGGCTACTCCATCCCCGGCCACCGCGTGGTGGTGCTGGGCGAGAACGGCGAGGAACTGCCCGCCGGCCAGCCCGGCATCCTGGCCATGGACCGCAAGCGCTCGCCGCTGATGTGGTTCGCCGGCTACCAGGGCATGGAAACCAAGGCCTTCGTCGGCGACTACTATCTCAGTGGCGACACCGTGGAGCTGAACGCCGACGGCAGCATCAGCTTCGTCGGCCGCTCCGACGACCTCATCACCACCTCCGGCTACCGCGTCGGCCCCTTCGACGTGGAGAGCGCGCTGATCGAGCACCCGGCGGTGATGGAAGCGGCGGTGATCGGCAAGCCCGACCCGGAGCGCACCGAACTGGTCAAGGCCTACGTGGTGCTCTGCCCGCAGCACCAGCCCAGCCCGGAGCTGGCCGAGGAGCTGCAGCAGTACGTGCGCAAGCGCCTGTCGGCCCACAGCTACCCGCGGGAAGTGGAGTTCATCGCCGAACTGCCGAAGACCCCCAGCGGCAAGATCCAGCGCTTCCTCCTGCGCAACCAGGAGATAGCCCGGCAACAAGAGGCGGCCGAACGCGCGGCCGCGCAGCACTGATTCGGAGAGATTCCATGCACATCCAGGACAAGGTATTCCTCATCACCGGCGGCGGCTCCGGGCTCGGCGCGGCCACCGCGAAGACCCTGGTGGAGGCCGGCGCCCGCGTGCTGCTGGCCGACGTCAACGCCGAGGCCGGCGCCGCCCGCGTGGCCGAGCTGGGCGAGGGCAGGGCGCGCTTCGTGCGCACCGACGTGACCAGCGAGGCCGACGGCCGCGCCGCCGTGGAAGCCGCGCTGGAAAGCTTCGGCGCGCTGCACGGGCTGGCCAACTGCGCCGGCGTGGCGCCGGCCGAAAAAGTCCTCGGGCGCAATGGCCCGCATGGCCTGGACAGCTTCGCCCGGGCCATCAACATCAACCTGGTGGGCAGCTTCAACATGCTGCGCCTGGCCGCCGAGGCCATGGCCCGCAACGAGCCGGACGCCGGCGGCGAGCGCGGCGTCATCGTCAACACCGCCTCGGTGGCGGCCTTCGACGGGCAGATCGGCCAGGCCGCGTATTCGGCGTCCAAGGCCGGGGTGGTCGGCATGACCTTGCCCATCGCCCGCGAACTGGCGCGCCACGGCATCCGCGTGATGACCATCGCCCCCGGCATCTTCGAGACGCCGATGATGGCTGGCATGCCCCAGGAAGTCCGCGACTCCCTCGGCGCCAGCGTGCCCTTCCCGCCGCGCCTGGGCCGCCCCGACGAATTCGCCGCGCTGGTCCGCCACATCGTCGAGAACAGCATGCTCAACGGCGAGGTGATCCGCCTCGACGGCGCCATCCGCATGGCCGCCAAGTGACAGGAGTAACGAAAATGAACGATCCCGTAGTCATCGTCAGCGCCGTCCGCACCCCCATGGGCGGCTTCCTCGGCGACTTCAAGGACGCCAGCGCCGCCACCCTCGGCGCCGCCGCTGTGCGCGCCGCCATCGAGCGCGCCAAGCTGGGCGCCGACCAGATCGACGAAGCCATCCTCGGCTGCGTGCTCTCCGCCGGCCAGGGCCAGGCCCCGGCGCGCCAGGCGGTGCTCGGCGCCGGGCTGGACCGCGGCACGCCCTGCACCACCATCAACAAGATGTGCGGCTCGGGCATGAAGGCCGTGATGCAGGGCCACGACGCGCTGCTGGCCGGCAGCGCCGGCGTGGTGCTGGCCGGCGGCATGGAGAGCATGTCCAACGCGCCCTACCTGCTGGAGCGCGCCCGCACGGGTTACCGCATGGGCCACGGCAAGGTGCTCGACCACATGTTCCTCGACGGCCTCGAGGACGCCTACGACAAGGGCCGGCTGATGGGCACCTTCGCCGAGGACTGCGCGCAGAGCTACGGCTTCACCCGCCAGCAGCAGGACGACTACGCCATCGCCTCGCTGACCCGCGCCCAGCAGGCCATGTGCGACGGCCGCTTCGCCGCCGAGATCGTCCCGGTGACGGTCAAGGCCGGCAAGGAAACCCGCGAGGTCAGCCAGGACGAGCAGCCGCCGAAGGCGAAGCTGGACAAGATTCCGACGCTGAAACCGGCGTTCCGCGAGGGCGGCACCGTCACCGCGGCCAACTCCAGCTCCATCTCCGACGGCGCCGCCGCGCTGGTGCTGATGCGCCTGTCCGAGGCCGAGAAACGCGGCCTGGCGCCGCTGGCGGCGATCCGTGGGCATTCCTCCTACGCCGCCGCGCCGAACCTGTTCCCCACCGCGCCGGTGGGCGCCATCCAGCGCCTGCTGCAGCGCAGCGGCTGGGGCCTGGGCGAGGTGGACCTGTTCGAGGTCAACGAAGCCTTCGCCGTGGTGGCCATGGCGGCCATGCGCGAGCTGGACATCCCTCACGCCAAGCTCAACGTCCACGGCGGCGCCTGTGCCCTGGGCCACCCGATCGGCGCCTCGGCGGCGCGCATCCTGGTGACCCTGCTCTCGGCGCTGCAGCAGTACGACCTGAAACGCGGCATCGCCTCGGTGTGCATCGGCGGCGGCGAAGCCACGGCCATCGCCGTCGAGCGCCTGTGAGGAGCGAAGCATGATTCCCAGCGAAGAAGACCTGCAGATCCGCGACGTCGCCCGCCAGTTCGCCCAGGAGCGGCTGAAACCCTTCGCCGCCGAGTGGGACCGCGAGCACCGCTTCCCCGCCGAGGCGCTGAAGGAAATGGCCGACCTCGGCTTCCTCGGCATGCTGGTGGCCGAGGAGTGGGGCGGCGCGCAGACCGGGCACCTGGCCTACGCCATGGCCCTGGAGGAAATCGCCGCCGGCGACGGCGCCTGCTCGACCATCATGAGCGTGCACAACTCGGTGGGCTGCATGCCCATCGCCAAGTTCGGCAGCGAAGAGCAGAAGCGCCAGTTCCTGGTGCCCCTGGCCCGTGGCGAGATGATCGGCGCCTTCGCCCTCACCGAGCCCCAGGCCGGCTCCGACGCCAGCTTCCTGAAGACCCGCGCGCGCCGCGACGGCGACCACTACGTGCTGAACGGCAGCAAGCAGTTCATCACTTCCGGCAGCCACGCCGGACTGGTGATCGTCTTCGCCGTCACCGACGCGGCGGCCGGCAAGAAGGGCATCAGCGCCTTCATCGTGCCCACCGACACCCCCGGCTACCGCGTGGTGCGGGTGGAAGACAAGCTCGGCCAGCACGCCTCGGACACCTGCCAGATCGCCTTCGATGACCTGCGCATTCCGGCCGGCTACCGCCTGGGTGAGGAGGGCCAGGGCTACGCCATCGCCCTGGCCAACCTGGAGGGCGGGCGCATCGGCATCGCCTCCCAGGCGGTGGGCATGGCCCGCGCCGCCTTCGAATACGCCCGCGACTACGCCCACGAGCGCGAGACCTTCGGCAAGCCGATCATCCAGCACCAGGCGGTGGCCTTCCGCCTCAGCGACATGGCCACCGAGATAGCCGTGGCGCGGCAGATGGTCCACCACGCCGCCAGCCTGCGCGAAGCGGGCCTGCCGTGTCTGACGGAAGCCTCCATGGCCAAGCTGTTCGCTTCGGAGATGGCCGAGCGGGTGTGCTCGGCGGCGATCCAGACGCTGGGGGGGTATGGCTACCTGCAGGATTACCCGGTGGAGCGTATCTATCGGGATGTGCGGGTGTGCCAGATCTACGAGGGCACCAGTGATGTGCAGCGGTTGGTGATTGCGCGGAGTTTGTAGAGCGCTCTTGTAGGAGCGAGCTTGCTCGCGAATGGAGTTCGTCGGCAACACAGGTGCCCTGGCTTGACTCCGTCCCCTCTCCCCAGCCCTCGGCTGCGCGCCCCGCCCTGAAGGGAGAGGGGGCTTGTCCGTGCCGAGAGAAGGCCTGGCTTCAGCCGGCAGCTTCTGCGCTAGCCGGCTGACTCCAAAACATCAGCGTCTGCCCAACGGTCCCCTCTCCCTTCAGGGAGAGGGTTAGGGAGAGGGCGCTCTTCGGGGCCAACACCATAGGCCCAGTTGATGCACCGTTCGCGAGCAAGCTCGCTCCTACGAACCCTCGAACCCTCGAACCCTCGAACCCTACCCATCCCCCCGAAACCGCCCCCGATACTCCGTCGGCGTCACCCCCAGCCTCTGCACGAACACCAGCCGCATCCGCGCCGCGCTGCCGAAGCCGCAGCGCCAGGCCACCACCTTCAGCGGCAGCCCGCTACCCTCCAGCAACCCCCGCGCCGCGTCCAGCCGGGCGCGCTGGACGAACTCCGCCGGGGTGATGCCCGCCTCGCGGACGAACACCCGGGCGAAGGTGCGTTCGCTCATGGTCGCCACCGCCGCCAGTTCCGCCACCGACAACGCGTCGGTGAGATGGGCCTGCACGTGGCGCTGCACCCGGGCTATGGGCGAGTCGCCATCCGCTGGCGCCTGCAGGTAGGGGCTGAACTGCGATTGCCCGCCCTGGCGCTGGGCTACCACCAGCAGCCGCTTGGCCACGCTCAATGCCACCGCCGGGCCGTGGTCCTCGGCCAGCAGCGCCAGGGCCAGGTCGATGCCGGCGGTCACCCCTGCGGAGGTCACCAGCGCACCGTCGCGCACGTGGATGCTGTCGGGCTCCACCCTTGCCTGCGGGAAAAGCTGAGCCAGGCGCGCGGCGTCGCCCCAGTGGGTGGTGACGCGCTTGCCGTCCAGCAGCCCGGCATGGCCGAGGAGGAAGGCGCCGGTGCAGATCGAGCCGTAGCGCGGCGTCTCGGCGCAGGCCTGGCGCAGCCAGGCGAGGAGGGTGGTGGAAGGCTCCTCGGCGGGCAATTGCGGGCCGCCGGGCACCAGCAGGATGTCGAAGCCGCCGACGGCGCCGTCCAGTTCGTGCTGCGCGCCCAGCAACTGGCCGTTGGAGGCGGGGATGGGGAAGCCGCGTTCGGCCAGCGTCAGCACCTGGTAGCCGCTGCCCGGCGCGACGAAGGCATTGGCTTCGGCGAAGACGTCCAGCGGGCCGGCGACGTCCAGCGCCTGCACGCCGGGGAACAGCAGCATGGCCACGCGTTTCATGGCGGATTCCTGGCGACGAATGGGCTTGCCATTGTGGCGCCGTGGTTGGCTGGCAGCAAAGCGGAAAATGAATCGAATCCTGCCAGTCCGGGGGCTTTTTACCGCAGGTGAAAGGGCGGTCAATCCATTCAGCCAGGTTGGCAAGCCCTTATTGTTACGTGTTGCGCAGTAATCCCTTGTCGTATTGCCTCTGTGTCCGGAACGGCCGTTCAACTAAATTTGTATACACGGCAAGGCCAAATGGCCAGCACGCCGGAAACCGGAGAATCCCACCATGAAACGCACCCTGTTCAGCCTGTTCGCCATCCCCCTGATGGGCGCCGCCCTGGCCGCCAATGCCGCCGACGCCGCGCCCGTGGTCTACCACTACGGCATGCAGCTCGACGTGGCCAAGGTGATCAGCATCGAGCAAGCCAACGACCGTTGCGAAGTCGCCCCGGCGAAAATGACCTACGCCGACTCCAAGGGCCAGGTCCACGTGCTCGAGTACCTGCGCCAGACCGAGATGTGCAGCGACATCTGACCCTCCCAGCGCAACGGGCGGCGTTCTTCCGCCGCCCGCGCCGCGCGACTCTGCCTCATTCTGCTCGACCTTCCTCGCAACCTTCCTTCTGCAACCGCGGCCAGTCGGCTATCTGCAAGAGCACGTCGCTCAGCGCCTGGGCGGCGCTGGAAAGCTTGTGCTCGGCCAGGCTGAACAGGCCCACGCGGCGTTCCACCGTGGGTTCGTAGAGGTCCACGCAGCGCGCGCCCAGTTCCTCCATCTGCTTCACGCACAGGCGCGGCACCGCGCTCACCCCCAGCCCCTGGGCGACCATGCGCCCCACCGTGACCAACTGGTGGCTCTCGAAGGCCACCGCCAGCTTGCCGTGGCTGGCCGCCACGCTGTCTTCCAGCAGCAGGCGCACCGCCGAGGGCCGCTGCAGGGTGATGAAGGGCTGCTCCAGCAACTGCGCCCAGGTCAGCCGGCGCTGCCCGGCCAGGGGCGAGCCGGCCGGCAGCACGGCGACGAAGCGGTCGCTGTAGAAGGCCTGGAAGCTCAGGCCGTCGAGGCTGTCCGGCTCGAAGGCGATGCCCAGCTCGACGCGGCGGTTGCGCACCATCTCCAGCACCTGTTCGTTGATCACGTCGTGCACCGCCACGTTCACCTTCGGGTGGCGCTGGCGGAAGGCCATGAGCGCGCCCGGCAGCAGGTTGCCGGCGAAGGAGGGCATAGCGGCGATGGAGACCTTGCCCAGTTGCAGGGTGAAGTGCTGGCGCAGCAGCTCCTCGGCGTTGTCCCAGTCGGCCAACAGGCGCCGGGCGATGGGCAGCAGGGTCTCGCCCTCGGGGGTGAGGGCGACGCTGCGGGTGGTGCGCACCAGCAACTGCCCGCCGAGGGATTCCTCCAGGTTCTTGATCGCCAGGCTCAGGGCCGGCTGCGACAGGTGCAGGCGCTCGCCGGCCTGGGCGAAGCTCAGGCTCTGCGCCACGGCGAGGAAGGCGCGCAGTTGCTTGACGGTCATTGATAAGTAAAGCCGAATAATCGATTGGAAAAACAAACTTAACAAATCAGTCCCCAGCGGTGAAGCTGCAGACGCTCTCCGACCGGCCGGTCGGAAACCCAAACTACAAGAGAGGCAGCAGCAGATGGCAGGACTCGACAAGCGGGTTGGCAGTTACGCGGAGGCCCTGGCCGGGCTCACCGACGGCATGACGGTACTGGCGGGCGGCTTCGGCCTGTGCGGCATCCCCGAGAACCTCATCGCCGAGATCCGCCGCCTGGGCGTGAAGGGCCTGACGGTGGTGTCGAACAACTGCGGCGTCGATGGCTTCGGCCTCGGCGTGTTGCTGGAGGACCGGCAGATCCGCAAGATGATCGCCTCCTACGTCGGCGAGAACGAACTGTTCGAGCGCCAGCTGCTGTCCGGCGAACTGGAAGTGGAACTCACCCCCCAAGGCACCCTGGCCGAGAAACTGCGCGCCGGCGGCGCCGGCATCCCGGCCTTCTTCACCGCCACCGGCTACGGCACCCCGGTCGCCGAGGGCAAGGAAGTGCGGGAGTTCAACGGCCGCCCGCACATCATGGAACAGGCCATCACCGGCGACTTCGCCATCGTCAAGGGCTGGAAGGCCGACCACTACGGCAACGTCATCTACCGCCACACCGCGCAGAACTTCAACCCGGTGGTGGCCACCGCGGGGCGCATCACCGTGGTCGAGGTGGAAGAGATCGTCGAGCCGGGCGAACTGGACCCCACCCAGATCCACACCCCCGGCATCTACGTCGACCGCATCATCCAGGGGACCTTCGAGAAGCGCATCGAAAAGCGCACCGTGCGTTCCTGAGCCCACCGGACAAGAGAGACAAGAAGATGGCACTGACCCGCGAACAGATGGCCCAGCGCGTGGCGCGCGAACTGCAGGACGGCTACTACGTGAACCTCGGCATCGGCATCCCGACCCTGGTGGCCAACTACGTGCCCGAGGGCATGGAAGTGATGCTGCAATCGGAGAACGGCCTGCTCGGCATGGGCGCCTTCCCCACCGAGGAAAACCTCGACGCCGACATGATCAACGCCGGCAAGCAGACCGTGACCGCCGTGAAGGGCGCGTCGATCTTCTCTTCCGCCGAATCCTTCGCGATGATCCGCGGCGGCCACGTCGACCTCACCGTGCTCGGCGCCTTCGAGGTGGACGTGCAGGGCAACATCGCCTCCTGGATGATCCCCGGCAAGCTGGTGAAAGGCATGGGCGGCGCGATGGACCTGGTGGCCGGCGCCGACAACATCATCGTCACCATGACCCACGCCTCCAAGGACGGCGAGTCCAAGCTGCTCGACCGCTGCAGCCTGCCGCTGACCGGCGCCGGCTGCATCCGCAAGGTGCTCACCGACCTGGCCTACCTGGAAATCATCGACGGCGCCTTCGTCCTGCGCGAGACCGCGCCGGGAGTGAGCGTCGCCGAGATCGCCGAGAAGACCGCCGGGCGGCTGATCGTGCCGGATGACGTCAAAGAGATGACCTTCTGACACCCCCTGTAGGAGCGGGCCCTGCCCGCGATCACGCGCAGGAGTAGCACCCGTAGGATGGCGTTGAGCGAAGCGATACCCATCACCCCGACAGCATGGGTTTCGCAAGCTCAACCCATCCTACGAAAAGCACCTCGGCGCAGCCGGCAAGGCAGTTGCTCCAACGAACAGCCGCTTGGGAGAAAGACATGCAAGACGTAGTGATAGTCGCCGCCACCCGCACCGCCATCGGCGCCTTCCAGGGCAGCCTGGCGAACATCCCCGCCCACGAACTGGGCGCCATCGTCATCCGCGAGCTGCTGCAGCGCAGCGGCGTGAAGCCCGAGCAGGTGGACGAGGTGATCCTCGGCCAGGTGCTCACCGCCGGCTCCGGGCAGAACCCGGCGCGCCAGGCCGCCATCGCCGCCGGGCTGCCCCATGCGGTGCCGGCGCTGACGCTGAACAAGGTCTGCGGCTCGGGCCTCAAGGCCCTGCACCTGGCCGCCCAGGCCATCCGCTGCGGCGACGCCGAAGTGGTGATCGCCGGCGGCCAGGAGAACATGAGCCTGTCACCCTACGTGCTGCCCAAGGCCCGCACCGGCCTGCGCATGGGCCATGCGCAACTGGTCGACAGCATGATCGTCGACGGCCTGTGGGACGCCTTCAACGACTACCACATGGGCATCACCGCCGAGAATCTGGTGGACAAGTACGGCATCACCCGCGAGGAGCAGGACGCCTTCGCCGCCGCCTCGCAGCAGAAGGCCGTGGCCGCCATCGAGGCCGGGCGCTTCCGTGACGAGATCGTCCCGGTGAGCATCCCGCAGCGCAAGGGCGAGGCGCTGAGCTTCGACACCGACGAGCAGCCGCGCGCCGGCACCACCGCCGAGGCCCTGGCCAAGCTCAAGCCGGCGTTCAAGAAGGACGGCAGCGTCACCGCCGGCAACGCCTCCAGCCTCAACGACGGCGCCGCCGCCGTACTGCTGATGAGTGCCGCCAAGGCCAAGGAACTGGGCCTGCCGGTGCTGGCACGCATCGCCTCTTATGCCAGCGCCGGCGTCGATCCGGCGATCATGGGCATCGGCCCGGTTTCCGCCACCCGCCGCTGCCTGGACAAGGCCGGCTGGCAACTGGCCGAGCTGGACCTGATCGAGGCCAACGAAGCCTTCGCCGCGCAATCCCTGGCGGTGGGCAAGGAACTGGGCTGGGACGCCGCCAAGGTCAACGTCAACGGCGGCGCCATCGCCCTGGGCCATCCCATCGGCGCCTCCGGCTGCCGCGTGCTGGTCAGCCTGCTGCACGAAATGCTCCGCCGCGATGCGAAGAAGGGCCTTGCCACCCTGTGCATCGGCGGTGGCCAGGGCGTGGCCCTGGCCCTGGTCCGCGACTGATCGAGCCCCGCGTGCCGGTGTGACGGACGCCCCGGACGAACTCCGGGGCGTTCGGCGTTACAAAGAAAAATAACTCCAAGAAAATCGAGGTAGGAAAAATGAACGCGAAACTGCAACTGCAGGAAAGCCGTTCCGCGCGCTTCGCCATGGCCTGCTCGGCCTGGGCCGAGCGCTGGTTCCCGGACTCCTGGGTGTTCGCCACCCTGGCGGTGCTGATCGTGGCCGTGGCCACCCTGGCCATGGGCGCGTCCCCCGGCGACACCGCCAAGGCCTTCGGCGACGGCTTCTGGAGCCTGATCCCCTTCACCATGCAGATGGCCTTCGTGGTCATCGGCGGCTACGTGGTCGCCAGTTCCGGCCCGGCCTCGCGGCTGATCGCGCTGCTGGCGCGGGTGCCGAAGAACGGTCGCTCGGCGGTGGCCTGGGTGGCCGTGGTGTCGATGCTCGCCTCGCTGCTCAACTGGGGCCTGAGCCTGGTCTTCGGCGGCCTGCTGGTGCGCGCCCTGGCCCGCCGCACGGACCTGAAGATGGACTACCGCGCCGCCGGCGCCGCGGCCTACCTGGGCCTGGGCGCCGTCTGGGCGCTGGGCCTGTCGTCCTCCGCCGCGCAGCTGCAGGCCAACCCCGGCAGCCTGCCGCCGTCGATCCTCGCCATCACCGGGGTGATCCCCTTCACCGAGACCATCTTCCTCTGGCAGTCCGGCCTGATGCTGCTGGCCCTGGTGGTGGTGTCGGTGGTGATCGCCTACATGACCGCGCCGGGCGAATCCAGCGCCCGCGACGCCGATGCCTGCGGCGTGGACGTCAGCTTCACCCCGCCGCACATGAGCAAGCCCAGCCGCCCCGGCGAATGGCTGGAGCACAGCCCGTTGCTGATCCTGCTGCTGGTGGCCCTGGCCGCCGGCTGGCTGTTCCACGAGTTCGCCACCAAGCCGGCGATCCTCGCCATCTCCGGGCTGAACACCTACAACCTGCTGTTCCTGATGGTCGGCGCGCTGCTGCACTGGCGCCCGCGCAACTTCCTCGACGCCGTGGCCCGCGCGGTGCCGACCACCACCGGGGTGCTGATCCAGTTCCCGCTGTACGGCTCCATCGCCGCCATCATGACCACCGTGAAAGGCACCGACGGCGCTACCGTGGCGCACCACATCTCCACCTTCTTCGTGCAGATCGCCTCCCACGACACCTACGCGCTGCTGATGGGCGTGTACTCCGCGGTGCTGGGCTTCTTCATCCCCTCCGGCGGCGGCAAGTGGATCATCGAGGCGCCCTACGTGATGCAGGTGGCGACCGAGCTGAAGTACCACCTGGGCTGGGCAGTGCAGATCTACAACGCCGCCGAGGCGCTGCCGAACCTGATCAACCCCTTCTACATGCTGCCGCTGCTCGGCGTGCTGGGCCTGAAGGCCCGCGACCTGATCGGCTTCTCCTTCGTCCAGCTGCTGGTCCACGTGCCCCTGGTGCTGTTCCTGCTCTGGGCCCTGGGCACCACCCTGCAGTACCTGCCGCCGGTCATGCCGTAACCACGCAGACGGCCGCCAACGGCAGAGCCCGGGCACCGCGAGGTGCCCGGGCTTTTTCATGGGCGGCCCGCCGGAGGTTCCGGCAATCGCGGAGATGGCTTCTCGTAGGAGCGAGCTTGCTCGCGAACAGACTCCGCTGCGGGGCTCATTCGCGAGCAAGCTCGCTCCTACGAAGAGCGCCCCGGCGCGGCCTGTAAGACAGTAGCGTAGGGCGTATAACCGTTCGCGGTTATACGCCGTTGGCCCGGAACACCGTTGCGACGGCCAGCCCGTAGGATGGGTGGAGCGAAGCGATACCCATCGCCATGGCCGGAGGCAAAGCCCGGTTCGACCATGGCGTTGGGGAATGACACAGGTGTAGCGGCGGAGAACCGTGAACGGTTACGCCACCACCACCCGTTGCGGGTCGGCGGCTTCGCGGGCGGCCTTGCGGCTGGGTTGGGGCGGGTAGATCCACTGGGTGTTGATCTGGCGCTTGAGGGCCTTGGCCTCGGCGCCCTGCAGCTTGACCTGGCGTTCCCAGCCCTCGGTGTAGACCGCGCCCCAGGGGCCCAGGTCGAGGCAGGTGACGTAGACCGGCTGGGCGTAGGCCTGGGTGGGCAGGCCGAGGAGGTCGGCGGCGACGTTGTAGCCGGCGCTGCGGCCCATGTTCATCGCGTGCTGGCAGGACATCAGCGCGTGGTTGCCCGCATCGTCCACCTGCGCCAGGGCCACGTCGCCGGCGGCGAATACCGAGTCCACGCCTTTCACCCGCAGGTCGCGCGTCACGTGCAGGCGGCCGAGGGCGTCGCGTTCGCCGGGCACCTGGGCGGTCAGCGGGCTGGCCTGCATGCCGGCGGTCCAGATCACCGTCTTCGCCTCGATGCGCTCGCCGGTGGTGGTGCTCAGGCCGTCGGCGTCGATGGCGTTGACCGCGGCGCCGAGGAAGCGCACCACGCCCAGTTCGTCCAGGGCCTGCTCGATCTGCGGGCGCGGGCCGGGGCCCAGGTCGGGGCCGATGACGTGGCTGCGCTCGACTATCACCACCCGTACCTCGGCATCTTCGCCTAGCACATGGCGTACCCGCGCGGGCAGTTCGCAGGCGATCTCGATGCCGGTGAAGCCGCCGCCGGCCACTACCACTGTGTTGCGCGCGTCGCCCGGCGGCAGGTCGGCCAGGCGCGCCAGGTGCACGTCCAGGGCGCTGGCTTCGTCGGTCTGGTCGATGCTGAAGGCGTGCTCGGCCAGGCCGGGGATGGCCGGGCGGAACAGGCGGCTGCCGGCGGTCAGCACCAGGCGGTCGTAGGCGAGGCTGAAACGTTCGCCGCGCTCGTTCACGGCCTCGACGCTGCGCTCGCCGGTGTGGATGCGCTCGACGCTGCCCTGCACGTAGCGCACCCCGGCGGCTTCGAACAGCGGCAGCAGCGGCGTGGTCATGGCGTGCGGGGCGGCCTCGTGCAGGCGCGGGCGCAGGTGCAGCAGCGGCTCGGGGGCGACCAGCGCGACTTCGACGTCGCCGCGGCCGTGCTGGTCGAGGACGCGGGCGGCGCCCAGCGCGGCCCACATGCCGGCGAAACCGGAACCGATGACGAGGATGCGTTGTTGCATGGCGTGACTCCTGGGAAGGGAAAATTCGTGAAGGGGATACTAGGCGTTCGGCGGGAGGGGAATAACGGACAATCCGGGCGAAAACCGGCAGTCCAATCCTGCCGGGCGCTTGGACGTGGCTGCCGGTAGCGCCTAGGCTGCTTTGGGCCCACTCACCACATCGTCGTCCAGCCCTTGTTCGCGTAACCCCGCAGCGGAATCCGTTCGCGAGCAAGCTCGCTCCTACGAAAATCGAAAACCGAAAACAACCGAGAGCAGTGCCATGAATTTCAATCTGCAAGACAAGCTCGCCCTGGTCAGCGGTTCCACCAAGGGCATCGGTTTCGCCATCGTTCAGGGCCTGGCGCGCGAGGGCGCGCGGGTGGTCCTCAACGGCCGCAGCCAGGCTTCGGTGGACGCCGCCCTGGCCAAGCTGCGCGAGCAGCAGCCCGATGCCCGCGTCGAGGGTTTCGCCGGCGACCTGTCGCAGCCTTCGGCCATCGCCGAACTGGTGGGCCGCTACCCGCAGGTGGACGTGCTGGTGAACAACCTGGGTATCTTCGATCCCAAGCCCTTCGCGGAGATTCCCGACGAGGACTGGGAGCGCTTCCTGCAGGTCAACCTGCTCTCCGGCGTGCGCCTCAGCCGCGCCTATCTGCCGGGCATGAAGCAGCGCAACTGGGGGCGGGTGGTGTTCATCAGCAGCGAGAGCGGCGTGCAGATTCCGGTGGAGATGATCCACTACGGCGTCACCAAGACCGCCCAGCTCGGCCTGTCCCGCGGGCTGGCGGAGGATTGCGCGGGCACCGGGGTGACGGTCAACGCGGTGCTGCCGGGGCCGACGCATTCCGAGGGCGTCGACGAGTTCGTCGGCAAGCTCTCCGGCGGCCAGCCGTTCGCCGAGTTCGAGGCGGAGTTCTTCCGCAGCGCGCGGCCCAGCTCGCTGCTCAAGCGCTTCACCACGCCGGAGGAGGTGGCCAACCTGGTGGTGTACGTCTGCTCCGAGGCGTCCTCGGCCACCAATGGCGCGGCCCTGCGCGCCGACGGCGGGGTGGTGCGTTCGGCCTTCTGAGACGCGTGGCTGCGCGGCCTCAGGCGATCTGCCGGAGCAGGTCGCGCAGCTTGTCCAGGGCCGGGTCGATATCCAGCTTCTCGATGGCGCCGAAGCCCATCAGCAGCCCCTGGCGCACCGGCTCGCGGTCGTAGAAGCCGTCCAGCGGATAGATGCCGACTTCCAGCTTGCGCGCCAGCTCCACCAGCAGCGGCAGCTTCACCGGCACCTTGAACAGCAGCGCCAGGTGGAAGCCGGCGTTGGACGGCACCGCCTGCAGCCAGGGCGAGAGGTCGCCTTCGACGCGCGCCAGGATGCGTTCGCGGCGCGTGGCGTAGATGCCGTGGCAGCGGCGGATGTGCTTGAGCAGGCAGCCGTCGGCGATGAACTTGGCCAGCGCCCACTGCGCCAGGGTCGAGCTGTGCCAGTCGTTCAGCTGCCGCGCGCGCAGCAGGGCCGGGCGCGGGCCCGGCGGCACCACCAGGTAGCCCAGGCGCAGTTCCGGCAGCAGCGTCTTGGAGAAGGTCCCGACGTAAGCCACGAGGCCCAGGCGGTCGAGGCTGTGCAGCGTCTCGTGGGGGCGGCCTTCGTAGCGGAATTCGCTGTCGTAGTCGTCCTCGACGATTACCGCGCCCAGCTCCGCGGCCCGCGCCAGCAGGGCCTGGCGCCGCGCCTCGCTCATCGGCATGCCGAGGGGGAACTGGTGCGCCGGGGTGCAGTAGATCAGCTGGGTGCCGTCGGGGATGCGCTCCACGCACAGACCCTCGGCGTCCACCGGCACGCTGACGATTTCCGCGCCCTGCATGGCGAACTGCAGGCGCGCCGGCGGGTAGCCGGGGTCTTCCATGGCCACCCGGGTGCCGGGGCGCACCAGCACCCGGGCCAGCAGGTCGAGGGCCTGTTGCGCGCCGTTGCAGACGATGACGTCCTCGTCGCGGCACTGCACGCCGCGGCTGTAGGCGATGTGCCGGGCAATGGCGTCGCGCAGGCTGGGCAGGCCCTCGGGCTGCGCGTAGACCGCCCGCGGGCCCTGCATCTGGCGCAGGGCGAAGTGCACGCAGCGGCGCCAGTCCTCGTGGGGGAAGGTGGCGAGGCTGCTGGCGCCGCCGAGGAAGTCGGCGCGCAGGGTGACGCCGGCGTGGGGATGGACGATGCGCGTCTGCAGCGCCTCCCAGGTGTCGATGGCCTCCTGGGCGGCGTAGCGGATGGCCTGCGGGCGCTGCTCGTGGCGCGGCACCCGGGCGTTGACGAAGGTGCCGCTGCCGACGCGGCCGACCAGCACGCCCTCGTAGGTGAGCTGGGCGTAGATGTCCGACACCGTCTTGCGCGACAGGCCCAACTGCTCGGCCAGCAGGCGACTGGGCGGCAGCCGCGCGCCGGCGGCCAGGCGCCCGCTGTCGATGGCCTCGCGCAGCTGCGCGTAGAGTTGCCCGCCAAGGTCCTTCTGGCCCTGGATGACGATGTGCAACTCCATGAATGCCTCTCCGCGCTCGCTGTGTATTGGCGGAAGATTAGCCAGCGGCCGGGCCGGGCGCGAAGTTGCGTAGCGGTTTTTCGTAGGATTGGCCACCCTGGCGCGATGGCGCGCCCGGCAGAATGGCCTTCATCTACCTTCGAGGAACTTCGCCATGGAACCACGCCTGGACTACTACACGGCCTCGCCGGAAGCGCTCAAGGCGATCCTGGCGCTGGAGGCGGCGACCTTCGACCTGTCCATCGAGAAGCCGCTGCTGGAGCTGGTCAAGGTGCGCGTCTCGCAGGTCAACAACTGCGCGTTCTGCGCCGACATGCATGCGCTGGAGGCGCGGCGCAGCGGCGAGTCCGAGCGGCGCCTGTACGCCGTGGCGGTATGGCGCGACTCGCCCTTCTTCAGCGACCGCGAGCGGGCCGCGCTGGCCTGGTGCGAGTCGGTCACGCTGCTGTCGCAGTCCAACGTGCCCGACGAGGTCTACCAGCAGTTGCGCAGCCAGTTCGACGAGCGCGAGGCGGTGGACCTGACCGTGGCCATTTCCGCCATCAACTGCTGGAACCGCCTGGCGGTGAGCTTCCGCCAGCTGCCGGCGCTCTAGCGCCGCCGGGGTTGCCGCGGCAGGCTGCCGGGCAGGGCGTAGTAGCGGGCCCGCGCGGCCGGGCTGGCGCGCCAGCGGCGTTCGGCGGCGAGGTCGTCGGCCCAGCGGTCCAGGTCTTTTTCGGCGGGGTGCGGGAAGAGTCGACGCAGCAGTCGGGCGAACATGGCAGTCACCTCTGTAACTCTTTAAGTGTATTTATACGGTTACTCAAGGCTGTATTTTGCGCCTGCCTTGTAACCTGTCAATAACTGTTTAAAGAGTTACTGCGCCATTCGTCCGGGCAGACACCGTCCGGCATCCGGGATAGGCCTTGGCGGGGAAGGGGAAAGGCGGCTGCGGCGGGCGCCGCAGCCGGGGCGGGGCTCAGTCGAGGATGGTCAGGGTGACGTCGATGTTGCCGCGGGTGGCGTTGGAGTACGGGCAGACGATGTGCGCGCGGTCCACCAGGGTCTGCGCCTGGTCGCGCGGCAGACCGGGCAGGGAGATGCGCAGCTCCACCTCGATGGCGAAGCCGGTGGGCACCGGGCCGATGCCGACCACGCCCTCGATGGACGGGTCCTTGGGAATCGCCAGCTTGTCGCGGGCGGCGACGAACTTCATGGCGCCGAGGAAGCACGCCGAGTAGCCGGCGGCGAACAGTTGCTCCGGGTTGGTGCCGCGGGCGCCGTTGCCGCCCAGTTCCTTGGGCGTGGTCAGCTCCACGTCGAGCACGCCGTCGGAGGAAATGGCGCGTCCCTCGCGGCCACCGGTGGCTTCGGCGTAGGCGCGGTACAGCACGTTGTCGATGGACATGGCAGGGCTCCTGATCAGGGAAGGGGACTGAACAGTCTTGGCCAGGCTGGCGCGGCTCGCCAGTCGCCCGATGCTGTAACTTGAAAACGCCTGGACGAGGGTTACCATGGGCTCGACACCCACGACCCCGGAGCGAGCATGCGCGAAACCACCCCCCAGCCGCCCTACATCCTCGCCGACCACCCGGTGCTGGACTTGCTCAACAGCCTGAGCCGCGCCGATGCCGCGGCCCTGTCGGTCTCCGATGCCTGGCACAGCGACGCCGACGTGCTGCACTGGCTGCGCCTGCTGGGCTTGCCGGCGGAGGGTGCGGACTTCGCCGAGGGCGAGCTGCTGGCCGCCGCCATCGAATTGCGCGAGACCCTGCGCGAGCTGGTGAGCAAGCGCAAGCGTGGCGAGGCGGCCGACCCGGCGCGCTTCAACGCCTTCCTGCGCAAGGTCGCGAGCTACCCGCAGCTGGATTGGGACGGGCAGGGCGCGCATCTGCACCACCAGGCCGTCAAGCCCGGCGCCGAATGGCTGCTGGCGCCGCTGGCGGAGCAGGGCGCGCAGTTGCTCGCCGAGGGGGATTTCGAGCTGGTCCGCGTGTGCGAGCACCCGGACTGCACCCTGTGGTTCTACGACCGCACCAAGTCGCACCGCCGGCGCTGGTGCAGCATGGCCCTGTGCGGCAACCGCCACAAGGTCGCCGAGCACCGCAAGCGTCAGCGCCAGGGCGACGCCTGAGGCTCAGCGCGGGCAGCTTGCGGCGGCCCGCGCCGGCTGCCAGGTGCAGGCCGCCCCCAGCAGCAGGGCGGCGCCGGCCGCCAGCAGCGCCGGGCTGAAGCTGCCATCCAGGTGGTAGAGCGCGCTGGAGGCCAGCGGCCCGACGATCTGCCCCACGCCGTACACCGCAGTCATGGCCGCCAGCATGTTGAAGCGCACTTTCGCCGCCGCCAGGCGCGCGGCGGGCAGGGCGATGGTCGGCGTGCCCATGAAGGTGCCGCCCACCAGCAGGGCGCTGGCCAGGTAGGCCGGGGCGCTGTGCTGCAGCACCGGCAGGATCACGCCCAGCGCCTGCACCAGCAGGTTCGCCGCCAGCGCCCGGCGCGTGCCCAGGCGCCCGTGCAGCCAGTGCCAGAAGAAGCACGACGGCGCCGCCGCCAGGCCGAATACCGCCCAGGCCTGCAGCGGCGACAGCGCGCCGCCGCGCATCAGCAGCGGCAGGTAGGTGGCGGTGATGATGTAGCCAAAGCCGGCCAGGCCGTAGATCAGCAGCAGGCTCGCCGGCGCCATGGGCACGGCGGGCGCTGCGTGCGTCGCCGTCTTGGCGGGCGCGGGTGCGGGGCGACCCAGCGCCGGCCAGGCCAGCAGGGCGAGAACGCTCCCGGCGCCGGCCAGCAGCAGCCAGATCGCCGGGCTGCCCAGGCCCGCGCCATGGCCGCCGGCGATCAGCTCGGCGGAAATCAGGATGCCCAGGCCCACCCCGGAAAACATCAGCGGCGCGCCGCCGTGGCGTTGCATCACGTGCAGCAGCCACACCGAGGCGCCTACCAGCGCCACCGCGCTGAGCACCCCGGCCAGCAGGCGCACGCCGATGGCGAACCCGGCCGGCGCCGGCACTGCCATGGCCGCCAGCCCCAGCAGGGTGCCCACCAGGGCCACGCGGCACAGGTTCGCCGCCAGGCGCTCCGGGCAGCGCGCCAGGGCCAGCGCCCCCAGCAGGTAGCCGGCGTAGTTGGCCGAGGCGGCCAGCGAGCCGCTATTCACGCTGAGCACGCCTTCGCCGACCATCAGCGGGTAGAGCCCGGTGAAGGCGAAGCGGCCGAAGCCCATGCCGATGGCCAGGATGAGCGCGGCGCTCAGCGCCAGCGCGAGTTCCCTGCGTTGCTTCACGAGGCGGCCCCCAGGGTTTCGCGGAAACGTTCGAAGGCGCCGGTGGCGTAGCCTTCGCGCCAGACCAGGAGGATGTCCACGCTCATGATCGGCAGCAGTTGCAGCGCCGGCGGCTCGCGCTGCAGGTCGAGCAGCGAGCGCGGCAGGATGCCCACGCAGGCGCCGGCGGCGACGCAGGCCAGGATGCCGTGGTAGGAGCCCACTTCCTGCACCTGCACGCGCGGGCCCTCGGCGTTCAGCCAGTCCTCGGCGATCTGCCGGTAGGTGCAGCCGCGGGCGAAGCCGGCCAGGGTCCGCACCTGCACGTCGCCCGGCCCGCGCACCGGCGGGTGGTCGCCGGGCAGGGCCAGCAGCAGTTCCTCGCGGAACACCGCCTGGCCCAGCAGGCCGCGCTCCAGGGCCGCCTCGAAGCCGGGTTCGGCGCGCAGCGCATCCGGGTGGGCGACCAGCGCGCAATCCAGGCGCCGCGACAGCACGCCGTCCACCAGCGCCTGGCTGGTGCCGGTGCTGACTTCCAGTTGCACCTGCGGGCAGGCGCGGTGGTAGGCCGCCAGCGGGCCGGGCAGGCGGCTGGCGGCGGTGCTCTCCATGCTGCCCAGGCGCAGGCTGCCGCTGGCCTCGCGGGGGTGCAGCGACTGCCGCGCCTCGGCGGCCAGGGCCAGGAGCTTCTCGGCGTAGGCGAGGAACTCGCGGCCCTGGTCGGTCAGCGCCATGCGTTTGCCGTCGCGCAGGAACAGCGCCACGCCCAGGTCTTCCTCCAATTGGCGGATGCGCGTGGTGACGTTCGACTGCACCCGCTGCAGGCGCGCGGCGGCGCGGGTCACGCTCTGCTCCTCGGCGACGCAGCGGAAGATTTCCAGGCTGGACAGGTCCATCGATGATCTCTGTTGGAGAATGTGTTGCGTAGAATATTCTCTGTATGAGATTTTAAGTCAACCATCGATCAGCCCAAGAGATCACCGCCATGCCCCTTCGCCAACTGCTCGGCATCGAACACCCCATCATCCAGGCGCCCATGGTCGGGGTCTCCACCCCGGCGCTGGCCGCCGCCGTGTCCGAGGCCGGCGCCCTGGGCTCCATCGGCCTGGGCGCGAGCAGCCCGGCTCAGGCCCGCGAGCTGATCGCCCAGGTTCGCGCGCTGACGGCGAGGCCGGTGAACTTCAACCTGTTCTGCCACCACCCTGGGCAGGCCGAAGCCGCCCGCGAGGCCGCCTGGGTGGAACACCTGCGGCCGCTGTTCGAGGAACTGGGCGGCGAGCCGCCGGCGGCGCTGCGGGAGATCTACCGCAGCTTCGTCGATGATCCGCAGATGCTGGAGGTGCTGCTGGAGGAGCGTCCGGCGGTGGTCAGCTTTCACTTCGGCCTGCCCGCGCGGGGCTGGATCGACCGGCTGAAGGCCGCCGGCATCGTCCTGCTCGGCTGCGCCACCAACCTGGCGGAGGCCCGCGCCGTCGAGGCCGCCGGGCTGCACGCGGTGGTCGCCCAGGGCTACGAGGCGGGTGGGCACCGCGGCATCTTCGAGCGTGATCACGATGAGCGCATCGGCACCCTGGCCCTGGTCGGCAGCCTGGCGCCGGCGCTGAAGGTGCCGGTGATCGCCGCCGGCGGCATCATGGACGGCGGCGGCATCCGCGCCGCCTTCGCCCTGGGCGCGCAGGCGGTGCAGATGGGCACGGCCTTCGTCGCCTGCCCGGAGTCCTCGGCCAACGCCGCCTACCGCGCGGCGCTGCGCAGCGAGCGGGCCTGGCACACCGAAGTGACCGCGGCCATCTCCGGGCGCCCGGCGCGCGGCCTGCCCAACCGCCTGTTCAGCGACCTGCAGCGCGCCGACGCCCCGGCGCTGCCGGACTACCCCATGGTCTACGACGCCACCAAGGCCCTGGTCGCCGCGGCCAAGGGCAATCCCGACTTCGCCGTGCAATGGGCCGGCCAGGGCGCGCCCCTGGCCCGCGAGCTGCCGGCGGCGGAGCTGGTGGCCACGTTGGTTGAAGAGTTGAATCGGGCGTAGGGCGTATAACCGTTCGCGGTTATACGCCGTCTGACCTTGGCCGACCGTCTGCTCGGTGTCGACCTGGACATGGGCCCTCAAAATGCCCAGCCGAGCCCTGGTGCAAAGGATGCGTTCGGTGTATCGGCGTATAACCGCGAACGGTTATACGCCCTACGCTCCCTGTCGGTTCGTCGTCAGGCCCGCCGCTGGCCGCCAACGTTCGGCAAGAAGCACCCCGGCGAGGGTCAGCGCGCCGCCGTATAGGTGGTGCACGCCCAGGCGCTCGTCCAGCAGCACGGCGGCGATGGCCGCGGTGACCAGCGGCAGCAGGTTGAAGAACAGCGCCATGCGGTTCGGGCCCATCTCCTGCACCCCGCGCATCCACGCCAGGGGCGCGGCGATGGAGGCCAGCAGGCCGGCGTAGGCCACCAGCGGCAGGTTGCCGGCGTCCAGGCCGTGGTGCGGCGAGAGCAGGTACATCGGCAGCATCGCCAGCACCGCCACCAGCACCTGCAGGTACAGCAGCTGCAGCCCCGGCAGGCGTATCTGCCATTTCTTCAGCAGCACGCCGTAGAGGCCGTAGGCGAGGGTGGCCACCAGCATCATGCCGTCGCCCGGGCCGATGCCCTGGTGCAGCAGGCTGGCCAGGTCGCCGTGGGCGATCACCAGCAACACGCCCAGCAGCGACAGCAGCGAACCGAGCACGCCGCCGGCGTTGAGCCGCTGGCCGAGCAGGGCGCTGGCAAGGCCCAGGGACATCAGCGGCATCAGCGCGAGGATGATGCCCATGTTGGTGGCGCTGGTCAGGGACGCGGCGTAGTAGGCCAGGCTCTGGTACACGGCCATGCCCAGCAGGCCGAGCACCACGATCTTCGGCAGCAGCGGGGCGATCTGCGCGCGCCGCGCCAGCAGCGGGCGCAGCACGAAGGGGCTGAGCAGCACGGCCACCGCCAGCCAGCGGAAGAAGCCGATCTCGGCCGGGGCGATGCGGCCCACGGCGAGCTTGTTGACCACGGTGTTGCCGCCCCAGACGAGCACGGCGAAGAGCGGGAAGAAATAGGTCATTGCAGCGGACATCTGTGAAGGACGGGTGCCATTGTCCCGCCGTCCGGAATGGCGCTTATACTTCATTCCGGACAACTCGCCACGCCATCCGGACATGCCCACGAAGAAATACATCCCCCTGCCGCTGCCGGACCATGCGGCCCTGCCGGCGCCGCTGTACTTCCGCTACGACGAGTTCGGCGCCGACACCCATTCGGCGCCCCACAGCCACCCCTGGGGCCAGCTCAACTATGCCTCCCACGGGGTGATGCAGCTGGACGTCGGCGGCCAGCGCTTCCTCTCGCCGCCGCAGTACGCGGTGTGGGTACCGCCGGGCGTGGAGCACGGCTGCTACAACCGCGAGGCGATCGTCTACCGCTCGCTGTACGTCAGCGCCGAGTTGGCCCGCCAGCTGCCGGCGGCGCCCTGCACGCTGCAGATCGGCGACATCCTCAAGGCCATCCTCTCGGACTTCGCCGCGCGCGGGGTGAACATCCCCGAGAGCGCGGCCGACAAGCGCCTGGCCCAGGTGGTGCTGGACCAGCTGCAAGCCTCGCCGCGCCACGAGGACTACCTGCCGTTCGCCCAGAGCGCGCTGCTGGGCGAACTGCTCGCCGCGCTGCAGGCCGAGCCCGGCGACAACCGTTTGCTGGCCGACTGGGCCAGGCAGGTGCACAGCACCGAGCGCACCCTGGCGCGCATGTGCCAGCGCGAGCTGGGCATGAGCTTCGGCGAATGGCGCCAGCGCCTGCGCTTCCTCGCCGCCATCGAGGCGCTGGAGGCCGGGCGCGGGGTGCAGGAAATCGCCTTCGACCTGGGCTACAGCAGCGCCTCTGCCTTCATCGCCATGTTCCGCCGCCAGGCCGGCACCACGCCGGAGCAGTACCGCCTGGCGAGCCGGGGTTGAGAGCAGGGCCTGCCTTCTCTTGTAGGAGCGAGCTTGCTCGCGAACGGGCCCCACTGCGGAATCTGTTCGCGAGCAAGCTCGCTCCTACAAAAGCCGGGGGTGATGGGTATCGCTTCGCTCAACGCCATCCTACGGGGTGTTCTGTGACGCCACAGGATTCCCCTGTAGGAGCGGGCCCTGCCCGCGAATCGCGCGCAGGGCGCGCGATGGTTCAGCGCGCCGCGGTCACCGGTTGCGCGCCCGGCACCGCGGCCTGCACGGCCTTTTCCTCGCGCGGGGTGCCTTCCGGTACCCAGCTGTAGTCCACCGGCAGGGCGCGGTACACCCAGTTGCTCACGGCATCGCCCAGCGGCGCCTTGCCGAAGTAGGGGCTGACGTATTCCCAGACGATCTCGCCGCCCGGGGTGACCTGGAAGAAGCGGCCGTTCTGCCCCTCGTCGATCAGGGTGTTGCCGTTGGGCAGGCGCCGGGCGCTGCTGATGAACGAGCTGAAGAAGGCCCAGCCCGGCTGCTTCGAGCTTTCCGCGGTGTACTGCCAGACGATCTGCTTCTTCACCGGATCGATCTCCAGCACCCGCGAGCCGGAGATCACCCCGCGCTGCACCGAGGGGTAGCCGGCGTCGCCCTGGTTGTCGAACACCAGCAGGTTGCCGGCGCCGGGCAGGCCCTCGGGGATGATGTGCGCATCGTGCTGGCCGCTGATCTGGTCCACCGGGCGCGGCAGCTTCTGTGCGTTGCGCGGGTCGATCGGCGGCAGGTTCGGGCCCAGGCGCCAGACCACCTTGCCGCTGGCCTTGTCGATGATGGCGATGAAGTTGGCGTTGCGCGAATCGAACAGCAGGTTGTCCGGGGCGAAGCGCTTGTCGCCGGCGGCGTGCCAGCGGTTCGCGCCCAGCGGCGCCAGGTTGTTGATGTGCAGGTAGTCCGGGTTCTTGGTCGCGAGCACCAGCTTGAGCTGCTCGGCGCCGAAGCCGAACTCGTGCAGGTGCTCGGAGGCGGTCCAGCGCCAGGCCACCTGGCCCTGCGGAGTGACCTCGTAGATCACGTCGTCGATCACCTCCGGCACCTGGAAGCCCTTCACCGCATGCACGCGGTTGGCCAGCACCAGGGTGTTGCCGTTGGCCAGCCGGCGCAGGTCGTGGTGCTGGCGGGCGGCGCCGCCGGGGGCCTGGTCGCCCCATTGCCAGACGGTCTTGCCGGCCCAGTCCAGCTCGCCCACGGCCTGGTTGCGCAGGCCGTTGCCGGCGGAGGACAGCTTGCCCGGCTCGGCCAGGTCGGCGGTCTGCAGCAGCACGTGGCCGCGCTCGCCGCCGGCGAGTTTCGGCTCGAGGATGGCCGAGGGGAAGCCGGGGCGGTCCCAGCGCTTGACCTCGTTGCCGTTCATGTCGATCAGGTGCGTCCTGTTGTCGGCGCCGCTGAAGATCACGTACTGGTTGAAGGCCTTCTGCGGGTCGTAGCGCGTCACCCCGGTGGGGTAGACGCTGGGCGCGGCGCTGACGGCGGCGGCCAGCAGCGGGGCGGAGAAGGCGAGCAGGGCGGCGGCGCGGGCATGCTTCATGGCAGTGGTCCTCGGGTCAGAAGTCGTAGCGGGCGGTCACGCCCAGGGTGCGCGGGGTGCCCAGCACGCCGGCGTAGCCGCCGTTGGCCGAGTTCCACAGGCTGGTGTAGTAGGTCTTGTCGAAGGCGTTCTTCAGCCACAGCGACAGGTCCCAGCGGCCGTCGCCGTAGTCGCCGCGCAGGCCCAGGGCGGTGTTGACGATGGCGTAGCTGGGGATCTGCCCGTAGTCGGAGTCGTCGATGGTGCCCACCGCCTTGGAGCGGAAGGCGTAGCTGGCGGTGACGTAGGGCTCCAGGTTGTCTTCCAGGCGCCACTTGTATTCGCCGTTGGCGTTGAAGATGTACTTGGAGGCGCCCACCACCTGGTGCCCGCTGAGGTCGCAGGACGCCGGCGCGCCGCTCTGGAAGGAGACTTCCGGCGGGCAGGGCGCGTTCTTGTACGACAGGTAGCGCACGTCGTTGTACGAGCCGTTGAGGTTCAGCGTCAGCCCGCGGACGGGCAGGGCGGTGGCCTCGAATTCCACCCCGCGCGAGCGCACGTCGCCGGCGTTGGTCAGGTACTGGGTGCGGGTGGCCTCGTCGTAGGCGTTGGCCTGGTAGCCGTGGACCACGGTGGCGAACAGGTTGGCGTTGAGGATCAGGCGGTGGTCGAACAGCGTGCTCTTGATCCCCAGCTCGGCGTCGTTGGCCCGTTCGCTGCCCACCAGCAGGGAGTCGGCGCCGGCGGTGGGGGCGCTGGCCACGGTCAGGTTCACCCCGCCGGACTTCTCGCCGTGGGACAGCGAGGCGTAGCCCATCAGGTTGTCGTTGAAGTGGTAGTTCAGGCTGAGCAGGCCCGAGGGCGAGAAGCTGTACACCGAGAGGTCGCCGGAATCGTAGGCGCCGGCCCGGCCGTTGCGCGCGGCCAGGGCCGCGCCGCTGACGGCGGCCCCGCCGACGGGCGCGTCGCGGCTGACCGAGGCGGATTTCTCCTCGTAGGTGCCGCGCAGGCCGGCGGTGAAGTCGAGCCTGTCGGTGAGGTGCCAGGTGCCCTGGGCGAACAGCGCGTAGCTGTCGGTGTCGATGTGGCCGTCGCCCAGGCTGGTGACGTTGGCCAGCGCGCCGCTGGCGGTGCCGTTCCAGATGTCCGCCTGGGGGCCGTAGAGGTTGAAGGAGTGGTTGTCCAGGTCCTGGCCGAAGTAGTAGGCGCCCAGCACGTAGTCGAAGAAGCCGCCGGTGGGCGAGGCCAGGCGCAGTTCCTGCGACCACTGCTTGTCGCGCACCGAGACGCCGGCGTTGTAGGCCGCCGCCACGTTCAGGCCGTCGTCGTTGCGCGGGGTGAAGTCCCACCAGCGGTAGGAACTGATGGAGGTCAGCGAGAAGTCGTTGGCCAGCTTCCAGTTGGCCTCCAGCGAAGTGCCGCCCTGGAACACGGTGACGCGCTGGGCGGCATCGAAGTTGACCTTGCGGTCGTCGCCGTACACCAGCGTGGCGCCGGCGGCGCGGGCGCGCTGCTCGTAGCGGTTGACGCCATTGATAGTCGGCCCGGTGCTGAACAGGGTGAGGATGCCGTTGCTGGAGTTCTCCTCGTTGTAGTCGCCGATCCAGCGCAGGCTGAAGTCCTCGTCGGGCTTGTACAGCAGCTGGCCGCGGAAGCCCTGGCGGGCGCCGCCGTTGAGGGTGTTGCCGTCGAAGACGTTCTTCACGTAGCCGTCGTCGCGGGTGCGGTAGGCCGAGAAGCGCCCGGCCAGCGCGTCGGTGAGCGGCCCGGAGACCGTGGCCTTGCCCTGGAAGTAGCCGTCCTCGCCGCCGGACACCTCGACACTGCGCTCGGGGGTGAAGCTGGGCAGGCGGGTGGAGATGTTGATCACCCCGGCGGTGGTGTTCTTGCCGAACAGCGTGCCCTGGGGCCCGCGCAGCACTTCCAGCTGCTCGATGTCCAGCAGGTCGAAGGAGGCCATGCCGGGGCGGCCCAGGTAGACGTTGTCCAGGTACAGCCCGACGCTGCCTTCCAGGCCGTCGCTGGCCGGGTTGTTGCCCAGGCCGCGGATGGACACGCTGGACTGCCGCGCGTGGACGTAGGCGACGTTGGTGCTGGGCACCAGCTGCTGCAGGTCCTGCACGCGGTAGATGCGCTGGCTTTCCAGCGTCTCGCCGCCGAGCACGCTCATGGCGGTGGGCACGTCCTGGGAGTTCTCCTCGCGGCGCCGCGAGGTCACGGTGACGGTGCCCAGGGTGCTGGCCTCGCCCTGGGCCTGGGCGGCGGCCTCCTGCGGGGTGGCTTCCTCGGCGTGCAGGGCGCCCATGGCCAGGCCGCCGGTGGCCAGCAGGATGGACAGCGGCAACAGCCGGCGGCGGAAACGGGGCGCGGAATCTCGGTGGTGCATGGAAAGGTCCTGGAGAAGAGGTCGTGTCGCGCAGGACCGGTTTGGCCTGCAATCTTTTTATTCCGTATCGATCTTTATTTATGTATTTCGATTTATTTACGGAATAAGAGATTGCCTTTATAAGAAGGCCGTCCACCTTCGGACAATTGCATTTGCCCAATATTTTTTATGTAGAAAATGCATATAGACCTTCGCCAGCTCCGCCATTTCATCGCCCTTGCCGAGCACCGCAGCTTCGTCGCCGCGGCCGACGCCGTGTGCCTGTCGCAATCGGCCTTCAGCCGCAGCATCCAGGCCCTGGAACACAGCGCCGGCTGCCGCCTGGTGGACCGCGCGAGCAAGGAACTCAACCCCACCAAGCAGGGCCTGATCGTCCTGGAGCACGCGCGCCGGCTGGTCAGCGGCGCGCACAAGCTGGCCAACGAGATCGCCCTGTTCAACGGCCTGGAGGCGGGCGAACTGCGCTTCGGCGCGGGCCCCGCGCCGGCGGCCTGGCTGGTGCCGCGGGCCATCGCCGCGTTCAACGGGCGCTACCCCAAGGCGCGGGTGGCCTTCCAGGTGGAGCACTGGCAGGTGCTGGGCAAGCGCCTGCAGGCCGAGGACTTCGAATTCTTCGTCGCCGACACCCGCCATTTCGAGGCCAATCCCGAGTACCGCACCCTGCGCCTGAAGCCGCGCAAGTGGCACTTCTGCTGCCGCCCCGGCCACCCGCTGGCCGGCCAGGGGCAGGTGAGCGCGGCGCAGCTGCTGAGCTACCCCATCGCCACCAACCTCAGCCCGCCGAACATCCGCAAGGTGCTGGTGGACCTCAGCGGCCGCCCCGACTTCCGCCCGGACATCGAATGCGAGAACGGCCACGGCCTGAACGCCGTGGTGCTGGCCTCCAACGCCATCGGCATCGCCAGCGGCCCGGGGCAGGGCACCGGCGAGCCGCTGGTGGCGCTGACGGTGGCGGAGCTGCCGGAGGACCTGGAGGAGCTGCACACGCGCTACGGCATCGTGCATCGCGCGGGGTACAGCCTGTCGCCGCTGGCGGAGGCGATGATCGGGGAGTTGCGGCGGATCGATGAGGAGACGGTGTAGGGGTTTGCGGCTTTGCGGCTTTTCGTCTTTTCGTAGGAGCGAGCTTGCTCGCGAACAGAGTTTACCGGCGGCTATGGCGTATTGGGTTTACTCCGCCCCCTCTCCCCAGCCCTCGGCTGCGCGCCCCGCCCTGAAGGGAGAGGGGGCTAGTCCGTGCCGAGATAAGGAATGGTTCCAGCTGGAAACCGCCGTGCTAGCCGGCTGACTCAGGAAAACCAAACCGCGCCGAACGGTCCCCTCTCCCTTCAGGGAGAGGGTTAGGGAGAGGGCGCTCTCAACCCCAGTCCCCACAACTCCCGGTGAACTCCATTCGCGACCAAGCCCGCCCCCACACCACCCCCCCCATGCATTCCACGCATGCAAATCTTGCTGCAAATGCGTTTGCCAGAACGCCCCCGCGCCCCGCGAAATGACCGCTCCATCCGTCATTCCGAACGCCCCATGAGCCAGCCCCAGCCCATCCGCAACGTCCTCTACATCATGTGCGACCAGCTGCGTCGCGATTACCTGTCCTGCTACGGCCACCCGCACCTGCACACGCCGAACATCGACCGCCTGGCCGCCGAGGGCGTGCGTTTCGCCCGGGCCTATACCCAGGGCACCATCTGCGGGCCCTCGCGCATGTCCTCGTACACCGGGCGCTACGTCAGCAGCCACCAGGTGAGCTGGAACGCCGTGCCGTTGCCGCTGGAGGAGCTGACCCTCGGCGACTACCTGCGCCCGGCCGGCATCCGCACCGTGCTGGTGGGCAAGACTCACGCCACCGCCAACCTCGAAGGCATGCAGGCGCTCGGGGTGGATCCGCAGAGCGAGCGCGGCCAGCAGCTGGCCGAGGCCGGCTTCGAGCCTTACGACCGCAACGACGGCATCTACCCCGACGGCGAGCCGTTCGCCGACAAGCGTGAAAGTGCGCCCTACACCCATTACCTGCGCGGCCTCGGCTATACCGGAGACAACCCCTGGCACGACTGGGCCAACGCCGCCGAAGGCGCCAACGGCGAAGTGCTCAGCGGCTGGCAGATGCGCAACGCCGGGCTGCCCACGCGCCTGCCGGAGCCGCACAGCGAGACGGTCTACGCCACCAGCCGCGCCATCGACTTCATGCGCGAGCAGGGCGACAGGCCCTGGTGCCTGCACCTGTCGTACATCAAGCCGCACTGGCCCTATATCGCGCCCGCGCCGTACCACGCGCTGTATGGCCCCGGGCAGGTGCTGCCGGCCCTGCGCGCGGCGCCGGGGGAGGAGAGCGAACACCCGGTGTACAAGGCCTTCCAGCAGCACCAGGAGAGCCTGAACTTCTCCCGCGAGGACGTGCGCAACACCGTGATTCCCACCTACATGGGGCTCATCAGGCAGATCGACGACCAGCTCGGCCGGCTGTTCGAGCACATGCAGTCCCGCGGCCGTTGGGACGACACCCTGATCGTCTTCACCAGCGACCATGGCGACTACCTGGGCGACCACGGCCTGGGCGAGAAGGAGTTCCTGCTGGAGCCGGCGGTGGGCGTGCCGTTGCTGATCCGCGACCCGCGCGCGGCGGCCGACGCCAGCCGCGGCACGGTGGAGCAGGCCCTGGTGCAATCCATCGACGTGCTGCCGACCCTGCTCGACGCCTTCGCGGTACCGCTGGCGGCGCACCGCGTCGAGGGCCGTTCGCTGCAGCCGCTGCTGCATGGGCAACGGCCGGCGGACTGGCGCGACTACGCCATCGCCGAATACGACTACGCTTTCCAGGCCCCGGCCCGCGAGCGCCTGGGTCGGCCCATCGACGCCTGCCGCATGTACATGGTGCGCAGCGAGCGCTGGAAGTACCTGGCCTACGACGGCTTCCGTCCGCAGCTGTTCGACCTGCAGGCGGACCCGGGCGAGCTGCGCGACCTGGGCGCCGAGCCGGCCTACGCGGACGTGCGCGAGCAGCACCAGCGCTACCTGTTCGACTGGCTGCGCGGCCTGAAGCGGCGCACCACCATCAGCAACGAGGAGATCGACCTGCGCGGCCAGGCCTTCCGCTATGGCGAGCCGGAAGGCGGCAAGCTGGTGCGCATCGGCGAGTGGTAGCGGCTCAACCCAGTTCGCGCAGGTAGCTCCAGGGATAGATGCCGCGCTCGTGGCCGTCGTCGAACACCAGCTGCACGCCGTAGCCCTGGGGGTTCACGGCACGCAGCCCGACCTCGGCGCCGACCAGCGCGATGCGCCCCTGCAGGCGCGCCGCGCGGCACTGCGAGCAGGGGCAGGCGCCGCGCAGGCGGGCGAAGGCGATGCGCTGCACCTCGCCTTCGCCCCAGTCGATGCGCAGCTCGCGCTCGTCGCTGCAGCGGTGCAGGGCGCGGGGCGCGTTCATGCCGGCGCGCCGAGTTGGGTGAGGGCGATGCGCACGGCCTTGCGCACTTCCGGGTCGCCGTCGGCCTGGGCTGCCTGGAGAGCGGGCAGGGCGCGGATGTCGCCCAGCTCGCCCAGGGCCAGGGCGGCTTCCTTGCGCAGGTTGCTGATGGCATGGCCGAGCAGGCCCTGCAGCGCCTCACGGGCAGCCTGGTAGCGCAGGTTGCCGAGGGCCCGCGCGGCGCGCAGGCGCACCTGCCAGAAGTCGTCTTCCAGCGCTTGCAGCAACGCCTCGCCGGCTTCCTGCAGGCCCAGCTTGCCGAGGGTGCCGGCGGCTTCCTCGCGGACCTTCCAGGCCTTGTCGCGCAATGCCGCGCCCAGCGCCGGCAGCACGCTGGCGTCGCTGGCCAGGCCGAGGGCGCCGGCGGCGGCGCGGCGCACTTCGCTGTCGGCATCGTCGCTGGCCAGGGCGGCCAGGCGCGGCAGGGCCTCGATGCGCTTGAGCCAGCCGAGGATGCCCACCGCCTCGCGGCGCACGCCGGCGTCGGCGTCGTCCAGGGCGGCCAGGGCCGGGGTCACGCTTTCTTCCAGGCGCAGTTCGCGCAGGGCGCGCAATGCGCTGCGGCGCACGAAGGTGTCGGCGTGGGCCGCCCAGGGCAGCAGCAGGCGTCCGGCCTCGGCGGTCTTCAGTTCGCTGAGGCTTTGCGCGGCGGCTTCGCGCACGCTTTCGTCGCTGTCGGCCAGGGCCTGGCACAGGGCCTGGACCACTTCGGGTTCCTCCCAGGCTTCCAGCAGGCGCGCGGCTTCGGCGCGCACGGCGGCGGCCGGATCAATGGTCAGCGCCCGGGCCAGCCAGGGCAGGGCCTCGGGCTCCTCCAGGTCGGCCAGGTCGATCAGGGCGATGCGGCGCACGCCGGGGTCGGCGTGCTGCAGGCGCGGTTGCAGGTCGAGGATGTCGGGGTTGTCTGTGCTGAGTTCGGTCATATGGCGAATCGCGGTCGGTTGTGTTCGTCGTTCGGCAGGCCCAGGGGCGTCAGGCGCGGCAGTTGGCGGCCGTCCTCGTGGCGCAGCAGTTCCAGGCAGTGGCGTTTGAGGCGGGCGAAGCCGGCGCTGGTCAGCAACTCGGCGTGGCGCGGGCGCGGGAAGTCCAGGCGGATTTCCTCGAGGATGCGCCCCGGCCGCGGGCTCATCACCAGGATGCGGTCGGCGAGGAACAGCGCCTCGTCGATGTCGTGGGTGATGAACAGCACGCTGGTGCGCAGGCGCGTCCAGATGTCCAGCAGCAGTTCCTGCATCATCATCCGCGTCTGCGCGTCGAGGGCGCCGAAGGGTTCGTCCATCAGCAGCAGGCGCGGCTGGTTGATCAGCACCCGGGCGATTTCCACGCGCTGCTGCATACCGCCGGAAAGCTGCGACGGCCAGCGCTGGGCGAAGCCTTGCAGGCCTACCAGCTGGAGCATTTCCTCGGCCCGGGCGTGGCGTTCGGCGCGCGGCACGCCGCGCATCTTCAGGCCGAAGGCGACGTTGTCGCGCACCCGCCGCCAGGGCAGCAGGGTGTGCTGCTGGAACACCATGCCGCGCTGCGGCGAGGGGCCGCCCACCGGCTGGCCGTCCACTTCCAGGCGCCCGCCGCTGGGGCGCAGGTGGCCGGCCAGGGCGCCGAGCAGGGTGGACTTGCCGCAGCCGGAGGGGCCGAGCACGCAGACGAACTCGCCCGGCTCGATGGCGAAGCTCAGCGAGTGCACCGCTTCGAAGGCGTCGCGGCCGCTGCCCAGGTGGATCGACAGGCCGTCGACGCGCACGTGCCCGGCGGGCAGTTGTTCAGGCAGGCTCATGGCTTGCCTCCGGCCTGGCGCTGCCAGGGCGTGGCCAGGGCGCCGAGCTGGCGCACCAGCAGGCTGCTGGCCATGCCGAGCACGCCGATGAGCAGCATGCCGACGACGATGTCGGGGTAGTTCTGCAAGGTGTAGGACTCCCAGGTGTAGTAGCCGATGCCCCATTGCCCGGAGATCATCTCGGCGGTCACCAGGCAGAACCACGAGGTGCCCATGCCGATGGCAAGGCCGGTGACGATGCTCGGCAGGGCGCCGGGTAGCACCACTTCGCGCAGCAGCGCCAGGCGGCTGGCGCCGAGGCTGCGGGCCGAGGCGAGCAGGCGCGGGTCCACCGCCTCGACGCCGTGGATGGTGTTGAGCAGGATGGGGAACAGCGCGCCGGTGAAGGTGATGAAGATCATCGACAGCTCGGCGCTGGGGAACATCAGGATCGCCAGCGGTATCCAGGCCACCGCCGGGATCGGCCGCAGCACTTCCAGCGGCGGCAGCAGGCCGTCGCGGGCCCAGCGGCCGCGGCCGATGGCCAGGCCCAGGAGCACGCCGGCGACGGCGGCCAGCAGGTAGCCGGCGAGCACCCGCGCCAGGCTTGCGCCCAGGTGCCGGCCGAGCTTGCTGGACTGTGCCAGTTGCACGGCGGCGTCCAGCACCTCGCCGGGGCCGGGGACGTTGGCGAAGGTGACCAGGCCGAGGTTCAGGTGCCGGGCGCTGGCCAGCTGCCAGAGCGCCAGGCAGGCCAGCAGCGAGGCCAGGCGCAGGCTCCAGCGGGACAGGGTTGTGAGGTTCATTTTCGTGGCTCCGCAAGGGCCCGGCGCGCAGGGCGCCGGGCGTGGACGTCAGCGGCTGGCGACGGCCTGCTGGCTGGCACCGGCGAAGTCGCGCACTTCGCCGCCGTTGCTCTGCGCGTAGCGCTCGGCCTGCTCCTTGAGCAGGAAGGCGTCCAGCGCGCCGTCCTTGCCCTGGACGAACCAGGCCTGGCTGGCCAGCAGCTTGATGCCGCTGTCGCTGGCCTGGGCGTAGACGGCGCGGATGTCCTTGCCCTGCTGCTTCAGCTTGGCCGTTTCGCCCAGGGCTTCCCGCGCCGAGGCGTAGCTGCGCACCTTGGGTTCGCCGCGCACCCAGACCTGCGCCACGTGGCGCGGGTCGGCGATGGCCTTGCCGGTCAGCGCGTCCGTGGCCGTTAGCGGCTGCTGGGCATAGTTCTTCAACGCGGCGTCGTAGTCGGCGCCGGCGGCCTTGAAGGCGACGCGGATGTAGCGGTCGTCGACGAACTGCTCGACGTTCAGCCCGCGGTCGGCCTTCTTCAGCAGCTTCAGGGTGTCGATGGCGGTGGTCACGGCCTGGCGGTACTCCGGCTTCCAGGTCAGGTCGCGGGTCTGCAGGCCGAGCGGGCCGTGGAACAGGTAGTTCACCTCGGCGGGGATGCCGGCGACCTTCTCGATCAGCTCGCTGTACTTCTCCGGTTCCGCGGCCAGCAGCTGGTTGGCCTCGTAGGTGGCGCGCAGGTAGGCCTCGACGATCTCCGGGTACTTCTGCGCGTAGTCCGCCTCCACCAGCGCGCCGTGGAAGGTCGGCGCCTTGGCCTGCGAGCCGTCGTAGATCTTGCGGGCGATGCCGCGGCTCTCGAACAGCTCGGCGAAGGGCACGAAGTCGGCATGGGCGGCGATCTTGTTGGCCTGCAGCGCGGAGCCGGCGACTTCCGGCGGCTGCGCGATGATGGTCACGTCCTTGTCCGGGTCCCAGCCCTGGGCGGCGATGGCGCGCAGCAGCAGACCGTGGGCGGTGGAGGCGAAGGGCACGGAGATGGTCTGGCCCTTCAGCTCGGCCAGCGACTGCACCTTGGAAGAGGCCGGCACCACGATGCCGTTGCCGCTGCCCTCGATGCTGCCGGAGAGCACGCTGATGAACAGGCTGCGCTTGCCGGCGGCTTCATGGGCCACGCCGTTGAGCGAGCCGGGGAAGTCGGCCATGGCGCCGAAGTCCAGCTTGCCGGCGACCATCTCGTTGGTCAGCGGCGCGCCGCTGGTGAAGTTCTTCCACTGGATGTCGTACTGCGCGTCCTTGTACTTGCCGTCGTGGGGCAGGTACTTGGGCAGCAGGTTCAGCTCGCGGACCAGCAGGCCGCCGGCGGCGCAGTTGATGGTGGTGTCCTGGGTGCCGATGGCCACGCGGAGGGTCTCCGAATGGGCGGAAAGGCTGGCGATGGCCAGCGCGAGGCCGGCCAGGGTGGTGCGCAAGGTCATGGGTGTTCCCCTCGAATCATGAGTGTTGGAATCGTCTCCGCCGCCGGTGTGCGGTGGGAAACGAGGGGCGTTGCATCAGGCGTCCGGTGGCGTGTCCGGTGGCTTTTCGTAGGAGCGAGCTTGCTCGCGAATCGCGGGCAGGGCCCGCTCCTACAGGAAGCTGTCGTAGCCAAGGCACTGGGCTCCCGCGTTCGCGGGAGTGACGGGATGAAATTCGGTGTGTTGATCGTCATCCCCGCGAACGCGGGGAACCAGCGACTTCAGCGGTTCAACGCAGCAGGTAGGGAATCTCCACCTTCACCGCGCCGGTCGGGCAGTCCTTCTCGCAGGGCATGCAGTACCAGCATTCGTCGAAGGCCATGTAGGCCTTCCGGGTGGCCGGGTTGATCGCCAGCAGGTTCATCGGGCAGACCTCGACGCAGACGGTGCAGCCCTTGTCGGCGATGCACTTGTCCTCGTCCACGGTGACCGGGGCGCTGGAGCGGAAGAAGATTTCCTGGGGTTGGTGGGGCATGGCACGGTTCCTCGTGGTGTTGCTGGCCGGTCTTGGTGCCGGTGGTTTGGTGGTTCCGGGGAGGATTCGGCGCTGGGCTCGGCACCCTCTCCCTTAAGGGAGAGGGGACTGTCCTGAGCGATGAAGAGTCCAGTGCCTACCGGCGGGCTCCGTTATCGCGACTCGCGCCGAACAGCTCCCTCTCCCGCTTGCGGGAGAGGGCGGGGGGAGAGGGGCTCCTAGGGCTCTCAGGCCGCCTCGTTCTTCACCCGCAACCGCCCGTAGGCCTTCTGCTCCTCGTCGTCCAGGGCGATCAGGTACGGCTCCACCGGCTTCTTGAAACTGGTCATCTCGCCGTTCCCGTCCTTCTTCAGGTGCGCATGGCAGAACCACTCGGCATCGTTGCGCTGCGGATAGTCCACGCGGTGGTGGTACAGGCCCCAGCGGCTCTCGGTGCGGAACAGCGAGGCGCGGGCGGCCATCTCGGCGCAGTCGCGGATCACGCTGACCTCCATGGCGCGCATCAGCTCGTGGGCGTTGTTCGCCTTCAGCTGCTCCAGGTCGCGGCTGATCTCGGCGAAGCGCTGCAGGCCGATCTCCATCTTCTTCGTCACCTTCGGCGGCTGCAGGTAGTCGTTGACCATGCGCCGCAGCTTGTACTCCACCTGGGCCGGCGGCAGGCCGTGCTTGCGCCTGAGCGGGGCGAAGACGCGTTCGCGCTCGCGCTCCACCTGGGCCTGGTCGACTTCGCTGAAGCCCCGCTCGGCCACGTACTGCGCGGCGTTGCTGCCGGCGAACCAGCCGTAGGTGAAGGCGCCGAGCATGTAGTTGTGCGGCACCGCGGCCATGTCGCCGGCGGCGTACAGGCCCTTGACGCTGGTCTCGGCCTTCTCGTTGACCCACACCCCCGAGGCCGAGTGGCCGGAGCAGAAACCGATCTCGGAGATGTGCATCTCGACCATCTGGCTGCGGTAGTCGGTGCCGCGGTTGGCGTGGAATTGGCCGCGGCTGGGGCGCTCGTTGCCGTGGAGGATTTCCTCGATGGTCTGGATGGTCTCCTCGGCCAGGTGGTCCAGCTTGAGGAACACCGGGCCGTTGCCGCCCTCCAGCTCCTGGTGGAATTCCCACATCATCTGCCCGCTCCAGTAGTCGCACTCGATGAAGCGCTCGCCCTTGGAGTTGGCGGTGTAGCCGCCCAGTGGCCCGGTGACGTAGGCGCAGGCCGGGCCGTTGTAGTCCTTGATCAGCGGGTTGATCTGGAAGCATTCCAGGTTCGAAAGCTCCGCACCGGCGTGGTAGGCCATGGCGTAGCCGTCGCCGGCGTTGGTCGGGTTCTCGTAGGTGCCCATCAGGTAGCCGGAGGCGGGCAAGCCCAGGCGCCCGGCGGCGCCGCAGGCGAGGATCACCGCCTTGGCGCGGATCACCTGGAACTGCGCGGTGCGGCAGTCGAAGCCGAGCACGCCGTTGACCGCGCCCTCGGCGTCGGTGAGCAGCCGGGTGGCCACCAGGCGATTGGTGATCTCCACCCGCGCGCGCTTGAGCTGGCGGTAGAGCACCTTCTTGATGTCGTGGCCCTCGGGCATCGGCAGCACGTAGGCGCCCATGTGGTGGACCTTCTTCACCGCGTAGTCGCCCACCTCGTCCTTCTCGAACTTCACGCCCCAGCGGTCGAGCTGCTCGATGGTCTCGAAACTGTGGGTGGCGTAGGCGTAGACGGCAGCCTGGTTGACGATGCCGTCGTTGGCCACGGTGATTTCCTTGGTGTACTGCTCGGGCGTGGCGTGGCCGGGGATGACGGCGTTGTTCAGGCCGTCCATGCCCATGCTGATGGCGCCGCTGCGCTTGACGTTGGCCTTGTCCACCAGCAGCACGCGCAGCTCGCGGTTGGCTTCCTTGGCCTTGATCGCCGCCATGGGGCCGGCGGTGCCGCCGCCGATGACGACGATGTCGTAGGCGCTTTGCTTGTCTTCGGGGAGGTCGCTGTGGCTCATGCTCGGGGGCCCTTGTGACGGTCGATGCGCAGGCGGTACTGGAAGGCGTCGCCGCGGTAGTAGAGGTGTTCGTAGTCCAGCGGCTGGCCGTCGGCGCCGTGGGTGAGGCGTTCGATGCGCATCACCGGCGAGCCTTCCTCCACCTCCAGGGCGGCGGCCAGCTCGGCGTCGGCGAGGATGGCGTCGATGGCCAGGTCGGCATGCCCCAGGGGCAGGCCGCAGTCGTTCTCGAGGATCAGGAAGATGTCGCGGCTCACCAGGTCGGCCTTCTCCAGCCGGCGGCCGACGGCCTCGGGCAGGTAGGTGACCTCCAGCGACACCAGCTCGCGGTTGACCAGGCGCGCGCGCTTGATCTGCGCCACGCTGTCGCCCTCGGCCACCCGCAGGCGCGCGGCCACCTGGGCGTCGGCCGGCACGAAGCGGAAGCTGCGCAGGCGGTTGATCACCTCGTAACCGCGCTCGCCCATGGACTCGGCCAGGCCCTGCAGGGTGCTGACGTTCTGGAACGCCTTGGGCCGGGCGACGAAGGTGCCCTTGCCGTGGATCTTGAAGATCAGGCCTTCCTTCTGCAGGTCGCCCAGAGCCTGGCGCACGGTGATGCGGCTGACGCCATGGGCCTTGCCCAGCTCGGCCTCGGAGGGCATGCGGCTGAGCGGCGGGTAGCTGCCGTCGAGGATGCGCGTGCGCAGCAGCTCCTTGAGCTGGCTGTACAGCGGGACGGGGGAGAGGGGGAGCAGTTCGGTCATGGCTATGACTTGTTATGACGAGTTGTGGGGCGACTATAGGGGAATAAGAATCCGGGTGGGAAAGACCGGATTTGCATATGGATATGCGCGGGGCATGGGGGAGTTCGCTCCCAGCATACCGGCGGGCACGGCTTCTCGTAGGAGCGAGCTTGCTCGCGAACGGATTTCGCAGCGGGGCTTGTTCGCGAGCAAGCTCGCTCCTACGAAAAGCGCCTCGGCGCAGGAGAGTAGGGCGTCTTGGCGCCATGCCCCACTATTCGTCCAACGAATGGAAATGACGCCGTCACACCCGTACTGCTAGCGTCCCGACAAAACCCCGGAGATTCCCCATGCCCTCCATCGAGCGACGCCTGCTGCCGGTCAACGGCATCCACCTGTGCGTACACATCGCCGGCCCCGCCGATGGCCGCCCGGTCTGGCTGCTGCACGGTTTCCCCGAATGCTGGCACTCCTGGCGCGCGCAGATTCCGGCGCTGGTGCAGGCCGGCTACCGCGTGCACGTGCCGGAGATGCGCGGCTACGGCCGCAGCGACGCCCCCGAGCCCATCGAGGCCTACGACCTGCAGAGCCTGTGCGGCGACGTCCTCGGCGCCATGGACGCCCTCGGCCAGGGCCGCGCGGCGGTGCTCGGGCATGACTGGGGCGCCCTGGTGGCCTGGCACCTGGCGCTGCTGGCCCCGGAGCGGGTGGCGGCCCTGGCCGCGCTGTCGGTGCCCTATGCCGGGCGGCCCAAGCGGCCGGCCACGGAGATCCTCCGCGAGGTCTTCGCCGGGCGCTTCAACTACATCCTCTACTTCCAGCAGCCGGGCGTGGCCGAGGCCGAGCTGGACGCCGACATCGAGCGCAGCCTGCGCCTGTTTTTCCGCGATGCCGGCGACGACGACCCCTTCCTCCAGGACAAGCCCGCCGACGCCCGTCTGTTCGAAGGCCAGCCCACGCCTCGGCAACTGCCGGCCTGGTGCGGCGAGGCGGACCTGGCGCATTACATCGAGACCTTCGCCGGCCGCGGCTTCCGCGGGGCGCTCAACTGGTACCGCAACTTCGAGCGCAACTGGCGCTTCAGCGAGCCCCTGGCCGGCCGCCAGGTCGGCCAGCCGACGCTGTTCCTGGTGGGCGACCGCGACCCGGTGGCGAGCCTGGAGGCCTATACCCTCAAGCGCATGCCCGAGGTGGTGGCGGACCTCGAACAGCACCGCCTGGAAGGCTGCGGCCACTGGGTCCAGAACGAGCGCCCGGCCGAGGTCAACGCCTTGCTGCTGGACTTCCTGGCGCGCCGCTACCCGGCCTGAACGGTGTCGGCGGCGGGCTCCGGCCACAGCGCCACCAGCACCAGCAGGGCGCCGACCAACAGGTACGGCAGGCGCGGCTCGACGCCATAGAGCAGGCTGCCGGCCAGCGGCCCGAGCACCACGCCCAGGCCCTGGGCGGCGCCCATGGAGCCGGCGGTGGAGCCTTGCTCGTCGGCGTTCACCGCGTTGGCCGCCAGCGCCGAGAAGGCCGGGAACACCCAGCCCATGCCCGCCGCGGCGACGAAGAAGGCCAGCCACAGCTGCCAGGGCTGCAGCGCCAGGCTGGTGCCGGCGAAGCCGATGCCGGCCACCAGCGCGCCGACGCGGATCAGCCGTTGCGGCGCCCAGTCCAGGCGGCGCACCAGCAACTGGGCGAGGATCAGCGCCACGCCCACGGTGGTCAGCGCCACCCCGGCGGCCTGGGCCGCCGCGCCCGGCGCCAGGCCCAGGCGGTCGAGGGCGAAGAAGCCCACGGTGATCTGCGCCACCGCCACGCAGAGCATGGCGACGAAGGCCACCAGCATCGGCCGGCGCAGGCGCGCATCGCCCAGGCGGATGCTCTGCGCGACGCGCTGCAGGTGGTGCTCCTGGCGCTGCAGGCGGGTGAGCAGCGCCAGGAACCCCAGTAGCGGCAGCACGCTCATGGCGTACAGCGGCAGGCTCAGGCTGTGCCGGGCGAGCAGGGCGGCGATGGCCGGGCCCAGCACCATGCCCACGGCATTGGCCGCGCCCAGGCTGGCCAGGGCGGCGGCGCGCTGGCGCGGCGGGTAGTTGTCGGCGATCAGCGCCTGCCCGGCGGCCGGCAGCGCGGCGTAGAAGGCGCCCACCGCGCCACGCCCGAGCAGCAGGCCGAGGAACGACAGCGCGGCGATAGGCTGCAAGCGCAGCGCGGTATCGACGAAGACCGCCAACAGCACGTAGGACAAGGTCACCCCGGCGCTGCCCAGCAGCAGGATGCGCCGTCGCCCCAGGCGGTCGCTGGCATTGCCCCAGGGCCGCGCCAGCAGCAGCCAGAGCACGCCGGACACGGTGACCGCCGCGCCGGCCTGCCAGGCCTGCAGGCCGAGCAGCCGGGCGATGGGCCCGACCAGCGAGACGAAGGCCATCATCGCCATGGTCCCGGCCATGGTGGAGAACAGCAGCGGGCGCAGGTCGAAGGGCGTGCCGGCGGAGGCCTGGGCGGCTTCGGGGGTTTCGGACATGGGGGGACTCCTGGGGGTGGTGGAAAGTGGGATCAGGGCCGCAGGCGGCCCTCGACCAGCAACAGGTTGCGGCCGCGTACCCGTTCGACGCTGCCATGCACGCCGTACACCTCGCGCAGCAGGCGTACGTCTATCACCTCGGCGGGCGGCCCGGCGGCGGCCAGGCCGCCCTGGTGCAGGACCAGCACCTGGTCGGCGCAGGCCAGCGCCAGGTTGATGTCGTGCACCACCATCAGGCTGATCAGCCCGCGCGCCCGGGTGACTTCGACTATGGCCTCGGCCACCTGGCACTGATGGTACAGGTCCAGGGCGCTGGTCGGCTCGTCGAGCAGCAGCACCCGCGGCTGGCGCACCAGCGCCTGGGCCAGGCCGACCAGTTGGCGCTGGCCGCCGGACAGGGCATCGATGGGACGGTCCGCCAGCGCCGACAGGTCCAGCGCTTCCAGCACCTGCTCGATGCCGCGCAGGGTCTGCGCGTCGGGGTGGCCTCCGCCCAGCAGCGACAGGCTGCGCCCGGCCATGGCCGCGGCGAGTACCGCTTCGAATGCGCACAGGCGGGTGCGCTGCGGCAGGCTCTGCGGCAGGTACACCACCTGGCGCGCGCGCTCGGCCAGGGGCAGGCGGCCGAGGTCGACGCCATCCAGCAGCACCCGCCCGGCGATCGGCTGCAGGCCGGCGATGCCCCGCAGCAGGGTGGACTTGCCGGCGCCGTTCGGGCCGATCAGGGCGGTCAGGCTGCCCGGCGGCAATGCCGGCAGGTCCAGCTCGCGCAGGATGCGCCGGGCGCCGTAGCCCATGCTCAGCCGTTCGATGCCCAGTCCGTCGATGCGCGGGGCGTTCATCGCAGGCCTCCGCGCTGGCGCAGGACGATGGCCATGAAGAAGGGAATGCCGACCAGCGCCGTGACTATGCCCACCGGCACCAGCACGCCCGGCACCAGGGTCTTGCTGGCCACCGAGGACAACGACAGGATCAGCGCGCCGGCCAGGGCGCTGGCGGGGATGAACAGGCGATGGTCCTCGCCCACCAGCAGGCGCGCGATATGCGGCGCCACCAGGCCGATGAAGCCGATGGTGCCGACGAAGGACACCGCCAGCGCCGCCAGCAGGCTGATGCGCAGCAGGCTGAACAGGCGCAGGCGGCCGACGTCCACGCCGAAGCTGCGGGCGCGCTCCTCGCCCAGGCTCAGGGCGGTCAGCGCCCAGCTCTGGCGCAGGGCGAAGGGCAGGCACAGCAGCAGCGCCAGGGCCATGGCGGCGAGCTTCTCCCAACTGGCCCGGGCCAGGCTGCCGAGGGTCCAGAACACCAGCTGCTGCAGGCTGTCCTGGCTGGCGACGAACTGCAGCAGCGCCACCAGGGCGTTGAAGGCGAACACCAGCGCAATGCCGAACAGCACCAGGCTCTCCACGCCGAAGCCGCGCCAGCGCGCCAGGGCATAGAGCAGGGCCACCGAGGCGAGGGCGAAGACGAAGGCGTTGGCGGAGATCAGGTACTGCGCCGGCACGCCCGGAATGCCCATTTGCAGGACGATGGCCAGGGCCGCGCCGAACGAGGCCGCCGCCGACACGCCCAGGGTGAAGGGGCTGGCCAGCGGGTTGTCGAGCACCGTCTGCATCTCCGCGCCGGCCAGCGCCAGGCCGGCGCCGACCAGCACCGCCATGAGCGCGTAGGGCAGGCGCACCGACCAGACGATCACCGCTTCCACCCTGGGCACCGACTCCGGCGCCCAGAGAATCTGCAGCAGGCGCGACAGCGGCAGCGCCGAGGGGCCGCTGGCGATGTCCAGGGCCAGGCTGGCGAGCAGCGCCAGGCCCAGGAGCAGCAGCGCCAGGCGGCGCCGGGCGAAGCGGCGCCGGTAGCCGGCCGCGGCGCCTTCGTGGGCAAGCGGCAGGCTCATGGCTGCAGGCTGACGGTGAACACGCCGCTGGCGGGGATCGGCATGAAGCGCCGGTACAGCTCGGCGCGGGTGCGTTCGGGGTCGAGGTCGGCGAACAGTTCCGGGTGCAGCCACTTGGCCAGGGCCTGGACGGCGACCAGGTGTTCCGGCGAGTCGTAGAAGATGTGCCACATGGCGTGCACGTGGCCTTCGCGCACCGCGCGCAGTTCGTTCAGCGGCGCCCGTCGGGCGATCTGCGCCAGGCTGTCGCGGGCCTGCTGCGGGGTGGCCGTGTAGCCCAGGGTGACGCCGCCGCGGCCGGCGCCGAAGACGCCGGTGGCCACGTATTGCTGCGGGTCGCTGGCGAGGATGTATTCGGGGTTGAGGGTGCCGATGGCGCCGGGGATGCGCCCGGCGCCGATGTTCTGCCCGCCGGCCAGCTCGATCAGCTCGCCGAAGTTGCCGCGCCCGGGCGAGCCGCAGCAGTCCTGCAGGCCGGCGAGCATGTCGACGAACAGCCTCGGGCGCTCCAGTTCGCCGCGCGCCTCGGCGCCGGCCAATGGCTCGCGCACTGCCTCGATGGCCTGCTGGTAGAAGTCGATGAACTCGGCGGCGCGCTGCTGGCGCCCCAGGGCCTCGCCGAGCAGGCGCATGCTGGGCACGGTGTTGAGCAGCGGGTGCTCGCTGAAGTCGACGAACAGCACCGCCACCCCGGCCGCTTCCAGCTGGCGCAGCGCCTCGCTGCCCGGCCCCGGGCCGTGGCCGCCGCTGAGCGCCAGCAGCACCAGGTCCGGGTGAACGGCCAGGGCCTTCTCGACGCTGAAGGTGTCGGCCGAGGTGCCGCCCACCAGGGGCACCTGGTCGGCCTGCGGGAAGCGCGCCCGGTAGGCCGCGTAGCCCTGCACGTCGAGGCCGCGGAAGTCCCCCTGCCAGCCGGCGACCCGGGCGAAGGGATCGGCGCCTTCGAGCAGCGACAGCGAGTAGATCATGCGGCCTTCGCCAAGCAGCACGCGCTTGACCTGGGCCGGCACCTCGACCTTGCGCCCGGCGAGGTCGGTGAGCGGCGCGGCCAGCGCCGGCGCGCACAGGAGGAACAGCAGCAGGCCGCGGCAGGCCTGTTTCAGGAGGCTAGTCATGGGACGGGTTTCCTTGCGTGGAGGGGAGGGCCTGGCGGGCCGGGCGGCGGCGCCACCACAGCAGCAGGCCGGTGATGTAGAGCGCGGGCAGGGCCAGCCCGGCGAGGAAGGCGACGGCCATGCCCGCGATGCCGAGGCCCAGCCGTCCGTGCAGGGCCGAAAGCAGCGCCTTGGCTGGCGCGGCGCCGGCGAGCCCGGGCGGCAGCGCCAGCCAGGTGCCGGTCAGGGCGATCAGCAGCAGCGGCAGGTACAGCCAGCTGGCGCACAGGTTGTGCCATTCCCGCAGTCGTCGCGTGCCCTGGCTGCCGCGCCGCAGGCTGGCCGCGGCCCACCAGTTGCGGCGGCCCGGCCACCACAGGTACAGGCCGCTGAGCAGCGACAGGCAGAGCGCCGCGCCACACGCCGCCAGCAAAGGCACGCCGAGTGGCGGCGGCAGCAACAGGCTGCGGTGCAGCGCGACCACCTTGGCCAGCCACAGGTCGTCGAAGACGAAGAAGGCCCGTGGCTCGCCGTCGTAAGGGTCGAGCATGGCCACCGCGGTGCCCGCGCGGTCGCCCAGGGTGCCGAAGACCAGGGCGTTGTCGCTGGTCAGGAAGCCCTGGCGTGGCCCCGCGCTGCCGAGGATGCGGGCGAAGCGCGGGTAGGCTTGCCGGGCGCGTTCGCGCAGTGCCGCGTCGTCCAGGGCGACGGCGTCGGCGGCATGGGGCTTGGCGCTGAGCGCGGCGGCGCCCAGCTCCCAGCGCAGGATGGGCCCGCGCAGCTCCAGCAGCGCGCCGCTGGCGCCCAGCAGCGCCAGCGGCAGGCCGACCAGCAGCGCCAGCCAGCGGTGCAGGGCCAGCCAGGCGCGACGCCGGCCGGCCCAGGTCGATGCAACCCGACAGGTCATCGGCGGCCTACCAGCGGTAGCTCAGGCTGGCGATCAGGCTGCGGTCCTCGCCGATGGTGCAACTGCTCGCGCTGCAGCCGTTGTAGTAGTGCTTGTCGGTCAGGTTGCTGGCGTTGAGCGACAGGCGCAGCCCCTTGGCCTCGCGGAACAGCTGGCCCAGCTCATAGTGCACGGCGGCGTCCAGCAGGGTGTAGGAGGGCACCGTGATGGTATTGGCCGCGTCTGCCTCGGTGCGCCCGAGGTAGCGCACCCCGGCGCCGAAGCCCAGGCCGGCGAGGGGGCCGTCGGGCTGGGTGTAGTCCAGCCACAGCGAGGCCATCTTGCGCGGCGTGTTGGTCGGCCGGTGGCCCTTCTCCACGGGGTTGTTGCTCCTGGTCACCTCGGCGTCGTTGTAGGTGGCGCTGCCGATCAGGTCCAGGCCCCGGGCCAGGCTGGCCTTGCCCTCCAGTTCCAGGCCGCGCACCCGCACCTCGCCAGTCTGCACCTGGTTGAGGTTGTTGTTGGGGTCGGTGGTCAGCACGTTCTCCTGGGTCAGTTCGTAGGCGGCCAGGGTGACGAAGCCGTCGTAGCCCTTGGGCTGGTATTTCACGCCGACCTCCGACTGCTTGGCGGTCAGCGGCTTGTAGGCGTTGCCGTAGAAGTCGGTGCCCAGGGAGGGGTTGAACGAAGTGGAGTAGCTGACGTAGGGCGCCAGGCCGTTGTCCGCCAGGTAGACCAGGCCGGCGCGGTAGGTGAACTTCTCGTCGCGCTGCTTGCTGCCGCTGTCCGCCAGGCGATTGTCGGTGCGCGCGCTGGAGCTGTCCTGGCGGCCGCCGAGGCTGAGCACCCAGTGCTTGTCGAAGGTGAACTGCTGCTGGGCGTAGACGCCGACCTGGTCGGCGCGTTGCTGGGTCTGCGCCATGGGCCGGTCGATGGGGCCGAAGCCCTGGCCGTACACCGGGTTGAAGATGTCGATGGAGGCGGCCTTGCCGGCGCGCAGGTAGTAGTCCTCGCGGGTGCGCCGGTAGTCCAGGCCCAGCAGCGAGGTCATCTCGGTGTCGCCGATGTTCCAGCGCGCCTGGGCGTTGTTGTCCAGGGCATAGACGTCGCCGATGATGCGGAAGCGGTAGGCGCTGCGCATCAGGGTGCGCTGGTCCGCGGCCAGGCCCATGCCGCTGGCGGTATTGGTGAGCAGGTTGACGTGGCTGTAGCGCGCGCTGGAGTGCAGGCTCCAGACGTCGTTCAGGCGGTGGTCCAGCAGGTAGCCGAGGGCGTACTGGGTGCGGTGGTTGTCCAGCCCCGGCTCGTCGAGGAACTGGTTGTGCTTGATCTTGCCGTTGGGGTTGGACAGCAGGCTGCCGCGCAGCGGCACGAACACCCTTGGCGCGCCGAACTCGTCCTCGGCGTACTCGGCCAGCACGGTCAGGTCGGTGTCCTCGTTGGGGCGCCAGGTGAAGGCCGGGGCGACGAAGGTCTTGCGGTCGACGATGTGGTCGGTCTGGGTGTCGCTGTCGCGGCCCAGGCCGGTGAGCCGGTAGAGGAACTTGCCTTCGTCGTCCAGCGGGCCGCTGAAGTCGAACTGGCCCTGGCGTCGGTCGTGGTTGCCGCCGACCACTTCCACCTCGTGGAAGGGCTGGTCCAGCGGGCGCTTGCTGACCTGGTTGACCACCCCGCCGGGGGCGTTCTGCCCATAGAGCACCGAGGCCGGGCCCTTGAGCACCTCGACCCGCTCCAGGCCGTAGGGCTCGACCTTCGGCCAGGCCTGGGTGGTGGTGCCGCGCAAGCCGTCGCGCAGCATGCCGGTGCTGGAGACATCGAAGCCACGGATCTTGATCGAGTCGAAGCGCTGCGAGGCGGCGCCGGTGCTGTCCTGCACGCCGGCGGTGTAGCGCAGCGCCTCGGCCACCGACTGCGCCTTCTGTTCGTCCATCTCCTTGCGCGTGACCACCGACAGGGCCTGCGGCACCTCGCGGATCGGCGTGTCGGTCTTGGTGCCGCTGAGGCTGCGCTGGGCCACCACGCCGGGCACCGGGCCCACCGGGCTCTCGCCGGCGCCGAGCACGGTGCTGCTGTCCAGCGACAGCACGTCCTGCTCCTGGCGCTCGTCGTCCGCGGCCTGGGCCTGGCCCGGCAGGCTCGCCAGGCCGATGCCCAGGGCCAGGGCGTGTATCGCCCCGGCCAGGCGCAGGCCGCGCGGCAGCAGGTGGGAAGGGAAGTGTAGGGGGCTGATCTGCCCGGGGCCGGTTGCCATGTTTCGCTCCATGCTGAGAGGGGTTCAAAAATGCGAATGCGAACTTATCTCAACAAGCATTCATGGCGCCGGGGGAAAACATTGGATTGCGCGACCATTTCTTTCGATCGGGAAAAACCGCGGAACCTGCGCTCCGCCACGGGCTCAGCGCAGCTCCCGGGGCGACACCCCGAAGCGCTTGCGGAAAGCGATGGAGAAGTGCGCCGGGCTGTAGCCGACGCGGTAGGCGGCGCTGGAGACGTTGCTCTCGCCGCTGGCCAGCAGGCGGTAGGCCTCGCTCAGGCGGACCTCCTGCAGGTAGGCATAGACGCTGCTGCCGAACAGCTGGCGGAAGCCTTCGGTGAGCTTGCGCGCGTTCAGCCCCACCTGGCGCGCCAGCGTGGCCAGCGGCGGCGAATGCTGCAGGTCGCGGCACAGCAGCTCGCGGGCAGCCTGCACCCGCTCCAGGTCGGCGGAGTTCAGGCGCGCCTCGGCGGCGCTGCCCGGGGGCTGGTCGGCGAGCAGGTCCTCCAGGCCCAGGGCGGTCATCTCCAGCGCCTTGCCGCCGAGGTAGAAGGCGCGGGAAGGGCCGTGCAGCGGGCAGGTGGCGATCTGCCGGGCCAGGGCCAGCAGCGAGCGCGAGGCCGGGCGGCAGAACAGCACCGGCCCGCCGTCGTGGCGCTGGCGGAACAGCCGCTCGGGCTCCAGGCCGACACTGCGGATCGCCGGGAAATCCAGTTGCACCGTGGTGTAGCGCACCGGCACGCCGCTGGCGAACAGGTGGTCGCCGCAGAACTCGCCCTGGTTGGCCACCGCGCACAGGGTGGGGCCGCGGATCTCCACCGGGGGCAGGCCCTCGACGCGGCAGTCGAGACGGCCGCTGAGCACCAGGATCAGCTTCAGGCCCTTCCATAGCGGCTCCTGCATCCAGCCCTGGGTCTGGACCACCACGGTGCCGGCGGACAGGGTGATGTCCGCCGCGGCCTCGCCCGCCGGAGTGGCGCCGCAGCCGGGCACGCTCAGGGTGAAGTCGCTGGGCACGCTGCGCTGCATGGCCTTGCTGCTGGACATCCTTCTCTCCTTGCCTGGCGGATGGAGGCCCCAGGCTAGCACGGCGAAGTCGATCCATGAATGAGAATTATTATTGTTTGTGCCGGGCCAGGCCGTCATGTCCCGGCCCGCGGGCCCTGCGCGCGCCCTGGCGGTGGGCGCGGGTTCCACGATCCAAAGAAAAAGGCGCGGGATCGAAGGCGGCGGTCCTTGCCGCTGGCGGATCGCCGGGATATTGATAATCACTCGCAACAATCGGAGAGGGACCTCCCCCGCAGCATTGCCCGGGTGCGCCCGGCGCACCGAAGCGGCACGCCTTGCCGCCACCCATACCCCGCAGACGCCCTGTACGGCCTTCCCCGCAAGGCCGCAGGCCCGCTCATGCCCGCAACCAGCGAGGAAGCAAGATGACCACCCGCGACGACCGCATCGACTGCCCCGATTGGCCCGAGGCCTATGTCCAGCGCTACCGGGATGCCGGCTACTGGCGCGAGGAGACCTTCTCCGGCCTGCTGCGCGAGGCCGCCCGGCGTTTCGCCGAACGCGAAGCGCTGGTGGAAGGGGCGCGGCGCCTGAGCTACCGCGAGCTGGACGCGCGGGTCGACCGCCTGGCCGCCGGCCTGCACGGCCTGGGCCTGCGCGCCGGGGACAACGTGCTGCTGCAATTGCCCAACGGCATCGCCTTCGTCGAGGCCTGCTTCGCCCTGTACCGACTTGGCGCGCGGCCGATCTTCGCCCTGCCGGCGCACCGCGAGCTGGAGCTTTCCAGCTTCTGCCGCTTCGCCGGGGCCCGCGCCTACATCTGCGCCGACCGCGCCGCTGACTTCGACTTCCGCGCGCTGGCCCGGCGGCTGCAGGCGGAGCAGCCGCAGCTGCGCCACGTGCTGGTGGCCGGCGAGGCGCAGGAGTTCGTCGCCCTGGCCGACCTCTACCGCGCCGAGCCCCTGGCGTTGCCCGAGCCGGCGCCGGAGGCGGTGGCCTGCTTCCAGCTGTCCGGCGGCTCCACCGGCGTGCCCAAGCTGATTCCGCGGCGGCACCGGGAATACCTCTACAACCTGCGCGCCAGCGCCGAGCTGTGCGGCCTGGGGCCGGACAGCACCTACCTGGCGGCGCTGCCCATGGCGCACAACTTCCCCATGTGCTGCCCGGGGTTCATGGGCACCCTGTACAGCGGCGGGCGGGTGGTGACCGCCGCGCAGCCGACGCCGGAATGCTGCTTCCCGCTGGTCGAGGCCGAGGGCGTGAGCCATACCGCCCTGGTGCCGCCGCTGGCCCTGGTGTGGATGGAGGCCGCCGAGCTTCGCGGGCGCGGCCTGCCCGGCCTGCTGCTGCAGGTGGGCGGCGCGCGGCTGAGCGAGGCGGCGGCGCGGCGCGTCGGGCCGACCCTGGGCTGCCGCCTGCAGCAGGTGTTCGGCATGGCCGAAGGGCTGATCTGCTACACCCGCCCGGACGACGACGCCGAGCACCTGCTGCGCACCCAGGGCCGGCCGTTGTCGCCGGCGGACGAGGTGCGGGTGGTGGACGAGCAGGGCAACGACCTGCCGCCCGGGCAGGTGGGCCTGCTGCTGACCCGCGGGCCCTACACCATCCGCGGCTACTACCGGAACCCCGGGCAGGACGCCGAGTGCTTCACGGCCGACGGCTTCTACCGCTCCGGCGACCGCGTGGCGCTGACCGCCGACGGCTACCTGGTGGTGGAAGGGCGCGACAAGGACCTGATCAACCGCGGCGGCGAGAAGATCGCCGCGGAGGAGGTGGAGAACCTGCTGCTGGCGCACCCCGCGGTGCTGGACGCGGCGCTGGTGGCGATGCCCGACGGTTTCCTCGGCGAACGCAGCTGCGCCTTCGTGATCCGCCGCTCGGCGGCCGCCGCCGCCGAACTCAAGGCCTACCTGCGCGGCTGCGGGCTGGCGGCGTTCAAGCTGCCGGACCGCTTCGAGTTCCTCGAGGCCTTCCCGCAGACCGGCGTCGGCAAGGTCAGCCGCCGGCACCTGCGCGAGACCCTCCAGCGGCAGTACTTCACCCCGCGGGAGGCGAGCGCGCGTGGCTGAGGCGGGCTTCTCCCTGGCGGCGCTGCTGCGCCCCGTGCGCGGCCGCCTGCTGCTGGCGGTGGCGTTGCAGGCCGTGTCGGCGCTGGCCGGCATCCTGCCCTTCGTGGCCTTGGCCGAACTGGCGCCGGCGCTGCTCGCCGGGCACCTCGATGACGACCGGGCGCCGCTCCTGGCCCTGGCCGGCGCCGCCGCGCTGCTGCTGCGCCTGCTGGGCCTGAGCTGCGCGCTGCACATGACCCACCTGGCCGACAGCGACCTGCAGCTGCACCTGCGCCGCCGCCTGGCCGCCCATCTCGGGCGCCTGCCCCTGGGCTGGTACGCCGGGCGCAATCTGGCGCGGCTGAACCGGGTGCTGGTGGACGACGTCGGCGCCCTGCATCACCTGGTGGCGCACCTGCCCAACAACCTGGCCGCGGCGCTGGTGGCGCCGGCTGCCTGCCTGGCCTACCTGGCGCTGAAGGACTGGCGCATGACCCTGGTGGTGTTGCTGCCGCCGCTGCTGGCGCTGTGGCGCCTCGCCGCGCTGCGCTCGGCCGCCTACCGTGCCGACCGCCAGGCCCTGGGGGCCGCCATCGGCGGCCTGTCCCAGGCGACCCTGGGCTTCGTCCAGGGCATCGCCATGGTCAAGTCCTTCGGCCGTTCCGGGCAGGTGCAGGGCGCCTTCTTCGCCGCCGTGGAAGACTTCGCCCGCTTCTTCTCCGCCTGGGTCGGACGCTGGGCCGGGCTGGGCGCCAGCGTCGAGGTACTGCTCTCGCCGCTGCTGATGATCGCCCTGGTGCTGCTGGCCGGCAGCGGCCTGGTGCTGGCCGGCGAACTGCAACCGGTGCAGCTGCTGCCCTTCGCCTTGCTCGGCCCGGCGCTGGCCGCGCCCGTGGCGGCGCTGGGGCACGGCGGCGACGCCATCGTCCAGGGCCGCGAGGCCGCGCGGCGCATTGGCGAATTGCTGGCCACCGCGCCCTTGCCGCAACCGGCGCGGCCGCGCCAGCCCGAGGGCAGCGAAGTGCGCTTCGATGCGGTGAGCCTGAGGCGCGCCGACGGCAGCCTGGCCCTGGACGGCATCGACCTGGTGCTGGCGCCGGGCACGCTGACCGCCCTGGTGGGCGAGTCCGGCGCCGGCAAGTCGACGCTGGCCAGCCTGCTGCCGCGCTTCGCCGACGTCAGCGGCGGCGCCATCCGCATCGGCGGCGTGGACCTGCGCGAGATAGACGCCGCCACCCTGTACCGGCAGGTCGCCTTCGTTTTCCAGGAAGTCCGCCTGCTGCGCGCCAGCGTGCTGGACAACCTGCGCCTGGCGCGGCCCGAGGCCACCCTCGACGAGGTCAGGGCCGCGGCGCGGGCCGCGCAGATCGACGCGCGCATCGAACAATTGCCCCAGGGCTACGCCACCGTGCTGGACGGCAGCCAGGCGTTGTCCGGCGGCGAGCGGCAGCGCCTGGCCATCGCCCGCGCGCTGCTGGCCGATGCCCCTATCCTGGTGCTGGACGAAGCCACCGCCGCGGCCGACCCGGAATCCGAGGCGGCCATCCAGCAGGCCCTGTCGGTGCTGGCGGCCGGCCGCACGCTGCTGGTGATCGCGCACCGCCTGGCCAGCCTGCGCGACGCCGAGCAGATCGTCGTGCTCGGTGGCGGCCGGGTGCTTGAGCGGGGGCGCCACGAGGCGCTGCTGCAGCAGGGCGGGACCTACGCCCGGCTGTGGGCGGCGGAGCAGGGGGGCGGCGCATGATCGTCGAACTGCTGCGCTGCCTGCAGCCGGCCCAGGCCCGGCGCCTGCGCCTGGCGGTGCTGGCCATGGCCGCCGCGGCTGGCGCCCAGGGGCTGGCCCTGGGCTTGCTGCCGCTGGCCTTCGGCGAGCTGTTCGGCGACGCGCCGGCGTGGCACTGGCCGCCGGCCTTCGCCGGGCTGGCCACGCTCTGCCTGTGGCTGCGCCGGCATGCCCAGTTGCTCGGCTACCGCGCCGGCGCCGAAGCCGCCCGCGGGCTGAACCGGCGCCTCGGGCAGCACCTGGCGCGGCTGCCCCTGGAGTGGTTCGCCGAGCGCCGCGCCGCCGAGCTCAACCGCCTGGTCACCTACAACGTCCTGCAGGTGATGAGCGTCCCGGCGCACCTGTTGCAGCCGCTGCTCAACGCGGTGCTGACGCCGCTCGCGCTGCTCGGCGTGCTGGCCTTGCAGATGCCGCGCCTGGCCCTGGCGGGATTGGCCGCGGCGCTGCCGCTGTGGCTGTTCTACCGCTGGGGCGTGCGCTGGGGCGGCGAGGCCGAGGAGGGTGGCGAGCGGGCGGGCACCGAGGCGGCGGCGCGGGTCCTGGAGTTCGTTCGCCAGCAGGCGTTGCTGCGCGTCAGCGGGCGCACCGAGGCCGGCTTCGCCCTGCTCGAACAGGCCCTGGAGGAACAGCGCCGCGCCCAGCGCCGCGCCCATTGGCGCACCTTCCCGGCCGCGCTGGGCCTGGCCGGCGCGTTGCAGGCGCTGTACACGCTTTTGTTGCTGGGCGGGCTGCACGCGGTGCTCGGCGGGCAGCTGGCGGCCACCGAGTTCCTCGCCCTGGGGCTGCTGGCGACCTGCCTGGTGGAGCCCATGGGCACGCTGGTGAACCTGGGCGCCACCTTGCGCCAGACGCGCCACGGCCTGCGCCAGTTGCGCCAGGTGCTGCAGGTGCCGCCGTTGCCCGAGCCCGCCCGGCCGCGGCTGCCCGCCGACCCGCGTCTGCAGGCCCACGGCCTGGGCCTGGTGCGCCAGGAACGGCGGGTGCTGGACGGCATCGAACTCGACCTGGCGCCCGGCTCGCTCAACCTGCTGGTGGGCGCCTCCGGGGCTGGCAAGTCGAGCCTGCTGCGCCTGCTGGCGCGTTGCGCCGACCCGGATGCGGGCAGGGTGCTGCTGGGCGGCGTCGACCTGCGCGAGGTGGCCGCCGCCGAGCGCGATCGCTACCTGGCGTTGCTGCCGCAGGACTGCGGGGTCCTGCCCGGCAGCCTGCTGGACAACCTGCGCCTGGGCGACCCCGCGGCCAGCGATGCGACCCTGCTGGCGACGGCCCGCGCCTGTGGCCTGGAAAGCCTCGCGGCACGCCTGGCCGAGGGCTGGCATAGCCCCCTGGGCGAGGCCGGGGCCGGCCTGTCCGGCGGCGAGCGGCAGCGCCTGGCCCTGGCCCGCCTGCTGCTCAAGGGCGCCCCCGTGCTGCTGCTGGACGAACCCACCGCGGCCCTGGACCCGGCCAGCGAGGCGCGCATCAACCGCCTGCTGCTCGGCCTCGCCGGCCGCCACACGCTGTTGCTGGCCACCCACCGGCCGAGCCTCGCCGAACACGCCGCGCAGATCCTCGTGCTCGACCAGGGCCGCCTGGTGCAGCGCGGCACCCACCGTCAGCTTCTGGCCCAGCCGGGCCGTTACCGAGAGCTGTTCCACGAACGCGAAGCGGTCAACCGCTGGCGCCTGCGTGGCCCCATCCACCCCGCTTCCGCAAGGATTGCCCACCATGAACGATGACCCAGCACTGGCATGCGCTCATTCACCCCGGGCGCGCCCCGGCGATTGCCTCGCCGGCACCGATCCACACAGCCTGCGCGACTGGCTCGCGCCGGCCCTGGGCTGCGACGCCGCCGACATCGACGCCGAACTGTCGCTGATCGAACAGGGCCTGGACTCCATCAATCTCATGCGCCTGCCCGCACTGCTGGCCCGCCACGGCGTGCGCGTCGGCGTTGCCGAACTGATGGAGCGGCCGACCCTGCAGGCCTGGCTGCGCCTGTTCGCCGAGCGCGCCGGCGAGGTGGCCGGGCCGTCGCCGGTTGTGCCCGAGACGGGCGAGGGGTTCGAACTGACAGCCCTGCAGCAGGCCTACTGGCTGGGCCGCGACGAGCAGCGCAGCCTTGGCGGGGTGGCCTGCCAGCTGTACCAGGAACTGGACGCCGGCGAGCTCGACCCGCCGCGCCTGGAAGCCGCGGTACGCGCGCTGTGCCAGCGGCACGCCATGCTGCGTGCGCAGTTCCTCGCCGACGGGCGCCAGCGCATCCGCGGCGAACCGGCCTGGGCCGGCCTGCGCGTGCATGACCTGCGCCGCCTCGAGCGGGCCGAGCGCGAAGCGCGCCTGGCGCAACTGCGCGAAGCGCTGGCGCACCGCTGCCTGGACGTCGCCAGCGGGCAGGTCTTCGACCTGCAACTGAGCCTGCTGCCCGATGGCCGCAGCCGGCTGCACCTGAACCTGGACCTGCTGGTCGCCGACGTGCTCAGCTTCGCCATCCTGCTGCGCGACCTGGCAGCCTTCTACCGGGGCGAGGGCGAGACGCTGCCGATGCTGGGCATGGACTTCCCGGCCTACCTGGCGGCCCAGCGCGAGCTGCGCCGGCCGCAGCTGGCCAGTGCGCGCGAATACTGGCGTGCGCGCCTGGACACGCTGCCCGGCCCGCCGCAACTGCCCCTGGCCCAGGCCCCCGAGTCACTGGGCCGGCCACGCTTCCGCCGCCTGCAGTTCCTGCTGGAGAAGCCGCATCTGGCGCGCCTGGAAGCCCGTGCCCGGGCGCACGGCCTGACACTGGCCAGCGTGCTGGCCTGCGCCTACGCCCAGGTCCTGGCGCGCTGGAGCGCCAGCCAGCGTTTCCTCCTCAACCTGCCGTTGTTCGACCGCCAGCCGCTGGACAGCGGCGTGGCGCACATGGTCGCGGACTTCTCCAACCTGGTGCTGCTGGAGGTGGACCTTTCCCGCGCGGGCAGCTTCGCCGGGCAGGCCGCCGCCTTGCAGGCGCAACTGCACCGGGACCTGGGCCACGCGGCCTGGTCGGGCATGGAGGTGCTGCGCGAGCTGGCCCAGCGCCAGGACGGCGAAGGCCTGGGCGCCCCCGTGGTGTTCGCCTGCAACCTCGGCGAGCCGCTGGTGGACGCGCGTTGCCGCGAAACCCTTGGCCGTCCCGGCTGGGCGCTGTCGCAGACGCCCCAGGTCTGGCTCGACCACCAGACCTACCCATTGGAAGAGGGCCTGTTGCTGAACTGGGATGCGGTCGAGGGGCTGTTTCCCGACGGCCTGCTGGAAGCCATGTTCGCCGCCTATGAGCGCCTGCTCGAAGGTTTGGCCGAGCAGGACTGGGGCCAACCCGTGTCGCTGGAACTGCCGGCGGCGCAAGCGCAGGTGCGCTACCAGGTCAACGACACCCGCGCGGACCTGGAGCCCGGCGTGCTGCACCAGGGCTTCTTCGCCCAGGCGCGGAACAACCCCCATAACCTGGCCCTGGTGGCCCACGACGAGCAGGAACGCCAGTACAGCTACGCCGAACTGGCCGAGGCCGCCCTGCGCCTGGCCGCGGCGCTGCGCGAATGGGGCGTGGCGGCCGGCGACGGCGTGGCCATCACGCTGCCCAAGGGGGCGGGCCAGGTGATCGCCGTGCTGGGCGCGCTTGCCGCCGGCGCGTGCTACGTCCCGGTGGGGATCGAACAGCCGCCGGCGCGGCGCGCGGCCATCCTGCGCCATGCCGGGGTGCGCCTGGTGCTGACCGACTCCGAGCGGGCCGGGGAGGACGCCTGGCCAGCCGGCACGGTGGTGCGCGAGCTGGCCGCCAGCCAGGCCTACGAGCCCCTGGCCAAGCCCTTGCCGGTGGAACCCTCGGCTGTCGCCTATGTGATCTTCACCTCCGGCAGCAGCGGCGAGCCCAAGGGCGTCGAAGTGGCCCACGGCGCCGCGCAGAACACCCTGGATGCGCTGCGCCGGCGCTACCGGTTGGCGGCCAGCGACCGCCTGCTCGGGGTTTCGGCGCTGGATTTCGACCTCTCGGTATTCGACCTTTTCGCCGTGCTCGGCGTCGGCGGCACCCTGGTCCTGCCGGCCGAGGCCCTGCGCAAGGAACCGACGCACTGGCTGCAGCTGCTGCGCCGGCACGGCGTCACCCTGTGGAACTCGGTGCCGGCATTGCTCGACATGCTGCTGCTGCGCAACCGCGGCGGCCTCGGCCTGGGCGGCCTGCGCCTGGCCCTGGTCTCCGGCGACTGGATCGGCCTGGACCTGCCGCCGCGTCTGCGCCAGGTCGCCCCCGGCTGCCGCTTCGTGGCCCTGGGCGGGGCCACCGAGGCGGCGATCTGGTCGAATGCCCAGGAAGTCGCGGAGGTGCCGCCGCAGTGGCGTTCGATCCCCTACGGGCGGCCGCTGGAAAACCAGCGCTACCGGGTGGTCGACGGCCTCGGCCGGGACTGCCCGGACTGGGTCCCCGGCGAGCTGTGGATCGGCGGCGCCGGCGTCGCCCTGGGCTATCGCGGGCAAGCGGCGCTGACCCGCCAGCGCTTCGTCGAACAGGGCGGCGAACGTTGGTACCGCACCGGCGACCTGGGCCGCTACTGGCCCGACGGCACCCTGGAATTCCTCGGCCGCCTGGACCAGCAGGTGAAGCTGCGCGGCCACCGGGTGGAACTCGCCGAAGTCGAGGCGGTGCTCGAACGCCACCCGGCGCTGGCGCGCGCCGTTGCGTTGGTGCTGCCCGGCGCCCGGGCCAGCCTGGTCGCCGCGGTGGTGCCGGCCGGCGGCCGCGAGACGCCCGCGGAAGAACAGCTGCGTGGCTGGGCCGCTGACTGGCTGCCGCCCCACATGCTGCCCGAACGCATGCTCGCCTTGCCCCGGCTGCCCCTGAGCGGCAACGGCAAGGTGGACCGCAAGGCCCTGGCCTGGCTGCTGCAGGAGCAGCTCCAGGGCAGCGCCCTGGCGCCGGACGAGGAGCCGCAGGGCGAACTGGAAAGCGCGGTCGCCCGGCACTGGCAGGCGCTGCTGGAGGTGCCGCGGGTGGGCCGCCACCAGGGCTTCTTCGCCCTGGGCGGCAACAGCCTGCTGGCCACCCGCCTGATCGAGCGCCTGGCCAGTGGCTTCGGCGTGGAACTGACACTCAAGGACTTTTTCGGCGCCGCCAGCGTCGCCGCCCAGGCCGCCCTGGTGGCGGCCCGGCAGGCGCAGCGGCGGGCGGGCGCCAACCCACTGGAGGAAGGGGCACTATGAATATCCACGCATTGCGCAACGAGCTCGACATGCTGGGCGTCGAGCTATGGGAAGAGCACGGCCTGCTGCGTTACCGGGCCCCGGCCGGGGCCCTGGACGAGGCGCTGCTGCAGCGCCTGCGCCAGGCCCGCGACGAATTGCTGCGCGCCCTGGCGGCGGAACGCGAGCAGGCCTTGCAGGGCGATCCGGCGGAGCAGGGCGAGCCCTTCCCGCTGACCGACGTGCAGGCCGCCTACCTGCTCGGCCGCAGCACGGCCTTCGCCCACGGCGGCGTCGCCTGCCACGGCTACCTGGAGTTCGCCTTCCCCGGCCTCGAGGTCGCGCGCCTGGAACGGGCCTGGAACCAACTGATCGAACGCCATCCCATGCTCCGCGCCGTGGTCAGCGCCGAGGGCCACCAGCGCATCCTGGCCGAGGTGCCTTGCTACCGGCTGGCGGAGCACAGGCTGGATGCCGAAGGGCGCCGCCTGGCCGAACTGCGCGAACGCATGGAGCTGCGCCGCGCCGGCCCGGACTGCTGGCCGCTGGTGGAGCTGTGCGTCAGCCACGGCGCTGCCGGCGACTTCCTGCACCTGTCGGTGGACCTGCTGGTGTGCGACTACCAGAGCGTGCGCATGCTGCTCGGCGAACTGCACCAGCTGTACCACGGCGGCACCCTGGCGGAGCCGGCGCGGATCAGCTTCCGCGACTACGTCCTGGCCGAGCGCCGCCTGCGCGAAGGGCCGCGCTACGGCCGCGACCGCGACTACTGGCTGGCCCGCATCGACGGCCTGCCCGGCGCGCCCGAGTTGCCCCTGGCCGACGCGCAGCCGGGGGCGCGCTTCCGCCGCCTGGCTTTGCAGGTGGACGAGCGCGACTACCGCGCCCTCGGCCTCAACGCCGCCGGCGCCGGCATCGGCGTCTCCGCCGCGGTGCTCGCCGCCTATGCGGAAACCCTGGGGCGCTGGAGCCGGCGCGGCGACTTCTGCCTGAGCCTGACGTTGCTCAATCGCCTGGCGCTGCATCCCCAGGTGGAGCGCCTGGTGGGCGACTTCAGCTCGGTGGAGGTGCTGCAGGTGGACACCCGCCAGGCCGGCAGCTTCGCCGAGCGCGCCGCGCAACTGCAGGCGCGCCTGTGGGAGGACATGGACCACCGCTTGTTCTCCGGCATCGAGGTGCTGCGCGAGCTGGCGCGCCGCCGGGGGCGCGACGCCGCGCTGCTGCCCTACGCCTTCACCAGCACGCTGGGCGCCGGCGGCGAGGCCGGTCGCGGCCCGTTCATGCCCGGCGCCGAGCTGGTCCATGGCATCAGCCAGACGCCCCAGGTGCTGATCGACTGCCAGGTCTCCGAGCGCGACGGCGGCCTGTGGCTGAACTGGGACTACCGCGAAGGCGCCTTTGCCGAGCCCGTGCTGCGCGCCATGTTCGATGCCTTCTGCGCGCTGCTGCTGCGCCTGGCGCGCGAACCCTCGGCCTGGGCGCTGGACGACTGCCTGGAGCTGCCCGCCACCCAGCGCCTGGCGCGCGAACTGGCCAACCAGACCGATGCGCCGCTGCCCGAGGGCCTGCTGCACGAGCCGGTGTTCGCCCGGGCGCGCCTGGCGCCCCGGCACCCGGCCCTGGTGCAGGGCGGGCGGAGCCTGGACTTCGCCGAACTGGCCGCGCGCGCCGAGGCCGTCGCCGCCGCCTTGCTCGACGCCGGCTGCCAGCGCGGCGAGCGCGTCGCGGTGTGCATGGACAAGGGCATCGAGCAGATCATCGCCGTGCTCGGCATCCTGCGGGCCGGCGCCGCCTACCTGCCGCTGGACACCAGCCAGCCCGAGGCGCGCCGCGAGCTGATCCTGGAGAATGCCGGGGTGTGGCGGGTGGCCACCCATTCGGCGCTGGAGGGCCGCCTGGCCTGGCCGGCGCGGATCGTCCAGGCGCTCGCCGTGGACCGCCTGCAGCCTTATGCCGGCGCGCCGCTGCCGGCCTCGCCCGCGCAGCCGGGGGAGCTGGCGTACGTCATCTACACCTCCGGCTCCACTGGCGTCCCCAAGGGCGTGATGATCAGCCACCAGGCGGCATTGAACACCCTGGCGGACATCAACGAGCGCTTCCAGGTCGACGCCGACGACCGCATCCTGGGCCTGGCCAGCCTGGGCTTCGACCTGTCGGTCTACGACATCTTCGGCGCGCTGGCCGCCGGCGCCACCCTGGTGCTGCCCGACGCGCAACGGCGCGGCGATCCCTCCCACTGGGCGGCCTGCGCCCGCGAGCAGGGCGTGACCCTGTGGAACTCGGTGCCGGCGCAACTGCAGATGCTCCTGCACTACCTGCGCTCGGAGCCCGGTGCGGCGCCGCAGCGCCTGCGCCTGGCACTGCTCTCCGGCGACTGGATTCCGCTCAACCTGGCGGCGGAGAGCGCCGCGTCGCTGCCGCGCCTGCGCCTGGTGGGCCTGGGCGGCGCCACCGAGGCGGCGATCTGGTCGATCATCCAGCCACTGGACGAGGTGCCGCCGCACTGGCGCAGCGTTCCCTACGGCCGGCCGCTGGCCAACCAGCGCTTCCATGTGCTCGACGAGCGCCTGCGCGACCGCCCGGACGGCGTGGCCGGCGAACTCTACATCGCCGGCGAGGGCCTGGCCCTGGGCTACCTGGGCGATGCGCAGAAGACCGCGGAGCGTTTCATCCGCCACCCCGTCAGCGGCGAGCGCCTGTACCGCACCGGCGACCTGGGGCGCTACCTGGCGGATGGCAGCATCGAGTTCCTCGGCCGCGAGGACTTCCAGGTGAAGGTGCGCGGCCACCGCATAGAACTGGCCGAGGTCGAGAGCGCCTTGCTCGACTACCCGGGCGTGCAGTCCGCGGTGGTGGTGGCCCAGGGCGAGGAGGCCCTGGAGCGGCGCCTGGTGGCCTTCCTCTGCGCCGCGCCCGCAACGACACCGGCGGCCTGGCCCGGGGACCTGGCCGGGCAGGCGCGGGCGGCCGGGCAGGGCGTCGGCGCCGGGCTGGACCCAGGGCATATCCGCGAGATGTCGGAGCAGGTCGAGCGCGCCGCGCTGCTGGCCATGGCCGCCGCGTTGAAGCGGCCGGGGCTGTTCGACGACGACGGCCGTGGGCACTCCCTGGACGACATCTGCCAAGCCTGCGAGGTCGCCCCGCGCAACCGCCGGCTGATCCGCCGCTGGCTGCGCGCCCTGGCGGAGGAGGGCCTGCTGGCCTTCGACGAGGCCCGTGGCGGCTACTGCCGCCTGCAGGTCCGCGAGGACGCGTTGCGCCAGGCCTGGGCCCGCATCGACGAGCTGGAGCCGAAGGTGGGCTGGGGGGCCGAGGTGCTGCGCTACCTGCGCGAGAGCCAGGAGCGCCTGCCCGAGCTGATGAGCGACCGGCTGGACCCGCTGCACCTGCTGTTCCCCGAAGGGCGCACCGAGGTGGCCGACGGCGCCTACCGGCGCAACCTCATCAGCCAGTACCTGAACCGCGCGGTGTGCGCCGCGCTGCGCCGCATCGCCGCCGACTTCGACGCCGAACGGCCGCTGCGCCTGCTGGAGATAGGCGCCGGCGTCGGCGGCACCAGCTGCGACCTGATCCCGGCGCTGGCGGGGCTGCCGGTGGACTACCAGTTCACCGACCTCTCGCAGTATTTCCTCAACGAGGCCCGCGAACGCTTCGCCGATTATCCCTGGGTGCGCTACGGCCTGTTCGACCTCAACCAGGAGCCCTGGTGCCAGGGCATCGCCGACAACTCGCTGGACGTGATCCTCTGCGCCAACGTGCTGCACAACGCCCGCGATGCCGGCCGGGTGCTGGCGCGCCTGCGGCGCATGCTGGCGCCGGGCGGCTGGCTGGTGTTCATCGAGGCCACCCGCGACACCTACCAGATCATGGCGTCGATGGAGTTCAAGGAAGGCCTCACCGAGTTCGAGGACCTGCGCCGCGAGCTGGACACCACCTTTCTGCGCCGCGAGCAATGGCAGGCCCTGCTGGCCGAGGCCGGGGCCGAAGCGCCGCTCTGCCTGCCGGAGGCCGGGGAGGCCATGTCCTGCATCGGCCAGCACCTGTTCATCGCCCGCTTCAAGGCCGACCGCCAGCGCCTGGAGCCGGCGGCGCTGCGCGAGCACCTGGCCCTGCGCCTGCCACAGTACATGCTGCCGGCGGAGCTGCTGGTGCTCGACGAACTGCCGCTGACCGCCAACGGCAAGGTCGACCGCCAGGCCCTGGCCTCGCTGCGCACCCGCGGCGCCGAGCAGTCCGCCGCCAGCGGTGAACCGCCGCGGGACGAGCTGGAGCGCGCCATCGCCGAGGTCTGGCAGGAAACCCTGCGGGTGCCGGCGGTAGGCCGCGAGCAGGGCTTCTTCGAGCTGGGCGGCGATTCGCTGCTGGTGGCCCAGGTGGTCGGCCGCCTGCGCGAACGGCTGCCGGCATTGCGCAGCGTGCAGTGGGACCAGTTGCTGCGCCAGTTGATCAACCAGCCGACGGTGGCCGCGCTGGCCGATTTCGTCCGCGCCCGCGACGAGCTGCGGCCGGGTTCGCCGCTGGTCTCGATCCGCGAACAGGCGGCAGGCCACAAGCGCATCTTCGTCCACGACGGCAGCGGCACCCTGGCGCCCTACCGCGCGCTGTTCGGCGCCCTGGAAGGCGGCGCCGACGGGCTGGTGCTGGCCGACGTGGCCGGCTACCTGGCGCTGGAGCCCGAGCAGGCCATCCGCCGACTGGCCGAAAGCTATGCCGACACCCTGCAAGCCGCCGGGCTGCGTAGCCTGAGCATCGTCGGCTACTGCCTGGGCGGCCTGCTGGCCAGCGAGCTGGCGAGCTGCCTGAAGGCGCGGGGCGTGGCGGTCGAGGCGCTGACGGTGATCAGCAGCTACCGCGTGCCGTTCCTGATCGAGGACGACCTGCTGGCTGAATACGTGTTCGCCCGGGTGATGCAGGCCGACCCACGCGCCTTGGGCTACCCGCTGGACGAAGCCGGCCTGGAGCAGGCCATCGCCGAGGCCCTGCGGCGCACCCCGGGGCGGGTGACGCGGGGCGTATGGCAGGAACTGGAGGAGCGCCCGCAGACCCGCGACGCCCTGGCGGCCATGCGCCGGCTGGCGGCGCGCTCGCCCGGGCAGCGCCTGCAGGCCATCGCCCTGGCCATGCGCCATGCCGGCTCGCAATTCAGCGACCTGGACTGGCTCGGCGAGCAGCTGCGCGTGTTGCGCCACAGCCTGGCGGCGGTGGCGTTGCACCAGGCCACGCCCTACGACGGCGACATGCTGTTCGTCCGCCAGACCGGCGAGGTCCAGGTGTTGCCGGGCATGCATCGCGACATGAGCGCCTACTGGCGCGAGCTGTGCCTGGGCCGCCTGCAGGTGGTCGACGTGCCCGGCGACCACTTCAGCTGCATGCAGGCGCCCCACGTCCAGGCGGTGGCGCGGGCCTGCGGCCAACGGCAGGAGACACCGGCATGAATGACGCACCCATAGGCCTGCTGGGCGCCAGCGGCAGCGTTGGTCGCGAGGTCGTCCGGCTGTTGCGGCCGGGCCACCGGCTGCGCATCGGCGGGCGCGACCCGCAGGCATTGCAGCGCCTGGCCGGGGAACCAGGGGCCGTGCAGGCGCAGCCCCTGGACCTGAACGACGAAGGCGCGCTGCGCGGTTTCGTCGCCGGCTGCCGCCTGGTGGTCAACTGCGCCGGCCCCAGCTACCGGGTGCTCGACCGCGTGGCGCGGGCGGCCCTGGCGGCAGGCGCCGACTACCTGGACGTCGGCGGCGACGACCTGCTCTGGCAGCGCCTCGAAGGCCAGGTGCCCGCGGGCCGTCGCGCGCTGCTCTCGGCCGGCATGTTGCCGGGGCTGTCCGGGCTGCTGCCGCGCTACCTGGCCGCCGGCCTGCAACGCATCGACGAGATGCGCTGCTACGCCGGCGGCCTGGGGGTGCTTTCCGCCAGCGCCGCCGAGGACTTCCTGCTCAGCCTCGACCCGGCCTACGGTTTCGGGCGGGCCCGCCAGGCCTGGTGCGACGGGCGCGCAGTGGCCTGGAGCGGTGCGCCCGTCGAGGCGTTGCGGCGCCCATGGAGCGGCAACCGCGACTTGCTGGCCACGGCCTACCTGGGCGCGGAGGGGCAGCGGCTGTTCGCCTCGCTGGGCGTGGCCCGCGGCAGTGCCTTCAATCTGTTCGAGGACGGCCAGTTGCTGGCCTGCCTGCGGCGCATCCAGGGGCGCGGAGCGGCGGAAAGCGACAGGGCCGGGAGGGTTGCCGAACTGGTCGCCGCCAGCCGCCTGGACGCCGCCGGGCGCACGCCCTACCAGTTGCTGGCCGTGGAGCTGAGCTGCTGCAGCGGCGGGCGCGAGGTGCAGCGCAGCGCCTGGTTGCGCGCTGGCGACGGCTCGCGCCTGACGGCGGCCATGGCGGCCTTCGCCGTGGAGTGCCTGGAGCGATTGCCTCCCGGGCTGCATTTCGCCGCCGAGGTATTGCCGCCAAGTAGCTGCCTGGAGCGCTTGCAGGCCTGGCTGCCCGAGCTGCGCCTGGGCCTGGGCGAGGCCGCCGCGGAGCGCGGCCAGGCAGTGGAGGGCGCATTGTGAGAGGGATGCCGGAAAGTCCCTGGCTGCGCCGCTTTTCCGGATTGCCGAGCCCCGGCTTCCGCCTGCTGTGCCTGCCCCATGCCGGCGGCAGCGCGAGCTTCTTCCGCGACTGGCGCAAGCACCTGGAGCCGGACGTGGAACTGCTGGCCGTCCAGTACCCGGGGCGGGAAGAGCGCCACGGCGAGGCGCCGGCGGCCAGCCTGGAGGCCATGGCCGCCTGCATCGCCGAAGCCTGCGCCGGCCTCGACGAGCGCCCGCTGGCGCTGTTCGGCCACAGCATGGGGGCGGCCGTGGCCTACGAGGTCGCCCTGGCCCTGCAGGGGCGCGGGCGGGCGCCCCTGCACCTGTTCGTCTCCGCGCACCCGCCGCCCCATCGCCAGCGTGGCGGCAGCCTGCACCGGCAGGCGGACGCGGCGCTGCTGGCGGACGTGCGCCGGCAGTCCGACGGCCTGCCCTGGGCACTGGACGAGCCGGCCGTGCGCGAGCTGTTCCTGCCGGCATTGCGGGCGGACTACCGGCTGATCGAGCGCTACCGGCGCGAGCGCGTCGAGCCGCTGGATTGCCCTGTCTCGCTGCTGCTGGGGGAGGACGACGACGAAGTGAACGATGACGAGGCCCTGGCCTGGGCCGCCGCCAGCCGCTGTGGGCTGGATGTGCGGCATTTCGCCGGCGGCCATTTCTACCTGCGCGCCCAGCGCCGCGCCGTGCTCGACCACCTCGGCGGCTGGCTCGCCAGTTACCGCGAGCCGGCCTGGCAACTGTGGCCCTGAGACCCTCGCAAGGAGCGAACGCAATGAAAACCCCGGAACAATGCGGCAGCCTCGACGATGTGCGCCTGGGCATCGACAACCTCGACCGCGAGATCATCGCCGCCCTCGGGCGGCGCCTGGCCTACGTCAAGGCGGCGGCCCGCTTCAAGCCGGACGAGGCGAGCATCGCCGCGCCGCAGCGGGTCGCCGCGATGCTGCCCGAGCGCCGCGCCTGGGCCAGCGCCGCCGGGCTGGACCCGGCGTTCATCGGCCCGCTGTATGCGCAGATCATCCAGTGGAACATCGACCAGCAGGTGCGCCACTGGCGCCATCGGCACGGGCAGCAGGAGGGCGGGCAGGCATGAGCACGGAGCCCTTCGACGAACTGCGGGCGAGCTTCAGCGCGGCCGCGAGCCAGGCCCGCGAACAGGGCCGCCCGGTGCTGGCGGTGAGCAGCACGGCCTGCGCGGAACTCGACCCCGTCCGGCTGTTCGCCGCCAACCGCCAGGTGTTCGGCCAGAGCCTGCTGTGGCGGGTCGGGGAGGGCGCCGAGGCGATGGCCGGCTTCGGTTGCACCCAGGAGATCAGCCCGCCGCCGGCCGGGCGCTTCGCCGCCAGCGCCGAGGCCTGGCGCGAGCTGCTGGCGCGCGCGAGCTGGCGCGGCGCCTGCCCGCCGCGCCTGTGCGGCGGCTTCGCCTTCGACGCCCGGGCGCCGGCTGCGCCGCACTGGCGCGCCTTCGCCAGCACCTCGCTGGTGCTGCCGCGCATCCTCTACCTGCGCCGGGCCGGACGCTCTTTCCTGGCGTTCAGCCGCTGGCTGGAGCCGGGCGCCGACGTCGACGCCGCCGTCCGTGAGCTGCGCGCCGACTGGAGCACCTTGCTGGCGCGCTACCTCCACCGCCCGCGCTGCCCGGCAGCGTTGGAGGAGGCTGAGTCGAGCGAGGCGCTGGACGCCGGGGACTGGCAGGCGCGGGTGGCGGCGGCGGTGGCGCGCATCGTCCAGGGCGAGCTGCGCAAGGTGGTGCTGGCCCGCGAAGTGCGTCTGCACGCGGCGGGCGGCTTCCCCTGCGGGCAGGTCCTGGAGCGCCTGGCCCAGGCCGGCCCTTCGGCCTGCCTGTTCGCCTTCGACCGTGGCGGCAGCTGTTTCCTCGGGGCGACCCCGGAGCGCCTGCTGCGAGTCGCCGCGGGCGAGCTGGACACCGTGGCCCTGGCCGGCACCCTGGCGCGTGGCGCCACGCCCCAGGAGGACACCCGCCTGGGCGCCGCGTTGCTCAACAGCGCCAAGGACCGCCACGAACATGCGCTGGTGGTCGAATGCCTGCGCGAGGCGCTGTCGCCCTATTGCGAGCGCCTGCACATCGAGGCGCAGCCGCGCCTGCACCGCCTGGCGCGGGTGCAGCACCTGCTGACGCCGGTGCGTGGGCGGCTGCGCCCAGGCGTGGACGTCCTCGACCTGGTCGCCGCCCTGCACCCCACGCCGGCGGTGGGCGGCCTGCCGCGGGAGGCGGCGCTGGAACACATCCGCCGCCACGAGGGCATGGAGCGCGGCTGGTACGCCGCGCCGGTGGGCTGGCTGGATGCCGCGGGTGACGCCGAATTCTGCGTGGCGCTGCGCTCGGCCCTGGTGCGCGGCGACACGGCGCACCTGTTCGCCGGCTGCGGAATAGTCGCGGCCTCCGAGCCGCAGGCCGAGTACCGGGAAACCTGCCTGAAGTTGCGCACTATGCAGGATGCCCTGGCGCCGCTGGCGCAGGTGCCTCAGCGCCGGCTGTCCTGATCGCGGCCGCGCCGGTACGCCCCCGGCTGCTGCCCGGTGCTCTTGTGGAAGGCGCGGGTGAAGGCCGCCACCGACTGGTAGCCGACCGCCGCGGCCACCTCGGCCACGCTCTGGTCGGCCTTGAGCAGGCGGCAGGCCTGGCCCATGCGCAAGGCCAGCAGCACCTGGCCGGGGGACTGCCCGCAGGTTTCGTTGAAGCGCTTGAAGAAGGCCGAGCGCGACAGCCCGGCGCAGGCCGCCATGTCCTCCAGCGTCCAGGGCAGCTGCGGCTGCTCGATCATGCGTTCCAGCAGACCGGCGAACTGCGGCTGCCGGGCCAGGGCCACCAGACCGCCGAGGCCGGGGTTGTCCAGCACCTGCTGGCGCAGCACGTAGAGGAACAGCAGGTGGCTCAGGCGTTCCAGCAACTGCTGCGAGGGCGCCGGCTGGCGCGCGCATTCCTCCAGGATCAGTTCGAACAGGCTGCGCGCGGCGCGTTGCGAGGGTTCCTCGGCGCGCAGCACCAGATAGGCGGGCAGCGCCTCGATGATCAGCGCCGAGAGCCCGGAGTGGAAGTGGAAGAAGCCGCAGACCAGACCGACGCCGTCCTCGGCCTGCAGCTCCAGGGCGCTCATGGCCTGGCGCGGCTGGCAGGCGGCGGCCTCGGCGCTGGCAGCGTCGGACAGCCGGTAGGGCTGGTCGCGCAGCAGGAACACGGCGTCGCCGCCCTCCAGGCGCACCGGCGCCTCGCCCTCTAGGTGCAGCCAGCAATGGCCCTGCACCACCAGGTGGAAGCTGGCCCGGGCCAGGCCCTGGGTGGAGGCGTGCCAGCCGCCGCAGTAGCGGCCCACGTGGAACAGGCTGGCGTCCAGCTCCAGGCTGTCTAATAACCAATCGACAAGGGGGCTCGACGAAATCATCTAATGAAAAGACTCAGGAGCAAGTGATAGCGACTTTAGAATATTGAACGGTTTTCTTATTACCAACAGACTTTTTCGACACCTACCGCACACGGAGTCGAACCCATGTCCCGCCTGCCCATCCAGACCCTCGACAGCGCCCCGGAAGCGGCAAAGCCGTTCCTGCAGAACGCGCTGAAGAACTCCGGCTTCATTCCCAACCTGCTCGGCGTGCTGGCCAACGCCCCGGCCGCGCTGGAGACCTACGTCACCGTCTCCGGCCTCAACGGCAAGGCCGAGCTGGGCCTGGCCGAGCGCGAGGTGGTCCAGCTGATCGCCGCCACCACCCACGGCTGCGACTTCTGCGTGGCCGGGCACACCGCGGTGGCGGCCAACAAGGCCAAGCTCCCTGAGGAAGTGATAGCCGCCCTGCGCGAACAACGCGAACTGCCGGAGCCGCGCCTGGAAGCCCTGGCCGCCTTCGCCCGCGAGGCCATCGCCAGCCGCGGCGCGGTCAGCGACGCGGGGCTCGCGGCCTTCCGCGCCGCCGGCTTCAGCGACGGCAATGCCCTGGAAGTGCTGCTGGGCATCAGCCTGGCGACCCTCTGCAACTTCGCCAACGTGCTGGCGCAAACGCCGCTCAACCCCGAGCTGGGCAAGTACCGCTGGGAAAAGGCCTGAGTTGCGCATGACCGGGTGGCTGCCCCGCGGCTGCCCGCCAAAAGGAGAGCGACCATGCTCGATCCGACCCTGAGCCACTGGCTCGACGCCCAGGCCGAGGCTCTCGACCTCGGCCATGCCGACCCGCAGTCGGTGCTGCCGCAACTGGCCAGCGCCGGGCTGTTCGGCATCGGCGTGCCCGAGGCGCGCGGCGGCGCCGGCGGCAGCCTGCTCGATGCGGTGGAGGCCATCGCCGCGGTGGCCGGCCATTCGCTGACCGCCGCCTTCGTCTTCTGGGGCCAGCGCGCCTTCATCGAATACCTGCTGCAGAGCCCCAACCAGGCGCTGGGCGAGCGCCTGCTCGGCGAGCTGCTGGACGGCCGCCTGGCCGGCGCCACCGGGCTGTCCAACGCCATGAAGTTCCTCTCCGGCATCGAGAGCCTGCAGGTGCGGGCCACCCCGGCCGGCGACGGCTGGACCCTGGACGGCCGCCTGCCCTGGGTGACCAACCTGCGCAAGGGCCACTTCGTGGTGGCCGCGGCCATCGAGCGCGAGGGCGCGGCGCCGCTGGTGGCGGCCATTCCTTCGGCCAGCGCCGGCCTGGAACGCTCCGACGACCTGCAACTGCTCGGCCTGCAGTCGAGCAACACCGCCGCCCTGGACTTCGACGGCGTGGCGCTGCCCCGCGAGTGGTTGCTGCACGACGACGCCCGGCGCTACCTGCCGCAGGTGCGCCCGGCCTTCCTCGGCCTGCAGTGCGCCATGACCATCGGCCTCGCGCGCCGGGCCCTGGAAGCGGTGCGCGAGCACCTGGGCGGCAGCCGCTCGGTGCTGCGCGAGGAAGAGGAACGCCTGCGCGGCGAACTGGACGGCCTGGTCGCGCGCCTGCGCGCGGGGCTTTCCAGCGGCGAGTTCAGCGCCGAACCGGCGCGGCTGTTCCGCATCCGCATCGGCCTGGCCGAAGGCGCCGCCGCGGCGGTGCAGCTGGAGCTGCAGGCCAGCGGCGGCAAGGCCTACCTCAGCCGGCACGGCGCGGCCTTCGCCCGGCGCTGGCGCGAGTCGGCCTTCGTGCCCATCGTCACGCCCAGCCTGGTGCAACTGCGCGCCGAGCTGCAGCGCCAGGAGGCGCGGGCATGAGCGAGGTGCTGCTGCAGGCCGCCGGCGTCGCCCTGGGCTACCCCGAGGGCAAGGGCTGGCGCAGCGTGCTGGAAGGCTTCGAACTGAGCCTGGCGCCGGGGGAGGTGGTGTCCATCCTCGGCCCCAGCGGCGTCGGCAAGTCCAGCCTGCTGCGCGTGCTGGCCGGGTTGCAGAAGCCGGCGGCGGGCAGCGTGCGCCTGCTCGGCGAGGCCATCGACGGCCCGCACCCGCGCGTCGCCGTGGCCTTCCAGGACCCGAGCCTGCTGCCCTGGCTGAGCCTGGAGAAGAACGTCGCCTTCGGCCTGGACTTCGCCCGCCAGCCGAAGCTGGACAAGGCCACGCTGCACCAGCGCGTCGACCAGGCGATCGCCGCGGTCGGCCTGCAACAGGCGCGCGGCTACCTGCCGGCGCAGCTTTCCGGCGGCATGGCCCAGCGCGCCGCGCTGGCCCGCTGCCTGGCGCGCCAGCCGCAGGTGCTGCTGCTGGACGAACCCTTCGGCGCGCTGGACGAAGTGACCCGCGCCGACATGCAGCAACTGCTGCTGCAGGTGATCCACGAACGGCGCACCGCCGCCGTGCTCATCACCCACGACATCGACGAGGCCCTGCTGCTCTCCGAACGCATCCTGCTACTGGGCGACACCCCGGCGCGGACGTTGGGCGAATGGCGCATCGACCTGCCGCAACCCCGTGCGGAACTGGTCGAGGAACTGGGCGCGCTGCGGGTCGAGATCCTCAAAACCCTACGGCGGGCGAGCCGATCCCACGCGAATTCCCACCCTGCGCCGGAGGCTGCCCATGTGCCTGGACGATCCCACTCATTCTCGACGTGACATTCTCAAACTCGGCGCGCTGCTCTCCGCGGCCGGCGCGCTGCCGCTGCTGACCAGCCTGCGCGCCCGCGCCGCCGCCGAACCGGACGCCCCGGTGCGCATCGGCTACCTGCCGATCACCGACGCCACGCCGCTGCTGGTGGCCCACGCCAACGGCCTGTTCGAGGCCGAGGGCATCAAGGCCGAGCGCCCGGTGCTGCTGCGCAGTTGGGCGCAGGTGATCGAGGCCTTCATTTCCGGCCAGGTCAACGTCATCCACCTGCTGTCGCCAATGACCGTCTGGGCCCGCTACGGCAGCAAGGTGCCGGCCAAGGTGGTGGCCTGGAACCACGTCGGCGGCTCCGGCCTGACCGTGGCGCCGGACGTGACCGAGGTGAAGCAGCTGGGCGGGCGCACCCTGGCCATCCCGTTCTGGTACTCGATCCACAACGTGGTGCTGCAGCAGTTGCTGCGCGACAACGGCCTGGCGGCGGTGAGCAAGCCGGCCGACGCGGCACTGGCTGCCAACGAGGTCAACCTGGTGGTGCTGCCGCCCTCGGACATGCCGCCGGCCCTGGCCAGCGGGCGCATCGCCGGCTACATAGTCGCCGAGCCGTTCAACGCCCTGGCGGAGAACCTCAAGGTCGGGCGCATCCAGCGCTTCACCGGCGACGTCTGGCGCAACCACGCCTGCTGCGTGGTGTTCATGCACGAGCACGACCTGAACGGCCGCCCGGAGTGGTCGCAGAAGGTGGTCAACGCCATCGTCAAGGCCCAGCTGTGGACCCGCGACAACCGCGCCGAGGCGGCGAAGCTGCTGTCCAAGGACGGCGCCAACCGCTACACCCCGCACGCGCCGGAAGTGCTCGGCAGGGTGCTGGCACCGGCGCCCGGCGAGCGCGAGAAGTACCTGGCCGACGGCGCCATCCGCCATGCCGACTGGCACGAGGAGCGCATCGACTTCCAGCCGTACCCGTTCCCCAGCTACACCGAGGAACTGGTCAGGCGCCTGAAGGACACCCTGATCCAGGGCGACAAGGGCTTCCTCGCCGCGCTGGACCCGGCGCACACCGCGCAGGACCTGGTGGACGACCGCTTCGTGCGCAACGCCCTGGCCCAGGTCGGCGGCCTCGGCGCCTTCGGCCTGCCCGAGGGCTTCGCGCGCAGCGAGGAGATCACCACGTGACGGCGCCGGCACTCTCCGGCCGTCGCCACTGGCTGCTGGGCCTGGCTGGGCTGCTGGCGCTGCTCGGCCTGTGGTGGAGCGGCGTGCGCCTGTTCGGCGGCGACGGCCTGGGGCAGCTGTTCTCGCCCCAGGCCACCCTGGCCAGCCTGGGCGAGCTGCTGGGCCGCGCGGAGCTGTACCAGCACGTGCTGGTGAGCCTCAGGCGCGTGCTGCTCGGCCTGCTCCTGGCGCTGGCGGTGGGCGTGCCCCTGGGCCTGCTGGTGGGCGCCTCGCGCAATTTGGAGGCGGCCACCACGCCGGCCTTCCAGTTCCTGCGGATGATCTCGCCGCTGTCGTGGATGCCCATCGCGGTGATGCTGATGGGCGTGGGCGACCAGCCGATCTACTTCCTGCTGGCCTTCGCCGCAGTCTGGCCGATCCTGCTCAACACCGCCGCCGGCGTGCGCCAGCTCGACCCGCGCTGGCTGCAGCTCTCCCGCAGCCTCAGCGCCACGCCCTGGGAGACGCTGCGCAAGGTGATCCTGCCCGGCGTGCTCGGCCACGTGCTGACCGGCGTGCGCCTGGCCATCGGTATCCTCTGGATCGTCCTGGTGCCCTGCGAGATGCTCGGCGTCAGCGCCGGGCTGGGCTACTACATCCTCGACACCCGCGACCGCCTGGCCTACTCGGAACTGATGGCCATGGTCCTGCTGATCGGCGCCCTGGGCTTCGCCCTCGACGCCCTGGCGCGCAGCCTGTACCGCCGGCGGGCGGGCTAGGCCATGCATTTTCCCGGCACTGCGTCTATATACAGGCAATGAGCCGGCGCCATCGTGCCGGGCAGCCGAGGAGGGTGGGCCATGCGCATTCTGGTGGTCGGGGCGGGTTCCACGGGTGGGTTCTTCGGCGCGAGCCTGGCCCGGGCCGGGCGCGACGTGACCTTCCTGGTGCGCGCCGGGCGGGCGCACCAGTTGCAGCAGGAAGGCCTGCAGGTGCTCAGCCCCCACGGCGATTTCGTGCTGACGCCGCAACTGGTCGGCGCCGAGCACCTGGACGGGCCCTACGACCTCATCCTGCTGACGGTGAAGGCCTACGCCCTGGAGGCGGCGCTGCGCGACATCGCCCCGGCGGTGGGGCCGGGCACGATGATCCTGCCGGTGCTCAACGGCATGCACCAGGTCGACGCCATCGTCGATCACTTCGGCCGCGGGCCGCTGCTGGGCGGCGTGTGCAAGATCGCCAGCACCCTGGACGAGCGCGGCCGCATCGTCCAGTACGGCACCCTCAACGAACTCTCCTACGGCGAAATGGACGGCGCCCGCAGCGAGCGCATCCTGCGCCTGGACGCACTGCTGCAGGACGCCGGCTTCGACGCCCGCCTGAGCCCCGATATCCACCGCGAGATGTGGGAGAAGTGGGTGCTGCTGGCCGCCCTGGGCGGCATCACCTGCCTGATGCGCGGCAACGTCGGCTCGGTGGTCGCCGCGCCCCAGGGCGAGGCCTTCGTCAACCGCCTGCTGGACGAGGTGGTGGCGGTGGTCCGCGCGGTGGGCCTGGAACCGCGCGAAGCCTTCCTCGCCGAAGCGCGCCGGCAACTGACCCTGCACGGCTCGCCGCAGACCTCGTCGATGTACCGCGACCTGGTCGGCGGCCGCCCGGTGGAGGCCGAGCAGATCATCGGCGACCTGCTGGGCCGCGGCCAGGCAGCTGGCCTGGACCTGCCCCTGCTGCAGGCGGCCTTCGTGCACCTGGCGGTGTACGAGCAGGGGATGGGGTGATTGGCGTAGTCAGGGTGGCGATTTCCTGCACTTGGATTGGCCGGGAAGCTAAGTGCGTCCTCCCCGGACTTCAGGCCGCATCCCGGGCTATAAGCGTTCTTCCAGGGTGTTGGCTGCGCTCAGAGTAGGTTCGTTGGCCAGCAACTTGGCGCGCCAGGCGGGTATCTCGCTGTCCTCGACATCCAGGCGCTTGAGCCACTGATCGGCGGACCAGCCGACCAGGCGTAGTTCGCCGTCGTGCGAACCGCCGTGCAGCGAACCGACGGTATCGTAGCGGATACCCTTGAGCATATGGTTGAGCAGCACGTAGGCGGCCGGCTTCGGGTCGTCACCGTCGCCCCCTGACGGATAGGCACCGGCCTGGATCACTACGCCGCCATCGTAGTCGTAGAAAGCGAAATGACTGGGTGGTAATTGCGAACGCAAAGCCTCCAGGCCGCCGGCCAGGTCCAGGCGTTGCTGATCGAGCAAGGTCAGCCAACTGACGGTTTTGATCTTGGTATGTTTGAATTTCGGGCGGTTAGCCAGCAAACCGGCTGTACCGGCATCAAGCCCTGGCATGCGCGCAGCCATAAAGGCTTCGGTGGGTTCGTTGCGGTCCCGGCTGGTCGGTGACAGATTGTAGGCATGTCCGGCATAGCCTTGCTCCGGAGCTAGTCGGCGTGCGAAGTCGAGGAACAGGCGCAGGAAATTCAGCGGATTCTGCTCTTGGTACAGCAGCGGCACGGAGAACTCCAGGACGCTTAGATCGTCTCCCATCTTCGCCTTCCAGCCTCGCATGCCAAAAACATCGAAGAGCCAGGCGCTGGCATCTCGAGATTGCTTGCCGCTGGTGTAGCAGAAGCTGAGATGGTCGTCTTCATCCATTACCCCCATCATCTCGCGCAGCGACTTGGTGTCAGCGTAAGCGGTCAGTGGTTTTCCCTGCGGGGGTTCCTCGCGCCAGAGCCAGGTCAGGTGGGGCTCAGCCAGTCGCTTGAACTCGTCGAAGCACTGGCACAGCGCTTCGCGTACCAGAGGGGTATGGGCCTCCTTGAAATAGAGAGTGCCGCGCAGGCAGAGCACGGCGCCGATATAGTCCTCGGGGCCGCCTTTCATCAGCAGATTGCCGGGAATTTCCAACAGGTGAGAGTTCTTGGCCAACTCCTCGGCCAGATTGAATTCCGGTTCCATGAGATTTTCTCCGAATCAGTGGGCTGGGATCATTGGTCGAGGGGAGCGGCCACGGGTCAGGATAAACATCACACCGCTGGCGATAGCCGCGGCCCATCCCAACTGCTTCACTGGCACTTTGGACTGCTGATTTTCCTGGCTGCAGTCGCAATCGGTAGATTGCATCTCAATAACCTTGTTCTCGTCACCTGCAATCTTTCCATAGTCCTGCGCCTGCTCCTTGTTATGCAGATCAGGCGGAAACTTCATCTCCACCACCTGCTTGATATTGTCCTGGGTTGGTGGCTTTTTCGGATCATTGACGATCACCACATCGGGCCGGCGAATCATGCCTTTGCCCGGCTTGAATGGCGGATGCTCCGGGTCTTCATTCCAGTACTTGCTGATCCAGCCCGGTATCCAGCCGTGTGCGCCGGTGCCCGTCTGACTGTCGAGAATCGGCTGCGGCGGGTTCTTGGTCATGTCGTAACTGACCTCGGGCTTGTACGGGCTACGGCCTTGCAGGATTTCGTCCAACTCGCCCAGGCGCTGGGCCACGCAGGCCTGCTTGAGGTTCTTGCCATCCTGGCTGACGTTGGGCGTGCTGCTGCAATAGCAGATCGCCGAGCACAATACCTTCTTGTCCTGCGGGGCGAGTTTGGGTTCCAGGATGTTCAGCGGATTGTTCTGGCCTTCCGGGCTCATGCCGCCCTGGGCGAGGCTGGGCTGATCGCTCATGCTTCCCCCCCTGGCAGCAGGTCGATGTAGATGTTTTCCGCCGTCTCGTGCCTGACCCATGACGTCATGCCTTCGGCATCCGTGGTGTCGATGGCGGACCAGCCGGTGCTGGACCAGAGCTTGACCCTGCGGCCGGCGACGGGCTTGCCCGTTTCCTGGTCGATCAGCTGAAAGCGCCCGGAGTACGGCGCGGTGCTGCCAGGGAACGGCGCCACGGGAGTAACCGGCGCGGGGGTGAACGTATCGCCGATGATGACGGTGCCCGAGCCTCCGATGATGACGTTGCCGTGCGCACCCAGGCTGCCCAGTGTGGCGGCGGGCTGGCCATTGATGAACACGCTCGATGAAACGCCGGAGACGATCGGGCTGCCGCAGGCGGTGACATCGCCTTGTCGCGCCGCGGACAGGCCGTCGAAGATAACGTCAGGCGAGCCGCTGACGATGGGGTTGGTGCCGTGGCCTGGTAGTGGACAGGCCGTTGGATCGGTGACGCGGGCTGCGGGTTTCCCACTCATGTGCGATTCCTTGCGATAGCCAGAGATGGAGGGCGAAACGCTGTCGGCTAGTCGGGCTTTACAGCCTGGTAGTCCGGCTGAAGCAGGCCGGGGATGCCGTTATCGTCGGCGTATTCGCGAATCTGCCCGGAGCTTTGCAAGCTGCTGACGATGGTGTCGCCGTTGTCGGTGGCGCTACCCACGATGGCCATCGGTTGGCCGTTGTGAGAGAGCGCCGCACCGGCACCGGAGACGATCCTGCTTTCGCTGTTGTCCGGATAGCGCACCAGGTCGCCCACGCAGGCAATCGGGTAGCCATGGATTTTCACGCTGGTGCTGGCCGTAGCGACTCACCGCCCAAACGGGTACGGGCTCCCAGCGTGGCAAGGTCATAGGTGGCCTTCACGGGCCGTGCGGCGAGCTTCGCCATGGACTCGGAAACCAGGCGTTGTGCTTCCTCTACGGTGTAATTCACGACACATCCTTCCTGTGGGGCGAGCGCACTTTCGTGCGCAAATATAGGGAGTGCGAAAGTAACAAAGCTAAAGTGCGCAACTTCTTGCGCGCTTCCCCTCTAGCTCGCATGGATAGGATGCAAGAGAAATTTGTAACCCTTTATTCATGCCTCGCCAGCGTGAGCGGATCGCACTTTTGAGCGTCCTGGCAACCTTCCCGCACCAGAAAAGGGGTTAGCCGTTCTTACAGGAGCAGCCTGTTCGCGAACCCGCCCCTCCGATAGTTCACGAATCTCTGAACTGATTATTTGCCCGCCGCTATTTTTCCCCCGCCCCCTACCTGCGACAACTGCACCGACGCCAGGCCAGCCCTGGCGCCGGCGCAGCGGAGCCCCCACAACATCCGCGCGCCGCGCTGTTCCTTACTGCCCAAGCACGCCCGGCCCCAGGCCAGGCGCACAACAACAATCGGCGGGCACCAGCCCGTCAATGCTGCCGGTCTGTCAGAGGAATACCACCGTGTCCATGCTTGCGCGCTTTTCCCGCTTCCCCGCTTCGCCGCCACTCCCTGGACCGGCAACCGTCTCCATACCCCTGAATTCCGTCCTGTCGCGCTAAGACGCGGCTCGCCTTTCGCCGTGCCCGACGGCGCGGCTCATCCTGCCCGGAGTTCGTCCATGCGACTCGATATCTTCCGCACCCTGTGGGGCTACGCCCATGGTTGGCCGCAGGCCATCGCCGAACTGCGCGAGGCCGGTTTCGACGGCCTGGAGGCGCGCCTGCCGCTCGACCCCGCCGTGCGCGCCGACTACGCGCGGCTGCTGGCGGAGGAGGGCGTGCCCTACATCTGCACCCTGTTCACCGCCCACGACGTGCTGCCCGACCAGGCGGCCACGCCGCAGGTCCACCTCGACGACCTGCAGCGCAAGCTGGGCCTGGCCGCGGAGCTGGCGCCGCGCTTCGTCAACGTGCTCGGCGGCAACGACCGCTGGCCGCTGGCGGCGCAGGTGGACTTCTTCGGCCGCGCCCTGGAACTGGCCGCCGGCCAGGCGCTGACCTGCTGCTTCGAAATCCACCGGGCCCGCTCGCTGTACAGCCCCTGGGTGACCCTGGAGCTGATCCGCCAGGTGCCCGGGCTGCGCTTCACCAGCGACATCAGCCACTGGGTGGTGGTCTGCGAGCGCCTGCTGGACGACGCGGCCGATGACCTCGGCCCCTTCGTCGAGCGCGTGCACCACATCCAGGCACGCGTCGGCTACGACCAGGGCCCGCAGGTGCCGCACCCGGGCGCGCCGGAATACGCCGCCGCGCTGGCGTTCCACCAGCGCCACTGGGAAGCCGTGTGGCGCGCCCAGCAGGCGCGCGGCCTGCAGGTGACCACCCTGACCCCGGAGTTCGGCCCGGACGGCTATTTGCATCGGCTTCCCTTCACCGGGGCGCCGATCGCCGACCTGTGGGACCTCAACCGCTGGATGGCCACGGAAGAACGCCGCCATTTCCAGACCTTCCTCGAATCCTGAGCCGGAGCACGACCCATGCAGGAGCATGCAAGCAAGGCCTTCCAATCCATCCCCGTCGTCGACATCGCCGGGCTGTTCAGCGCCAGGCTGGAGGACCGCCGGGCGGTGGCCGCCGAACTGGGCAAGGCGGCCCGCGAGGTGGGCTTCCTGTACATCCGCAACCACGGCCTGGACCCGGAGCTCATCGAGGGCCTGCAGGCCGCCGCGCGGGACTACTTCGCCCAGCCGCTGGAAGCCAAGATGCGCCACTACATCGGCGCCTCGGAAAGCCACAAGGGCTTCGTCCCGGAAGGCGAGGAGGTCTATTCCAAGGGCAAGCCGGACCACAAGGAAGCCTTCGACGTCGGTTTCGAAGTGCCTGCCGACGACCCGCTGGTGCTGGCCGGCACGCCGCTACTGGGGCCCAACCGCTGGCCCGAGGTGCCCGGCTTCCAGGCGCGGGTCAGCGCCTACTACCAGGCGGTGTTCGCCCTCGGCCGCAAGCTGTTCGACGGCTTCGCCCTGGCCCTGGGCCTGGAGGAGGGCTACTTCGACCCGCTGGTGAGCCGCCCGCCGTCCAAGCTGCGGCTGATCCACTACCCGTTCGACGGGCAGGCCCAGGACGCCCCGGGCATAGGCGCGCACACCGACTACGAGTGCTTCACCATCCTCCACGCCACCGAGCCGGGCCTGGAAGTGATGAACGAGGACGGCCAGTGGATCGACGCGCCGCCGGTGCCGGGCGCTTTCGTGGTGAACATCGGCGACATGCTGGAGGTGATGAGCAACGGCGCCTTCGTCGCCACCGCCCATCGCGTGCGCACGGTGCGCGAGGAGCGCTACTCCTTCCCGCTGTTCTACGCCTGCGACTACCACACGCAGATCCGCCCGCTACCGCAGTTCGACGACGGCGGCCAGGGCTACGAAACCATCGCCATCGGCGAGCACATGTGGAGCCAGGCATTGCAGACCTACAGCTACCTGCGCCGCAAGGTGGCCGACGGCGAGCTGAAACTGCCGGAGCGGGCGCGCAAGCCGTCCAGCTTCGGCCACCTGAAAAAGCAGACGCAGCCTTCCTGAACTGCGCATTCCCACTCGACCCTGGAGCAATCACGATGAAAACCACCCGCACCCTCCTGGCCGCCGGCGCGCTCGGCGCGGCCCTGCTGGGCACCGTGCACGGTGCCTGCGCCGCCGTCACCGCCACGCCCGGCCAACTGAAGATCGGCATGGAAATCACCTACCCGCCGTTCGAGTCCTACGACGGCGACAAGGTGGTGGGTTCCGACCCCGAGCTGGCCGCGGCCCTGGCCCGGCACATGGACCTGGAGCCCAGCTACCTGAACACCAAGTTCTCCGGGCTGATCCTCGGGCTCAACGCCGGGCACTTCGACGCGGTGATCTCCGGCATGTACATCACCCCCGAGCGCACCGCCCAGGCCATGGCCATCCCCTACGCGCAGACCGGCGCGGCGATCATGGTGCCGGCCGGCAGCGAGCTGAAGCCGGAGAAGCCCGAGGACCTCTGCGGCCTGAAGGTCGGCCTGGAGCAGGGCACTACCTGGGTGGCCAAGTTCGCCGAGCTGTCGAAGAGCTACTGCGAACCCAACGGCAAGGGCGCCATCACGGTGAGCGAATACCCGTCCGCCCCGGAAGTGACCCAGGCCCTGCTGTCCCGGCACGTGCAGGCCCAGGTGGAGATTTCCGGCGCCGCGCACATGATCGCCGAGCGCTCCAAGGGCCGCGTGGTGGTCACTTCCAAGGAGCTGATCTACAAGCAGACCCTGGGCATGTACGTGAAGAAGGGCAACCAGGCGCTGTACGACGCGCTCAAGGTCGCCTTCCAGAAGACCAGGGACAGCGGCGAGTTCGCCGCCATCCTGCAGAAGTACGCCCTGGAAGAAGCCGCGGCCGAGTAATCCGTTTCAACGCAAGATGAGAGACGGGCCCGGCGCCGGGCCCGTCCGCCGAGGTGCCCATGCAGTTCGACTGGTCCTATTTCTTTTCCCTGTTCTCCCTCCCGGATTTCTGGAAGGCCTGCGTCACGGTGGTCGAGCTGAGCGCCCTGGCCTGGCTGATCGGCATGCTCCTGGGCTTTCTCCTGGCCAGCGCCAAGCTCGCCGAATCGCGCTGGCTGCGGGTGCCGGCGGGGCTGTACATCTGGTTCTTCCGCAGCGTGCCGCTGCTGGTGCTGGTGGTGTTCGTCTACAACCTGCCGCAACTGTTCCCCAGCACTGGGGCGCTGCTGTCCAACCCGTTCATTTCCGGGCTGCTGGCCCTGGTACTGACCGAGGCCGCGTACATGGCCGAGATCCACCGCGGCGGCCTGCTTTCGGTGAGCAAGGGGCAGAAAGAGGCCGGTCGCGCGCTGGCCGTCGGCGCCCTCGGCATCCAGCGCCTGATCGTGATTCCCCAGGCCTTCCGCATCGCCCTGCCGACGCTGATCAACGAATACGTCACGGTGGTCAAGCTGACCTCGCTGGTCTCGGTGATCTCCCTCACCGAGCTGCTGATGGTCGGGCAGAAGCTCTACGCGCAGAACTTCCTGGTGATGGAAACCCTCTCGGCGGTGGCCATCTACTACGTGCTGATCGTCACCCTGTTCGGCTGGCTGCTGCAGTACCTGGAGCACCGCCTGGACCTCAACGCGCGCAAGCCGGAAACCCTGGGCGAGGCCGCCGTCGGGCGACTGCGCGCCAGCCTGGCGCAGCCGGACGCCGCGCGCCGCGAGGCACCCGCGCCGGGCATGCCGCCGGCGCTGCACCTGCGCGACATCCGCAAGAGCTACGGTGCCCACCCGGTGCTCAAGGGCGTGTTCCTCCAGGTGGCCAGCGGCGAGGTGGTGTCGATCATCGGCCCCTCGGGCTCCGGCAAGACCTCGCTGATCCGCACGGTCAACGGCCTGGAAGGGATCGACGGCGGCGAGGTCGTGCTGTTCGGCGAGTCCTACATCAAGGCCGGCCAGCCGGACCCGGCGCGCCTGCGCCGCGGCGTGCGGCACATCGGCATGGTGTTCCAGGGCTTCAACCTGTTCCCGCACCGCACCATCCTCGACAACGTCACCCTGGCGCCGCGCTTCCACGGCCTGGACGGCCGCGAGGTCTGCGAGCAGCGGGCCCTGGCGCTGCTCGACAAGGTCGGCCTGCTGGCCCACGCGCACAAGTACCCGCACCAGCTCTCCGGCGGCCAGCAGCAGCGCGTGGCCATCGCCCGCGCGCTGGCCATGGAGCCGGACATCATGCTGTTCGACGAACCCACCTCGGCGCTCGACCCGGAGCTGGTGGGCGACGTGCTCAACGTCATCCGCGACTTGGCGAAGGAAGGCATGACCATGGTCATCGTCACCCACGAGATGGACTTCGCCCTGTCGATCTCCGACCGCGTGGTGTTCATGGAGCACGGCCAGGTGCAGGTGGACGCGGAGCCCGCGGCCATCCGCAACGGCGAATGCGGCGAGCGGGTGATGCGCTTCATCGGCCTGGAGCGCTCGTCGAGCCCGGCCCAGGGCCAGGCCCAGGCGACCGCCGCCGGCTGAGCCGGGCACTTCCCCCTCGGCAGGCGGGCGCGCATCGGGTAAGGTGCGCGCTCGCCTTGTCGTCCGGGAGGGACCATGTCGTCAGACCCCGCGCAGCCGCGCCTGCGCCGCGCCGATAACGATTCCCGCCGCGCCGCCCAGGTCCTCGGCCTGTGCCTGCCCGGCGACGTGGTGCTCTACCTGCTGCTGCCGATGTACGCCGCCGACTTCGGCGTCAGCCTGGCCCAGGCGGGCATCCTGCTGGCGGCCAACCGCCTGGTGCGCATCGTCGGCTACGGCTGGGTGGTGCGCTTCTACGCCCGCCACGGCGACCGCGCCACCTGCAGCCTGGCGGCGCTGGCCTCGGCGCTGTGCGCGCTGGGCTATGCGACGCTCTCCGGCGTCGCCGCGTTGCTGGTGCTGCGCCTGATGTGGGGCCTGAGCTACGCCAGCTTCAACCTCAGCACCCAGACCCTGGCCACCGCCGAGGCCCAGGGCGCCGCGCGCCGCGCCGGGCGTTCGCGGGCGACCATCTCCATCGGGCCGATGCTGGCGTTGCCGCTGGCGGCGGTGATGGCCCAGGCCTGGGGGCCGCGCAGCGTGTTCTTCGTGCTCTTCGCCAGCGCATTGCTGGGCCTGTGGCGGGCGCGCTCGCTACCGGCCCAGGGGCACGACCTGCATACCCCGAGCGGGCGCCGCCTGCGCCTGCCGGACAGCATCGCCACCTGGTCCTTCATCGAGGGCGTGACCCTCGACGGCCTGTTCATCTTCGGCCTGTCGCTGTACGCGGAAAGCCACCTGGGCGGCACCGGCGTGCTGGTGGCGGGTATCCTGATGGCGGTGCGCTACCTCAGCGAGATGCTCTTCAGCCCCTTCGGCGGCCGCCTGGCCGACCACTTCGGCGCGCTGCGCATGCTGGTGACGCTGTCCCTGGCGACCTCGGCGGCGCTGTTGATCTTCGGCAGCCACTGGCTGTTCGCCGGCGCCTTCCTGGTCCTGCTGCTGCGCGCCCTGCAGTTGCCGCTGGTGATGACCCTGGTGGCCCAGCGCAACCCGCAGAACCGCATCCAGGCCCTGGCCGGCAACGCCATCTGGCGCGACATAGGCGCGGGCCTGGGGCCGATGCTGGCCGGCGTGCTGCTGCCCGTGGTGCCGGCCTTCTGGGCCTACGCCGGCGCCGCGGCGGTGCTGGCGCTCAGCGCACTGGGGTGTGCCTGGCGGCGTTGATCGTGTGGGTTCGATCGCGGACGGAGTCCGCTTCTGCGCATGCCTCACGACAACTGTAGGAGCGCGCCCTGCGCGCGATTCGCGGGCAGGGCCCGCTCCTACAGGGAATGGTGCGGGTGGGGCGGCGTAGGAGCGGATCTCATCCGCGAATCGCACCGGGACCTCCGGCTATCGCGGACAGAGTCCGCTCCTACGATCGTGCTTCCCTGGAATCGTAGGAGCGGACTCCGCCCGCGATGCTCTTGGGCCTTTTCAACGGCTGGCCTCGATATTGACCGTGGCGGTCATGCCGGCGCTGAGGTGGATGTCCTTCGGCACCTCCAGCAGCTCGATGCGCACCGGGATGCGCTGGGCCAGGCGCACCCAGTTGAAGGTCGGCTCGACGTTGGCCAGCAGTTGGGTGTCGGGCAGGGCGTTGCGGTCGGTGATGCCGCTGCTGATGCTCTGCACCCGGCCCTTGAGCACACGTTCGCCGCTCATCAGCGTTACCCGCGCGCGCTGGCCGACGTGGATGCCGGGCAGCTTGGTCTCCTCGAAGTAGGCGGTGACGTAGAACGAGCCCTGGTCCACCAGGGCCATGGCCGCCTGGCCGGTCTGCGCGTAGTTGCCCTGGGCCAGGCGCAGGTTGGTCACCTGGCCGTCGCGCGGGGCGCGCACCTCGCTGCGCTGCAGGTTGATCTCGGCCAGGTGCGCCGCGGCCAGGGCTTCCTGGTACTGGCTGTTGGCGATGTTGGCGTTGAGCTGCGCGGTCTCGCGGTCCTCGGCGCTGATCGCCGCGCTGGTCAGGCGCTTGCGGCGGTTGGCCTCGCTCTGCCGCAGCAGGTATTCCTGCTTGCGCGTCTCGGCCAGGGCGCGGGCCTGGTCTAGATTGGCCTGGTAGCGGTCGCGGTCGATGCGCATCAACAGGTCGCCGGCCTTGACCTTCTGGTTGTCGACGATGGGCAGCTCGGTGACCCAGCCGGACACGTCCGGGGCGATCACCACCACGTCGGCGCGCACCCGGGCGTCCCGCGTCCAGGGCGAGAGCATGTAGTAGCGCCACAGCCAGAGCCCCGCCAGCACGGCGGCGGCGACCACCAGCAGGGTGGTCAGCACTCGCAGGAAGCCTCGCACGCAATGCTCCTCGTTATCCGTTGACGACGCCGGCGCACCAGGTGACGGCGGCCAGCAGCAGGGTGAACAGGGCGCAGTCGAACAGCGCCTCGTGCCAGATCCAGCGCCCCGCCGGCGTGGCCTGCAGCAGCTTGCGCAGCGCGATGGTCAGGGCCAGGGCGAGCAGCGCGTAGAGGAACATCGGGCTAACGTAGACGCCGCCCAGGGGCTGTTCAACCAGGGCCATGCTCGTCCTCCAGGTGGCACCAGACGCGCCAGGTGTTGCTCAACTGGCGCAGCGCGGCGCGGGCCAGGCGGTTGTTCTCGGCCTGGTGGCCAGGGTCGCTGCGCAGGGCGGCGTCCAGGTCGTCGCAGAGTGCGTCCAGGCGCGCCTCGCGCCCCGGGGCCGGGCCGGCCTGGAACAGGTCGCCCAGGCTGCCGAGGAAGACCTGCCGGCGCTTGCGCAGCACGCCGCGGGCGCCGGCCAGGCAGTGGCGCAGGTGCAGCAGCTCGCTGCCCATGTCCAGCGCCAGCAGGCCGTCGAGCCAGCGCCGCTGCATGGCCTGGGGCAGCAGCGCGTAGTGCCGCGCCAGGCGGATCAGGCGGTCGGCCATGCGCCCGCCGAACCAGCTTTCCGCCTGGTCCAGCGGGTAGCGGGTGAGGCGCCCCAGGTCCAGCGCCATGGCCTGGCCCAGGCGGCGGATCACCCAGTCCGGCGGCAGCGCCAGCAGGCGGAACACCATGGCGGCGAAGCCCACGCCGATGACCGTGGCCTGAGCCGAATTGAGCAGGCTGGCGAAGTCGTAGTGCATGTCGTTGCGCGGCGCGATGAAGGTGATGAACTGGATGGCGAAGGTGGTGGCGGTGCCGATCAGCGCCGGCGGCCCGGCCATGCCCAGGGCGGCGAAGAACAGCGGCACGCCCAGGGCCATGCACAGCAGGGGGAAGCCGTTCCACTGTGGTAGCAGCCACTGGTCCACCACTATGGCCGCCAGCAGGGCGTAGAGGATGCCGCGCAGGAAGCTCATGCTCAGCTCCACGGCGTTGTCGCGGTTGGCGAACAGGCTGCAGAGGATGCCGGCCATGAGCATGCCGCCCACCGCCGCCGGCCAGGCGCTGGCCAGCCAGAAGGCGGCGATGCCCAGCAGCGCCAGGGCGCTGCGCAGGCCGTAGAACAGCGCCATCAGCCAGTCGCGGTGCCAGGACAGGCCGCTGCTGGCATCACCGCTGAACTCGCCGCTGGCCACCCCGGCGGCGGCCGTTTCGGCGGCTTCGACCTTGATCAGCAGCACCGCGCAGCGTGCCAGGCAGTAGCGCAGGTCGTTGTCCAGGGCCTCGTCGGCGCTGGCCTGCAGCAGGCGGTAGCGCAGCGCCTGCAACTGTTCGGGGGTGTGGCGCGGCAGCAGCGCCAGCAGTTCATCGAGCCAGGGTTGCAGCTGCGCTTGCGCTTCGGGCGATAGCACCTGTCGCTGGCGCGACGCCCCGCGGGCGGTGCGCAGCAGGCTCAGCACGTCGCGCGACAGGGTGCGCAAGGCCAACGCGCGGCGCTGGCCCTGGTGGCCTTCGAACCAGGCGTGGTCGCGCTGGGCGTCGGCGGCGACGATCCGGCCGAGCAACTGGAGGATGCCTTCCGGCTCGCGGGCCTGGCCGCGCAGCGCGTTGGCCGCCGCCTGTAGCGCCGCGTCGAGGGTTTCGCGGGCGACCCGCGCGAGGTTTTCCTCGACCCGCTGCGGCCACAGGGTGGCGCTGACCACCGAGGCGCAGACGATGCCCAGGCAGATTTCCGTGCAGCGCGCCACGGCTTGGTCGAACACCTGCAGCGGCACGTTGATCGCCGGCAGGGCGATGATCGCCACCGTGTAGCCGGACAGCACGAAGGCATAGGAGACGTGGTTGCGCAGCAGGGTCGAGGCGGCGGTGCACAGGCCCATCCACAGCGCGACCACCAGCAGGAACAGCCAGGGCGTCTGGGCGAACAGGGCCATGATGAGCACCGCCATGCTGGTCCCCACCAGGGTGCCGAGCAGGCGGAACAGGCCCTTGGCGACGACCATCCCGGACAGCGGCTGGGACACGATGAACACCGTCATCAGCGCCCATTGCGGCTGTTCCAGGTCCAGGCGGAAGGACAGCCAGAGGGCGATGCCGCCGGCCAGCAGGGTCTTGCCGGCGAAGCGCAGGGCAGGGCCGCTGGGGGCGATGAAGGCGGTCAGGGCAGGGCTGGCTAACACGGCGTCGACAGGCTCCGGCTGAGGCTTGCGGCCCGCTCAGGTGGCGCGCATCAAGGGCGGCGCGGCCCCGTTATCGGGAAGCATAGTCGATGGGGACGGTTCGCTCGGTGCATGGGGGGCAGGGAAAGGGGTTCGGCAGTGGTGTGTTGATGGAGCCCGTCGCCCTCACCCCAGCCCTCTCCCGGAGGGAGAGGGGGCCGTTTGGAGCGGGGGGTGAGTTCGGAGTTGTCCTGCTACTCCTCACTACCCCCGCCATTCCCGCGAACGCGGGACGCGGCTCCATCACCAACAGCGCTTGCGCTGGCCCGAAGGGAAATAACCCAGTGCTTTGCACGTGGGTTCAGGGAGTTTGGTGATTGCGCTTCACGCTGAACGGTTCCCTCTCCCGCTTGCGGGGGAGGGTTAGGGTGGGGGAGCGGAGTAGAGGTTTGGCAGTGGAGTGTCGGCGGAGTCCGTTGCCCTCACCCCAGCCCTCTCCCGGAGGGAGAGGGGGCCGTTTGGAGTGGGTGGCGAGGTCGGAGTTGCCTGGGACCCCTGTGTACCCCACTGGGCACCATTCCCATGTAGGAGCGCGCCCTGCGCGCGATTCGCAGGCCGCACCGGGGGGGCTCCTCGTAGGAGCGAGCTTGCTCGCGAACCGCATGGCACCGCGTTTGTTCGCGAGCAAGCTCGCTCCTACGAAAAGCGTTGATAGCCGGCGGCGCGGATCACAGCAACAACGTTCGGATGTCCCCCAGCAGCTCGCCCAGGCGCTTGGTGAAGCGCGCCGCCGCCGCGCCGTTGATCACGCGGTGGTCGTAGGACAGCGACAGCGGCAGCATCAGGCGAGGCTGGAAGGCCTTGCCGTCCCACACCGGCTGCAGGGTCGCCTTGCTCACGCCCAGGATCGCCACTTCCGGCGCATTGACGATCGGCGTGAAGCCGGTGCCGCCGATGTGGCCGAGGCTGGAGATGGTGAAGCAGGCGCCCTGCATGGCGTCGGCCGAGAGCTTCTTGGTGCGCGCCTTTTCCGCCAGCTCCGCCGCCTCGGCGGCCAGCTGCAGCAGACTCTTCTGGTCGACGTCGCGGATCACCGGCACCAGCAGGCCGTCCGGGGTGTCCACGGCGAAGCCGAGGTGCACGTACTTCTTGCGGATCAGCGCCTTGCCGCTGGGGGCCAGGGAGCTGTTGAAGTCCGGCAGTTCCCTGAGCAGGTGCGCGCAGGCCTTGAGCAGGATCGGCAGGATGGTCAGCTTGGTGCCGGCCTTTTCCGCCGCTGCCTTCTGCGCCGCGCGGAAGGCTTCCACCTCGGTGATGTCGGCCGACTCGAACTGGGTCACGTGGGGCACGTTCAGCCAACTGCGGTGCAGGTTGGCGGCGCCGACCTGCATCAGGCGGGTCATGGCCACGTCTTCCACTTCGCCGAACTTGCTGAAGTCGACTTCCGGGATCGGCGGGATGCCCGCGCCGCCGGCGCCTGCCACCGCGCCTTTCGGCCGTTGCAGCTGCTGCTTGACGAAGAGCTGCACGTCTTCCTTGAGGATGCGGCCTTTCGGGCCGGTGGCCTGCACTTCGGCCAGCTCGACGCCGAACTCGCGGGCCAGCATGCGCACGGCCGGGCCGGCATGGACCTTGGTGCCGTCGCGGCTGGGCGCGCCCACCGGAGGCGGCGCCTCGGCCTTCGCCGGCGCGGCGGCGGGCTTGGCTTCCGCCGCAGGTGCTTCCGTCGCTGCCGGTGTCGAGGGTGCTGGCGCCGGAGCCGCATCGCCCTCAGCCTCCAGCTCGAGGATTTCATCGCCCTCCTTCAAGGTGTCGCCGAGCTTCACCTTGAGGGCCTTGACCACGCCAGCGGCGGGCGAGGGGATTTCCATGCTGGCCTTGTCGGATTCCAGGGTCAGCAGGCCCTGGTCGGCCTCGATGCGCTCGCCGACCTTGACCATCAGCTCGATGATCTCGCCCTGGCCATTGCCGATGTCCGGCACGCGCACCGTCTGCACGCCGCCACCGCCGCTTGCCCGGGGCGCCGGCTCGGGCGCTGCGGCCGGCGCTGCCTTGGGTTCCTCGGCGGCCGGGGCGGGGGCCTCGGCCTGGGTTTCGGCGGCGCCGCCCTCGGCCTCCAGTTCGAGGATTTCGTCGCCTTCCTTCAGGGTGTCGCCCACCTTGACCTTGATGCTTTTCACCACCCCGGCCTTGGGCGCGGGGATTTCCATGCTGGCCTTGTCGGACTCCAGGGTCAGCAGGCTCTGCTCGGCCTCGATCTTGTCGCCGACCTTGACCAGCAACTCGATGACTTCACCCTGGCCGTTGCCGATGTCGGGTACGCGGATCAGCTCACTCACGATGCTTCTCCTCAGCAGTCCAGGGGGTTGCGCTTGTTCGGGTCGAGGCCGAGCTTGACGATGGTCTCGGCGACCACCTTGGGCTCGATGTCACCGCGGTCGGCCAGGGACTCCAGCGCGGCCAGGACGATCCAGCGGCGGTCCACCTCGAAGAAGTCGCGCAGCTTGCGGCGGCTGTCGCTGCGGCCGAAGCCGTCGGTGCCCAGCACCTTGTACTCCTTGCCCGGCACCCACTGGCGGATCTGCTCGGCGTACAGCTTCATGTAGTCGGTGGAGGCGATGACCGGGCCCTTGCGGCCTTCCAGGCATTGCTCGACGTAGCTCAACCTGGGCTTCTGCTCCGGGTGCAGGCGGTTCCAGCGCTCGGTGGCCAGGCCGTCGCGGCGCAGCTCGTTGAAGCTGGGCACCGACCAGACGTCGGCGCCGATGCCGAAGTCCTCGCGCAAAATCTTCGCCGCGGCTTCCACCTCGCGCAGGATGGTGCCCGAGCCCAGCAGTTGCACATGGTGGGCGGCGTCCTTCCTGTCCTCCTCCAGCAGGTACATGCCGCGGATGATGCCTTCCTCCGCGCCGGCGGGCATCGCCGGGTGCGGGTAGTTCTCGTTCATCACGGTGATGTAGTAGAAGATGTTTTCCTGCTCCTGCAGCATGCGCCGCGCGCCGTCGTGGATGATCACCGCCAGCTCGTAGGCGTAGGTCGGGTCGTAGGTACGGATGTTCGGGATCACCCCGGCGAGCACGTGGCTCTGCCCGTCCTCGTGCTGCAGGCCTTCGCCGTTCAGGGTGGTGCGCCCGGCCGTGCCGCCGAGCAGGAAGCCGCGGACCATGGCGTCGCCGGCGGCCCAGGCCAGGTCGCCGATGCGCTGGAAGCCGAACATCGAATAGAAGATGTAGAACGGCAGCATCGGCTGGCGGTAGTTGCTGTAGGCGTTGCCGGCGGCGATGAACGAGGACATGGCGCCGGCCTCGGTGATGCCTTCCTCGAGTATCTGGCCCTTCTTGTCCTCGCGGTAGAACATCAGCTGTTCCTTGTCGACCGGCTCGTACAGCTGGCCCACCGAGGAGTAGATGCCGAGCTGGCGGAACATGCCCTCCATGCCGAAGGTGCGCGCCTCGTCGGGGATGATGGGGACGATGCGCGGGCCCATCTCCTTGTCCTTGATCAGCTGCGAGATGATCCGCACGAAGGCCATGGTGGTGGAGATTTCGCGGTCGCCGGTGCTGTCGAGCAGGGCCTTGAGGGTGTCCAGCGGCGGCACCGGCACGCTGAAGGCGTTGCCCGGACGGTGCGGCACCGAGCCGCCGAGCGTGGCGCGGCGTTCGGCCAGGTACTTGGCTTCGGCGCTGCCGGGCTCGGGCCGATAGAAGGGCACTTTCTCCAGGTCGGCATCCTTGACCGGGATGTCGAAGCGGTCGCGGAAGGCGCGCAGGCTGGCGACGTCTATCTCGTGGATGTTGTGGGCGATGTTCTTCGCCTCGCCGGTGCCGGTGCCGTAGCCCTTGATGGTCTTGGCCAGGATCACGCTCGGCTGGCCCTTGTGGTTGACCGCCGCGTGGTAGGCCGCGTAGACCTTGTAGGGGTCGTGGCCGCCGCGGTTGAGGTTCCAGATTTCCTCGTCGGAGAGGTCCTTGACCATCTCCAGCAACTCCGGACGCGCACCGAAGAAGTGTTCGCGCACGTAGGCGCCGTCTTTCGCCTTGTAGTTCTGGTAGTCGCCATCCACCGCCTCGTCCATGCGCGCCTGCAGCAGGCCGGCGGTGTCCTTGGCGAACAGCGGGTCCCAGAAGCGGCCCCAGATGACCTTGATGACGTTCCAGCTGGCGCCGCGGAACACGCCTTCGAGTTCCTGGATGATCTTGCCGTTGCCGCGCACCGGGCCGTCGAGGCGCTGCAGGTTGCAGTTGACCACGAAGATCAGGTTGTCCAGCTTCTCGCGCCCGGCCAGGGAGATGGCGCCGAGGGACTCGGGCTCGTCGGTCTCGCCGTCGCCGAGGAAGCACCACACGCGCTGCTGGCCCGCAGGGATGAAGCCGCGGCTTTCCAGGTACTTCATGAAGCGCGCCTGGTAGATCGCCTGGATCGGCCCCAGGCCCATGGACACCGTGGGGAACTGCCAGAAGTCCGGCATCAGCCAGGGGTGCGGGTAGGACGACAGGCCGTGGCCGTCCACCTCCTGGCGGAAGTTCTCCAGCTGTTCCTCGCTCAGGCGCCCCTCGATGAAGGCGCGGGCGTAGATGCCGGGGGAGGCGTGGCCCTGGAAGTAGATGAGGTCGCCGCCGTGTTCCTCGGTGGGGGCGCGGAAGAAGTAGTTGAAGCCGATGTCGTAGAGCGTCGCCGAGGAGGCGAAGGTGGAGATGTGCCCACCCAGGGACGGGTCCTTGTGGTTGGCGCGCATCACCATGGCCAGGGCGTTCCAGCGCACCAGCGAGCGGATGCGCCGTTCCATGAACAGGTCGCCGGGCATGCGTGCTTCGTGGGTCACCGGGATGGTGTTGCGGTACGGGGTGGTGATGGCGTAGGGCAACTGGGTGCCGGTGCGGCTGGCCAGCTCGCCCATGCGCGTCATCAGGTAGTGGGCGCGCTCTTCGCCTTCGCGGTCGAGCACCGACTCCAGAGCGTCCAGCCACTCCTGGGTTTCAACGGGATCGATATCGTGCATTGCGGAATACCTTGCCGGTTGCGATAGGTCCACGCTTGTTCAGCGCCCCGGGCAATCCCCCGGCCGAAGGGGCCGGAAAGCCGCTGGACCAATCGCCGGCAGTGCCGACGTCCCGGCTTGCGGGAGGCTGCTGGTCGCTGCGAAAGAAACCCGGGTGGTCGCTATAGCCTAGCTGGCAAGACGCGGGGCGCCACCGGCAATAAGTCGCAGAAGGCCCTTCAGGACGCGCCCGGCGCTTCGTCGCGCAGCGCCAGGCTCAGCTCCTGCAGGCGCTGTTGCAGGGCCTGCAATTGCCGGGACTGCTCGCGGCCGTGCTGTTCCAGGCGCGCCAGTTCCTCGCCCTGGGCCAGGTTGCGCTGCTCCAGCACCGAGCGGGCGCCTTCGGCCTGGGCCCGCTCCTGGCGCAGGGCTTCCATCGCCAGGGTGTGGCGGGCCAGTTGTTGCTGCTGTTCCTGCTGCTGGTCGCGCAGCAGGCGCGCCTCGGTGAGCAGGCGCTCGTTGTCGCGGTTCAGCCGCGTCAGCTCGTCCTGGCGCGCGGCCAGGTGCTGCTGGGACTGGCGCAGTTCTTCCGTCAGCTGCTGCAGCTGGGCCTGGTGCTGGCGTTGCTCCTGCTCCTGATGTTCCTTCATGGCCTGGCGCTGCTGCTCCAGGGTGAAGCGGGCGTGGTTGTGCTTTTCCTCCAGCGAGGCTATCTGCGCGTCGCGTTCGCGCAGGCGGGTTTCCAGGTCGCCGGCGGCCTGGCGCAGGCGCGCGCTGGTCAGCTCGCCCTGGTGCTTCTGCTGGCGCGTCTGTTCCAGCTGCTCGCGGGTTTCCCGCAGTTGCGCCTCCAGCGCCTGGTTCTGCGCCTGTAGCTGCTCGATGCGCGCCTGGGCGCCGCGGACCTGCTGCTGGTAGTCCAGGCGCTCGCGGGACAGCCGGGCGCGGTCCTCGGCCACCGAGTCGCGGGCTTCCTGTTGCAGGCGCTCGGCCAGCTGCGCCACCAGGTTGCCCAACTCTTCGCTGAAGGCGAGGGGATGCCCGGCCGTGCCGCCGGCCTCGGCTTCCAGCTCCTTCAGGTAGCGATGGATGGTGGTCTTGGAGCCGGTGTTGCCCAGCTCGACGCGCAGGGCATCGATGCTCGGGTTTTCCCCGCGGGCCAGTATGGCCATGCGTGCTTTCTGTACCAGTGCCTTGTTGATTCCGCCCCGTGCCATGGCTGTTTCGCTCGTTTCGTACCGTACTATGTAGCATGTAATTACATACTAAAAATGCACAATGCGAAAGCGCCCAATGCGCCGCCCGTGAGGGCGGCGCGCAGGGGGAGGGATTCGAAGGTCGATGAGTAGCGTGGGCGGGCGTGGCGTCGGTTCAGCGCCGGCGGCTCACCAGGCAGACGGCGGCCAGCGCACCGCAGGTGGCGGCGAGGATGAGCGCGACCTGCCAGGGATGCTCGCTGGCATAGTCGCCGCCGCGGCGCAGCGCGCGCCGGCCCTGGTAGGCCAGGCGGTCGCCGATGGCCTGGCAGTCGTCGGTCAGGTGGCGCAGGCGCGCCTTGAACGCGGGGATGTCCTTGGCGGCCAGCTCGCGGCCGCCATCGAGCAGCGCCGTCAGCTCGTCGACCAGTGTCTGCAGTTCGGCCACGCTGTCGTGGCGGCGGGAGGGAAACCATCGATGCGGGGTCATGGGGTTCTCCTGTGTCTTCATGGGCCTGCTCCGGACCTTCTTGCACTGCCCGGAGCCATCGTCCCCTGTAGGTGTAGCCGGTTTCGTCCGATGGCGGCCGGCGCTCGACGAGGATTCGGCGATACGCCACTCAGCCGTCGCCATGGGCCTCGGCCAGCTGGCGGGCCATCTGCAGGTGCAGGCGCAACACCGCCAGGTTGTTCTGGGCGAATTGCCGCAGGTCCTCGTCCGCGGTCTGTTGCGCCGCTTCGCTGAACAGCTGCAGCGCCTCTTCCTGGGCGCGGACCTGGCTGCTGGCGAAGGCCGCGTCGAAGTCGTCCTGGCGCGTCTCCAGTTCCTTCAGCCTGGCGCTGTCGGCCTCGTCGGGCCCTTCCGCCAGTTGCAGCTGGCGGCTTTCGGCCAGGGTCTTGAGCTGGACCTGGGCCTTGGTGTTGTCGTCGATGAGGTGGACTGCGAAGGTCTTCACGTCCGCCGAGCGGCTCTTGCTCAGCGCCATTTTCGCCGCGTCTATGGTGGCCAGGCCGGTGGCCGAGGCCCGGCTGACGAAGTCCTGCACCCCGGTATCGGCCGCCAGCAGCGGTGCGGATACCAGCAGGGCGCCCCAGAGCAGGGCGCCGCGGAGGATGCCAGTGCCTTTCATGTTCGATGCTCCTTCCTCGTTGCGTTGTGTCTACTGGGTTGACGGGCGCAGGCGCCCCGGGGTTCCGGAGGCTTGCCGGGGAAATGCCGCGGGAAGTTGCCGGGCGGAGATTGCAAGTGGAAAACAGGAAGCATTACCATTTGCTCATTCTTCGCGTTTATTCCTCCCATGCCCGCCAAACCCCCGCGCAAGCCTGGCCTCTTCGAACACTACGAGGAGCTCATCGGAGCCTGGACCCGCCGCCTGCGCAATCGGCACGAGGCGGAGGACCTGGCCCACGACACCTACCTGCGCCTGCTGGAAGCCCCGCAGGCCACGGTGGCGCAGCCGCGCGCCTACCTGCACCGCACGGCGCGCAACCTGGCCATCGACGCCTTCCGCCGCGAACAGGCGCATCCGCCGGTGGGCATCGAGCACCTGGACGAGCACGAAGCGCCCGACGGCGACCCGGAGACCACCATGCACGCGGTACAGCTGGCCAGTTCCATCGAACGCGCCCTGGCCGAACTGCCGGCCAATTGCCGCAAGGTATTCGTCTGGCAGAAGCTGGAGGGGCTGTCCCAGGCGGAAATCGCCGAGCGCCTGGGGCTGAGCAAGAACATGGTGGAAAAATATATGATCCGTACCCTGCGCCACCTCAGGGACCGCCTGGGCGACACACCGTGATGAAGGACCAGCCAGTGAAACCGACCCCAAGCACCTCGCCGGGGAGCGCCCCATGGCGTTGACCGAACAACCGCGCGATGCCGCCGCCCGCTGGTTCGCGCGGGTGCAGGACGGCGCCCTGGACGCCGCCGAGCAGGCCGCCTTCGACGCGTGGCTGGCGACGCCGGAACACCGCGACGAATTCGAGCAGCTGCAGCGCCTGTGGGGCGCCGCCGACCTGATCCCGGCGCAGCGCCTGCGCGAATTGGCCGCCGACGAGCCGGTCGCCTTGCGCCCGCAAAAGACCCGGCGGCGCTGGCCGGCGTTCGCCGCGGCGGCCTGCGTGGCCGGGCTGGCCGCCGGCATCGCGCTGTTCAGCGGCTGGGGCCGCGACTACAGCGCCGAGTTCCACACCGCCCTGGGCGAGCGCCGCCAGGTGGAGTTGCCCGACGGCAGCCAACTGGAACTCAACGGCAATACCCGCCTGCAGGTACGCTTCCACGACCAACGCCGCGACGTGACCCTGGAACGCGGCGAAGCCATGTTCAGCGTCGCCCATGCCGCCGACAGGCCTTTCGTGGTGGACGCCGGCCTGGGCGCGGTGACCGTTACCGGCACGCGCTTCGACGTGCGCCGCGACGCCGACGAGGTGCGGGTGGCGGTGGAGGAGGGCAAGGTGCGGGTCGCCGGGCGTGAAGCGGCCAGCGCCGAGCAATTGCTGACCGCGGGCCTGGGCACGCACATCGACGCCCAGGGGCGGGTGGCGCCGGCCGCGGCCACCGATGTTGCCGCGCAGACCGCCTGGCGCGACGGGCGCCTGGTGTTCAACGGCGCGAGCCTGGCCGAAGTGGCCCGCGAGGTTTCCCGCTACCGCGCCCAGCCGCTGCGCGTCGGTAGCCCGGAAGTGGCGAAGATGCGCCTGACCAGCGTGTTCCGCGTGGACGACACCAACGCCTTGCTGATGGCGCTGCCGCACCTGTTGCCGGTCAAGGTGCAGACCTTGGCCGACGGCTCAAGCGAAATAATTCTCCGTTAGATTCAGGTTTTCATCGCCCTGTTTCGTCTTCCCCGGCAAAGGCTCGCAAGGCCCGTTTCCTGCGCGCCGCCATTGGGACCTCAAGGAACAGGAACATCGTGACCAACCCTTCGCACCGCCGCTCCAACCGCACCGCCCGCCACCTGCTGCCGCTGGCCCTGAGCCTGGCCATCGCCGCCGCCATCGGCCAGGCCCAGGCCGCCCAGGTGGACATCCGCCCGATGCCGCTGAACGACGCGCTCAAGCAACTGGGCCAGCAGACTTCGCTGCAACTGTTCTTCACCCCCGACCTGGTGGAAGGCAAGCAGGCCCCGGCGGTCAGCGGCGAGCTGACTCCGGAACAGGCCCTGGAACGCCTGCTGCAGGGCAGCGGCCTGGACTACGAAGTTGTCGGCAACGGCATCGTCCTGCGCAAGCGCGCGGCCGGCGCCGACGAACCGCTGCAGATGGAATCCTCCGAGGTGAAGGTGGTCGGCGACTGGCTGGCCGACGCCCAGGAGCGCGACGTGCAGAACCACCCCGGCGCGCGCACCGTGGTGCGCCGCGAGGCCATGCAGGAGAAGGGCGTGGTCAGCGTGCGCGAGGCGCTGCGCGGCATCCCCGGCGTGCAGGTGCAGGACAACAACGGCACCGGCGGCAGCGACGTTTCCCTCAACGTCGGCGTGCGCGGCCTGACCTCGCGCCTGTCGCCGCGCTCGACCATCCTCATCGACGGCGTGCCGGCCGCCGTGGCGCCCTACGGCCAGCCGCAGCTGTCGATGTTCCCCGGCGTGGCCGGCAGCTACGACAGCATCGACGTGGTCCGCGGCGCCGGCTCCGTGCGCTACGGTCCGCAGAACGTCGGCGGGGTGATCAACTTCGTCACCCGCGCCATCCCCGAGAAGTTCTCCGGCGAAGTCGGCACCACCGTCGAGCACGCCGGCCACGGCGGCTGGAAGCAGATGCAGAACGCCTTCGTCGGCGGCACCGCGGACAACGGCATCGGCATGGCCCTGCTGTATTCCGGGGTGAAGGGCGACGGCTACCGCGACAGCAACAACCACAACGACATCGACGACGTCACCCTCAAGACCCACTGGGCGCCCACCGACGCCGACGATTTCGCCCTGAACCTGCACTACTACGACGGCACCGCCGACATGCCCGGCGGCCTGACCCAGGCCCAGTACGACCACGACCCGTACCAGTCGGTGCGCGACTACGACAACTTCCGCGGCCGCCGCAGCGACGGCTCGTTCAAGTGGACGCGCAAGATCGACGACCTGACCCAGCTGGAAGTGCTGACCTACTACAGCGACAGCTTCCGCGGCAGCGACATCGCCAACCGCGACCTCAAGACCCTGGCGTCCTACCCGCGCGACTACCACACCTTCGGCTTCGAGCCGCGCGTCTCGCGGATCTTCTTCGTCGGCCCGACCACCCAGGAGGCGAGCATCGGCTACCGCTACCTGAAGGAAGACATGGAAGAGCGCGCCTCCCAGGTGGCCCTGGTGAACAACGTGCCGACGCCGCAACCCGGCGCCGACGGCCACATCTACCAGGACCGCACCGGCGGCACCGAGGCCAACTCGCTGTACATCGACGACAAGATCGACGTCGGCAACTGGACGGTCACCCCCGGCATCCGCTTCGAGCGCATCTCCACCGACTGGCAGGACCGCCCGGTGCTGGACAACAAGGGCAAGCCGGTGCAGGCGAAGAACCGCAGCAAGGACTACAACGAGCCGCTGCCGGCGCTGAGCGTGATGTACCACGTCTCCGACGCCTGGAAGCTGTTCGCCAACTACGAGACCTCCTTCGGCAGCCTGCAGTACTTCCAGCTCGGCCAGGGCGGCCGCGGCGACCAGACCGCCGACGGCCTGGAGCCGGAGAAGGCGCGCACCTACGAGATCGGCACGCGCTACGACGACGGCGCCTTCGGCGGCGAGGTGACGCTGTTCTACATCGACTTCGACGACGAGCTGCAGTACATCAGCAACGACGTGGGCTGGACCAATCTGGGCGCCACCAAGCACCAGGGCATCGAGACCTCCGCGCACTACGACCTGGCCGCGCTGGACCCGCGCCTGGAAGGCCTGACCGCCTACGGCACCCTGGCCTACACCCGTGCCACCTACGAAGGCGAGATCCCCGGCTTCAAGGGCCGCGACCTGCCGTTCTACTCGCGCCAGGTGGCCACCCTGGGCCTGCGCTACGTGCGCGACCGCTGGACCTACAACGTCGACGCCTTCGCCCAATCCGCCCAACGCGCCCCCGGCCCGAGCACCAACGCCGACGGCAGCTTCACCCACAACTACATCACCGAACCGACCGCCGACGGCCAGTACGGCGACATCCCCGGCTACGCCCTGTGGAACGCCCGGGTGGGCTACGACTTCGGCCCGCAGCTGTCCAACCTCAAGCTCGGCGCGGGGGTGAAGAACCTCTTCGACAAGGAGAGCTTCACCCGCTCCAGCGACAATAACGCCGGCATCTATGTTGGTCAGCCGCGGACGTTCTTCGTGCAGGCTAGTGTGGGGTTCTGACAGAGCCTGATCTGGGATGGGCGCCGGGGTGTCAGGATGACGCCCAACCTCCCGGCTACTCCGGACAGCCCCCTCTCCCTTCAGGGAGAGGGCTGGGGAGAGGGAACGGAGCTTGATCCGAGGCATGGTGTTTCTCCTGACGCCATGTTTCCCCCTCCCTAACCCTCCCCCGCAAGCGGGAGAGGGGACCGTCCGGTGTGAACAGGAAGTCCTGAGTCAGCCGTATAGGTCTGCATCGCGCTTGCGCTCCGTAGGATGGGTTGCTGTCCTTGGCTCCGGTGCTTGGGCCAACGGCGTATAACCGCGAACGGTTATACGCCCTACGTTCGCGGAAATGGCGGAGGTCCGTAGGATGGGTTGAGTTTGCGAAACCCATGCGGTCATGGCGATGGGTATCGCTTCGCTCAACCCATCCTACGCCGGGGTTCCGGCTAGCACGGCTTCTCGTAGGAGCGAGCTTGCTCGCGAATGAACCCCCGCTGCGGAGTCTGTTCGCGAGCAAGCTCGCTCCTACGAAGAGCACCTTCGGCGCGGCATGCAAGACAGTTGCTCCTACACGCTGAACCGTCGAATCGCCTCCAGCACCGTATCGCGATCACCACGCAAGGGCTGCCTGCCCAGGTATTCGACGAACCGCGGATCATCCAGCAAGGCCAGGAAACGCTTGCCATCTTCGGTCACACGTTCGCCGTCGCTGGGAGTGCCGACCTCGTTGCCGTGGTAGATGCCCTCCAGCAGCCCCAGGCGGCGCAGCAGGTCGGTGAGGATCAGGGCGTTGGCGATGACCACGTCGGCATCCGGCGTTTCCGCGCCTAGGCGGCGGTGCAGTTCTGCGTGGTAGTGGCGGGCGATGGCCTCCACCGGGAAGGGCCCGCCGTCGGCGCGAAGGGCGCCGTCGAGCAGGCGCCGGGTCAGTTCCAGGTCGATCATGGCTTGGCCTCCGTCACTGCGCGCGGTCTCCTCGCGTGGGTGTTTCAGTGGCTCCGCGGCTCCCTGGAACGGCGGGCCGGCCCTGCTCGTAGTAAAGCAGGCGCCAGGGTGGCCGTCAGCGCAGGTGCCGGCGGCGCCGGGCTGCGGTAGGCTGGCGAACCGTCATCGCCCGAAGAACCCCCGCCATGCCGACGCCACCCGTGGAGTACCGTCTGACGACCCGCGACGCCGTGCTGGTGCGCCCCAGCCTGGCGCTCTGCGAGCCCTTGCGCCGGGCGTTGCAGGACAGCTACGCGGAGCACGCGCCCTTCCTCGACTGGGTGACCCCGCAGGTGAGCGCCGAGCAGGTGCTGCGCTCGCTCAAGGGCGCCATCGCCAACTACGCCGCGCCATTGGCGGAGAAGCGCCTGTTCCTGCTGTCCGCCGACCGCGCCGAGGTGATCGGCTGCATCGGCCTGCAGCCGCGGGGCAGGGGCGACAGCTACGTGATCGGCTACTGGGCCAGTTCGCGCTTCGCCGGCCAGGGCTACCTGAGCGCGGCGCTGCGCGAGGTCTGCGGGCAGTTGCCGCGGGCCCGGCTGTACCTCACCACCTCCTCGGCCAACCCGCGCAGCCAGCGCCTGGCCGAGGCCGCCGGCTTCCGCCTGGTGCGCACCCTGCGCGGGGTGCGCAACGATGCCTGGCACGGCACCCAGGACACCCTCATCTACCGCCGCGAGCCGCCGGCCTGACGCACGCAGGCGGCGAACAGCGGGTCCTGCAGGTAGGCCACGTTCAGGCGCATCCAGGGGTTGGCCTGGCCGCGGTCGGTGCTGAAGATCGCGCCCGGCGCCAGCGCCAGGCCCTGGGGCAGCGCATCGCGGGTGAAGGCCTCGGCGTCGTCGATGTGCGGGAAGCGCGCCCACAGGTACAGGCTCTGCTGCGGGCGGCACAGCACTTCGGCGCCCAGCGCGTCCAGCACTGCGAGCCCGGCGTGGGTGGCGGTGGCGACCTGGGCCTGCAGGCGGGTGAGGTGGCGCAGGAAGTAGCCTTCGCCCAGCGCCACGTCCACCGTGCGCTCGCACAGCTCCGAGCAACTGGTGTGCAGCAGCATCTTCAGGTCCGCCAGTTCCTCGATGCGCTCGCGGCTGCCGGCGATGAAGCCGACCCGCAGCGAGGCCGAGATCGACTTGGAGAAGCTGCCGACGTAGAGCGTGCGGCGTAGCTGGTCGAGGGTGGCGACCTTGATCGCCGAGCTGGGCTTGAAGTCGGCCATGGCGTCGTCCTCGACCAGCAGCAGGTCGTGCTCGTCGGCCAGTTTCAGCAACTGGTGCGCCTTCACCGGCGAGATGTCCGAGCCGGTGGGGTTGTGCCCCACCGACTGCAGGAAGAACAGCTTCGGCCGCTCGTGGCGCAGCAGTTGCTCCAGCGCCTGCAGGTCCGGCCCGTCGGCCAGGCGCGGCACGCTGAGCATGCGCGCGCCCTGCAGTTGCAGCTTGCCGAACAGCGGGTAGTAGCCGGGGTTTTCCACCAGCACCGCGTCGCCGGGGGCGACGAAGCGCCGGACGATCAGGTCCAGCGCATGGTTGGCGCCGTGGGTGGTGAGGATCTGCCGCGGGTTGCCGTCGATGGCGTAGCCGGCCAGGCGGCGCACCAGGCTCTGGCGCAGGGCCGGGTTGCCCAGGCGGTTGCCATAGCGGAACAGCGAATTGGCGTCGGTGCGCAGCACTTGGCGGGTGAAGCGGTCCAGGCGCATGTCCTGCAGCCAGGCCACCGGCGGGAAGCCTTCGCCCAGCGGCGCCCGGGCCGGCTCGCGGACGAACTGCTGGTGCATCATCCAGATGGTGTCCAGGGCGCGGGTGTAGGGCAGGGGTTCCTCGGCCTCGCTGTTGCGTGGGGCACTGGCGCGGACGAAGAAGCCCTTGCCGTGGCGCGCCTCCACCAGGCCCTGGGCGGCCAGCAGCTCGTAGGCGGTGATCACGGTGTTCTTCGAATGGCCGTGCAGGCGCATGTATTCGCGCAGCGAGGGCAGGCGGTCGCCGCGCTGCAGCGCGCCTTCGCGGATCTGCCGGGCGAGGGACTGGGCGACCTGTTCGGCGAGGGTCTGGCGGGGCACGGCGGTCTCCGGGCTGTCATGGGTACAGTGTGGGTACTGTTGGAGCGAACTGTACCTTCAACAGCGGGACCAGTCATAGCACCTTGGGGCCTCGGGCGGCCCTTCGCCGCCCGCATCCCACAAGAGCGACGCACAAGAATGACAATGGACGCCCCGATGCTCATCGATTCCCGCCTTCCCGAATTCCGCAACCTGTCGCCACGCCAGCGCCTCGACCACCTCGAGGCCCTGCTGCAGTTGCCCGAACTGCAGCACCTGGGCACACCCGGCGCACTGCCGCTGGCGGTGGCCAACGGCATGATCGAGAACGTGCTCGGCACCTTCGAGCTGCCCTACGCGGTGGCCAGCAACTTCGTGGTCAACGGCCGCGAGCTGCTGGTGCCGATGGTGGTGGAGGAGCCGTCGATCGTCGCCGCCGCCTCCTACATGGCCAAGCTGGCCCGCGCCGGCGGCGGCTTCCAGACCTCCAGCAGCGCGCCGCTGATGCGCGCCCAGGTCCAACTGGTGGGCCTGGGCGACCCGTTCAACGCGCGCCTGGCGCTGCTGCGGCACAAGGACGAGATCGTCGAGCTGGCCAACCGCAAGGACCAGTTGCTCAACAGCCTGGGCGGCGGCTGCCGCGACCTGGAAGTGCACTGCTTCGCCGACAGCCCGCGCGGGCCGATGCTGGTGGCCCACCTGATCGTCGACGTGCGCGACGCCATGGGCGCCAACACGGTGAACACCATGGCGGAGGCCGTGGCCCCGCTGATGGAACGCATCACCGGCGGCCAGGCGCGCCTGCGCATCCTCTCCAACCTCGCCGACCTGCGCCTGGCCCGGGCCCAGGTCCGTATCGCCCCACAACAGTTGCAGTCGCCGGACTACAGCGGCGAAGCGGTGATCGAGGGCATCCTCGACGCCTACTGCTTCGCCGCCGTCGACCCCTACCGCGCGGCCACACACAACAAGGGCATCATGAACGGTATTGACCCCCTGATCGTCGCCACCGGCAACGACTGGCGCGCCGTGGAGGCTGGCGCCCACGCCTATGCCTGCCGCAGCGGCCACTACGGCTCGCTGAGCACCTGGGAGAAGGACGCCGAAGGCCACCTGGTGGGCAGCATCGAGATGCCCATGCCGGTGGGCCTGGTCGGCGGCGCCACCCGCACCCATCCGCTGGCCCAGCTGTCGCTGCGCATCCTCGCCGTGCGCAGCGCCCAGGAACTGGCCGAAATCGCCGTGGCCGTGGGCCTGGCGCAGAACCTCGGGGCCTTGCGCGCCCTGGCCTGCGAAGGCATCCAGCGCGGCCACATGGCGCTGCACGCGCGCAACATCGCCCTGGTGGCCGGCGCCCGCGGCGAGGAAGTGGACTGGCTGGCGCGGCGCCTGGTGGAAGCCGGCGACGTGCGCGCCGACCGCGCCGTGGAACTGCTGCGCGAAAGGCGCGGCGCATGAGCGGCTTCGTCAGGATCGTCGAGGTCGGCCCGCGCGACGGTCTGCAGAACGAGCCACAGGTGCTGCCCGTGGAGGCGCGCATCGATCTGGTCCGGCAGCTGGCGGACGCCGGGCTGCGGCACATCGAGGCCGGCGCCTTCGTCTCGCCGCGCTGGGTGCCGCAGATGGCCGGCAGCGACGAGGTGCTGCGGCGCCTCGGGCGCCGGCCCGGGGTGCGCTTCAGCGCCCTGGTGCCCAACCTGGTGGGCCTGGAGGCGGCGCTGGCGGCGGGCTGCGAGGAGGTGGCGGTGTTCGCCGCCGCCTCCGAGGCCTTCTCCCAGCGCAACATCAACTGCTCCATCGACGACAGCCTGCTCCGCTTCGAACCGGTGCTGGCCCTGGCCCGCGAGCGGGGCGTGCGGGTGCGCGGCTACGTGTCCTGCGTGCTCGACTGCCCCTACAGCGGCCCGGTGGCGCCGCAGCAGGCCGGCGAGGTGGCCGAGCGTCTGCATGCCCTGGGCTGCTACGAGATCAGCCTGGGCGACACCCTCGGCAAGGGCACCCCGGACGCCACCGCGCGGCTGCTGGAGCATTGCGCCCAGCGCCTGCCGCTGACGGCGCTCGCCGGGCACTTCCACGACACCTTCGGCATGGCCCTGGCCAACCTGCTCGCGGCGCTGCAGGCCGGGGTGCGCACCTTCGACAGCTCGCTTGCCGGCCTCGGCGGCTGCCCTTATTCGCCGGGGGCCGGCGGCAACGTTGCCACCGAGGACGTGCTGCACCTGCTGCACGGCATGGGCTACGCCACCGGTATCGACCTGCCGGCCGTGGCCCGCCTGGGCACCCTCATCAGCCGCCGCCTGGGCCGGCCCAACGCCTCGCGCGCCGGCCGCGCCCTGGTGGCCGCCGAGCGGCAGCCGCGAACCTGCGCGACCGCGCCATAACAACAAGAGCCCGGCAGGGCAGGAGCCACACCATGAACATCCACGAAACGGCGCCGCTGCCAGCGCCGAACCCCCAATCCGACTCCCGGCTCTACGAAGTCTGGGGCGACACCGTCGACAGCCGCCACCTGGCCGGCGCCATCGCCATAGGCGCGCTGGTCAGCCTGGGCGCCTTCCTGCTCGCCGAGCGGCTGTTCCTCGGCGTCGTCGAATCGGCGCAGATGGCCCGCGCCTACGCCATGCTGGTGGGCATCCTCGGCTGCCTGGCCGGCGGGGCGATCAGCGCCGTGCTGTTCAAGCCCAAGCGCCGGGTGGTCGAGCACGTGGCCGACGCCGCCTGGCGCGAGCGCGCCCTGCGCGAGCTGGAGGCCGAATACGGCGGCCTCGGCGAATTGCACGAACTGCCGCCGGAGGTGCTGGCGGAGCTGAAGGAAGTCCAGCTGTACGAGCTGTTCGCCCAGGCGAGCGCGCCCCGGGAGAAGCCCGCGCCCGCCGTGGCGCCGGCAACGGGAGGGGCGGCCTGATGGAGCTTTTCATCGAGCAGTTGCCCATCGCCCTGCTGATGGCCGTGACCGGGGCGCTGCTGTTCGCCGCCATCGGCCTGGTCTCCGGCAGCGACGAAACCACCACCCTGGCGCCGCTGACCCTGCTGGTGGTGCTGCTGGGCGTGGCGCCGGCCGGGGTGTTCGCCTTCTTCCTCGCCGGCGCGGTGGCCAAGCACATGACCCACGCGGTGCCCACGGCGCTGCTGGGCATCCCCGGCGACACCATGGCCACGCCGCTGATGCGCGAGGCGAACTTCCTGCGCAACCTCGGCGTGCCGCACATCGCCCTGCGCAAGATGATCTCCGGCGCGGTGCTGGCGGCGTTCATCGCCGTGCCCTTGGCGGTGCTCTTCGCGGTGTTGCTGGCGCCCTTCGGCGCGGCCATCAAGCAGGCGGCGCCCTGGGTGTTCCTCTGCGCGGCCCTGGCCATCGCCTGGTTCTCCGCCGGGCGCTGGGCCGCGCTGCTGGCCCTGGGGCCCTTCGTGCTGCTGATCGTGGCGCTGCAGACGCTGACCGCCCAGCACGGGGTGAAGCTTACGGTCAGCTACTTCCTCGGCATCGCCGTGGGGCCGCTGATCGTCTCGCTGTTCGCCCTGCTGGCGCCCGCCGAGCGCCAGCGCATGCGCCGCAGCGAGCCGCGCACCTTCGCCCTGGCGCCGGACGTGAAGGGCTGGGACGGCTACTTCCCCAACCCGCTCAAGGTGCTCGACCGCCGCCAGACCGGCTGGACCCTCGGCACCGCCGCGCTGTCCAGCGCCACCTTCGTGTTCAGCCCGGTGGCCATGACGGTGATCCTCGGCGAGGTCGTCGGTTCGCGCATCCGCCACGCCTACCACCGCCTGACCTCGGTGCTGGCCGTGCGCAACGGGGTGACCGAATCCACCTACATCGCCGAGGCGATGATCCCGCTGATCGCCTTCGGCCTGCCGCTCAGCCCGGTGGCCGCGGGCCCGGCGGCGCCGCTGTTCAACGCGCCGCCGCGCTTCCACGTGGATGCCGCCAGCGGCCAGGTGCACAACCTGCACAGCCTGATGGGGCCCTGGGAATTCCTCGTGGTCGGCCTGCTGGCGGTGCTGGTGGCGGCGCTCGTCGCCTATCCCTTCGCGATGAACTTCGCCCACCGCGCCGCCGCGTTCGTCTCGCAGCGCGTGAGCCACGAGGCGGTGATCGCCACCTTCGTCGGCCTGATCCTGGTGGTCGGCCTGTGGGAGGGCGGGCTGCTGGGCCTGCTGGTGATCCTCAGCATGGGCCTGGTCGGCGGCCTGCTCGGGCGCTTCCTGGGCTTCAACATCGGCGTGCAGTTCATGGGCTTCTACACCGCCGTGCTCAGCGTGCCGGCGCTGCTCGCGCTGGCCGACTGACGCCCCTGGTCGGCCCGCCGCCCGTGCCGGGGCGGCGGCGCTAGACTGGAGCAAACGGGGGCGGGAAGCCTCCGCCAGCCGGCCGCGCCGGCGCCACGGGGCAGTGGGGCGGCGCCGCTTCCCGGAGGTGAGCCATGAGCATGTCCAGTCGCTTGCAGAATTGCCTGTCGCAGCACCGCAGCCGCTACGACCTGTTGCCCCACGCCACGTCCATGACCACCCGCGAGGCCGCCCGCCGCGCCGGCGTGCCGCCGCAGCAGATGGCCAAGCCGGTGATCCTCGACGACTTCCAGGGCCACTGGCTGATGGCCGTGGTGCCGGCCAGCCGCCAGGTCGACCTGCACAAGGTGCACAAGCTCACCCGGCGCAACTGGCGCCTGGCCCGCGAGGGCGATTTCTCCGCGCGCTTCGAGGACTGCGCGCCCGGCGCCATCCCGGCGGTGGGCAGCCTGTTCGGCCTGGAAACCCTGATCGATGAATCCCTGGGCGAGCAGGCGGACATCTACTTCGAGGCCGGTGACCACAACGCCGTGGTGCACATGAGCGGCCGCCAGTACCTGGAGCTGATGCCCGAGGCGCGGCAAGGGCGCTTCTGCGAATAGCGGGATGGCGGGCGCCTGCGCCGCTAGGCCCCGGGCGTCAGGCCATGTCGCTGTGGGCGAAGCCCTGGCCGAGGAAGTCCAGCAAGCCGCGCACCGACGGCAGCAGGCCGCGCCGGGAAGGGTAGACGGCATGCACGATGCCGGTGCGCGGCGCCCAGTCCGGCAGCAGGTTGACCAGGCTGCCGCCGGCCAGTTGCTCGCGCACCACCACCGAGGGCAGGTGCACGGCGCCCACCCCGGCCAGCGCCGCCTGGCGCAGCGCCATCAGGTCGTCGGTGATCAGCCGCGGCTGGTAGCGGGCCTGGGCGCGTACCCCCTCGGGGCCGTCCAGCTGCCATTGGTACTCACGTTGCGGCGAGCCCCAGTGCAGCGTCGGCAGCGCCGCCACCTCGGTGGGCGAGGGGCGCTCGCCCAGGCGCTGGCGCAGGGCCGGCGCGCCCACCACCATCTGCCGGCTCTCGCCCAGCACCTTCATCACCAGCTCGCTGCCTTCCAGCGGCGGGAAGCGCACGCGCAGGGCAATGTCGAAGCCTTCCTGGATCAGGTCCACCTGGCGGTTGGTGGCTTCCACCTGCAGCTCCACCAGCGGGTAGCGCAGCATGAACTCGGCCAGCATCGGGCCGACCCAGAAGTTCAGCAGCGCCGTGGGGCAGCTCAGCCGCACCCGGCCCTGGGGCTCGGCGCGGTGGCGCTCGATGACCTCGGCGGCGCCCTCGGCTTCCACCAGCATGGCCAGGCAGTGGCGGTGGTAGTCCTGGCCGATCTCGGTCACCGAGAAGTGCCGGGTGGAACGCTGGATCAGGCGCACGCCCAGGCGTTCCTCCAGGGCGGCGATGCGCCGGCTGAGCTTCGACTTGGGCTCGCCCAGGGCCCGCCCGGCCGGGGCGAAGCCGCCATGCTCGACCACCTGGGCGAAGTAGTAGAGGTCGTTGAGGTCTTCCACGGCGCTGTTCTCCATATGGAACGCTGAAGGTGATTTTCGCAGTCTACCGGCTGTAGCGTTGCAGTCCTAAGGTGTCTCCATGCACTCAGGAGGCACCCCATGAAAGACATCCTCGGCATCTACAGCGCCCCGCGTCCGCACTGGGTCGGCGACGGCTTCCCGGTCCGCACCCTGTTCTCCTACGACCGCCTGGGCGACCAGCTCAGCCCCTTCCTGCTGCTCGACCACGCCGGGCCGCAGGACTTCCCCGGCGACGGCGCGCGCCGCGGTGTCGGCCAGCACCCGCACCGCGGCTTCGAGACCGTCACCCTGGTCTACCAGGGCGAGCTGGAGCACCGCGACTCCAGCGGCGCCGGCGGGCGCATCGGCCCCGGCGACGTGCAATGGATGACCGCCGGCGCCGGCATCCTCCACGAGGAATACCACGCCCCAGCCTTCAGCCGTAGCGGCGGCACCCTGCACATGGTGCAGCTGTGGGTGAACCTGCCGGCGCGCGACAAGCTCGCCGCGCCGGCCTACCAGACCCTGCTGGACGCCAGCATCCCCCGCGCCGAGCTGCCCGGCGGCGCCGGCCAGCTGCGGGTGATCGCCGGCGACTACCGCAGCCATCGCGGTCCGGCCCACAGCTTCAGTCCGCTGGACCTGTGGGACCTGCGCCTGAACGCCGGCAAGGCCTTCGAGCTGCGCGTCGAGCCGGGCCGCAACACGGCGCTGGTGGTGCTGCGCGGCAGCCTGCGGCTGAACGGCGGGCAACGGGCGGAGGAGGGCCAACTGGTGCTGTTCGAACGGCAAGGCGATGCCATCCACATCGAGACCGAAAGCGACGCCCTGGCGCTGCTGCTGTCCGGCGAGCCGCTGGACGAACCCATCGTCGGCTACGGCCCCTTCGTCATGAACAGCCGCGAGCAGATCGAGCAGGCCCTCGACGACTTCCGCCACGGGCGTTTCGGACAGATGGCCGGCTGAGCGTCACGTGCCGGACTCGGCCAGCGCCTAGTCTGGTTGGACGCCCGCCCGGGACGCGCGGGCCATTCGGGCAGGACGCCCACTTGCGAGGAAACGAAAATGAGCCGATTCGACAACGTCGCCAACTTCGACGGCCAGCGCCCGGTGATCGACCCCGACGACACCGCCATGCTGCTGATCGACCACCAGAGCGGGCTGTTCCAGACGGTCAAGGACATGCCCATGACCGAGCTGCGCGCCAACGCCATCACCCTGGCGAAGATCGCGAGCCTGGCGAAGATCCCGCTGATCACCACCGCCTCGGTGCCCCAGGGCCCCAACGGCCCGCTGATCCCCGAGATCCACGAGGCCGCGCCGCACGCGCAGTACGTGGCGCGCAAGGGCGAGATCAACGCCTGGGACAACCCCGACTTCGTCGCCGCAGTGGAGAAGACCGGCAAGAAGACCCTGGTCATCGCCGGCACCATCACCAGCGTGTGCATGGCCTTCCCGGCGATCGCCGCGGTCAACGCCGGCTACCGGGTGTTCGCGGTGATCGACGCCTCCGGCACCTACTCCAAGGCCGCCCAGGAAATCACCCTGGCCCGCGTGGTGCAGGCCGGCGTGGTGCCCATGGACACCGCCGCGGTGTGCTCGGAAATCCAGCGCACCTGGAACCGCCCCGATGCCGCCGACTGGGCCGAGGCCTACAGCCACATCTTCCCGCACTACCGCCTGCTGATCGAAAGCTACACCAAGGCCCAGGCGGTGGTGAGCAACCACGAAGCGCTGGATTCGCAGCGCTGATGCCCCCTTGCCCGGCGCGGGCCGGGCGTTTCCCCCAGCAAGAGGAAAGCGCAATGAGCAAGCCCTATGTTTGCCTCGACAAAACCCAGGCCGCCGTGCTGCTGGTCGACCACCAGGCCGGACTGCTGTCCCTGGTGCGCGACATCGAACCGGACAAGTTCAAGAACAACGTGCTGGCCCTGGCGGACCTGGCCAAGTACTTCAAGCTGCCGACCATCCTCACCACCAGCTTCGAGAGCGGCCCCAACGGCCCGCTGGTGCCGGAACTGAAGGAACTCTTCCCCGACGCCCCGTACATCGCCCGCCCGGGTAACATCAACGCCTGGGACAACGAGGACTTCGTCAAGGCGGTGAAGGCCACCGGCAAGAAGCAACTGATCATCGCCGGCGTAGTCACCGAAGTCTGCGTGGCCTTCCCGGCGCTATCGGCCCTGGAGGAGGGCTTCGACGTCTTCGTGGTGGCCGACGCCTCCGGCACCTTCAACGAAGTCACCCGCGACGCCGCCTGGCGCCGCATGGAAGCCGCCGGCGCGCAACTGATGACTTGGTTCGGCGTGGCCTGCGAACTGCACCGCGACTGGCGCAACGACATCGAGGGCCTGGCGGCGTTGTTCTCCAGCCATATCCCGGACTACCGCAACCTGATCACCAGCTACAGCACGTTGACTGCTGGGAAGTGAGCCCGGCGCGCACCGGTGCAGCGGTGCGCGCTCCAATCGGCCGCCGGCTGGGGACGCCCGGCCGGCGGTTCGAGGGCAAAGTCCGTAACCCTCTCCCTGAAGGGAGAGGGCGCCGTTCGTACCACCGGGGCGTCCGGCGTGGCCGGAGAATCCAATCGCGGACAAAGTCCGCTCCTACGCCCGTGCTTCCCAGTAACCGTAGGAGCGGACTCCGTCCGCGATTCGGCGGATAACGCCGTAGGTGTTATGCGCCCTACGGATTTCCAGAGAAACCTCCGCGCGCACCGAAACGCCCCTTCAGAAGGCCGAGCGAAACCGGCGCTCAGGAGGTCATGCGACATGGATGTCGCGAGAGCCCCGCGGGCTACAGGGAC